>MBQZ01000019.1 GCA_002134785.1 Crenothrix sp. D3
TTTTTTCCAAACCAGCGACGATAGGTCTTTTCATTCAACTTACTGTAACGACTCAGATTGTTATAGGTCGCCCTGCCTCGCAAGCACATCAACCCCCCCCATCAATAGAGATGCTGCCAAATAATTAAACCCCGCCTCCGCTCCTGTGAATGTGTTGATTTTATCTGCACGCTAAATTCAAATTCCACAAACCAGCAGCCAAAAAGATGAATTGATCATCTTGACCATTGCGATTACGGTAAACGTGATGCAAGCAATTCATGCGTTTCAAGCCCGCAAAAACGTGTTCAATCGGCATTCTAAGGGCGGAAATGACGCAATTTTCTGCCTTTTCATCCGCAGTCAGCTGTCTATTTTTGGGCTTTTTCTTGGGCATCATCACGTTTTTAGGGTGGTGTTGAACGCCTTGAAAGCCTTTGTCCAGCCAAAGAGTTTGGTCTGGCGGAATACCTCGAAACGAGGTTTCTTTATCAAAGAGCTTTTTATCGTGATAACGACCTGCCTTGGTAGGGCTTAGAAAAAGACTCTTTTTTTCAGGATTCCCCATGACGATATTTTTGCGCGTATGGCAGCCTTGTTTGCCTGAATAGTGTTTGCGTTGGGTTTTTGCACAGCTTGAACGTTGCGTTCTGCGCTCAGTACTGTCAATCAGCAAATCTTTCTCGTGCGGAAAAAGCTGTAAAAATTCCTCAACACTGCGAATTTTCCGCGCAGGCAACCCCTGTTTTTTGCCCAACGCCGTCTCCAAAACAGGCAGCAAGCGTTTGATCCAATCACAACAGTCGCCACTGTCGAGATCAAACAGCATCCCCAGCACATCATAGGTCGGATATCATTTCAGATAAATCAGCACGAAAAACAACTCCAGCCGTGCGCTTGCCAGCCTTGGCTTTTTCCCAGCCCCTTTTTTACGCTCACAACCTCGTTTGCTTCTGTCCGCATCCATCGCTTTTTCATACGCGCTATCAAAATCACCCAGTCATTCGTCAAACTGCTTCAGGGTTAAACCTGTCGTGGCTCTCATTAGGCGTTCTTTTTTGTCAATTCGAGTTAAGTTAAGCATCGTTTTTTCGCTGTTTGTCGCGGTATGGCTAGATTTTACTGAATTTAGCCGTATTTGGCAGCAAATCTAATTTGTCTTCAGTTTTGGCAACCTTGATTTTATTAGCTTTTTTATTTCACACGGTACTTGAACAGCTTGATAAATGTTATCAACTGCTTAGATCAGTACTTTCGAGTTGAGAAATGTTTTTTGATGATGTTCGCGCTTTAACTCGTTATATCTGCTTTGAAAGTTGGCAGCTTATGCTTGAGGGCTTGGAAATCCCCATCCCTGAGTCAGTTTGATGTATGGCGGCGGTCATAATGAGAATTGCTGCCTGTACGATGCGCCCACGCAAAGGCGATTACTGCCACAACAAGCAAGCGTTTAAGGCGAATAAGCTGAGTGATTCGCGTGTCTTCCAGATTGAAGTCGCGCTCTTTTAAACAGCTAAACAAGGTTTTAATCTCCCAGCGTTTTGCGTAGGCTTCCAGCGGTTGTTCGATAAGTTCGCTGGAGGCGATAATGAGCAACGTGCCATCTTTTAAACGTAGCGAGGATAAATAAACGGTTACGTTCGTTACGGTTCGCGCGTCCCGAATAATCAGTTGTTCAAACGCGCCTGCGGGCTTGCCTTACTTGGAAAGGCGTTGGCAATTCGCGTTAAGTTGATGCTTCTCGCTTTGATTAACCCAATCTGCATTACACAAAAACAGTCTATTTTTGCCTTGTTCCACTTGAAATACTGGTTTAATATGATTGACAGCTCGTTGATTTCCCGCTAAGAAAATACAAGTGTATTCTACATTTCAATGAGTTATTTTTTTTGTCATGTACAGAGGAGGATGACACTTTAAAGTGTCTTATGTGGAGGCTGCGGCCGGAGTCGAACCGGCCTGGATGGCTTTGCAGGCCACTGCATAACCGATTTGCTACGCAGCCTTAAATATGAAATAAAAAAGCCGCGAATCATCGCGGCTTTTTTGTAATTCTTTGGAGCGGGAAACGAGATTCGAACTCGCGACCCCAACCTTGGCAAGGTTGTGCTCTACCACTGAGCTATTCCCGCAATTCAATTTATTCGCACATTGTACCTTATTTTCTTATATCGTCAAGTTTTATTTTATTACTGCACGTCAATTGCTAAAGCCCAACCATCCTTACCTTTGCACTCACCGTCTTCCATTTGTACTTTAACAAACGCATTTTTTGTTCCATAAGCATCTTGAAGCTCTAAAACTGATACAGGCGTTCCCTGAGGGATGTGTTGACACGCTGCATTTCTATCTGCTTCTTCGGTATCATCATACGCTGCTAAAGCACCTGGAACACCAACTAATCGAACAGTGGCGGCAGGATCATAGCTGTTGGCACTCTTTAGCACATACTTCTGCCCTACCGCTAAGTTTTTAATCACTGGACCTGAAACAAGTTTAGCTTCATTACCCCCACTCATCATTAGAACCAACAGTAAAATAACCAAGCCACCGATAGCTCCAAAAAATACTTTTGGATTGTTTTCTTTTAAGCTCAATAGAAGGGAAATAATGTTGCCCGCTTTATCGCTTGGCGAATTTACAACTTGCTCGGTCTCTGCCGTTTGTTCAGTGTCCACAACTTGTTCAATGCTTTCTTCGTTACTCATTGCTTTTCCTCACCCTAGTGTATTTTTATTATATAAATCAAAAACCTTTCTAACTTATTAGAAAGGTTGCTAAGTTAACCTGAAAAAATTAAATCTGTCATCTTTTTTATTTTTCCACTTTACATAACATCATGACATCTACTCAAAAGGTCAGCTTATCTATCATTGAGTTGTGCCTAGATGAAGTCATAACCTTTTTTATTGGCTGCTGACATCTGTTTTTTCTTTTCTTTTATTTTAACGCATTCAAACTGCCAGTAACCTAAGCCAACGTTTTTTCTATTTTTCAAGGTGACAGAAAAACTATCTTGATTCGTATGTATTCGCAGTGAATCTTCATCTTTCAACATAAAAGTGTCAGTAATAATATAGTCTTCATGCTTATCTGTGCTGTAGAACAAGCCTTTTTTAAACTCATCCTTTGTTACAGCAGTGCCATTCTTCTGTACTTCATTCACTGCGAACCCAGCACTATCAAGCTGATTATAATCGACAGAAATAAACTCTGGTGTGAGTAATTTCATACCAAAAATTATTTTTCCACTTTGTTTTGCGACAATGACTTTATCAATTACACCTAATAAACGCACGGATTCTGGCATATCAGTTTTTCTAAAACTAACTAAACTACCGACAGATAACACGCCTGTTTGTGTAAATACGCAAGATAGCAATTTATCCGATTCTGATTGAACAAGAAACTCCAGCTCTTTTTTATCGCTAGTATTTAATACATCTTGTAAATCCAATGTTGATGCCAATCCTATCGCGATATAACGATCTAGTCGATCACTAAAAAGCGGTTCGACTTCAAAACTAACACCTGCCCAGCGTTGCTCAAGATAATCCAGTAACTCTGCTGGCGGTTTTTTACGTCTCTGCACAGCACTAAATCTTGCCTCAGTAACATCAATTAACTTTTCTTTATGCTCAAAGATTTTTTGTAATTTACTAAAATCAATATACATTACTGACGAATCTTTTCTAGTCGTTATATCTGACTGCTGATAAAGCGGTGGCTTATCTTCGTCAGTAAAGACAAGGCATTGCAACGAATGCCCCAATACAGGGGCAGATTTCAAACTGACTAAAGAATCAATAGTCTCTATAAATTTATCAACCAGTAAAATTTCCTTTTGCATTAATCCAGTGGGATCAACAAGACTAAGTAAAAGAATTTGTAGATAACAATCTTCTGGGCTACTAGCTTTATTAGCCTGATTTTCATCATTGGCGACTTTGATGGTATTTTTTTCTATTTTCACACTCAACTTATAAAGTGAATGTAAATCTAGCCAAACCCAATCAGGTATTGGCAGTCCCATAATAAAATGACTAATTACGATACTACTTAGCCCTTTAATACAGCGTTGAAGTGCTAATACGGTATTCTTGCCCTGAAACCAGCCGACTGTTCTCCCCGTTAAATCCTTTAGCACCATCCAATAACCGATGGAGAATTCCTTTTCAATTGAAACCAATACGCCCAGAATTTTCTGGTCGTTGTCTTCTTTCGGAAATCCTGTTCTCATGAGCCTAGAGCGAAGATAGTCTTCGAGAATAAGTACACTAGGTCTTAATAGCTCTAACGCATTTAGCCGCAGCTGGCTAGGCATTTCAATGGTGTTAAATTCGATAATAAAATCGTGCATTAACCGCGTAGCCAAGCCTACATTAGCAGTAGGTAGTTCAGCAATCCAGCTCGTCAACGCACTTTCTTCAAATTCTCTTAGACGTAGAGGATTTTTTTGTTGCTTTGGAATAACTAGAAAATAAGAGTTCTTCAAATCAGCACCGAATTTATTTTGATTCTTTTGTTATGTGAAAGCCTGCCACCATCAGATTGATAACTATCCAGCTTGAGTTTTAACATATATTGATTAACTGATGTTACGCAGGCGTTCAGAAGAATCAATGGCTGTAGCGAATTCAGAAAATTGTAACTCATTGATTTTAAAAAATGGGTGCGTAAACATCGCTGATTAAATATTAGCTAGACAAAAAATAATTTTCTTACTATTGATCGTTTCATTCCCCACCCTTTTTCTTCATCATCATACCTTTTGATGGATTATAGCCAATGATTGCCGCCGTCATAAAGACTATAAAAGCAATCAATGTATAAATACAGGCGTGTAGATTAAATTGTCCGTATAACGCAAAGCGCGTCAATTCAACAGCTTGTGAAAATGGGTTGTATTGTGCCAGATTATAAAGCAAAGCACTGGATTCTTTAATTTTCCATAATGGATAAAGTGCGGTTGACATAAAAAACATCGGGAAAATAACAAAATTCATTACCCCTGCAAAATTTTCCAACTGTTTGATAAATGAGGATAATAACAACCCTAACGCGCCCAACATCAAACCAGATAACAATAAAGCGGGTAACACAGTGCCGTAACCCATTAGCGGTATATTAATATCATAGGCTCTAGCAATCGCTAAAAATACATAGACTTGCAACACCGAAACCGCCGTACCTGCCAATAATTTGCTCAGTAATAAAAACCAACGTGGCAACGGACATACCAACAAGGTGCGCATACTGCCCATTTCTCTATCGTAAACCATTGATAATGAACTTTGCATCCCATTAAACAATTGAATCATGCCACACAAACCAGGTGTGATATACACTTCATAGAGAATATACGTTTCATAAGGTGGACTAATCGCTAAGCCTAATGCAGCTCTAAAACCTGCCGCAAACACGAACAACCACACCAACGGTCTCACTAAGGCAGAAATAAAACGTTCACGTTGCGTGACAAATCGCCACAATTCCCGTCCAACGATACCTGACATAGCACGCCAATAATGTAAAAAACTCATGCGGCTTGTCCTTGCGTTAAACGAGAAAACGCTTCATTAATAGTGGCAACATCAGTTTGTTTCAACACCTCATCGACTGTACCATTGGCTTTGATTTGCCCTTTATGCAGCACGATTAAATGGTCGTTAGCATGAATTTCATCCATTAAATGACTTGCCCACAATACAGCTATCTTTTCTTCAGCGGCTAGGCGATGCACATAATCCACAATATTTTTCCGACTGGGTACATCCAAGCCCACAGTGGGTTCATCCAGCAATAATAACGACGGTTTATGCAGCAACGCTCTGGCAATTTCCACGCGTCGTTTATGTCCACCATTGAGTTGACGGACTTTTTCAAAACGGCGGTCAAACATATTTAAACGCTCCAGCTCTTGCTGAATGCGTTCAGTCGCCAGTTTGCGACTCATACCGTGTAGCGCGGTGTGGTAACGTAAATTTTGATCGACGGTTAAATCCATATCCAAGGTAGTTTGTTGAAACACCACGCCCAATCTAGCTAACGCAAGGCGGCTTTGCTGTTTAATATCAAAACCGCAGAGTTCAATACGTCCTTGACGCGTGTCATATAAATGGGTAATTAAAGAAAACAGCGTACTTTTACCCGCGCCATTCGGGCCTAATAAAATCGTACATTCACCTGATTGAATTTTAAAATTAATATCATCCAGTGCTTTGTGATTGCCGTAAGAAAAACTCAAGCCTTCGATGGCTAACGCGCTAGGTTCGCTCATGGTTTTACCGCAACGCCCCACGGATAAGACCCCACGCCCACCGACTTAGTCACCGTTTGCGACTCTAAATCAATGATAGACATATCGTTACTCGTGCCATTGGTGGTGTATAAACGTTTTTGGTCGGGTGAAAATGCCAAATTCCATACCCGTTGCCCGACTAATAAAGTTTTTTCAAGTTGATAAGTTTGCGCGTTAATCACTGCCACGCGATTAGCGGGACCTAAAGCAACGTAAGCGCGTTTTCTTTCCTTATCTATCACTACACCGACAGGTTGAATTTTATCGAAAGTCACGCCGTCAACTTCCAATTTAATGGTTTTAATAGGCTGCTTGGTTTTAGCATCCAACACCATCACAGTGCCTGACATTTCCGAAGTCACCCATAGTTGTTGACTATCAGCAGTAAAATTAACCGCTCGTGGACGCGGATCAACGAGGGTATTTTCGACAATCGCATTAGTCTTAGTATCTATCCAATGCACCATATTAGTGGTTTCAGACGCGCTGATGAGCCACTGATTATCAGGGCTGACGGTAATACCTTCTGGTTCAACGCCGACTTTAATTTCGTGTATCGCTTTTTTACTGGCGACATCAATCACCGTGACTAGGCTGTCATCTTCATTAGAAACATACAATTTTTCGCCATTGGGACTGAGTGCGAAAGTTTCGGGGTCTTTACCTGAGGGTAGTTTTGCCAGTTCTTTTAAGGTTTCCGCATCCAACATTCTAATCGTATTGTCATCACTGGTGGCGACAAACAAGAATTTATTATCGCTACTCAACGCAAGCCCGCGTGGACGCTGCCCTATTGGTACGGTTTTTAGTAACTTACCTTCTATGGGATCAACAATCGCTAAGGCGTTGTCTTTTTCTAAACTCACAAAAACGGTTTCTGCTTGAATAGTGGCGGAGATAGATAACAACGCCAAGGCTAATAATTTATTTCTCATTATTTTATTTTTCATTTGAGTAATCAGTTAGACATCATCTACTGGAGAGTGAAAATCATAGTGAATTTTTTTAACTGTTTTTCCGTTGAATATCCAATACGGTGATGGTTGTAATGGGTAGTTATCGGGTAACTTCAAAAGCTTTTTAGTTACAGATGCCAGTGAACAAATGACACCGTTGAACTCCACTTTTTTTTCAGCGACAACTTTTATTTTTGTTTGTCCATCTTTAAAAGTAAGCTCTGAACCATTGGGTATACCAATATCATAAAAATTCATGTTTGGAAGTTTTTTCTTTTTGAAATTTTGTGCAGATTGCTTGTCAATAGCTTCTATATCTTCTTCAAGCTGTTTTTCAAATTGAGTTGTAATGTCATCAACTTTGAGCAATTTTAAAAGCGCAATAACTCGTTCTGCTTCGATTTTGAAAAATTCTCTGTTTGGGTTTACTCGATTGTTTCCAAATGCAAAATGGAGAGCTTTTTCTGCTTCGTTTGCATCTTTAACCTGACAGGCAAATGCACAATCAAATGGAAATGGAACACCTGTTCCATAAAGCTGTTTCATGCGCATACCAACCTCTTGCTGAGTTGTTTTTCCGATTTTTATTAATTCTGGCATTGCAGGATTAGTAAGAATATAAATAATCTGTGAGCTATTATCTGTCATGATTTAATGTCTTTAGTTAATGTTTTTATAATTCATGGCGTTACATTCATTCGACAAGTAGTTTCAGGTTCATCGACACCCAGCGTGTCCAATTCAGTTTTAGGATGTAAAAAGCCTTCAATCGGCGCGACAGCGACTAATGAACGCGGCGCGGCAAGCAATACAGGTTGGCGCATTTGCCCATCCCACGGTCTGAACGATAACGGATTGCCTTTATAGCCTTGCAACGCAAACGCAGGGCTGAGTATATAGTCTTTAATTGCGGTTAATTCATTAGATTTAGTACGCGTTGCCGCCTCGCCTATCGCTCTGACCGCCAAATACGCCGCATAATCCTGTTCTTCCATCCACCGTCCCGCTTGTTCTTTAAAGCGGTTTTGAATTTGCGTCGCCCCCCATTGTTCGTGAGTTCTGTGCCACGCAGTCGCGATCAAACCTTGTGTGCCTATCACGGGGCGCGGGCTTTCAGTACGATAATCTAAATATTCACCAAATAACCCTTGTTCGTCGCTAACCACTAATACATCATACTCATCGACGCGGCTAAATACCGCGACATCGGATTGTGCGGTGCGCCGCGCATCGTAAGTGTGTTCCCAGATTTTTTCTGCCACGATAGTGCTACCAAAACGCTTGGCTGCGCGTTTTATCGCATCGGCAAATAACTTATCTTCAGGCGCAGTGCCAACGACTAAAAACCACTTCGTCCAGCGTTTTTTCATCATGTATTGCGCCAGCGCGTCCGCTCGCATGGCACGACTGGGTAATAAATGCAGCACATTAAAGCGGCATTGTTCAGCGCGTAAACTATCATCACTGGTCGCGGCATCAAACCATAATATGGCTTTACCTCCCGCACTGTTTGCCAGTTTATTTAACGATTCAGCGGGTAATAGACTCACTACGAGCTGAAATTTACCTGCAATGTCGTTATTAAAAATCGCTTCGACATCACCATCGACAGGCACGATAAATTTGCTCAACACAAAAGACTGCCCCGTAAACTGCCCTGTGGTGGTGTTATCGCTAATCGCTAATTCTGAACCTAACAGCCCTTTGTTTTGAATAAACGGGTCTAAATTGGATAGCGCGGCTGGCACGGTTTGCTCTTGGCTTAGATAAGCAATATTGATGATTTGTTTTGCTGGGGCTACTGGCTTAACGGCTGGTGGTTTTTCGGGCGCGGTAGCTTTGGGTTTCGGCTTAGCGTCAGCAACAGTCCAGCCTTGCAACAGCACTAATACAATAATGAATAGGTTAATTGGGTGCATTATGTCTTAACAAGAAAACAGGTTTTTTGATTGATTGGTTAATTCTAACGGATTCAAACATTTTTTTTCTTAACTTTCGTTAAGCTATCGCCTTTGTATTACCAATAATCTAGGCGCAGACGGGCTTGGAATCGCGCTCAAAAATCGATTTACGCTAAATTGTTTATCAAGTTGTTCAGCCCATTGCTCAACACGGTCGGTTTCTTCATCACCTCCTGCATGACCAGAATACGCCAAAATTGTGATGAGTCCTTGTGGTGCTAATAAGGAACAGGCGGCGGTTAATGCCAACAAGGTTGAGCTGGTTTGCGTAATAATCGCTTTGTCGCCTTTCGGTAAGTAACCTAAATTAAACATACACGCCTTGATGTTACCATGATGTTGTGAGGGAATATGTACCGCCATATCCGCATGACTGGCTTGAATGAGTGTCACGCAATCCACTAACTGGTTGTGTTGTAATTTTTCAGTCGTTGCCATAATCGCCACTTGTTGAATATCAAAGCCATACACCCTACCCTGTGGACTGACTTGTTCAGCCAAAAATACAGTATCGTGACCATTACCAACCGTTGCATCAATCGCTACGTCACCTGAACGTAGAGTGTGTTGAATGTGCTGATGAGCGAGTTTAAGCAGTGAAATAGTGGTCATAATGACGTTGAATGTTACTCAGTGAATTTAATGCGCCATTATCCATTAAAACGTTAGCAAAATGCTGACTATACCAAGGTATTTGTAAACTACCTTTTGCGCCAAAACCGTTAAAGATAGCCAATTGCGGGTGTTGTGGATGAAAGCCAATAAACGGTTGTTTATCCAAAGTACAAGGGCGCACATTGGCTTGATGGTCTTGCACCTCACAATCAAAATGCGGCAACACAGTTTTTAGTCCGTTCAATAAAGACTGTTTACCCAGCTCAGTGGCTTGGTTGTTTAGATTTTGCCAGTCAAAGGTTGCACCGATACGCACTTGATGAGCATTTAAGGGAATCAACCACTGCCCGTAATTCAATATAGTGTCGGGCAGATGATTACTATGTGCCAAGGTTAAAATTTCGCCTTTCACAGCCTGAAAAGGTAGATACGCAAAATAAGGATTTTGGCTTGCGTAATAACCTTCACAAAAAATAATGCGTTTGGGAAAAATACCCTGCCAACACAAAGTAGGCTGCAATTGAATGTCAGCCGAATCAAACGCCACTTGTTGATAACACGAATTAGCGATAAAAAAATCTTTTAGACACGCTAACAATGGGCGAGTTAATAAATATCCTGTTTGCCGCTGGGTTACATAGCCAAAAGGAGTATTAAACCGCTCAATAGACGCATCAATATTACCTAAATAAGGCTGATAATCTGGATTATTCAAGCGTTTTTCGCAGTGGCTCTGTTCTTTTGCACTGTTAAAAATCCGCAACATCGGTTTTTCAATATAAAAATCTTGCTGAAAAAACTCGGCTAATTGTCCGTAAAAATGTTTAGCGATAGGCAACAAAGTATCAACCTCTGATGATTTCACCAAACGCATTCCTGTGATTGGATTAATCAGCCCAGCGGCAACTTGTGAGGCATTTTCCAAGCCATTATCAACAATGACAACCTTACAACCACGTTGCATCAACTCCCACGCCAGCAGACTGCCTGCTAAACCTTGCCCGATAATTAAAAAATCAATAGTCATACGCAGTACTCAACCCTCAAACTTGAACTAACGCCTCTTATGCAGAGGCGGTTGACTAAAACAAAAACTGTTCACTAAAATTGGGTATAGTCGTTTTCAAACACAGCACCATTGCCAACGAAATGTTTGCAAGATAACGCTGTCGTCTGTGTCTTGCGCGGAAGAGGCATTCGCTTCTCACCGCACTTTATATAATACCCAGCAAAAAATAGCTAAAGCGTTTGAATTAATTCCTGACACAAATCAATAGGTAAAAAAAAGCCCCCGTCAGTTTTGCAACATCGTGAAGGCTTGGGTCGCTTGAAAGCGTTGCCTACGGAAAATCATTCCATTGGTATGATAAGCGAGTAGGCTATAGTTGGTTACACTATGACTATAGACTAACCACAAGGACACCAATGGGCAAGATAATTTTAGGATTAGATTTAGGCAGTAATTCAATTGGCTGGGCATTGCTGGAAGAACATGAGGGCAAGCCCGATAAAATCATCAAATTAGGCAGTCGTATTTTTACCAAAGCCGTCGAAGAAAAAACACCCACACCGAAAAATGTAAAACGCCGCAATGCCCGATTAACAAGACGAATTACCCAGCGGCGAGCCAGACGTAAATTGCGAATGCTCAATTATCTCGTCAAGCTCAACTTGTTACCGCCAGAACTCACCAACAATTCCACCCCTGAAATTATCCTCAACGATTTAGGCAATCCTTACGCCTTACGCGCCAACGCTTTAGACTACGCGCTAACGCCGTTTGAGTTAGGGCGCGTTTTTCTGCATCTTGTTCAACGGCGGGGATTTTTAAGTAATCGCAAAACTTTGTTGGGTGATATGGCGGATGATCCCGATGTATTGGATATTTTAGCGGAACTCGAAGCTGAAGAAGACACCAGCACCGAACAAGCAAAAGAAGAAACCGCTTTTAAAGCCGATATTAGCCAGTTAAAAGCCACTATTGCTAAATCAGGTTGTCGCACACTGGGCGAATACCTCGCTTCATTCGATGTTCACGATTGCCAACGTAACCGTATCAGAGACGGTGGACATTTGCGTACTGATAGAGAAATGTACCGCGATGAATTGAATAAAATCTGGCAACAACAAAAACGCCACCATGCTATTTTGACCGATGAAGTCAAAGAACAATTGGAAGAGATTATTTTCAAACAACGTCCGTTAAAACTGAATAGTGATCGCGTGGGGCAATGTTCACTAGAGCCAAAAAACAAACGCGCCAAAATAGCCAGACTGGAATGCCAACGCTTTCGCCATTTGCAAGACATCAACAACCTGAATTATTTTGACCCCAACACGAATCAAACCGTTTTACTCAATGCGTCTGACAGAGAAAAATTAATCCCCCTGTTTGAGAATCATGCCAGTATCAGTTTTGCGAGTATCAAAGACGCTTTAGGACTCAAAAAAATTAAAGGCATAGAATTCAATCTGGAGCGCGGCGATAAAAAACTCAAAGGCAACAGCACCGCCTGCAAAATACGCAAACAGCTACCCGACTGGGACGGTTACGACGAAACCAAACAACTGGCGATAGTGGAAGACCTGCTCACCATTACTAAAAAATCGGTATTAAAAAACCGCTTGATGAAATATTGGGGGTTCACGCTACATACTGCCGTACAACTGTGTTTATTGGAGTTTGAAGCGGGACATAGCAATCTGTCACTAAAAGCCATCAACAAGCTATTGCCTTATTTGAAAGAAGGGCGGCTGTACAGCAAGAAGCAAGACAATGAGTTACTAGGCGCGTTACAAATGGCTTATCCAAATTGTCCACAAAAAGAAATTGTTATTGACAAACTCGGCACACCGCCAGAAACCGCCAACCCCATCGTCAACAAAGCCCTGCATGAATTACGGCGTGTCATTAATGCTATTATTGCTGAACACGGCAAACCCGATGCGATTCGTATCGAAATGGCGCGTGATTTAGAAATGAACACTCAACGCTATCAAGACTTTCTTAAACAACAAAAGCGCAACACCAAAGCTAACGACGACGCAGAAAAAGCCTATCAAACCGAAGCGCGAAAAAGCTCACTGGCATCATCGCAAAAAGCCAGCAAAGCCGACAAACTCAAATACCGCTTATGGCAAGAACAGAAACAAACTTGTATTTATAGCGGCAAAACCATCGACCTCGCGCAACTGTTCAGCGCACAACTGGAAATCGACCATATTCTGCCTTATAGCCAATCGTTGGATGATTCCTATATGAACAAAGTCGTCTGTTATGCCAGTGAAAACCATTACAAAGGACAGCGCACACCGATTGATGCCTTTAGTGGGCATACTGACAAATGGCAACAAATCCGTCACCGCATGAAATCCCTGCACAAAGCCAAACAAGCGCGTTTTTCCATGACGGCGGTTGATTTACAAAAACGGGATTTTATCAGTACCCAACTCAATGACACCCGCCACATCAGCCGCTTAGCACAAACTTATTTAGCAGAATTGGGCGCGGATATATCGGTGAGCAAAGGCATCACCACCGCGTGGCTTAGGCATCAATGGGGACTAAATAATCTGATTGGTGAAACCGACAACAAAGACCGCACCGACCACCGCCACCATGCGATTGATGCTGTGGTCATTGCTTGTGTTGATAGGCGGATGTATCAAACCTTGGTTTATATCGCTAACGACTTGGAGCGTAGACATTCAGAATTGACCATGCGAGACGTGCATCTTGATCCGCCTTGGCATCATTTACGCGAAGATTTAGAACTTGCACTCGATAGCGTGATTATTGCCCACACGCCACAACGTAAATTATCGGGCGAATTACACGAAGTCACAGGCGCGGGTTTTATTCACGGCGTGGGTAATGTGCATCGAAAAACCCTGAATGCCAGTTTCACTCAAGTGGACAAAATCATTGATGACGCAGTTAAAGAGCAAGTGCAACAACACCTCGCCCGTTATGACAATAATGAAAAAACCGCCTTTGCTGAACCCGTATTCCACAAAGACGGCAAAACCCCAATAAAGCGGGTGCGTATTTTGCAATCCAAAACCACGCTAGACAAACTGGCAAAAACCAAATTTGGTGCGCGAGATAAACAGGGCAAAGTATTCAAATGGTTAGCGTTTGGCAATCTGCATCATGTTGAAATTATTCGGCATAAGGAAACTAGCGCGTATTCAGGGCAGTTTGTCACCATGATGGAAGCCTCACACCGTGCCAAAGGGATAAAAATGCCACAACAAGCCATTATCAAAACTGACCACGGCGCGGATTATGGTTTTATCATGGCTCTGCATATCAATGACTTGGTGAGTGTGGAAAAAGACGGGCAGCGTGTGTATTACCGTGTGCAGAAATTAGATTCTGGAATCAATAGGGTAATGTTTCGCCTACATACTGCCGCTAAATTGGATGATAAAACTCAAGAGTTACATCTGAGTATCAACGAAAAAATATTTACCATTTGGCAATTACAAAAACACACTATCAATGCAATAGGTAAGCTCACGGAGTAAAAACAGCTCGATTATCGTTCCAACGCTCCGCGTTGGAATGCTCAAGAGGACGCTCCAGCATCCTCGCTTAACAATGAAGACGCTAGAGCGTCAACGGCTGCATTCCAACGCAGAGCGTTGGAACGATGATAACTTAACAGACACAATCCATCATGATAAAACGCATCATAGACATCAGCGAAGCCACTTATTTACACGTCCAGCATCAACAACTTTTGCTGGATAGAAACGGCACAACCATTGCCCAACTGCCGATAGAAGATTTAGGCGTGGTGATATTGCAACATCCCGCCATTGTCATTACGCAAGCCGTTATCATTGCTTGTCAAAAAAATAACGTGGTACTGGTGTTCTGTGATGAGCGACACTTGCCTTATTCGGTGTTACTGCCCATTAGTGACGGCAACACGCTACACAATAAAATCCTGCACCAACAAATGAACGTTAGCCTAGCGACTAAAAAACGCTTATGGCAACAAGTGGTTAAACAAAAAATCACTCAACAAATGCACACTCTCAAAAAGCTGGACAAACCCTACAAACCCTTAGAACGACTGGCAGACGCTGTTAAAACAGGTGATCCAGACAATTTAGAAGCCCAAGCCGCGCAACATTATTGGCGGTTATTGTTTGGTGATGACTTTAGGCGTGATGTGGAATTAGACGGTATCAACAGCTTATTAAATTATGGTTATGCGATTATGCGGGCAATGGTGGCGCGGGCGATTGTGGGTAGTGGCTTACACCCTGCAATTGGTTTACACCATCACAATCAATATGACGGGCTGTGTTTAGCGGATGACTTGATAGAACCGTTTAGACCGTGGGTCGATTATCGCGTTTATCAACTGACACGAAATAACCCACAACTGCAAGTCAACAAAGAGGCTAAGATAGTATTACTGAGTTTATTATCGGACACTGTCATGTATGAACAACAAACTATGCCGTTAATGGTTGCTTGTCATTATTTAATGGCAACGCTAAAACGCGCCTATCAAGACCGCAGTATTGTGTTGAACTACCCAACAAGTCAGCCATGAGCTTTGGAGGCTTAACCACTATGTGGATCATCGTCATGTTTGATTTACCGACTGATACGCACGAAGCCAGAAAAGATTACACCACGTTTAGAAAGCATCTACTGGATGATGGTTTTACAATGATGCAATACTCCGTGTATATGCGTCATACACCCAGTGATGAAAATGCGGAAGTTCATGTGCAACGCATCAAAGCCGTATTACCGCCCGATGGTGAAGTGCGAATTATCAAAATAACTGACAAACAATTTGGTCGAATGCAGGTTTTTTATTGAAATTTTCGTACTGAGACTGAGAAAGCACCCGATCAACTGTCACTTTTTTGAACAAAAAAGTGACAATTTTTCAGTAAAAACAAGCGATTATGAGAGGGCTAGTGTAACCAACTATAGCCTACCCGCAAACCACAACAAATAATCGAGAAAGAATTATGAGCGTACAAGTGTAACCAACTATAGCCTACCCGCAAACCACAACTTGAATTACAGCGGCAACTGGATTACGTTTAGTGTAACCAACTATAGCCTACCCGCAAACCACAACAATGAACCTGTCATGCCCTTTCAAGCTGGTAGTGTAACCAACTATAGCCTACCCGCAAACCACAACTGCGCTTGCGTCAATCGCGTCAATCTGTCTTAGTGTAACCAACTATAGCCTACCCGCAAACCACAACTGTTCTGCTACGCTCACCCCCGACTGATTGAGTGTAACCAACTATAGCCTACCCGCAAACCACAACTCTTGTCTAAACGTCCCTGCTAACACCATAAGTGTAACCAACTATAGCCTACCCGCAAACCACAACAAGCTATTGAGAAAGAATTATGAGTGTACAGTGTAACCAACTATAGCCTACCCGCAAACCACAACAACCGCCATAGCTTGTACATCATAACGGTTAGTGTAACCAACTATAGCCTACCCGCAAACCACAACTACGACCTAATACAAAAAACCGAAGGGTTTAGTGTAACCAACTATAGCCTACCCGCAAACCACAACCTAGGCATGAGTGAGCCTTACTTTAATAAGAGTGTAACCAACTATAGCCTACCCGCAAACCACAACCTTAGACCACATCAACGCGAAGCGATAAGAGTGTAACCAACTATAGCCTACCAGCAAACCACAACTGATAAAAAGTGCCAAACTTGGCACTTTTTAGTCTAACCAACTATACCCATTCAACTTGAAGACACTGTGTTGAGATTTTCAAAATTATCGTTAATTCAAGGCTTATGGGAACTCATAGATACAATTTTTTGAAAGGCATTGGATATATATACTACCCGCAAAACACAATATGCTCTTTGAAGGCGTATAATGCGTATAATGCGTTATGCTTCTGATAAAGGTTAAACACAATAAATGGAAAAAAGTAGTCAATCATTTACTCTGAGCCTCATAGGCTTTGGCGAGGGTCAACGTGAAAATTTTTTAGCTATTTTGTCTTTAGCAGAAAGACGTTTGCAACACACTTGGTATGTTACTGAGGTGTCGGAGGCTGATTTTTTTCTTTTGGCTACCGAGAAATTAGACTCTGCATCACTTGTTGCTGAAAAAAACTTACCACAAAACCGATGTCTTTTTCGGACAGAACAACGTTTATCCGAGTATGACTATGATGTACTGTTTATCGCGTCAGAATCAGTCCCTCTATTAAGTTCTGTGGTCAATGTGCTAAATTACGCGGCTAATAATGGCAGTTTTTCTGAGGAAATCCCTTCTAATAGCGTATCCATTGCTCCGCTTACTGAGTCAAATAAAGCGGGTGCTTTAGGTGATGATAATCGCTTTTTTGATCCCTATAGAGGGTTCTTTAAAAACTTGCTTGAAAATAAAACAGAGAGGCTGGTCTATTGTTTTAATTCATCTGCGAATAACTATAAGCTGTACGTTGATCCTGTGAGAAAAGTTTACTATTGTGCAACGAATTTAAAAAGCCTCGATTCCTGTTTAATCGTTGAAGAGGCTATTGAAATTAATGCGGTTTCACAGGCGGAATGGGACAATTCAGTAGACGTGGCGGCGTTAGTAACCAGACCATTGAGTAATTTAATTTGGTATATAGGGTTTAGATTGTCTCATGGGCGGTTATTACTTGGACATTCAAATGAAGACTGTGTGTATTTAACACGGTGGCCAGATTTGGGCGTAGCGGGCTGTGGTCAATATGTTAAATTAGCGGTGTTTATGCGTAACAATGCAGTGTCTTTAACGACAATAGCCGATAAAACCAGTATGCCACTGAGTAATGTTTATAATTTCTATAATGCCTGCTATTTGATTGATATTGTTGAAAAAGCAGAAACAGCAGAGTTATATACAAAAAGTCTTGACGAGGATAAACGTATTTTGTTGAAAAAAATCACTGCACGTTTAAACGATATTAACAACGGTAAGAAGGCTACTTAGGTGGATGATAATCAAAAAATTAAAGTTGTTTTTACAGGTTCTGTTGGTGCGGGAAAAACCACAGCTATTGCGACGATTAGCGAGATTGATCCGATTAGCACAGAAGCAAAACCATCTGAAGCCAGTGTGTTGAATCGAAAAAGTTCGACCACTGTGGCTATGGATTATGGTGAGCTAACATTGGAAGATGGCTCTAAACTTTGCCTTTATGGTACACCAGGTCAACGCCGCTTTGATTTTATGAGCCATATTTTAACAAAAGGTGCATTAGGATTATTGGTTCTGATTGATAATAGCCATCAAACGCCTTTAGACGAGTTGGATTATTACTTGAATCTCAATGCCGAATTTCTTCTCACCAGTCCAGCAGTTATTGGTATCACACATTATGACGAATCAATTAAAACCAGTATTGATGATTATTATGATGTTTTAAATGAACGCGGCGTTTTTTGGCCCATTATTCATGCCGATGCGCGTAAATCTGAAGATGTAACCTTGTTATTACATACTTTATTAGCTACGTTAGAATACGGTTAGCCTTCTCTGTCTTGATTCAGTTGGGCAACCAAGAGAGGGCTGTACGGATGCGCAATTTGCTATTTATGATCGTGAACAACAGAAGGTTACTTTTCTAGCCTTACCTTACGATAACGCGCCTGTTATACAGAAATGCAACGTTATGATTTTCGAGAAGTTTTATGGAAGCGGTTATTAACGGGGAAATGATGGAGCAAATAGAGACGCGAAGATCGCGTCTCTACGATAAGATTAAGGTGTTAAACCTTGTCCTACAACAATTACTTTCAACGCATTGGTGCCGCCTTCAACGCCATTCAAATCACCTTTAGTGATAATGAATTTATCGCCGTCTTTAGCTGCATTCCATTTTCTGAGTTCTTTAACGATATTGCGATTAACTTCAGCGTGGTCTTGATTTTCGCCCAATTTGAAGTATATTGGAAATACGCCACGAAACAAAGTGACTTTACCCAAGGTTTTTTCTTGCTGGCTAAACGCATAGATAGGAATACCAGAGCTAATGCGTGACATCCATAGCGGTGTTGAACCAGATTCAGTCAAGGCAACGATGCCTTTAACTTTAGTATGATTCGCCATGTACATAGCTGACATCGCAATCGCTTCATCATCACGGTTAAACTGAATACTGATACGGTGGTCTGACACACGCACAGCGGATTGTTTTTCAGCCTCAATACAGATGCGGTTCATCGCTTCAACGGCTTTAATCGGATATTTACCCGATGCCGTTTCGGCTGACAACATAATCGCGTCGGTACCATCATAAACCGCATTGGCTACGTCAAACACTTCAGCTCGCGTTGGAATGGGATTATCAATCATCGATTCCATCATTTGCGTGGCAGTGATAGCAATACGATTGAGTTCGCGGGTGCGTTTAATCAATAGTTTTTGCACTGCGGGTAAATTGGCATCACCAATTTCCACGCCTAAATCACCACGCGCTACCA
This sequence comes from Crenothrix sp. D3, assembly GCA_002134785.1. Taxonomy (GTDB): domain Bacteria; phylum Pseudomonadota; class Gammaproteobacteria; order Methylococcales; family Methylomonadaceae; genus UBA4132. Next base: position 19,297 of record MBQZ01000019.1, read on the forward strand.
TTACTGCATCGGAAGCCAGAATGATTTCATCCATCACTTCAGGCACAATGGCTTCAGCACGTTCGACTTTCGCGACAATACCCGCATAACAACCGACTTCTTGTAATAAACGACGGGCTTCATCTAAATCTGCACCACAACGTGGAAAAGAAATAGCGACATAATCACAACCCATAACAGCGATGGTTTTAATGTCTTCTTTATCTTTTTCAGTTAACGCCGCTGCCGATAAACCGCCGCCTAACAAATTAATACCTTTGTTATTAGACAATGCGCCAGCAACGACAACGGTGCAATTGACACGCATATTTTCAACATTAACCACATCTAACACGATGCGACCATCATCAAGCAATAAACGACTGCCTTTTACCACTTCTAACGCCAGTGGTTCATAAGTGATACCCACTTGCGTGTTATCACCCATCAACGGATCAAAATTAATATCAAGTGCGAAATCCTGACCTTCTTCTAAAATCACTTTCGTGTCTTTAAAGCGAGCAATACGGATTTTAGGGCCTTGTAAATCTGCCAAAATACCCACGCGTCTACCCGTTTTTTTACTCATTTCACGGATAGCGTTAGCTCTGTCAATATGGTCTTGTGCTGAACCGTGCGAGAAATTCATTCTCACTACGTCCACACCTGCCGCAAATAAACCCTCAAGCACACCTTCTTTATCGGTAGCAGGGCCTAGCGTGGCTAAAATTTTAGTTCTTCTTAACATTATTATTCCGCGTTCATTAAAGCGACAGTGGTATCTAACATACGGTTAGAGAAACCCCATTCGTTATCATACCAAGACAGAACTTTTACAAAGTTGCCGCCAGTGACTTTGGTTAAAGAGGCTTCATAAATTGAAGAATGTGGGTTGTGGTTAAAGTCCATAGACACTAATGGCTCATCATTAATCGCCAAAATGCCTTTTAATGAACCTGCTGCCGCCGCTCTTAAAACGCTATCAATTTCTTCTACAGTGGTGTTGCGTGACGCTTGGAAACACAAGTCAACCACAGACACGTTGATAGTTGGAACGCGCATTGCAAAACCGTCTAATTTGCCTTTCATTTCTGGCAATACCAAACCTACCGCCGCTGCCGCGCCAGTTTTAGTTGGAATCATCGATTGTGTTGCAGAACGCGCACGCAGTAAATCACTGTGATAAACGTCAGTTAACACTTGATCGTTAGTGTAAGAATGAATAGTCGTCATTAAGCCATGTTCAACACCGATAGTGTCGATTAACGGTTTAATTAACGGAGCTAAACAGTTAGTGGTGCAAGAAGCGTTAGAAATAACGGTATCAGTGGCTTTTAACGTTTTATGGTTAACACCATAAACAATCGTTGCATCCACATCACTACCACCTGGAGCAGAAATAATGACTTTTTTCGCGCCAGCTGCGATATGTGCAGAGGCTTTTTCTTTGCTAGCGAAGAAACCAGTACATTCATGAACGACATCAACACCTAATTCAGCCCAAGGTAATTTTGAAGGGTCTCTTTCTGCAAGAACGCGAATTCTGTCGCCGTTAATTACGATATAGTCGCCGTCAACGCTGACATCAAAGCCGAATTTGCCATGAACTGTGTCATATTTAGTTAAATGTGCATTGGTTTTTGAATCGCCTAAATCGTTAATTGCCACGATTTGAATTTCGTTAGTGCGACCTGATTCATACAGTGCGCGCATGATATTACGTCCAATACGACCATAACCATTGATTGCAACTTTTATTGCCATTTGAGTTTCTCCAGAGTGATGAGCTATCTATTAATATTAAAATGTGCCTTCGCACGTCGAAAACGCTCTAACTATACCAAAATAGTCACTACTTAGTCTATGTGCTGATGTCAAATTGGCTTATAGGGACAGGTGCTAGCAAATTTATTTCAATATGAAAGGTTAAAACCTCCGACAAGAGCTTCCCCTTGAGTTCACTGGCGGATTTTTCCTTTAAGCGAACATTCCCTAATATCCGCTTTGCCTATCGCCTTTGTATGTAATGCACTGGCGACTAGCACGCTGTTAATACCAAGGGTTTTAAGCTGTTGCACGTCGTTAATATTGCGCACACCGCCTGCTGCGATAAAGTCTATCTGTGGATAGGTTTGTTGATAATAACGTAACTTTTCACTATCAACCCCTGAGTCACTGCCGACTCGCGCCAGTGTCATGATAATGACTTGCTCAGACCATAGGTGACTGTTATCAAATAAGCGCGATTCGCCTAACGGTTGATTGTCTGAGGAAAAATCTAACGACAGCAGCGCGTTGTGAGTTGCTGCCAGTTGTTCAGCGGTACAGCATTCGCTACCTAAGACTGGGCGATAATTACTGACTCCTGTAAATGCCAAATCAGGCGATTGATAGCCTGCATCCAGCCAAAAAGTAATCAGTGGATAACGCTGTAGCACGGTTTGAATTAACGCTTGATTATCACCCTGCTGTATAACCGCATTCAAATCAGCTATATAAATAATTTTAAAATCAGCAAGTTGCAAAAATGCGTCGATGACATCATACACGTTCGCGCTAGGGCATAAGGGGGAATTAATCGGCAAATAATGTTCACGTTGACCGCGTTGGGCATGAACCACTACGCCATCTTTTAAATCAAGCACAGGAATTAAGCGCACGACCGCTTATTCCTTATCGCCAGCGATTAGCAATGCCGCTTGATACAACGATTTCTTTCTCGCGCCCGTAATTTCTACTGCCAATGCTACCGCTGTTTTAATAGAGCATTCAGTCAATAATATTCGCAATATTTTTTCCTGTTCATCGGTCAGTAGTTGGTCGCTTTTATCAACCGCTTCCGCGCCATCGACAATCACCACAAATTCACCTTTGCGCATATTGTCATCGCGGGTGACTAAGGCTAGTGCGTCTTCTAGGCTCATTTTAACGATGGTTTCATACAATTTTGTGATTTCTCTGGCAATCACGATTTGTCGATTCAACGGTAACACGGTCGCCATATCTTGTAAGGAAGCCAGAATACGATGACTGGATTCATAAAATACCCACGTTGTTGGGCAGTTCAGTTGTTCACTGAAAAAGGTTTTGCGAGCGGAGGACGTGCGTGGTAAAAATCCAAAAAAAGAAAATTGGGTAACAGGCAGACCCGCCGCTGATAAGGCAGCAATTAACGCACACGCCCCTGGAATCGGAACAACATCAATGCCTGCCTCCTTGACTAATTTAACCAATGGCATACCTGGATCACTTAATAACGGCGTGCCTGCGTCAGAGACTAAAGCGATAGATTGCCCTTCGCGGAGTTTTTCTAATAACACTAACGCCGCTTTATCTTCATTATGTTGATGCAACGAGGTTAATTTATTGGTAATGCCGTAATGTTGTAACAACAATCCGACGTGGCGGGTATCTTCTGCGGCAATCAAATCGACTTCTTTTAACGTAGCAATCGCTCTGAAACTTATATCGGCTAAATTACCAATCGGGGTAGCGACTACATAAAGTTTTCCGTGTTCTGGTGTCATTTTTATTGGGTTACTCATCATCAAATATATCGTTTAAATCAATCGCTAACTCAGGAAATAAATACGGTCTGGCTAAGCCGTTCGCGTACATCGCTTTCAATTGATACTGCCCGTTATCATCTAAGACAAACTGATAAATGGCCTGCTCATAAGGATACACCAGCCAATATTCACTTACGCCACTTTCGGCGTACAACTCATATTTAATCTGCATTTCCCGCTTGGAATTACCTTTAGACAAAATTTCAATAATCCAATCAGGCGCACCGTTACAGCCTTGTTCATCCAGTTTATCCGTGTCACAAATTACGCATAAATCAGGTTGCACGACGGAATGAATTTCTTTATTCGCTAAAATGGATTTTTTGCGGTCGTATAAACGCACATCAAACGGCGCAGCATAGACACGGCATTTTTTATGTCTGAAAAAGTTGTACAACAGCCCTGTTAAATGAGTAGAAATCCCTTGATGCTTCACATTGGGCGCAGGTGACATGAGCATGATTTTGCCTTTAATCAGTTCAATGGCTTCATCTATCTGCCACGTTAAATAATCGGCATAACTGTAGGTTTTTGTTAAATCTAACTGGGAAAGTTGGGTGATTTTTGGCATGGCGAAGGCTCAAGGTGACAAAATATAATGGCTGGCATAATACGTCTATTGTCCACTAAAGACACGAAAAGATTACCGTTTTTTCGTGGACAATCAATACAAATCGACGGGATCAACATCCAGTGACCAACGTACTTTTGCAGCGATTTTTAGTTTTGCCACGGCGGGAATCAGCGTTGTTAATAAGGCTTGCAAATCGCTACGCTGATTACTTTGTAACAGCAGTTGATAACGATGAAAACCCGCACGTTTCGCCATCGGTGCGGCGACTGGGCCTAATAACAGCACATTATGCTGAGGTGTTTGCGCCGCTAACTCAATAACGGCTTGCAGAAAAGTAGCTGGTAACTCCACATCACGCGCTTGTGCGTTGACTAGGGCTTGATAACTAAACGGCGGTAAACCTGCCGCGTTACGTTCAGCTAAGGCACTGATTGCAAAGCGTTGATAGCCGTGTTGTATCAGCGTGGTCAACAATGGGTGATCGGGCTGACGGGTTTGCATAATGACTTTGCCCGCTTTTTCTGCCCGCCCTGCCCTGCCTGATACTTGGACTATCATTTGTGCGACTTTTTCAGCGGCATGAAAATCAATGCTGAATAAACCGCTGTCCACATCCAATAGGGCGACCAGCGTGACATTCGGGAAATGATGCCCTTTCGCCAGCATTTGTGTACCGAGAATAATATCAATCTCGCCTTGATGAATTTGTTCTAAGTAAGTTTCTAATGAACCTTTACGGCGCACGGAATCAGTATCTAAACGCAAAGTGACTTTATCGGGAAATACTTTTTTCAGCACTTTTTCGACGCGCTCTGTGCCTAAACCTAAGGGCGTGAGTTCGCCTGTTTTGCAAGCAGGGCAAGCGTTAAGCAAATGGTGTTCTGTGCCGCAATGATGGCAACGTAATAGCGATTCATCCTGATGAATTACCAAATTGGCTTCACAGTGCAGACACCGCGCCACCCAACCACAACCATGACAAATCAAGGTTGGGGCAAAACCACGGCGATTTAAAAACAGTAATACTTGTTCATTTTTCGCCAGCGTTGTTTGCATTTCAGTCAGTAAGGCTTCCGACAAACCTTCACGCATTTTTTTATTGCGTATGTCTAATAAGTGCAAGCTAGGCGTAATGGAATAGCCTGCACGTTCGGGCAAGTGCAGCCATTGATAGCGTTGTTTAGCGACATTATGCAGACTTTCAAATGACGGCGTTGCTGAACCCAACAGCACAGGAGTATTGAGTAATTTACCGCGCACTATCGCGACATCACGCGCCGAAAAGCGCAAACTGTCTTGTTGCTTAAACGAGCTATCGTGTTCTTCATCGAGAACAATCAAGCCCAAATTAGTAAACGGAGTAAATAACGCGGAGCGCGTTCCCAGCAAAATAGAACACACGCCTTGCTGGGCTTGTAACCACGATGCTTGCCGTTGATTATCGGTTAGTTTTGAATGCGATACCGCGATATTAACCGCAAAACGGTGTTTAAACCGTTCTTCTAATTGTGGCGTGAGGCTGATTTCTGGGACTAACACCAGCACCTGTTGCCCGCGTTTCAGCACCTCGTGAATAATTTGCAAATACACCTCGGTTTTGCCGCTACCCGTTACGCCTTCCAGTAAAAATACGGCGAACTGCCCTAAGCCCGCACACACGCTGTCTATCGCGGTTTGTTGAGCGGGATTACTGGCTAAGGCGATATTTTTAAGTTCAGTGAGCGGGGGATTTTTTTCGGTGATTAGCGCGGCGGCTTTTCCCAATCGCAAGGCTTTAGGAAATGCGGTACTGATGACTTCGCCGATAGGGTGATGATAATAACGACTAACCCAGCGTAATAAGGCTAAATCGGTAGCCGATAATAAGGCGTGCGAGTCAATGATTCTGTCTACACGCTTTAATTTTTCAAATGCCCATTCGCTGTTATCGGCGACTTCTACCAAAAAGCCGACTTTGCGATGGTCACCAAGACCAAATGGCACTATTAACCGTGTGCCTAATTCAACCTTATCCCGCGCCACATTGACAGGCGCGAGATAATCAAATAATTGATATAACGGACTGGCAATGGCAACTTTGAAAATTAAGGGAGGTTGAATCGCGTTGTTAGCCATGAGAGTTACCTTCGTTTTATCAGCTAACACTAAATTATTAGGAGTTATCCACAAACAATGTGGATAACTCTGTGGAAAAGTCATTTTTATTCAATCAGATGACTATTTTTATTAGTAATAAAAACTAAAATAATAGTTTATTTTTCAATAGGTTAATTAATTAAAATAACTAAAAAATTCGTGACTGTTATTAATATAATGTACTGTGCATAACCTGTGGATAAATCATTAAGGCTTAATAAATTTAAGCGTCATTCGGTCGCTTTCACCGATGGCGAGGTATTTTTTGCGATCCTTATCTTTCAGTCGTAATGACGGCGGCAATGTCCACACACCTTCTGAATAATCTTTAGTATCTTTATTGTTGGCATTAATATCAGATTTAGCTAGAAATTCAAAACCTGCATTTCTTGCTAAATCAATTACATAATCCTCAGTCACATAGCCTGATTCGGCATGAATATCTTGCTGCTTTAATACCAAGTTTCTATGTTCTACCACACCTAATATGCCACCTGATTTTAACGCGTTATACATTGCCTTAAAGACAGCAGGGGCTTGGTCGTTTTTCATCCAGTTATGGACGTTACGAAAGGTCAAGACTCTATCAACCGAGTTATCGGGGGCAATTTGTAGTGCGTCAGGCGGTTGTAGTGTGGTTAATTCAACTTTATCGTATATTTTTGGCTCGGCTTTTAATTTACTGATATACGCTTGCAGGCTTTTTTGCGAATGCTCTGATTTGGCATCGGCCGAAAAATGCGCAACATAAAGTTTGCCCTGATCTCTCAAAAAGGGTGCGAGAATTTCGGTGTACCACCCTTCACCAGGCCAGATTTCAACCACTGTCATATTGTCTTTCACCTCAAAAAAATCTAAGGTTTGCTGAGGGTGTCGATATTTATCGCGGTTTTTATGTTCGATGGCGCGGTGTTTTCCTGCCAGAATCTGTGGCAACGCGTTTGTCGTTTCATCCGCGTGTGCCGATAACGCGCAACTTACCAGTAGCAAAGCTAATAAAAATTTTTTCATGCTATTCATCTTTAGTTGATTGATTTTTAGGGTAATACCAGCAGGATTGATTACGTCCTGCATCTTTAGCTGCATATAAAGCGGTATCTGCCTGTTTTAACACGGCATCACCATCAAGATCGGCTGATAATGCCGCAGCACCTATACTGACAGTAATGCGCACGACACCTTTTTCATGAGGAATAGCAATAGTAGTCATTTGCTGGCGTAAGCGTTCTGCTATCACCATCGTATCGCTTTGGCTAGCACCCAATAATAAAATAGCGAATTCTTCACCGCCTAATCGGGCAGGAATATCAATAGTCCGCAAAGTCTGGCGTAAAATATGGGCAACTTGGCGCAAGACTTCATCACCTGTCGAATGACCGTAGGTATCATTGACGCATTTGAAATAATCCAAATCTATCATTAATAAGGCGGCTGATTGATTTTCGAAGCGAGCTAGTCTGGCGGTTTCTTGTGTCAGTGCGTCTAAAAAAAATCGCCGATTATATAAGTCAGTCAGCGGATCAGTATTAGCTAGTTTTTGTAATTGTTCTTCGAACTGCTTGCGTTCGCTAATATCTACTTTGATGCCGATAAAATGCGTTATTGTTCCTGCTCTATTCTGAACGGGCGCAATGCTCAGTTCCTCATGATATAAACTGCCATCTTTGCGTTTGTTAATCAGTTCACCACGCCAGTGTTTGCCTTGCAAAATATCTCCCCAAAGCGTTTGATAAAAGACCTCATCTTGTAAACCAGACTTAGTCAATTGGTTGGGTCTTTGCCCTATAGATTCTGCTAAGCTGTAGCCTGTGAGCTTCGTAAATGCTGGATTAACCCATGTAATTTTGGCATCGGTATCAGTAATAATAATGCCATTAGCCGCCGCTTCTAAGGCAGCGACTAATAAATTATTACGCGCTTCCATGTCGGCGCGAAATAAGGCATAAAAAATGGCTTTAGCCAAACAATTATTACCAAAATCGCCCTTAATCACATAATCTGCCGCGCCCGCTTCCAGTGCTTTCAGTGCGAAATCAGTATCATCGTGTCCCGTCAATACGATAATAGGCATTGCGCCGACCATCAGACAGGCTTTACAGACAGTGGCTAAACCATTTGAATCAGGTAATGATAAATCCAATAGTAATACGTCGAAAGTCGATGCTTGCAAACACGCTGGAATCTCACCGAGTGATTCAATCCAAGTAACCGTAAATTTTTCATTTTTTGCTTGGCGTAAATCCATTTTTACTAACTGCGCATCCCCTGCTTCATCTTCCACCAGTAATACGCGAATACGCATATCACTACTAACCTTCATACTGATACCTACTCGGTAAACACACCACTTCAAGCCAATATTCACCCAATTTATTAATAATCTCTATAAACTGCTTTATGCCGACAGGTTTGGTAATATAACTGGCGACTCCCAATTGATAAGAAGCCAGCACGTCATTTTCAGTATCAGAGGTTGATAATACGACCACAGGAATGCCTTTAAATCGCTCATCACTTTTAATAGCGGCTAAAAATTCATAGCCATTCATACGCGGCATATTCAAATCAAGCAGAATTAAATCTGGGCGGGGCGACGTACTATAAGCACCTTTTTTATGCAAAAAATCTAAACCATCACGTCCATCAATTACATGATGCAAACAGGCTAGTAACTTATTTTCTTTAAAGGCCATTTTTACCAAATACGCATCTGCGGCTTCATCTTCTAACAGTAAAATGTCAATGGCGTGCGCGGGTTTTATCATGAGTTTATCTCTTATTCGGGTAAATCAAACAGCACGGTTGTGCCACCATTGGGAGTTTCATCAAGACTCACCATACCTCCACAGCTGTTAATAATACGCTGGACTATCGCCAAGCCGATACCCGTAGATTCAGGATCGCTATTGACTTGCAATCGCTCAAACACCCAAAAAACCCGTTCACGGCAGTCAGCAGGAATACCAATGCCGTTATCGGCAATGCGATAGTAAACGCGCCCTGCTTTCAACTCACCACTGATCTGTATGTGCAGCGTGCGTTCAGGATGGCGATAACGCAGGGCATTATCCAATAAAATAGTAAAGATGTCATATAAGCGTGGCGGGTCAATGGTTGCAGACGGTAAATCCGCATAGTCAACGCGGGCATGAATGTCAGTAATCAGTTGCTCATGCTGTTTTAACACCTTAGCAAGTACATTCATGACCGACACGCGCTCTACCTCAGCCAGAGGTTCGATGGTTGTTAGATATAATTGAATATCCCGCACTAACGCCCGTTGCCGTAACGCGCTTTGTTCAATGAAATTCAGTGACATCATCACTTCGTCACTTAAGGTCTGCGCTTCTGTCAGTTGTGTCTGTAAACATTGCACGAAAGTCACTAAGCGTCGAGTCGGTTCTTGCAAGTGATGAGCAGCGATGTGCGTAAACTGCAATAAATCGGTGTGAGCAGTGGCTAACGCGGCTTGGTTTTTCTTTAATACCCGCATAGCTTGTTTGCGTTCGACATTGCGACGGTAAAAACTAACGCCCATTACCAATAGAAAAAATCCAACGACAGGCGCGAGATACTTAAGCAATAGCTGAGGCAATGTCTTTTCTTCATAAACGCCAAACCATTTTTCATACAATTTATCGTAAACACCATTGACCTTGGTTAATGCCAAGCCTTCGTTAATTTTAGCCAATAATTCCGCATCACCTTTATGCACCGCAAAGGAAAATTTTTGCGCAAAATCCACTTTAACAGGCAGTGCGTCAATGCGAATCAAGACTAATTTTTCCAACGTTTGCTTGCCCGTTAATTGACTCAATAACAGCGCGTCATTTTGACCTGAAGCCAATAATTTAAAACCTTCTTCAGCAGTATCGACCAGCACCAATTGTTTTTCCCAGCCCTTAGACACGGCGTAATCGTGGGCTAAATCCGCATTCAGCACAATAATACGTTTATCCTGTAAATCAGCTTCTGCATGAATATTTTTTTCACCATGACGCACAAAAATAGCCCCATGAACAATGACGTGTGGCACAGTAAAATCAGCAAATTGACGGCGTTCATCGGATTGCGCCAAATTGATAAGAACATCAATATTGCCTGCTTTAAATACTTGCAAGATGTCATGAAAAGGCATTACCCGAATCGTTGAATTAAGGTGACTTTCAGCCGCCACTGCCCGCCATAATTCGACGGTAAAACCATCCGCAGCGGCATCTGTTAATCCTAAAGCAAACGGTGGATAATTCTGCTCACTACCGACTATCAGCGGTTTATCATCGCTATGGCTTAATGGGCTGATGCTCAATAGAACAGTCAAGCATAGTAGGGTCAGTAATCTGTTCATGGCGTTAGTTCTACGCTGGCAGGCTGTATAATCGGCAGCTCAAACCAAAATACACTGCCCTGCCCTTCACCTGCGGACTCTACACCGATGTGACCGTGATGATGTTCAACAATTTTGCGACACAACGCCAATCCCACGCCCGTGCCTTCAAAACGACTACGCGCCTGTAAGCGAGAAAACACTTTAAATAACCGATCAAAACACTGGTTATCAATACCGATACCATGATCGCGCACACTGACTTTAAACGCCTTTGCCGTAGTCAACGCACACACCTCTACAAAGGGAGGCGAATTTTCTTCGTGATATTTCAGTGCGTTACCAATCAAATTTTGTAACAAGCGTGTTAATTCATCACGGCTAGCCATGACAGTTGACCACTCACCAAAGACTTCTATGCTACCGCCGCTGGCTTGCAACTCAGGATTAAGAAAAGCTAAGGCTTCGTCTAATGCCGCACGGCTAGAAATTTCGGTGATGGCGATGGTTTTATGTCCGAAGCGTGAATAATCCAGCAATGACAAAATCATGCTATCCATGCGTTTCGCGCCATCAATGGCAAAATTTAAAAATTGCTGTTGCTCTTCATTGAGTTGTTTTGCCAACGCATCTTCAATTAATGTTAAATAGCTGGTGACCATCCGTAACGGTTGGCGCATATCGTGAGAAATAGCGTAAGCAAATTGTTCTAAATCGGCGTTTGAGCGTCTGAGTTCGACTTCCATTAATTTACGTTCAGTGATGTCATTTGTTTCTGACTGACGTAAAGCCGCTTCTGCGCGTTTTCTTCGCTTTATCTCCGCGTGTAATTGTGCCGCAAGCAGTGCGACGGCAAGCAGTGCTAACAAACTAATCGCTATTAACATTAGCAAAGTAACGATTTAGTCATGACTACGATGCTTTGTAATTCCAGATTTGCAATAGACTGACGGTTGCTAACATTAAAAATGCCAGCAATGTCCATTCGGGCATACTAAAGCCCAAGAGCGTCCAATCTACTTTAGCGCAATCACCCGTGCCGCTAAGCATCAGTTTCAGTGTGTCGAATAAGGGAAAATTTTGCAACATATAGTCTAACCCCGGCCCGCATTCTGGGACTTCATCGGGTGGTAAATGTTGTAACCAAACATGGCGCGTGGAAATAGACGCGCCGATTAAGGCGGTAATAGCCCCTGCAATCGCATAACGTGTTGTGCCTGTTTGCTGTGGATTATGCAGCGCGGCAATCAAAAACACGATGCCTGTCGCTAAAATTGCTAGCCGCTGAGAAATGCACAGCGGACAAGGATTTAAGCCTTGGACAAATTGAAAATAAGCCCCCATTGCCAATAAACTCATACAGCCCAGAAAACCTAAAAAAAACCAAATTCTTGAATTAAAACGAATCAAATAAAACATATATAACCTCCATTAACTGCTGCTTTAAACTGTTTAATTTCGCGTGATGGCCCCAGTACCACCAAAACATCGCCTGCATTCAGGGTGTGTTTTTTTTCACTGATAGCAAAATGTAATGCGTCACCTAATTCTCTATCGACAATACCAATGAGTATGAGATTGTATTTTTCTGCCAAACGTAAGTCACTGCTTTTTGAGTCTTCAAGATAAGAACCACGCGGAATTTCTATTTGTGCGATATTCAAATCATGCCGCCCAAACACCGTATTATCTAATACATTAGTGACATCGGGCTTAGTGAGCATATTATGCGTTCGCCGTGCGCAAATTTCATAGGGATCAATAATTTTATTCGCCCCTGCTGCGAGTAATTTTTCGGCAGATTCAGGGTCATCGACAATGGCAATAATCGTCAGTTCTTTATCAATGGCGCGTGCTGAAATGGTTAAAAATACATTGTTTGAATCGGTTGGATAAAAACAAAAAATAATATCCACATTTGAACCGATACCGATGGCTTTAAGTTCTTCATCATTGCGAAAATCAATAATCGTGGTTTCAAAACCCTGTTCACTAATGAGCGTTGCTTCATCCTCGCTTTCACTGATAAATAACAGTTGATGTTGCTTTGAATTTAAGCGTTTCATGACTTCAAGCGACATCACACTATAACCAAAGACGGCAATTTTTTTCATAATTTTAATCTACGTTTGGGGCGACTTAGTTCGATTTGGGAGCGAAAATAATCAATACTGACCTCTTTACCTAATAATACGAGTAGATCATTTGCCTGTAATTCAAAAATTTTTGCAGGATTAAAATAAAAATGCTGATCTTTTATAGGATACCGATTTTTATGGGTTTGATGTAACGAATGCGTACTAATAACCCCCACCAGCATCAATTTACGTTGGTCAAAATCAATATCGGCAAGGCGTGTGCCATCGAGAAAAGACCCAGAATGCACACACAAGGTTTCCATAATAAAATTCTTTTCCTCATTAATAATGCCGACAATCGCCTCAAAAGCGACAGGTTGACCGACGTACTCCGCAACCACCAAGCCCGCTATTTCAAACGGTTGTAGCACATCATTTGCCCCCGCTTGATACAGTTTTTTCACACTTTCTCGATGATTTGCACGAGAAATAATACGAATATCAGGATTTAAATGCCGACTGGTGAGCGTGATATACACATTAATCACATCGCTACCCGTGGTGCATAAAACAGCGGTGGCTTTGCCGTTAATCCCTGCACTTTTCAGTATTTTATTGCGACTGGCATCGGCGTGAATCGCTGGATAACCGCGTCGTTTAGCTTTTGCAATACGGTCTTCTTGGTTATCAATAATCACAAAATGCTGCTTATCTTTTTCCAACTGTGTGGCAATATGCTGTCCGACACGCCCAAAACCACAAATAATTACAAAACTACTGTAGCGATTGAGTTCGCTATGGGTTTTTTGATCGCGTAATTCTTGCATTTTTTCACTCAATGCCGCGACGATAATGGAGGTAAAAAATGACAACACCCCAACGCCCGAAAAAATCATCGCCATTGCGACCAAGCGTCCCCCTGAAGTTTGTGGTGATATATCACCAAAACCCACGGTGGCAACCGTGACGACGGTGAAATAAAGCGCGTCGAATAAATTACCAATTTGTTTGTCGTTGTCGCGGTGTTCTAATAAATAAATACTGACCGTACCGATAAAAATTAGAAACCCTAGAAACAGTGCCAGCGTATACAGTTCAAAGCGTTTACTGGCTAATACATCGGCAAATAATTTAATATTATTAAAGTAGCGAAATAACTTAAATAGCCGAAAAATAAGGAATATGCGCAATATTTGTAGCGGTCTATAAATAGAAACAATCGCCAATAAATCAATGAGTGCTAATGGCGTGCGCATATACGCCATTTTTTGTACAACAATCAACCATATCGCCGTTCTTAGCCGAAAAGGAATGCCCAAATAGCGAGTCTTTTCGTAATACTCAAGAAAAATTTTATGACTGTCATTGCACAGCCAAATACGCAGTAAATATTCCCAGACAAACAACGCGATGATAATCCGCTCAAACAACACATCAATTTGATTTAATTCACTATTTACTTCATAAATCAGTAAAAATACGCTACTCATGACTAAACAAATCATGAATATATCAAAATAGGCTTTAATTTGACTGTCTGAGTTTTCCAATAAATTATAGAAAAACAGCTTTATCCGTCGATAACGCGCCGATCTTTTTAGGATGTATGCAAAATAAATAATCAGTCGAGTCAGCATAGTTTTAACATAAGTAGGTCTTGCAAAATTCCATATTTTTAAGGCATTTTATCACTTAGCGTGTAAAAGCCTGTCTCTTTGGACGGGTGAATAATATAGATAAGCTCATTAATGAGATGGGCAAAAATTGACATCGTTGGCGGTGGTCAATATAGTGGTCAAATCATCATAAGCCGCTTATTACCTTCATGACTAACTCACAACAACCGATAGACATCATGCCCTACCTAGCCGAAGACCTCGGTACAGGCGATATAACAGCCGCCATTATTCCTGAAACTACTCACGCCCAAGCGGAAGTCATTACCCGCGAAGACATGGTGTTATGTGGCCAAGCGTGGTTTGATGCGGTGTTTAATACGTTGAACCCCTACATTAAAATTGATTGGCAGGTGCAAGAAGGCGACAACGTGGCTAAAAATACCCTGCTGTGTAAACTTCAAGGGTCTGCTAGAGCCTTATTAACAGGTGAGCGTACCGCGTTAAATTTATTGCAAACTTTATCAGCAACCGCGACAATCGCCAGACAATACGCCGATGCCGTGCAAGGCACACACTGTAAAGTATTGGATACGCGCAAAACGATTCCCGCCTTACGCGATGCACAAAAATATGCCGTTAAGTGTGGCGGTTGTTATAACCATCGTATTGGCTTATATGATGGCGTGTTAATCAAAGAAAATCACATCATGGCGGCAGGTTCGATTGCCAACGCTGTCCAAACTGCGCGTCAACTCAGCACGGTTGCCGTCGAAGTTGAGGTTGAATCGTTACCACAATTGCAAGAAGCCCTTGCAGCCAAGCCAGACCGCATTATGCTAGATAATTTTAACCTTGAAGATTTACGCACAGCAGTTGCTATAACAGCGGGCAGTGTGGAGCTAGAAGCCTCAGGTAATATTGACTTAACCACCATTCGCTCCATAGCCGAAACAGGCGTGGATTTTATTTCCATAGGCGCGTTGACTAAACATATTCAAGCAATTGATTTGTCAATGCGCATTAAATTGGTATTTTGATATGGACGACTTATTTAAACAACTGACCCACGGTATTTATGTCATAGCGGTCAGTGATGGTGTGCATCACAACGCATTTACTGCCGCGTGGGTAATGCAAGTCTCTTTTGATCCACCGTTATTGGCGATTAGCATTAACCCTGAACACTATTCATACAGCTTATTGCAAGCAGGTGGCGTGTGTACGGTGAATGTCTTGGGGCAAGATCAAGCGCATATCGCTGAGCATTTTGGTCGCTCGCATGATAAAGACAAAATGGCAGGTTTTGTATGGCAACAAGGCTTATCGACCGCGCCTATTTTAGCGAATAGTTTGGCGTATTTTGATTGTCAAGTCAGCCATTACACTGAGGCTGGCGATCATAAAATTGTAGTTTGTAATGTCATTGCGGGGGCTATTCTTCACCGTGGTAAACCGCTGTTGTATAACCAGACGGGCGATATGGATGGTAGTGATGAGCTTTATTAGTGTAGTGCAATAGAATGGGCTGACGAAGGAAGCCCATCGTTCGCGATTGATGGGCTTCGTACCTTATCGCGTTGAACTAGCCATTGATGTGACTAAGCTATTTACTACAAACTAAATATGATGCAATTGCATTATATTTATTTACCTCCCTCAAAAAATTCTCCTTATAATGCAGTGATAACAGGCTGAGCATCGCCTTAACTGCATTCCCACGCGGTGCGTGGAACAAAAACAACCTACTTATGAACAGCATCGAAGAAATTATAGAAGATTTACGCTTAGGAAAAATGGTCATTATTATGGATGATGAAGACCGCGAAAATGAAGGTGATTTATTAATGGCGGCGGCGTTTACCCGCCCTGAAGATGTTAATTTTATGGCGCGTTATGGGCGTGGATTAATTTGTTTAACGCTCACGCATGAACGGTGTCAGCAATTGCGCTTACCGTTAATGGTGAATGAAAACAAAACCGCACATTCCACCAATTTCACGGTTTCCATTGAAGCAGCAACTGGAGTAACAACGGGCATTTCAGCGGCAGACCGCGCTAAAACTATTCTAGCGGCAGTGGCTACTCATGCTAAAGCCGATGACTTAGTACAACCCGGCCATATTTTTCCGTTAATGGCACAAGCAGGCGGGGTATTAAATCGCGCTGGGCATACTGAAGCAGGCTGTGATTTAGCACGTTTAGCAGGTTTAGAACCTGCGGCGGTGATTGTGGAAATTCTTAATGAAGACGGCACGATGGCACGCCGACCTGATTTAGAAATTTTCGCGGAACAACATAATCTTAAAATAGGTACGATTGCCGATTTAATCCAGTACCGCATTCAACACGAAAACACCTTAGAACGTATTAGCGAATGCGCTTATCCCACCGAATTTGGCGATTTTCGCTTATATACTTATCAAGATACCAATGACAATAATCTGCATCTAGCCTTAGTGATGGGCAAAGTGTCAGGTGATGAACCTGTGTTAGTCCGTGTTCATGCGCGTAATTTGCTGGATGATGTGTTTGCCTCTAAACGCACCGATTGCAATATGCCGATTCAACTTGCTATGCAAAAAATTGCTGAAGAAGGGCGTGGAGTTCTGGTGGTGATTCGGCAAAGTGAAAACAATAAAGCACTGGCAGAACTGATTTATCGCTATCAATTAGAAGACAATGGTTGTGCTGCGGTGCAAGCGGTTGATGTCGGTTGGCGTACCACGGGAACAGGTGCGCGAATACTAGCGGATTTAGGCGTACATAAATTAAAAGTGTTAGGCGCACCCAAAAAATACATTGGGCTGTCGGGATTTGATTTGGAAGTCGCTGAGCATTTGGGATCAGGATTGTAGTGATTAGCGGAGTGCAGACTCTGGTTTGTACTCCGCTTGTAGAGCTGTTACAACGCCAAACTTTTTTGCAATGCCGCTAAAAACGCCGTGTTTTCCTCAGGTTGTCCAATCGTCACTCGCAAACAATCGGTTAATAACCCTGCTTGCGGACTCATATTTTTAATCAATACACCTTGCTGTTTTATGGCTAAGAAAATCGCCGTTGCTTGGTCTTTTGGGGTTTTAAACAGAATAAAATTCGCTGCACTGGGATAAGCGGTAATGCCGTCCAACGCGTTCAATTGCTGAAAAACACGGGCGCGTTCTGAGCAAATCGCTTGTGTTTGTTGGTCAAAGATTTCGTGATGCGATAAAGCAAACTCCACGCTCACTTGCGTCAGCACGTTAATGTTGTAAGGCAAACGAATTTTATGCAGTTGCTCAATAATTGCGGGCAATCCTGCAATATAACCCAAACGCAACCCAGCCAAACCTAGTTTTGACACCGTGCGCATGACCAGTAAATTCTCATACTGCCCTAAGCGATTCATAAAACTGGCATCGGCAAATGGGGCGTAGGCTTCATCAATCACGACCAAGCCGTTAGCCGCCTCGATAATTTTTACGATTGCCGCGTCATTGAATAAGTTGCTAGTCGGATTATTCGGATACGCTAAAAAAATCACGCTAGGTTGATGCTCATTAATAGCCGCTAACATCGCAGGTAAATCCAAATCAAAATTATCCAACAACGGCACACCGTTATAACGCAAGCCCAAGCTATCGCTGATTTGTTTGTACATCACAAAGCTAGGTGTCGTGCTTAACACACTGGCAGTCGGCGGCAATGCCATCAACAACAGTTGAATAATTTCATCCGAGCCATTGCCCAGCAATACTTCAAACTCGTCAGGAATTCCATTAACGCGCTTAATGGTCGCGTTCAATTGCCGCGCTTCGGGGTCTGGATAACGGTTTAATTCACAGTCTTTTAACGCGGCTAACCATTGTTGTTTAACCTCATCAGACCAGCTATAAGGATTTTCCATTGCGTCCAGTTTAATAAAACCTGCCGCATCGGCGACATGATAGGCGGATAAAGCTAATACTTCGGGGCGGAAAATAGAATTTATGAAATCGTTGCTAGACATAATGACGCAAAAATAGGTAAGTTAGCTGAAATTAAAATAGCATAAGTATCTATGCAAAAGTTATTCATAATTGTTGATAGCGCTAATTAAAGAGTAATGGGAGATTGAAATTCCTTAGCATACATTTTCGCCCCGTTAGTGTAGAGACCCCTTTCTATTAAGTGTTGGCACATCAACCCCATTGTTTTTTGATATTACAAATATCAGGTAAAATATCTTCAAATTTATTCACTAATCGCGGTTCAAAATGCTTTCCTGAGCCTTTCTTAATTTCAACAATAGCCTCTTCAACTGACCATGCTTTTTTATAAGGTCTTTCCATTGTTAAAGCATCGAAAACATCAACAACAGCCACAATACGCGCTGCTTCAGGTATTTCTTCTCCGCTAAGCCCTCGTGGATAACCACTACCATCCCATTTTTCATGGTGGTAAAGAGCAATTTCTGCTGCCATTTTAAATACGGGTGAGTTACCTCGACTAAGAATGTCATAACCAATTTGTGAATGTGTTTTCATTATCACCCATTCATCAGGCGTTAATGGCGCAGGTTTTCGTAATATCGCATCGGGGATACCGATTTTTCCTGTATCGTGCATGGGCGCGGCTAATTCAAGTAATTTACTTTTTGATTCCCAACCACATTCATCGGCAAGCCGCGCGGCATAAGCTGCCATTCGCCAAATATGCACACCCGTATCATTATCGTTATAGTGACCCGCCGCGCCCAACATATAAACAGCATCTTGATAACTTTCTTGTAATATTTCGGCTTTAACTAATGACAAATGAATCCGCACACGCGCTAACACAATAGAGGGTGAAAAAGGTTTGGTAATGTAATCAACTGCACCCATTTTTAAACCAATTTCTTCATCTTGATTACCGTTCATCGCAGTCACAAAAATAATCGGTATATGCTCTGTATTTGGATTTTTTTTCAATATATTACAAATCGTATAACCATCCATATCAGGAAGATTAATGTCTAATAAAATAAGCGATAAATTATGTTTTTCTGCGGCTGCTAAGGCACTTTCGCCACTTATGGCATACACTAATCGATACTTATTGCCGAGTATTTGACGCATCAACGCTAAATTACTGGGTTCATCATCCACAATTAGAATAAGTGGTTTTTTGGTATTAAACATTCTTAGAGCCTAAAGAAAGATTGCATTCATTTGCTAATTTTATGACTTCTGATTTTGCCAATGGAAAATCAAAAAAATCGAGTGCCAGTTTAACGGGTTCAATACGTTCTGCCGTTAAATATTCACTCAATTCGTTGAGTGTAACAGTCAGACCATCGGGGCTATCTCGTTCTACGGCTTGCAAAACCACCGTAAGTAATTCTGAAATAATTTTACCATCAAAGTCTTTTACAGCTAATTCTGAATTTTGTTTTGCACTGGTATATTCATGAGTAAAGTTCTGTGCTGCTTCAATAGCAATTTTTAAGCGACCAACAATTTCATTGGCATCCTGATTATTGGCTATCAGTTCATAGATTTCATGAGCAACATCACTTATTTCAATCAGCCCCAGCATTTTTGCAGAACCTTTAATATTATGTATTAAAGCAGTAAATTCTTTAGAATTGGTATCAGTAATAATTTTCAGTGACTGACAATCCTGAAAAAATTTAACAAGATAGCGTTTATAAATATCAATATCACCCCAAATTTTTAGTGCGTACTCTATATCGACACCAGAGAGTTGGCTATTAGAAGACAAAGGTTTTTCAATTAAAGGGGTTTCTTGATTTTCTTTCACGAAATCTGTTTTCCTCGCAAGTTTTACAATTAAATTGACAGCTACGTCAACATCAAATGGTTTAGTAATAAAATTATAAATCCCCAGAAATTTTGCTTTTTCAATTTGTGATTTAAAAACGCCTGCACTCAACGCAACAATAGGTAAATCGATTAATTCTGGTATTTGACGAATTAAACGGGTGGCTTGATAACCGTCCATGATAGGCATTTGAATATCCATCAAGACGAGGTCAATACTATCAATATTATTTTTCAGATAATCAACGGCTTTTTTACCATTATCGACACCTGTAACTACCGCGCCTTCGGCTCTAAATATTAGACTCGCCACTTCAAGATTGATGTCATTATCATCGACAACTAAAAGCGTAATTCCTTCAAGGCGTTTTAATGGCAACACATTTGAAAGTGGTTTTTTAAGCTCTATTGTTTCATGTTCTTGCATGGCTTTATCAAAAATCTGCGAGACTTCTGTGTCTTCGTTTATGAGTGTATTACTAACCTCAGCCTCAATATCAAAATGTAAACCAAATGAAAAACAACTTCCCTTGCCCATTTCACTGCTTAGCATTATATCCCCGCCCATTAACTTAACTAATTGAGCTGAAATACTCAAACCAAGACCTGTTCCGCCATAACGTCGAGCAATGGAATTATCCGCTTGAGAAAATGGCATAAAAATATTTTTTTGTGCCTCTTTAGAAATACCGTCACCTGTATCGGATACGGAAAAATTCAAAAAAACCTGCTGTTCATTAATATCTTGCTCTGTAACGGTGACAGTCACTTGACCTTGATGAGTGAATTTAATGGCATTGCTCACTAAATTAACCAGCACTTGTTGTAATCGTGGCGCGTCGCCTTTTAACCGATAGACACGATGAGAAATAAGCGGGTGAATAATTAAATCCAGATTTTTATCGTCTGCATTAAAGGTCATAATGGTGACCAAATTATCTAAAATGTCATCCAAGTTAAAAGTAGTAATTTCCAGTTCAAATTTACCTGCTTCAATTTTTGATATATCCAGTACCTGATTAATAATGGCTAATAAAGATTTCCCCGCACATTGAATTTTGTGTACCAACGATTTATCGTCTTCAGCTAATTGACTTTTTTCAAGCACAAAGGCTAAGCCTAAAATAGCATTCAAAGGTGTGCGAATTTCATGGCTCATATTCGATAAAAAGTCAGCTTTTGATTGTGCTAACAATTCCGCTATTCTTTTAGCCTCACGCAGAACGTTTTCGATATTTTTACGTTCGCTAATATCTGTATGTGTACCAAGTAAACGTAAAGGCTTACCCGTTTCATCACGACTCACAATCATCCCGCGATCCAGTATCCATTTATAAGTGCCGTCTTTGCAAAGCAGGCGATGTTCGTTGCTATAGTGTTCTGTCTTGCCTTCCAAATAATGTTGGATATCTAACATAGCGTTTGATTTATCATCGGGATGCAGTCTTTTTTCCCATTCTTCAAAAATATTTTCAATTTCATGATTAGCAAAGCCAAGCATTGATTTCCATTGTTTAGAAAAAAACACTTCATTATTTTCAACATCCCAATCCCAAAGTCCATCACCTGCACCTTCAACAGCAAATTTCCAACGAAATTCATTTGCCATCGCCGTTTTTTCAGTTTCTGCCATTAAATTGCGTAATTCTTTTTCTTCGCTAATATCACGCATAATGGCAGATAAGCTAACAGGATTTCCTTGTTTATCTTTATGACAAATGCAAATTAAAGAAACAGGGATTTCATAACCATCGTGGTGTAATAATGATGTTTCTCCTTTCCAATAACCTTGCTTTATTGCGATAGGCATAATCTCTTCGTACAGCTTTTTATATTGGTAATCAGAATGATTATTTCCAATTGTTAACTGTGATAAATCGGCATTTTCTGCAAAGCCCAGCATCCTTTTAGCGGCTGGATTGTGATAACCTAAATTTCCATTCAAATCTGCCATGCCAATGAAATCATGCGATTCTTCTATTATGTCCAATAAAAGATGTTTTTCTTTTTCTACAAGCTGCGATTGAAGATAACTTTCTTTAATATTTTTAGCTGTCCATATAATCAGATAACTCGACGACAAAATCATGCTTACGGTATACAACGATAAGCCGAATCCTAAACTATACCAACCTGCTAATTGTCCTTTTAATCTTAACCAGCCTATAAAAGGGATTAACAAGAACAATAATAAAAACACACGTTTACATATCGCCGCACTTGCTGTCTTGTCTACGACAAACGATATAAAGCTATTTTCTATGTTTAATAATAAAAAGCCTATTCCAAAAATAACAAAACAAAATGCAGTCAGTAATGCCATTGAAAATAACGGATTGCCCACATAAGACGTTTCACTAAACAGGTAATTTAAAAAAACAATATCAGCAATAATGAGCGGCATGACAATTAAGCGTAGTGCGAAGCGAGGCTGTTTTATTACAGTTAATAAAGCTCCACTACAAAACAAAAAACTAAGTGCTGTAATTAAAGACATTCTGCCTTGGAAATCAATTGCTAAATCAACACCAGTAGCATATTCAAAAATAACTAAAATACTTTCTAAGCCAATAATTAAACTCGACCCATAAAATAGGCGTTTTCGCATTCCTTGTAATGGGTCTTTGAAAGTTAATAAATACAATGACAAGGCAGAAAATAAAAAGCAAGAAGCCGTTTGGATTTTCATTGATGCCCAATCTGGATAGATAGACTTAAAAATATCTTTATCGAAAAGCCAGCCCATGAAAACAAACAAAGTAATTGCCAATATCGTCCCTGCTATTATTTTTACATAGCCAGCAAAAATAATTAACTGCTTTTTATCTAATGTTTTTTCAACGCTATCTTTTGTTGAGTTCATAATTTTTATATTTAAGCCATAAGTGATGCGGGTAGCCGTTGGTATAGTTTTTCAGTTTTAAATTGCGCCAAGTTGGAGTGCAAGCTCTGCTTGCACTTGCAGGCGAAGCCTGCACTCCAAATCCTTTTTATGGATTAATGAAAAGCTAAAATACTATATATGAGCAGTCTATGTAACATGATGAAAAATAAAGATATTTTAAATCAAAAAACCGACGCAACACACTGATAAATAATAATTTTTATTTACCTTCTATTGTCGTCATTGTCAACTAGAAATATTGAAAAGACAACCGCTTTGAATGGTGTATTAATGGATATAAAATGGATATACAAAATACCTAATAATACATGGAAAACTTGTTGACACCAAGTGCTAGAGCTAACACACAGTAAAATGATACCGTTCGTGATGAGCTGTGAGCTTGTCGAACAGTCGAAACATGAGCGGGCTTAACCGTCTATCCTTAGACAGGCTTCCTTCGACAGGCTCAGGAAGAACGCTTAAGCCTGTTTGCCATTTTGTTAAAAGACTTTTGAGTGACTATTTATAGATCTTGAATTAAACGTAGGAAATCTTGATTTGTGATAAGTCGGTATCACCAATTAATTCATACTCAAGAGGAAGAAGTGATAAACACTTCACCGCCACAATTACGCGCACTGGCAGTGACAAAGCTCAAATTATCAAATTGCGCAAACGTGCGCCGTGCGTGTTGGGTGATTGATTCGGCTAATTCCGCGCCATCAATGGCACAAAACCCCGTTGGCCCCCATGAAGTTTGTCCAATCGCCACCGCGCCTTGCTGTTTTAACCAGTGCATAGCTTTAGTGACTTCTGGGCTGGTAAAGACACCGCCTTGCGCGGCCGCAAAATGTTCACCAACCGATTGTTGTAATTGGCTGATAACATCACCAAACTGTACGATATTATTTTCAGCCACGGCGGGTAAGCCTTGCATCAACAGCATATAACACAGCCGCGCCGCTTCTGATTGGGGAAACGGCGGCAGTTTTTTAAAGGCTTCAACTTCTTGATGACCATGTAAACCTTGTCCGCGTTTATCAAACACTAAAATAAATCGCCACTCGCTGGGAATATCAAAATGCACCAGCACGGGTGGAATAATGGTATTTTCACCACGCCCACCATCGACTACTAAACCGCCTTGTTCAAACACGCCAATGCCAATGCCTGAACGTAAGCCTCTATCCATGAGCGAAGCAATTTCACGCACACTCAATCCCAAACCATACAGCGCGTTGAGTGCTGAACCAATAGCCAACGACATTTGTGTACCCGAACCCAAGCCAACGTGTTCAGGAATAGCCGTTTCTATAGTGATATTCACCTTATCGGAGACATTTAACGCTTTGCATAACATAGTGAGACATAAATCGGCGCGGTGTGCGGACGCACCTGTAATGGTGCGGTGTTCAGCAGCGGTGACGGATAGTCGCGTGGCGTGTTCATTGAGCGCGACTCCTATGCTACCAAAATGGCGACCAAGTGAACCACTTAAATCAATGAATCCCATGTGTAAGCGGGCGGGAGCAATAACGGAAATTGTGAGCTGTTGAGTCATTAAGTAAGTATTAGGTTGTGGTGCGGAATATGGGCAAAATTATACATGACCGCGTGCTAAGCGCGGAACGATTCCAGCACATTGATTAAATCAGGCAGCATGACATCACAGTGTGCCAGTGTTAGCGGATCTATTGGTAGAATGGAAGGGATAAACACCGCAAACGCGCCCGCTTTTCTAGCAGCGACAATGCCTGCATGAGAATCTTCTAGCACTAAACATTGCTGTATGGGTATTCCTAAGCTGTCAGCGGCTTTTAAAAAAATATCGGGAGCAGGTTTGCCGTTTATGACATCATCACGGCTAATAATGGTAGCAAAAACATCGTTTAATCCTGCCAGTTCAAGGCATTCAAGCGCGTTAATAGCGCGGCTGTTAGTGGCTAAGCAATACGGTAATTGTTGCTGATTAATAAACGCCAATAATTCCTTAAAACCACGTTTTACTTCAATGCCATTGCGGTTGACATACTCACGCCAAAGTTTGTTAGCTGTTTGATTAAAATGCGGTAAATCAAAATTAGCTCCGAATTCCGCCATTAATTTTTGTTTAATCGCGTCGCCATTCAAACCAGAAAAAGACTGACAAAATTCATCGGACAAGGTATAGCCCAGTTGACTACCTGCCTGTTGCCACGCAATAAAATACGTCGCTTCCGTGTCCAGCACTAAGCCATCCATATCAAAAATGACGGCTGAAAAATTGGCTAGGTCAAGCATCGAATGACCTTAATATATTCGCCGTGGGCTTCTCGACTTGAACCGATGACAATGCGTTTAATACCGTGAGCATCTTGTTCAACAACACCTGCTATTTCAATTAATTCACCGTTCATTGCTTGCCCCGTATAGGTCGCGGTAAAACTGACCACCGAGTGAATCTGTGGATGGTCGATGATAAATTCAGCGGGATAAGCAAACGCCGCAGTGTCATCCAGCACACGGCATTGCAAGGTTATCGCGCCACATTTTTGATAATGACTAACGGGCGCAGAAGATGGATTAATTAGGTTTAAATCAAATTTACGCCCATTAATAACGGCTTTATTAAATTTGCGCCGTTCATGCCAAACATAATCAGCAAAACTGAGTTCACAATCACGGCGTTGATAAGACTGTTGCCAATCGGTATCACTTAATTCTTGTAGCACATTGCGGGTAATTAGTTCACGCACAATGGCGCGGCAGTGCTGAAAAACAGCGTTATCATAACAAACCAAGTCAATGTCTGAACTGGCTTGTTGCACACCAATCAACAGCGAACCCGTCACGCCGCAGTGGCTTAAATCCAAACCGTGTGCGTGTAGTAACTGACATAGCGCGATGAAATCACGCTCCACAGCATCGGGCTGTTCTATTTGCTGAATAGCTTGTAAACGTTGTTTAGGTTGATGATGTTTAATAATACGGTCTATGGGAACAGCGTGTAACTGCGCATCTAACACAGGCGAATAATGCAGATAATCCGCATGGTGTTGTTTGAGTAGCTGATTCGCGGCGTGGGTAGCAACTTTTTTTTGCTGCACATAACGCAAAAAACACAGCACTTTGCCTTGTTCTGTACCGTCAGCGACCACCGCAAATATTAAATTTTCGGCGGTTTCTATAAAATCTTTAGCGAGAAACATGATGATGATTTTTCAGTGAGTGATGTGAACAGTAGTTTAACGCAAGTGGTGTTACTCTCCCTGCAAATCCCCTTAAGAAATTGCCTTCTGTAATTGTTCAACATCCAACTCATTTTCCCATTTCGCCGCTACCACCGTCGCCACGCCATTACCGATTAAATTAGTTAAGGCACGCGCTTCTGACATAAAGCGGTCAATACCCAAAATTAGTGCGAGTCCTGCGACAGGAATCGTCGGTATTACTGACAGCGTCGCCGCCAGCGTAATAAAACCACTACCCGTCACGCCTGCCGCGCCTTTTGAAGTGACTAACAATACTGCCAATAACGTCAATTCCTGCATCCACGTCAACGGTGTATTAGTGGCTTGCGCGACAAAAATCGCCGCCATTGCCAAATAAATAGACGTGCCGTCGAGGTTAAATGAATAACCTGTTGGAATCACTAAACTAACCACCGATTTAGAACAGCCCATATTTTCCAGCTTCACCATAATACGCGGCAACACCGATTCAGACGATGATGTACCCAGTACAATCAACAGCTCATCTTTAATATACACAATGAATTTGACTATGCTAAAACCTGCAAAGCGTGCAATTAAACCCAGTACGATGAAAATAAACAGCAAGCAAGTCAGATAAAAACTGCCCATTAATTTTGCCAGTGGTAACAACGAAGCAACGCCATATTTACCAATAGTAAATGCCATCGCGCCAAATGCACCGACGGGGGCTAATTTCATCACTGTTTCCACGATACCAAATAACACTTGTGATACTTTGTGTATAAACACCAGCACTTCCGCGCCTGTGTCTTTCATCGCGGCAAGCGAACAGCCAAACAGCAACGAAAATAACAGCACCTGCAATAATTCACCTTTAGCAAAGGCATCCACGACGCTATTCGGAATAATATTCAGTAAAAAATCCACCGTATTATGTGTTTTCGCCGCTTCGGTATAAACACTAAGCCCTTTAATATCGAGTGTGCTGGCATCGACATTCATGCCTACACCTGGTTGTATAATATGCACTACTAATAACCCAATGAGTAATGCCAAGGTACTGACTACTTCAAAATACAGCAGAGCTTTAACACCAACACGCCCGACTTTTTCTATATCCTGCATACCCGCAATGCCCGTAACCACGGTGCAGAAAATAATCGGCGCAATCAGCATCTTAATGAGCTTGATAAAACCATCCCCTAAGGGCTTCATATTTACGGCAGTATCTGGATAATAATGCCCCAATAAAATGCCAACACTAATAGCGATTAGCACTTGAAAATACAGGGTGTTATGGAATTTTTGACTAAGCATTAACGAATCTCTATGTATTGGAAATTATTGGGAATATAGGTGTACAATTTGCAAAAATTGTTACATCGGTGACGGTATCGCTAACCGTCAATAAAATGATTACAAAACCGTTCGCACTGAGTCCTTCGATACTTCAGAAGAGCCTTGTCGAAGCCTGTCATGAGCGGTTCGACTGTTCGACAAGCTCACAGCTCACCACGAACGGCATCATTTTATTGTACGTTAGCTTTATAACAGCAACCCTCAACTATAAAAGGCTATGATCAATAAATTACCTTTCGACTATACGATACGCCGCAGTGCGCGGGCAACCAAAGTACGCATTATTGTCACAGCCAATAAAATTGAAGTGGTCGCGCCTGTTAATGCAACCGAAAAACAGCTTCACCAATTTGTTGTCGCGCAACAGCAATGGATTATGTCAACAGTAGCAAAAGTCATTAAACGACAGCTGCCACCTGTAAACCCTATTTCTTATAGCGCAGGGAGTTCTATTGTTTATCAAGGCAAATCATATCTGCTAAAGCTAAGGGCTACCGCGTCAACACACATAAACATAGAATTTGCCAACGTGTTTTTCGTTGCCTTTGTTCCTCACCACTTAATGACTATTAACCACAGTGAGGCA
This sequence comes from Crenothrix sp. D3, assembly GCA_002134785.1. GTDB lineage: Bacteria > Pseudomonadota > Gammaproteobacteria > Methylococcales > Methylomonadaceae > UBA4132. The sequence goes on from MBQZ01000019.1 coordinate 47,385, forward strand.
ATTAAATTAGCATTAATAGACTGGATGAAAAAACAATTACTGCGTCAAGTCACGCATTGGGTCAAATTCCATGCGCATAAACACCAATTGTTTCCGCGTGCGATTAACATTAAGGATTTAAAAAGCCGCTGGGGTAGTTGTGGTATTAATAATGACATACAAATCAATACCCTATTAATCATGGCTCCGCCCTCCGTGCTGGAATATGTAGTGGTGCATGAACTCTGTCACATTCAAATTCGTAATCATTCGCCGCAGTTTTGGGAATTAGTCGCTGAACATTTACCTGATTACCAGCAACCACACCGTTGGTTAAAACAACATGGCAATCGCTTGATGCAGGGTTTTTAATTACCGTGTGTGCGGTGTACCACTATTTTTTAACCCAACTTCATTAAAACAATAAACCATGTTCTCGCTCACTCGTTTAATCCTGATTGATTCCTACAAAGCTAATGCGATTCAAGAACTGCGTTTAAATGGACACACCAATTTAAACGGCGTGAATGGTGCGGGTAAAACTACGCTGTTACGCTTATTACCGCTATTTTTCGGTGAAAGTCCCAGACGTTTAGTAGCAAAAAGTGGCGTGATGAAAAGTTTTGCTAAATATTATTTACTTAATGATTCCTCTTACATTATTTTTGAATATCAACGCCGCCAGCAATAAAGGGGGGGGGTTACATCACAGACGGATGCTCTCAGTAAATAAATGTGAGTTATTAGCAATTATAGCTAAAGCAGTATAATTTGATTATTTTAAATTAGATGACATATTCAGCCGATTTCCGCCAAAAAGTATTGGCGATTAAAGAACAAGAAGGGTTAACACAAGCGGAAGCGGCAGAGCGTTTTGG
>MBQZ01000020.1 GCA_002134785.1 Crenothrix sp. D3
TTTTTTCCAAACCAGCGACGATAGGTCTTTTCATTCAACTTACTGTAACGACTCAGATTGTTATAGGTCGCCCTGCCTCGCAAGCACATCAACCCCCCCCATCAATAGAGATGCTGCCAAATAATTAAACCCCGCCTCCGCTCCTGTGAATGTGTTGATTTTATCTGCACGCTAAATTCAAATTCCACAAACCAGCAGCCAAAAAGATGAATTGATCATCTTGACCATTGCGATTACGGTAAACGTGATGCAAGCAATTCATGCGTTTCAAGCCCGCAAAAACGTGTTCAATCGGCATTCTAAGGGCGGAAATGACGCAATTTTCTGCCTTTTCATCCGCAGTCAGCTGTCTATTTTTGGGCTTTTTCTTGGGCATCATCACGTTTTTAGGGTGGTGTTGAACGCCTTGAAAGCCTTTGTCCAGCCAAAGAGTTTGGTCTGGCGGAATACCTCGAAACGAGGTTTCTTTATCAAAGAGCTTTTTATCGTGATAACGACCTGCCTTGGTAGGGCTTAGAAAAAGACTCTTTTTTTCAGGATTCCCCATGACGATATTTTTGCGCGTATGGCAGCCTTGTTTGCCTGAATAGTGTTTGCGTTGGGTTTTTGCACAGCTTGAACGTTGCGTTCTGCGCTCAGTACTGTCAATCAGCAAATCTTTCTCGTGCGGAAAAAGCTGTAAAAATTCCTCAACACTGCGAATTTTCCGCGCAGGCAACCCCTGTTTTTTGCCCAACGCCGTCTCCAAAACAGGCAGCAAGCGTTTGATCCAATCACAACAGTCGCCACTGTCGAGATCAAACAGCATCCCCAGCACATCATAGGTCGGATATCATTTCAGATAAATCAGCACGAAAAACAACTCCAGCCGTGCGCTTGCCAGCCTTGGCTTTTTCCCAGCCCCTTTTTTACGCTCACAACCTCGTTTGCTTCTGTCCGCATCCATCGCTTTTTCATACGCGCTATCAAAATCACCCAGTCATTCGTCAAACTGCTTCAGGGTTAAACCTGTCGTGGCTCTCATTAGGCGTTCTTTTTTGTCAATTCGAGTTAAGTTAAGCATCGTTTTTTCGCTGTTTGTCGCGGTATGGCTAGATTTTACTGAATTTAGCCGTATTTGGCAGCAAATCTAATTTGTCTTCTGTTTTGGCAACCTTGATTTTATTAGCTTTTTTATTTCACACGGTACTTGAACAGTTTGATAAATGTTATCAACTGCTTAGATCAGTACTTTCGAGTCGAGAAATGTTTTTTGATGATGTTCGCGCTTTAACTCGTTATATCTGCTTTGAAAGTTGGCAGCTTATGCTTGAGGGCTTGGAAATCCCCATCCCTGAGTCAGTTTGATGTATGGCGGCGGTCATAATGAGAATTGCTGGCGTTTAGATGCCAGTCGCACAGAAACTGCCCCAGCTGATACAATACGCGACTTAATTTGAAGCCATGAAATTATGTGCTGCCACAGGTTCTGTGCCAACAGAGCAAATCCCTAGCATAGGTTGCTCAATTAAATGGCGACAAAACTAGAATTTCCCATAAACAGTAGAGAGAACAAAATATGTCAATTCAAAGAATGATTGATCTGGATTTAGCAGGCAAACGGGTATTAATTCGTCAAGATTTAAATGTGCCAGTTAAAAATGGCGTGGTTACTAGCGATATTCGTATTCAAGCTAGCGTGCCGACCATTCAACAAGCGCTAGCCAAAGGCGCGGCAGTGATGGTCATGTCACATTTAGGTCGTCCTGAAGAAGGTGTTTATGACGAATCCGCTTCTTTAAAACCTGTCGCTGATCGCTTAGCGTTATTACTCGACAAACCTGTACGTTTAGAAAAAGACTGGATTGATGGCGTGACTATCGCTGCTGGTGAAGTCGTGCTGTGTGAAAATGTGCGTTTCAACGTGGGCGAAGAAAAAAATAGCGACGAGCTGGGCAAAAAAATGGCAGCATTGTGTGATGTGTTTGTCATGGATGCTTTTGGTACTGCCCATAGAGCGCAAGCCTCAACCCACAGCGTGGCAAAGTTTGCCCCTATCGCGTGTGCAGGCCCGTTATTAGGCAATGAATTAGACGCACTGGGCAAAGCCTTAGAAACCCCCACTAAACCCTTAATCGCCATCGTTGGTGGTTCTAAAGTATCGACTAAACTGACGGTATTAGAATCGTTATCGACCAAAGTCGATCAACTGATTGTGGGCGGTGGTATTGCTAATACGTTTATCGCCGCTGCGGGTTTTCCTGTCGGTAAATCATTGTATGAAGCGGATTTAATCCCAGAAGCGCAACGCTTAATCGCTGCTGCTAAAGCCGCAGGCTCTGCTATTCCTATTCCAACTGACGTAGTGTGTGCCAAAGAATTTTCCGAAAATGCGGTTGCTACCATTAAACAAGTCGCTGACGTTGAAGCCGATGATTTAATTTTGGACATCGGCCCTGATACGGCTAAGCAATACGCGGAACTATTAAAATCAGCAGGAACAATAGTCTGGAATGGCCCCGTCGGTGTATTTGAAATTGAACAATTCAGCCACGGCACGCAAACATTGGCTACTGCAATTGCCGAAAGTAGCGCGTTTTCTATTGCTGGCGGTGGCGATACCCTAGCCGCAATCGACAAATATGGCATTAGCGAGCAAGTGTCTTACACCTCAACTGGCGGCGGTGCGTTCCTTGAATTTTTGGAAGGAAAAGAATTACCTGCGGTGGCTGTGTTAGAATCACGAGGTTAGTAAATATAAAGCTCATAGTTCCCACGCTCCAGCGTGGGAATTCATCATGCAACGCTCCAGCGTTGCATGATGACGCTAGAGCGTCAACATCTGCATTCCCACGCCAGAGCGTGGGAACGATACCCACATAAAGGTTTAAAAAATGGCCAGAGTTACCATAGAAGATTGTTTAGAAAACGTAGAAAACCGCTTTAAACTGGTGTTATTAGCCAGCACTAGAGCGCGTCAATTAAGCCACGGTGCGACTGAATTTTTGCCACGCGGCAAAGACAAAGACACCGTATTAGCCCTACGCGAAATTGCCGCAGGTCATGTTACCCCTGAAAATGTCAACTCGTTACACCGCGTCGGTGAAGTGCATGACTACAACCCGACGTTTTAACGGCTAAGCAGATGAATACGCCAGATGTCCACGCACTCGAACGTCCTGAAGATAAGCTGATTGCCCGTTTATCTCAAGACTTATCTGGCTATTTAGATCAAAATCAAGTTGACGATTGTGTCCGCGCTTACCACTTTGGCGCGGCCGCTCATAGCGGTCAATTTCGCAAAAGTGGCGAAGCCTATATTTGTCACCCGCTGTCAGTCGCTATCATATTGGCTGGGATGCACATGGATGCAAACGGCATTATGGCAGCCATACTGCATGATGTGATTGAAGATTGTCAGTTTAGCAAACAAGAACTTGCTCACCAATTTGGTGTAGAAGTTGCTGAACTGGTGGACGGTGTCACTAAACTCACCAAAATTGCTGATAGAACGCAAGCTGAAGCCCAAGCGGAAAATGTCCGTAAAATGTTTCTGGCAATGGGCAAAGATTTACGCGTTATTCTGGTTAAACTTGCCGACCGACTGCACAATATGCAGACACTCGGCGTAATGCCTCCCGAAAAAAAACGCCGTATTGCACGGGAAACCATTGATATTTACGCGCCGATAGCCAACCGCTTAGGCATGAATAACATTCGTCATCAATTAGAAGCTTTGAGCTTTGAAGCCATGTACCCGCATCGCTACGCTGTTCTCTGTCACGCGCTAAAAAAAGCACGCGGTAATCGCCGAAAAATTGTTGACCCTATCGAAAGCTCTATAAAAAGCCGCTTAGAACAAGCGGGTCTAGTCTGCAAAGTATCAGGGCGAGAAAAACACATCTACAGCATTTATCAAAAAATGCACCTAAAAAAAATATCACTCGCCGCCGTTGTTGATCGCTATGCGTTTCGCATTCTTTGTGACACGGTTGATAATTGCTATCGAGTATTAGGCGTGGTTCATAATCTGTACAAACCAATTCCCGGCCGCTTTAAAGATTACATTGCTCTGCCTAAAGCCAATGGCTACCAATCCTTACATTCATTACTAATGGGACCTTATGGCGTACCCATAGAAATACAAATTAGAACCCACGAAATGCACCTCATGTCAGAATCTGGCATTGCCGCGCATTGGCTCTACAAATCTGATAATGGTAAAACTGAAAAAATTCAAGCGCGGGCTAACGAATGGCTTAGAGATTTACTGGAAATTCAAAAATCAGCGGGCGATTCACTGGAATTTATTGATAATTTAAAAGTTGATTTATTTCCGCAAGAAGTCTTTGTTTTTACCCCTAAAGGCAAAATTATCAAAATTGCCAAAGGGGCAACTATTATTGATTTTGCTTATGCAGTGCATACCGATGTCGGTAATTCCTGTATTTCTGCCATGATTGATAGGCAGCTTGTTCCGTTGCAAACGAAACTGGAAAATGGCATGACGGTCGAAGTCGTTACCGCTACCTTCGCCAGACCCAATCCACTGTGGCTAAATTATGTCACTACGGTGAAAGCCCGTTCCAGTATTCGCAACTTTTTGAAAAATTTTAAACAAATAGAAGCGATTAATTTAGGGCGCAGATTGTTAGAAAAAGAACTACAAGCGATGAATTTGCAATTGGACATCATTGAAGAATCACGTCTACAAGCCCTACTCAAATCGACCGCTAAGCGGTCATTAAACGATTTATTAGAAGACATTGGCTTAGGTAACAAAATGCCGTTCTTGTGTGCCAAACAACTGGCTCAAGATGATGTCAGTGCGAATGTTAAACTCCATGATAACGACAACGTCCAAAAAACCCCGCTCATTATCAAAGGCACAGAAGGCATGGTCATCACCCTCGCCAAATGTTGTAGACCCATACCTGGTGATTCCATTATTGGTTTCTTTAACCCAGGTAAGGGTATCGTCGTTCATCATCACGCCTGCCGTAATCGCACCACCCTCAGAAAAAAACACACCAACTGGTTAGATGTGGAATGGAGTGCCGACGCAGTGGGCGATTTCCCCGCTGAATTGCGCCTAGAAATTCTCAATCAACGCGGTGCGTTAGCCACCATCGCCTCAACCATTTCTCACTTAGACTCTAACATTGAAAATGTCACCGTAGTCGATCAAGATGCCCAGATCTGTATTGATTTAATCATCCTAACCGTCAAAGACCGCGTGCATCTAGCCAAAATTATGCGCCGCTTGAAAGAACTTCCCATCGTGTTAAAAATCACGCGCGTCAAAGCGTAGAAAAATAAAGAAATATCCACGAAAAACACAAAAGACACGAAAAATAGAAGCGATTATGCAGACTTTATTCGCTTTTATTTCATCAAGAATGCCAAAATTCAGTTACTTTTTCGTGTTTTTCGTGTTTTTCGTGGACAAGAGCTTCTTATCTCGAACTCAGGTTAGTGTAATTTTTGCAATAACGCAGGATCAATTCGACAAGCACCTAACTCTGGATGGTCTACCAAATCTTGTTCAACATCGCGCTGACTTGGCAATTGAAAGGCGAGTCGGTTAATTTTACCGTCTGAAAATTCAAACTCTATCACACCGCCTTTGGCACGCGGACTGCCATCTTGAGTGCTGAATAATAAGATGCCGATATTATTTATCTGATTACCTTGTTGGTCGGGGATAAGTCGCGCACAGCTTAATTCGTTAATGGCTAGCCCAGAAAAAACTTGTGCTAATTGGTGGGCATTCACAATCGTACCTTCACCTGAAATAGTGATGGCGATAGGCGGTGTTTCGCTCGGTGTAGCAGGGTTAAGCAGCTTCTCCAAGCCAAAATCACCTAAATAATTTTGTAACAATACCGTCCCTGCACCATTTTTTGCCGTGCTGAGTAAAGGAAATATCTGGCTTTCCATTTCGGCTTTATTGGGATTTTTTAGCACCGACACTAATTGCCGCTCAATGGATTTAAGTGCCGTGTAGCGTTGTTCTTTCTTTTGGCTGGATTCGCCGATTTGTTGCCAGTCTGCGGCAACATTGACCGTTAAGCCCATTGCTTTCATCGCAAGATAATCCTCATTTACCAGACAGTTACTAAAGTTTTTGTCGCGGTAACTTTGTGCTGTTTTGGCGGCAACGTCATTACTCAGTAATTGTTGTGGATTGAGATTGTAGTTTTTCCAATCATTGTTGTTGGCTAAAAAATAATAAATAACTGCATTGCGATCAAACTTGTTAAACCCTAGGTCTTTCAGCACGGTTTTTAATTTGTGGCATTCCGTTTCTACCTCGGTGTAGTTATGCCAATCGGGTTTTAAATTGGGTTTAGCAGGGTGCTTAGATTGCTCAAGCAGTTGTATTAATTTCACGTCCCCCGTCGTTGATTTTATGGGTAAATAGCCCATTTCCTCCCACGATAGATCACGCGCATCGGGTGTGCCGTCCGCGCTGGTTTTTAGTAATAAAGACGCGGTAATTTCTGGATAAACTTTTAACTCGCCGAGTGGTTTTGTTTCTGAACTGAGAATATTAATTCCGCCTTCTGCAACCGCATATACCTTAAATGAGGTTTCATTCAGCGTGCCTGTTTTACCTGAAAAACTAACAATCGCGGGTAAAGTATGTGATTCTGAACTGTGTTTACCCGTGCTTGGCGCAGGTTTTGTAGCGGTTGGCGTACTGCCTACCCATTGACTGGCAAACTGTCCAAGTAGTGAAACCCCCATACCCACACCCGTAAATGCCAATAAATTACTGGCGGTTGACATATCACCTGCCAGACTTGACATATCAACATCACTGTTGGCACTGGAAAAAAAGCTATAGTCAACACGCGTGTCTTTACCAGAATCTAAGCGCATCCACGGAGTTAACGTTTGTTTTTTCGCATCAAACTTAAAATTACATTTACCCGAACCTGCTTGGTATAAAAAGCCAGCCGCTTCATTAGTAAACTTAAGATTACTGTTATAAACAGTAAACACCAGCGCGGACGACAAATCGCTTTTGGTATAGGACGGTGTTCTATCCTGACAACCGCTTTTTAAACTATTCTCGCCCTTAAATTCAAATTCTGTGAGCAAGCGCACATAATAATCATCACCATCAATGGCTGAAAAACTGGGTAAGGGTGCAAATGAGCGAGTATTAGTGGATTGCGCAGAGCTTGCATCACTGGCAGCATTTGCTGTTGGATAATCAATAGCGACTTGCCGCGTGGATGCACAGCCCGCTAATAAGAGGCTGGTAAGTAAACTGAAGGTTAAAGACGGGGGATAATATGACATACACTCTGCACCTTGCGCCGTGGCTTACACGGCAAATCAAAAATAATAGACAGACAACGTTGTCTGAATTTAAAAAACGTTTGCGTGACGACTGAGTAACAGCTTATCGTCGATAGCAATAAAACGGTGTGCGGCGTTAATTAATGACGGCGCGGTTAAGACAGGAACACCATAGACTTCAGTGCTTACGCCATAAGATTGGTTTACTTTATGCAGTAACAAATCAAAATCACCATCACCTGACAACAAGATAATAACATCGACTTGTGCGGCTAATTCCATAACATCCAAGGTAATTCCAACATCCCAATCACCTTTAGCAGAGCCATCACCGCGCTGAATATAGGGCTTTAGTTTAACCTCAAACCCAATGTGTCTAAGTATTCGCTGAAAGCCCCGTTGTTTACTGTCGCCTTTGTCGATGGCATAAGCGATTGCTGCCACGACCTCACGATTAGCCGTCGCCTGATTCCAAAACCGCTGATAATCAAAATGGCGTTGATAAGTTTGCTTAGTCGTGTAATAGATGTTCTGCACATCGACAAAAATGGCGACTTTTTCCACGCAATTATTTTAAAAATGAACAAATGTAATCGGTAGGCGTGTTCACTTTGACGGTGAACTTGGCATTAGCAGGCACACTAAACGCTTCGCCGCCTTGAACACTTTGCCATTCACTTTCGGGTAATAACACTTCTAAATCACCGTCGATAATTTCCATTAATTCAGCTTCAGCGGTGTTAAACGTGTATTCACCGACTAACATAAAGCCCAATGTTTTCATACTACCATCGGCAAATTTAACAGTGCGGCTACTGACATTGCCACCGAAATAGACGTTCGCTTTTTTAACAACGGAGACATTAGTAAATTCTGACATGATTTATCCTAAGTAAAGAGTGAAATTATATAAATTTGGAAACGCGATAATAGCAGATTGTATTAAATCTTGGTTAATCACACAGCAATATAGCTAAAGCACAATAAAATAATACCGTTCGTGGTGAGTTGTGAGCTTGTCGGACAGTTTTAACAAGACACCGCCCCGAAATGACAAGTTTCCTCATAAAGCGGCAGCAATTCTCATTATGACCGCCGCCATACATCAAACTGACTCAGGGATGCGGATTTCCAAGCCCTCAAGCATGAACTCAAGCATAAGCTGCCAACTTTCAAAGCAGATATAACGAGTCAAAGCGCGAACATCATCAAAAAACATTTCTCGACTCGAAAGTACTGATCTAAGCAGTTGATAACATTTATCAAACTGTTCAAGTACCATGTGAAATAAAAAAGCTAATAAAATCAAGGTTGCCAAAACTGAAGACAAATTCTTTTTGCCGTGCCCAAAGTTATGCTCAAAATGATAGCCCTTCGTTTTCAAGGTGTTCTCGTTTTCGATTTTCCAGCGGCTTCGACCCGCAGCAACCATCTCCAGTACATTATTTTCTGACAGCGGATGATCTGTGACAAAACTGTTGTAATACAGTACCTTGCCGTCATCGCGCACGCTTTTCAGCTCGCACCAGTTCACCCGCATTGCATTATCACTGTTACGCAGTGGCAGCTCATTCATGAATCGGTAAGTATCAACTATTCGATGCTTGCCATCCCAACGGCTGCGCGTCACCGTGCTAACTTTCCCCATCCGTTCAAAATCCGCCAGCCATTCGTATAACGTGGCGTGCGAATCCCGTTTACAGACCAGAATAAAGTGCATAGCTTGTGCTTTAATGGCGGCACAATAAGGCTGATGGCTATATAAATCATCGCCCAAAATCGTGACATTGTGCGCCGACAAGCCTTGCCCTTCACGCAGTAGCCAACGTTGCGCCGCTGCCAGTTCAGAGTCTTGCTTGGTGTGACCATCTTGCGGAGTTACGAATTCGGGAGCCAAAGGAATCACGTTACTTTGCTGAGGCGAAACGATAACGGGCGTAATCGCTTTGTGGCTGTAGCGACAATCCCGTTCGTGAATTCTTGCGTGGAACAGCAGTCACAGTGAATTTTTTCCGAGGAAAAATACTCAACGCCATCCAGTGCAACCAGTAAACTTCCGTTAAGAACCGTGCTCACCTCGTATTGGCTATTTTTTCCTGTTCTGACATCGGTCAAATTGGCGAATTTATTTTTAATCATGGCGACCAAAGATTTTTGATTTAATACGGATTCTGGTCTTTTTATGGGGGCAAACGGGAAAGCCATTAGCGATAAATTCCTTCACAATTCTGAATAGTGAGCCATAAGATGAGCCATAAGAATAGCGTGTTTTTTCATAATGAGAATTGCTGTCTAAACGCCGACGATATTGCAGTTCCAAATTCGCGTTATAACCGTACACACCGCGCCGTAGGCTTTCGCGACGGCTTGCGTGTCATCCAACAAATACGGAAAAGGATAATCGTATTGTACGGCGAGTCGCTGCATATTTTTGTAAGAGTCTTCTGGGTAGTCTGCCGTATCGTTAGACATAATTGCCACCGAGGCAATACCAAACGCTTGCAGTTCTCGCGTGTCTCGAAGTATGCGGTCATGGATTGCTTGAACATAAGGGCAATGATTACAGATAAACATCACTAATAGCCCTTTTTCACCCACGCACTGGGCAAGCGTCCAGCGTTTTCCATCCACACCCAGTAAATCAAAGTCAGGTGCTTTTGTACCAAAATCACACACAGGTGTTTCGCGTAATGCCATATTAACCTCACATTAAGAATAAAATTGAACCCGCTTAGATTATTTCATGCCAAAATAGTACGAGTATTTTAGACCTTAAATCAGGAAATTATGAAAATTGCTATTTTATCGCGTAACGCTAAATTATATTCAACGGCACGTTTAGTTGAAGCGGCGCAAGCACGCGGTCATGAAGTACGAGTGCTGGATGTGCTGCGTTGTTATATGAATATTACCTCGCACAATCCGTCTATTCATTATCGAGGCGAAGATTTAACGGGTTTTGATGCCGTTATACCGCGCATCGGGGCATCAGTCACGTTTTACGGCACAGCGGTATTGCGCCAATTTGAAATGATGAATGTCCTGCCGTTAAATGAATCGGTTGCCATCTCACGGTCTAGGGATAAATTGCGCTCTATTCAATTGCTGGCTAGAAAAGGCATAGGCTTACCTGTCACAGGGTTTGCTAATAATCCCGATGATATTGAAGATTTAATTGCCCAAGTCGGTGGTGCGCCGTTGGTGATTAAATTATTGCAAGGTACACAAGGCATTGGTGTGGTGTTAGCAGAAACCCATAATGCCGCTGAAAGTGTCATTCAAGCCTTTATGGGTTTGAACGCTAACATCATGGTGCAAGAATTTATTAAAGAAGCCAACGGCAGTGATATTCGCTGTTTTGTGGTCGGTGATAAAGTGGTTGCTGCGATGAAACGCCAAGGCAAAAAAGGCGAATTTCGCTCTAATTTACACCGTGGAGGTTCGGCTGAATTAATTCGCTTAACCCCAGAAGAACGCTCAACGGCAATCCGCGCCGCAAGAATTATGGGGCTGAATGTCTGTGGTGTCGATTTGCTCCGTTCTAATCATGGCCCTGTGGTCATGGAAGTCAATTCCTCCCCTGGTTTACAAGGCATAGAAGAAACCAGTGGCAAAGACATTGCTGATTTGATGATTCAATTTATAGAAAAACGCTTTGAGACCTCAGAAACTGCCAAAGATAAGACGCGAACACGCGGCAAGGGATAAATTATGATTATTACCCCTGAGATTATCGACATCATCGGATATATTTCTGCCTCACTCACCACCGCCTCCTTTCTGCCACAAGTTATTCATACCCTAAAAACCAGAAACACGAAGTCGCTGTCACTCAGTATGTACACGCTGTTTACCCTAGGTGTACTTGGCTGGCTTATTTACGGGATTTTTATTGGGAATAAAGTCATCGTGATTGCCAATAGCATCACCCTCTTATTGGCGACATCCATACTGGTTTTTAAAATTTACAATGTACTGACTCACAAAGAATAACGGAGCAACCAGATGACTAACAAAATAACCTTAACGCAGTTCATTATCGAACAGCAACGCAGTTTGCCTGCCGCTTCGGGTACATTTACCCTGCTGCTGAATAATATTGTCACGGCGTGTAAAGAAATATCCCATCTTGTTAATCGCGGTGATTTGGTGGGTGTATTAGGCAGTGCTGAATCCGAAAATGTGCAAGGTGAAGTGCAGAAAAAATTAGACATTATCACCCACGACATTATGGTCAATGCCTTGAATTGGACAGGGCATTTGGCGGGGATGGCATCGGAAGAAATCGACGACATTATTCAAATCCCAGCGCAATACCCAAAAGGTAATTATCTGGTGTTATTTGATCCCTTAGATGGTTCGTCCAATATTGATGTCAACATGACGGTGGGAACAATTTTTTCTATTCTGCACTGCCCCGAAGGCATAACACCGACAGAAGCCGATTTTTTGCGTCAAGGTACAGAGCAAGTGTGTGCGGGTTTTGTGTTGTATGGCCCGTCAACCATGTTGATTTTAACCACAGGGCAAGGCGTGAATGCGTTTACATTGGATCAAGATATTGGCGAATTTATTTTGACTCATCCTGAAATAAAAATCCCCGAAGATACCCAAGAATTCGCCATTAATATGTCTAACCAACGTTTTTGGCAACCGCCTGTGCAGCGTTATGTGACTGAATGCGTACAAGGCACGGACGGTGTGCGCGAGAAAGATTTTAATATGCGCTGGATTGCGTCCTTAGTCGCTGAAGTGTATCGAATCCTCACGCGTGGCGGCGTATTCATGTATCCCTTAGATACGCGTGACCCCAGCAAAACAGGCAGATTACGACTGATGTATGAAGCCAATCCAATGGCGTTTATTATTGAGCAAGCAGGTGGCGCGTGTTCCACAGGACGCGAACGTATACTGGACATTAAACCCACTGGCATTCATCAACGTGTGCCGCTGATATTGGGTTCAAAAAATGAAGTAGAGCGAATAGTTGCGTATCACTTACCTACTTGATGTTACGCATAAGAAAATTTTCTTGTGCGTAATAGGGTAGCGGGTTAAATTTGGAGTTAAAAAGCTTTAGCTTTTTATGAATCGCCAATAGCTAAAGCTATTGGACTCCTGATAAGTCTGTTAAATAACAGATTTAACCCACTACCCGTAATATCAGTCAGTAATTGATTGAGTTGTGTCGTTTTACCACGCCCTAAAAAGCCACTAATAATAATGACGGGGATTTGTTCGATGAGCCTTGCTGATTTCATTACAATTACGCGCCAGCTTCCTCTTTGTCATCATCATCGTCATCTTCCAGTTCAGCGATTTCTTTTAAGCGCGAAATGGCTTTAAAGTTAATGCTGTCTTCTGGGTAGTTACCAGCTTCATCCATCACGCCTACCGTTTTCCCTGTGAGCAGTTCTAGGGTTTCATTGACCGTAGACACCGCGTAGACGGCAAATAAACCCTCGGCAACGGCATCAATGACTTCTTGTTTTAACATTAAATTGCGTTTGTTAGCCGCTGGAATAATAACCGCGTGTTGCCCGTTTAAGCCGCGTGCTTTACAGAGGCGAAAAAAGCCTTCGATTTTTTCATTCACGCCGCCGATAGCTTGCACTTCGCCATATTGGTTAATTGAGCCTGTGATAGCAAAACCTTGTTTAATGGGTGTGTGAGTGAGCGCAGAAATCAAACAACACAGTTCAGCCAGTGACGCGCTGTCACCGTCGATGTAGCTGTAGGATTGTTCAATGGCGATACTGGCGGAGATGGCTAAGGGAAATTGTTGAGCGTAAAAATGCCCAAGATAGCCTGTTAAAATCAGTACGCCTTTGGAATGTATGGATTGCCCTAATTCAGCTTCGCGTTCTATATCAACAATACCGCGTGATCCAGGGTAAACCGTGGTAGTAATACGCGCAGGTGCGCCAAAACTACTGCCGCCGATTTCTAACACCGTTAAGCCGTTGATTTTCCCGACTGCCGCGCCTTCAGTATCAATCAGCACTGTGCCGTCGAGCATTTCATCGAGTATCGCTTGTGACAATCTGCCGTTGCGGTATTCACGCGCGGTCAGGGCTGCGTCAACGTGCTTTTTATCAATTTCATCATCCTGCGCTTGCTGACAAAACAAATTAGCTTCACCAATAATTTCCAGTGAATCATTAATGCGAGCAGAGAATTGTTGTTGGTTTTCTGATAATCGGCAACTGTGTTCTATCAAGCCGACAATCGCGGCTTGTGTTAATGGTTTCGCGCCTGAATCGGCAGCTTGTTTAATCATCACCGCAATAAAACCCTGCGTGGATTCCTGCGTGCGGGGAATAGTATTATCAAAATCAGCGAGAATTTTAAACATCTCGTTAAACTCATGGTCCAAGTCTTCTAGCAAATAATAAGTGTCGGGTGATCCGACGAGTATTACTTTAACTTTCAGCGGAATGACTTCGGGTTTAAGGGTAATCGTATTCACGCCGAACTCAGAATAAGGCGATTCAATTTCAATATACCCCGATTGCAACGCCCTCTTTAAACCTTCCCACACAAACGGATAGGTCAATAATTTTTCGGCATCGAGAATTAAATAACCGCCGTTGGCTTTGTGCAATGATCCTGCACAAATTTTGCGATAACTAGTGACTAATGTGCCTTGATCGCTGACATATTCGATACGTCCGAACAGATTTTGATAAGTGGGATGCGGTTCAAAAATAATCGGCGCACCGTTTTCGTGCTTGTTATCCACCAAAATAGTGGGCGCGTACTGCTCAGTTAATAGGCTACGCTTGTTGTTGGTTTCACGCGGTTCAAGGCGGGTGGGCATTAGATAATCGGCGATAGTATTATCAAGATTTTTCTTAATTTCAGCCAAATAAGTAATGACATCATCAATGTTTTGATAGGTTTTATTCAGTTCTGCAAATAATGGCTCGATGGCGATATGAATAGTATCATTGTCTAATTGTTTGGTTTTTTCCACCAAATTTCTACGCCACTGCGGCAGTTCCAATAATACCTCACTCAAATAGTCTTCGAGTTGTTCAACGTGCTGGTGAAATTGTTCACGTTCAGGCTGAGGTAACTGGGTAAACTGCTCTTCATTCAGGGTTTTATTGTCACAAATCGGCGCGAAAGTAATGGTGTCATTGTCGCGAAATACCGCAATGCTCAAGGTTTGAGCTTTTTTATCCACCAAATCAATTGCACTGTTATAGGCTTGACTGAGTTGGCGTTCTAAAGCAGATTTTTTTTGTTGATACGCAGGACTTTCAAATGCGGCTGGAAAGGTAGCAAGCAAATCATCACACATTTTCTCAATGGATTTACTAAAGGTTTGTGCGTATTCGGCAGGTAATTCAATCGCAATCGGCTCTCTGGGGTTATCAAAGTTATCCACATAGGCATAAGAAGACGGTGCGGGTAAGGTATGTGCTAAGGTATTTAAATGGTTAGTAATCAGCGACACTCGACCCAAACCTGAATCGCCCATCACAAAAATGTTATAACCCGCATTAGGCATAGCCACACCAAATGCCAACGCTGACCGCGCTCTGTCTTGCCCTAACAGCGTATTTTGCAAACGCGGGGCAGGCGGGAATTCAAACCCTGTTAAATCAATGTGTAATTTGAGTGACTCAATGGGTAGTTTTAAGGGGGTAGACATGAATAGAAAAAGGCTAAGGGCTGAATAAAGCGTGGATTTTAGCATTTTTACGCAGGGCTTTCTTGCATTACCCAGTTTCAAGGGTTTGTGCTACCCTTTCCTAACACGCTTAGTGGCATTGCCAATCAAATAGAGCCTTTTTTATTTAGTGGAGTAAAAATCATGACCAGAAACGCAACCATTTATGATATTTGTGATCGACCTGTGCTTGACGGAGACTGCGCCACTGAATCAGGGCGCAATCTTCGATTTGCCTACAAGAAGCTGCTTGGACACCCTGCCCTGAAGTATTTACTTTTAAAGTGGTGCTACCTGCCCTTAACAGAACTATCTGTTTATCAAGCGATGATGCACAACGCCATGCAGGCAAGCCCTGATAATTGGCAAGATCCTCAATGGATAGCAACCACTTTTCGCCCGTTGGCACAACTCCTCGATAGCATCGAAAATCCCCGTTGGCAACAACGCGAAAAAGCTGAGCAAGTCACTGTCGAACTGACGAAAACCCAGATGGAGACCCTAATTGATAGCTGTCTGCATGATATTTTTCGCGTGTGGGATAAGGATAAAAAAGACCCGTGGTTTCCAGTGGCGGCGCAGGTTGAGTTATCGGGCGATGACCATACTGACGGTGACAACTTTATCAATGTATTACAGGGACTGGGGTCACAGGAATACAAAAATATCACGGTATTGTTCGCGTTAATACGCTGCTTTTTAATGAGCAATCCACGTCTTCGTAGACTGATCCGCAGACCTTATATCGGTATTTCTGAGCCGATGACTTCTTCTTTTACTTGGCTTTGGCACAGAATCGCTTTTTCTGATGTGAATTTTTTTGAACATTTGCTGGTATTTTTAGAGTCTGATACGACGCACAAGCAATATTATGAACGTATTATCCCGATTTTGGAGAATCTGCTGCGCTATTGTGTGTGTACCAGTCGGGAATGGCTGGAGACACCCAATAATCACACTCAACACCCTGCAATCACCTGTTTACCAAAAGACGCTGACGGCAAACCGTTGTGCAGGCTTTCAGAAGAAACGTGGCAAAAGAAACGAGATCTTGGTTTTGGTGATTACGTTCCCGATACCGATACCACTTTTCTCACCTTGGCAATGGCAAAAAAGTGGCTGGATTTCGTGCAGAAAGAACAGTTGTCAGTGGATAAAGTGCTACTTGAAGAATGCGAATCACTGTTGAATTACCCGTGGGTAGAAATTATTAGTGAGTATCAGGTCGGCGGCAACTACGCTTCCAATCCACCTACCATTCACATCACCAAGCCACTGGATTACCAAGGCGCGGTGCCAATCTGGTTCGACAAAACTTTCAAGAATGCCGATGGTCGGATAATTCGAGAAATGCTGGGCAACGAAATTTGCCCCGGCCACAATATGGACATCCTCGATTCTATTCTGCTTAATCGAAAACAGTGGAGGGCTTTAGAGGGTGAAAACCTGCTCTTTTTACATCGGCTACTCGATTTTCATCATCGCGCTTTTATCAGCGGTAATTTCCGTCATGAAACCGCTTTGAAATATTATTTACCCGAAATTTATACCTACTATCTGGGGCGGATGTACCAGACTTATTTGACGCTCAGTGAATCAGAAAAACACAGACTTGACCCTGAACATAAAATTGAGAGTATGCGCCAGATAGCTCTACAGTATTGCAAAGACGAACTAATCGGCTATTCCCTGAATGCCTTCGATGCCGCGCTGGCAGTTTCCGCACTGGTGCTGTTGGAATATGAACCGAAACACGATGGCGTTATTGCCACTGGACTCAAAGTAATGCGTGACGCAGCAGGAGAAGGCAAACATGGGCATCCTTACCACGCTTATGAATGGAACCGTATGCGTCACCCAACCCGAATTTTGATTGGTAGCGAAGTATCAACCTCATTGTTTGTGCTGAGAGCGTGCAGTGTAGCGATGCGTTATCTTTACTAACTATGTGGAATAATGCGTAGCTCCACTTCCTGTCACTACCGACAAATTATGATTGCGATTTTTACTTAACAAAGCAACTGTAGCGTAACTATATAATGACATCCGCCGCTTGGTTTTGCACACCAACCGTGCCTCCTGTATGATGCGTCCAATGCGTTGCCGACTTGCGTTATCACCTTGTTTTGCCAATACTTCTTTGAGACGACGCGTTCCATAAACAGCGCGGTTTTGGGTGAAAGCGGCGGTAATCGCTGCTTTCAGTTCCTTATCGCGCTTGGCTTTGCGACTTTCAGCCGCTGTCGTTCACGCGTAGTACGCGCTACGGCTCACAGATAACGCCGAACACAATAATGCCACGTTATAATCCTCGCTCTGCTCCAGAATCCATGTGGTCTGAACCGTATTTCTTTGGTAAAGCCTGTCCTGAGCATCACGAAGGGTACGCTGCCGCCTTGTCCATAAATCGCGTTCCTCCGTCAAACGCGCAACGTCTTTCTTTAAGCGTTTCAGCTCATTGTATAAATGTTCATCGGTTCGCACTGCCTTATCAACCTTAGCGTGGCGGCTATACTGATAAACCCAGTTAGTCAGCGTATTCTACTTTATCCCCAACTCACGCGCCGTCTCTGCTATATTGCTCTATTAATTCACACGTTTTACGGCATTCTCTTTAAACTCAGCGGTGTATTTTTGTTTGGCTTGGTTGATCATATAATCACTCTCAGGTCTTTTCATGGATTTTATAGGAAAGTGTCCTGTTTAGTGTAGCCACATCATAATCGCGTGGTGGTGTTTACCTAAACACCGCTTGCTTATAAATTGTGTTTAGTTATCATCAATACCGACACTGTTTTTAACTAAATAGTGCGGTCTGGCCTTCACTTCATCGTAAATTTTGGCAACGTATTCACCGATAATGCCTAGGCTAATCATGATAAAACTACCAAGTAACAACACGCAGATAATGATGGTGTTATAACCCGAAACAGTTTGATTATTAATTAAAGACCACAGGGCTTCGCTGGCGACACCAAAACCCAGTACCAATGTCAGAACACCTAAAAAAGTCACGATTCTTAACGGCGCACAGGTAAATGAGATTAACGCGGTAATGGCTAATTCCAATAACGACAAAAACGACCATTTGCTTTCATCGCCTTCTCGCTCTGCGACATCAAAATAAATATAGTCTTCATTAAAGCCTATCCAACTGGTTAAACCACGAAAGAATCGCTGTTTTTCAGGCAATTGATACACAATAATATTGACGATTTTTCTATCCAATAATTTGAAGTCAGATGAGTTTTTTACGTCAATACCGCCTAACCCTGAAATAAGATGATTAACACAGTAAGCAGCAGCTTTCTGTCCTACTGAGTCTTGTGTCCGACTGCGCTTAACTGCATGAACAATGTCTGCCCCCGCTTGCCATTTGGCAATCATGTCAGGAATAAAAATCGGCGGATGTTGGCGATCAGCATCCAAGGTGAGGATGGCTGCACCTGTGGCATGAGCCAATCCTGCTAGTAACGCGCCTTCTTTACCAAAATTACGACTGAGCGCGATGCCTTTGATTCGGGTATCTAGTTGAGAGAGTGCGCAGACTTGCTGGTAAGTATCATCGTTGCTGCCATCATCAACCACGATAATTTCCCAATCACCATTAACACACCCCGTTAAAATATCAGCAACTTGTTTGATAGTGGTCTCTATGCCTTGACTTTCATTGTAGGCTGGAATAACCGCACTAATGACGGGGCGGGGGTTAATAGTTTCATTCATATTTTTAGATAACCAAAGGATAATATTGATGTTTGTTTAACGGCTACCAGTCCTCTTAAGAACTGACAGTCATGCTTAAATCTAAATAACGCTAATAATGACTCAAGCGAATGTTGAATCGGTGATACAACTCTTGAAGTTCTGGGCTTTGTAATAACGCCAGTTCGGCTTCCCAATCATGGTAAGCCAGCAGTTTAGGGTCGGTAATTTCATTGGCATCAAAATGCCCCACATGACACATCAACTCGTAACGATGACCTGCTTTAAGCGTTGAAAAAATCTGAGTTAAGGCAGCATAATCCAACTTCCCACTCCGACTTAGCCCTAAAAATAACGGCACGGGCGTGTTAATACGTCGCTGATTGACTGTTTGCATCGCTTGCATCAAAGTATTGCGAATCAGCCCCGCGCCTGTCAACGGCTTAAGCCAATCCGCTCGCGTTAGCCGCACATGAGGAATGTTGTACGCGTTCGCCAATTCCAACACCAGCGGAAACAACACGGGCAGCATATGGATATGTTCATGGGAATTCAAAAATACCAATTTTTTAGACTGACAGGCTTCAATCTGAGCGCACCATTCTTCGCGCACGGTTGCCACGCTGATTTTGCCCGTCAAAATTAACAAACTCATCGTGTAGGCATTTGGAAAACACCCCTGCCAGCGCGTTAATTTGTCAGCCATCACCGTTGTCAACGGCTGTTTAAACGTTAAATTCAGATGTACACCTAAGTCCAATTGCGGTGTGCTATCCAACCATGCCAACTGCGTATGTAAGTCAGGATTATTTGCTAAAATACCCGTAGCGGTGAGTGAGCCTGATTGAGCGGCTTCCAGTATGCCTCGACTCACACAAGGAAAATAGCCGTAGTCATCGGCATTGATAATGAGTTCAATCGTCATGCTTTTTTTACTCTAAACGTCCACAAGCTGTTGCCTAAAAAATTCCACACTAACACCAGCGCGGTCGTTAAAATCTGCGCGTACAAATAATAAAGTTGCGCGGTTAATAGCGTCATTAACCCCATATTCAAGCCGAACCCAATACTCGCAATCACCGCAAATTTAGGAAATGCCCGCAGATGTGATTGTTGGCTTTTAAACGTTAATAGGTAATTCAAGCCATAATTGATACACATCCCTGCAATCGCGCCATAGCTGGACGCAGTAACCGCATTGACGGCGTAACTTTCCACCAACTGATAAAGCAGCAGATAATGCGCCGCTGTACCGACCAAGCCAACTAAGGCAAAGACGATAAATTTAATTAGCATCGGCTAAACGGCACGCAGTAGCCGTCGGTTCAGGTGATAAAATCGCCCACGCAATATTCACCACTGCGCCGTGTGGCGGATGCCCCCAATTCAATGCAAATTGACCTGTTGCACTCGCTGTATTGAATAAATCGGCATAAGCAGGCAAAGCCATTTCTTCAACACTGGTCAACACTAACGCGCCACAACTTGCCACATCTTCGCGATTGACCCAAGGAGAAGTCACACTATCATTGTCAATTAACACCGTCGGTTCGGGACGGGTATGCAGTAACACATTACCCCCTAGCCAATTATTGGTAATCACGATGGTCAACGGCTGTTGTTGATGCGTGTGCCAGAGTGCCGAAGCAGTCTCTGCCAACTGTTGACTTGGATAATTAGTTCGCGCATTGCGTCCAATCTGCGCGGGGTAAATCACCGCACCAATAAAGAAAATCAACACTATTCCAATATGTATCGTCCACACGACCCACTGGGTATTTTTTAGTAGTTTCGCTTCATCATAATGACGAAACACACACAGCGTCAGCAAAATTCCAGCGGGTAAAAAAAACGCACTCACCCAATTACTGTTCAATGAATTACCCTTAATCAACAGCGGCAACATCGCCAACACCAACGGCGTGAACAGCATCATGAACAGAAAACGACGGTCATCGGTATAGCGAGGTGATTCCACAATTTCGATGCGCGTAGTCTGGCGCGGGCTAATTTTAGTCAACAACCAAACTGCCAGTAACGTATACCACCAGCGTATGCCTTGATTGGCAAAAAAATTGCCCAATAATTTTAAGCGACCGCCTGAGGTGGTCAGTTGTTTATCGAGGTAAGTAAACGGTAGCCAATCATGCTCAATCAGCCACAGTAAATGCGGCGAAAACACCAGCATAAAGATCGATAAACTGACTAAAAAGCCACGAATGACAAAATGCTTGCGCCACAGTTGTTGCCAAATCATGTACATAACAAAACTAGCCAACACCAACACCGCGCTGTACTTGGTTAGCATTGCCAAACCACAGGCAACACCCAACAATAGCCACGTCAACAACCGTTCAGGCTGACGAATAGCGCAGTAAAAGTAATACAACGCAGCCGCCGTAAACGGCAACGACACGGTATTATGATTGAACACCACCGCTCTGAAATTATGATAACCAATTAATGACGTAATCAACACAGCAACAATGGCTAACTGCGGCGGCAAAATACGTTTAGCTAACAGCCAAACATAAATCAATGCCACCACATTACCGCCTTGCGCGGCAAATACCGTTAATCCCTGCGAAGGCCCGCCGAACAGTTTATTTAAACCATGCAGCAACAAAGACGGCAGCGGCGGATGTTTATAATAGCCCCATTGCCACGGCTCTGACCAAACCACTTGCTCCACACTATCCACGTCCATAGACGACGGCAACCACGCCGCTAGTAGCGTCCACGTCACCCAATAAACCAGCAAAAAAGCAAATAAAGCCAGTTCACTCTTGTCTATTTCAATAGCCTTCATTACAGAACACGCGTCGTATTACGTTGCTCATAGAACGCCTTCACAAACGCATCCAAGGTCTGACTGGCAATCGCATCACGCAAGCCTTGCATCAAATGCAAATAATAATACAAGTTATGAATCGTATTCAGCCGCGAACCTAACATCTCTTTGCATTTATCCAAATGGCGTAAATACGCGCGGGAATAATTTTGGCAAGTATAACAACCGCAGTTGTCATCCAGAGGACGAGTATCAAACTCATACTGGGCATTACGAATTTTCACCACGCCAAACGTGGTAAACAAATGTCCATTCCGCGCATTACGCGTCGGCATCACACAATCAAACATATCAATACCGCGACACACTGCTTCCACTAAATCTTCAGGTGTCCCCACGCCCATTAAATAACGCGGCTTATCAGTCGGCATTTTTTGATGAATACCGTCCAAAGTTGCCATCATTTCTTCTTTCGGTTCGCCGACTGACAGCCCACCAATTGCATAACCATCAAAACCAATGTCGGTTAAACCTGCAATTGACTCTTCGCGTAAATGTTCATACATCCCGCCTTGCACAATACCAAACAACGCCGACGGATTATCGCCGTGCGCGATTTTGCTCCGCATTGCCCAGCGCAATGACAAACGCATCGAATCCGCCGCTTCCTGAACTGTCGCAGGATACGGCGTGCATTCATCAAAAATCATCACAATATCTGAGCCTAAATCACGCTGCACCTGCATGGATTCTTCGGGACCCATAAAAATCTTACTGCCGTTAATCGGTGATTTAAAGGTCACGCCTTTTTCAGTAATTTTACGCAACGCGCCCAAACTGAACACCTGAAAACCGCCCGAATCCGTCAAAATCGGCTTCTCCCAGTGCATAAAATCATGCAAATCACCGTGCGCTTTAATCACAGCGGTCGTCGGGCGTAACATCAAATGAAAGGTATTGCCGAGAATAATCTGTGCGCCTATGCCGTGTAACTCATCGGGCGTGAGTGCTTTCACCGTGCCGTAAGTACCGACAGGCATAAAAATAGGCGTTTCAATCACGCCGCGTGCAAACGTCAACCGCCCGCGCCGTGCGTGACCGTCGGTATTGAGTAAATCAAATTTCATGCTGTATTGTGTCCTTAATAATGTCCACGAAAGACACGAAAAAAGGTGCGAGTCAAACCTGTCAATGACTGCCAGTCCTTAAAGGACTGGCAGTCATGGGTAAACAGATTTAATACACCACCAAAAAAAGACCTTTCAGGTTTTCAAAACCTGAAAGGTCTGAGTATCGTGTTTTTCGTGGCAACTATTCAATCACTTGAAAAAATGTCTCGTTCTCTTTAATCATCCCTAATTCATCCCGCGCCCGCTCTTCCAACGCTTCCTGCCCTTTTCGTAAATCCACCACTTCCGCATATAACGCTTCATTACGCAGCCGTTTTTCTTCAATTTGCGCTTTCAAATCATCAAGCCGCAGTTGATACGCCCTAATTTCAGTAATACTGCCATCACCAAACCATAAGCGATATTGTAAATGCCCGATGAGGGCGATGAGGATAACAATGAGGATTTTCATAGCACTAGTATTGTTTTTACAGAGAGTTTGTTTAAATTTGAAAAATCTAAACTACTAATAATCACACCGCCAAATATGAGCGGCTCTTTGAGCTATTGTTTCTTGACGTTTTTGCAAACTATCTTTATTCCATAAAGGCGATTTTATCTCTTGAGTTAATCTATATTTACTTTCTAAATAAAAAGGTTGTTTTTCCGCATAACTTTTATTTTTAATATCACGATTTATTCGTGGTTCAAGCAGTGTGTAATTACCTAAGCGATAAATATAGTTTTCTTGTTCTTTATAAGAAAAAAACGACTCCCAATCACTATTCGGATTCTCTGGTAAAATATGTTCAATGGTTGCATCATCATCTTCAAAGTCGTAACCATACCCGTTTTCATATTCCAAAGAAAATAGAATATAGCGAACAATTTTCTTTCCAGAACTAGTTTTTATTGTCTTATAACTAAAATCGTTGATAAAGACATCATCATCGATATAAACTCTTTTTAAATTTTGAAACACTTGTTCTGGTAATTTTATAGAACCATCGTTTAATTTTATTGCGGCTTCATTATAGCTTCTTTCCAATTCATTGGGATTTTTACCACCAATAATGTTATAACGAAATGAAATAACTAAACAAATTTTTAAAATTTTATAAAAATTATCTGGGTTATCTATATAAAATTTCTCATAAGCTGAAAATAACAAAGGATAGAGTTGTTTAACTTTAAATAAATCAATTATTTTTATAGCATTACGAATATCTTTGGCGCAACTATCATCGATACGCCACAGTTCATGACTTGCTTGTGAAAGTGCTTGATAGAAATAAGCATATTTTTCCAGTTCATCTAATAATTTCAGAACTTCATCACCTCTATCATTAACAGGGAACTTTTGAAATTTGTTTTTAATAGACTTGAATAATCCTTCTTTTCTTATAAGCTTTTCTTTTGAATTAATATAAATACGCAAAAATTCGGGTAGTTTTTTAATGCTGACAGTATCGGAAATTTTTATCCATTGTCTTTGAATATGCTCTAAATCATGTTCTGAATTGACAAGAGAAAATAAATAATTTTTTAATAAATCGGTTGATGTTAATTCAACACCGCGTGCATTTAAAGTTTCAAATACAGTGTAGGCATTAATTTCATCAACTACATTAATTTTTATAAATAGCAATTGTCTTGCAATAGAATCATTTAAAAAATTAGAAAAATCACACCCTGTTTTTAAATTTAATTCTGACAATTTTGCTAAAAAATATTTATAAGCACCCCATAATAATCTATCGGAGTCGTTTAATGATTTAGGATTTATAGGAGGTTTAAATTGCAATAAATTGCTTTGATAAAAGTTATTATTATTTTTATTTAAAAATAACTTACTTGAATAAAAAAGAGAGCTTGGATTTTTACGCCCCAAGTAATCATTTCTCAACAATGAAACTCTTTCTGCATTCTCTTCTACCTCAATGCCGCTTTCTTGTAATTGCTTAATCTTCGCAATAACTGCAATCGCAATAATACTCAGCGTGACCAAGCGTTGCTGTCCATCGATAATAAAAAATTCCTTTTCATTACTGCCATCTTGTAAAACAATAGCTCCCATGTAATGATAAGAACTACTATCGGCTTGTAAATTAATAATATCTTGCCATAAATCATCCCAATGTTCTTCTTCCCATGAATAATCGCGTTGATATTTAGGAATATGATATATTTTTCCATTGCCAATAATATCGCTGAAATTAGCGGTATCTGTATCTAACACATTGGTTTTAGCCATAAGAATGTTTTCTATTTAATTCGGTGTTCAAACAAAAATAGGGGCGTAGTTTTCACGCCCCTACAAATAAAATAAAACCGCTAGGTTTTAAATTTTGTTAAACGCACTACGACCTGCATACACTGCTGCTTCGCCTAATTCTTCTTCGATTTTCATCAAACGGTTGTATTTAGCAACACGGTCAGAACGGCTTAGTGAGCCTGTTTTGATTTGACCTGTGCCTGTGGCGACGGCTAAATCAGCGATGGTGGTGTCTTCGGTTTCGCCTGAACGGTGTGACATAACGGCAGTGTAACCTGCTTCGTGTGCCATGCTGACAGCCGCTAAGGTTTCAGTCAGTGTGCCGATTTGGTTTACTTTAATCAGGATTGAGTTGGCGATGCCTTTTTCAATGCCTTCTTTCAGGATTTTTGGGTTGGTTACGAATAAATCATCACCGACCAATTGGATTTTGCCACCCAATTTTTCAGTTTGATCTTTCCAGCCTGCCCAGTCGTTTTGGTCTAAACCGTCTTCGATTGAGATGATTGGGTATTTTTCGACCCAAGCCGCTAAGAAATCGTTCATTTCAACAGACGTGAAGCTACGGTTTTCGGCAGATAAAACGTATTTGCCGTCTTTGTAATATTCAGAAGCTGCCGCGTCCATACCTAAGAAAATATCAACGCCTGCTTTGTAGCCTGCTTTTTCAATCGCTTCTAAGATAACTTCAATGGCTTCTTCGTTTGATGATAAGTTAGGGGCAAAACCGCCTTCGTCACCAACAGTAGTTGCCAAGCCTTTGGCTTTTAATACTTTTGCCAAGTTGTGGAAAACTTCTGCGCCATAACGAATCGCTTCACGGAATGTCGGTGCGCCAACTGGCAAAATCATGAACTCTTGTAAATCAACGCTGTTGTCCGCGTGTGAGCCGCCGTTGATGATGTTCATCATCGGCACAGGCATGATGAATTGTCCTGATTTGTTCAAATGACGGTATAACGGTACGCCTGCTTCTTTCGCCGCCGCATGAGCCACAGCCATAGACACGGATAAAATCGCATTCGCGCCTAAACGGGCTTTGTTGTCTGTGCCATCTAAGGCAATCATCGCGTTATCAATGGCTTCTTGTGCGTTTGCATCCATGCCAATTAATGCCGCACGGATTTCAGTATTAACGTTATTGATGGCGTTCAATACGCCTTTACCTAAATAACGGGCTTTATCACCATCACGCAATTCAATCGCTTCACGTTCGCCAGTTGACGCGCCTGATGGCACCATTGCACTACCGACAACGCCAGATTCCAAGGTAACATCGGCTTCTAAGGTTGGGTTGCCGCGTGAATCTAAAATTTCTCTTGCTTTAATATCAACGATTTTACTCATAGTGCTGTTTGCTCCGTAGGTTAAAAAATAAAACTAAATTATAAAGTGGTTTCAATGAAAGGTTGGCTTTTAACGGCTCTATCTAACACCATTAAGGTTTCTAATAACTCGCGCATTCTGTGTAATGGCCATGAATTTGGGCCATCACTTTTCGCTTCTGCTGGATTTGGATGGGTTTCCATGAAGATTCCCGCTACACCCACTGCTACCGCTGCACGCGCTAACACTGGGACAAATTCACGTTGTCCACCTGAGCATGAGCCTTGTCCACCAGGTAATTGAACGGAGTGCGTGGCATCAAAGACTACGGGGCAGTCGGTATCACGCATGACTGCGAGTGAACGCATATCGGACACTAAGTTATTGTAACCAAATGATACGCCGCGTTCACAGACCATAATGTTTTGATTACCTGTCGCTTTGGCTTTATTGGCGACATTTACCATGTCCCAAGGAGCTAAGAACTGCCCTTTTTTGATATTGACAGGAATACCTTGTGCGGCAACCGCTTGAATAAAATTGGTTTGCCGACATAAAAATGCGGGGGTTTGCATGACATCAACCACGCTGGCAACTTCGGCTAACGGCGTGTCTTCATGCACATCGGTTAATACAGGTACACCGATTTGCTGTTTTACTTTCGCCAGTATTTCTAAGCCTTTTTCCACACCTAAACCACGAAAAGTTTCATGCGAGGAACGGTTGGCTTTATCAAATGACGATTTATAAATAAAGGGGATATTTAATTCGGTGGTTAATTCTTTTAAATACCCTGCGGTATCTAAAGCGAGTTGTTCGCTTTCAATCACACAAGGGCCAGCGATTAAAAATAACGGTTGGTTTAAACCAACTTCAAAGCCACATAATTTCATGTTTGTTTCTCTGTTGAAAATCTAATGGGTTTTTAAAAACCCATTAGATTAGATAGCGGAAGATTATTGATTATTTTCTTTATGCTGCGCGGCAGCAACGACAAAACCTGAAAACAATGGATGTCCTTTGCGGGGTGTTGAAGTAAATTCAGGGTGAAATTGGCAGGCTAAAAACCACGGATGCTCAGGAATTTCAATCATTTCTACCAAGCGTCCATCAATGGATTTACCTGAGAAACGCATTCCTTTGGCTTCTAAACGTTCAATATATTGATTGTTGAATTCATAACGGTGACGATGGCGTTCAGTAATGACATCTTTTTGATACATTTCGTGGGCTAAGGTGTCATGTTGTAAGCGGCATTGTTGTCCGCCTAAACGCATAGAACCGCCTAAATCAGAATTTTCATCACGCGTTTGTAATTGCCCGTCTTCCATCCATTCGGTAATTAAACCAATCACAGGGTGGGGTGATTTGGGTAAAAACTCGGTGCTATGCGCCCCTTCTAGCCCTGCAACATTACGCGCAAATTCAATCACCGCAGCCTGCATTCCTAAGCAAATACCTAAATACGGAATACGGTTTTCTCGTGCATAACGCACGGTGGCAATTTTGCCTTCTACGCCACGTTCACCAAATCCACCTGGGACAAGTATCGCATCCACGTCTTTTAATCGTGCAGTACCTTCTTCTTCAATCAGTTCAGAATCAATGTAAATAATATCGACTTTGGTGCGGGTTTTAATACCCGCGTGAATTAAGGCTTCATTTAGCGATTTGTACGCATCGGAATGATCGACATATTTGCCAACGATGGCAATTTTAACGGTGTTGTTGGAGTTTTCAAGCGCGTCAATGACAGCGTGCCATTCGCTTAAATCCGCTGGCGGTACGTCTAAACGTAGCCGTTTAACAACAATATCATCGAGTCCTTGGTCATGTAACATCAACGGAATGCGATAAATGGAATCGGCATCAATGGCAGAAATAACGGCACGTTCTTCTACATTAGTAAACAGTGCGATTTTGCGACGGTCACTCACAGGAATAGGGCGTTCAGAACGGCAAATTAAAATGTCAGGCTGTATACCGATGGTGCGCAGTTCTTTAACTGAATGTTGCGTGGGTTTAGTTTTAATTTCCCCGGCAGAGCGAATATAAGGCACGAGCGTTAAATGAATAAATAGCGATCTATCCATGCCTAATTCAAAACGCATTTGTCGAATAGCTTCTAAAAACGGCAGAGATTCAATATCGCCCACTGTGCCGCCAACTTCAATCAAAGCAACGTCCATGCCTTCTGCACTGGCATACACACGGCGTTTTATTTCGTCAGTGATATGGGGAATAACTTGTACGGTCGCACCTAAATAATCGCCTTTGCGCTCATTGCGCAACACGCTGTCATAGATTTGACCTGTGGTGAAGTTATTTTTTTTGCGCATGGTGGTTTTTAAAAACCGCTCATAATGCCCTAAGTCTAAGTCAGTTTCGGCACCGTCTTCGGTTACAAATACTTCGCCGTGTTGAAACGGACTCATCGTACCAGGGTCGAGATTGATATAAGGGTCGAGCTTAGTCATAGTGACTTTTAGCCCACGCGCTTCGAGAATAGCGGCAAGCGATGATGCCGCAATACCTTTGCCTAGCGACGACACAACGCCGCCAGTGATGAAAATATATTTTGTCATGTAGGAATTATCGGCTTTGAAAGGATGATTAACGCAAGCATTTTAATCGACAATACCCAGTTCGTCATGGTCTTTTCAGGATTTATTCTTCACTTTGTAGGGAAAAACGAATACAGCCGTTTGATTTTTCATGATAAAAATCCGCGCTTATCCATAATTCGCCCACAGCCGCCAGTTTATTATTCAAATAAATTAATGGAGTCAGGTGACGTTCCCAAGGCGGAATGCCCGCTTCCTGAAAAAGATTTTTCAGTGAATGATGCTCTTTGCGATTGGGTAAGCGAATTTTTTCACCACCGCTACGAAATTTTACGGTTATTTTTGCCTTCTGCCACTGTTCATACAAAATACCTGTTGATGACGGTGCGTAGGATAATTTTCGGTGCGTAGCAAATGTTATAAAGTTCTGTTCAGCTGACCAGTGCATATCTTCAGGTGTTTCTTGTTCTGACTGCCTTAAACAATACAACTTATCGCGATAACGGCGAATAAAACAACCTTGCCCTAACAGCATAGGATCAGCATTTTCGCGGGCTGTAATGACCTCGTTTTGTATGCGTTCAACAAAGGCTTGCGCAGGCATTCTTAAGCCTAAACTCTGAAACCAATGCCGAATAATCAGTTGTTGCCTAGGGCTTTTGTGGGCTTGTAATTGGCTAATGCAGATGGTTTTATTTGCTTGACTGAACACAGGATAAAACAATTCATCAGCAACCGCTGATACGACAATCTGAGCTTCAGCGCAATGTTTTGCCGAACGTGCCACGGTCTTGTCACACGATTCCCAGCGTTGTTTTAATAAAGGAATAACAGTATTGCGCAAATAATTACGATCATAATTATTTTGTTCATTACTCGGATCTTCAATCCAGTGTAATTGGTGAGTTTGAGCGTAGTCTATAATGTCAATTTTTGAGACATTCAGCAGCGGTCTTAGCATCAAACCTAGCCCAAAAAAGCTGGTTTCTGGTATGCCAGACAAACCGCGTAGGCCAGCACCACGAAATAATTGCAACAGCACAGTTTCTAGCTGGTCGTCTCTATGCTGCCCTATCAGTAGCACATCATCAACAGCAATTAATGGCTTTAACGCCGTGTAACGTGCATTTCTTGCCGCCTCTTCAGGACTTTCGCCCGCTGTCGCTGTGGCATCAACACGCAACATGATAAAATTAACACCTAAACTGTCAGCTATTTTTTTGCAATGTTCAGCCCAAGATTCCGCTTCAGCTTGCAAGCCATGATGCACATAAACAGCTGTTATTTTGCCGCTAAGAGCCTGTATTGATGCACATAAATGCAATAAAACATGAGAGTCAATACCACCACTGTAACCAACGTATAGCTGTGCAAGCGGATTATGTTGGCTTAATAGGGATTCTATAATCGAGGCTGAAAGCGCGTTAGTCATTTTTGTGCCATGGTCTGCAAATAGTTATTATTTTACGCGCGGGTCGATTTGTTTTAAGGTAGCAAATGATGGCGGGGTAAACCTGTTATTAGCCACTTCATAACTTAGTAAAACAAGAGACTTAGATGTAAAAAAACAGGTTTAATGTACTACCTTTTTGATGTTAACTTCGATCTAAACGATAATTAGGTGCTTCTTTAGTAATCATCACATCATGAACGTGACTTTCACGCATACCCGCACTCGTTACCCGCACAAATTGCGCTTTGTCGTGCAGAATATCAATGGTTTGACTGCCTGTATAACCCATACTAGCGCGAATTCCGCCTAATAATTGATGAATAACAGCCAGTAAACTGCCTTTATACGGTACGCGTCCTTCAATCCCCTCAGGCACTAATTTTTCGACTGAGTCTGCTTCTTGAAAATAACGATCACTTGAGCCTTGTTGTTGCGCCATTGCACCTAATGAACCCATGCCTCGATACGATTTATAAGACCGCCCTTGAAATAACTCAACGTCACCAGGGGCTTCTTCCGTCCCTGCAAATAAACTACCTAACATGACCGAGTATGCACCTGCCGCCAGTGCTTTAGCGACATCACCCGAATAACGAATACCCCCATCGGCAATCAACGGTACACCTGAGCCTTTTAGCGCGTCTGCCACATTACTGACAGCGGTAATTTGGGGTACGCCTACGCCTGCGATGATGCGTGTGGTACAAATTGATCCTGGCCCAATACCCACTTTCACGCCATCTGCACCTGCTTCAACTAACGCTAACGCCGCCGCCGCAGTGGCAATATTGCCACCTATCACCTGCACTTGTGGATACGTTTGTTTTACCCAACGCACTCTATCTAATACACCTTGAGAATGCCCGTGTGCGGTATCGACAATAATGACATCAACACCCGCAGCCACTAGCGCGGCAACGCGTTCTTCTGTACCCTGACCCGTACCAACTGCCGCACCAACTCGCAAGCGTTCTTGTTCATCTTTACAGGCTAAGGGATAATCTTTGGCTTTTTGAATATCTTTGACGGTAATCATGCCGCGTAAATTAAAGGCATCATCGACTACTAGTATTTTTTCAATGCGGTGTTTATGCAGTAGCGCGATGGCTTCTTTAGGATCTGCATTTTCGTTAATAGTCACTAAGCGTTCTTTGGGAGTCATCACCGTAGAAACGGGTTCATCAAAGCGAGTTTCAAAACGTAAATCACGACTGGTGACAATACCCACTAATTCATCACCATTCACCACGGGTACGCCCGAAATATTTTTAGAGCGCGTTAATTCCATGACTTCACGCACACTGGTGTCAGGTGTCACTGTAATGGGGTCTTTAATCACACCGCTTTCATATTTTTTAACATAATGAACTTCACGCGCTTGCTGCTCAATGGTCATATTCTTATGAATAATACCAATGCCGCCTTCCTGCGCGATGGCAATCGCCAAGCGTGCTTCGGTGACGGTATCCATTGCCGCCGCGACTAAGGGAATATTAAGAAAAATAGTCCGCGTCAATTGCGTCCTCATCTCTACATCGCGTGGCAACACCGTCGAGTGTGCTGGCAATAATAAAACGTCATCAAACGTCAATGCTTCCTGAATAATTTGCATAAACCACACCTAACAAGTCAGTAAAATAACGAGGCATTATACGGTGTGTTAGCGTACTACTGTATTAAAACGTGCAGGCTGGGTAAATAGCGTCGCTATTTACCCTGCATAACTTACTGCTTCAAAAACCGTAATTCCTCATGTTCAACCTCAACCCTGATAGTATCGCCCGCAATAAAATGTCCTGATAGGATGGCTTGTGCTAACGGATTTTCGAGTTGCTGTTGAATAGCGCGTTTCATCGGTCTCGCACCATACACAGGATCGAAGCCCGCTTCACCGAGTAAATCTAACGCGTCTTCAGATAGCTCAAAACCCATGTCACGGTCTTGCAAGCGTTGTTTCAAATAGCCGATTTGAATGTTAGAAATCGCGCGAATCTGTTCACGCCCCAATGAATGAAATACCACCGCTTCATCAATACGATTGATAAATTCAGGACGAAATTTGGTACTAACAATATCCATTACTGCTGTTTTCATGACGTTGTAAAGTGCTTCACCTGATAGCGATTGAATAATGTCTGAGCCTAAGTTAGAAGTCATGACGATAATAGTATTTCTAAAATCGACTGTTCTGCCCTGCCCGTCGGTTAAACGTCCATCATCTAGGACTTGCAATAACACGTTAAACACATCGGGATGGGCTTTTTCAATTTCATCCATCAAAATCACAGAATACGGTTTGCGTCTGACTAGTTCGGTTAAATAACCACCTTCTTCATAGCCGACATAACCAGGAGGCGCACCGATTAACCGCGCCACCGAATGCTTTTCCATGAATTCCGACATATCGATGCGCACCATTGCATCGGGGGTATCAAACATAAATTCGGCTAAGGCTTTGCACAATTCAGTTTTACCCACGCCTGTTGGTCCTAAAAATAAGAACGAACCATTGGGGCGATTCGGATCAGATAAACCTGCACGAGAACGGCGAATGGCGTTGCTCACCGCTTTCAGTGCCTCTTCTTGTCCGACAACGCGCTTGCCTAAATAATCTTCCATGCGCAGTAGCTTGTCTTTCTCACCTTCCAGCATTTTGGACACAGGAATACCCGTCCATTTAGAAACCACTTCGGCAATTTCATCCTCCGTGACTTTGTTGCGTAACAAACTCATTTTCTGCGTTTCTCCCGCAGCTTCTAAACTGAGTTGCTTTTCCAGTGCGGGAATAATACCGTATTGCAATTCAGACATTTTCGCTAAATCATTAACACGCCGCGCTGATTCCAATTCGGATTTAGCTTGTTCCAGCTTTTCTTTAATGTTAGCTGAACCTTGCAACGTGGCTTTTTCGGCTTTCCATGTTTCTTCTAAATCGGAATATTCTTTTTCTAAATCACTAATATCGTCTTCTAAAATTTCTAAGCGTTTTTTAGACGCGGCATCTTTTTCTTTTTTCAGTGCGACTTGTTCAATTTTTAATTGAATCAAGCGGCGATACAGTTTATCCATCACTTCGGGTTTGGAATCAATTTCCATGCGTATGCGACTGCCCGCTTCATCAATTAAATCAATGGCTTTATCGGGTAATTGTCTATCGGCAATATAACGGTACGATAAGGTCGCAGCGGCAACAATCGCAGGGTCGGTAATCTCAACGCCATGATGTACTTCGTATTTTTCTTTTAAGCCGCGCAAAATGGCAATGGTATCTTCTACAGACGGTTCATCAACCATCACTTTTTGAAACCGCCGTTCTAAAGCCGCATCCTTTTCGACATATTTACGGTATTCATCCAAGGTGGTCGCGCCGACACAATGCAGTTCACCGCGAGCTAAGGCAGGTTTAAGCATATTACCCGCATCCATCGCGCCTTCCGCTTTGCCCGCGCCGACCATTGTGTGCAGCTCATCAATAAATAGAATAACCTGCCCTTCTTGTTTGGCTAAATCGTTTAACACCGCTTTTAAACGCTCTTCAAATTCACCGCGAAATTTTGCTCCTGCAATTAACGCTGCCATGTCTAAGGCAAGCACTTGTTTATGCTTCATGCTTTCGGGAACTTCGCCATTAACGATACGTTGGGCTAAACCTTCCACGATGGCCGTTTTACCGACACCAGGTTCACCGATTAACACAGGATTATTTTTGGTACGGCGTTGTAATACTTGAATGGTGCGGCGAATTTCATCATCGCGCCCGATGACAGGATCAAGTTTGCCTTGTTCGGCGCGTTCGGTCAGGTCGATGGTGTATTTTTTTAGAGCCTGACGTTGGTCTTCAGCATTTGCATCTTGCACAGTATCCCCTCCACGCATGGCATCAATGGCTTTTTCAAGTTGTGTTTTAGTGACATTAGCTTTTTTAAACAGTTCTTGTAAAAAGCCTTTTTCTTCACAAGCGGCGACTAAAAATAGTTCACTGGAAATGAAACTATCGTTGCGTTTTTGCGCTAGTTTGTCGGTTAAATTTAATAAGCGATTGGTTTCGTTAGAAATCTGTACATCACCGCCCGAACCGCTCACGGTAGCAATGCGCGTTAATTCTTGTATGAGCTGCGTGTGCATTAACGCAATATTAACGCCCAACTGCGCCAATAACGGCTTAACGCTACCGCCTTGTTGATCGAGCATCGCCACCAAAATATGCACAGGCTCGATAAATTGATGATCCCTGCCCAATGCCAAACTCTGCGCATCCGCCAAGGCTTCTTGAAATTTACTGGTTAGTTTATCCATTCGCATGATGTTACCTTTGAGGTATTGTTAATGATGAAACTGTTATGGGGTACAAAGCACCACTTTCAAGCAAGGAGATTTAGGGGTTAAGATTATTATCCGTATTCCATTGAAACTTATCGTTTTTAAACAGCCCTGCGTATTTTTCACCGTTGGCTGAAATAAATTCGCCCTGACCTTCAGACACACCATTTTTAAAATCACCGACATATTTACTGCCATCGGCATACACCTGTATTCCTGAACCATCGACACAATTGCCGCTCACACACCGCACAGGTGGCGCGGAGGCGGTTTTCAGGATTTGCGGATGTTGTTTCAGATTATCAGTGAGTAACAGCGTAGCACCCGCCGTTAAAATACCATTCAGGGCATTAGAAAAATCGGCAGGGATATTCATCCGCTCAAAAAAAGCAGCATTGAATAGCGTGTTATCGTCATGCTTGTTTATTGCCGTCCAGTGATGATTCAATAAAGAATTAGTGTCGGTGTTTTGGTCTGCCTGCATAATGAATGCGCGTGTACCCCAATTGGTTTCAGCGGCAGGTAGTGAAATTTTAGTCCGACCAATCTCAATGCCATTGCGATACACCAATAACAACTGACTGGCTTTATTCATCACCAACGAAACAGCCCCATCTTGTGCATTGTCAGCTTGCCAGCGAAACGCCTCCGTGGGGCTTAAATCCAGCATATTCAGCATCGCATTATCTTTACTGTCAGTCGGCAACACCATCACAGGATGCGACAAACGAAACGCCTGACTTTCATAGCCCAACACAATTACCGTCATGCCCTTAGTTGACACACTGAACAACAAACGAGCAAATTGTGCGGGCAAACGAATACAACCATGAGACACGGGTGTACCCGTCACATGACCTGCGTGCAACGCCACGCCGTCCCACGTTAAACGATTCGCATAAGGCATGGGCGCGTTGTCATAGGTTCGTGAGCGGTGAAAGCGGTCTTTTTCCAGTACCGTAAAAATTCCCGCAGGCGTTCCATAACCCCGCTTGCCCGTACTGACACTGGATGCCCCAATTAACACCCCATGACGGTACAAATAAAGTTGCTGCTTAGGAATACTGACCAAAGCCACTACTGCTCCAGCAGGCGCGGCATCAGGATTCCAGATAAACTGCCCTGCCTTAACCATTTTTGCTTCACCATCAATAAGTTGCGATTCACTATCGCCAGAAGCAGACTTAGCCTGTAGCACAGGCGACAATAAAACAGCTGAAACTAACCAGCAAGTAACAATAAACGAAGACACTTTCTTTGACATAGGCAGAAAACAACTTAATAACTAGATGGATGATAAACGCAATAAGGTATGTTAATCATAGCTCATCAATTGGGAATGATGTTCAACGAGTAGGGCATTTTCGATAAAGCGAGATGATATACAGAACGGTTTGTCGGAAATACCTGTTTTCACTGTCGCTCAAACAGACTTATTTCGACCTTGTATATTAACCCCCTACAACAAAAGCCAAAGAATAAAGAGCCAGTAAAAGCGATAGTAAGATTGATGTACTGGGGAAGCCGATCCGACCTAAAGCCAAGAGCTTGTATGTAGAAATACTCTCCGCCCTCGTCATCCATACCGTGGAGTATCTGAGACCTACAGGACTGAGGTAACAATAATGAATCAAGCATTGATATGTGTTGCCTTATTAAGAATGAGTCCCCTCATGAATTTTTCATCAAATACAGCTTTTTAAGGGGCTAACTATGCTACGTTATCGCCTGAGCAACACGGTCATTTCTACCCGCGTGGACAAAAATAATGGTATGGCTCGTGTTAGCGGGAGGGTGATATTGACTGCTTAAGTAGCTGACCATATATCTTTTAACATTTTGGCTGGCAGGATTGTTAAGCCGTTCGTGGTGAGCTGTGAGCTTGTCGAACCATGAGCTACTTAACTGTCCATCCTTCGACAAGCTCAGGATAAACGGTTAAGCCTGAAGAGAATGTGGTTAAGCGTGCAAATGAATCGAGCAATATAGCAGAGACCGCCCGCGAGTTGGGGATAAAGGAAAATACGCTGTATAACTGGGTTTAGAGCTAACTGCTAATAAAATGATTATGAAACAATAGGCGAGACATTGGCAAACTTAGAATAACAAAATGGCGTACTCAAAAGATTTCCGACAAAAAGTGTTATTGATAAGAGAAGAACGAGGACTGAGTTTATTAGAAATGGCGGAGTTGATTGGTGTCGGTGTAGCCAGTGTATTTCGCTGGACTAAGAAACCAGAACCGAGCAAAACGAGAAACAAGCCTGCGACCAAGATTGATAGGGAGGCGTTAGCGCGGGATGTAGAAGAAAAGCCCGATGATTTTCAGTATGAACGAGCCATCCGATTGGGGGTCAGTGAAAGCCGCGTTGGCAGGGCATTGAAGCGATTAAACGTAAGTCGAAAAAACAATACTTCGGACAGTTTTTATGAAATGACAGCCTATAAAAAGATAACTCATTGAAAATTAAAAACTTTATTTTTTTGAATGAGATATTAAAAATCCTTTTTAAATCAATTGATTACAAAAATATCCGAACTATTGCAATATATGAGGTAATGAAAAACACCTGTTTTCCGTCCCCTAAAAGATCAATGATAAAATCGGTTATGATTGCCGCCCCTAGTTTTGCTAGCTTTCCAATTGTCCGAAGAAAAAATTCACGCTTACAAGCAATTTATGGCTTTAGCAGGATAGTTTTGCCCCAAGGTTAGGGATTTCATAGCACTAGCTAAACTTTTCCAGAACCCTAAATTTCCTCTGTTCATCTTCTAACAACACGCTTTCGGGTGATGCGTAACATCAGTTAATATTTTTACGACTTTTTTACTCGTTTCTCTTGTACATTAAACAACAAACAATCACAAATGGTTGCATTTTTTACAAACCAAGAGGCGATGTAGATGGACATAACCTATTTATTCATTACAGCACTATTTTTTGTCAGCACAGCGTTGTTAAGCAAGGGGTGCGAGAAATTACGGGGGCAATCATGAACTGGCTTTATGTGCTGAGTGGTGGTTTAGCGGTGGCAGTATTTATTTACTTGCTGGTGGCGTTATTTTATCCAGAGAAGTTCTAATGACTGCGCAAAGTTTTTTACAAATTATGCTGTATTTGGTGGTTTTACTGGCATTGGTTAAACCGTTGGGTGCTTATATGGCGCGGATTTATCAGGATGAACCTGCGGGTTTGAATCGTTGGTTAGCGAGTTTTGAAAAGCTACTTTATCGATGTTGCGGTATTGATGCTAAACAGGATATGCGTTGGGCGCAATACGCACTGGCTTTGCTGGTATTTAACTTGTTGGGCTTGTTGGCAGTTTACGCATTGCAACGTCTACAGGCTTTTTTGCCATTGAATCCGCAAAATCTAGCGGCTGTTAATCCTGATTCAGCATTTAACACCGCTGTCAGTTTTGCCACTAATACCAATTGGCAAGGCTATGGAGGCGAAACCACGATGAGTTATCTCACCCAAATGCTAGGGCTGACCGTGCAGAATTTTTTATCGGCGGCGAGTGGCATGGCGGTATTAGTGGCATTAGTACGCGGATTTATACGCCGTAATAGTGACGGTATCGGCAATTTTTGGGTGGATATGACACGCAGTACCTTGTATATCTTGCTGCCTTTGTCCTTAGTTTTGGCTATGTTGTTAGTGGGTCAAGGGGTGGTGCAGACAACAAACCCGTATCAAACGGTGACGTTGACGGAAGCGGTCAGTTACCAGCAATCCACGCTAGATGCGACGGGTAAACCTGTCACTGAAATCATTAAAAGCCAACAACAAACTCTCGCTTTAGGCCCTGCGGCTGCACAAATCGCCATTAAACAACTCGGCACAAACGGCGGCGGTTTTTTCAATGTCAATTCTGCTCACCCGTTTGAAAATCCCACGCCACTGTCTAACTTTTTAGAAATGTTGGCTATTTTATTAATTCCTGCGTCCTTGTGTTACAGCTTTGGCGTGATGGTGGGTGATACCCGTCAAGGTTGGGTGATTTTAGCGGCAATGACGTTGATTTTTACCAGCTTAGTTTTTGTTACGGTAACGGCTGAACAAAGTGGCAATCCCTTGTTAAAAGTCGATCAAATCGCCTCAGAGTCACAAGCAGGCGGCAATATGGAAGGCAAGGAAACCCGTTTTGGTATTGTTAACTCAGCATTATGGGCAGTCGCAACTACAGCGGCTTCTAACGGTTCGGTCAATGCTATGCACGATTCATTCACTCCATTGGGTGGTTTAGTGCCGATGTGGTTGATGCAGTTGGGTGAAGTGATCTTCGGCGGTGTAGGTTGTGGTTTATACGGCATGATTGTGTTTGCCATTGTCGCGGTATTTATCGCAGGGCTAATGATAGGACGCACGCCTGAATATTTGGGCAAGAAAATTGAAGCCTTTGAAATGAAAATGGCGGCGGTGATTATTTTAGTACCGCCGTTGATGGTGTTAGGCGGTACAGCGTTGGCATTAATGCTGGAGGTTGGCAAAGTGGCAGTATTGAACAATGGCGCACATGGCTTTAGTGAAGTGTTGTATGCGTTTTCCTCTGCTGGTAATAACAATGGCAGCGCGTTTGGGGGTTTGTCCGCTAACACGCCGTTTTATAATTTGATGCTGGGGTTAATCATGTTGTTTTCTCGTTATTGGTTGATGATTCCCGTGTTAGCTATTGCGGGTTCACTTGCTAACAAAAAAATTGTCCCAGCGGGTGCAGGTACATTGCCCACGCACACGCCGTTGTTTGCGGTGTTGTTGATGATTACCGTATTAATGGTGGGCGCGTTGACTTTCGTTCCCGCTTTAGCCTTAGGCCCGATTGTTGAACATTTGCAAATGACCCAACAGGTGATGCCATGAGTAACAATGCTGCTTCTACTGCTTTATTTGAACCCGCGATTGTACGGCAAGCGTTGCTGGATGCGTTTTTAAAACTAACACCGCGCCAGCAATGGAAAAATCCTGTGATGTTTGTTGTCTATTTGGGTAGTATTTTAACCACGGTTTTATGGTTGCAAGCACTCAGTGGCAACAGCGAAGAACCCGCGTGGTTTATTTTAACCATCACGCTGTGGCTATGGTTCACGGTGTTATTTGCTAATTTTGCCGAAGCCGTGGCAGAAGGACGCAGTAAAGCGCAAGCCGCGTTTTTACGCACCGCTAAACGCGATATTACTGCCAAGAAATTAGACGAACCGCGTTACGGTAGTAATTATTCCAAGGTGTCGGGTTCTACTCTGCGCAAAGGTGATGTGCTGTTAATCGAAGCAGGGGATTTTGTCGCGGGTGATGGTGATGTCATTGAAGGCGTGGCTTCGGTGGATGAAAGCGCGATTACGGGTGAAAGTGCGCCTGTGATTCGTGAAGCGGGCGGTGATTTTAGTTCGGTGACAGGCGGCACGCGGGTATTATCCGACTGGTTAGTGGTGCGTATTACGGCTAATTCGGGTGAAACGTTTTTAGATCGCATGATTAGCATGGTGGAAGGCGCGAAACGGCAAAAAACCCCCAATGAAATCGCACTGACTATTTTATTAGTCGCGTTGACGTTGGTGTTTTTAATGGCAACGGTGACCTTATTGCCGTTCTCCTTATACAGCGTGGAAGTAGCGGGCGCAGGTAAACCGATTAGTATCACCGTGTTAGTGGCTTTGCTGGTGTGTTTGATTCCAACCACCATCGGCGGCTTATTATCGGCGATTGGGGTTGCAGGTATTGGGCGCATGATGCAAAAAAATGTCATTGCGACTTCAGGGCGAGCGGTGGAAGCGGCGGGGGATGTTGATGTGTTGTTGCTGGATAAAACAGGGACTATCACATTAGGCAATCGCCAAGCCGCGCTATTTATTCCCGCTAAAGGCGTGAATGAAAAACAACTCGCCGATGCCGCACAATTATCTTCTTTAGCCGATGAAACCCCAGAAGGACGTAGCATCGTAGTGTTAGCCAAACAAAAATTTGGTTTTCGTGAGCGTGATGTGCATTCCTTAGGAGCAACGTTTGTACATTTCAGCGCACAAACGCGTATGAGTGGCGTGAATTTACGAGGACGGCAAATCCGCAAAGGCGCGGAAGATGCGATTCGTGGTTATGTACTTGAACAAGGCGGACGGTTTCCCGAAGAATTACAAAAAAGCGTGATTGATGTGGCGCGGCGCGGCAGTACACCTCTATTGGTTGCCGAAGGGGCGCGAGTGTTGGGCGTGATTGAATTAAAAGACATCGTTAAAGGTGGCATAAAAGAACGCTTTATTGAATTGCGACAAATGGGTATCAAGACCATCATGATTACAGGTGACAACCGTTTAACCGCCGCCGCGATTGCCGCCGAAGCGGGCGTTGATGACTTTTTAGCCGAAGCCACACCCGAAGCGAAGTTAGCTCTGATTCGCCAACATCAAGCCGATGGGCGTTTGGTTGCCATGACGGGGGACGGTACGAACGACGCGCCAGCTTTAGCCCAAGCCGATGTTGCCGTTGCCATGAACAGCGGCACACAAGCCGCGAAAGAAGCGGGCAATATGGTGGATTTGGATTCCAATCCGACCAAGTTGATTGAGATTGTCGAAACAGGCAAACAAATGTTAATGACACGCGGGGCGTTGACCACGTTTTCAATTGCTAACGATATAGCAAAATATTTTGCGATTATTCCAGCGGCATTTGCCACCACTTATCCTGCGTTAAATGTGCTGAATGTGATGGGCTTAGCAACCCCTGCCAGCGCGATTTTATCGGCAGTGATTTTTAACGCGCTCATCATCATTGCCTTGATTCCATTGGCGTTGAAAGGTATCCGCTATAAACCTGTCGGTGCAGAAAAATTACTGCAAAATAATTTGCTGATTTACGGTGTCGGTGGGCTGATTGTGCCGTTTATCGGTATCAAGGCAATTGATTTACTGCTCGTTGCGATGAATCTGGTGTAAGGAGTAAGTCATGTTGAATTATTTTAAACCTGCCGTGATGTTGTTACTGTTATTGACGTTGTTGACAGGCGTGATTTATCCCCTAGTTGTCACCGCGTTTGCGCACACATTTTATGCTGATAAAGCTAACGGTAGCTTGATTTACGATGCTAAAGGGCAAGCGGTTGGCTCAGCGTTGATTGGGCAATCGTTTACCCAAGCGAAGTATTTTTGGGGACGGGCTTCGGCGACTTCGCCTTATCCTTACAACGCTGGTGCGTCCAGTGGTTCTAATTTAGGGCCTACGAATCCTGTTTTAGTAACTGCGGTTAATGCGCGAGTTAAAACCTTGCAAGCGGCTGAGCCAAGCAACAAAACGGCTGTGCCTGTGGATTTAGTCACCGCCTCAGCCAGTGGACTTGATCCACATATCAGCGTGGCGGCAGTAGAATATCAGCTTAAACGGGTCGCCAAAGCACGAAACATGGATGAAAACAAACTGCGTGAATTGGTCAATGCACAGACTGAAACGCGGCAGTGGTTTGTATTCGGTGAACCTAGAATTAATGTATTACAGTTAAATCTGGCATTAGACCAAGCAACACACTAACGTTCTTTTAATTTCACATTTGATGGATAACACAATGTCTACGATAAAATCAGCCTTAAAATTTAGCGGCGGCTTAATACTTGCCCTCGTTTCGCAATACACGCTTGCCGATAATTCATACCAATTACCACCTAGTAAACTGCAAATGGAAAACTGTGAGCGTGAATCTCTGGCATTACATTCGGGTACGGTTGAGCAAGAACGGGTATTTAATAAACAAAACCATTTTGAAGTGCGTCATGAGATACAGGCAGACGATGGTACGGAGTGGTCGGTACTGTGCGATTTGGCAACAGGAAAAATCATTGGCGAACAGAAGATGTTAGGTGACAGTAAGTAACCATGAGCGATGACCGTCCAGACCCAGATCAATTATTGGCGCGTGTTGAACGCGACAATGCCAAAGCCAAACGCGGACGATTAAAAATTTTCTTCGGTGCGGCGGCGGGCGTAGGTAAAAGTTACGCCATGTTATTGGCAGCGCGTGAACGCCGTGCTGAAAATCTCGATGTGGTTATTGGGCTGATAGAAACACATGGACGCAAGGAAACACAAGCATTGCTGAAAGGTTTGGAAGTGTTGCCCACGCGCCAAATTGATTACAAAGGCACGATGCTACATGAGTTCGACATTGATGCCGCATTAAAACGCCGCCCTGCGATTATCATCGTTGATGAATTAGCTCACACTAACGCACCCAGTTCGCGCCACCCCAAACGCTGGCAGGATATACATGAATTACTCGACGCAGGGATTGATGTTTATACCGCGCTTAACGTTCAGCATTTGGAAAGTCTTAACGATGACATCGGGCAGATTTCTGGTATCCGCGTCTGGGAAACCGTGCCTGATACGGTATTTGAAGATGCTGATGAAATCGAATTGGTGGATTTACCACCCGATGAATTATTACTGCGGCTGAAAGAAGGCAAAGTTTATTTACCTGAACAAGCCCAACACGCAGTGCAGCATTTTTTTCGTAAAGGCAATTTGATTGCTTTGCGGGAATTGGCATTGCGCCAAACCGCTAGCCGTGTTGATTTGCAAATGCTTAATTACCGCGAAGACCACGCAATACATGAAGTATGGCAAGTCAATGAGCGGATTTTAGTGTGCATAGGGCCTAATGCGTTGGCTGAACGTTTGGTGCGAGCGGGCAAGCGTGTAGCCACCAGTTTGCGGGCAGAATGGATAGTGGCTTATGTAGAAACGCCAAATTTGCAACGCTTATCCGCCGAAAAGCGTGACGGTATCTTAAGAATTTTACGCTTAGCCGAACAATTGGGCGCGGAAACGGTAACGCTCAGTGCGCCTGAAATGAGCGAGGCGATTATTAAGTTTGCGGGTGAACGCAATATTAACAAGATTGTGGTGGGTAAACCCAGTCGGCGCGGTTGGAAACGTTGGTTATTAGGGTCAGTTGTCGATGAGCTAATCAGTCACGCTCACAATGTTAATATTTATTTGCTAGGCAGTCCGCAAATGGCAGACAGTGAGATTAATCTGTTTCATAAAAACCCCTTACCTGGTTTGCGCCAACGGACAGAGGCTAAAAAGCAAGGTTATTACAAGGGCTATGTTTGGGCAGTACTAGTGCCGCTACTCAGTGCTGTTATTGCTTATCCAATGATAGGTCGCTTAGAACTTGCCAATTTAGTGATGGTGTTTTTACTGGGCGTGGTGTTTGTGGCGACGCGTTTTGGGCGTGGGCCATCGGTGTTGGCTTCAGTACTCGGTGTCGGTCTGTTCGATTTTTTGTTTGTGCAACCGTATTACAGTTTTTCGGTGTCGAATGGTCAGTATTTAATCACCTTACTCACCATGTTAGTCGTGGGTGTGGTTATCAGTAATTTAATGGTAAATGTACACTCGCAAGCCAAAGTTGCTGCGCATAGAGAAAGACGGGCGAGCGTGTTGTATGCCATGAGTCGGGAACTGGCAAGCAGTC
Organism: Crenothrix sp. D3; assembly: GCA_002134785.1. Classification (GTDB taxonomy): domain Bacteria; phylum Pseudomonadota; class Gammaproteobacteria; order Methylococcales; family Methylomonadaceae; genus UBA4132. The sequence goes on from MBQZ01000020.1 coordinate 43,982, forward strand.
AAAGCGAGGAGCAAGTTGTCCGTATCGCAGTACGGCATTTACATTCCGAATTTAGCAGTCGCAATGTTATTTTATTCCCCGACAGTAACGGGGGCGTACTGACTCCTAAGCAAAAAAGTATCGCTGAATCACTGCATGGCGCGGATTTGAGCGTGGCGCAATGGGTATTCGATCATAATGAAATGGCTGGGCAGGGAACGAATACTCTCCCCAGTGCAGAGGCGATTTACTTTCCCATCTACGGCGAAGACAGAGTATTGGGAGTGTTGGTGTTATTGCCTGTTAATTTACGCCGTGTATTTTTACCCGAACAACAAAAATTGCTAGAAACATTTTTACGGCAAATAGGGCAAGCGATAACCCGTATTCGCCTTGCCGAACAAGCCAAGACAACACAAATGCAGGTGGAAACAGAACGTTTGCGCAATTCCTTGCTCAGTGCCATTTCGCATGATTTACGCACACCCTTAGCCACTATTATTGGTTCAGCCAGCACGCTGTTAGAAGGCGAAGGACGACTACAACCCCAAGACAAATTGGATTTAAGTCGCGTGATTGTTGATGAAGCGGAGCGTATGTCGAACTTGATTAACAATATTCTGGACATGGCGCGGCTGGATGCGGGTGTGGTGGAACTTAATAAACAATGGCATCCCTTAGAAGAAATTATCGGCACAGTATTGACGCGGCTGCACAAACATTTAGAGGGTCGCCCTGTGAAAGTCAAATTGCCTGAAGGCATACCAATGGTATTTGTTGATGCAGTGATGATTGAACAAGTGCTGATTAATCTCTTAGAAAATGCCGTGCGCTATACGCCAGAGGGCAGTCAATTGGATATTACCGCTGAGATGTCAACACACGCAGTTGAGATTGCGGTGGCTGATTATGGAGCTGGCATTCCAAAAGGACGCGAAGAACATTTATTTGAAAAATTTTATCAAGCCAGACACGAAGCGGCGCAAAGTGGGGTCGGTTTGGGTTTAGCAATATGTCGTGCTATTGTGGAAGCCCACGGCGGACGCATTAACGCGCAAAATAGACCCGAAGGTGGCGCAGTGTTTACCTTCGTACTCCCTATTAATCAACCGCCACCTGTTATGGACTTGGAAGAGTAATGTGACTAACGCCCCCGTGATTATTGTCATCGAAGACGATCCGCCGATACGGCGTTTTTTGCGCACGGGTTTGAACGCTCAAAACTTTACGGTGTTTGAAGCAGACACAGGCAAACAAGGTATTATCGAAGCGGGGGTGCGTAAACCCGATTTAGTCATATTGGATTTGGGTTTACCCGACATGGACGGTGTTGAAGTTATCAAAGCCATACGCACTTGGTCAGCCATACCGATTATTATTCTTTCAGCGCGTAGCAGTGAACAACATAAAATCGATGCGTTAGATGCAGGCGCGGATGATTATTTAACCAAACCGTTTGGTTTTGGTGAATTACTGGCGCGTATCCGCGTGGCATTACGCCATGCTATTCGACCAATGGAGCACATAAAAGCCGATGTGTTTGTCACTGCTAATCTCAAAGTGGATTTACATAATCGAGTGGTCAGTATCGATGAGCAAGAAGTTCATCTTACGCCGATTCAATACCGATTGTTGGTTGTCTTGGTGAAACACGCAGGCAGAGTCTTAACGCAGCAACAAATTCTCAAAGAAGTATGGGGTCCGTCTTATTCAGAAAATGCCCATTATTTGCGTATTTATATGAGCCAACTACGGCAGAAATTAGAAGCCGATCCCACGCAGCCTAAGTTTTTATTGACCGAGTCGGGCGTTGGGTATCGATTGAAAGTTTAATTAATGGGTAGCTGTAACAACCTGCAAACATCCGTTTTTCGACCCGAATTAATTGCTAATAACGGATATATTCGACCCATATTTAAGTGTAAATAGCTGGGCGTAAAGATTCCTTCGTAGTGCGACGTGAAGTCGTATAAATAATTGCTTAGCTTGAGCAACCTGCGCTCCTCTGGCAGTAGCCTAAAAGAGGGTAGTCCCTACAAAACAATGCAGGTTGTTTTTATCAACGAGTTACCAGAATAGGCATCACGAATAAGAATATCCAAGTTAATGCGTCTTGAGTCAATCCCATAGCCATGGCAGGTGTTCGATGCGTCC
>MBQZ01000021.1 GCA_002134785.1 Crenothrix sp. D3
CCAAAACGCTCTGCCGCTTCCGCTTGTGTTAACCCTTCTTGTTCTTTAATCGCCAATACTTTTTGGCGGAAATCGGCTGAATATGTCATCTAATTTAAAATAATCAAATTATACTGCTTTAGCTATATGTGCCAATCCTTGAAAATTGCCACTGAAACCACCCAGCGCACTACTGCCTACAGGTAGAAACCCCGCACCACTGTTCCAAGTTGTTGTTGCACTGGCATCAATGTTTTTCCCCAAAGCATAGTTGCCGCTCAAGTTGGTATTCATTGCCTGTAGTTTATTTACGTCATTGACCAGCATATAGGCAGTCTGCTTACTGCCTGTGTTTGTTGTTACGTTTGTGCTGTAGGGATTGCCTGAACTATCCGATTTGGTAGTGGCATCGGTATAACTAACAGGGTTGTAATAAATACCCACCGCCGCGCCATTATTAACGGTGACATGACCTGTGCCTGTAAAAGCGACTGTTCCCGTGCCTGTGCCTAAGCTGTCGGCGCGTAGTCTGACACTGCCGCCACCGTTGGCATTGATGGGGGCGGTGATGTTGACATCACGATGGGCGGTTAGAATCAGTTCGTTAAAGTTGTTCCACGTCACGGTGTCGTTGAGGAAAATATCACCTTGCCCTGTACTGCCTGTGGCTAGGGTTTGAATTTCGACATTACTGGTGTTTAGGTAGTTGGCAAGTGCTGTGCCTGTGAGGTCGCCACCACTAGCGGCGATGGTGTAGTTGGTGGGGTCGATTAACCATTTGCCTGTGTTGCCATTCGCGGCTAGTGTGCTGATTTGTGCAGTATCGGCAACATTAACATGGGCGGCGGAGGTGTCGATGAAGCCACCATCACCGTTTTTGGGGGCGGCGGCGTTGAGTTGTCCAGCGACGTTGATTGTGCCGTTGTTTGTGTCAGCGAGTAGTTTGATGTTGCCGCCGCCTGTGTTGCCTGAGGCGTTGATGTTGGCGGTGTTTTGTAGGTTGATGTTCGCGCCTGTGATGGTGATGTCGCCCTTCGACAGGCTCAGGGCGAACGGTGTATTGCTAGCACTGGTGTCGATGATGCCTGTGCTGGTGTCGATGATGCCACCGATTTCAACTGTGCCTGTGTTGCCGCCACTGAGTTTTACCACGCCATTTTTTTCAATTAAGCCACGCGCTTGTATTACGCCTTGGGAGTTGATAACAGTGCCGATTAATTGTCCTGCGGCGTTGGCGGTGAGGATGACTTGTCCACCGTCGGCTTTTATCGCGCCTTGGTTGGTGATTTGGGCATTTAACGCGGCTTCGGTGACTTTGACTTCGATTAAGCCATTGCCTTGAAAATCTAAATCAACGGTTTTGCCAGCGGCTAAGGCGGTTGTGCCTTTGGGGGTTTGAATGTTGCCTGAGTTGCTGACTTGTTTGCCAATTAACGCGACGATGCCACCTTCGGGGGTTTTGATGTTGCCTTGGTTGTCAATGCTACCCGTCGCGCCGTTTTGGGTGTAGTGGTGGTTGCCGTTCATAAAATCGGCGTTGGTGATGTTGTGGGTGCTGGCGATTAAACCACCGACATCGACTTGGGCGGTTTTGCTAAACAGTACGCCGTTGGGGTTGACGAGATAGACTTGTCCGTTGGCGTTGAGTTGCCCTTGAATTTGACTGGCATCTTGTCCGACTACGCGATTCAATAACGCGGCTTGGGCGTTGGGTTGTTGAATGTTGACGGCTTGGTTTTGGTCGATAGAGAAGCCTTGCCAGTTGATGATGGCGTTTTGACTGGCTTGGTTGATTTGCATTTGCCCTGTATTGGGAGTGGTGACTGTGGCTTGTCCTGCTACGAGTTCGTTGCCTGTCGGGAGGGCGTGGGCGGTGGTGGTTGTGAGTAGTAGGGTCGCGGTTATTAAGTTAAGCCGTTCCCCCTTCGACAAGCTCAGGGCGAACGTCTTATGTGTTTCACATCCCTGTGACTGGATTCCAGCATCCCTGCTGGAATGACGGCTATTGAGTTTGCGGCGGTTGCGTGAGCGTTTGCCTTGTCCTGTGGCAATTTCGGAGACGGCTATCCATGCGTTTAGGGCTTCGTTCCAGATGCTGTGGTAGATGTGGTTCATGATGGTTCTGCCTTATGGTTTATTGTCGGTGTGATGTTGGGTTACGATTTATTGCCGCTAGCGCGGTAATAAATCTAACCCAATCTACGGTTTTTATTGTTGTCACACTGGAGCAAAACAGCTTTAGCTGTTTTTTGTGCTGACTAGCCAATAGCTAAAGCTATTGGACTCCAGCGTAGGTCAGAAACCTTTGGTCAATTGGAAATAGCCTTGGGGTGCGTTTTGATTGGGATCTGAGGTAGGTTGCGTGCCAACATCTCGCCACGCTAAGCTGGTGCGTAAGTTAAAACCTGCCATGTTTAGCCAGTTGATGCCAAAGCCGTAGCCTGTCAGGTGACGGTTGCGTCCTTGACCTGCCAACGGGTTGGCATTGATGCGTGAATAGCCTGTGTCAATAAAGCCGATGAGTTGTAATTGCCCTGTTGAGCTGGAAAATTTCGGCAAGTTGTAACGGGTTTCGCCGTTGAATAACCAGCCTTCATCGGCACTGCCTTCTCCGACAGGATAAGCGCGGATGGCATTCGGGCCGCCTAAACTGAGTTGTTCAGAACTGTCGAGGTTTTTACTGGCAACTTGTCCGCTGAAATTACTGTATAGACTGAAGTCGCCTACTGAGGTGTCACCCCATATATTTTGTGTGCGGTTTAACTGCCAGTTGAATTTGTGATAGCCGCCGTTGCTGTTTAAACCTGTTAAGGCATCGGTATTAGCAGCGATTTGGTTGGTAAAATAGACTTCACCCGCTGAGACGTTGAGATAGGCTTGGGTTAAGCCACCTGCGGGCAGGAGTTTGTCGTATAAACTGCCCGCTAAGGAGAAACTCATGACATTCAATTCGCGGGTGTTATGGAGGTCAAAGCTGTTGGTGTTGTCTTGTAACCAGCGGTGTTCATAGTGACCTGTGCCTGATAAGCGGGCTTCACGGCTAAGGTAGAGAGGATGAATGACGCTGGCACCGACAGTACGCGCTAGACCCTCAGCATTTAACGCGCTAAAACTGCGTCCTAAGCTGTAATTCAGTTGCGAGAAGTTCATGCCTAAGCGCGTGCCGTAGCCATTGATGGGCAGGTTGTAATCGGCTGAACCCATCACCGAACCACCTGTTTCGGTGGTTTGAGCGCGTAGTGTGAGTTGGTCGCCTAAACCAAATGGGTCGTTGATGTTAATGCCACCATCAAAGCGGTAGTAGCCTGTGGAGTATAAGCCGTGGTTATCGGTGGAGAGGTAGCCTGTGATTAATGGGGGTTCTTCTTCGACTTTTAAGTGTAAAGCGGATGTACCCGTTTTACTGCCTAGTGCAAGTACCGCTTTACTTGTAATGCCTGTTGATTCGTTGATGAGTAAAATCAAGTGGCTTAGGTCAGCATCAGTCGCTAAGCCATTAGCGGGATAGGTGTTAAGAAAGTTTTGTAAGACGCTTTTGCGTATGCGTGTGTCACCGATGAATTCAATATGATTACCATCAAGGTGTGAACCGTCTAAATGTCCTTCGAGTATCAGAATTTCAACAATGCCGTTTTTAATGTCTTGTTCAGGTAGATAGGCGTGGGCGGCTGGGTAACCTGCTGCCTTAATGTAGTAATTGCTAATAATATCAACAGCGGCTTGCAACTCATTAAAACCAATGGGATGCCCTTTGTATTTGCTCAATAACGCTTGTAATTCGTTGTTGCTAATTTGGGTGTTACCCGTAAAACGAAAATACTGCACGGTGACTTGTAAGCCATCTTGTGCTTTCATCGGTGGGCGTTGTTGTTCGGTATTTTCGATTTCGACTTGCGGTTTAGATTTGGGTAGTTCTGGCAGCGGTCGGCTTTCACGCATCAATAAACCCGAATTGGGGATTTGTGGCGGTGCGGCTTGTGCGAGTGGTATGAAGTTACTGATTAATAATAACGCGATTGTAGAACGGTGTTGCGGCGATAAAGCAGACATAAGCACTTCCCTTTAGTTAAATTAAACTTTTTTATTTTAAGGGATAGTAGTAGTAGTAGTAGTAGTCAATAGTCAAGCTGACTTTGTGGGAAATGAATACGTTATTTAACCTGCCTCAAACGTTTGAATTTTAGCAGCACAACGTCACAATCAAAACGTTGCGACGGGGTGAATACCCCGTCGCGCTTCGTACTTAAGGGAAGCGGAGTCCAAAATCATGATTTTGGACTCCAGTTTTTCAGTTTTTTATCATTCCCAACAAAATCGCAATATGGACTAATTCGGCGGAGGTGGAGACTTTGAGTTTGCTTTTAACTTGTGTGCCGTAATTGGCAATGGTTTTGTAGCCTAAACAGAGTTCATCGGCTATTTTGTGGGCGGTGTAACCTTTTGCCAGTAGTAAGAACACATCAAATTCTCTAGCCGATAAGGATTCTATGATGGCTTTATAGTCGTCACCGCTAGGTAATGGTTCGGTTGAGGGTATCACTTGTTTTAGTAACCCTTGTTCAATATACAGCTCACCTGCGGCGACACTTTGTATGGCTTCAATCAAACTGTCAGGGTGGGCATTTTTACTGATATAGCCTTTCGCACCTGCATTAATTGCCCTGTCGATATACACGCTTTCATCGTGGACGCTGAATACTAAAATCTTGGCGTTGCTGTCACGGTGACAGATGCGCCGAATCGCTTCTAAGCCGCCGATACCTGACATGGATAAATCCATTACCATCACGTCGGGCTGTAACTCAGTGTAAAGCTGACAGGCTTGTTCGCCGCGTTCGGCTTCGGCAATAACATTAATGCTATCTTCAGTGGCAAGCAACATACGAAAGCCCGCACGAACAATGGCGTGGTCGTCTACCAAAATAATTTTTATCGGTGGTTTCATGACAGGGGAATGCTCGCGAGTATGGTCATACCTTGTTGGGGGGAGCTTTGTAGCGTGAGTTCACCACCTAAGCTGTTGATGCGTTCTTTCATACCCAGTAAGCCAAAGCCCGTTTTTTCGCTGTTTACACAGCCTTGTCCATTATCTGCTACCGTTAATTTTAATATTCGTTGGTCAATTGCCAAACGAATACTGGCATGAGTTGCTTCAGCATGACGAACGGTATTGGTTAAGCATTCCTGCACGATTCTGAACAGTTGAATGGCGATTTTAGCGTCTAGGTTATCCGCTTGATTGGTGCATTCTAAGCTTATTTTCAAGGCGGGTTGCCTGATTGCCCAGTGATTAATCAAATCTTCCAGTGTTGCCTTTAAGCCCAGCTCAGTCAATATTAAGGGATGTAGTTGGTGCATCATAGAACGAACAACGGTCATTAAATGGTTGCAAGTGCTGATAATGGCATCGGTGCTTTGTTTTATATCGGCTTTAGGTCGAGCGGTGGTGACTGCCATGACTTTAATAGCGGTTAATGATTGCCCCAGTTCGTCATGCAGTTCTTGGGCTAAGCGTTGGCGTTCATCTTCCTGAATTGCCAAGGTGTGTTGAGTAAGGGCGCGATTTTCTTGCTTAACGCTACTGAGTTTATCGGCGAGTTGGTTTATGGCGTTGGCAATATCATCGTATTCTTTGATAGCAAACGGCGGTAGTTTTTGCTGATACTGCCCAGATTCTATGACTTTTAGTGCGTTGACGATAGTGGTAATGGAGTTCAGAGTTTTGTTAAATACCAGATTAACCGCGAAAAAACTCAGCAACGTCAATGAACAAAACGAGGTAAAAAAGGCTATATTTTCTTGCCACACTTCGGTAATTTCATCGAGCGGATTGGCTTGAATCAGTAGCATGAGTTGTTTGCCATCATCAAGCGTCAGCGTGTGTTGTGTATTCAGCGGTTCGCCTTGCACCAGATTAATAAACCATTGCGGCGGATTGTGTTCATGACCTGCGGCATGAGTGCCGTGGTGGGTTGTGATAATTTGCCCAGAAGGCTGTTGTATTCGTACCGTTAAATGGCGAATTTCTTCCAGTGCATTCAATTGCGGCAACCAGTCGGGCGTTGGTGAACTGTGCGAAAAGCCGAAACTAATCAGCTTGACCGCCAGTTGAATAGAAGAATTTACTTCTGTATTGACCGCCGTCCGCGCCTGCCAGATTGCAATAGAACCGCCTAGCAATAATACAGACAAAGACAGGAAAAAAATTCGGATGTTGATTTGATAGCGTAGGCTCATGGAATCCATTGGGTGCGGTAAAAAACGTCATTATTCACGCCCTGTGCAGGATTCGCTATAGGAATAATTCTTTTTTGTCCACGAAAGACACGAAAAGTACGAAAAATGGCTAGGGTAGGCGGTTTGTTATCAAATACAGGGTGTCAAGTTTGAGCTGTCGTTTTACGGATTACTTTTTCGTGGCTTTTGTGGACAGTTTATTGTTGGTAATACGGTTAGTTTTCAGGATAATCATGCGTAAATCTACAACCAAAAAATAATAACTTATGAATACTTTATTAAAAAACACAATCTGGATAATGGTTGCCGTGCTGGGTGCAGGGGCTGTGTCAGGTATTGCCTTAAATCGCGGTGAACCGATAAACGCACTGTGGTTTATTACTGCCGCTTTGTGTGTCTATGCCATTGGCTACCGTTTTTACGCGGCGTGGATTGCCACGACAGTTTTAATGGTGGATGAAACCCGCGCCACCCCTGCTGAACGCTTAGAAAATGGCAGTGATTTTGTACCCACCAATCGCTGGATAGTGTTTGGTCATCATTTTGCTGCCATCGCAGGGCCAGGCCCGTTAGTCGGGCCAACCTTGGCGGCGCAGTTTGGTTATTTACCTGGAACGCTGTGGATTTTGTTCGGGGCGGTGTTAGGTGGTTGCGTGCAGGATATGGTGACGCTGTTTTTATCCACGCGCCGTGATGCCAAAAGTTTGGGGCAGATGGCGCGTGATGAATTGGGTGTGTTAGGTGGTACGGCGGCGTTGATTGCCACGTTTGCCATTATGATTATTCTGATTGCGGTGCTGGGTTTGGTAGTAGTGAATGCCATGAAACACAGTCCGTGGGCAACATTTACCGTATTAGCGACTATTCCGATTGCCATGATAGTGGGCGTGTATATGCGTTATATCCGTGTCGGGCAGGTATTAGAAGCCTCGGCGTTAGGCGTAATATTATTGTTATTGGCGGTTGCTGGTGGACGTGTAATTGATGAAAGCGCGACTTTGCGGGTGTTATTTGACCACGAAGGCCTAACGCTGGCGTGGTGGGTAATGGTGTATGGGTTTGCTGCGGCGATTTTGCCTGTGTGGTTGTTATTAGCTCCGCGTGATTATTTATCAACCTATATGAAACTCGGCACCATTACGCTATTGGCAGTCGCTATTATCCTATTGCAACCCGATGTCAAAATGCCCGCTATCACGCAATTTGTCGATGGTACTGGCCCTATTTTTGGCGGCAAATTATTTCCATTTGTATTTATTACCATTGCTTGCGGCGCGATTTCTGGGTTTCACGCGCTGATTGCCTCAGGCACTACGCCCAAACTATTAACCAATGAACGAGATATTCGCATGATTGGTTACGGCGGAATGCTGTTGGAATCGTTTGTGGCGGTGATGGCAATGATAGCTGCGACCGTGTTAGATCCAGGGGTGTTTTTTGCGATTAATAGCTCAGCTGGCGTAGTTGGAAAAGAAGCGGTGGATGCGGTCGCTAAGATTTCTTCGTGGGGTTATCCCGTCACTGTTGAGCAAATGCAGCTTTTGGCCCAACAAATGGGTGAAGCAACATTGTTTGCCCGCACAGGCGGTGCGCCGTCCTTAGCAGTGGGCATGGCCAGTATTTTCGGCAGTGCGTTTGGTAACAGTATGTTGGCATTGTGGTATCACTTTGCGATTATGTTTGAGGCGATTTTTATTTTGACCACGCTGGATGCAGGAACGCGCGTCGGGCGGTTTATGTTACAAGATATTTTAGGCAATAAATGGCCGGCAATGGGACAAACCTCATGGTTGCCATCGGTGATTTTTACCAGCGCGGTCGTGGTGTCGGCGTGGGGTTATTTTTTATATATCGGTGTGATTGATCCCAATGGAGGCGTGAATATTTTATGGCCTTTATTTGGTATTGCTAATCAAATGTTGGCGGCGATTGCCTTGTGCGTGGCGACAGGTATTTTAGTTAAATCCGCGAAAGGCAAGTATGCGTTTATCACAGGCGCACCGTTGCTATGGCTGATTATTATTACCAGTACAGCCGCGTGGCAAAAACTCACCAGTGACGATGTACGCATTGGTTTTTTGGCGGCGGCGAATGATTTGTCCAGCAAATTAAACGCTGGGTTATTACCGCCTGATAAAGCCGCTATCGCACCGAAACTGATTTTTAATTTCCAGCTAGATGCGGTAATTACGGTATTTTTCGTCTGCTTATTGTGGCTGATTGTGTTTGATATGGTGCGGGTCTGTGTGCGTTATTTAACAGGTAAACCTACACCTGCATTGACCGAAGTGCCACACAGCCCCAGTCGCTTAGTTGAAGATTGGATAAGGGATTAATCATGTTCAACAGTATTAAAATTTTTTGGCAAGCTGTACGCCAGTTATCAGGTGATGATGCTTATGAGCGTTATCTACGTCATCATGTAGACCATCATTCAGCCGATGGCGAACCACTGAGTAAAAAAGAATTTTTTAAAAAGTGGCAAGATGATAGATGGCAGGGGGTGAAGCGGTGTTGTTAAATAAACACTAAAACTTAGGGTAGTGCTAAACAAGTAATGCTCAGTAGTGCAATTTAGACTTAGTTTAGAGAAAATATGTTGATTTGAGACTGAGGCATAAGCCATGAGTGAAATTATTTGTACTCGCTGTGGTTCAACCCACTGCAAGAAAAACGGTCACATTCATAATGGTAAACAAAACCATCGCTGTAAAGACTGTGGACGACAGTTTGTGATGGACAATGAGCAAAAGATTATTCCTGAATGGATTCGCAGCATGATACTTAAGGCATTGTTAGAGCGTCTTTCATTACGCGGTATTTGCCGTACTTTTTCGGTGAGTCTCACTTGGCTGTTGAGCTATATCGATGAAGTTTATGAGCACTTGCCCGCTGATTTAAACGTTAAGCCTGTTGATAGCAAAAATATAGCCGCTGCCCTTTTTTTGCTGGAAGTTGAGGCAGACGAGATGTGGAGTTTCGTTGGTAATAAAGATAACAAGCAATGGATATGGATTGTCTTGGATGTACACACCCGCCAAGTCATTGCCGTTCATGTCGGCAGTCGTGATAAAGATGAGGCTCGTGAACTGGGGCAAAAAATCCCCCGACGTTTATCAACAACACGCTGCGTTTTATACTGATCTTTATGACGCTTATGTGGGAGTTATTCCCGAAAACCAACACCATCGGGTTAGCAAACAAAGCGATGCTCTCCAATCACATTGAACGCTTTAACTGCACTCTCAGACAACGTGTTTCCCGATTAGTCAGGGATTCTTTGGCGTTTTCTAAAAAGCTGACTAACCATATCGGAGCCATTGCCTATTTCATTTGCCATTATAATTTAACTAAAAACCATACAGCATTACTTGTTTAGCACTACCCAGTTGCGTCCTGAGTTTTTGGGGTAGGGGCTTTTTGGCTTTATCATTATTTATGCACCAACGCCATATGTAATCAAAAGTGTTGCTGGGGAAAATCGGGCAGGGGTATTGCAGTGTAAATGTTTACACATTTACTCGGTATTGAAACGCCCGTTTCTTATGAAACGGGCGTAGTATCACTTATGAAACTGGGCTTTGATTCGCTTTAGCAATTTCAGCGATTTTGCCAAATGCTTCGATGTCGCGTACGGCGAGATCAGCTAATACTTTACGGTCGATACCGACATTGGCTTTGTTTAAGCCGTTGATTAAGCGACTGTAAGAAATGCCATACATTCTTGCGGCAGCGTTGATACGCACAATCCACAAGGCGCGGAATTGACGTTTTTTCTGTTTACGGTCACGGTACGCATATTGTCCCGCTTTGATTACCGCTTGTTTAGCAACGCGGTAAACTCGGCTTCTTGCGCCATAGTAACCTTTTGCTAATTTAAGAATTTTTTTGTGTCTTGCTCTGGCTGTTACACCACGTTTTACTCTAGGCATGATTAATCTCCTTGATTAACTGTAAGGCATCATGCGTCTAGCCATACGCACATCGGATGGATGAACACTCGCGGGTGCGCGTAGCTGTCTTTTTCTTTTAGTCGATTTTTTAGTCAAAATGTGGCGTTTGTGTGATTGCCCACATTTGAAACCGCCGTTGCCTGTGCGTCTAAAACGCTTAGCAGCACCACGGTTAGTTTTTATTTTCGGCATTTGTTTGCTCCAATTAAATTTTAAAAAAAATCCTTGAGAATTAACTCAGCAAGGCAAAATGCGTTGGCCCTGAAGAATTACTCACATTCTGTTTGAATGCGTTGACTTAGCAAATCCTATGCTAAGGTAAAACAAAGCCAGAGGGTTTATCGCTAAACCCGTCTGGCTTAAATTTGGGTGTTATAAATTATTTTTTCTTCTTTGGCGACATGGTCATAATCATTTGTCGCCCTTCCATCTTAGGAAACTGTTCAACTATAGCGATTTCTTCCAAGTCTTTTTCAATACGTTTCAACACATCCATGCCAAGTTCACGATGTGCCATTTCTCGCCCGCGATAACGTACAGTAATCTTGGTTTTGTCACCGTCATTAAGAAACTTAGTCAAACTTCTTAATTTGACTTGATAATCGCCGTCATCCGTTCCTGGTCTGAATTTGATTTCTTTGACTTGAATTTGCTTTTGCTTCTTTTTAGCAATCGCTAATTTTTTGTTGAGTTCAAACTGGTATTTACCGTAGTTCATTATCTTACAAACGGGGGGATCCGCGTTTGGCGATATTTCTACTAAATCCAAGTCTGCCGCATAAGCAATCTGTTTGGCCTCATCCAGCGAGATAATACCTAATACTTCACCCTCTGCGCCTGTGACTCTCACCCGTCTAGCGGTGATCATGTCATTCAAGCGTGTTTCGTCTTTTTTAGCAGCGATACCCTAATCCTCCACGTTACTATTATTTTCTGTCAGCAATTTCTTGTGTTAAGCGGTTGCTAAAGTCACTAATTGCCAAACTACCTAAATCATCACCCTTTTGCGTGCGTACCGTAATGACTTGTTGTTCTAATTCATTATCACCGATGATGACAAGATAAGGTACACGCTGCATAGAATGTTCGCGGATTTTAAAGCCTATCTTCTCATTTCTCAAGTCTATTTTTGCTCTGATACCTTGCTGTTCTAATGTTTTCAGCACTTCGGTGGCATAATTAGCGTGTCTATCGGCAATAATCAGCACCACAACCTGCACTGGTGACAGCCATAACGGAAATGTTCCAGCGTGTTGTTCGATTAAAATACCAATAAATCGCTCTAACGATCCTAGTATAGCGCGATGTAACATCACGGGTACTTGTTTTGAACCATCTTCGGCAATATAGCTCGCACTTAATCGAGTAGGCATCGAGAAATCAACTTGAATTGTGCCGCATTGCCATACACGACCGATACAATCTTTTAGCGAGAATTCAATTTTAGGGCCGTAAAATGCGCCTTCACCTGGTTGTAAATCCCACTTCAATTCTTTGTTATTCAAAGCAAGTTCTAACGCCGACTCCGCTTTATCCCAAACGCTATCATCACCGACACGATTTTCAGGGCGCGTTGACAATTTAATAATGACTTCTTCAAAACCGAAATCTTTATAAACCGCAAACAACATATCAATAAAGGTAGCCACTTCGTCTTGGATTTGCGCTTCAGTACAAAAAATATGTGCATCATCTTGCACAAAATTTCTCACTCGCATTAAACCATGCAATGTTCCAGAGGGTTCATTACGATGACACGAACCGAATTCAGCTAAACGAATCGGTAAATCGCGATAACTTTTAATACCTTGATTATAAATCTGAATATGGCACGGGCAGTTCATCGGCTTGACCGCATAATCCCGATTTTCCGAATGGGTAGTAAAAATCATTGCACCGAACTTGTCCCAATGCCCTGATTTTTCCCACAGTGAGCGGTCTACTAGTTGCGGCGTTTTAACTTCCGCGTAGCCATTGAAACGCAGTTTCTCACGAATGTATTGCTCAACTTCTTGATAGATAATCCAGCCTTTTTCGTGCCAAAAAACCATACCAGGAGCTTCTTCTTGGGTATGAAATAAATCCAGTGTTTTGGCTAATTTACGGTGATCGCGTTTTTCAGCTTCTTCCAAACGATGTAAATAGGCTTGTAAGTCTTTTTTATCGCCCCACGCCGTGCCGTAAATACGTTGTAGCATTTCGTTTTTAGAATCGCCGCGCCAGTATGCACCTGCAATTTTCATTAACTTGAACACGCCTAGTTTGCTGGTGCTAGGTACATGAGGCCCGCGACATAAATCAGTAAAGCCACCTTGTTCATACAAAGATAAATCTTGATCGGCAGGAATAGATTCAATAATTTCTGCTTTATACGCTTCGCCTAAGCCTTTAAAAAAAGTAACCGCAGCATCTCTGGATAATACTGAACGATGAACAGCAAAATCTTGCGCGACCAATTCTTGCATTTTCTTTTCAATGACAATTAAATCATCAGGCGTGAACGGTCTGGAATAAGCAAAATCGTAGAAAAAGCCATTTTCAATCACAGGGCCGATAGTGACTTGTGCATCTGGGAATAATTGCTTAACGGCTTGCGCTAATAAATGCGCAGTGGAATGGCGGATAACATCAACGCCGTCTTCGTCTTTCGCAGTAATAATTTGTAGAGAAGCATCTTGCTCAATCAGCGTGCTAGCATCCACTACGACACCGTTGACTTTACCTGCGAGGGTTGCCTTTGCTAATCCCGTGCCTATTGATTTGGCTACATCTAACACAGTGACTGCGTGGTCAAATTCGCGTAAAGAACCGTCTGGGAGAGTAATTACAGGCATTAGATAAACTTTTTGATTGCTACAATGAAAAAAGCACCGCCTAAGCAGTGCTTTATATATTCTGGTAGGCACGAGTGGACTCGAACCACCGACCCCCACCATGTCAAGGTGGTGCTCTAACCAACTGAGCTACGCGCCTGAAGTATTAACTTCAAGCCGCATATTGTACCAATAAATTTCTGTTATGCAAGCATTGACATTTAGAAGGACGTATTTGTTGACTAACTAACTAGCAATCAAGCCACATCTGCTAAATTGCCGCATGATTCCAACCACGCTTTTCTATCTGGAGCGCGTTTTTTTGCCAGTAATAAATCGAGTTGCGCGCTAGTTTCATCATCGGCGGCAATTGTTAACTGCACTAAGCGGCGAGTGTCGGGGTTCATGGTAGTTTCACGCAATTGACTGGGATTCATTTCACCTAAACCTTTAAAGCGTTGTATGTTGATTTGCCCTTTCAATTTTTCCGCTTTAATTCTATCCAACACCCCTAAACGTTCTGCTTCATCCAAGGCATAAAAAACCCGTTTGCCCACATCAATACGGTACAACGGAGGCATGGCGACAAACACATGACCTTCTTTAACCAGCGCATTAAAGTGTTGATAAAACAATGCACATATCAAGGTGGCAATGTGATTACCATCGGAATCCGCATCCGCCAAAATACAGACTTTTCCATAGCGCAGGTTTTGTAAATCGCTAGAACCAGGTTCTATGCCCAAAGCAACCGCAATATCATGAACTTCTTGCGAAGCCATAACTTGGGTGGATTCTACTTCCCAAGTATTTAAAATTTTGCCGCGTAACGGCATGATAGCTTGAAAATCCCGCTCGCGAGCTTGTTTGGCAGAACCGCCTGCTGAATCACCTTCGACTAAAAATAATTCGGTGCGGTTAATGTCTTGAGCGGAACAATCGGCGAGTTTTCCTGGAAGTGCTGGACCTGAAGTGATGCGTTTGCGGATGATTTTTTTGTTAGAGCGTAAACGTTTTTGCGCACTGTTAATAATAATCTCGGCAATTTTTTCGCCTTCGCTGGGATTTTGATTCAGCCATAAACTAAAGCTGTCTTTTGCCACGCCTGAGACAAACGCCACGCATTCACGCGAACTGAGTCGTTCTTTGGTCTGCCCTGAAAATTGCGGGTCTTCCAGTTTCACTGCCAATACAAAATGACAATTTTCCCACACGTCTTCAGGGGCAACTTTCACACCACGCGGCAAAATACTACGAATATCACAAAATTCACGCATGGCTTCGGTAAGTCCTGCGCGTAAGCCATTGACGTGCGTACCGCCTTGCGCCGTCGGAATCAAATTGACATAACTTTCATTGAGCATTTCTGACGGGTTTTCCATTGCCCAAACTACGCCCCATTCTGCGGTTTCGTGGTTGGTTGCCATGCTGCCCATGAAAGGCTGCTCTGGAAAATATTCAATATCACCGAGGCGGTCAAGCAGATAACCTTTTAAGCCGTCTTGGTAATACCATTCATAGCTTTCATCGGTTTGGTCAATGCTGAGGGTTATTTTTAAGCGCGGACAGAGTACAGCTTTGGCGCGTAACACTTGTTTGAGTTTGGTAACGGAAATTTTAGCCGAATCAAAATATTTTTCATTGGGTAAAAATCTGACTGATGTACCCGTATTATTTTTACCTACCGTGCCAATTTCGGTGAGTTCGGTTTGTTTTTCGCCATCGGCAAAACTCATGCTGTAAATTTTGCCGTTACGCTTTACTTCTATATCAAGTTTGGCTGATAAGGCATTAACGACAGAAACGCCCACACCGTGCAGACCGCCTGAAAATTGGTAATTCTGATTAGAAAATTTTCCGCCTGCATGAAGTTGAGTCAGAATAACTTCCACGCCTGTCATGCCTTGTTCGGGGTGCATATCCACAGGCATTCCACGCCCATCATCTTTTACCAGCACTGATCCGTCTTTGTATATCACCACGTAGATAACTTTAGCAAACCCTGCCATTGCCTCATCAACGCTGTTATCAACCACCTCTTGTACCAGATGATTCGGACGCGTGGTGTCGGTGTACATCCCAGGTCGTTTGCGCACGGGTTCTAAGCCGCTTAATACTTCGATTGCGGCCGCGTTATATTCGTTATTCAGAAACACCTCCATTGGCACAAGGAAGTTCCCGCACTTTTAAAGTGACATAGCTCATTCCAATTCTCTTTAGTAATAACTCAACGCTAAATTTACTTTTTCGACCATTTATCATCTTTTTTCATATAATCCGTATTTAGTGAAGACTCTATCGGCGCGAGATTTAATGCAATGTTAGTTTTACCACCCGTTCGTCCACCGTCATCTTTAATTTTTTTTTGGTGTTCAATAAAAGTTTTGAGTTCTTCAACTGCCTTTTGCTTAGTAGGATAAGGCCCATAAACACCTTCTCTTGCATTGAAGTACCATTCTGTTAATCCAGTTTTGGCATCGTATTGGGAAAAAAATCTATCAATTTCAAACATCGAGCATCTCCAAATAAAAGCTATTAAATTTTTATAAAAAATAAAAACTATTTGCAGCTAATTAGCTCGTTGGTGGTATATAGCCCTCAGGCAGTTCATTATTACCTTCAAACAAAAATTTAGTCCGCTCTTCTGCTAAATAGGCACGCGCTTTAGGGTCAAAACTAGCTAACTTTTCTTCATTAATCAGCATAGTTTGTTTACTTAGCCATTGCTGCCATGCTGACTTAGATACTTTCTCAAATATTTCTACCCCTTTTTCACCAGGAAATGGCGGAAAATCTAAACCATCGGCTTCTCTACCCAATTTTACGCAATGTACTCGTCTAGTCATGTTGATTCTCGCTGTTATGTTGTTGTAATAAGAGTTTAATGGGGCTGGCTAAACCTACATTGTGGTCAGCGTTATACCAAAGACTTTGATTGGCTTCCATCACAAAATTTATCGGGGTATTAGTTTGTATCGCTAGCGGCGTGTAGTCGAGATGATAATGAGAAAATGTATGGCGTGAAGTTGGCAATAGTTGTTGACTCGCAATCGCTACATTTTTACTTAAACACCAGTTGTGTGCTGATTCGATACTGTCAAATTCAGGCAAGCTCCACAAGCCACCCCAAATGCCTGTCGGCGGTCTTTTTTCTAAAAAAATATGCTTGTTTTGATTGCTTAGTAATAAAAAAACCACCTGTTTAACGGGTAACGTTTTTTTGGGTTTCGCTGTGGGTAGTAACGAAACCGTGCCGTTAATTCTTGCTAAACAATGACTAATCAGTGGACAGATATGACAAGCGGGTTTACTGCGCGTGCAGACTGTCGCACCTAAGTCCATCATGGCTTGCGTGTAATCGGCACAGCGTTCGACAGCGGTCAGTTCGGTACTGATAGCCCACAATTGTTTATTAACGAGGCTATTACCCGTCCAACCCTCAATCGCTTTGTAGCGAGCCAATACCCGTTTAACATTGCCATCTAGTATGGGATGGCTTTTATTAAACGCAATACTTAAAATTGCTCCTGCTGTCGATTGCCCAATGCCCGCTAACGCCATCAATTCTTCCAAGGTATCAGGAAAACGCTGTTGCCGATGAATAAGCTGAGCGGTTTTATGCAGATTACGAGCGCGAGCGTAATACCCCAAACCTGACCAATACGGCAAGACTTCATCGATGGTCGCGTTCGCTAAACTGTCTAAGCTAGGAAATTTTTCAATAAACGCGTTGAAATAAGGAATGACCGTGGTGACTTGGGTTTGTTGCAACATGATTTCTGACAGCCAAACCCGATACGGTGTGATGTCCTGTTGCCACGGCAAGTCTTTACGCCCTCGTGCATCAAACCAAGCTAACACTTGTTGTTGAAAATGTGTCGGTGTCATGTCTACTTAAAACAGTTTTTTAAATAATTTACCCAGTTTTGGGGCTAATGTTTTCAGCTTTTCCTTATCTTCTGGTTTAAGATTATCCAAGGCTTTTTCTACTTTAGCTTTATTTTCATCGGTTTTGAGTGTTTCTATGACAGTTTCTACTCTTTCTTTGGTTTTTTCAGTGATTAAGGCACTAACATCCAGATTATAGGTGGGGTTGCTAAACGTACCGCCAACATTTACAACAACAGGCATGGCGCGAAACCGTTCTGGCTCTGTAGCAGTGGCTTTTTCTTTCCGTAAATTAACCGTGAGTTTGTAGTTTAACTGCTCGTTAACAAGATTTGCTGTGCCGTTACCTGTCGCTTGTACTTTAGCGGTTTTTATCAGTAAATCATTATTGAATATCAAGCCATTCTGAATAGCTGCCGCGCCGCTGATAGCAAAAAACGGGGTTTGCTCATTACTATTATCTTCTACTGCTGGCTCCGTGCCTTTGAGTAACGATTTGCCTTTGTCGATTATGTTTTGCAAATTGAAGCCAATAATTGCGCCGTCCTTGTATAAAAATTTTAAATAACCATTCAGCGAGGCTTTTAATTCAGCAGCTGTATTACCGCGTCCTTGTAGTTGCGCCGCTGCATCTAGCGTACCTGTAATCGTGGCTTTGCCTCTAAAGTCTTGTAATAACGGTTCAACTTGAACATGACTGAGTTTTTCATTAATGGCTAAAACAGGTTGTGCATTACGCACATCCATACTTAGATTACCTGCGTATTCACCTTGATAAAACTTCTTGATAGTTTGTGCGGTGGTCACAAGACCGTCTTTAGCCGCTAAATGAAAATGTACATCTTGTAAATTCAAATCGTTAACTTTGAGTGAAGCTATCGTTAAATCACCTGTGGCATTGAGCTTTTTGAGTGTTTCTATGGGTATATTTGATACCCCTGCGGTTAAAGCAATCGTCGGGCTGGTAATCGGTTTCTTGGTTTTTTCGACAGGCGGTAAATAACGATCCACATCCAGCGCGTCCGCTGCTAGATTAAATGTGATAGCAGGTGCGGCAAAATTGTTAATGCTAGTTGAGCCTTTAATTAACGCATCATCAAGATTAATCACTAAATTCTGTAGATTCAATGATTCTTTTGTCGCGCTCGCATCAAAACTCATTGCCAACTTATTTAGCGCAGTTGCATCACGCATCACGGGAACTTTAATAGCAAAGTCTTTCATCAGCTTAACAGGGCTAAAGGGCGCGATACTGACTGCACCTTGAAAAACTGCATTTTCATTTAAATAATTCCCTGATAACACGCCATCAAGTGTTAAATCGCCCGATTTAAGTTGTAAGCCAGTAACCTTAAAGGATTGTGAGGGTAATGAGGCAGCGGCATCGATAATAGTCAGTTGAGCCGTTAATGATTTATTAGGGACGGATTCACCCGCAGTGGTGACTTGCAAATTACTGTGACTTAACGCGACCGTATTAAGTTGTTTATTGATGGTAAATGAGGTAGTTAGCTTCACCGTTTCCGTCATTTGAGTGTTAGCTCTCGCACTCACAAAAGCCAAATCAACCGCAACAGGCTGGTCAAAAATAACCTTATCCGTGGTTAAATTTAAGTTTTTTATCAGCGTATTTTTTCCAGTATGGGCGTTTTTCCAGTTAATTTGTGCATCGACTAAGGTTAAAGCACCGATAGCAAACGCGCCTAAGGCAGAGTTAGTGGTAGTGAGTTGTTGTGGCGCGGCAGCGGGCGTTACATTGCTAACAATAGAGGACGTGTTAGGTTTTACTAAATCATCCCAATTATTAACACCTTGCTGATTTTTTGTCAGATTCAGGACAAGCCCTTTTAAAACAATCCCGCTAACTTCAATTTTTTCCGATAACAACGGCAATAATGCAATATTGATTTGACTTTCTTCTAAGGTCGCAAAGGCTTGATGCTCAAAACCTGTGGCATTACTCAGTGTTATTTTTCCTGTTGTCACGCCTATCACAGGGAAAAAAGCGAGTTTTATATCCCCCTCAATCACCAAATTACGGTTTATTTTATTTTTAACAGCAGCGGTAATTTCAGGTTTAAAACTATTAGGATCAATTAAAAAAGCAGCTGCACCGACCAAAATCATGACTAAAAAAACTAAACTAGCCACCATTGACAGTATGATTTTTAAGGGTTTTATCACACAATACTCCGTTACTAAAAAACTACAATAATGACTTATTATCGAATATCATGCCTTACCGTTGCTAGTTAAATCTAGCCTAGGCAATAATAATTATGAGGTGGAAAGATGTTTTTAGCGAAAATACTGGCGATTGCTGTCGTGGCTTTGTTTTACACAACCGCGAAAAAAAAAGGTGAGTCGCCTGTTAACTGGGCAGTGATAGGATTTATTGGTTATGTAATCGTGTGGGGATTGGTCTACACGTTGATTAATAAATTTTTGGGTACAGGTTCGTTTGTTATTATGCAAATACCTGCATTATGTGCGATGGCTGTAGCATTTTTAATTCGGCAAAAACTCATCAGCAATGCGGCTGGAAAAAATAGTTAGCCGCTAATAAAAAAGCGGGTAAACGATAAAATCATTTACCCGCCTCGGTCTACGCTGTTTTAATTTTTACTTACAATTTGTCAGCGTTTTTATCCAAATATTCAGCAACACCCGCTGGGCTTGCATTCATACCTGCATCACCTTTTTTCCAACCAGCTGGGCAAACTTCACCATGTGCTTCGTGGAATTGTAAGGCATCAATCATACGCAATAATTCGTCCATGTCACGACCTAAAGGCAGGTCATTAACCACTTGGTGACGCACTAAACCGCTACGGTCGATTAAGAATGTACCACGGAAAGCCACACCAATTGCGTGTTCAACGTCATAATCTTTGCAGATTGAGTGCGCAATATCAGCCGCCATTGTGTAACGAACTGCACCAATACCGCCTTGGTTAATCGGGGTGTTGCGCCACGCGTTGTGCGTAAAATGTGAATCAATCGACACGGCAATCACTTCAACGCCACGGCTTTTGAATTCATCCATACGGTGATCTAAGGCGATTAACTCGCTAGGACACACAAAGGTGAAATCCAGCGGATAGAAAAATATAACTGCATATTTGCCGTTAGTGGCTTCCGAAAAGCTGAATGAATCAACTATCTGACCGTCACCTAATACGGCTGGAACTGTAAAATCAGGGGCTTGCTTACCAACTAAAACGCTCATTGATTATCTCCAAAAATAGTTAAAAAACAAATACTTAAAAATTAATAACAGCCACTATACCAGTGGAATAAGCGGTATTCTACACCAGAACAGTCGGGAATAGGGTAGTTATTTTTAACAGACCTATCGTACAAAAAAAACACCTATAAATCAATTTGTTACCCAATTAATGATATATTCATATAACAGTAATGGCTTTCAGAAAAATCCATCTTATGAATCAATGCACATCTTTTCTCAACAACAACCAAAACTGGTTAGCTCAATTCGATAACAGTCATATTTTAACCAAATTTCTCGACCTTTTCAGTACAGAGAATTTCTATATTCTTGATAATAATCAACGAGTTATTTTCTGGAGTGTCGGCATGGAAATCCTAACTGGTTTAACGCATGAGGCGGCTGTTGGTCAACCGTGTTTGACTAGCTATCGCATTACCGCTGATAGCAAAACACAGCTAATTCAATTACCTAACGCGGATGGCAGTCACAAGCAAATCAACAAGATAGTGCAGATTTTGCAACATAAAAACGGCATTTTTGCAGGTGGTTTAGGCTTACTACTGCCTTGCGGTGACGCAACCATTAGCGAATCACTACCCAAAAAACACCCGCTAAATCACGGTACACAAAACTTTCACGGCATACTCAGCCGCTCACCTGCCATGCGAGATGTTTTTCAACTCATAGAAAATGCGGCGCAAACTGCCGTTACCGTCCTTGTGAGAGGCGAAAGCGGCACAGGTAAGGAATTGGTCGCCAAAGCCATTCACGACCTCAGTATGCGTAAAAATGCCCCCTTTTTAGCCATTAACTGCGCTGCCTTATCCAGCAATTTACTGGAAAGTGAATTATTCGGTCATATTCGCGGTGCGTTTACAGGCGCGATTAAAGATCACAACGGCTTATTTCAACGATCGCATGGTGGCACTTTATTTTTGGATGAAGTGGCAGAATTGCCGCTAGAACTACAAGCAAAATTACTGCGCGTTATTCAAGAAAGAAATTATATCCCTGTGGGCGGAGATCGCTCTGTAAGCGTCGATGTGCGAATTATCGCAGCTACCCATAGGTCTCTACGAGAAGAGGTCAAGAATGGGCGTTTTCGTGAGGATTTGATGTATCGCTTGCGGGTTGTGCCAATCTTTTTACCACCACTTCGAGAACGGCGTGAAGATATTGGATTATTAATCTGGCATTTTATTCATCAACACAATGCTGGCAATTTTAGAAAAATTGAAAAAATAGAACCCAATGCCATGCGCATATTACTCGACCATTCGTGGCTAGGTAATGTTAGAGAATTACAAAATGTCGTTGAATATGCGTTTGCAGTAGGACGAGGCACAACGCTACGGTTGTCTGAACTTCCCCCCGAATTTAGAGAACCACGGCATTTTACTCAAGCTGTCAGACCCAATTCATCTCTAACTGAGCAAGAAGAAATCGCCGCTATTCGTCATGCACTTGAACAAAGTAACGGCAAAGTAACACCCGCAGCGCAATTGCTAGGCATGAGTCGCGCTACTTTTTGGCGTAAACGCAAGCTGTACAAGCTATGAATTTTTACCCGCATAATGCGTGGCAAATTATGATACATTTTCCTGAGTGACTAAAAATGTGGATAACTTCAACTCAAGTTATTTTCATTCTGAATCTACAAAAAACTAACCAAAAACCCATTGTGGATAACTTTGTGGATAAAGTCCGCTTTCTTTGTGGATAAGTCTGTGTATAACTTGTGAATAAGTTATCAAGCATGAGTTATACACAAGTTATACAAGGTTATCCACAGGGTTATCCACAGCAAAAAACAGGCTTATCAATTTGATTTTAAAGAAATAAAAAAAGTTATCCACAAAAAAACCCCTCCTTAATAATAATAAAGTAAAGATCTTTATATGAAATTTATAATTAATCGCGAACAACTTTTAACGCCATTACAACAAATTGTCAGCGTTATTGAAAAACGACAAACCATGCCAATTCTCTCCAATGTGCTAATCGTCATTAACGACGATCAACTCATTTTGACAGGCACGGATTTAGAAATTCAGCTCATTGCTAAAATTAACATCAACTCAGCAACCGCAGGCGCAATTACTGTCCCTGCTAGAAAATTTTTAGATATTTGTCGCTTATTACCCAATGGCGCAGAAATCACCATTGAGCAACATGACGACAAAATCAAAATCGCCTCTAATCGCAGTCGATTTTCTCTGAGCTGCTTACCCGCAGACAATTATCCAGAATTTGCCGAAGCAGAATTAGAAAATCAATTTTTCATCACCGCAGGTCAATTTAAGAAAGCACTTGATAAAACCTTATTTTGTATGGCAAATCAAGATGTTAGGTATTATTTAAACGGCTTATTACTGCATATTTCTAACAGCCGTTTAGAATTAGTTGCCTCAGATGGACATCGTTTATCCATTTATGAAGACCAATTAGAGCAAGCCACAGGTTTTGAAGCGCGGATTATTTTGCCCAGAAAAGGCGTTTTAGAGCTAAATCGGCTACTTGACGACCCAGAAGCAGAATTAAAAGTTGAATTTTCCAGCAACAATATTCGTATTTTTATCAAAAATTTAATCTTTTCAGCCAAATTAGTCGATTCAAAATACCCAGATTTTGGCAAAGTATTTCAACAAGAATTTTTCAATAAAATTCACATTGAAAAACAACTACTTAAAAACGCCTTAACCCGCGTCGCTATTTTGTCCAATGAAAAATTCAAAGGCGTAACCTTTGACATGACCGCTGATAGTCTACGAATCAGCACGCACAACCCAGAACACGACGAAGCGGAAGAAGAATTAGCCATTGAATACACAGGCGATCCGTTATCCATTGCCTTCAATGCGCAATATTTACTCGATGCTGTCTCAAATTTGGATTCTGATATTGCCGTGTTAACCATCGCCAGCAACGCAAGCAGTTGTTTTATCGACGAACCCGAAGGCTGTGCGTATAAATTTATCGTCATGCCAATGCGGTTATAATTTAGAAACTTGAGTAAGATGTTCCACGTGGAACATTGTTGTGAAACCGAGTAGGACGCGTGGAACAAATCACGCCCTACTCACTGTCATTTACTCCTTTATATATAGGCGACAAAAACCATGACTAAAATCACCCGACTCTCACAATTGGATTTAAACAGCACCTACACCTACGCTGATTATTTAACATGGCGATTGAATAAAACGGTGGAGCTTATTAAAGGCAAAATCATGTTGATGTCGCCTGCACCTAATTTAAAGCATCAAAGTATTTCTTGGCAATTGAATGGATTGTGTTTTAACTACTTTAGACATAAAACCTGTCGTGCATTTACAGCCCCGTTTGATGTGCGTTTACTCGACTCAACAAAATCCGCTAAAGCTAATAAAGATATTTATACGGTGGTTCAACCAGACTTTTGTGTCATCTGTGATCCTAAAAAATTGGATAGCAAAGGTTGTTTAGGCGCACCTGATTGGATAATTGAAATTTTATCCAAAGGTAATTCAAAAAAAGAAATGCAAACCAAATACGCGCTGTATGCAGAAAGCGGCGTAAAAGAATACTGGATTATTTATCCTTATGAAGAAGCCGTCCATCAGTTTGTGTTAAACGAAACCGACAACCACTATCAACTCATGGCTATGTTTTCAGGTGAAGACAGTGCCAGCCCTTATTTATTTCCTGATTTGGAGATTGATTTGCGTGAAGTGTTTAGTGATTGATTTTGTTAATGTTTTTAAAGAAAATACGTTGTTTTCAGAACAATAAACAGCACTTTTCAACTATTCTTCTAAGGAAATACCACCAATGAAAAACTTGAAATATCTCATTTACCGCGACGGGGATTATTACGTTTCGCAGTGTTTAAATATCGAAGTCGCTAGTTTTGGTTCAACCATTGATGAAGCTCTAGCCAATTTAAAAGAAGCCGTTGAGTTATATTTGGAAGATGATAATGCCGCGAGTAATTTTCACGAAGTCGGTGAATTTATGCTGGGTGAGTTCGCACTTCATGCCTAAGCTACTGTCATCAAAAGAAATTATTACGGTTCTATTGGCGTATGGTTTTATAAAAGTAAGTCAGAAAGGCAGTCATCAAAAATATTTTAAAGATAATCGAGTTGTTATTATGCCTAGTCCTAAAAAAGAGATTCCAATAGGTACGTTACAATCCATCATCAAACAAGCTGGATTAACACGCGAAGATTTTAATGTGTAACAGTCCAGATGCAATTACCAGAATTTTGTTTATTTAACTTACTTGTTTATTTATAAGGACAGCTATGAACCATTTTTTTACGCAACTGCCTGTTATTATTACTCAATTTTCCCTTGCTTTGATTAAAGTGCTGACAGACCAGCTTAAATGGTTGGGGTCTATTTATTATCATATTGAAACCGCGCTATTGGGAACAGTGGCAGATATTAGTTTAGCTATCCTGTCATTGCGTTATGTATTTTTGTTGCTGGTAATTGGTGGCGCACTGGGTTATTTTGGGCTGTGGTGGTTTTTGGCAGGATATGTACTGATTATCTTAATAGCCGTTGTGCAGTTTTTTCGATCAGCCCGTTTACCACCAGACCCTGATGTAGAAAAAGCCCATCAAGAACTGCGTGACAAGTCAGTTAAGTTTTTACGAATACCGCTGAGAGTGTTGGCAATGCTGGTGTCATTGTATTTTTCATGGCAATTTATGGACTGGAAAGCTATGACTCCATCGAGTTTTGAATCGCTTGCAGAAGCAAAACAGGTTGTTGCAAGTTCCAAAGAAGAAACCATTAACGGTGTCGTCTCTACTGTCTCTTTACCTGAAAAATCAGCGGAGGTAACAACTGAGCAACCGACTGTTTCAAATACCTTTGATGAAAGTCAATGGGAATCGGTGAAAACCAAGACTTGTGAAATTGCTTGGAATAATAAAGACTTCAAAAATGGCTACTGTTCTCTTGGGGAGTTTCCTGCTGGGGAATATCGAATCAAACCGCAGAGTTCATTAAGAGCTGTTTGTGCTGATGCGACTGAAATAATATTTCCACCAGAAGGACAGGATATCTCGATATGGTCAAATAGTAGAGACAACATAAAACTGAAAAATGCTGAAATCTTTGAAGGATACACTTTAATTAAAAACCACAGAATTGGCATGATAGTTATGAGAGTAAACGATAATTATCCCATCTCAACATGGCAAACATCTTTATCTAATAACGACACCCTTTCGGTATCTATCAATTTTCCACCAACAGAGGCAAATTGGAAAGCGCAAAGATTTTATGGCTCAATAACAATTCAGGTATTCAAAAAAAATCCTGAATAATCGGAATAGCAACGCGATAAGATGCGCTACATAGCACGATAGGATGTGCTGAGGTACGAACGCGCTCGTTCGAGTTGACGCGAATGACTCGTCTCCTATTGCACCTAATTTTTTATCAACATCCAATACTTGAAATGACTAAGGAGTTTTAAACATGACCATATCCATTCCGTTACACTTGGATAACACCACTGAACAAATATTGTCCGAAGAGGCTAAACAACGCGGAATCAGCATTGAAACGCTAGTATTACAATTCGTTCGACAAGGCATTGGGCTAAAATCTAATACAACCCCCGTCATAAAGCAGCGTGTTTTAGGACTACATCAAGGTTTAGGCTGGATGAGTGCAGACTTTGACGCGCCCTTAGATGATGAATTTTGGTTGCAAGAATGAACTTACTGTTAGATACCCATGCCTTTATTTGGTTGGATATTCAACCGTCTATGTTGTCAACTACAGCAACTAGCCTTATACAACAAAGCGATGTTAATTTATTTCTTAGTATCGTAAGCATTTGGGAAATGCAAATCAAAATCCAGCTTGAAAAATTACACCTCAACGCCACATTAGAAGAAACGATTACTTCGCAACAGACTATTAACGGCATCAATATTCTGCCCATAACACCAGCACATATTTTTACCTTAGAATCATTGCCACTTATTCACAAAGACCCGTTTGACCGTTTGTTGATTAGCCAAGCTAAACTTGAAAATCTAGTCTTAATCAGCAAAGACTCCGTTTTTAAAGACTATAAAATTCCTCTGGTTTGGTAAATACTAAGCGCGTAGGATAGAAACTCATCAGTGCCAGCAACGTGATGGGTTTCGGGCTGCCTACCTTATAAGCTACACCGCCAATAGTGTATAATTACCACATCATAAACAAACCCACACCGCCCCAAAATTCAGATTAATAGTGTTCCACGTGGAACATCGCAACATAAAATCGAATAATGTTCCACGTGGAACATTCATGTAACAACAGGAAAACAAAGACTCATGACTAACGCTAACGATCATTACGACAGCACCAATATTCAAGTTTTAAAAGGTTTGGACGCAGTCAGAAAACGTCCTGGTATGTATATCGGCGACACCGATGACGGCTCTGGTTTGCATCACATGGTGTTTGAGGTGGTGGACAACTCCATTGATGAAGCGTTAGCGGGGTATTGCAAAGAAGTCCGTGTGATTATTCACAGCAACGGTTCAGTCACGGTTGCCGATGATGGACGCGGTATTCCTGTTGATATACACGAAGAAGAAGGCGTATCTGCCGCTGAAGTTATTATGACCGTGCTTCATGCAGGCGGTAAATTTGATGACAATTCTTATAAAGTGTCAGGCGGTTTACACGGTGTTGGGGTGTCGGTGGTTAATGCGTTATCAGAAGAATTAAATCTGGAAGTACGCAGAAACGGGCAGTTATACAAACAAAAATATGTGATGGGGAATCCTGTTGCACCATTAGCCCCAGTCGGTGCAATTGAAGGCACAGGCACGTTAATCAACTTTAAACCCAGCAGCGCGACCTTTACCGATTTAGAATTTCATTACGATATTTTGGCAAAACGTTTACGCGAACTATCATTTTTAAATTCAGGTGTGCGTATCAGTTTGAATGATGAACGCACCGAACGCCAAGACGTGTTTGAATTTGAAGGCGGTATTAGTGCGTTTGTCACTCATTTAAATAAGAATAAAACCCCATTATTCCCTGACGTGTTTTATTTCATTGCTGAAAAAGAAGGCGTAACCGTTGAAGTCGCTATGCAGTGGAATGATTCCTATCAAGAAAACGTGTTTTGTTACACCAACAACATTCCACAACGTGATGGCGGCAGTCACTTAGCAGGTTTTAGAGGCGCGTTGACCCGCACTATCAATCAGTACATCGAAGCCAGCGGTTTAGCGAAAAAAGAAAAAGTATCCACCACAGGTGATGATGCCAGAGAGGGCTTAACCGCCGTGTTATCGGTAAAAGTCCCTGATCCTAAATTTTCATCACAAACCAAAGATAAGCTGGTGTCTTCCGAAGTGAAGCCGTTAGTCGAATCGACGATGAATGAAAAGCTACAAGAATTCTTGTTAGAAAAGCCGCAAATCGCTAAAACCATCGTCGGTAAAATTATCGACGCGGCACGAGCCAGAGAAGCGGCGCGTAAAGCCCGCGAAATGACACGCCGTAAAACCACGCTAGACATTGCAGGTCTCCCTGGAAAATTGGCAGATTGCCAAGAGAAAGACCCCGCCTTATCAGAATTATTTTTAGTGGAAGGCGACTCTGCGGGTGGTTCAGCTAAACAAGGTAGAGACCGTCGCACGCAAGCCATTTTGCCGCTTAAAGGTAAAATTCTGAATGTGGAAAAAGCCCGTTTCGACAAAATGATTTCCTCCGAAGAAGTCGG
Organism: Crenothrix sp. D3; assembly: GCA_002134785.1. Lineage (GTDB taxonomy): Bacteria > Pseudomonadota > Gammaproteobacteria > Methylococcales > Methylomonadaceae > UBA4132. Next base: position 27,838 of record MBQZ01000021.1, read on the forward strand.
CACGCTCATCACCGCCTTAGGCTGTGGTATCGGCAAAGACGAATACAATTTGGCCAAATTACGCTATCACCGCATTATTATCATGACCGATGCGGACGTTGACGGCTCACACATACGCACGTTGTTACTCACTTTCTTCTATCGCCAACTCCCTGAAATTGTCGAAAAAGGTTATATCTACATTGCCCAACCGCCATTATATAAAGTCAAAAAAGGCAAACAAGAAAGCTATGTTAAAGACGATGCCGAATTAAACAGCTATCTTATTCAACTCGCCTTGGATAAAGCGCAACTATTCACCGATGCCAGCGCACCTGCTATTCAAGGGCAAGGGCTAGAAACATTGGCAAAAACTTTTACCGATGTGGTCATCGTGATTAACCGTTTAGCCAGACGTTATGACGATGTGTTTTTAGAGCAGTTCTGTTACATGGAAGTCATGACCGACGAGATTAGACAGGACGAACAAAAACTCAGCGCGTGGTTTGCCGCTATGCAGCAACGCCTAGTTGACTGTGAAAGCAAAGCGATTTTCACTATCACACTGGACTATAAAAACGACCACGAATTTTCTGCGGTGGTCAGTAAACGTCTGCACGGCATTACCAAAACCTTTATTTTTCCCTCTACTTTTTTTGTCAGCAAAGACTATGTGAAAATCTCTCAGTATGCTGAAAATACCGCAGGGATGTTTAATGAAGGTTCCTATATGCAAATGGGTGAACGTCAACAACCTGTCAGCAGTTTCAAACAAGCCTTTGAATGGATGATGAAAGAAATCAAAAAAGGTCAGCACATTCAGCGTTACAAAGGGCTAGGTGAAATGAATCCAGAACAATTATGGGAAACCACGCTGGATGCCAATAATCGCCGTTTGCTACAAGTACGCATTGAAGATGTGATTGCCGCCGATGAAATATTCACCACGCTAATGGGTGATGTCGTCGAACCACGCCGTGATTTTATCGTGCAGAATGCGTTGAATGTGGGTGTGTTGGACGTGTAAAACCTAAGAAGACCTCCGAGGTTTTCAAAACCTCGGAGGTCTCATTGAAAGCCCAATTTTCATAGATACCGTCCTGCCACACAGAAAAAAGCTGTATCTACTGCGATATTCATCAGTCCCACATCCAGAGGTAATTTTGAGTAAAGAAGCCTATAAAGATTTCACCAAACGATTCAGTTTATTAATCAAAAAGCATCCTGCTTTAATAACGATGACACTCAGTAATATTTTTACTATGCGTCTCATCGGCAATAAAACCCACGGTGATCTTGCTGAAATCGCTATTTCTGAGTTCATCAATCAATATATGTACGACTTCAAGTCTATTCATGTTGGAAAAGATTTGTACAGAGCAAAATCAAAAGAGGAAGACATTACGGTAGAAAATGAAATTACCAATGAAAAATTTCCGATTAGCTTAAAGGCTTACGGTGATGGACCATTGCAATTATCGACAGACAAAAATTTTCAAATGTACCCATTGCTTGAAAGTCATGGTGATTTTATTGATGACAACACCATTATAGAAAACATTTTTTCTCAAGATGCGTTTTCCTGTTTTAGTCAAATAAATGTATTGCCGTTAATTTACGATGAAAAGAAACAAAAGTGTAATATCTTAGTTTTTGATGCTGACCTTGCTCGAAACTCAACGGCTTATATTAAAAAAGCAACGGAAGGTTCTGGAAGAAAACACCCTGCCTATCGTTTTTTTGACCAGAATGGTTGTTATATCTGCGAAGTACGTTACGGCAATGCAGCAGCTAATGCGTTGCAGCGGGGGCTGTGGACAAATACAAAAAATGCCACTCCATTTTTTACCAGTGTAACCAATGGTTGGATTGATTATTCGCATAATCTCGTGCTAGTTAAATTATTTTCACACGCACTTATTTCAAGTATCAAAGGACATGAAATAGCTCTTGAAAACATTAAAAATGATATTGCGACACTTAAACAGGTGAACGGTATCAATGCGTAATTCAGCAAAATCAGTATTTGGCAATACCAAATTCACTATACCCACCACCCAAGGCGTTAAATACGCAGGTTCAAAACTTAAGCTCATTCCGCAGATTTTATCGCTGTTTGATGATATTGAAGTCAACAGTGTGTTTGATGGTTTTTCAGGGACAACTCGCGTTTCACAAGCATTAGCACAATGCGGCTTTACCGTGACCAGTAATGATATTTCAGAATGGTCGTATCAATTTGGTTTGTGTTATTTAAAAAATACTCAAAAACCCAGTTATTACCAAGAGTTGATTGACCATCTTAATGCGGTTCAAGGCTACGATGGTTGGTTCACGGAAAATTATGGGGGGCTGGATTTTGACGGCGAATCTAAGCAAGCGGATGGATTAAAAAAACCTTGGCAGATTCATAACACCCGCAAACTCGATGGTGTGCGTGATGAAATAGACGCGCTGGCATTATCCGAAATAGAAAAAGCGGTAGTTTTAACCAGTTTGTTACTGGCAATGGATAAAGTGGACAGCACATTAGGGCATTTCACTTCCTATCTACGCGAATGGTCGTCGCGCTCTTATAAAACCATGCAGCTTGAAATCCCCAAGTTATTTGCAAATTCACTCAATCACACCGTGTTAAAGGGTGATATTTTTACGTCTATGCAATCTGTGGCAGTGGACTTTGCTTATTTTGATCCACCTTATGGTTCAAATAATGAAAAAATGCCGCCCTCACGCGTGAGATACGCCTCTTATTACCATTTATGGGCAACGATTTGTAAAAATGATAAGCCAATATTGTTTGGTGCAGCCGCGCGGCGCGAAGATAGTTCAGACAAAATTGCGGCAACGGTTTTTGAGGAATTTAGAAAAGATGAGTCAGGGCATTTTATTGCTGTTAAAGCCATTGAAAAATTGATTGAATCTGTTAATGCCAATTATGTCGCGCTTTCTTATAGTTCAGGTGGTAAAGCGACTGCCCTAGAACTTAATGAAATTTTAAATCGTCATGGTACGTTAATTAAAACCATCGAAATCGATTATAAAAAAAATGTGATGGCAGAGATGAAATGGACAAATGAATGGCTTAGGGAAGCAGATGAACCCAATCGTGAATTCATTTTTTTGATTCGTAAGTAGCAAATTTTATAGTGTCTATCATTACTTTTTCCTGATAATAATCAGGCGAAGTCAGACTGCCAGCCCCGAAAAAAGTTCTGAGCAATAACAGTACGGAGGTTTCTATCTCATCACTCTGTGATAATAAACAGATGCCATGAATTCCTTGCCATAACGCCTGTACGGCTTGTGGGCTTTGGGTGAAGTGTGTGGCGAATTGCTGAAAAACGCTATTCAATTGCGCTTGATACCAATCGGGTAGCGGTTCGGCTTCGGGTGAATGCGGGGTAAAAATCATGCGCCAGCGGTCGGGGTTGGTCTGTGCATAATGTAGATACGCTTTGAGCCATGCTTCAATATCGGCGGTCGCGCTGATGGGCTGCAAACAGGTGGTGATGTCTTCTAAGGTGCGGGCGTTGATGTGTAGGATTAGTTCCGCGCGACTGGCAAATACCATGTAAATACTGCCGACTGTGTACCCCATTTCCATCGCAATTTTGCGAATAGTTAGGGCTGCAAAGCCTTCTTCGGTGATGATGGTTTCAGCGGCATTTAATACTATTGCTTTGAGTTCTATCAAGCTGTGTTCGTTGCGTCTTGCCATTGAATTTTATTGTCACCGTTAATAACTGGCTTTAATGAGTGCGGCTAGAGTAGCCTGAAAATACTGTGAGATATTGGCGGAGCGGACGGGACTCGAACCCGCGACCACCGGCGTGACAGGCCGGTATTCTAACCAACTGAACTACCGCTCCGTTTAGAACCGCGTATTCTATAGCATCTTTATTATCCGTCAAGTGTTCAATCGCTAGTCGTTAGCAATAAGATGTTATAAAATCCCCCATCTTTCTATTAGTTACACTTTATTACTATGACCAGCAAAACGAATTCTCCCTTGCCTGTTGATGTGGAAGCAGGGCAAACTTACGGCTGGTGTCAATGTGGCTTTAGTCAAACTATGCCGCTTTGTGATCGCGCACATCGAGAGCTGTCTGATAAAAAGTCATTCAAATTTGTCGCTGAAGAAACCACTCGGCTGTATTTATGCGGTTGCTCAGAAACCAAAACCCCACCATTTTGTGACAACGGTCACTGCAAACTTGGATAAAACACGATGGCTATCGAAATAGAACATAAGTTTTTATTGGTAAATGACCAGTGGCGTGAGTGCGTTGCGCATTCCATTAGATACCGTCAAGGTTATTTAAGCTCACAACCCACCAGTTCAATTCGCGTTAGAATCAGTGATGATTACGCGTGGTTAAATATCAAATCAGCGACTGTTGGCACGCATCGCCATGAATATGAATATGAAATTCCGTTAGCCGACGCAGATGAAATTTTAACTAACTTGTGCCGCAAACCGTTAATTGAAAAAACGCGCTATTTTGTGCAGGATAACGGTCATACTTGGGAAATTGATGAGTTTGATGGTGATAATCAAGGGCTAATCGTCGCCGAAATTGAGTTATCTGAAATCGGTGAAGCCTTTGTAAAACCTGCGTGGTTAGGCGCGGAAGTCACCGATGATTTACGTTATTATAATAATAATTTATCGCAACATCCGTATTCAGAATGGAAAGAGTGACGCGGCGGTTGAAACTTTATGAAGAGCAGGCGATTTACACCAAAGAAACCAAAAGAGGTTAAACAATGAGCGCATTACCGTTTGATACACACGCTTTCTACGTTGAGTTGGTAGAAAGCGGATTGGCTGAAAAAACAGCCGAAGCACTTACCAAGGCGGTCACTAAAATCGAACTGGCAAAGCTGGAAGAATTGGCAACTAAACGCGATTTAAAAGAAATGGACTCGTCACTACAGTTAAAAATTGAACAGACTAAATCGGAGCTACAGCGTTGGATGGTCACGGTCGTTCTAGGAACTGCCATTTTACAAACTGCTATCATTACCGCCTTGATACTGAAACTAACCTCGCATATTTGAACGGTGAACAAGTGCTTGTGTATGGCGTTGCTGTTGGTTTCCAGCGGCTGTTTTGCTGACAGTCTGAGTGCCGCGCTCACAGGTATTGAGTCCGAGTGGGCAAGTGTTTATTACGGTTTACCCAAGGCAAAACAACAAATTGCGTATCCTGAACTGCTTGATAAAATCCAGAAACTTGGCGCACAATATCCCAATGATGCGGGCGTTATTTACTGGCAAGCGTTGGTTAAAGCATCGTATGCGAATCATCAAAACCCAATAGCCGCATTGCAAGCGATTAATGAAGTACGCGATTTATTGACCAAAGCTATCGCGATTAATCCTCAAGTGATGAACGGTGCGGCATATATTGTGTTAGGTACGCTGTACGATAAAGTACCCAGCTGGCCTATTGCATTTGGTGATGATGATACTGCGAAAACGTTGCTAGAAACTGCGCTAAAAATTAATCCAAACGGCTTAGTCAGTAATTATTTTTACGGCGAATTTTTATTAGCGCATGATGATGAGACCGCCGCCGAACATTATTTTAAGCTGGCACTTGCAGCCCCCATTCGAGTTGAACAACGCTATGCAGATCAGCAAATGCGCTATAAAGTCCAACGGGCGTTAACAAAAATGGGCGCGACCAGTCGCACCTTATCTCAGCTTAATTATGTTGACCGATAAACTCGCGGTACTTTATGAAGGGCAAGGCGACAATGTAGCGTTTCAGCAATTAGCAGAACGTTTGGGTGTGCCGTTACGCAACAGCACGCAGGCGGATGTTTTAGCCGAGCCATTCTTTTTATGTTGGCGGGATGGCTGTTTAAAATTACTGGATAGAGAGTTACTAAGAAAAGGCGGCTTAACCGTTGATATAGAACCGCGCAACGGTGAACAACGCTCTTATCCTGCACCTAAACAAGGCGCGTTAGCTCAAGCCTTAGGACGCAAAACTAAATCCGTTGTTGATGCCACCACAGGCTGGGGACAAGATAGCTTGTTTATGTTTCGCATGGGCTACGAAGTCACTTGTATCGAACGCTCACCCGTGATGGCAGAATTACTCGCCGACGGTTTTAATCGCTTAAATCAACAAGATTGGATGCAACGACTCCAACTACAAGCCCCGCAATTACTGACAGGCAATGCCATTGAGTTGTTGGCAACGTTAGCCACCCCGCCTGATTGTATTTATCTTGATCCGATGTTTCCACCGAAACGTAAAAAATCTGCTTTAGCCAAAAAAGCGATGGTAATTTTGCGTGATTTATTGGGTGATGATATGGACAAAGACCAGTTGTTTAACGTCGCATTACAAGTGGCAGGAAAACGAGTGGTGGTTAAAAGCCCTGATGATGCTGAACCCCTAGGTGGCAAACCTAGCGACAGTTATTCGGGAAAATTAGTGCGTTATGATGTTTATTTAAAGGGGTAATCATGTCAGATTGGCAGAATGTAATGAATGAATCCGCGCTCGCTGAGGGTGAAAATACCGTGGTTGATGTTGATGGTACTGACGTTGCGATTTTTAAAATTGATGGTCAATGTTATGCCCTTTTGGATGTGTGTCCGCATGATGGTGGTGAAATTGCCAGCGGCACGGTAGAAGGTGATGAAATTGTCTGCCCACGACATGGCGCACGCTTTTGTATTAAAACAGGCGTAGTCACCGCGCCACCCGCTTATGAAAACATCGACTGTTTTCCTGTGCGTATTGAGCAAGGCAAAATACAAATTAGAGATGATCGCTGGGATTAATGAAGTCCAAGTCTTGTCTTGGACTCCGATTTAATCCATTACCCTTTATTTAATTGCCTAGCAATGCTAAAGTTATAGCCTATTAAATTACTAGGTATTTATTGTTGAGTAATTTTCTTAGCACTATTTTTTTTTATTTTTTATTTCGGAGATACTCATGGCTTTTGAACTTCCTGTATTACCTTACGCTAAAGACGCATTATTACCTCATATTTCTGTGGAAACTTTAGAGTATCATTACGGCAAACATCACCAAACTTACGTCACTAATCTGAATAACTTAGTTGTTGGTACTGAGTTTGAAGGCGCGTCATTAGAAGACGTTATTCTGAAATCATCAGGTGGCATTTTTAACAATGCCGCACAAATCTGGAATCACACGTTCTACTGGAACAGCTTAACACCAAACGGTGCTGGCAAACCTGCTGACGCGTTAGCGGATGCGATTGATGCAACTTTTGGTTCTTTTGAAAAATTTAAAGAAGAATTCACTAAATGCGCAGTGACTACTTTTGGTTCAGGTTGGGCGTGGTTAGTTAAAAATGCTGACGGCAGTTTGGCATTAGTCAGCACAAGCAACGCAGGTTGCCCATTAACCGCAGGTCAAACGCCTTTATTGACGTGTGATGTGTGGGAACACGCATATTACATTGATTTCCGCAATTCACGTCCAAACTATTTGGAAGCGTTTTGGGTATTAGCTAACTGGGATTTTGCAGCGAGCAACTACGCAGCATAATTTCTTTCCAAGAAAAAGCCCTCAGCATTAATCATGCTGAGGGCTTTTTTTATGCTTGCTGTTTCGTGTGCAATGATAAATTAGCCAACAGAAAATGCCGTTACCTCCCTTTTTAACCAATACTCACTGGCTAATTGGTGTGCGTGTTCTTGGTTATCAGCTTTACCTAATAGTTTTAATGCGATGGCGGCGGTGCCAATGATAGTGGCTTCGGCAAAATCATCGTGGATTTTACCTTGCCAAAGTAAAGCCAGTTGCTCAGGGTCGAGTTGTTCGGCTTTGACATGACGGCGGGCAAATAAGGCTGGCCACAATTCATCGGAGAGTTCGCCGTTATGGACGCTTTGTACTAAACAATCTACGTCTGGGTTGCGTTCGGTTTCGCCGCCTTCGCCTTTTAATACCGCGCTGTCTAATCGTAGTAAGGCAGAGGCTTGTTGATGAACGGAACGGTAACTGGGATGAAAAATACCTTGAATGCTGTAATCAGCATTAAATGGATTTAATAACCTTACCAGCGTGTGTACAGGTGAACGTAAGCCTAAAATCGGGCGTAGTTCAATCATTTCACTGAGTTTTGGGCAAAAATGCTCCAATGAGATATAACTAAATCGCCGTTGCTCAAGTTGTTGTTGGGCTTCTTGTAGTGAAGTAGCAGGCTGTATCCCTAAGTAGGGCAGTACGTTTGCCGTGTATAGTCTGCCTGCGGTATGCCCTTCTGAGCCGTGCATTAATACGCGTATACCGTTTTCTGCTAGTAATAAAGCGGACAATAAGAACCACGGTAAATGCCGCCGTTTGCCTGCATACGATGACCAATCTAAATCAACGTGGGTTGATAACGCATCATGATGAAACGACTCACAGGCAGCTTGAACAAAACCAGCTAATTCTTCGGGTGTTTCTTCTTTAACACGCATAAGCATAAGAAACGCGCCTAGCTGTATCGGTAATACTTCATTCGCTAAAATCATGCGCATAGCACGGTGGGCTTCTTCTTGTGTAAGTGGGCGTGAGCCTTTTTTACCTTTGCCTAGGATGCGAATAATGTCGGCAAACGGATGTTCTGGGTGTGGCGTTTGTTCGTGGTGCGTTAAGTTCATAGAGTAAACCTAAAGTAATGGTCAATTAACAAGGCGGCGAACAGAATCGTGATGTAAACAATGGAATACCAGAAAGTCGCCATCGCCGTTTTTTTATCCTTATGACGCATCATTAATAAGGCGTAATAAATAAATCCTAAGCCTAAAGGCACGACGGTTGCCAAATAAATCAAGCCGCTCATGCCTGTTAAATAAGGTAACAGGGTGACAATCAGTAATAACACACTGTAAAGTAAAATTTGTAACAGCGTGTGGTCAACGCCGTTAGTCACGGGCAACATCGGGATTCTAAAATCCTCATAGATTTTTTGGTATTTATCTTGTCTGGCAATGGCGAGTGGCCAAAAATGCGGTGGAGTCCAGACGAAAATAATCAGTACCAATAATAAAGCATAAGGATGAATTTCACCCGTAATCGCACACCAACCCAACAAAGGCGGCGTTGCACCAAACGCGCCACCGATAACAATATTTTGCGGCGACATTCTTTTTAAGTATTTGGTATAAACCACCGCATAACCAAACAAAGACAGAAACGTAAGTAACGCGGTCAGTTGATTGACTTTCACCATCAACACCACCATTGCAATAACACCTATCACAATAGCAAAGGTCATCACTTGCTTAGGCGTTAAATAACCCATCGGTATCGGGCGGTGTGGGTTTAATTTTTTATCAATATCGCTATCAACAAAATGATTAATCGCCGCTGCCGAAGCCGCTGCCAGTGCAATACCGATATTGGCATAAATCATGGTATCAATGGGTGGCAAGGCAGGCACAGCTAATAACATCCCCACCACAGCGGTAAAAATCATTTCTATCACGACATTTGATTTACACAAATTGAGATAGCATTTCCAAGTGGGTGGACGGAGGGGGGCGGTGTTTGTCATTGTTCAATAAATTCCAACTTTTTGATTATTCTATAGAATACAGTGAACTATCCATTTTTGAAATAGCCTCGTCGATTGAGCTAACGGTCATAACCTATCGCATCGACATTAAAACTTTCACCGCAGCGATTATTAAAACTCTCAGGGGCTTGTTGAATTAACACGGCTAACGTCATGTTGTCTGGAATTTGTTTGGGCAGGTTAACAAAGACATCCACTAAATTGCCTTGTTTATCACAGCCTAGACTTAAGCGTTTACTGGCATTTTTACCTAACGAGTTATCCACATTTTTAAAAAATTCGGCAGTGGCAACGGTTTTGCCTGTGTTTTTCTTCATAAATTCAGCGACACCTGCATCGTTAAATTCTTTCACCAAGCGTGTAGCGGTCGAAAAATAACCATCGGCATTCCAGTCCGTTTGACAAGTACCGTGTTTGTACCATTCATGACGCTCTAAACAACTACCGACTGCGACGCTGGGCATAATTTCACTGAGATTTTTGACTGTTTCCGCTGTCATCGACAGGGGGGCATAATCACAAAACGCTTGCGCGGGTTTTTTATACTGTCCACACAAACCATAGTCCACGCCACACTCGCGCTTATTAGGCCATAAACCATGTAGCGTAAAGTGAGAAGCCTGATAGACTGAGCTGTCAGTTATTTTGCATTCGGGTTTACCTCGGTGCGATTCACAAAAAGCGGGTTGCCAACTAACGGCTAATTTATAACTGTCTTCTTTGTTAGGCAGTTGACAACTGGAGTCTACCGCTTGATAGTAACGACGGGCGAGTGCTTGATGAGATACACAGGAAAAAGCCAACAGGCTAGCAATGAAATACACACGGTTTTTTTGCATGGTTAACTCTCTATTAAACGTCAAATTTTAAGAATTTTTCTTGTAATGGTAGCTTGCCATTACTGAACATAAGATACAACCTTGAGTTGAATAAGACATCTCAGCTCAGTTTATTTAGCTTGGAGAAAATATGAATAAATTATTTATCATACTGCTGATGTTATTATCAGGATGCGTCAGTATGCCTGAGAATGTGCGTCCCGTTAATAATTTCAAAGTGGAAAAGTATTTGGGTAAATGGTATGAAATTGCCCGATTGGATCATTCATTTGAACGCGGTTTAACACGCATCACCGCTGATTACAGTATGCGTAGTGATGGTGGTCTTAAAATCATTAATCGCGGTTATTCAGCCAGCGAAAACAAATGGCAAGAAGCGGAAGGAAAGGCATATTTTGTCGGTGATCCTAGTCTAGCATATTTAAAAGTGTCTTTCTTTGGGCCATTTTATGGTGCTTACATCGTGTTTGAACTAGACCACGAGAATTATCAATACTCACTGGTTTCTGGGCCAGATAAATCGTATTTTTGGATTTTAGCAAGAGAGCCGAAAATCAGAGAGGATATTAAACAGGTGCTAATTGCTAAAGCAGCTTCTTTAGGGTTTGATACTAAGAAATTGATTTTTGTGAGTCATGACTAACAAAATTATTTTCGTAGGTTGGGTAGAGCGATAGCGAAACCCAAAATTCATCATGGTGTGTGTTGGGTTTCGTACCTCTACTCAACCTACACGCTACCGCTAAATCAACGGCAGCATTTTGTCTGGATTTAATATACCGTTCGGATCAAACTGGCGTTTAATCGCTCGCATGAGTTCTATCGAATTGGCATCTAATTCTCTATCGACGAAATCCCGTTTTTCGATACCCACGCCGTGTTCACCTGACAGCGTACCGTTTAGCGTTAGCACTAGGGAAAAAATCTCATTCAAACAGGCGTGGGCTTTGTGGCTTTGTTCGGGATCATCTGGGTTTAACAATAAATTAACGTGAATATTACCATTGCCTGCATGACCAAAATTCACAATCGGCAGTTGGTATTTTTTCGATAACTCATCTAAGCCAGTGATTAATGCCGACATTTCGGTGACAGGCACAACCACATCTTCATTGATTTTCTTCGGTGCAACTTTGCGTAATGCAGGAGATAGGGCTTTTCTAGTTTTCCACAAGGCGGCAACTTCCGCCTCCGTTTTTGCGAGGCGTATATCTAATAAACCTGAGTTACTGGCAGCGGCTATCACTTTTTCAGCGGCGAAGTCTAAGCCTTCGCGTTGACCATCGACTTCTATCATTAACATTGCCCCCGCGTTTTCGGGCAAATCGGTTTCGGTGTAATCACGAATCATGTTGATGGCATTGCCATCAATAAATTCTAACGCACAAGGCACAACAGGTTGCGCCATGATGGCGGACACGGCTTTAGCAGCATCGGCGACACTGTTATAAATAGCGCGGAGGGTTTTTTTCGCTTCTGGTAAGGGGGTGAGTTTAAGCGTGGCTTCGGTGATAATTGCCAGCGTGCCTTCTGAACCAATGATTAAGCGCGTTAAGTCATAACCGACCACGCCTTTGCTGGTAAATACCCCGACTTTAATTTCTTTGCCTGCACCTGTGACAGCGCGTAAACCGAGAGTATTTTCACGCGGTGTGCCGTATTTAACTGCCTTCGGGCCTGCGGAGTTATAAGCTAAATTACCACCGACACTGCAAAACATCGCGCTAGTGGGATCAGGTGGCCAGAAAAAACCCTTCGCTTTAACGTAGTCTTGTACCTGTTGGTTGGTGATGCCTGTCTGCACGGTGATATAACGATTATCAGGCGAAAATTCCAGCACCTGCGTCATGCGTTCCATTGACATCACTACGCCATTGTGTAGCGGCACGGTCGCGCCTGTTGTGCCTGTGCCGCGCCCTCTAACGGTTAAGGCAATACCAAACTGATTACAGGCTTTAACCGCCGCCACCACTTGTTCATGACGGGTGGGAAATACCACTGCTTGCGGTAATTGATGCAAACGGCTGTTGTCATAACCATACGCCCAGCAATCTTCTGGCGTGGTAAAGAGTGCTTGCTTGCTGAACGCGTCGCTCAGCAAGGCTAAAAAATCGGCGGGTAAATTAATCAAGGTATTCAAACACGGTGATGATTTGTTTAATATTAGGTTGCAAACGGGTGACATTAATCACCACATTGCCTTCTTCTCGAAATACGCGTCCCATTAAATAAACCACGCCGTCCTCGGTGACTACTTTAACCATCGCTGAATTAAAATTAGGCAACGTGTGAATTTGAGTCAGGGCGGCTTTAACGTCAGCGGCTAGCTGTTTGTCATTAGTGCGAGTTGCTTTATCAATAGGTTGTGCGATTGCTAAACTATCCCGCACCATTTTGACATGAGGCGTGATGCTAACGATTTCCAGCACTTTGCTTTTAACGGTGTCATCAGGTACTTCACCCGTCACTAATACCAAGCCATTGTAGGCATTGATAACAATATGGCTTTGACCCAGCAACTCTTGGTTATCCTGTAATTTTTCGCGTGCGGTTTGCTCAATGTCTTTGTCGATGGCTATCGCATCAGACGCACGGCGGTCGGTTGTTGTAAGGTATTGATTCTGCTCTGTGTCATCTATGGGAACTGTTTTACAACCGCTCAATAAAAAACTGTTTACTAGTAATATTAGCCATAAACGGTGACGCATGGGTTAGCCTCCAAATAATTGATGTTCAATTAAATCGCATAAGCAGTGAGTAATCAACACATGAGCTTCTTGTACGCGGGCGTTTGAATGCGAAGGCACACAAATCTCTATGTCAGTTTCATTAAGTAACGGGCTAAGCTGAATACCTTTATTACCCGATAACGCAACCACCATCACGCCTTTATCGTGCGCCGCGCTAATGGCTTTGGTCATACTGGCAGTCGCGCCACTCTCGGTATAAAGCAGCAACACATCGCCGCTATCACCTAAGGCTCGCAGTTGTTTAGCGTAGACATCATCAAACGAATAATCATTGGCAATACCCGTAATGGTAGCAATATCAGTGCTTAATGGAATGACAGGCAATGACGGACGATCACGCTCAAATTGATTCAGCATCGACGAAGAAAACAACTGTACACAAGTTGCCGAACGTCCATTACCACAACACAATATTTTTTTATCAGCCAATAAGGCGGCAACCAGCCCTTGTGCGGCATCTTCAATAATCTCGCTCAAATTAGTCATCATATATTGATGAATTTGAATGTGATCGGTGAAATGATTAATGATTCGTTCTTGTAGGCTCATAGCGAGAAAGTTGGAAAGTTAAAAAGCGTTTTGTATCCAGTCTATGTTGCCCTTACCCGACAAGGCAACTACATCAAAGCGTATCAGTGGATTCATTTTTTGAGTCGATAAATAAACCTGCGTTGCCGCGATTAATCGCAATTGCTTACTGCGCGTGACGCTCTCCGCTGCACTGCCGTATTTATCCGTTTGCCGAAACCGCACCTCAACAATCACCAGCGTTTCTTTATCCGTCATGATTAAATCGAGTTCACCTTGTTTGCAATGAAAATTGCGCGTAACAGGTTTTAGCCCTTTTTTTAGCAGAAAGTCGAATGCTTGTTGTTCCGCTGTTTCGCCACGCAATAAATGCGCAGCTTTAGTTTTAAGTTCAGAAAATAACACGCGCTTAGGATTGGTAATTATCTAGCCAATCATCGGAATGCAGATTCTCTTCATAGCTTTCACTGTATTCGCTATCGCCACGATAGCCTTCAGCGATAAATAACGATAAATCTGAACGTAAAATTGCCAACGCATCATCCAACTGCTTAGCCGCTTCTAAGTCAAAATTAGGCGCGAGCGTTGTCGCACTGTGATGTATCAAGACATCATAAAGTAGTTTCGCCTGATCTTCTGTGTATTGTGGATTATTCATTAATAATTGCCTAGTGAGTGTTTGCTATAAAACCCGTCATTCTAGTGGGGAGCTGGTTTTATAGCAAATACCTAAGCGTGATTCATCATGCCATAGAGGCATTGCAATACAAACTTAGCCACAAGATAAATTGTTCTCTGGCTTGTTTGTCTTCGGGGGGGGCTTTAGTCTCAGTTTGGTAGGAGGGGTAGAACGTATCGCGATTGATGGGCTTCGTACCTCAGCCCATCCTATCGTGCTTTATCGAAAGAAGTTTTAATGCCTTTGGTAAATTCGGCATATTTTTCTTTAAGATGCGTCACAGCATCTTCTCTTTCAATATTGTAATCAAGCTGATTTCTAATAAATTCCAGTCGATGTTTATTTTCACGAATAACCTCTGACCACGTTTTTATCCATATCATTAGTCCATCCCTTTTATAAAGCAGTCCACTTTCATTCTCATGTTGTTTTAATTCTTCTTGTGCAAAATCATCTATATCATTAGAAATAATCCAAAAATTCCAGCGAGTATTAATATTTCTGAAACGCTCATCTTTGGCAACAGCAAAGGCATATTTCTTTATTTGTCTGATTTCATCGTCCCCTATATTAACCTTTGGGGCTTTAAGCTCAACAACTAAATGCTCTAATTCTTCTTTGTGATTACGAGGAATTGCTTTGGAAAGCATTAAATCAACTATTCCGCGTGAACCATCAATTAATGTCACGGGGCTATCAATAACAATATCTTTATTTATCAATTCACAGTGTTTTTTTAATACTGTAGTTAACGATTTATCACTTACTGATAAACTAAATTCATCGCCAAATATCCAAGTATTTTCAGCTAGAATTTTATGTAATTGACTTCTTTCTTTAAAGTGTTTTTTAGCCTCAGTATCAAATAGCAATTCTTCCAAACCTGCTATAAATTTAAGTCTTTCTGCAACTAATGCAGATGCGCTAATAATTGATGTCAATGAGGTTTCTTTTAATAGCTCAGCAAACTGATTACGTTTTTCATTGGATAAATTTAAAACTTCTTCAATAATGGTTTGTAGCTCTTCTGGATTTTTCTCTATGGCTTGTTTTAACATTCTAAGCTGAAACTTTTTACCCTTTTTATCATTTATATCAAAACTTGGTAAATTACGCTTGATATTAACTGCGACAATATCAAACATTTTTCTTTCAGCTTCTTCTACTGGATTGAGAGCTTCATTTTCATAGGGGTATATTTTTTCTTCCTTCCATTTTTCCAGTTCTGCTTGGCAGTCCGCAAGTCTTCTATCAAAAAAATAAGTTTGTAAGGTCGATAGTGTATTGTCCACCAGTGACTTTAAAGGATCTAATTCAGGAAATGCCAGTAAGTTATCAATTTGTAAATCTTCAATAAGCGATGATTTTAAAAAAGCAGAAAATGAAAATTCACCGCCAACTTTAAATCGTCCTCGGTAGTTTTCTAAAGCAAATCCTTTTGAATCGCAAAACAATAATTCCTTATTATCTAACTGTGAATTATTCCATTCTAAAACCCTCAATTCAACTGCATGATTAACATCGTTATATTCAATATTGTTAAGAGGGATTGTTTTATCATTTTTAATAAAATCGTTTAATTCTATTTTTTCACCATTTAAAAAAATTATCACGGATGGATATTTTATTAAATAGATGGCGAAAATAGAAATCAGTTTTTTTAATTTTGATTCATTTATATGTCCTGATTTTTTATTTATTTCTGAAATAGAAACTTCAATACCAGATGTTTTTTTATCAGATTCAATTTCGTTCGAAACGCTAAAGTCATTCAGTTCATCTGCATGGCATTCTATTTGATACTCAAAAAAACGATTATCCTTTTTATAAACAACTTTCCAAACAACTACCCTGCCGATTGCAAACGCTTTGAATCTACCTTGACCTTCTTTGCCATGTAAAAAGCGTTCTTTGATTGTTTTATCTCTTCCTTTTTTCCATGACCCACCTAAAGAACCAAACAAACTTTCTATTTGTGTATATTCAATGCCATCGCCATTATCTCTAACAATAACTTCGGTTAGTCCTTGTTCCGTCTCATTAAAAAATACCTCGACTTTATCGGCATCGGCATCTAACGCATTCCATATAAGCTCGGACAAAGCATTAACTGGATTTGCTTTTGCTAATTTAGAAATATGGTCTTTTTGTACGGTAAGTTTGAAGTTTTTTGACATTGGAATAATAAGAGCTTGTAAATTTCAGCGCGTGAGCAATTTTACATGAATGACAAGGTTAACACCATGCGACCGACTCAGCCTATCCCGTGGCACTGACATTTGTTGGGTTGTGAAAGAGTCGTATAAATCTAACATTGAGCGGTGTTAGACGTTGCGATGCAACGTCTCTACGGGAGCGGCTATCACCGATATTTGTGCGGAGCGAGTGGCAAAAACACGTTGACACTGGTGTTGGCTACGCCCTATCATTGCGGCGCTGTCACGGTGTGGCAGCGGGTTTTGACAGACTCGATAATCCAAACAGCACGCAACCGCTGAGGCGGTTTTTTTTGTGTGTCGCATTCCGTTTTGCGGGATTGCTTAGGGAAGCCGTTAAGGCTTGCTGAGTGTTTGGCTCAGTCTGTCAACCTTAAGTCAATCCCGCGCCCGATGTTTGACAGCTTCGACGTGGGTTAAAACAACCAAACACTCGGAGTCATGCTCATGACCGCTTTCTATACTCACGCCTTAAATCCGCTTGTCCATCCCTGTTTTGCAATGGCTGTTGTCCATTGGCACGCTACGCTGTCGCGCTAGGGGGATTGCTTATGTCTACCGCTATCATTTGTCGCCCCAGTTGCGACCGTCATTTCACTAGCTTGCCGAATACCTTGTTTAATTTTGGCAATCATTATTCAGGGTTAAAGCCGCGTGATGTGGCGGTGCTGAATTATTTGTTGAGTAAGCCGACTAATAAACCGTGGACTTTGAATCGTCAGGCGATTGCGAATGCGGTTTGTATGGGGGTGAGTACGGTGAGTAAGGCTTTGCAAGCTCTGCAAGCGGTGGGTTTTGCCAGTTATCAGCGTTTTGCCGATGGGCGCACGCAATGGACGATTAAAATCCCCGTCATATCACCACCTATTAAAAAACCAGATGCGGTAAAACCACAGCAGGTTTTGTGTACTGCTTTAGAAACAAATGAAAAAGCAGTTATTAATAAAACAACAACGTCCGTTGAATTGCCAACCCAGTTGACTAGCGACGAAGCACGTTTGGCACGCGTGGCGTTGGGTAAAATCGCGGATGAAAAAATGCAGTTGGCGATTGTGCTGATTTTAAAAACAGCGTTAGCAAAAGGCGGTATTAAATCGCCGCTGGCTTATTTAAATAGTTTGATTATGAAGGCGCGACAGGGTGAGTTGAGTGTTGTTGTGCCTAGTAATCCAGTGGATAAAAAAGCACGAGAAGAGGCGATTATTCGGGGGTTGATTGGTCGTAAAAAGTTGGCAATACAGGCAGATATTGAGAAATGGGGCTTTATTCATGTTGCGGGGCTGGGGAATTTTACGCGGGCGGATTTGAAATTGTATGGGTTGTTTTATTAGGCGGCGTTATCAAAAGTTGGGTAGGGTGGGCAAGTAAAAAGATGCTTGCACACCCTAAACAGTCAGGTAGGGTACGCTGTGCGTCACTGCCATTAAGTTAAGCGAGTAAAGCAAAAAACATTTTATAATACAGTCATTTGAAACCTGATATGTGTAAAAAAACTGGATTATAGAATTGAATCGAAAGCTGATGAGTAGCGAGAGCTTTAAA
>MBQZ01000022.1 GCA_002134785.1 Crenothrix sp. D3
GGGGCTTGAATGAGAACACCAATGGCTTGATTCGTCAGTATTTCCCCAAAGGCAGCAGTTTTGAGGACATTACCGATGAACAGGTTGAAGCAGTCATGCACCGCCTCAACCACCGCCCTCGAAAAGGATTAAATTACCAAACACCTTATGCGGTGTTTTTTGCACAAGTTGAACGCAAAGCTGCATGAACTCTGGAATTGCATTTATGACTTGAATCCAAGCAGCATTAGCATTGTAGCCTTAACGACTTATATTTTTGTAGCATAAATCACATACAAAAAATACACAGAGCTAATATTATGAAAGAACGCGTTTTTACTGCCTGTAATCAATTAACAAAACAAGGTGTTAAACCTACGCTTGTCCGAGTGCGCAATGAACTAGGCGGTGGTAGTTTTTCAACCATTAGTCCTTTTTTTAGGCAGTGGAAAGAAGATAGAATGACGCACCCCGACCCCGATTCTAATGTGATTGATTTACTCAATGAGATAGCCACTATTAACCAGAAAACCACGCTTTTAATATGTAAGGCACTTAATAATCATTACCATAACGCTAAAAAAAATCAGGGAGAAGCACAGGCAACGTTACAAATGAAAATAGCTAAGGCAGAGGTAATAATTAACCAATTACGCATGGAGCTGGAGTATGTATACAGGGAAAAAGCCGTGCTGGAAAAAATGGTCAGTAAACGGGGAAAGAGCTGTGCTGGAAAAAATGGTTATGCTTTATCAATCAATGGATAACCAGTCCAAAACCAAGTTGGCTGTAATACGATAAAATTGACTCAAATGATGCGCCCCTGCCCGTGGGCGTATCTTTTACACTGATTTATCATTCATTTTTACGCCGTGTACACAGCAACAAGAAAACTCCTTATTGAAAATATCATGTCAAATCAAACACACACCCTAGGTTTTATCGGTATCGGCTTAATGGGGCAACCCATGACATTGCGCTTATTAGACGCAGGTTATACCGTCAATGTCTGGAATCGTAGCCTTGAAAAACTGCACACTGTGGTTGAAGCAGGTGCAATTGCACAAGCCTCTATTGCCGACTTAGTGCGCGTTTCCGATGTTATTTTGTTATGTCTTACTGATACGCACGCAGTGGAAACCATCGTGCGTGAGCAAATTGCACCCTACGGCTCAGCGCGTAAATTATTAATTGATTTATCCAGCATTCATCCTGACACCACGCGCCAGTTAGCGGGTTTACTCTATGAACAACACGGTATGGGCTGGGTGGATGCACCTGTATCAGGCGGTGTATCAGGTGCGGAACAAGGCACATTAGCGATTATGGCAGGCGGTAATAATGAACATATCGCCATAGCGCGTAAGGTGTTAGCTCCGTTATATCAGCAACTCACACACGTTGGTGGAGTGGGTTGTGGGCAAGTAACGAAAATCTGTAATCAAATGATAGTCAGCTGTAATGTGCTGGTGATTGCCGAAATGATTGCCTTAGCGCAACGTGCGGGTGTGGACGCAGAACAAATTCCTGCGGCATTAGCAGGTGGCTTTGCCGATTCTAAACCCTTGCAAATTGTCGCCCCTGAAATGGCAACTGAAACCTTTGAACCTGTGAAATGGCGCGTGAAAACCTTGTTAAAAGATTTAACGATGGCAGAGGATTTAGCGGCTACACTGGGTGCGGCTATTCCGATGTCAGGCTTAGCCGCGCAATTAATGCAGCTACATGTCAGTCATGGCTATTTAGAACACGATCCTGCGACGCTGATTAAGTTATACACCAAAAAATGAAGCTGAAATTCACCGCGAATTTAAGTCTGCTATTTACTGAGCTAGACCTTATCGACCGTTTTGCAGCCGCTAAACAACACGGCTTTACGGCTGTAGAAATACAATTCCCCTACGAACTCAGTGCTGAAACCTTACAACAAGTATTGCAGAACAATGACTTAAAGCTGGTATTATTCAACGTCGCCGCTGATGATTTAATGCAGGGCGGCGAAGGTTTGGCGTGTGTGCCTGAAAAACGTGAGCAGTTTCGTCACGCTTTACAGCAAGCGGTAGACTATGCACGAGTATTAAAACCCGAAGTGATTAATATACTGGCAGGACGGTGTTTTGATAACGCCCGTTTAGTGGATTACACGCAAACGTTTAAAGATAATCTGTTACTTGCCGCTGATATGTTTGCGCCGTTAGGGATTAAAACGGTGTTTGAAGCGATTAATACGCACGATATGCCTGCCTTTATTATTCACAGCGGCGAACAAATGTTGGCAGTATTGGCTGAATTACAACACCCCAATCTGTTCATGCAGTACGATATTTATCATGCTAGTCGCATGGGCGCAGACCCCGCACAATTTATTCGCCAATACGCTGATAAAATAGGGCATATTCAATTTGCCGATAGCCCAAATCGCGGGCAACCCAATACAGGGCAACTGGATTTTAAGCAATTGTTTAGCGTGATTGAGCAATCAAATTATGCAGGTTGGCTAGGAGCAGAATATAAACCCGTCGGCTCAACTATTGAAAGTTTGAATTGGTTTCGTTCGCTTTAATTATTTATTCATAAAAATGCTTATCACGACTGCCAGTCCTTTAAGGACTGGCAGTCGTTTTTACATTAACCCTTTTTTAGGAAAAACTAAAAACAATGTCATTAATTATTCATGAAGAGTGCATCAACTGTGATGTCTGTGAACCAGAATGCCCCAATGGCGCGATTAGCCAAGGCGAAGATATTTATATCATTGATCCTGAATTATGCACAGAATGCGTTGGTCATCACGGCACACCGCAATGCGTTGAAGTATGCCCTGTTGATTGCATCACTAAAGACGCTGCTCATGTCGAAGACAACGAATCTTTGTATGAAAAGTATTTAAAACTAACTGCTGTATAACGCTTAGGTAGTGGGTTAAACCTGTCATTTAGCAACGTATTCCGTAGTAAAAACAACAAATTTAATACACTACCCCCCTACAATAAATGGTTATTTTTTCTTGATGATTTCTTTACCATCAATAACCAATTCAGAAATACCGCCTAATTGACCAGTCAGTGTGCATGAAGCCGTTTTAAAGCCGC
This sequence comes from Crenothrix sp. D3, assembly GCA_002134785.1. Classification (GTDB taxonomy): domain Bacteria; phylum Pseudomonadota; class Gammaproteobacteria; order Methylococcales; family Methylomonadaceae; genus UBA4132. The sequence goes on from MBQZ01000022.1 coordinate 3,072, forward strand.
CTTTTTGCGCATTTTCACCTGCCCATATCAATGTGACATAGGTTTCCTTATCTGTTTTAGTTTCAGTAGGAAAATAAACCTGTTCCCCTGTTTTTTCAGTCACGATTTTAGTGCATTTATCAGTTGCCATTTGCTGGATGTTGACATAGTTTCTCATCATAGCGGCGGCAGCATTATCGCCTTTTCCCTTTGACGCATCGTCTTTACTCATCCAAACCAAAGCAAAACCGACGACGAATATACCAAAAACGGCATACATTAATTTTTGTGCTTCTGACATTTTTTCTGGTTGCTCTTCTTCTGACATTTTAATCACCTGTATAATTGTTTGATTATGAACGTTGAATTTTATGTTAATTAACAGCATTCAGCAATGAAAGTTAAAACTCAATGCCTTGCTCTGCTTTAATGCCTTGCTGGTAGGCGTGTTTTACCATCGTCATGTCGGTCACAGTGTCGGCAACAGCGATCACTTCGGGGGCAGCATTGCGCCCTGTGAGAATCAAATGTTGCCATGTGGGTTTATGCTCGGTAATAAAATCAGCGATTTCTTGACCTGAAATCCAGTTATAACCACAGCAATAATTAATCTCGTCCAGCAACACCACATCAAATTCCCCCGACAACATTTTTTGCTTACTCAGTTCCCAAATTTCCCGACTGGTTTTAATATCCTGTTCAGGATTTTTAGTGTCCCAAGTAAAGCCATCACCTAACGCGTGCCATTCAATATTATCAAAATGTTCAGCGGCTTTTTGTTCGCCTGTTTGCCATTGCCCTTTAATGTATTGAATCACGCATATTTTCAAGCCCCACCCTGCGGCGCGAAATACCATGCCAAATGCACTCGATGATTTGCCTTTGCCTGTTCCTGTATTCACCACGACTAAGCCGCGCCGTCTATCTCTGGATTTCATTACTTATTCCCTCTGTGACCTTAAAATTAAATAGCCTATCTTATCGCATTGCGAGTGTTAAGCACGCAAGCGAGCCATTAATTCTTCCGTCAAAGGCACAATATCGCCATCGGTAATGAAGACTAATCGCCCGATAGTGTCATCTGATTCGCGCGCGGCTAACACAACAGGCGGGTATAAACGCCCGTTCGCGCCCTGTATAATTAAAGGCTCAGGCTGTTCGAGGGTATAAACAACGCCTTTTAAACGCACTAACTGTTCACTGTATGTTTGTAATAATTCACTTAAAACAGATTCTAAATGTTGCCGTGCAACGCGCTGTTCCAATTGCAGACTGATACTTTTAAAACGGTGCGCCGTTAAATCAGCAGAATTATTTTCAGGCGTATAACGACTTTTTTGCGGGAATGCCAATAACAAACTCGGCAGCACTGCGCCATGCACGGCATTTATTTTGGTTGCGGTAGGTGCGAGTTGTTTTAGCGTGGATGTTAAGTCGGAAATTTGTGCATTATTCGCTAAATCGGTATGCGTTATCACCACGGTATCCGCCCACGCGAGTTGTGCATGAATCTGTGGAAACCGCGCTAAATTATCAACGTTCATCGTCGCTGATACGGTTGCAATCACGCCCTGCAACCGATAACGTGCCGATAACCAGCGTTGTGTTAATAAAATATCCAGCACAGGTTCAGGATTTGCCACGCCGCTGGTTTCGATAATTACGCAATCAAAGGGTTTTTCGGTGTTGGCTTCCCACGCCATGCGTAAATTTTTTAACATGGGCATTAATGAATCGCGGGTTTGGCAACACAAACAACCGCCGACCAAGGTTGCCACAGGCATTCCCTGTTTTTTGAGTAATTGTTGGTCGATAGGCGTTACGCCGAATTCATTGATAATCACCGCCGTTTTTGGCAAATGATTTAATAGCTGATTGAGCAGCGTGGTTTTACCGCTCCCCAAAAAACCACTAATCACAATAACAGGAATTTGTTCGATGGGTTTAGTGGTTGGTTTGGCTTGATTCATAAGGTTTTCCACAGGCATGATTGACGAAGCGTTCGCTGTCGGGTTGTTGGAAACTGACATCTTCGACGGTAAAATTATGCAAACTCAGGTTATAAAAACGGTCGTAATAGGCTTGTACGTCGCGCTCAATCTGGGGTTCAAAATAGGCTTGGATAGTTTGTGTTGTACCGTTGCGGCGTGTCTGCACCTCGCCGTTTTTTACCACCAAATCACCGTTTTTAAATACTAAATCTGCGTGACTGAACATCGCTTCTTTATCCGCTTGCGGGCGATAAACAGCAATATCGGCAATTGCACCTGCTTTTAGATGCCCTCTGTCTGTTAAGCCCAGCATTTTTGCCGCCGCAGTGCGCGTCATAATGGCAACTTCATAGAGCGAAAATTCTTTTTTCAAATCTTTTAATAAGCTCATCGCTACTGCTTCAGGATGCAGTTGCGCGATACACTCCAAGCGAAACTCAGCATCCATCAGCAAGCGTATCAACTGCGGATAACGGGTGAAAGGTGCGCCATTGGGATGGTCGGTGGTGAAAAATAACCGCCACGGATCTTCAGCCAGTAAGAAAATTTCCAAGCCAATTAGCCATTGTAAACTGTTCACAAAACTCTTTTCTTGATAACGATACGGCACAACGCCACCGCTACCTTGGCATTCAGCATCCCACGTCACCCATTTATTAGGTGTGGCATCGTGTCGGCGACTGTATTGAGCAATCACATCACCCGAAATAGTCACAGTTTGCCCAAATAACACTTGCCCTACGTCCATCGTGATATTGCGGTGTTTATTAAAGCCATCAATCAATTTTGCTGCTGCCGATGAAAAACCGCGACTGCCTTCGTTGCCGTAACCGTAAAATTGAATATGTGCCAAGTGCATCGGCAAACCTTGTGCAGCTTCCATGGTTGCAATCGCGGTGTCTACGTTGTTGGGAATACCTAAGTTATTACAATGCACATGAACAGGATGCGGCAGTTGAATATCACACGCCGCGCGTTGCAGCGTCTGTAAAATATGCCGTGAACTTACGCCGTAATCAGGCACAATATCATCTAAATCAAAGCTGCGAACGTTGGCTTTAAAGGCATTCGCACCGCCCGCGTTTATCACTTTCAAGCCTAAACATTTGGTCGCGTGTAACGTCCATGCCACATAGTCATTGATTTGATTCTGACCCGCTTTAGCACGCAATAAGCGCAATAAAAAATCATCGTTGCCCAAAATGGCTAAACCAGCGGTATCAATAATGGGAATATCCGCCATTTGTAAATGTGCGTCTAAAGCATTGACGGGCAAAATGGCAGGTTCAACAACGGTGGTATACCCCATTTGTGCATAACGATAGCCGATTTCGGTACTTGACCAGCGAGCCGTGCTGAACGCATGATTGAGATTTCGAGCCATAAAATTTCGATGTTGTTCAGGCAATAACAAACGGGCAGTATTGACGTTACCGCCTGCAATATGGCTATGAATATCAATCGCGCCTGCCATGACAATGTTGCCCGATACATCAATATCACAATTGGGGCTTGCATCGCTAGGCGGTGCGATAATGCGTCCGTTTTCAAACCATATATCCTGCACTGCGCCGTTTAACTGTTGAGCAGGGTCAACCACACAACCGCCTGTTAAGCGTGTTTTCATTTATTCACCAAACAACTGTCTAAGGCATCTAAAATGTATTGTTTAGGCAGATTGCGCCCGATAAATACCAACACTGATTCTGGCGTTTCATGGTATTGCCATGCTGAACCCAGTGTTTCGGTGAGTAACATATGCACGCCTTGATAAATCAGGCGTTCTTTTGTGCCAGAAATATATAAAATGCCTTTGTAGCGCAATAAATCAGTGCCGAACTCACCAATCATGATGTGCATGAATGCTAAAATTTTTGCGGCATTAAAGGGTTGATGATGGCGATACACAAACGAGCTAATCTCATCATCGTGTTCGTGACTGACATCCTCAAGAAAATCAGGCTCAATGTCTAAAATAGCGTTCAGATTAAAACCGCGAATATCGAGAATGTCATCAATCGCCGTTTTGCCAAAATGAACGTGAGCAATCGGCGCACGCGCATTAATGGCGCGTAAGCGGGCTTCTACTGTGGCAATGTCTTCGGCAGATATTAAATCGGTTTTCGATAATAACAAACGGTCGGCAAAACCCACCTGTTCTTCAGCTTCATGACAGGCATCGAGTTGCTGGTGTGCGTGTTTTGCATCAACCACGGTAATAATCGCATCAAGTACATAATAGTCACTAATGTCTTGTTCAACAAAAAAGGTTTGTGCGACAGGCGCAGGGTCTGCCAAGCCTGTGGTTTCAATAATCACCCGTTCAAAATGCAGTTCGCCGTTGGTGCGTTTTTCGGCTAACTCGCCCAGAATACGCACCAAGTCACCGCGCACAGTGCAGCAAATACAGCCGTTATTCATTTCCACGATTTGTTCTTCACCTTGAATCAGTAAATCATTGTCAATGCCTGCTTCACCAAATTCATTTTCAATCACCGCAATACGTTGTCCATGTTCCTCTGACAAAATGCGATTTAACAGCGTGGTTTTTCCCGCGCCTAAAAAGCCCGTTAAAATCGTAACGGGAACAGCTGAAAAACGACTTTCATCCAACATAAAAACCTCTTGTAAAGATAGACTTGTTTATTTGATGACTGCCAGTCCTTTAAGGACTGGCAGTCATTACTAATGATTAAGCAAAATCCAGCGTCAATAATAATCGACGGGGTGATTCGGCTGATAAATGCGGTGAACGGTGTACCGCGCCGTGTTGCTCGTTGCCTTCCCAGCGTGTGCCTTTTAATAAACCAATAGCATAATTGGGCATTGTGCCGATGGCATCAGCATCTAAAATCAAGCCTGATTGTTCGTCACTTAACCCGCCTGAACGACTGCCTAACTTACTGCGGTCAACATAAGCATCTTCCAGCCATTGCGTACCGATACCGCCGTAAGTACACACTAACCGACAGGGAACGTGGTCAATATGAAAGCGCGGACACATCGCTTTATCCAGCATTCCCAAGCGCAAGCCAATCGCTTCCAGTTCAAATAAATCGCTGAACATATCAATGACCTGCGCAATATCAGCACAAAAGGCTTCGTAACCTTGCAAATGTAGGTGTTTCGGCAATAACGTGAGGGTATTAAATGACTGAACGTTGATGGTTTCAATGACATTAATGGCGTGTGCTGCTGATAATAAATGCGTGACAAACGTCTCTATTTCACTGGAAATACTGCGTTCAACCACGCACAAATTAATCTCAGGGCGGTAAATTTCTGCTAAATCTGCCACATTTTTAGACAGATAAGTGTAGGAGCAATTAGGTTCTATTTTAAGGGCGTGTGCAGTAGTCATAAATTAAGGAAGTAAAAAATGTTCTAAAACAATAATGGATTGCATAAAGCCGATACCTATAGCGAGAATGGCGGTTTGCCCAAAGACATGGCGCAATGTGGAATGTTCATGTAAGGCGGGCATCATGTCGGTGGTGGCGATATAAATAAAGCCACCTGCGGCAATCGGCAGTAAAAACACTAACGATGATTCGGCTATTTGACTGAGTATAAGGGTGAAAACAGCACCTAGCACTACACTCAGCGAGCCGTAAAAGTTATACAGCACGGCTTTTTTCGGCGCAAAGCCGCCGTAGATTAACGCGCCGACATCGCCGATTTCCTGCGGTATTTCGTGGGCAATAATGGCAAATGTAGTGGTTGCGCCAATCACGGGATCAACTAAAAAACTCCCTGCGATTAAAATGCCATCGACAAAATTATGAATGGCATCACCCACTAAATTCATTTTTGCCATCGGACGAATGGCGTTTTTTTCGTGATTGGTAAAATCAAAATCATGGTCATGTCGCCAACGCACCACTTTTTCCAGCACGAAAAAAATAACCACGCCCAACAACACCATTAAACACACGGTTGAGATTGAGCCTTGACGGGCAACCGCGTCAGGAATCAAGTGAATAAAGGCATCGCCCAATAACACCCCAACCGCCAAGGCAACGAGGTACGGGATCAGGCGTTGTAACCGTTCGGGTTGTATCCATAAGACGAATAAACCACTGAACGAGCATAAACTCACCAGCAAACTTGCGGTAATTGCACCCGCATAAACCTCAAATGCAAGTGTCATGTCAACTGCGAGAAGCGGTTGATGACGCATGAATCACAACCAAAGTCGCCGCTGTGTAGACATTAAAATGCTTCAACGGACTTGTTAGTGTGTCAATGAAGGTGTATTTCATATTGTCTCCTTCGATTTCTTCTATAAACCACACAGGAAAATCATCACGATAACCTTGCCAAACCGTTGTACCAGCAGCTAATTCGGCATCGGTCAATAAACAGGCGTTCAATTGTGCAATGGCTTGATCCTGATTGATATTCTGCCCGATAAAGACCAGTTCCTGTCGGCAATCACCAAACGGTGGTTGCCAGTTAGCGCGTATATCAGCGGCGTGTTCAGGCGACCATTCGCTTTCGGGTACAGAAGCCCACCAGCGACCCGCGCAACCGTGCTGCATCGTGCCACCTGCTTGTGACCACGAACCGACCCATTCAGGGCGTGATGCTAACCAAAAGAAGCCTTTCGAGCGCAATAACGTACCGTTTTCCCAGTCATCACGGTGCAGATAATCATAAAAACGGGCTGGATGAAACGGACGGCGTGCTTGATAAATAAAGCTGCTGATGCCGTATTCTTCGGTTTCAGGGATGTGCGTACCGCGTAATTCTTGCAGCCAACCTGCCGCCTGTTCTGCTTTGGCAAAATCAAAGCGTTGGGTATTCAGCAGTTCGGCTAAGGGTGCGTTGCCCATTACCATCGGAATAATCAGCGCGTCTCGATTAAGGTTGGTCAAAATCGCGGTTAAGTTATCCAGATCATCACGGCTGATTAAATCGACTTTGGAAATTAACAGCACATTACTGAATTCAATTTGCTCTACTAATAAATCGGCAATATTGCGTTCGTCTTCTTCGCCTAATTCGGCGTTAATGTCTTTCAGTGATTGGGCTTCCAAATAATCCCGCATAAAATTAACCGCATCGACCACGGTCACCAGCGTATCCAAACGGGCAATATCCGATAAACTCACACCGTCTTCATCGCGAAACGTAAAAGTTTCCGCAATCGGTAACGGCTCGGCAATGCCTGTTGATTCAATTAATACATAATCAAACCGCCGTTCTTTTGCCAATTGCGCCACTTCAATGAGCAAATCTTCACGCAAGTTGCAGCAAATACAGCCGTTGCTCATTTCAATCAATTTTTCTTCAGTGCGATTTAAGGTCATTTCATTTTTGATCAGCGCGGCATCAATATTGATTTCGCTCATATCATTGACAATAACGGCGATTTTTAAACCGTCCCGATTGGCAAGAATGTGATTCAGTAACGTGGTTTTACCCGCACCTAAAAAACCAGACAGGACGGTAACAGGAAGTAAAATTGAGGACATAGTATGTGTAATCAGCAGTGGAAATGACGTTATGTTATAACATAACATTTAATAATGACAATAATCAATGTCAGAATCTATCTAATATTTAGACAAGATTGTTGGGTTGCGCTAATCTGACACGTTTTTAATTACAACCTTAAAAAACCATGATGACTGAAGCCACACGTTTATTTGACCTAGCCAAAACCGTTATTGCAGGCGGTGTTAACTCGCCAGTCCGCGCCTTTAATGGTGTAGGCGGTACACCTGTATTCATCGACCACGCCCACGGTGCGACCATTGTCGATAGTTTCGGCAAACAATACATTGACTACGTTGGCTCATGGGGTCCGATGATATTAGGTCATGCCCATCCTGCCGTAATTACTGCTGTGAAAACCGCCGCTGAAAAAGGCTTAAGTTTTGGCGCACCGACGGAAATAGAAACCACAATGGCGGCGCGTGTTTGTGAACTCATGCCCTCAATTGAATTAGTGCGCATGGTCAGCTCAGGCACAGAAGCCACCATGAGCGCGATACGCTTGGCGAGAGGTTACACCCGCCGCGACAAAATTGTGAAATTTGAAGGCTGTTATCACGGGCATTCCGACTCCTTATTAGTCAAAGCAGGTTCTGGCACACTCACTTTAGGTGTACCCAGCTCTTTAGGTGTGCCTGCCGCAGTTGCTGCCGATACCATCACGTTACCCTATAACGACAGCGATGCCGTTAAACAACTGTTCGCCGACATCGGTGAACAAATCGCCTGTATCATCGTTGAACCTGTCGCGGGTAATATGAACTGTGTGCCACCCGTTGCAGGATTTTTAGAAACCCTGCGCCAAGTCTGTGACGACTACCAAAGCGTGCTTATTTTTGATGAAGTGATGACAGGTTTTAGAGTCAGCTTGCAAGGTGCGCAAGGCGTGTACAACATCAACCCCGATTTAACCACGCTGGGTAAAATCATCGGTGGCGGTATGCCTGTCGGTGCATTCGGCGGACGACGTGACATCATGGAATGCCTCGCACCTTTAGGCGGTGTCTATCAAGCGGGGACATTATCAGGTAATCCTGTGGCAATGGCAGCAGGTTTAAAAACCTTAGAACTGATTGCTCAGCCTGATTTTTATACCGATTTAAGCGCGAAAACGGCGTTTTTATGTGATGGTTTAACGCAACGCGCCCAACAAGCAGGCATAGGTTTCACCACCAACCGAGTCGGCGCAATGTTCGGCTTATTCTTTAGCGAAGAAACCAAAGTTTCCAGCTTCGCCCAAGTCATGCAATGCGACCAAGCCCGTTTCAAACGTTTTTTCCACGCCATGTTAGACGCAGGTATCTATCTTGCACCGTCCGCCTTTGAAGCAGGTTTTGTCTCAGCAGCGCACAGCGAGGCTGATTTACAACAAACGCTGGATGCTGCGGAGGTGGTTTTTAAGCAGTTGTAATCGTAAGTTGGGTTTAGGGTAATACTTAATGAACTGTATCGGGCATCAACTCATCGTAAATACTGTCCAACAAGCGTGTTACCATAAATAATAGGTTGTAGGTGATGCCGCCAGCTACTTGCTGAGCGTTGCTTTTACCCGCTGTATCGTGAATTACAAGCCCAATATATTCCAGTAATTCGATTTGAGCTTGATTTTTTAAGTCAACTTGCCCATTCTCATTAACTTGGGTTTGGGCTTTTATATCGCCTTCCATCGCAGTCATTTTTTGATGTAACCATTGTGAAGTGACAACATTGGCGGGCAATTCGCCCAATACTCGCGTGTAAACATAGATAATGTCGAAACAAGTATCCATAAAGACCTGACACATTTGTTTGCTTTGTGATTCAATTGCCATCGGAAAACCTGCTAACAGCATTTGCCCAATGGCAGGCTGATCTTGACAAAATTTGCTCAGAAACGTACTTGCTTGTTCCTCTGTAAGACTTCTTGCCCGTTCAATACTATTAAAAACGTCTGCTTTTGATAAAATTCTCATCATGATTATTCGCCGCTGTTTATAAAATTTTGCATGATATAACAAGCAAATTTGAATACCAAGTTTCCATAGCGCGTAAAGTGATATGAGGGACGAACCCCTCCCAAGCTAGGATTTGCCAAGTGTCTCGCAACACCACACCGTGTAAACTATAAAAAACCACGGTTTACCTATAAAATACCCCTCTTTTACTCACAAGCTCATAAATCATAAGGAGTTCACTATGAACCAACAAGACAGTATTACACTGGTGGAAAATTATTACACGGCGTTTAATGGCGGCGATATGGATACTTTTTTAAGTTTTCTCACCGATGATGTGATTCATGATATTAACCAAGGTAGACGGGAAATTGGTAAAGAAGCCTTCACGCAGTTTATGGCGTGTATGAACCATAACTATAAAGAACAATTGGTGAATATGGTGATTATGGCAACCGCTGACGGCAGTCGTGCATCGGCTGAATTTGTGGTGTTAGGTGAATACTTAAGAACCGATGAAGGACTGCCCGAAGCACAAGGTCAAAAATATAAATTACCTGCGGGTGCGTTTTTTGATATTCGTGATGGTAAAGTGGCGCGTATAACTAATTACTACAACCTGCAAGATTGGATTGCTCAAGTCGGCGGTTAATTGTGTTATTGTCGTGGCTTGGAGTCATCCACGCTATCCTGTTTTGTTTTACGAGGAATGAATTATGAAAAAATATTTGGCGTTGCCCTTATTCTTGTTCAGCGCGTTTGCTTACGCACATGGCCCAGTTCGTCAAGATACTGATGAAACTATCACTATTAACGCGCCAGCGGAAAAAGTGTGGGGCATTATTCAAAATTATGGCGATATGTCATGGTTGCCACCTGTGAAAAGCACTGAGGTTAAAAGCGGTAATGAAAAAGGTGCGACGCGTGTATTAACGCTAAAAGACGGTGGCACGATTACCGAAGAATTGAAAAAATACGATGCTGCGAAAATGTCGTATTCGTACAAAATTACTGATATGAGTACCGCGAAAACCATTACTCATGCAGGCGCAGAAGAGAAAGTACCCGTTGTCCCTGTCGGCAACTATTCGGCAACGATTACCGTAGAAGCCCAAGGTGCGGCGACTGCTGTACATTGGAAAGCAGGTTATTACCGCGCCTACACTAACAACAATCCACCTGAAGAAATGAATGAAGCCACTGCGAATGCAGCGATTAAAGGCATTTTCACCTCTGGTTTGAACAATCTAAAAGCGTTGGCTGAAAAATAAGCCACTCATCAAAGAAACCTGTGAGGTTTTTAAAACCTCGCAGGTTTGGATTCACCCTATTTTCCTTACTTAAGAGATTAAATCATGAAAAAATTTTTCCTACCGTTAACTGCTTTATTGTTATTTACTGGTTTAGCAAACGCGCATGGCCCTGTGCGTCAAGACACTGATGAAACCATCACCATCAATGCCCCCGCAGAAAAAGTCTGGGGTTTAATTAAAGATTTTGGTGATATTGCCGCATGGCATTCTGACGTTTTCACTTCACCTGCTGAGGGCGGTAATTTGAAAGGTGGCAAACGCATATTGACGTTAAAAGACGGTAATACTGTCACAGAAGAACTGAAAAAATATGACGAAGCCAATATGTCTTATTCATACAAAATTACCGATATGACTATTGTAAAAACTATTAACTATGCAGGCGTTGATGAAAAAGTCCCCGCGTTACCCGTGGCTAATTATTCTGCCACTATCACGGTTGCGCCTAAAGGTGATAACAGCGAAGTAACGTGGAAAGCAGGTTATTACCGCGCTTACACCAACAACAATCCACCTGAAGAAATGAACGAAGCCACTGCTAATGCAGCCGTTAAATCATTTGTGATGACTGGTTTAATTGAACTGAAAAAATTAGCTGAGAAATAAAATTATGTTCAGACTGAATCACCGTGTGGCAGTAATCGGGCTAACTTTGGCAATATCATCGACACCACTGACTGCCGCACCGTTTGCTTATATCAGCAACCAATTAGCAGACAGCGTGTCTATTATTGATCTCGCTACCAATAAAGTGGTGAACACGATTGCTGTGAGCGGCAAACCCGCAGGGGTCGCCGTATCGCCCAACGGTGATAAAGTCTATATCAGCACCCCTGAAGCGCATGGTTTTGCGGTGTTAGATGCTAGAAAACAGCAACTATTAACCACCGTTAAAACCAGTGAGGGCGCGTTAGGCATCACTGTTGCCCCCGATGGTAAACGCGTGTACGTTGCGGATTGGTTCGTTAACACGGTGTCAGTGCTGGACACGGACAGTTTAGAACTTATTAAGACGATTACCGTCGGTCAGTCACCGTCAGGGCTAGTGGTTAGCCCTGATAATCATTGGCTTTATGTGGCTAATCGTCTTGATAATTCAGTGTCACAGATTGACACTGAAACGCTAACCGTTAAGAAAACGAGTCCTGTTGGTCAACATCCCTTTGGTTTAGCGATAGATTCAACAGGCACGCGTGTCTATGCCGTTAATGTTGAAAGTGATGATGTGACTGTGTTGGACACACCACACATGAAAACCATCACCACCATTAAAGTCGGCGCGTTACCTTACGCGGCAACCTTAGCCTTAAATGACAGCCGCTTATTCGTTACCAACATGGATGACGGCACAGTGTCCGTGATTGATACCGACACCTTAACCAGCATCGGTTTAATTGAAGTCGGTGAAAAACCCGAAGGTATCGGCACACATACCGATGACCGTCATATTTATGTCGCCAACTGGTTTGATAAAAACGTCTCCGTAGTAGACGGCAAAACGCTACAAAAACAAGGAACGATTACCACTGCTCGTGGCAGTCGTGCGTTTGGACAATTTATTGCTAAATAAAGAGGTAGGCGCGAATTTATTCGCGCCTGTCATCACACGCCCACTGTAAATATTTAGGCAACCACTTGTTTTGCTAAAATAGCCTCCCTCAAACACAAAAATATTAATCCCATGATTCACCGTTTCGATTTCTTAGATAAACGCCACACCATTGCAGGAAACGGTTTTAATCGCTGGTTATTACCACCTGCGGCGTTAGCAATTCATTTATGTATCGGTATGGCGTATGGCTTCTCAGTATTTTGGTTGCCGTTATCAAAAGCGATAGGTATTAAAGAAAGTGTGAGTTGTGGCGCGGATATTGGCTTTTTTGCGGAATTATTTATCACCAGCTGTGATTGGAAAATCTCCACTTTAGGTTGGATGTACACACTATTTTTTGTGTTTTTAGGTTCATCGGCGGCAGTGTGGGGCGGTTGGTTGGAACACGTTGGCCCGCGTAAAGCAGGCGTGGTCAGTGCCTTATGCTGGTGTGGCGGAATGTTATTGTCGGCATTAGGCATTTATACCCACCAATTCTGGATGATGTTATTAGGTTCGGGTGTCATTGGCGGTATCGGTTTAGGCTTGGGTTATATTTCCCCTGTTTCGACGCTGATTAAATGGTTTCCCGACAAGCGCGGCATGGCAACAGGCATGGCGATTATGGGTTTTGGCGGTGGCGCGATGATAGGCTCACCGTTAGCCGCATTATTAATGAAAACCTTTGCCACTGAAACCGATGTTGGTGTCATGCAAACCTTTATCGTCATGGCGTTGATTTATTTTGTCTTCATGATGGCAGGCGCGTTAGGTTATCGCATTCCCGCGACAGGTTGGCAACCCCAAGGATGGACACCACCCGCTAAGCAACTGAATAACACCATGATTACGCCCCATCATGTTCATGTGAAAAACGTCTTTAAAATCAAACAATTTTGGTTATTATGGGCGGTGTTGTGCATGAATGTCAGCGCGGGCATTGGCGTGATTGGAATGTCATCACCGATGTTGCAAGAAGTCTTTGGCGGGCAATTAATCGGCGTTGCCAAAACCTACAGCGAACTCGATAAAACCCAACTCGCCGCCATTGCAGGCATTGCCGCAGGTTTCACTGCCTTATTAAGTTTATTTAATATCGGCGGGCGATTCTTTTGGGCAAGTTTATCTGACAAGCTGGGACGCAAAATAACCTTCTTCACGTTTTTTGTCTTAGGTGGTTTGTTATATCTCAGCGTTCCTAGCAGTGCAATGCTGGGTAATACACCGTTATTTGTCGCGGCATTGTGCATTATTTTAAGTATGTACGGCGGCGGTTTTGCCACCGTCCCTGCGTATTTAGCCGACTTATTCGGTACGCAAATGGTCGGCGCAATACACGGACGCTTATTAACCGCGTGGGCAACCGCAGGTATCTTAGGCCCTGTGATTGTTAATTATATGCGTGACTACCAACTCAGTCTCGGCATACCGCGAGAACAAGTGTATAACCAAACCATGCTGATTTTAGCGGGCTTATTAGTTATTGGATTCGTGTGTAATTTACTCATTCGCCCCGTCGCCGATAAATGGTTTATGACCACCGATGAATTAGCCGAAGAAAAACGCCTAACACACGACAGAATTCATAATGAAGAAGTTGAAATTGGCTCAGCGATTGAAGTAGATACCCACACCCATCTCGCTACAGTCTATTTAGCGTGGGCATTAGTCGGTGCGCCCTTGGCGTGGGGTGTTTATAAAACCTTGATGAATGTTAGTAAGTTTTTTGTTTGAGTTCGTTCGTACAGAACAGAAACAGCCACGCATTCCGTTACACTCTATGTCTTGTTAGGAGTTTGAAATGATAAAAATGAGTGAAAAAAATGAATCCCGCCTTGCGAATTTAGCCGCTATGATGGGCAAATCGGTGGATGATTTTATTGAGATATTACTAGAAAATTATCAAGATGAGCTGGATGTAAAAGAAGCCGAGCAAGCATTAAAAGAATCAGGTGGTATTTCTTTATCGGAGTTAAAAAATAAATATGGCTTATGAAATCATTATTAAGCCATCTGCGGAAAAAGCTTTTGCGAAATTAGAAAAATCTCAACAAATTAAGATTATCAGTGTAATTGAAAAATTGGCAAGTAATCCAAAGCCACAGGGTTTTAAAAAACTAAAATCAGTCGCTGAACTTTATCGCATTCGCGTTGGTAATTATCGAGTTATTTATAATATTGATAATAAAGTGTTGATTATTACCGTTGTTAAAATCGGACATCGTAAAGAAATTTATAAGTAATTATTTAATTCGCGATTGATTAGCTTTGTGCCTCAGCCCATCCTATGCACCATGCACTGGTTATTAAAATAATAATTTTAGGAAAATAATGTATCTATATCAATATGGCGGTGATAGTAAAAAGTTAATCCACAGTTATCGTATTGAAACATTAGATAATGGACGATTACATACAGGATATATTGATCATGTTGCAATAAATGCACTAGGAAAGCTTATTGGTGGTGAACTAACTTGTTTTGAAGATATATCTGCTGCTGAAATGGCTCTAAAATCGCTCATATTCCATGAAAACACGATAGTACAACGACCAAGCATAAAAGTGGAAATTGTGGATAAAACAAGTGAAACCTTTCACATAAATCAAGCACCAAATTTAGAGCATGAAGAAGCATTTTCCGTATTGTACGAAAAACAAATTATTCAACATCATATTGGTGGTATTCAGCAATTAATCGGCTTTGTAGACAAATCAACTGCGTTACAACATATTAAATATCGTGAACAAAAAGCTTTAGAGGAAGAAAGGTTACGCAAAAAAAATGGATTACCAAGATCAACACTTAATCTTTTTTCTGATAGCACATCATTAGAGTATGTTGCAGATAGTTATGATGATTTTTTCAAAAAAATATTCTTAAATGATGAAAATCTTATTGGTAGTTACATAAATCCTATGATTCAATCGGGTAGTGCATTATATTTAGGCGATACTACAGTATCGAAAATATTAAATACAATAGCCACACAGAATGCAGATCAATTCTTTAATGTTGCCGAAAAGGAATGGCACGATTATTTAGACATACTAAAGCGAAGGATTGAAATCCCAGTACCTTTGTTTTTATCAGTTGTTCTTAATAGGGCAAATAGTCGAATAGATATTCCAAAGGTTATACTTGAATTGCGAGATGAATTTTTAGATGCAAGAAGACAGTTGTGGACAATGTTTGATGAAGCAGATCATTTATTATCTGATACGAGACAAAGTATAAAGCTACTTAATAGTATTGAAAACGATACAAAACAAGCATTAAGAAAGATTACAAAACAAAGTGATCAATTGAACGCTAGTATAAGATGCGATTCATTAGGACGGGCAATTTCTCTTTTAAAAATAGCAGGTTATATTTCCTGTGCTAAATATGGCAACTTAATTGTTGATTCTTTAATTCTAACATGTGCTTTAGAGGATGTTTTTAACTATTTAAATAGACTAAAGTTTAATCAAGGTTTTAGGGTTGACGCATCCCATTTATTAGTAAAAAATTTACAAAATGTCGAACTTAAGGGGTTATTAAAAAAACATTTATCTGACAGAGAATTAAATAACATTACCAATACTTTAATCAATTCGTAAGCTTTGTGCTTGGGTTACGCTATCGCTAACCCAACAACCTACAACTGAATTTTTAACATTCAATCTAAATGCCATCACCAAAACCTCTTATTACTGCACTGCCTTATTTTGCTGACAGTGCCTCGCTTTTTTCGCATATTGCTGACAAACCGTGGGCAGTGTTTTTGGATAGCGGCTATCCGCATAGTCAGCAAGGGCGTTATGACATACTTGCGGCTAACCCTGTGTGTACGTTGGTGACGCATGGCGATATACGGAAATTA
Source organism: Crenothrix sp. D3 (assembly GCA_002134785.1). Taxonomy (GTDB): domain Bacteria; phylum Pseudomonadota; class Gammaproteobacteria; order Methylococcales; family Methylomonadaceae; genus UBA4132. Next base: position 19,245 of record MBQZ01000022.1, read on the forward strand.
TTCAGCACGGTACAGTTACGCAATCCGTTTGATTTGGTCAAGCAACAGCTATTGCTTATCAATAATAGCCCGATAGGATGCGCTTAGGTACGAAGCCCATCAATCGCGAACGATGGGCTTCCTTTGTCAGTTCATCCTATATCTGCTACTCAATGCAGCGCGTGGAAACGAGAAAAACAAGAAAACACACAAGGCAAACCATGATTTTTAGCTCCTTTTTCAGTCACGATGCAGAACCTGTTCAACTTGAAAGCCAATGCGTGGACATTGAGCAGTTATTAGCACAAGGCGATATTCAAGCCGCTTATACACAAGCGGAGGCGTTATTACAGCTAGCTTTGCAAGCAGGGGAGGCTTACACGATTGCGAAGGCGCGTTTTATGCTGGGCAATGTGTATTTTTTTCAACAAGATTACCCCGCCGCATTGACCGCTTATCAACACGCTAAAGATTTATTCAGCCAACTTAATGAAGCGCACAGCATCGCGGTAGCGTGGCATCAAATCGGCGTGGTTTACACCCGAATGCAGGATTATGAACAGGCAGAACAGGCGTGCCATGAGTCATTAGCTATTAAAAATGTACACGGCGATCAAGCCGATATAGCCAGCACCTTAAACCAATTGGGCAATATTTATAGCGATAGCGGAAAGTTGGAACAGGCGGTGGTGTTTTATCAGCAAGCGGCGGATATTTATGCGCAACTAGGCGATAATCGCTATGAAGGCGTGACGCGCAGTAATACTGCTGATAGCTTAATTCCACTGCACCGTTATGACGAAGCGCGTGTTGAATTGCAACGAGCAATTGTCTGTAAACAAGACGGTGGACACGCTAGTGAACCGTGGAAAACATGGAATATTTTATCCGAATTGGAACAGGCTATGAATAATCCCACCGCCGCCCACGCCGCTAAACAACAAGCGATACACAGCTATTTAGCCTATCGCCGTGACGGAAATGACAATATAAGCGGTTCGCCAGTTCCGCAATTTTGTAGCGGGACTTTACGCGCCATTCAAGAAAACAATGCCGCTGTCGCTGAACAAGAGCTACTCAATCTGCCAGATCAAGGTTACTTTAATCCTGTGATTGCCAAACTTATCGCTCTGTTACGAGGCGAGCGCAATCCGAGCTTAGCCGATGATCCTGAACTGGACTTTATCAGCGCGGCAGAACTGTTGTTAATGCTCGATGCGTTGTCAGTTTAGGTACACTTGCCCTCCTTATCCATTGTTAAATAATAGCCAGTATGGTTTTTAAAAAAATAAAACTCCCCATTAGTTTGTCGGTATTAATTCTATTTGGCTTAATTCTGTTGTCCTTGCAGTTGATGAGTTCAGCAACGCAAGAATCCTCACAACTGAGTGCGATGTATTCGTGGTTATTATTAGCGAATGCGTTAGGTTCTGTGGTATTGCTGGGTTTGGTAGGGGCGAATATTTTCGCGCTACTCAAGCAACTAAAAAAACGCGAAGCGGGATCAAAACTGACTATCCGCATGGTATCGCTGTTTGTATTATTGGCATTAGCCCCAGCGGCGATTGTGTTTTATTTTTCTATGCAGTTTCTGCATCAAGGCATTGATAGTTGGTTTAATGTTGAAATCGACAGGGCAATGGAAGACGCGCTGGAATTGAGCCAAGCGTCATTAGATCAACGAATGCGTTGGCACACCAAGCAAACCCAGCAATTGGCTGAGAAGCTGGAAAGTTCCAGCAAAAATTTAGCGACCTTAGAGCTAGAAAATTTACGCCAACAGGCGGAAGCTGCCGAAATGACGGTGTTTTCTCGCCAAGGCAGAATTATTGCCTCCAGTAGTGTCAATCCCAGTGATATTTTGCCGAATTTACCCGATGAAAATATCTGGTTACGGTTACGGCAAAATACGCAATATGTGGCTTTAGCACCCGTGCATGATGACGTGTTGATGATTCGGGTGATTGTCACGCTGAAAACGCAAGAGCCGCAATATTTACAGGCGATGTATCCTGTGCCGATTCGTATCGCTGATTTAGCCGATTCGGTGGAATTTGCCTTTTTGCGGTATCAGGAAATGAATTTTTTACGCGATTCACTGCGCTGGAGTTTTTCGCTGGCGTTGTCGCTGGTATTATTAATGAGCTTATTGGCGGCGATTTGGGTGGCGTTTATCAGTATTCGTAATATTGTTTCGCCTGTCAAACAGCTAGTGAAAGGCACGAGGGCAGTCGCATTAGGGCATTACGATCAACAACTACCTGTGATAGCGCAGGATGATTTAGGGTTTTTGGTCGAGTCTTTTAATGATATGACGCAGCGCATAGCCAAGGCGCGTGATGAAACCCGACTGGCAGGTGTTGAAGTTGAAAATCAACGCGCGTATTTAGAAACTATACTTGCTAATTTGACCGCAGGGGTGATTAGTTTTGATGCCGATTATAAAATTCGCACCGTTAACCAAGCCGCCTATCGTATTTTTCGCATTCAAGTGCAGCACTTTGTTGAGCAGACTTTATTGGAATTGGCATTGAGTTATTCTGAATTAGCTGAGCCGTTAAAATCTATTCAACGCTTGTTAGAACAAGGGGATGATATTTGGCAACAGCGGATTGCGTTTTTAGGGGCGAATGGGCGGCAGGAATTATTGTGTCGCGGTACGCCGTTGTTTTCACAAGAAGGTCAGCGTGTGGGCGCGGTGGTGGTGTTTGATGATGTCACTGATTTAATTCAAGCCCAAAAAAATGCCGCGTGGGGTGAAGTTGCACGCCGCTTAGCACATGAAATTAAAAATCCACTGACACCCATTCAATTATCCGCAGAAAGATTGCAACATAAATTAGCCGATAAACTAGAGCCTAATGATGCCGATATGCTAGAGCGATCCACGCGCACGATTGTTCAACAAGTGCTTGCCATGAAAGAAATGGTCGATGATTTCTCCGAATACGCTAAACCCTCGAAAAAACAAACCGCCATTATTGATTTACCTATGTTAGTGCAGGAAGTGATGGCTCTTTATGTGTTAAAGTCTGGTGTTACTTTTAAAGCTGATTATGAAGCGGCTTCGCTGTTGATTATGGGTGATCCTGTGAGTATTCGACAGGTATTACATAATTTGATTAAAAATGCCTTAGAGGCCATAGAAGCACAGGGATTGATTGAAATTAACCTGCACCGTGTACAAAAAAATGACAGTGATTTTATTGAAATCGCGCTTTATGATGACGGCGCAGGTATCAAAGATGAGCAAATAGAAACCATTTTTGAGCCTTATGTGACCACCAAAGCTAAAGGAACAGGCTTAGGATTGGCAATAGTAAAAAAAATAATAGAAGAGCATGGAGGCGCGATTTGGGTTGATACCAGTCGTAAAGTGGGCGCGGGATTTATTATTCAGCTACCAGCGTATAACATTGAAAAATAAAATATTATGAACACACAATTACCCAGAATATTAGTCGTTGATGACGAACCTGACATTCGCCGTTTAGTCAGTGAAATTCTTGAAGATGAAGGTTATTTCGTCTCTCAAGCAGAAAATGCCAGTGAAGCGCGGCAACTGAAAAAATCCACTCAACCTAATCTTATTCTGCTTGATATATGGATGCCAGACACTGATGGTATTACGCTACTCAAAGAGTGGGTCGCCGAAGACACATTGCTGTGTCCTGTGGTGATGATGTCAGGACATGGTTCAGTAGAAGCGGCGGTTGAAGCCACCCGTTTAGGTGCGTTCGACTTTTTAGAAAAGCCCTTATCGCTAGCAAAATTATTGTTAATCGTGGCAAGAGCCTTGGAAGCGGGCAATCTCCAATTAGAAAATGCAGGGCTTAAACAGCAGTTAGTTGCTGATATTGAACCTATCGGTAAGAGTGCCACCGTTGCTAGAACTAAAGATCAATTAAAGCGACTCGCACAACATGATGCGCGGGTGTTATTTGTTGGTGAAGCGGGTGTCGGTAAAGAGCTATACGCACGCTATTTGCATAATAACAGTGCGCACCGTGATGGTCCTTTTGTCGATGTTGCGGTTGGTAGTATCTCCCCCGAAAACTCAGCGGTTGAATTTTTTGGCAAAGAAAGCGCGGGTAAAGTTTATTCGGGTTTACTGGAGCGAGCGCACAAAGGAACGCTATTTTTGAGCGAAATTGGCGGTATGGATAAAGAAACCCAGTTGCGCCTGCTCAGCGCCTTAGAATCCAGTTCTTTTCTTCGGGTAGGGGGCGGTGAAGCGGTGAGTGTCGATGTACGCATCGTTGCATCAACGCGTCTTGCGTTGGATGAAGAAGTAAAATCTGGACGATTTCGGCAGGATTTATATTACTTACTGAATGAAATTACTGTCGATATTCCACCACTTAAAAATCACAGCGAAGATGTACCTGCATTGCTCAGTTTTTATGTTGATTATTTTGTTAGTCAAGATAAATTGCCGTTTCGGAAATTCTCGATGGCAGCGCAAAATTTTTTACGCAACTACGGGTGGCGCGGCAATGTGCGCGAATTAAAAAACTTAGTGCAACGCTTGATGATACTCGGTGTCGGAGAAGAAATAGAGCTTGATGAAGTGAAGTCTGCACTCGGCTCAGTGGCAGGTGATATGGCGAGTTCGTCGTCGGTACCTGATTTTTTTAATTTGCCGTTAAAAGAAGCACGAGATCACTTTGAAAAAGCCTATTTAGAATACCATTTTGAACGTACAGGTGGCAGTGTCGCCAGATTATCCGCGGCTGTTGGTATGGAGCGCACACACCTCTATCGTAAATTACATTCTTTAAATATCAAGTTGTAGTTCGGCATACACTTTGAGTTTTTGCAAATAAACATTGAAAAATCCCCCAATGTTTAGTAAACTCTTCAGTCTTTTATTAAGACTTTAACCGCAAGACATAAATGAAAACATTTAGTGCAAAACCAGAAGAAGTTAAGCGCGATTGGTATGTAGTCGATGCAGAAGGAAAGACCTTAGGTCGTTTAGCTTCTGAAATTGCACTGCGTCTTCGCGGCAAACACAAACCAGAATACACACCACACGTTGATACGGGTGATTATATTATTGTTGTTAATGCTGAAAAAATTGGCGTTACAGGCAATAAAGAAAAAAATAAATTATATCAACATCACACTGGATATATCGGTAATTTAAAAACCGTTAGCCTAGGTAAATTAAGACAAACGTTCCCTGATCGTATTCTTACTGCCGCAGTTAAAGGTATGTTACCTAACAATCCATTGGGTCGTGCAATGTTCAAGAAATTGAAAGTATATGCAGGTCCCGCGCATGATCATCAGGCTCAACAGCCAAAAGTTTTAGACATTTAAGCGAGTAGACCATGGCAGCAGCTCAGTATTATGGAACAGGTCGTCGTAAATGTGCAATAGCACGCGTTTACGCAACATCAGGCACTGGAAAAATAACCATCAACAAAAAATCTATCGAAGACTATTTCGGTCGTAAAACCGATCAAATGGTGTCTTGTCAACCGCTAGAATGTGTTGATATGGTTGGTAAATTCGATGTTAACGTCATTGTTAAAGGCGGTGGCCCCTCTGGTCAAGCTGGTGCTATTCGTCATGGATTGACCCGCGCTTTGATGCAGTATGATGAGGCTTTACGTCCACCACTTAGAAAAGCAGGTTATGTTACCCGCGATTCTCGTATCGTAGAACGTAAAAAAGTTGGCTTACATAAAGCGAGAAAACGTCCGCAGTACTCAAAACGTTAATCGTTTTAAAAACCAAACATAAGGCTACTTTTTTAACGAAAGTAGCCTTTTTTTATGGGCAGAATAAAATATCAAGTGATTGTGCGTTTTTTTATGACAGAGAAAAGCTATTGGCATTTGATGTGATTTTTTTTATCAACAATGTTAAACTTCGCACAGTTAATGATTTTGTATATTTAACAAATGCCAACAGATTCTCAAAAGATGCCTAATAACTCGCCACCACTGGAATTTAAAAGCGGTAGTTTTTCTGTCCCTATTTTGATTCTATTTACGAATGACTTAAAGTTTATCGGACAACAACTTCATGAGAAAGTTGACTTAGCTCCTGAGTTTTTTAAAAATTCGCCATTAATTTTTGATGTACAGGAACTGAATAAACAAAGTCTCGATGTTGATATTTCAGCTTTAGTTATCGTTATTCGACAAGCTGGTTTATTACCGACAGGGATACGCGGTGGTAACATACCACAAAATAAAATAGCGGTAGAATTATTTATTCCTGTTTATTCTGCGCACAGTATTAACATCACACCGACTGATTCTCAAAAGCAAAAACAAAAAATCATCGTTCCTGAACCGATAGTTGATGTGATCACAACTACCACAATGATCACGCGTCCTATTCGTTCGGGTCAACGCATTTATGCGGCGGGGGATTTAGTGGTTTTGGCTCAAGTGAGTGCAGGGGCTGAAATTATGGCTGAAGGTAATATCCATGTTTATGGTTCGTTAAGAGGACGTGCTTTAGCAGGTGTACAAGGTAATGTGAATGCACGCATTTTTTGTTCTGATTTACAAGCCGAGCTTATTTCAATTGCTGGAAATTATAAAATAAGCGACGACATGAGAGACATCGTGAGTAAAAAATTCGTTCAAGTGTATTTACAAGAGCATACGTTAATTATTAAAGATATTGAATAATGTCGCCACCGTGGAGAAAATAAGTGACAAGAATTATCGTTGTAACATCTGGTAAAGGTGGCGTTGGTAAAACAACAACCAGTGCTGCCATCGCTATGGGGTTTGCAAAAAAAGGTCACAAAACTGCCGTTATTGATTTTGATGTGGGTTTGCGTAATCTTGACTTAATTATGGGCTGTGAGCGCCGTGTCGTTTATGATATTGTTAATGTCATTTATGGTGAGGCGACACTTAATCAAGCGTTGATTAAAGATAAACATTGTGAAAACCTATACATTTTGCCTGCCTCGCAAACCCGCGATAAAGATGCCTTAAGCCAAGAGGGTGTCGGACAAATATTAGAAGAATTAGCGGCTAAAGATTTTAAATACATCGTCTGTGATTCGCCAGCAGGGATTGAAAAAGGCGCACATTTGGCAATGTATTTTGCTGATGATGCGTTTGTAGTGACTAACCCAGAGGTCGCTTCGGTAAGAGACTCTGATCGGATGTTAGGTATATTAGCCAGTAAATCACGTCGCGCCGAACAAAATTTAGAGCCGATTAAAGAATATCTACTATTGACGCGTTATTCTCCCGAACGGGTGAGAATAGGGGAAATGCTGAGTGTAGCGGATGTGCAGGACATTTTATCACTGCATTTATTAGGAGTTATTCCAGAATCAAAATCTGTTTTAACTGCGTCAAATTCAGGAACACCTGTAATTCTCGATGAAAAAAGCGATGCTGGTCAGGCTTATGTCGATATTGTTGCCCGTTATTTAGGTGAAGACAAGCCACATCGTTTTATTGAAGAAGAGAAAAAGGGGCTTTTTGGGAAGTTCTTCGGGAGTAAGTGATGAGTTTATTGGATTACTTTAAGATAACTAAAGTGAGTTCCGCATCGGTTGCAAAAGAGAGATTGCAAATTTTGGTTGCTCATGAACGCTCATCTAAAAATCAGCCATCTTATCTGCCTCAATTACAAAAAGAATTGTTACAAGTCATACAAAAATACGTCAATGTTAGCAATGATTCCATTTCTGTTAATTTTGAACAAGATGATCATCAGGAAACACTTGAAGTCAATATAGTATTACCTGATAAACCACGCTAAAATTTATTAAATTTTTCATTAATCACAATAAAGGTAAGTAGAATGAGTAATACAATCAGCGATGCAGCAGGTAAAATATGGCAATATTTGGATAAAAATGGTCCGTCTAGCGTCACTAAAATTACGACAGAAACAGAAATTAATCAAAAAGATATGCAACGTGCAATTGGCTGGTTATCTAAGGAAGATAAACTGTTAATTGAGGTTAAAGGTCGTGTTGAAACTATTTCATTAAAATAGAGCTTGTAAAGCTAACCTTCTCTTTTTATATTGCCAATGAGGAGGTTAGCTTACATTTCTAAAGTTCGGAGACAATAACAACACTATGTATCATTATCGTTATCTGGACATAGAAAAACTTTTTTGTAGCAGACCTTCTTGATAATATTTACTGACATCAACATTCCAGTCTTTGGCTTTTATGATGTTTTTTATCGTATAAACATTACCGAGTTTATCGGTAGTCATTTTTGATAAATCAACAATTCGCCCAGATACTGGGTTCTTTTCTTCATCTAAAATAATAACAACTTGAGGTCGTAATTTCGCGTTCTCATGAACTTCGATCACGATTGCAACCGCTCCATTAGTCATTTCAATTAAGCATCCAGGTGGATAGACACCAATACTTTCGATAAATTTGACCACTAATGTGGGGTCAAAATGAGTACCTGCCAAATTAGTTAAAATCTGAGTTGCTTCAAGATGTGTTTTTCCTCTTTGATAAGGTGTGTCGCTAGTCATTCCATCGTAAGCATTCGCAATCGAAACAATTTTTGTGAAATGTGAAATACCTGATTCCTGCATACGGCGAGGGTAGCCCTTACCGTCCAATTGTTCATGGTGAGTTAAGGCAACGGCAGCAGCACTTAAACTCATGTTTTCGCTGGATTTTAATAGATTATAACCTAGTCGGGTATGAGTTCTCATAATAAGCAACTCTTGTTCATCCAGTGGCGTTGATTTGTGCAAAATTTCAGGGGGTATTAGTAATTTACCCACATCGTGCATCATGCCACAAAGCCCTAAATTATTAAGGTCTGCGCTTGAAAGATTGATATGTCGCCCCAGAACAATTGATAAAATGCTGACATTTAAACTGTGTTGCGCAGTGTGTTCATCCTTATTTTTTAATTGAGTCAGCCATAACATGGTATCGGGGGAATGCAGGACACTTTCGACGCATTCTGCCACCGCGTTTTTAGTGAGTACACTATCAATACCTCCGCCATTCTCAACGGTACTCATAAAGTCTGAAACAACACGCTCTGCGTTGTCATAGACTTTTCCTGCACGCGAAATTTCTTTTTCAAATGTGCTTGATTTTTTAGGTGGCGTGCCATATTTGGCAATTTCAATAGACCTTGCTGCCACTATTTGCTTAAAGCTAACGGGTGTAGCTACGTTTTTTCTTTGTCGTGTCATATCAATATAAACATGATGACAAATGTCTTTAACTGCGCGTAGTTCTTTTTCTGTTTTTATTTCGAAGCCCTGAAGTAAAAAAGCAGTTTCTACCCAAGGTTTATCTAATTCAGAGACATACATACCTATTGTCAACTGATCAACAGGAATAAAAACTTTTACCAGTGATGAATACTCTGTTTCATCTAAACGCTTTGGCGTAGTAATTTTCTTTTTTCGACCAAAAGGCCACAATATAGCCATTACTCATCCACAATAATAGGTTTTTTTTAATGTCATAAAGACTTAATCTAAACGAAATACTGAATAATTTTAACCTAGGAAATTATAATAATTTCTTTTTTTAAAGCCTAAATGTACTCAAGCTAACATTGTTTAATCAATAAAACGCTTTGCTAAATCACTATATTCATCAATTCTACGGTCGCGTAGATAAGGCCATATTCGTCTGATATGCTCGCTTCTCGTGCTATCCAGAGTGCAGCTTAACAGATTGACCTCAGTATCATTAGCATTCGTGATAATTTCGCCTTGAGGGCCTGCTATAAAGCTATTACCCCAAAATTGAATGCCTTTATCAGAATCAGGTGCTTTTTCAAAGCCGATGCGATTACAAGAAATGACAGGAATACCATTAGCCACTGCGTGAGCGCGTTGAATGGTAATCCACGCGTCTAGCTGGCGTTGTTGTTCTTCAGGGTTGTCTTCCTTGTCCCAGCCAATCGCCGTTGGATAAATCAACAATTCTGCCCCCGCTAACGCCATTAAACGTGCGGCTTCTGGAAACCATTGATCCCAACAAATTAAAACGCCCAATTTACCAATTGAGGTTTCAATCGGTTTAAAACCAATATCACCAGGTGTGAAATAATATTTTTCATAAAAACCAGGGTCATCGGGAATGTGCATTTTTCTGTATTTACCTGCGATACTGCCATCTTTGTCAAACACAACGGCGGTATTATGATAAAGCCCTGCGGCTCTGCGTTCAAAAATAGTTGAAACGATGACAATTTTCAATTTTTTAGCGACAGCTGATAGAATTTCAGTGGTGGGACCGGGAATAGATTGTGCTAAATCGAAGTAATTATAATCTTCGTTTTGGCAAAAATACGAATCCAGATGCAATTCAGGCAATACTACCAAATCAGCACCCTCGGCGGCGGCTTCATGAATTTTGGCAATAGAAAAGTCAAGGTTAGTTTGTCTATCTGCATGACAGGGCTGTTGAACAGCACTCACTATTAAAGTTGGTTTCATAATCAAATAATTAGATTGTTATTGGGTAACTTATAAAAATACGGCAATATACTTGGATAACGATTAGAATGCCATAGCCTGTTTTTTCTCATCTTCATCATGATAGAAAACTACCATAAAATGCAATAATATCAAGATAGAGGTAACGCTTTTACCTCCGTCATTTATAAAAAATGAATGCTACTGATTTGATTGACCAATTTTTAGATGCTGTTTGGGTAGAGCAAGGCTTGAGTGAAAACACACTGTCTGCCTATCGCAGTGATTTACAAATTTTTGCCCGTTGGTTAACAGGAAAAACGCTATTAGATGTAGAAAGTAGCGATTTATCACAATTTCTTGCCAGCCGTTATAAAGACGGTATTGGCAATCGCTCTTCAGCGCGTATTTTGTCGAGTTTACGCCGTTTTTATGGTTATTACATCCGCGAAAACCGTATTATCATTGATCCGACGGCATTAATTGAGTCACCTCATATCGGTAAGCCTTTGCCCATCTCTTTATCTGAACACGATGTTGAACTATTGCTTAACGCGCCAGAAGTCAGTAATCCACACGGATTTCGAGATAAAGCTATGCTGGAAATGCTCTATGCCACAGGGTTACGCGTTTCAGAACTGGTCAATTTAAAGTTTGAGCAAATCAATTTTCGCCAAGGTGTGGTGCGTATCATCGGCAAAGGCAATAAAGAACGGCTAGTGCCTGTTGGCGAGGAAGCAATGATGTGGCTAGAAAATTATATGACCAGTGCGAGGGCTAGTCTTCTCGGTGAGCGACAATGCGATTATTTATTTGTCACCAACCGTGCAGATGGTATGACTCGGCAAGCCTTTTGGCATATTATCAAACGCCACGCTAAAACAGCGGGAATTAACAAAGAATTATCACCGCATACCTTGCGACACGCGTTTGCAACCCATTTGTTAAATCATGGTGCTGATTTACGCGTAGTGCAATTATTACTGGGGCATTCCGATTTATCAACCACTCAAATTTACATTCACGTTGCCCGCGAACGTTTAAAAGATTTACACACAAAATATCATCCACGAGGCTAAACATGACCCAACACATTCATCCCACCGCTTATATCGCGCCTGACGCTGTACTGGGCAACAATATTATCGTAGACCCTTTTGCTGTCATCGAATCAGGCGTTGAACTGGGTGATAATTGCCACATCGGCGCACACGCGGTTATTCAACGCCATGTTAAGATGGGCAGCGGTAATGTGTTACATCCTCATGCCGTATTAGGCGGCTTGCCACAAGATACCAGCTTTAAAGCGGAAACGGTTTCTTGGTTGTTAATAGGTGATAACAATGTATTTAGAGAAGGCTTTACCGCCCACCGCGCTTCTAAAGAACACGGTGAAACGCGCATCGGTTCAGGCTGTTATTTTATGAACAATAGTCACGTTGCCCATGATTGTACGGTCGGTAACAACACCATCTTTGCCAATAACGTCGCCATCGGTGGTCATGTTGAAGTCGGTCATAATGTATTCATGGGTGGTGCAGTCGTTGTCCATCAATTCTGCCGTGTTGGTTCATTCGCCATCGTACAAGGGACAACAGGGTTGAATATGGATGTCATTCCATTCACGCTAATCGGCGGACGACCTGCACGCCACTACCGTTTAAATACTATTGGTTTAAAACGCGCAGGCATTACGGGCGAACGCTACAACGTGTTAGCTGCCGCGTTTCGTTTATTAAGAAATAAACAACCGCTTGATGATTTGCAAGAAACGACGGAATTAGTGCAATTAAGAGACTGGTTAGCGGTTAAATCCAAACGCGGTATTCACGGCTTTATTGAATCTAAACGCGGAAATCATAACGAATAACCCACTACATATATGAATACCATGTCCTGCACATCGGGCGGCACAACATCGCTTTATAGACTTGGATACCAGCCTAGCGCGACAAGCTGTTTAAAAAAGCTATGCGCCCATTGCTCAGGTGAAGAAACCAAGCCATGTTTAACGGGATTGTAATGGATATAGTTCAAATAGTTGTGGAAGTCGCGCCTATGACCAACACACCGATAGTCTCAGAATTACCACCTTCAATAGATGTCTTCAAGCAGGACAATGGATTGTCGTGTGTTAAATTATCAGGCTGTTGGAATTTGCGCAATCTGTCAGCGAATGACGAGTTACAGCAACGCATTAAACGCCACGCAGTTGATAAAACCCAGCAATGGAATATGAATGCTGTCGATGTGCTGGACAGTGTGGCGGCGTTGTTGTTGTGGGAGGCGTGGGGTGAAAAATTGCCCACTAACTTAGAAATAAAGCCTGAACATCAACGCTTGTTTGACCGTTGGCAAGCGCAACAGCCGCCTGTTATTGAACTCACGCCTTTTGGTTTCAGTGTATTTATAGGCTATTGCCGTTTAAGCCTTGCCAGTTTTTGGTCGCAGTTGGTGAGTGTGTTGATGTTATTGGGACAACTGCTGCTGGATACGGTCTATTTATTAAGGCATCCGCAGGACATTCCGTGGGCTGAGATTTCTATTACCATTTATGATGCGGGAGTCAGAGCCTTAGGGATTACCGCTTTGGTGGGGTTTTTAATTGGCATCGTTTTGAGTTATTTGTCCGCATTGCAATTAAAAACCTTCGGGGCAGAAGTTTATATTATTAATATTCTGGGCTTAAGCATTATTCGGGAATTAGGCCCTTTATTGGCGGCTATTCTGGTGGCTGGGCGTTCAGGTTCTGCGATTACTGCGCAAATTGGTATCATGCGGGTCACAGAAGAATTGGATGCGTTATCGGCGATGGGTATTTCCCATTCACTGCGTTTGATTCTGCCCAAAGTCACCGCGCTGGCAATCGTTATGCCACTGTTAAGCACTTGGACAAGTGCCGCCGCGCTGATAGGAGGGATGTTTTCTGCGCAAAATACACTGGATATTAGTTATCAACAATTTTTAGTGCAGCTGCCTGATGTCGTGCCGTTAGTGAATGTATTTATCGGGCTGGGTAAAAGTACGGTATTTGGTTTGATGATTGCGCTGATTGCCTGTCATTTTGGTTTTAGAATCAAACCTAATACCGAAAGTCTGGGCAGTGAAACCACTAACTCAGTTGTTGCGGCAATTACCGTGGTGATTATGATAGACGCGCTGTTTGCCATTTTGTTTATGGGAATCGGAATGCCATGACCTATGCGATACAGTTTGACCATATCTGGACACGCTTTGGCGATAAAGTGGTGCATCAGGATATTCATTTCAGCCTTGAACAGGGTGAAATACTGGGTGTGGTTGGCGCGTCAGGCTGCGGTAAAACCACCTTGCTACGCGAAATTATCGGTTTGCAGCTACCGACTGAGGGTGAAGTGTTCGTGATGGGGAAATCCTTGAAAAATGTCACCGCCGCCCACGGGCAATGGTTGCGTCATGATTGCGGCGTGTTGTTTCAAAAAGGCGCGTTGTTCAGCGTGTTGAATGTGTTTGATAATATCGCCTTTCCCCTGCGCGAAATCGGCTTTCATGATGAAGACTTGATTGCGCGTATCGTGTTTATGAAGCTGTCTATGGTCGGTCTGTCTGAACACGATGCGTGGTTAAAACCTGCCGATTTGTCGGGCGGCATGATTAAACGCGTCGCACTGGCGCGGACGATGGTGCTTGAACCCAGTTTGTTATTATTGGATGAACCCACCTCAGGACTCGACCCGATTTCCAGTGAAGATTTTGTTAGTCTGTTGTCTGAATTACATCATGTGCTTAATTTCACCGTGTTTATGGTGACGCATGATTTGGATATTCTGCGTGATTTATGTACCAAAGTTGCGGTACTTGCGGATAATCAATTGGTGGCATTCGGCACACTGGCGGAAGTTTTAAACACTCAGCATCCGTTCATTGATAAGTTTTTTTATAATAAACGCGCTCAAAGAGTATTTCAGCAAGGAGTCACTCGTGGGTAAAAATAAGCACGCACTGGTAACAGGTCTGTTTCTGGTTATTTTTGTGGCAGCAGTGACCAGCATTATTTATTGGATAGGGCATTTTGAACGCGAACGTAACGTTTATGTGATTGCCACGCGTGAAGCGGTGGCAGGTCTTAATCCAGAATCAACGGTGTTTTATCGCGGCATTGCGGTGGGAAAAGTCTTAAAAATCATGTTCGACCCGAATGATTCGGGCATTATTCTGGTGCCGATTGAAGTCGATAAAAATATCATCTTCACCAAAGGCGTGTTTGCCACTTTACGCTTGAAAGGCGTGACGGGCTTAACTCAAATTCAATTAGCCGATAAAGGGCAAATCACTGAACCCTTGCCTGCTAACAGTAAAAATAAAGCCTATCGTATTCCGTTAGTACCGTCGATGACTGATAGATTATTGGATTCAGGCGAGCAGATACTGGCAAAAGCCGACCATATCATGGTACGGTTAGATGGGCTATTAAATGATGAAAATACCGAAAATATTGGCGATATTTTGGGTAATTTAAAAAACCTGAGCGATAAACTAATCGACTTGAATAAAAGCCTCGATAAAGCCTTAATCGGTATTCCCGCGCTAAGCCACGATGCGCAAACTACGTTAAAACACATTAATGGTTTAACGGATGAATTACAGATATTGAGTAAAGAGCTGCGCACTTTGAGTGCTAAAACAGGCAATCTTACCGATAAAGCGGGTAATTTTGCGGATACGGGAAAAAATATGGGTGAATTGTTGATGCAAACGACACTCCCTAAAATGAATGAACTATTGACTGATTTACAGGCAACCGCGCGGGAAGTAAAAAACACGTCTACGGTGCTGAGAAAAAACCCGCAGTCATTATTATTAGGGCAACCACCGTCACAACCTGCACCAGGTGAACCTAATTATGAGGTTATCGAATGAAACGTTTAGTTATCGTTTATCTTATGTTGCTAACAGCGTGTAGTCTAACGCCCAAACAACAACCTGCACTGCATGATTTTGGTGTGCAAGCCGTATCATCACCCGTTAAATTAGTGGGCAAGTCAGACATTAGCGTCGATACGCCGCCGTGGTTGAGCGACGACTGTATTCATTACCGCTTGCTGACTAGCTCACCGACGCAGTTACGCTGTTACAATTTAGATAAATGGATAGCTCCACCTGCTGAATTGTTTAGACAACAACTACTTGCCAGTGGCAAGTTTCCCAATCAGCGATTACAGATTCAATTACTGGATTTTGAACAACAATTTGACACCCCCAAACAAGCGCGAGTGGTGTTGCATTTTATCGTGGACGCTTATGACTTGGATGCTAATCGCTTAATTGCCACGCAAGATTTTCGTCTCGAACAGCGCACCGCCACCGCTGATGCCGATGGAGCAGTCACCAGTTTTGCTCGCTTAACACAACAAGCCATCAACCAACTGCAACAGTGGTTACTCACGACACATTAATGGATTGTGCGTAACTATTCAGCCTCAATAAGTTAAACCGTTCGTGGTGAGTCCTTCGATACCTCAGGAGAGCCTTGTCGAACCATGAATGGTTTAACTTACGATTCTTGGTTTTTTCCATTCATCCTTCGACAAGCTCAGGACGAACGGAAAAATGCTTATTATTTAGTAGGGCTGAGTAGTTACGATTGTGCTATACAATACCCACTTTTAACCCTTACGGAATTCGCAATGCAAACTTACCCAGAAAGAACCTGTTCAATAGACCGTTTAGTCACACACCCAAAATTAGTCGCGGCCGCGCTTGCAGGCACAAAAACTCAACAACGTCGTGATGGTATTTATGCCTATCCAAACGAAGAATTTGAATTAGAAGGCGTGACTTTTGTGGTGACTGATTTACAACGTGAACGTTTAGGCGATATGACTGATGTACACGCGCAAGCCGAAGGTTATCCTGCGTTAGCGATGTATAAAGACATCATTTTAAGAATGCACGCGGGTATGGAATGGAATGAAGACGCGCTAGTTTGGGTACACAGTTTCGCCATTAAAAACGCATCTTAATTATTCGGA
This sequence comes from Crenothrix sp. D3, assembly GCA_002134785.1. Classification (GTDB taxonomy): domain Bacteria; phylum Pseudomonadota; class Gammaproteobacteria; order Methylococcales; family Methylomonadaceae; genus UBA4132. Next base: position 35,648 of record MBQZ01000022.1, read on the forward strand.
GTAGAGAACCATGTCAATTTTAGAATCGTTCACTAAGAAAAAAAAACTAACCGCTGCCGCCAGTCAAATTGCCAAAGCGCGTACCAGCGAAGGTAAAACCGCTGATTCATTGTATAAAGGCGCGTATCAAGATTATGCAGAAGTGTTAGCGGGTGATGCACTGCGCTCTGATGCCTTATATCACTGGGGCTTTGCTTTATTACATCAAGCAAAAACCAAAACAGGTGATGAAGCCGTTAAACTTTACCAAAATGCGATTGATAAATTCTCTTTTTGTCTGCTACTTAACCCCGATTATCTAGGGGCAGCAATTAATGGCGGTGTCGCGTACATGGATTTGGCAAGACTGAAAGCCGTTGATGCGCAAGATGAATTGTATGAATTAGCAAAAACACACTTTGAACAAGCCAATGCCATTCATGCAGGATCAGCGTCTTATAATCTTGCCTGTATTCATGGTTTACGCAATGAAAGCGACGCGTGTTTACACGCCTTAGAAAATTCTAAAAACCGAGGCAGCTTGCCCGATGCGGAGGATATTATTAACGATCCCGATATGGATACCGTTAAAAATCAGCCGTGGTTTATTGAGTTTATGGCGACATTGAGTAAAAAATCAGAAGCCGTTATTGTCGAAGCTGCCGAGATAATTACTGAAACGACTGCATAACGAATTTCGTAGGTTGGGTTAGATTTATTTCTGCGATAGCGGAAATAAATCGTAACCCAGCAAAATACGGATTACTGTGCTACATATTATCCATCTTACGAGTTAAGACGTGTGAAACATAGTCATTCCTTATAGGGATTATATTATTTTGTTGGGTTGCAACTTACTCTGCTGTTTTACAGTAATCAAGCCGCCTCTTGTTCTAAAACAGGGCTATGATGCAATAACAATAATTTATCCGCAGTTAAGGTTTTTAAAGCGTAGGTTTGACCTTTTATATCGCAAAATTCTACTTCAAAAACATCGGGTTCATAGACTTCAACAATTGTTCCGACTTGCCCTTTATATAAGCCGCTATTGGGGATAGTTTCTAATAAAGCGACAGCATCTAATAATTTCATTTTAATCTCGCAAAATATAACAAGTGATTAAACGGGCAAAGTCTTCGTTATGACGCACCATCCAAGCACTTTTTAGGGTGGCGGTTTTGTTTTGATACGTTATTTCACATTCTACTGAATATTTTGCCCCGTATTGATTACTCTCCAGTAAAGTCGCTGTATTATGTTGAGCGGCTTGTAGAAGAGCGGTTTTTAATATCTCTACCTCATCTAAACCAATATTTAATGCCGATTTAAATACCAGTGCTTTATGTTGACCTTCTGGATGCTCAGGATTTAAGCAATAACCAATTAACTTATTCAGGTCAATAAATGCTTTTTCTGGATTAGGTAGTTTTGTGTTGGTCACAGGTTATTTATGGTAGTCGATATAGTTTCGTAGCCCGTGTGGAGCGTAGCGGAACACGGGGAAAGGTGACATCATCACGAAAAGCCCCGCATTCCGCAATCTCCATGCGGGCTACTTGTTCAGTTAATTGCGGATGCTCTTGGATGAGATTAGTAAATTGAACAGGGGGATTTTTCATTTTAAATAAACCAATTATCCAGTTGTAAATCAGAGAAGTTTTTAAAATCAGTCGTGTTACGCGTGACTAAAATTAAATTATTTGTTTTGGCAACAGCGGCGATTTGCGCGTCTATAAAAGGTGGAGATTTACCAATAGTCTGCAAACGTGCGGCTTCTTGACCATGCCAATTTGCGGCTTCTTGGGTGTAGGGAAGTACAGGGAACTTAATAAGCACTGATTCGATATAATCGAATATTTTTAGCCGTTTTTTTGAATCGGGTAATTGATAAACGCCCTTAATTAATTCATAGACGACAAAAGCGGCAATTGCGATTTGTGCGTCATAACGTTCTATTTTTTCTATTACCTGTTGATTGGGTATTTCTTTTAAAGGTTCTGAGATAGTATTGGTATCTAACAGATAAATCAAATTCATAATTTAAAATCTCTGTCAGTTGCTGTTGCTCTATCTTGTTCAAAAATAGAGGTATCAATATCGATAGGGTCTGATTCATATTTTTTAAGGAACATTTTTAATGCCACTCCTGCCGATGAAGATTTAACGCTCTCTTCTATATCAAGCGGCTCTAATTCAACTTCTTTAAGAAACTGTTTTAAAAAAACTGCAAATGATGCTGTATTTTTTTTAGCCTCTATTTCTTGATTTTTTTTTGTTAAAAATTCGCTGACTTCTAAAATAAATTGTTGCTTATCTAAAGGTAAGCTGTGTATGTTGGCTACCACTTGCTTTTCAATCGTTGATAATTTCATTGTATTCTCCTTAGCATTTCACTGATTAACTCAACGTAAACGGTACAATTGTTCATCTTACGGATTTTTAAATAGAGTATGTTGTGCGTACCATTAAATACCCAAAGGTACGCACGGCGTATCTACGAGGCTACCAAAACCGTAGTACCTCAGCGAAAGCCCTATACTCGCGCCTAATTGATTTTCTATGCTGGCTTAGCCTTTAATAACTCAATTACTTCCTTTAAACCTAAAATTTCCTTATCTTTTTGAGTCATCATTTCTTCTTTGTGTTCTAACATCAGTTGTAGTTTTTGAATTTCAAATGCGAATTCTTTAGGTGAACCCGCAATCTGAGATATACCAATCATACTGTTATCGCCTATTAAGCAAATTACACTCTTCTCACCAAAGCTCAACAATTCAACTATATCCATGTCAAATACACTAGCAATCTGTTCTAGTTTTGAAAAATTTGCGTCCGTTCTACCTTGTTCAATTTTTGCATAACCTGCTACCGACATTCCCAACTTATCCGCCATATCCTCCTGCGACCAATTTTTAGACTGACGCATAAAGCGAATTTTTTCATGAAATTTCATAATTAATACCTAGAGTGTGGAAATAGTGACTGTGGGTTTCTGGTTGTTAGTGAGTTCTAACATTACACTGAGAGCGTGTTTTCTTAAATAAGAAAATACTTTGATAGGTTTAATCATCTAGGGGGCAACATGAAAAAGAAATCAGCGATTATATTAACAGTCATTTGTATGTTTGCAACAAGTACAAGTATGGCTGCTGGAAAGGGCGGTGTTGGTGCAAGCCTTGTGGCGGGTTTGCTGGGTGGTGTAAATGTCGGCCAGTATCAACAAATGACAGTTGATAGTGCCAAGATGAATCAAACTAATGCCAGTGGAAGCACTCAGGGAGGTAATGTCATTGATGTGAATAAGCCAACGGCTTTAGTTATTCAACGTTATGAAGCAGACAATAACGTAGACATGAATCAAAGAAACTCACAAGATTCAGTTCAAACACTTAACGGTTCAAAAACCGAAGGCCCGATAAATGGGGTGCTTATACAAGAAGCTCAGATGAAAACATTGTCAATGACTCAAAGTGCTACTAGAAATTCTACTCAAGCAGGTAATTATCATACAGATCATAAATAGCATGAAGTTCTTGGCGTTTTAGGATGAGGTGGTATGAAAAACAAAGTAGTAGCCATTTTATTTGCTGTTATTTGTCTGCTTGTAACAAATATAAGTATGGCACGTTCAGTTCCGTCATTATCGGTACATTCATTATTAGATTCAGAATTAGGTTCAGATGCTTCTAGTAATATACCAGCAGGGGAATGCGTTAATGGTTACTATCAACCAAGGGAAACTGATGGAAACATCACATGGATAGATAGCACTCGTGAGCCTGTGAAATGTGGTGAACGTAATTATATTACTGTCGGTGTTCCAACACCAAGCGCACCTTCTCTACATCAAGGCAGCACAATAGTAGATAAGCATTGACACCATATTAACAACTATCAAATCGGATTCATTTGAAATAGAAGTTTTTGAACGAATCCGATTACTTTATCGAGATATAAAATGAAACGGATTATTTTTGCTAGTGTGTTCTTATTTTGTGTTTATAGTCATTTTTCGTATGCGGAGAGCTACCCTTCTGTTTCGTTGCCCTCTTTTGGTAACGTTAGTTCTTCTATAGCTATTCAACGCGCTCGTTCTCAGGTTATAGCCCCTCAGACCAATGGACAGGTTATTAAGAAAAATGATTATGTCATTGTGGACGATAAGAACAAACCCTCATGCGTGTTTTATCTAAATTACGCTTCTAGTTCAGGTCAAGTTACACAATATGCTGATGTTGGTTATGTGAATTTGAAATGTAATCGATGATTGGTTATTAGCAGTCTATTTGGTAATGATGTAATGGAATCAAAAATCATGATTTTTGATTCTGTTATTTCACCATCACTTTATTTTTACTTTTACCGATGGATTTATTCGGTGTTTTAGCAATTGTGCTACAAAATTTATTTGGAGTTTTCTATGCGTTATAAAAAACGGCTTTCGCTTGTTTTGTTGCCATTAATTTTATCATCTTGTTCACAAACACAAATTAAAGTGGATGAGGAAAATGATTACAACTCACCAAGCGTTAGAAAAACTAGCCTCTCCAGTGCGTTGTCATGCGCGTCTAATAGATTAGAACACGCAAATTTAACAGGGGGGTTTATTTTTTCTATATCGGATATTCCAGACGGCACAGTTAAATCATCGGTTGCTGTAGATGGTCCACTATCTGACGAGGAGAGAATAGAGCTAATAGACAGTCTATTAGGTATGGTTGATATGTCTCGTGGCGTTGTTCTTACTAAGAATCCGCCAATATTTTCAATGGCTTTTACCGAAAATAATAAAGAGTCAGGTTATACACGGTATGGTACAGTTGATGGTGGAACATTAAATAGTATGGCTAATGATTATTTAAGTGTTGCCAATGCTGTTAGGAAATCAAATAAATTACCCCCTTTAAAAAGCCTTAACGTATTAGCTATAGATGGTGCTTTTACTAGAAATGATTTAGAACCCGCCTATAAAAAAAGCAATGGTTTTAATGGGGGGGTTTCTGGACAAGAACCAACGGGTAATATAGATTTTGGGCAAAGTGGCAAAACAAAAGGAGTCAGCTTAGTAGTAACCATATCAAATCCTTTGTTTAATCAAGTTATTGCATCAAGATCGTTCACTGCTTATTCTCTTGAAAAGGATAATACCTTTAAAATTTCTTTTGGATATAAAGGTGGATATTTAGGCTATAGCTACGAAGACATCATAGTACAACCCACTCATGGTATACAACAGGCATTAATTGATGCGGCAGCTCTTTGGATTGTTGATGAAACTTATGGGGATACACATAAAGAAATGAATCTTCATAGTTGTCTTAAGCCAGAAGCAGGAAAACTGATTAGAGAGAATCACTCATGATACCTACAAAATTTGTTTTCTTTTCGATGATTGTTTTAGTAACAGGGCTTTTGGGATGTGCTGATGATTCTTTGGTTAAAGATAAACCAGATACTCAAACAGAACAAAAGCCGTTAGTAAAGCCAGACGTTCCTAACACAACAAGCATTCAACAAAAACAAAATCCACAATCTGGATTAGTAACAGAAAAACCAACGTCGGAACAAAAGCCATTAGTAACACCAGACGTACCTAACACAACAAATATTCAACAAAAACAAAATCCGCAATCTGGATTAGTGACGGAAAAACTAACTTCAGAACAAAAGCTGTTAGTAAAGCCAGACGTTCCTAACACAACAAGCATTCAACAAAAACAAAATCCACCATCTGGATTAGTGATGGAAAAACTAACTTCAGAACAAAAGCCGTTAGTAAAGCCAGACGTTCCTAACACAACAAGCATTCAACAAAAACAAAATCCACCATCTGGATTAGTAACAGAAAAATCAACTACAGAACAAAGAACTATGTTCCAGATTGGTTCTGATACTAACACTCCAACTAAAGTTTTAGGAAAAACCGTCGAAAGTTCTGATGATCGAGGCATTAAAAAGTATTCGGCTCCTTCAAACTACGACAAGGAGGTTGTTGATTTGCTTAGAATTTTGATACCACAAAATTAGCATCATGTCTCGTTCCCAAGCTCTGGAGACTGTGAAAGTATTCACTCCCCAAGCCTGTATAATACCCTGACTAATAAAACAGCTTGATAAAAAAACACCATGACCAGTCGCCGTTATCAACAGACCCTGAATCGTCACCAAGATATGCTACTGCCCCTGCGGGTCGAAGAATTTGTGAGCGAAAATAACAGTGTTCGAGCGATTGATGCTTATGTTAATACCTTGGACATTCAAAGTATTGGCGTTAACTATGTTCAAGGTATCACCCAAGCAGGACAACCACCTTACAATCCACTAGCGATGTTAAAACTGTATTTATACGGCTATCTTCAGGGTATTCGTAGCAGTCGCAAACTGGAAAGCGAGACCCAGCGTAATCTGGAAGTGATCTGGCTGATAGAAGGCTTGCGTCCTTGCTACAAAAGCATTGCCAACTTTCGCAAAGATAATAGCAGTGCTTTGAAAGCCGCTAACCGTGATTTCATCTTGCTGTGCAAAGAACTGGCACTGTTGGGTGGCGAAGAAGTCGCGGTGGATGGCAGTTTTTTCAAAGCCGATGCCAGCAAAGCGGGGATTTATACCGAGGACAAACTCAACAAACA
>MBQZ01000023.1 GCA_002134785.1 Crenothrix sp. D3
TTTTTTCCAAACCAGCGACGATAGGTCTTTTCATTCAACTTACTGTAACGACTCAGATTGTTATAGGTCGCCCTGCCTCGCAAGCACATCAACCCCCCCCATCAATAGAGATGCTGCCAAATAATTAAACCCCGCCTCCGCTCCTGTGAATGTGTTGATTTTATCTGCACGCTAAATTCAAATTCCACAAACCAGCAGCCAAAAAGATGAATTGATCATCTTGACCATTGCGATTACGGTAAACGTGATGCAAGCAATTCATGCGTTTCAAGCCCGCAAAAACGTGTTCAATCGGCATTCTAAGGGCGGAAATGACGCAATTTTCTGCCTTTTCATCCGCAGTCAGCTGTCTATTTTTGGGCTTTTTCTTGGGCATCATCACGTTTTTAGGGTGGTGTTGAACGCCTTGAAAGCCTTTGTCCAGCCAAAGAGTTTGGTCTGGCGGAATACCTCGAAACGAGGTTTCTTTATCAAAGAGCTTTTTATCGTGATAACGACCTGCCTTGGTAGGGCTTAGAAAAAGACTCTTTTTTTCAGGATTCCCCATGACGATATTTTTGCGCGTATGGCAGCCTTGTTTGCCTGAATAGTGTTTGCGTTGGGTTTTTGCACAGCTTGAACGTTGCGTTCTGCGCTCAGTACTGTCAATCAGCAAATCTTTCTCGTGCGGAAAAAGCTGTAAAAATTCCTCAACACTGCGAATTTTCCGCGCAGGCAACACCTGTTTTTTGCCCAACGCCGTCTCCAAAACAGGCAGCAAGCGTTTGATCCAATCACAACAGTCGCCACTGTCGAGATCAAACAGCATCCCCAGCACATCATACGTCGGATATCATTTCAGATAAATCAGCACGAAAAACAACTCCAGCCGTGCGCTTGCCAGCCTTGGCTTTTTCCCAGCTCCTTTTTTACGCTCACAACCTCGTTTGCTTCTGTCCGCATCCATCGCTTTTTCATACGCGCTATCAAAATCACCCAGTCATTCGTCAAACTGCTTCAGGGTTAAACCTGTCGTGGCTCTCATTAGGCGTTCTTTTTTGTCAATTCGAGTTAAGTTAAGCATCGTTTTTTCGCTGTTTGTCGCGGTATGGCTAGATTTTACTGAATTTAGCAGTATTTGGCAGCAAATCTAACGCAGCGTTCAAGCTGCGCAAAAACCCAGCGCAAACACTATTCAGGCAAACAAGGCTGCCATACGCGCAAAAATATCGTCATGGGGAATCCTGAAAAAAAGATTCTTTTTCTAAGCCCTACTAAGGCAGGTCGTTATCACGATAAAAAGCTCTTTGATAAAGAAACCTCGTTTCGAGGTATTCCGCCAGACCGCACTCTTTGGCTGGACAAAGGCTTTCAAGGCGTTCAACACCACCCTAAAAACGTGATGATGCCCAAGAAAAAGCCCCAAAATGGACAGCTGACTGCGGATGAAAAGGCAGAAAATCGCTTCATTTCCGCGCTTAGAATGCCGATTGAACACGTTTTTGCGGGCTTAAAACGCATGAATTGCTTGCGTCATATTTACCGTAATCGCAACGGTCAAGATGATCAATTCATCTTTTTAACTGCTGGGTTGTGGAATTTGAATTTAGCGGGCAGATAAAATCAACACATTCACAGGAGCGGTGGCTGGGTTTTAATTATTTGGCAGCATCTCTAGTGAAGGTTGAAGACGTATACCTGAAGGGATATACCAACGTTACTGCCGTGGTTGACGGACTACTTCTTGTTTTAAGACGGCATCAATCGCTAGGCTATGAGACACCCAAAGCAGTGTACCTCACTGCAACAGGCAGCGGTGCAAAGATTGTGGATAGGTTCAGTAGTGGGCGGAAAGTAATATTACCCGCTGGATAATTGGGGCAGTGCCAACCAGCTGCGGTTTAAAAGGGCGTTGGTGCATAAATAAAACATTTATCAATCAATACGTTACTTTGTTTTTTTGATGAAAACCGTTCATTTTTCTGCTATATAAGAAATTTATGATGAATAATCTCTTTGTTTTTTATAATGTTACATGATTTTATTTATGCACCAACGCCCAAAAAATTGTCTGGACAATGGAGGCCAATATACTAACCCACCAGCTTTTAGCTGGTGGTTGTTAAGTATTTACTAGGAACACGCGTTAAAAGCAAAACGTTAAAGTAATACCATCGTAATAATTATGTGTAATATATAGTGCATTTTATGGAGCATTCCTTATTATATTTTTTAATCTATTAGGAGAAAGTTATGACAATATCGACTGACATCACTCCGCTGACAGCGGATGAAATACAAAAAATCAATGCTTATTGGCGAGCGTGTAATTATATAGCCGCTGGTATGATTTACTTACGCGATAATCCTTTGTTAAAAGAACCGCTGAAACCAGAACACATTAAAAACCGTTTGCTGGGGCATTGGGGTTCTAGTCCTGGTTTGAGTTTTGCCTATATTCATATTAATCGTTTGATTAAAAAATATGATTTGAATGCCATTTTTATGGCGGGGCCAGGGCATGGCGCACCTGGTGTGTTGGCACCTGTGTATTTAGAAAGCACTTATTCAGAAATTTACCCCAACAAAGGGGAAGATGAGGAAGGTTTATTACAGTTTTTTAAAGAGTTTTCTTTTCCTGGTGGTATTGGTAGTCACTGTACCCCTGAAACTCCAGGGTCAATTCATGAAGGCGGCGAGTTAGGTTATAGCGTCTCTCATGCGTTTGGCGCGGCATTCGATAATCCTGATTTAATTGTCACCGTCATGGTCGGTGATGGGGAATCAGAAACGGGCCCATTAGCCACTTCTTGGCATTCCAATAAATTTTTAAATCCGATTCGTGATGGCGCGGTGTTACCGATTCTGCATTTGAATGGTTATAAAATTAATAATCCAACGTTGTTATCACGCATTTCGCACGAAGAATTAGAAAATCTGTTTAAAGGCTATGGTTATACGCCTTATTTTGTTGAGGGCAGCGATCCTGAAACGATGCACGCGCTCATGGCAGATGTATTGGAACAATGCGTCGTTGAAATTCGCCGCGTTCAAGCAGAAGCGCGTAGTACAGGTGTTGCCAGCCGTCCACGCTGGCCAATGATAGTCTTGCGTAGCCCTAAAGGTTGGACTGGCCCTAAAGAAGTGGATGGGCATAAAGTGGAAGGTTTTTGGCGTTCACATCAAGTGCCATTAGCCAGTATTAAAGACAAACCTGAGCATTTAACCGCCTTGGAAACATGGCTACACAGCTATAAACCCGAAGAATTATTTGATGCTAACGGCACACTGATTGCGGAATTAAAAGCACTAGCTCCACAAGGTACACGTCGCATGAGTTCAAATCCTCATGCTAACGGTGGTTTGTTGCGTAAAGCCTTGCGTATGCCTGATTTCAAAGATTATCAATTAGCATTAGCCGCACCAGGTAAAGTCAGTGCTGAAAATACGCGTCCGTTAGGTAAATTTTTGCGTGACATTATGCGCGACAATATGACGAACTTCCGCGTTTTTGGCCCCGATGAAAACAGCTCTAACAAGCTGGATGATATTTATGCTGTCAGTAAAAAAACATGGTTAGCCGATTATTTACCTGAAGATGCCGATGGTGGTGAATTATCACCTGACGGTCGCGTTATGGAAATGCTCTCTGAGCATACCTTAGAAGGTTGGCTGGAAGGTTATTTATTAACAGGTCGTCATGGTTTCTTTTCGACTTATGAAGCGTTTGTTCACGTCATTGATTCGATGTTTAATCAACACGCAAAATGGCTGGCAATGTCCAGTGCTGTGCCTTGGCGCGCGCCTGTGTCGTCATTAAACTTGCTGATTACTTCTACCGTTTGGCGACAAGATCATAATGGCTTCACTCATCAAGATCCAGGATTCTTGGATTTAGTGGTCAATAAAAGCCCAGCGGTCACACGCATTTATTTACCACCTGACGTGAACTGTTTGCTATCTGTGGCGGATCATTGTTTGAAAAGTACCGATTACATCAACGTAATTGTGTCTGACAAACAAAAACATTTGCAGTATTTAGACATGGATGCAGCGGTTAAGCATTGCACTAAAGGCATCGGTATTTGGGAATGGGCAAGTAATGATGCGGGTGTAGAACCTGATTTAGTGATTGCCACGGCGGGTGATATTCCCACTAAAGAAGGCTTAGCGGCCGTGGTTTTACTGCGTGAAAACTTCCCTGATTTGAAAGTTCGCTTTATTAACGTGGTCGATTTATACAAATTAGTGCCTAGTTCTGAGCATCCACATGGGTTATCGGATCGTGATTTTGATAGTTTATTTACCAAAAATAAACCTGTTATTTTCAACTTCCACGGTTATCCTTGGTTGATTCATCGCTTAACTTACCGTCGTAATAATCACCCTAATTTCCACGTCCGTGGTTACAAAGAAAAAGGCAGTATCAATACGCCGCTGGAATTAGCGATACAAAATGAAACTGACCGTTTCAGTTTGGCAATTGATGCCATAGACCGACTTCCTGCTCTGCAAGTTGCAGGGGCGCACGTCAAAGAAAAACTGCGGAATCAGCAAATTGAATGTCGTAACTATGCCTACGAGCATGGCATAGACAAGCCTGAAGACGATCAGTGGATTTGGCCTTACTAAACTAATCATTTGTAAGATGGGTTTCGGCAGTAGCTGAAACCTATTTCGTATAGAAAAATCAATTACAAGGAAGACACCATGAAGAATATTTTAGTCGCGATTATTGTCATTGTTGTCAGCGTTGTAGGCTGTGACAAACAATCAAGTGATGAAAATAAAACGGCTAGCAATACCAAGAGTGACACCATTGGAAAAGCGGTTGTCAACACCGCCCTACAAGTTTCCGAGCTGGATGTAAACGCGCTTTCAGGCATCACTGAAAAACTCAAAGGCTCTTGTGCTAAAAACAAATACGGACTTAGCGAAGATCAGTGCATCCAAGCAATTGAAGAGAGAAAAGATGTTTGTATGCAGGAAACAGCACAAAAGTTTCCAGGTCAGTTGTCAAATGTTGACAGAATGCAAGAGGTGGTTTCCAGCCATTTAGATTGCCTATTTCAAAAAAAATAACGTGATAAGGTACCCTAATTGGCTAATTTAGGATAAAAATGTGTTTTCAATAATACCAAGAATTATCACCACAACGTTTATTATTCTAATAACCATTGGTTTAAGTTGGCTGTTTTTTACTGACAAACTATCATTAATTCGTCAGGAAACGATTGAAAAAGATTTTAGTCAGATTGTGAACATAGATGGAAAAGATGAGTATGTTGTCGCTGAACTTACAACCAATGAAGACTTTACAACACAAAAATATACCTATGTAGGCGGGCTGCCCGTCGGGGATACCACGGTAAATCTTTCATTGGTTGCTCATTATAAGTATTACCTCAAGTTTGCCGAGTTAACACTTAATGTTGAAAATGAGACTGTTTTTTTTCATGTTCCAAAATTGTACTTATCTACCCCAGTTGCTTTTGATTTTTCAACAGTACAAGAAAATTCGAGTGAATTTTTATTTGGAGCAGACGGCACAGAACTTCTTAACCAACTAAAAAACGAGGTTTCTGGGAAATTAATAGCTAAAGGGAAATTACAAATTGGCGTTGCGTATGACAAGGCGGCAAAAGCATTGGCTGATAATTTTAATGCCCATTTTCAAAAAAATGGGCATGGTCGGTACTATAAAAATATAGTAGTAGTTTTTTCTAGTGAACATAGCCAGTCACAAAGACAGTTTAACTATAACAATAGTTTTTGTGGAAAAGAATCATGCCTAATGGAACTTGATTTAGGAAGGGGAGGGGTTCTTACTATTAATCCGTAAAATGAATGATTGTAGGCTGGGATGAGCTACGAACCCCAGTTAATCGTTACAACGCTCTGCGTTTTAACGCCACCGAAGACGCTCTAGCGTCTTCATGATGTGTTACGGGACGCTGGAGCGTCCACTCACGCATTCCTTTGCTGCGCGTTGGAACGATGTGTTTTCTCCACTGCCATTCCCACGCGGTATAATTTTTGCTTTACAATTAGCATCCATGATTAACCCTCTTAAAAACACTCTAGCACACACAGGCACTATGAATAATCAAGAACTTTGGCAACGTTACCAAGACTGGCTGTATTTTCACGAAAGCCTTGGACTGTATTTAGATGTGAGTCGAATGCGTTTCGATGAAGATTTTTTGGCGATGATCCAGCCAAAATTTACTCAAGCATTTCAAGATATGTTGGCATTAGAAACGGGTGCGATTGCGAATCCCGATGAAAATAGAATGGTGGGTCATTACTGGTTACGCGCTCCTGAACTCGCTCCAGCAGGTCTAAGTCAAGAAATTACCGCCGCTGTAGAGCAAATTGAAGCGTTTGTGACAAAGATCCATAACGGGTCGATTTGTCCACCGAACGCACCAAAATTTACCGATATTATTTTTATTGGCATCGGCGGCTCAGCATTGGGGCCGCAATTTGTTGCCGAAGCATTAGCACCTGATTTTCCGCCGTTACTCACGCATTTTATTGATAACACCGATCCTGCGGGTATCGACCGAATTTTGCATCGCTTGCATGATAGCCTAGCCCATACCTTGGTTATTGTCGCCAGTAAATCAGGCGGCACACCTGAAACCCGCAACGGCATGGTAGAAGTTAGACACGCCTACCAGCAACAAGGTTTAGATTTTCCTCGTTATGCAGTCGCTGTCACCATGCAGGGCAGTAAAATGGATGAGATAGAACGTCATGAACATTGGCTAGCAAGTTTCCCGATGTTTGATTGGGTCGGTGGTCGTACCTCAGAAATGTCAGCGGTCGGTTTATTGTCAGCGGCGTTGATAGGCATTGATATTCGTGCGCTGTTGGAAGGTGCGAAAATCATGGATGAAGCCACGCGTATTCACGATATTAAACGCAATCCTGCCGCCTTGCTGGCGTTGTCTTGGTATCATTCAGGGCATGGTAAAGGCGAAAAAGACATGGTGATTTTGGCTTACAAAGATAGCTTATTGTTATTTTCGCGTTATTTACAACAGCTAGTCATGGAATCTTTAGGCAAAGAGTTGGATTTAGACGGCAACGTCGTTCATCAAGGCATTACCGTTTATGGCAATAAAGGCTCTACCGATCAACACGCTTATGTGCAGCAACTGCGCGAAGGCGTGGTCAATTTTTTCGTCACCTTCATCGAAGTATTAAAAGACCGCAATGGCGTGTCTATTGAAGTTGAACCTGATGCTACTACGGGTGATTTTCTCTCTGGTTTTATGCAGGGTACGCGGGAAGCACTGTATGAAAATGAGCGTGATTCCATTACCGTGACTATTAATCAAGTCGATGCTAAAACTATTGGTGCATTAATTGCTTTGTATGAGCGAGCGGTGGGTTTTTATGGCTCATTAGTGCATATCAACGCCTATCATCAACCAGGTGTCGAAGCGGGCAAAAAAGTTGCCTGCACCTTGCTGGTCTTACAACGCGATATTTTAGCGGCGTTAAGAGCAGCCGAGCAGCCGTTATCATTAAGCCAATTGGCAGAAAAAGTCGGTGCGATTGAACAAATTGAAATTGTTTATAAAATTGTGCGTCATTTAGCGGCAAACAACCGTGGCGTTACCTTACAAGGCGATTTAACCCAGCCCAGTGAACTAAGCGTTTGCTACCACTAGCCCATTAATCAACGAGATTATTATTGTGAGTCTAAAACTTTATTTTTTACGCCACGGCGAAACCCCATATAGCCAAGAAGGCGCGTTTTGCGGTACGTTAGATGCAGAGTTAACGCCTGAAGGTCATTTGATGGCACAGGCGTTTGCTGATACTTATAGTGCGATTAATTGGACAGATGTGTATGTGAGTCCGATGAAACGTACCATTGCCACCGCACAGCCCTTGTGTGATGCCATTGCTAAACCCATGCAAATTCGCGACGGTCTTAAAGAAATAAATTATGGTGAATGGGAGAGTCAAGACTTAGACCATATCAAACAAAACTACGAGCAGGATTATATTCATTGGATGACTGAGCCTGCATGGAATGCACCCACAGGCGGTGAAACATCGGTACAGATTGCTAACCGTGCAATGGCAGTAATTGCGGAAATTGAAGCTAAATACAGCGACGGCAATATACTTATTGTGTCTCATAAAGCCACCATTCGTATCATTATCTGTAGCTTATTAGGCATGGATATTGGGCGTTATCGTGATCGTGTCAACGCGTTGGCAGGTTCTGTTAGTATCATTAAGTTTGCGACTTATGGCCCGATGTTGGAAGTATTAGGCGACCGTCATTATATGCCTGAGCAGTTGCGTAATCGGACAGGCACTTAACTAATCCCCACAGGGTTATCCACAAATTTTGTGGATAACCCTGTGGATAAGTTGTTTTATTGCTCGCTTAGTGTCGGTTTTTATTACAGTTTTGTTAAATTGTATAAAAAATCGACAACTGACTTTGTATTACACGAAACCTAGTGTTTTTAAGCGTTTAAAAAGATTTCAATGGCTAACCAATATCACCGCTAACGCACCATTGGCAGTCCTCAGTTCCAGCTTCTTACCGTCAATCCGATAAGTTGCAACCGTTGCTAATGCCTGCAAAAATTGCGTTTCCTGTTCCATAACCCCAGTAGGTTCGCCACACATTTTACGCGTCGATGCAACCGACCCAATTTTAACGTGCTTTCCAGTTACGTCATATTCATAACTGGCAGTGTAATTATTACAGCCCGCTGAACCACTGAGCTTGCCATCAGTACCAAACACGCTGGTGAGTTTGGATTCATTAATAAGGCTAGTGACTGCTTGTTTACCATTATTAATACTCATAACTTGCCACGCTGTACCGCTTATGTCTCCACTTTGCTTCGTGAACGTTGCTAGTGTTTGTCCATTCGCATTCATCAGTGTTAATTGCGAGCTATCCATCTTGTAGGTAGTTGTTGCTGTCAACGCGTTAATATAGGCGGCAGCTCGCTGCATAACGGGTTCTGGGCAAGCCATCATAGTAGCGGATATATTGCTATTAATGCTCAATTTGCCCGCGTTTAGCGTGTACGCAGTGTTGTAATTATTACAACCGTCTTTACCCGTCATTTTGCTATTTTCAACGTTAAGCGTAATTAATGAATCGGGTATTAGCGATTGGTCGTGCAGATTTACCAGCACCCAGCTAGTCTCTTTCAGCGTGTATGTTGAAGTATCAGCTATGGTGTTAGACGCTGCGCAAGCAACCACGCTTAAGCTAATAACGGCTGCCAACATAACCAAAAATTTGTGCGTGTGCATGGTTTTTCCTTATTAAAAATGAATGTTTGTCGCACTATAATAAATAACATTGCCGCATTGGCATCCATATAACTAAATCTAGTAACTGCAATGACCCCCTCAAACCATAAAATTGTCCATATCGCCGATGCACCGAAGAAAAAAGTATTATCCAAGGCACAAAAACAGTTCAACACGCTAATTAAAAAAATTGAAGAACAAAAAAAATTGCTACTGGAATGGCAAGACACGCTACCGCAATACAATCAACGTCTTATTGAATTGTATACGCCGCTGATGACTAAGTTTAATAATCAGCGCATTGAATGGCTGCATTTATTAGACAGCGCGTACCACAATAAACACTTCAAAAACGCTGATAAAAAAAAGCTGCACCATCTGCTCAGTGAACTCAGTCATGATTTGGTTGTTAATCACGGTAAAGAAGAATTAACAGAACTGTATAACGACTATGCAGAGCAAGATGAGATTGACGAAATACTTGATGAAACAGTCGCTCAGGACGTTGAAGACGATGATTTTTATTTTTATTCACCCGAAAAAGCCCAAGCCGCGCTGGAAAGAAAAGCTGCCCAGCAAGCTAAAAAAGCCGCCAAACTGCTAGAACAACAAGCTAAACAACAGCAAGAACAAGCAAAAATCAGTAAGTCGTTACAAAGTGTATATCGTCAATTAGTTGCTAGTCTGCATCCAGATCGTGAACCCGATGAACAGGAACGTGAGCGCAAAACCAAACTCATGCAAAAAGTAAATGTGGCGTATGCGAAAAAAGATTTATTACAGCTGTTAGAACTGCAATTGGCGATTGAACAAATTGACCAATTACAGCTAAATAATATCGCTGAAGACCGCCTAAAACATTTTAATACCGTCTTGCAAGAGCAACTCAATGAGCTGTTTGAAGAAATTGCAGACATTGAATCTGCATTTAAACAGCAAATGAACCTGTCGCCTATTGTTCACTTAAGCCCTAAGTATTTGATGAAAAACCTAGACGCGGCAATGAAAGACTTACAACGCAGCATCAAAGGATTACAAGCCACTAATAAAGCTGCGAAAGATTTTGCAATATTAAAAGACTGGCTTAAATCGTATCAAAAACCAAAAGTTTGAGGATGCCCGCGTCAGTCAGTGGGCGTTATTCTTGAAAAATAACACCATAGGGTTGCAAACCAATCACATCGAACGCTTGTGTGTACTCTCAGACAACGGGTATCTCGATTAATCAGGGACTCTTTTGATTTTTCTAAAAAACGGACTAACTATATCAGAACGATTTCCTATTTCATTTACCATTACACAAAACTAAAAACCATGCTGCATTACTTGTTTAATACTATCAATAAGTTTAGTTATATTAGCTTTAGCCGATACTTCATATTTTTTATTAAAATAATCAGTTTTAAAAATAGCGTCGCGCATTAATAGCGTTTGTAAAAAATTCAGTCGTCCACTGGTGTATTGGGCATCACTGGCAAACGCATATTCACGGCGAATATTAGCTTCATATTCATCGAATTCATGTTTTGAATAACCAAAAATTGCCATATCTATATCGCAAATGCTATCAGTATCTGCGTTTTTATCACCTGTATAACTATGCGAGGTATGCAGAATATGATTTTTAATTGTGGGCGCAGCCAATTCATTAAATTGACATAGCTGATTAGCTAATTCCCAACTCGCAGTTTCATTGGCTAATGGTTGTCGCGCTTCTGAATTATAAACAATGTCGTGAAATAATAACGCCATCAGTACCGAATAACTATCGCTTAATGTCGCTTCAACTTCACGGAATTCTTTTAAACAATTTCCAATGTGTTGGAGATTATGATAATACCGCCCTGCCCCACTATAACTTTGTGCTAAGGTCACACTCGCTATATCACCTGCATAATACCGCGCTACCTGCACAGGGTCACAGCTAAAACGCTCAATCAGTGCATCCCGCATGGCTTCAGGCACATAGCGTTTAATAATTGTCTCCCATCCATTGATTTGCAACATCCCTTTCACCATGCTAGAACTGACTTCGGCAAGATACCTAGGCGGTATTAAAAATACCGTTTCGATGGATTCATCAAGATCAGTATTAACGTTTTTAAGCATTCGTTCATAATCAAAATCGGACACTGAACGAATACCCCGCAGAATATAAGCCGCATTCTTATCACGAGCAAACTGCACCAACGCCAGATTACCAAAATCTTCAATTACTACCTTATCAGAAAATTCTACACACACAGATTCTAATAACCGCTTGCGTGTTTTAAAATCGAACAGCGTCTGTTTACTGGGATTCGTACCAATACCGACAATTAGCTTATCAAATAAACGAATGCCTTCTTTAATCATCCACAGATGACCTTCGGTAACTATATCAAATGAACCTGAATAAATAGCAATACGCATGACCTAGCCTAAACCATTAACTAACGCAATATAAAGTGGCTACGAGTTATTATTGCTCAGTATGAGCTTTAAAAACTTGGTAATGATTTTCAGCGTCGAAGCTCATGACATTGTAAGGGTCTTTTTTACCCCCCATTTCCATACCAGGTGTGCCGCTGGGCATTTCTGGCACAGCAATACCCACGATGTTAGGTTTTGTTTTTAACATGGCTCTAATGTCATCAGCGGGAACATGACCTTCAACGACATAACCATCAACTATTGCTGTGTGACACGATGCCATTTTTTCACTGACACCGTATTTAGTTTTAATCGCCTGCATATCCTCGGTGGGTACGTCTTTGATGGTAAAGTTATTTTGTTTTAAATGCTCCATCCACTTACCGCAACAGCTACAGCTTGGGCTACGGTAAACAGTAATAACGGTGGGATCTTCGGCTTGTGCAGGGATGTTGCCTAACACTAAGACAATAGCTAAAAGAATTTTTAGTAATTTCATGTTACACCTGTGCGTGATAAGCAGGACTGTATTGATGGACAGCATCCACCATTGCTTTAACGTGTTCTGGATTAATATCAGGCAGAATACCATGCCCTAAGTTAAATATGTGACCTGAGCCTTGACCGTATTTGTGTAAAATAGTTTTTACTTTTTCAGTAATAATTTCAGGTTGCGCATACAAAGCAATCGGATCCATATTGCCTTGTAAAGCCACTTGATGTCCAACTCTGGCGCGAGCATTGGCTATATCGGTTTGCCAGTCTAAGCCCAGTGCGTCATAACCTGCATCGGTCATGGTTTCTAACCATTGCCCACAACCTTTGCTGAATAAAATAGTGGGGATTTGCTGACCGTCAACATTGGTGTTGAGCAAACTGCGAATTTGTTTCGCGTAGTACAACGAAAATTCTGCGTAATCTTCTGTACTGAGGACACCGCCCCAAGTATCAAATAACATCACCGCTTGTGCGCCAGCGGCAATTTGGGCATTCAAATAACTCGCCACCGATTGCGCCAGTTTATCGAGTAGCGCGTGCATGACTTTGGGTTGTTCAAACATCAAACCTTTAACGCGGTGAAAACTTTTGCTACTGCCGCCTTCAACCATATAGGTCGCCAACGTCCACGGACTGCCTGAAAAACCAATCAGCGGTACACTACCTGCCAAATTTTTACGAATTAACCGTACTGTATCCATCACATAGCGTAATTCTAGCTCAGGGTCTGGAATCGACAGTTTCTCAATATCTGCCGCCGTGCGTAGCGGATGGTGAAATTTAGGCCCTTCGCCTTCGGTAAAATATAGCCCCAAACCCATTGCATCAGGAATTGTGAGGATGTCAGAAAATAATATCGCGGCATCAAAATCAAAACGGCGTAATGGCTGTAGTGTCACTTCACAAGCGAGTTCTGGATTCGTGCAGAGGTTTAAAAAACTGCCAGCTTGTTCGCGTATCTGGCGGTACTCAGGCAAATAGCGTCCTGCTTGGCGCATCATCCACACGGGGGTGTAGGCAACAGGTTGTTTTAATAAAGCTCTAATAAAGGTGTCGTTTTTTAAGGCTGTCATGATGTCAGTTATGGTCTGTGAGTAATTTTAATAGCGAAGTGAGCGATGCTAAGCTGGGCATATTATGTCCAGACAAAAACCATAGCACCATCCAAGCGATCAGTAAACCCAGTAGGATGTAAGAAAACCAGCCCGTTGTTTTTGTATTCTTTTTTGGGAGAGCTAACATTGGTACAAACGCAATAATATTAGCTGGAATACCATGCGTTTTCTGATAAAGACTGGCTATCATGCTATCAGTAATGCTATGAATCGGTATTTTAAATGTCGATTTTAATGCTAAATGTTGTAAAAAATCGCCACACTGTGTTTCGGATAACGGTGGAATTTCAATAATATGACAATCTTCTATTGCACTATCAGAATGATGTTTTATCGCTAATTCATCATGTGTTAACACGAAGACGACTTTTAATACAGGATGT
Organism: Crenothrix sp. D3; assembly: GCA_002134785.1. Taxonomy (GTDB): domain Bacteria; phylum Pseudomonadota; class Gammaproteobacteria; order Methylococcales; family Methylomonadaceae; genus UBA4132. Next base: position 13,691 of record MBQZ01000023.1, read on the forward strand.
TGTGTCGCATAGTCCATAATTGTGTTGATTAAATACGGGGCTAAACTACCCGCATCATCGATGATTAACACTATTTTTTTATGCTGTTCCGCCTGCAAATCAAAAAAATGGGCTAAGGTTTGTTTGTCTGGAATAGTCTCTATAAGTCGCGCTTCTATTTGCTCAAAACTTAAATCGGCTTTACCGTGTACTAAATAAGTCTGCCATGACTCGTTATGCCGCTGTTGAAAAACGCGGAGCAAGGTGGTTTTACCAACACCTGAAGAGCCGCACAGCACAACCGCGCGGTTGGAATTGCTCAGTAAATGAATTAATAAATCTAGTTTTGCCGTGCGTTCTTGGGTTATCAGCGAATAATCAATAGAGCTTTGATTGTTCATAAGATAAGTGAAATCCTCATGCTCTGCCATAAGTTTTCAGAGTCATCTCTAACAAGGCTAGCTCAATATAGACGGGCAGCGTCGCTAAACCAATTTTTTCTAATAAAATCAGACGAATTTGACCATCGATATTTTTTTTATCGACTGCCATGAGTTCTAAAAAGCGGTCGCTATCGAGAGCTTTTGGCGGTGCAGTCGGCAATTTAGCTTGCTCAAATAAAGCGATAATTCTATTGACATCGGCATCAGTCAACCAACCTTTGCGCCGTGATAAGTCGGCGGCTTGGCAAGTGCCAATCGCAACCGCTTCACCGTGTAAATAGTGTCCGTAGCCTGAGCCTGTTTCAATGGCATGACCAAAAGTATGCCCTAAATTAAGCGTGGCACGCACGCCTATTTCAGTTTCATCTTCGGCAACGACTTGGGCTTTATTTAAACAGGATTGTTCGATGGCGTAAGCCAAAACAGTTTTATCTCTGGCTAATAACGCAGTCATGTTGTGTTCTAGCCACGCGAAAAATTCTGCATCACGGATTAAGCCGTATTTAATGACTTCAGCCAGTCCTGCGGCTAATTGTCTATCATCCAAGGTATCGAGTACGCTGGCATCAGCAATCACACATTGCGGCTGATAAAACGCACCAATCATATTTTTGCCTAACGGGTGATTAACACCTGTTTTACCACCGACAGATGAATCCACTTGCGCCAATAATGTGGTCGGTATTTGCAAAAAGGCAATGCCACGTTGATAACACGCGGCAGCAAAACCGCCCATATCGCCAATCACACCACCACCCAAGGCAATCAGTGTGGAATTACGGCTAAATTTAGCCGCCAGTAATTTATCGAAAATCTGCGTGATAGTGTCCAGCGTTTTGTACTGTTCGCCGTCGGGCAGAATGACTGTTTCCACGCAATAATCTTGTAACGACTGTAACACCCTCTCTAGGTATAAAGGCGCGATAGTGCTATTAGTGACAACCAGCACTTGTTTAGCTTTAATATGCTGGATTAATAATTCGGGTTGGCTGAGTAAATCAGACCCGATATAAATAGGGTAACTACGCGTGCCTAGCTCTACTTGTAATACTTTCATACGATTAGCGATGAACAGATTTATATTCTTCTAGGATATGACTGACAACGACTTTACTCTGTAAAACACCCGTGTCAATTTTGTAGTCCGCACATGATAAATATAGTGGCTCACGTTGCGCAAACAAGGTTTCTATGCGCTCTCTAGGATCATCGGTATTCAACAAAGGACGTTGCGTATCGCGGCGGGTGCGTTCCAATATACGGTCTACTGAACATTGTAAATAAACAATAAAACCGTTTTCTTTTAATAACTGGCGGTTTTCTTCACGCAATATCGCGCCGCCCCCTGTAGCTAACACAATGCCATCCATTTTGGTAAGTTGTTGAAGCATTTTTTGCTCTCTATCCCGAAAACCTTCCTCACCTTCAAATTCAAAAATGGTTGGAATATCAACACCTGTACTTTCTTCAATCGCCTTGTCACTGTCATAAAAAGGCAATTTAAGGGTTCTTGCTAATTGGCGACCTATGGTGGTTTTTCCCGCTCCCATAAGACCAACTAAATATATATTTTCAAATCGCGACATGACACTTTACTCTGTTTATTTTATTGGGTTGTATAGCAAAAAAAAGGAGGCATTATGCCTCCTTTTTACGCTAAGTAGAAGCTATCAATCGCTTGCTTGATTATCTTTTACGATTTTTGGCGTGACGAAAATCAATAACTCAGTTTTATCGTCCTGCTTTCTAGTGTTCTTAAACAGAAAACCGACACCAGGTAAATCAGAAAAGAAAGGTATGCTATTAAGTCCGTCTGAGATAACTTCCTCAAAAATCCCACCTAAAACAATAGTTTCACCATCTAACACATGAGCGTTAGTATGAATTTCTCTTTTATCAATGCCAACTTGCCCGCCAGACGACACTACTGCACTAGGATTGTTTTTGGTAATATTGAGCTTCATGATGACACTGCCATTCGGTGTTATTTGTGGAGTAACATCTAATTCGAGTAACGCATCTTTAAATATAGTGGTACTCGTGATTGTATTACCTGTTCCTGTTACCGAAGTGTAAGGTATTTGTACACCTTGCCTGATAGTTGCCTGACAACGATCGGTTGTCATTACGCGGGGATTAGAAATTAATTCACCTTTACCTTGCGATTGTAAGGCTTGTAATTCAAGATTCAGCACATAATCCGCGCCACGCACCAATGTCATACCCAATGCTCCCATAGGCGTACCTTTCGTACCCAGATTAACTAACTGATCTCCTATGGTGCCTAGTGTCCCTCCTCCTATTCCTGCTGTTCCTGCTGTTGCAGGGGGTACTACATAACCTTGTGTTCCCGTGCCGCCAACAGCAACTCCCTTACCACTACCGCTAATACCCACTCTTGCGCCGCCGAACTTAACGCCTAATTCTTTGAGAAAGTTATCTGTGGCAATCACAATTCTGGACTCAATCATAACTTGCCGTACTGGAACATCTAACTTATGAATTAAGTTTCTTACCTCTTCTAAACTTTTTGCCGTGTCACGAACAATAAGCGTGTTGGTTCTTGCATCAACTGCAACTGTACCGCGAGAAGATAACGCACCCAATCCTTTTACTTCTAGTTGAGTCTCTCTTGTTATAGTGCCATCAATTGGACCATTTACACCAACACCACTGCCAGAGGTAGTTGTAGAAACATTAGCAGCAGTAGTCGGGTTATCCGTAGGGGTCTCTTCTTCCGTTACACCACAAGAACTTGCACTACCACTCGCTCCTGATAATAAAGCAACAATAGATCCTGCACTGGCATAATTAATCTTAATATACTCAGTCACTAAAGGATCTAATGCTGCAACCACCGACTCCGTGGCACGTTGTTTTTCCTTATAGGTTCTAATTCTGTCTAAGGGTGAAATCAGCGTGACATTCCCTGTCTCATACTTACCAAGGTCTTTGGTCATCATGATAAAGTCTAAGGCTTCATCCCAAGGCACATCATCCAGCTTTAACGTGATATTACCCATGACATCGTCACCTGCCACCACGTTTTGACCCGTAAATTCAGCTAAAATGGCGATAACACTGCGGACTTCAATTTCTTGGAAATTTAACGATAATCTATCACCCGTGTATTTCGCCTTCGATTTTTCCAAGGTTTGTTTTTCGTTTTCGCTTAAAGGGCGAAACTCAACCGTTAATAAACCATTAGATTGAAACGAGGAGTATTCATAGAGGTTATTTTGCATAACGACGGTTAGCGTCGTGTCTCTACCCGAAGAGATTGCATCGATATACTTAACGGGGGTTGCAAATTCAGACACGTCCAGTCTTTTCGCTAGATTGCTAGGTAAACGCGAATTGACAAACGTTAAGATGACTTTTCCAGCTTGTTCTTTGGTATTAACAATCGTATTAGGATTTGCCAGAGAAATCAGTATGCGTCCTTGACCTTTTTCGCCGCGTTTAAAATCAAAACCACTAATTGCCTGTTCTGGCATTAAGGTGGGAATAACTGATTTCGGATTGATAGGCATAGTAGATGCACTAGGCGCAGGCATCGTATTTTTTTGTACGATAGGCGCAGTGGGTAGTACAGGCGCAGGTAGCGTGGCAGAGGCAACTGGCTTAGATTGTTGCGCTAAAGTCACTAGCACTTTATTATCGACAACCTTGGTTTCAAAGGGTGTTAATTCAAGCATATTAATAACGACTCGAATTCGGTTACCTGTTGCAGCGACATACACACTGCTAACTGCTCCCTGATTAATAGGGTACATTTTCTTGGGCAACGCGTTTTTTATGTCATCAAAATCTAATGCAATTCTAGCAGGATTGTCTGTTTGAAATACTTTTGGCAACGTGGCTGTACCAGTCATTTCCAATTGTATTTGTATTTTACTGTCTGCTAAGGCAACCACGCCTATATTTGATAAGCTCAAATCGCTGGCTCTAACAGGGGCAATAAAAGCAATGAGTAAAAATAATCCCACGCTCATATAGGCAACTAGAGATTGCTCCACTTTGTTTAACATAATGTTACCTTGTTTATTACTCATCACTTATCCCCTAATTCATCTATCAACATCACTGACATTTGTTGTTCACGCCATGTGCCTGGTTTATCGGGTACGATTTCCATTAATTCAATTTTATCCGCACTAATACGGATAACTTTTCCGTAATTTTGACCCATATAATTGCCTTCTCGAACCCGATAAATCGTTTTATCTGTTGATTTTATTAATGCCCATAAATTCGATTTCATACTAACCGTACCAATCATCTTTAATGTTTCTAAAGGAAAAGCTTCCAACTCTTCCTTACGGCGCGTGGTATCTGGTTTTATACCGCTACCTGTTGACACCCCTGCGTCATCACCTACTAACTCAGTGGGCTTTGTTGGTTTAAAAGGATCACGCAAATCTTCAGGATTAAATATAAATGGTTCAATTACCTTAATCTCAGGCAACGGCTTAATCGTTCCTTTAGGCTTAGCTTTAACTTCTGTAATATATTGATTTAATTCTGAAAAATCATTATTACTACACCCTGCTAATAAAGCCAAAGAAACTGCACAACCTATTAATTTACGCTGTTTCATTACTTGCCTCCTCTCTTACTTTTACTCTTTTTCTTGGCAATATCAGCAGGATTAGTACTGGCGGCTTCATTGTAAGTTTTAACAGTTGCAGTCATCTTTAATAATCCGCTATCTTTATTTTCAGGGGAAATATTGACATCATGCACCGTCACAATTCGCGGTAAAGAGGCTAAGCCGCTAATGAATAAACCAATCTCTTCGTATTTTCCTGTGACTTCAATTTTAATCGGCAACTCTGAATAGAAATCCTTAAGAACGGCTGGCTCTAATTTGAATAATTTAAACTCTAAACCTGTCGCTAAGCCTGTCTGCGAAATATCAACTAACAAACTGGCTACTTCGGCTTCAGTAGGCATTTGTTTAATCATTTCATCTAATGAGGCTTCAATTTGTGTTAATTGATATTGGTAATCAGGCAAGTTTGCCGCTTTCGCTTGCTTGGTCTCAAAGGTTGTTTTTAACGTCGGCTCTTTTTGTTGAACCGCTTCAAGTGCGGTTATTTGATCAAGCGTATCCAAATAAATGCAGCCCCCAGCAACCGTGGCACACACAAGAAATATTATCGATGCCTTTACGGGTAACGGCCATGTTCCTGCGGCATTAGGATCCCAATTAATTTCTGATAGATTCATCATGCACCCTTATTTATTAGTAGCGTCGACTTTAGTCGCTTCAACAGCTGGCTTACCTAGCGTTGCTTTCAACGTAAAATTACTTTGTGTAGATTGAACTCCCTCTGCTTTAATCTCCTCTAACACAGGTGAGTTTAGCCAACTTGAGGTGTCAATGGAGCGCATAAAAGCAGAAACGCGGGCGTTAGATTGTGATTTGCCTTCAAAGGCTAATTCCTGCCCTGTTTGCGTAAATTTGGTAAGAAAAACACCATCTGGGGTATTTTTGGGAATTTCATCTATTAAATGCACAACTTCTGGTCGACTTTCCTGTAACTTTTGAATCAAATCTATTTTGGCTAGTAGTTTATTTTTGGTTTCTTCAATATTTTTAATTTCGCCAAGTTTTTTATCCAGTATGACTATTTCATCTTCAAGTATTTTATTTCTTGCAGTGTGATATTCTTGTAATCCTTGAATGTACACATGAATAAAACCAAAGGCAATCAACGTGAGTACAGCAAATACCCCCGTCGCTGTTAAAAAATTCTTCTTCTTTTGTTGACGTAGTTCCTCCCGCCAAGGAAGTAAATTGATTCTGGCCATTAATCAAAACTCCTTAATGCTAAACCACATGCAATCATCATCGCGGGCGCATCATTACTTAATATTTGAGGTTTTACTTTATTTGACAATGCCATATTGACGAATGGATTCGCAATATGTACAGGCATATCCAGACTTTTCTCGACCAGTTTTTCAATACCTGGAATGGATGCACAACCGCCTGCTAAAATAATGCCATCAACTCCTCTGTTGGCTGCGGAAGCGACAAAAAATTGTAACAATCGCTGAACTTGTTGAGCCATCGCTTTTTTAAAGGGATCAAGCACATCCGCTGTGTAATTATCAGGTAAGCCACCGTGTTTTTTTGCTAATCCCGCTTCTTCATAAGACAATCCATATCGACGTTGAATTTCTTCAGTCAACTGCTTACCACCAAATACCTGCTCTCTGGTATAAACCGTCCTCCGATCATGCAAAATATTGAGCGATGCCATCGTTGCACCTATATCAACAATAGCAAAGGTATGACCATCAACTTCATCAACAAACTGCTCAGATAACAGTGAAAAGGCGTTTTCTATCGCAAAAGCCTCAACATCAACAATCCGCGTTTTTAAGCCTGCTTTTAATAAGGCTTCAACACGATCATCAACATTTTCTCTGCGTGATGCTGCCAGCAACACATCAACCATTTCGGGATTAGCCTCGTTAATGCCTTGCACTTCAAAATCGAAGTTAATTTCATCAAGCGGATAAGGCACATATTGATCGGCTTCCAGCATAATCTGCTCTTCCATTTCATCGTCGCTGAGTGATGCTTCTAACGTGATAATCTTCGTCATCACCGCAGACCCAGAAACGGCAACCGTTGCTTGTTTTACTTTAGTCCCAGATTGTTTAATAGCCGCATTTATAGCATCAGCGATTAGATTGACATTGGCGATATTTTTATCAATCACAGCATCTTGCGGTAAAGGTGTTACCGCATAGCTTTCGACTCGGTAACGCGTACCCACTTTACTTAATTCCAGTAATTTTACGGCGGCTGAACTAATATCAATACTCAGAACCGAATCCTGTTTGTGACTAAACCAGCTCATTACACACCCTTAAAAAACTTAATCGTTAATATGGACTCAAAATTGCAATGTCTGTCACTTAAAATGTCAGCCAATGCAAAATTCAATTTACTTTGCAAATGAGTATAGTAGTTTTTTCAAATTCAACTTATTTAGTAGAAAAAAACTCTGCGCTACACCTGTTATCGCATCAATGAGAATAATGCCGCGATGAAGTAATTTTCTGTGACGATTTGAGTATAGACCATAAATTTAACTTAACTTCTGGGCAACACTCACCATAATGACAATCCTTTGTGATTGTTTTTAAAAGAGAATTTTTTAACAGCGGGTGCGAGAAATAAATTGAGAGCAAAAATAGGGCATTAATTATTTTCGCGATGGTGCTTGATGTATTGGAATTTCAACAATTTTTAGACAAAAAAAATCAGCTACTCATAAACCAAGTAGCTGATAGTTTAGTATTCTATATAATGCTTTTTACAGCTAACTGAGTCGTGGGTTTGCCGCCGTATCAGTTCATTTTCAGCGGGTGTTTAGACTAATAGAGTGTAACTAAAATAGTTAGCACACCTACAAAATCACCACTGAAAGACTTATTTTCCGTATCTCTTACGGAATTTATCAACACGACCTGCTGTATCAACAACACGTTGTTTGCCTGTATAAAAAGGATGGCAAGAAGAACAAACTTCTATCTGCAAATCCTTAGTTAGTACAGAGCCAGTTGTAAAGACATTACCACAACCGCAGGTCACAGTAATTTGTTTATAATTAGGATGAATTTCTGGTTTCATATCACTTTCACATTAGCCACAAGCGGGCTACCTACTTGATTAAAGAACCAAGTATAATACGGATTTCACAGTAAATTCGCAACCTAATTCATCATTTATGCGCATTATCACCCTCAATGCCAACGGCATTCGCTCAGCAGAACGTAAAGGTTTTTTTACTTGGATGCAGCAACAGAACGCTGACATTATCTGCTTACAAGAAACCAAGGCTCAAACACACCAACTTGCTACAGACATTTTTTGCCCTGAAAACTACCACTGTTTTTATCATGATGCGGAGAAAAAAGGCTATAGCGGTGTAGCCTTATATTGTAAAAAGAAACCAGATCAACTAATAAATGGTCTAGGTTGGACAGATATAGACAGTGAGGGGCGTTTCATTGAAGCGCAGTTTGGGCAACTCAGTGTCATTTCACTCTACCTACCCTCTGGCTCATCGGGTGAAGAACGACAAGCGTTTAAATTCAGTGTATTAAACCGTTTACTACCTTATTTGCAACAACGCGCTACAGAAGGTCGGGATTTTATTATTTGCGGGGATTGGAATATTGCGCATCAAAAAATTGATTTAAAAAATTGGCGCGGCAATCAAAAAAACTCAGGTTTTCTCCCCGAAGAACGCGCGTGGTTAGACAGCTTATTTTCTGGCGGGCAGTGGATGGATGCGTTTAGGTTAATTAATGCAGACGCTGAACACTATACTTGGTGGTCAAATCGTGGGCAGTCTTGGGCAAAAAATGTCGGCTGGCGCATTGATTATCAGATTATTAGTGCATCACTAAAGGATAAGATAATTTCGGCGGCGATTTATAAAGATGAGCGATTTTCGGATCACGCGCCATTATTGATGGATTACGACTATTTATTTTAATAGTCTAAACTGCCAGCCCCTTGAAGAACTGGCAGTTATACAGAACGGTTATGCTAATAAGTAACCGTCAAACCGACATTGAACGAGCGACCATAACCTGGAATAGGTGTTCCCGCTGGCAGATTTCTTTCACCCATGTAAACCCCACCTAATGGCAAGGCATAATTCTTATCGAGAACGTTCTCTATCGCGGCATCAACGCGCAAATACTTCCAATCATAGTGGGTGCGTAAGTTAAGCAGTGCATAGCCTGCGGTTTTTGGTTCTAAACGAATCGCCTGCACAGTCTTTTTAGGTGCGACCAATTGTGTTTCGATAGTTGCACCCCAGTCACCCCATTTATAATCCAAATCCAAGGTTGAATTCAGCGGCATCTGTTGATAGAGGTTATCGTTAGAGGTCAGATTTTGACCGCGTACATAACTTAAAATGCCTCTAGTCGATAAGCTGCCGTAGTTATCCGTGGCTAATAACATCTTGCTGCCTGAGGCATTAACACCCACTAACTGTGCATTATAGTTACCCAGTTGCAGTAATCTAAAACCGCCACCACCGTGTGTAGTGGTATTACCCGCTGCGGTGTTATTACACGTTACGCCATTCGCGGGCATACAATAACCCGCATCAATATAGTCTTTCACATAAGTATAAAAGGGAGTGATTTTAACATCCCAGTTTTCCTGCTCAGCATCGTGAAAATTGGCTGTACCACTGACAGTGTAGGCGGTTTCTGGATTTAAATTATTATTGCCAACATAGCCGTTACCATCACCATACCAGTTATTCATCAGCATTGACATCGGCATGGTCATCGCCATTGCACCCATGCCCATCACTGCACCCCTAGACCACGCATAGCGTTCATAAAGACTGGGCGCACGGGTTTTTCTGGCAAAACCTAATTCATATTGCTGCGTTTCAGTCGGTGTATAACGTGCTAAAGCGGTGACATCAACAATCGCATCGGTACGTTGTTTATCTTGATTATTAACTAATTTTGCTTCGGGCGTTACTACGCCATAGTCCATCACATTGCCTGCATTCATTTCAACCAATCCGCCACGCACACCGAATTGCGTTAGCCATTTACTGTTCCAGTTGCTTTCAACTTCAGCAAAAAAATCCAATCTATCGCGCTGTCCGTTGCTAATATTCCAAAAAGGCGCGGGGCCATTCATCATGGTCATCGGTTTATTACCCACTGGATTCCACCAATCATCCAAACGATAACGCTGATATTCACTGCCGACGGTCAACTGATGCTGTTCAGTCAAATCAATAATACCTTTAACTGCCAAACCTTGATTATAACTCTGGGTATTCATCGGCATATTGCCGCTTTTATCACCTTCAAAGTTCATGTAATGCTGAACATCTTCATGATAGGCGCGGGCTTCTAATCGCCCCCAATCAAATTTACTTTTCGTGCTGACATTGGCAAACCAACTGTCGTCACCTGCCAAATCCATACGCACATTTGGATAGCCTTGATAGGGAATATTTTGTAAGCCAACTTTGATAATCGCTTCATGATTGTCGTTACGCAACGCTAACGACAGCGATTGATTTTGTGATTTATAAGCAGAAGAACTGACCACATCATTGGCATTGGCTTTATTTCTAGTCGTGAAATTGCCGCCTGCTTTGTAATTACCCGCTTCAACGGTAGAGCCTGTGTAAGTCAACGACACATTTTTATTTGCCAAGGTAGTTGAAATATTACCGCCCCACGCATTGCTATTGCTCCGATAAAATGCCGAACCTTGACCCGTCACTAAATATTTTTTGCCGTCCTCAGCATATTGGGGATCAGCGGACTGCACACGAATAGTCCCTGCGATACTGTCGCCACCCATACTCACAGGAGTGATACCCGCCATTATTTGCGCACTCAGGACGCTGGAAGGCGCAACATAAGAAAGCGGCGGATTCATGTGATTGCCACACGCAGAAATCAAATTCATGCCGTCTATTTGAATACGAATACGATCATCTGCCATACCATTAATAATAGGACGACTAGAAATACCACCACCCCCTGAAAAACTAACGCCAGCGGTGTGATTAAACATTTGTGCGGTATCACTGGTAGCAGTTCTATCGCGTATTATTTGCGACGGTTTGAGAAAGGATTCAAACGGTTGATGAGGATTATTGGCTGATTGCGCTCTGACAATTAGTGTATCCAGCGTAACTGAACCGTCCGATTTTTTGGTGCTATCAACAGGCTTTACAGGCTCAGCGTTGGCAATTCCTGTACTAAGGGCAATGCCGATAGCAAGCAATTTATTTTTAAGTTTCATGAAGTTCTCCGAAAGAGATAAGGAATATTTAATACCTTAATTATAGGGAGGGCATCATGAATTTCCGAACATTAATATTTACTTATTAAGTGATGGACTAAGATAAAGCAATTAATAAGCCAACTTATAACACATTGATTATTAATAAATATTATTTATGATTAGTGTCGATTTTATTAAAAAGCAACAAAAATAGTTTATATGCAACAACAGGGCTACGTTATATAACCTAGTTTAATTAATCTATTTTTAACAACCAGAATTAAAATCCGCACTGGTTGCCTTGTGTGGAGCATGGTTATTTTGCGAAGATGACAACCAGCGATAAGCAATGGCTTAAATGCTGGCTATCGCCTGTCTGATTTGTGCAATCGACTGTGGATATAACTGCCCTGTACGCTGGTGCTGTTCACACAATGCACCTCTAAAACCTAAATAATCCGCTTGGTAAGACATCAGTGTGGCAATGTCATCCAGCCTGAGTGATCCTGCCAGACCACACAATAATGAATACTGTTTAGCAAGTGCGACAAACTTCGCTATGTCGGTATGGGTCATGACTTGCATGAGCGAACCCTTTTGTTTGTCCATTGTATCTAGCATCACACCTGTAAAACCTGCCTGTTGTAATACGCTGATAATGGCAAAATCAGGTTGTGCATCGGCAAATAGCACCGCAATTAACGCGGTTTGTGGTGTGAGTTCTGCTAATTTTTCCACGGTCGCGTACCAATCACCGTCAGGAAAAAAACCGATTTTCACATAATCAACGCCCGTGTGTGCCATTGCTTTAACGGCATTAAACACAATGTCAGGCTGCATTGGCAAATCACCGACCGTAGCACTGACAGGACAACGCCCTGCAATCTCAAGCACAATCTGGCGAACTAAATCAGTCTCCAACGCACCTAACGCGCCGCGTTCTGGTTGTTTTAAATCAATAATATCGACTTGTGCGGTTAATACTAATAACGCCTCGGCGATGCTATTCACACTGGCAAGCATACCCGTCATGCCTTAACCTCAGCTTTATAGGCTTCAACCACCGCCATCAACCAGCCCCATGCTTCGCGTTCTTTATCACCTGCGGTTTTTTCCAGCCCGATACGCAAGTATTCAATTTCCGTTTCTATTTTTTCCAACGGCAACATTTTCAAACGGCTGATTAAAATAGCCGCTTCCAGCACCGCATATTGCGCACGATTAAAACCCATAAACGGCGCGTGATTCACTGTATGAATGGCTTTACAAAATAATTTCGGACGCAGTTCATCGTCTTCAATACGCACCAGTTCCACTTCGGTATGCGCCAAGGTACACGCCAATACCGCACCGTGTATTTTTTCGGCGGGCATTAACGCGAAGTCACGCCGCCCCGTTAAACAACCCGCAAACACCCGTACATCGTCGCAATAATTCAGCACGGCAGTGTTGGTTTCCAGCACATTATTGAGCGTGGTGGATGGACGAAACGGCAGAATAATAATATCGTCGCCGTTGAGATGAATGCCCATCGGGGCAAGATGCGTGACACCCGCGTTATTTTGGGTGCTAACAATCAATTCTTGAATCATGATTTTTTTTCTCGTTCCCACGCGCAGAGGCTGTGAAAGTATTCGTGTGGGAGAGGCTTTAGCCTCGTTGCGGGGCTAAAGCCTCTCCCACATAACAATAAAAACAATGAGTTATGAAATTAAAAACTAGTTTCATAGCTTGTTTTGATAATACATTCACAGTCTCGCCGCATGGGAACTAGGTAATGTAATCTCATTTTTTTGCTAACGTCGTTCCAGCAGGTTTAAAAGCGTGTAAATCAACGGTAACTTCGGTGTTATCAACCGCACAACCCCACGTCAACGCTTGATCTTGGGTGAAACGTTTGCCCAATTGCCACGCAATTTGCGCACGTCCTAATTCCACGCCCAAATAAAACGCATGACCGCCGTCCTGTTCAACGTGTAGATGAGGAAATAAATCAAACGGATCCGTCGCCGTGTGCAAACCATCACGATTAAACACATGAACGCCTTCCGCACTGGTTTGAATACGAAAACTGGGGTCTTTAATCTGCCCTGCCAGTTCTGCAATTTCCGCCTGTGAATACGGAAACGGCGCGGTGTCATGCAGTGCCATTAAATCAGGGTTGATGTGTTTGGGCAGCGTGTCTTGTTGTTTGGCGGCATACATGATGCGCCGCGCCACATCGGCTTCTTTAATCGCACGGCACGCGTGTTGACTGACTTCGGTGGCAAGAATCTGGTTGATGTTGAGTTCAGAACAGATACCCAATAACAGCGCGTTCATGCCCATCGTATCGGCATGAGTCAGTTCGGTGATGTTGCCGACACCAAGCATCATTTCCACATCAGGGTGTTTGTTACGCACGGTGTGATAACGAACAATAGAGTCGGTAAAGCCAAAGTGTAGCGGGTCTAAAATCGGATCAACAATAAACGGGCGATTTTTTGACTGCATGATTTTTATCGCCCTATCCAAGGACGCTAAATCTTCGTGGGTTTCGGGAATTAAAATCGGCGTAGAAGCGACTTCATCGGCCACCCAAAGCGTAGATTCATGCAGACTCAATAAATAATCCGCACCCGCTTTGCCGCCGCGCAGTAAATCATTGGCATCCAATGAATCAATACTGACCATGTAGCCTTGCTGTTTTAGCGTCCGAATAATGTTTTCCATTTCTGGAAAATCGGTGCTGGGCAAACAGCCTATATCAATCACATCCGCGCCGTTTTTACGGTAATACGCGGCGCGGTTTAACACTTCATCAATACTGATGGTCGCCGCATCGGTAATTTCCGCAAAAATTTTCACTGCGTATTTGCTTAAATCGGCTTTATGCGCCTTTTTACCGAAAAATTGCGGCAAATCTTTCAGCTCTTCAGGGCCGCGTTCCACAGGAATGCCAAGGTGTTCAGCCAATGCGTTTATATCACCACGACACCGACCTGGAATAATAATCCGATCTGCGCCAAAAGTATCACTCAGGCGGCGAATAATCATGTCTGTGGTCATCAACGCCGCGACTTTCAGTCCCAGTTGATGCACAGTATAAGTAAATTCAGGCTGCATTTTTTCTAAAATGCTACGCAACTGTTTTTCTGCCAGTTTGCCCGTTAAAAATAAAATATGTTCAGTCATGTTAATCCGAGGGCGTTCAGTCGCTGAGTGACCGTAACGATTAACTCGTCCACACTATCAACCACTGCGGTATATTCAAAACTGCGTAATTTATCGGTCGCTTCTAAATCAATTCTGCGCGGATACACCATGACTTTTTTACCTTTTGGGGCGGTAGTTTCTATTTCAGGGGCGACATCACACGGATAGACAATGCTCGGCACCCGACATTTCCCTGCTTGTGCATATAAATTAGTCGCTAATGAATCGGCAATACCTAACACACATTTCGCAACAGTGTTAGAGGTCGTAGGTGCCATCACGAAGGTATGATAATAGCCTTGATAGAAATGTCCAACAGGCGGTGCAGAGGCTGCTTTATCACGGTAAACAGGCATAAGAGTACGCACATCCGCAAGATCAATGCCGTACATTTTCAACACCTCTTCCCCTGCTTGACTGAGGTATAAATCCACGTCTGTTAAGGTTAACAAAAAATCTAAGCACTCTTCTATATAATGACCTGAGCCAGTTATTGCCCAAGCTAATCGCGGTTTATTCATTACAGGGTATCGAATTTAAAATATTTCGCCATTATAACCCGAATTCAAAGTCCAGAAGTCACACAGGTTTTTTCCACGCGTTACCCAGATTTACTCCACGCGATCTAACCTAGTTGTTGAGCCAGCTACTTTATCAACTAACAACGTATAACGATTGAAAGACCGTCCGTTGTTTTTCTGTTCTTTGCCGTGAAAAGTCACGGTGACAAAATCCCCCACGGCGGCGTTACTTTGTTTCAAACTGTGTATCAAATAACGATTGAGGTCAACACCCACTACCGCGCCGTTATCCTCCTGTAAAAACAGAGTTTTTTGCTCGTCATAAAGTAAATCATTAGTCGCACCACTGCCTTGAATGCTCCCTGTGATTGATTTACCTGTCGAAGGTAGCCAATAAGTAATTTTGTTGGTTGCTTGGTTTTCAGTCATTTTTTATCCCGTTTGTTAATGGGTACAATTGTACTCGGTTCATTTTATCTTGCTCAATGGCAGTAAACTCAACGTCACCGCCATTAAGTTAATCAGTTATATGCGTGCGATAGCCAACCCAATAAAATCAGCGTATCTGTTTTGTCAGATTGGTTCATAATGATGCAAAAAATAGACTGTTTTCTTAACCGTAAGCCGTTATAAAAGCTCAATGTAACAAAACAGTGCCACCTCCCCCCCCATAGAATTGAGATGAATTTTAAAACACTAACCACTTGTAAACCAAATATTAAGAAAAATACCGTTTTATCAGTATTCATTTGGTAGAATGTTACTCATTAGTTTTGTCTCGAATGAGGCATTAAGATAATACCTCCGTTTTATAATCTACAGTAAGCCCTTCAGCCTAGAGTTTCATGACCCATTAGCGCGTGTTATCGTTTACTCTGTAGATTAAAATTTGATTTGCACACCCACTTAACCCATTGAGAACCCTTTTTTAAATGAAGACTGTGAAATTAATTTTATTGATTACCCTACCTGTCTGGTTGTTTTTTGTATCTGAAATAAGTTATGCCCGCCATGCTGCCATTTTAGTTGATGCGAGTAATGGTAGCGTATTACACGAAGTGGATGCTACGCAATCATGGTATCCCGCCTCGCTGACCAAATTAATGACCATTTACATGGCATTTGATGCCTTAAATAAGGGGCAGATTCAGTTACAAGATAACTTAAGTGCTTCGCACCACGCGGCATTACAACCGAATAGTAAATTAGGATTGAGAACGGGAGAAACGCTAACCGTTGAAGAAGCTATTTTGGCTTTAGTGACGCGTTCTGCGAATGATGCGGCGGTCGCGCTCGCGGAGCATATCGGTGGCACTGAAGAAAGTTTCGCCGTTAAAATGACAGCAAAAGCCCACGCTATCGGTATGTCCGATACCCATTTTATGAATGCGACAGGATTACCACACCCGTGGCAAGTCAGTACAGCCAGAGATTTAGGCTTGCTTGCGTGGAGAACATTGAACGATTATCCTGATTACTACCCTTATTTTTCAGCGCATAGCTTTAATTTTAGAGGTAGAGAAATGCTCGCTATTAACAAGTTTACTGCCAACTACCCAGGTGCGGAAGGCATGAAAACTGGCTTTACTTGTGGTTCTGGCTACAACCTAATTTCTACTGCTAGTCAAAATGGCAAAAGACTGATTGGCGTGGTATTAGGCGGTATGACAAGTCCGCAACGCTATCAATTAATGATGGATATGATGGATGCAGGTTTTGCCGACCAATATGCAGCTAATCCAGCCACTCATATTGAAACAGCGGCAATGAGTATAGGCGGCACGCCACCTTATCAGCTGGGTTGTGGTCGTGTTGGTGCAACAACGGTGGTGGCTAATAATGGTGATGATGATAGCAATACCCCGCATCCACACCTCAATAAATATAAATCTGTTAAAGTGTATAGAAAAGGCAACTCTTTTAGTCACAGAACTGTTATCAGTAAAACCAAGCCTGTGAGTAAAGTTAAAACTAAATCTGTTGCTAAAGCCAAGTCCAAGCCCAGTAAAGCACCGCTTAATGTCGCTTCTAACAAAACCCGCTATCGTCACCACTAACCAGTGACTACTGATGTTATGTTACGCATAAAAAAGCAATTTTCTTGTGCGTAACATCGGTTAGTCATTTTGTACGCAATTGGCAAACGCAAACCGCAACATAAGTAACGTCATCATTACTGGAAACAACTGGTAATGATCTGTTACTGGCAAACTAGCCAGCACACACAGCATCAATGACCACGCGGGCATAATGCGTTCTTTATCAAGGCGACGCATCAATGTAAGACTTTCCTTATCAATTTTATGCCCTTGATTGCTCAAAAACAGCGTTAGAAAGGCTGACATCAAGGCAAAATAAAGCGGAAAGAAAAAGAAGATGGGTGAGTCACCATTAAACAATGGCATCGGCTTCCAATAAGCAAACCAGAGTAATAACGTGCTACAAGAAAAAGATTCATAACCTATTCTATCGGGCAGTTTTTTAAACAGCATTCCTGCACTACTGACCAATGCCAACACTAAGCCCCCAATAATAATGTAGGGCGATATGAGTATCTGAGATAGTGAGCTGGGTGTTTGTGCTAGATAACACAGCACAAGACTCAGGGAAATAAATACTAGCATAATAATCCCTTTCAAAATGATGAGCGAAGTACAAACCGCAATTTGTACTCCGATAAACGTTATCAGCTCGTTATCACAAACCGTACTGCATCCAGTCTTAATTGCGCCGCTTGAATGTTTTCATGCGCCAATAACGTCATGTCTTTCAATTGCTCAATTTCTTCGCTTTTAATGGTGGAATTGACTTTTTGTAAGCGGACTAAACGTTTAATTTCCGTCGATAATGAATCAAGCATCGCTTTGGTCGCTTCATCAATAAGTTGTTGTTTCAGCGTGTCAGCGATGTGTTCGGCAGCGGTCAATAGCTTAGTAATCGGTTGCCGTTGTTTATTTAAAAAAGACAGAATCTGTTGTTTATCAAACGTTTGTCCTGTTTCCTCTAAATCAGAATGCGCGATAACCTCAGTTAAATCTTTTTGCGTTTGGTCGATTAAAATACGAATCGGGGTATGCGGTAAGAATCTGCCAATTTGTAATTCAGCAGGCGCACTGCATTCGACAATAAATAAGCATTCCAAGAGAAACTGTCCGCCGCGTAATTCAGGGTGTTTAATCACACTGATAGTGGCATTGCCTGTTTCACTGGATAACACCATATCCATTGCAGCGGTAACTAAGGGATGCTCCCACGTTAAAAATTGGATTTCTTCACGCGCCAACGCACAGGCACGATTCGCGGTAATCGTCATCCCTTCTTCAGGCAATTCAGGAAAATGCGACACGCGCAAATGATCGCTAGGTTTAACAATAAAACAATCTGCCGAATGAAATTCCGTATCCACGCCGTAACAATCAAATAAACTTTCCATGTAAGGCCACAGTGAGCCTTCTTGTTCATAAGCGTTAATCTGCTTAATCAGCACATCAGCTTCTTCTTTGCGACACGAATTGAGTTCTAACAACTGATCGCGTCCGTTGTGCATTTGAACTTCTAACTCGGTATTCAGTGCGTGCGTTTTAGCAACAAACGCATCAATGGCGGCTTGGTCATCACTGTTTACTACAGCGGCGAGGTCTTCATTTAACAATTCAGCTACCTGCGCGGCGGCAGAACTGTTACTGCGAAACGCATTCAAGCCTTCATCATACCAACGGTATAACACCGCTAGGTCGCTGTATTTTAGGTAAGGAATATGAATTTGAATAATGTGTTTTTGACCAATACGGTCTAAACGTCCGATACGCTGTTGTAATAAATCAGGATTAGTTGGCAAATCCCACAACACCAAATGATGCACGAATTGAAAATTGCGCCCTTCGCTACCAATTTCTGAACAAATTAATAACCGTGCAGTGCTGTCTTGATCGGCAAAATACGCAGCGGCGCGGTCGCGTTCAATGATGCTCATGCCTTCATGAAATACTGCTGATGAGATGCCCGCTCGCGTTCTTAACGTTTGCTCTAAATCAATCGCCGTTTGCGCGTGCTTGCAAATCAGCAAGGCTTTTTTACCCGCTAATTTTTTGACTTGCTTCACTAACCACAAATAACGCGGATCTTTTTGATAGTCGCTTTCAGCGGCAACGCCCTCTAGTGCGTAGCCATGACGCTCACGCTCAGGAAAACCTTGCACCGTTTGTCGCGAATTTCTAAATAAAATCCGTCCTGTGCCATGATGGTCTAGCAATATTTTAATTAACGCTGACCGTGCCGCAGGCGATTTTTCAGCATCTTGCAAATTACTCAGTAAACCACTGACGTTATCATCTTTCAGCAATGAACTTAATAAAGCGGTCGCGGTATTGTCTAGCGGTTTATCGGCAAGCAATAATTTGGCAGCATTAGCCACAGGTTCAAATAAACGCTCTTCTTCAATAAATGCCGCAAAATTATAAAACCGATCAGGGTCTAATAAACGCAACCGCGCAAAATGGCTTTCTTTACCCAGTTGTTCAGGCGTTGCGGTTAATAAAATCAAGCTAGGTGATAAGTGCGCCAGTTGTTCAACAAACAAATAATCCGCACTAGGGGCTTGTTCGCTCCATGCTAAATGATGGGCTTCATCGACAATCACCATATCCCAATCCGCTTGCAAGGCTTGGTGTTGGCGGCGTGGATGCTTGGTAAAAAAACTTTGACTGCACAAAATGAGTTGTTCAGTTAAAAAAGGATTGTCATTAACAGGACGGTTTGCCTCATCATCTTCAATGCCATCTTCACCAAATTCTTCCAAACAACGGGCTTCATCAAAAATGCTAAAGCGCAGATTAAAGCGGCGGCGCATTTCCACTAACCATTGATGCAGCAGACTTTCTGGGACGATAATCAACACCCGTTTGCTCAAGTCATTAATCAAACGGTGATGCAGTATCAAACCCGCTTCGATGGTTTTACCCAAACCGACTTCATCCGCTAACATAATGCGCGGCGCAGAGCGATTGGCTGATTCGTGGGCAATAAATAACTGGTGCGGAATCAAAGACGCACGTCCACCTAGCAAACCTTTCACAGGCGATTGTTGATGCTGTTGTAATTTAAGCCATGTTTGATAGCGCAATAAAAACCAGCTAGTGGAATCAATCTGCCCTGTAAATAAGCGGTCTTGCGGCTTATTAAATTGAATATGATGATTGAGTTCAATTTCTTCTAACTCAACCAAATCGCCCAATGAATCTTTACAGTGGTAGGTTATCAAGCCATCGTCTTCAACGACCTCCAGTACCTGCATTTTTTCTTCATCAATGGATTCGATGACATCGCCCACTGAAAATTTGACACGCGTGAGCGGTGCGTTATCAATCGCATACATCCGTTTTTCATTGCTGGCTAAAAACAGCACCGTGACACGTTTAAAACTGGCCTCCAATATGAGACCTAAACCAAGTTCTGACTCGGTATTACTAATCCAGCGTTGACCGGGAATAAATTGTTCCATTGATGGAGTTACCCTCATTAAATCGAAAATGGCGTTATTATAAGCATTACCAATTTTTTTTTCAGTCTTCTCGATAACAGGCATACGCACTGGCAGTTTCCCACAGTGCAACTTCGGCAACATTAAAGCCTGCTTGTTTGAGATGTTGATAAATCATTTTACTTAATACTTCAGCAGTTGGGTGTTCATTCAGTGCCATAAATCGCTCATTGTTAGCGATAAGCATCGGAATAATAGGATCATCTTTGTGTAGCAAAAAATTGTGATCTAATTGTTCATCAACGTAGGCGGTTACGCAGTCTCTAATATCAGAAAAATCACACACCATACCTTGATCGTTCAGCGTTTCTTGTTGAATAGAAATGGCAGCTTTCACACTATGCCCGTGTAAATGACGACATTTACCCGCGTGATTCATTAAACGATGCCCGTAGCAAAAATAAACTTCTTTGGTAATTGTAAACATAATAAATTTTTATTAAATGTTGAAACAGTGCTTATTGTCTAGCGGCTTCTTTTTCTTTATTCACAAAAAAATTCAGCCGATCATTGAGAATAGCCTCTAATTGAGGCGTTAAGCCGTTGGAATTTTTCGCCAGCCGTATTTGTAAAATCGCCTCGCGTGTGTGTCCTGTGCTGTAGTAATGTTCGGCAAGATAGCGATGTGACTCAGCGGGTTGATGTAAATTACCATAAACTTGCGCTAAAAGCTCAGTATAAACAGGTAGCTGTTGGGTATCGACATTCAAGGTTGATAGCACTTTTTTTGCCTGATTAGTATCGCCTGTTTTTAGTAACGTCTCCGCATATTCCAATTTAATGGCTTCTTTATGAGGGAATTTTGCAATTAGCTTTTTATATCGGTTCAACGCGCCGTTGTAATCTTTCGCATCCATAGCGGTTCTCGCCAGTGCTGTGCTGTACTGTACTTGATTGGGATACGTTTGCGCTAAGGTTTGAAAAATAGTTTCTGCTTCTGCATATTTTTGCGTGGCTAATGCAATTAAGCCCATGCCATATTGAGCAACAACCCGTTGTTCAGTCGTGCCTTGCGCCAATCTAGCTTGGAAGTATTTGCGGACTTCTGTCGTGTTGGTATCGGTCAATACTCGAATTTTTGCCTTCGTGAGTTGATACGCTAAAGAATCGGGATATTGCTTATAAGGGTAGTTTTCAGCGCGTCCACGGGTATCAGAAATACGCGACGCAGTGACAGGGTGAGTCCGTAAAAATTCAGGCACATTTTTACCATCAGAATAACGACTAGATTGCTGTAGGCGTTCAAAAAATGTCGGCATACTGCGCGGGTCGTATTCTGACGTTGCCAGTGTTTGCATACCGACTCTATCCGCTTCTTCTTCGTGGGCGCGAGTAAAATCAATTTGAAACTGCACATTGCCCGCTTGAATTGCCATTAACGCCGCTTGCCCCATTTGTGGTGATTGCGTACCTAAAGCAATCGCGGCTAAAGTTGCCGCTAATGTCGGAATGGATAAGCGTTGTTGTGCCTCAACGCCACGGTATAAATGCCGTTGAGTAACGTGACCAATTTCGTGCGCCATTACCGAAGCCAATTCACTTTCTGCCTCCGTCATTAAAATTAACCCTGAGTTCACCCCGATATAACCACCTAGCCCTGCAAACGCGTTAATGTCATTTTCCATTACCACAAAAAAATGAAATGGATAGCTGGGGTTATCGCTATTGGCAGCTAATTTGCTACCAATCGTTTGAATATACTCTTGAATTTCAGCATCTTCATTAATGGTTGATTGGCTGTGTAAATATCTGAAAAATTCTTCACCCAATTCCTTTTCTTCGGCAATCGTTAATAACGAATCAGACGAATCACCCATATCGGGCAATTCGAGTTTATTAAGCTCAACCGCCTGCGGCAAAGCAGGAAACAGGGCAAGGCTTAACGCAAGTGCAATAGCAGAGGGTTTAAACATGATGTTTCAACTAAAATCAGTGCAGAATAGGGTTAGAATATCAGCTATAGCTAACCGTTAATAAAATGATTACAAAACCGTTCGCACCGAAGCTCCCCGAAGTGTGAACGTAGTTCGACAAGCTCACCACGAACGGTATCAATTTATTGTGCATTAGCTCTATCAATTATAAATCATTTGTAAAATTGTAAATCACCGATGAAATTTACCATTCAAGTCAATGCCAGCCCTTACCAATCCAATGCAGGGTTGACCGCGTATCAATTTATTCGTGCCGCGTTGGCTGAGCAGCATGAAATAGTACGCGTCTTTTTCTATCATGAGGGCGTGTATCAAGCGTTTCAATACGCAACCCCACCCGATGATGAAATTCAAATCGTTAAACGCTGGAGTGAACTTGCGCGTGATTATGCAATTGATTTGGTCGTGTGTATTTCAGCGGCGCAACGGCGCGGTTTATTGTGTAGTGACGAAGCCACACGACAAGGAAAACATGACAATGACGTAGCCGCTGGCTTTCGTATTGCAGGCTTGGGGCAGTTAGTTGAAGCTATCTCATTAGCAGACCGTTTTATCGTCTTTGGGTAACGCCATGAAAAATTATTTATTTGTATTACGCAAACCCGCACACAGCGGCGGTTATGTACAAGAAATGCTGGATATTATTTTAATCACAGCCGCTTTCGATCAATCGGTCAGTGTTTTGTGGCTGGATGATGCCGTGTTTCAATTAAAACACCATCAACAGCCTGAAATAATGGGCATAAAAGACACAGCGGCGATGTTTCAATCCTTAAGTATTTATGACGTGACTGCGTTATACACCGAAACCGAATCACTGCAAGAACGCGGTTTAACATTGAATGCCCTATCTTTACCCGTACAAGCCTTACCACGCACAGACATCGGCGCGTTTATGCAAGATTTTGATGTGGTTTTTGCAGGCTAACTTAAACACACGTTTTGGATGTCACTGCGCATAGAGCAACTGCCTTAAGTTAAGCGTAATCTAAGAGGCCGCCCCTACAATAATTTCTTAACTTAAGGCAGTGACGCGTTGCGTATCTTGCTATTGAAGTGTCAATTTTAGACCACTACAGTTGAGTTATGCGGTTACAAACGTGACCTATATTCCTCTGTATCCTGAGGTAATCGGATAACGTCTGTCCCGTCCAAAGGCTCTGCCCGTGATACGAATGCAAGGCGGCGATTGGCGGCGTTTGTATTCGTTTCTATCCACTAAACTAATAGCTCTTGCCACGTCTTCACGTTTAAAACCTGCGGCAATAATCTCTTCGGCAGATTGATCTTGTTCCACATAACGTTCCAGTATTGGATCTAAAATCTCATAAGGTGGCAGCGAATCGGCATCAACTTGATCAGGCGCGAGTTCCGCAGACGGTGGACGCGTGATAACCCGCTCAGGAATGACAGCCGATAGGCTATTGCGATAGTTAGCCAGCGCATACACCAGCAATTTAGGCACGTCTTTAATCGGCGCAAAACCACCTGCCATATCGCCGTATAAAGTCGCATAGCCCACGCTCATTTCACTTTTATTGCCTGTAGTCAGTAACAGCCTGCCTTGTTTATTGGACATTGCCATTAAAATCAGGCCACGACAACGGGCTTGAATATTTTCTTCGGTGGTGTCTTTTTTCGTGCCTGCAAATACGTCCGCTAACATTCCCGTGAACGCATTCACCGCAGGTTCAATAGGAATAGAATGATGCTTTACGCCTAAAATATCGGCTTGCAAAATCGCATCTTCGTTACTCATATCTTGCGTGTAACGTGAAGGCATTAACACCGCTTCCACTTTATCCGCCCCCAGCGCATCTACTGCTAAGGCTAACACCAAAGCAGAATCAATACCGCCTGATAAACCTAAAATCGCACCAGAAAAACCATTTTTACGCACATAATCTTTAATGCCTAAGACCAACGCGTGGTATATACCAGCTGTTTCTTCACAAGATGGCGCACAATGACTAGGAACAGGCAGACCATCCTGAAATTCAATGACACTGAGTTGCTCTTGAAACTCAACCGCCCTAAACACAATCTCGCCGTCGCTATCAGTAACAAACGACGCGCCATCAAAAATCAGTTCATCTTGTCCACCGATTTGATTGACATACACCAATGGGATTTGTGCGGCTTTGATTTGCTCACAAATCACTGCTTCACGTTGATCGACTTTGCCCGCGTTAAATGGCGAGGCGTTCAGCGTTAATAATAACTCCGCACCTGCTTGTTTGGTGTTGGCAATAATGCCACTTTGCCAGACATCTTCGCAGATGGTTAGCCCGATAAATGTGCCGTTAAATTCAAACACACAAGGTTGCGTGCCTTCGGCAAAATAACGTTGTTCATCAAATACGCCGTAATTGGGTAGAGCTTGTTTGCGATACGTCGCTAATGTCACGCCTTGATGCAGCACTACCGCGCTGTTATAGAGGTGTTCACCATCATGTTCAGGAAAACCCACCACGATGGCAATATCTTTGACTTGCTCAGCGAGGATGTAAACCGCGTTGTTAGCAGCGGTAATAAAATCTTTGCGTAATAATAAGTCTTCGGCTGGATAGCCTGTCACCGTGAGTTCAGGGAACACCACAATATCCGCACCGAGCTTCTTCGCACTGTGAGCGGTGTCGATAATGTGCTGAACATTGGCGGCAATATTACCAACTAGGAAGTTGATTTGGGCAATAGCGATTTTTAGTGATGGCATAACTTATTCCACGTCACCCTGACTATTCTTAAATACTTGCTTAATAAGCTGCCCCTGAGCATTGACTAATTCAACTTCTAGCGGCATTTTGCCTAAGGCGTGCGTGGCGCAGGAAAGACAGGGATCATAAGCCCGAATCGCAACTTCTAAATGATTTAATAAGGGTTCGGTGATTTCTAAGCCGTCTAAATAAGTTGCGGCGACTTGGCGCACCGATTCATTCATCGCTTGGTTGTTGCTAGTAGTGGAAACAATCAAATTCGCTTTAGTGACGATGTCGTTTTCATCAACTTGATAATGATGGAACAGCGTACCGCGTGGAGCTTCAATGACACCGATACCTTCAAAGCGTTTAATGCCCGTAGCAACTAAGTCATTACCCATAATATCGGCATCGTGTAGCAAATCTTTAATGGCTTCGGCGCAATGTAAAATTTCAATCAAACGCGCCCAATGATAGCCGAGGGTGCTGTGTATCATGGCATCTTCACTGATACTCATAAATACTTTCCGTGCCGCTTCGGCTTTCGGTGTGCCGATGTAATCACAGACGTTCATTCGTGCCAGAGGGCCAACGCGATACCAGCCATCTTGTTTACCTTGGGCGATAAAATACGGGAACTTCATGTACGACCACGAACGCACTTCCTCATGAATGTAGTCGTTGTATTCGCAATAATCGACTTGATCGAAAATGGTGTTACCGTCAATATTTTTAGCGCGTAAGCCGCCATGATACAGTTCTAAGCCGCCATTTTTGCTGACCATGCCCATGTAGCTGGATTTGATGGTGGCGAATTCATCATGAAAGGCTTTGTTTGAAAGATGAACTTTTTCAATCAATGCGACTGAAAATTCAGCCCATTCAATCATTTGATCGACATCGGCTAATAAATAATCGCGTTCTTCTTTGTTCAGGGATTTATTCACGCCGCCTGCAACCGCGCTACTGCCATGAATACGTTTGCCCGATACCATGCGGATAACTTCTTGCCCAAATTTACGCAGTTTTACGCCTTGCAAACCAATGTCAGTATGCTCTTGTAATACTGCCACGATATTGCGTTTTGAAATATCACTGTCAAAACCAAACAATAAATCAGGGCTGGCTAAATGGAAAAAATGCAGGGCGTGAGATTGTAAAACTTGTCCAAAATGCAATAAACGGCGACATTTATCAGCAGTGGGCGGTAGATTTTCAGGGTCGATACCGACTAATTGGTCGATGGCTTTGGCGGCGGCAAGATGATGACTGACAGGGCAGATACCGCAAAGTCGTTGCACCAGTACAGGCAATTCCCAATACGGGCGACCTTGTATAAAGCGTTCAAAACCACGGAATTCAACGATGTGTAACCGTGCTTGTTGAACATGGTTATCTTCATCCAAAAGTAAAGTCACTTTACCGTGTCCTTCAACACGCGAAACAGGGTCTATAACAATACGTTTTAAGTTTTCGGGAGATGCGGCCGTTTCTAAATGTTCGTACATGATGATTCTCACAGAGATGGTTGAATTAGCTGGTTCACATTTTACATGGAAACAGTGGTTTATTATCTAAAATCAACTAGCCAATTAAGGTTATATAGCTAAAGCAGTATAATTTGATTATTTTAAATTAGATGACATATTCAGCCGATTTCCGCCAAAAAGTATTGGCGATTAAAGAACAAGAAGGGTTAACACAAGCGGAAGCGGCAGAGCGTTTTGG
>MBQZ01000024.1 GCA_002134785.1 Crenothrix sp. D3
GCGCGATAACCACGTCTACCCGTATTGCGCTTCAGCTCACGGCTGATAGTCGATTCGGAAGTCTCAACAATCACTGCTATCTCTTTATTTAACGCTCCTGCTTTCTTTAATGCCGCAATCTGGTATCGTTGTCCTTCAGTCAACTGTTTGTGTGTTTTCATCGCTTATCCATCTTTGGTCGGATTGAGAGGGGATGAAACTATAGCAGTTGACCCCTTCTAAATCTCTAAAAACGAATTGCATTTGTTAGTTGAATCTAAGAATTAAAAATAGCTCAACTAAGCATAAAATCATCAAGTTCAGAATGACTGCTAATAATATCTTTTTCAGAAACACCATAAGCCCTTGCTAAATTTACACTGGCAAAAAGCAAATCAGTATTACGTTTTAAATCAAATGCGGCTTCAGTTAGTTTTCCCAAACGGTCAAATTCTTTATCAATTGCTCTGATAATTGCCTGATAGTTTTCATCAATTTTATTCATGTAATCAGCCATATCTTTACGCATTCGTTGAGCAACATCTTTACCCTTACCTATCGCAAATTCAGCTAATATTTTCCCCGCTAAAGAACCAATGACTGCGCCTAAAATTGGTATTGGAATGAGCGTTTGTCCAGCGATAGTCGCTAAACCAACAATCGCAGATTCAGCACAAACCATTAAACCTAAATCGGTAAATTCTTCAAAAGTAATTTTATCGGCTTTGTAATCACTCATTAAAGAGGAAATACCTTTTGCCGCGCTCACTATTGCACCAGCAAAAGGAGCGGGTAACGCGGCATTATTGGTAAGCAGATAAATAGCACCACCAGCAATAGCACCACCGACCGCACCTTTAGCGGTACTGATTCCAACCTCTTTCCAATCTTCTTGGGAAAACTGACCTTTAAAAGGATTTTTGCCTTGTTTATGTTTGTTATAAAGAGCTGTTCCTAAAGAAATAGCCCCTCCCACAGCACCAGCTACAGCCGCCGCCTGTGCCGCACCTGCTAAAGAGGGTCTATGCTCATCTTTAATAGTATCTTTGAGTTTCTCGTTTTCTTGATTTAGTTTCTGTTCGTGATTATCAAGTGTTTCAGGTGCTTTATTTAATTGCACATCGGCATAGTTCGATAAACTAGGTTTAACGACAGTATCAAAAGGCTGACCTGTTTGCATTTCAATGGCTTGAATTTTATTTAAAATAGCGGCTTTTGATTTTTCAGAAAGTTCATCAACAGGCAAGCCATTTTTAATTTTAATGACGGTTTCATAAGTATCTTTAGGAATATGATAAATAGAACCGTCACGTCCAAAATTATTATATTTATCCATGTGATCTAATACATGGTTTAAATTATTATTAATACCATTAATAAATTTTGACTGAACAGCAATACCATCAAGTAAGTAATCCTCTGGAGCAAACCGCCCAACCCCGTCAAAAGTTGCTGTCATATTTTCTTGAGCTAATGCCGCTCTAGCATTACGAATACCAACTTCAACCTGCTCAGCTATTTCACCGTGTTTAGTTTTTATACTTCCAAGAATACCATCTGGATTAGCGATAAATTCTCGAACTTTATCAATTTGTTCAGTTGCTTTAGAAAAAGCGGCATCTTGTGCCGCTAATTTTAAAACTTCATCTTGAATGCGTTGATTGTTTAATTCCCCAATAATAGCGGCATTTACTTGGTCTGGAATTAAATGTTCTTTAGGTGTTTTATGTTGACTCATGCAACAACCTTTTTATTTAGCAATTGCGATAAAGCGCGAATATTATTAGTTAATGCGGCTAATTCATTTTTATCTTCTGGACTGAATGAATGGTAATCATGTGGGGTAGAGTTTTTAAGTTTAAAAAGAATTTCATTTACACCTGCCACATGAGTTTTAGTTAAGGAAATCAAACCATTTACTTCACGCTCAGCTGCTTTTAATTGTGCAGTTAATACTTCTACTTCTTTGCGTTTAGCATTGGCTTCATTGGCAATTTTTTCATTTTTACTACGCGCAAATAAACCACCGCCTACGATAGCCACACCGCCAATTGCCCAACCGACTGGGCCAGCAAGTAAAAGCAATGCTTCACCTGCCGCCATACCACCAGCACCAGCGGCTAACGTACCGCCGCCTAACCAAGCTAACGCAGCATTCGTCGCCGCCGCGCCTGAAAGAGAGGCGATAGCCGTACCAGTACCCGCTGTGCCAAATGTTGTAGCAATTGCCATTGCCGCTGTTGGTGCAAAAGCCGCAGTACCAACACCCGCAAGAACACCCGCTGTCGCTGTTGTGCCAAATTGAAAATCAACATTATCGGATTTTATTTGCAGGTCGCGTAACATTTGAGTAAATACACTAAACTCAGCTTTATATTCAGCAAAAGAACGGTCAAATTCTTTAGGTGTATTTGCTAATGTATTGATATAGGCTTCTACCGCGCCTATTACCGCTTCACTGCTCTGTTTGCGTAAAACAAATAACTCTGCCGATGCCGCTTGTACTGTTTTAGCGTAATATTTGTAGTTTTCAGCCGATTGATTCAATTTTGCAATTGCTTCTTTTTTTAAGTCGCCGTTAAACATGATTTTATCCTTGTAGTTTATTTTTTAAATACCATACCAATCGATTGATGGTACTTCACTAAAATGATTATCATAATAAAAAGTACCCTGAACAAAATTATTATCGTTATTAATACGAGGGTGTTCAGTATAATATTTAGTACCATTAAAAATTAAATGACATAGTTTTTTTGCAGAACCCCATAAAAACCATGTCAGTCCTTGAGTATTGGTATCAACAAAATTTATAACTTCCTCAGTAAAATTTCCCCAAAAATTACTATGAGAATTTGAATTATCAATTTCACATGTAAATGCCGTATTTAAAAGCAATACTCCTTGTTGTTCCCAATGATTAAATAATTGATTTGGTGGTAAGATAAAACTTATATCTCTTATAACATTACCAATAGACTCTGGTTTTCCTGTTTTTGGGTAGTTGTAATTTTTATGCAGCAATTTCAATATATTTCGTAAAGAAGGATTATTATGTTCTTTTTCTCTTAATTGCTCCCATCGAGTTATATTTCCTACTTCAAATGCTCTACCAGTTGCTACGCTTCGTTGCGGGTATGGGTCTTGTCCTAAAATTACAATTTTGCACTCATTTAAATCCATTTGAAAAACTTTAAAAATATTATTCACATGAGGGGTAATATTATTTTGAAGATAAGAATTTATAATTTGTCCTTCAATTATTGCTAAATAACCATTTTGTCCTGTAACGACAGGATTATTAAAAAAGCTATCCCAAGAATTATGACAAGTTACGGTTGTTCCTAAAAAATTGAATGTAGCCATTATTTTTTCCTAGCAAGTTAAATTAAATCCATCATACAACACAGCAACGACAGGTTGTGTCATTTCCACCAGCAAACCAAAAATAATTATTGCCGCGTTTCATCACTGCCCAAATACTCCCGCAAGCCTTGTAATAAGCTATGGCGTAATTCATCGGGGCTAATGACTTGCACATTGGGCAACCAATAACGAATCAGCGGTAAAATTTGATGGTCGTGGGCAATGCGTGAGGAGACGATTAAACTGCCGTCTTCTAGGGTTTTGTCGATTTGTTGATTGGGGAGTAAGGCGCGGCGTTGGAAATAGTGGGCGACTGAGCTGTTGATTTTTAGCACGACTTCGCGCTTGGTGTCGGCAAACCAGATGCTGTCTTCTTGTTCGATGAGTTGGTGGGTTGCGGGGTCGGGTTTGAATTGTTCGGATTCGATGATGATGCTTTTTAATTGGCTGAAACTAAAGGCTTTCAGTTGTTCGTTAGCAATGGCGGCAAGATACCAAATGCCTTTGTGGTTCACTAATTTGTAGGGCTGGGCGCGGTAGGTTTTATCTTTGTAGCTAAATTGAATCCAGCGGTGTTTTAAAATGGCTTGTTCCAGTAGCTTGAATTCGTGATTTTTCTTGGCTAAATCTTCGTAGTGATGCCCTTTGACTAAATAGGCTTGGGTGATACGCGCATCAAATAATTCACGCAGAAAATCATCTTTTAACACAGGGAACAGGGATTTAATCCCCGCTAAACAGGCAAAGCGTTCTACATCGTGGCTGTTGAGTTTGCCGAGATAATACGGTTGTAGGGAAATCAGCCCGTTTTCTTTTTCAAACGGTAAGTAGGTGAAGCGTTCTGAGAAGTCGCGTTGAATGGTGCGTAGTGTGACATTAAATTCCTCCGCCAGTTTACGAGGGTCTAGTTTTTCGCCGTCGTTAAGTTTGATGAGAATTTGGGTAAGTCGAACGGCGGTTTTGTCGTGTTCTTTGCTGGTTATTGCCATTGTGGAATCCATTTGGGTTGATTAATAGCAAAACGATAACATGAGGTAATGACAGGTTGTGTCATTGAATAACTTTAAATGTGTAAGATGGAATAACCGAAATTCATTACATACTGTGCAGCCAATAAATGCTTTTGCTGTTGGACTTCAATCCATTGCAATGCGATAAAAGACAACATCGCGTATAATTACGACTCATAACATTGGGCTTTATGCCTTAACTCATTACTAACAGCCACGAGAACAATGATGTCCCATACAGACGACCACAACACCCGTACTTTTTCTTCTTTAGTCGTAGATGGCATGGAACGCGCTCCAAGCCGCGCCATGTTGCACGCAGTTGGTTTTAGCAATGACGATTTTAAAAAGCCGCAAATCGGTATTGCATCAACGTGGAGCATGGTGACTCCGTGCAATATGCACATCAATAAATTAGCCGACCAAGCAGCACTGGGCGTTAATCAAGCGAATGGTAAAGCGGTGGTTTTCAACACTATCACTATTTCTGACGGTATCTCTATGGGTACGGAAGGCAT
This sequence comes from Crenothrix sp. D3, assembly GCA_002134785.1. Classification (GTDB taxonomy): domain Bacteria; phylum Pseudomonadota; class Gammaproteobacteria; order Methylococcales; family Methylomonadaceae; genus UBA4132. Next base: position 4,874 of record MBQZ01000024.1, read on the forward strand.
GAAATACTCGCTGGTCTCGCGTGAAGTGATTGCAGATTCCATTGAAACTGTGGTCGGTTGCCAAGGTTTTGATGGTGTAGTGGCTATCGGTGGTTGTGATAAAAATATGCCAGGGTGCATGATTGCCATTTCGCGCTTAAACCGTCCTGCGGTGTTTGTGTACGGCGGCACTATTTTGTCAGGTTGCCATAACAATAAAAAACTCGACGTGGTGTCAGTTTTTGAAGCCGTTGGCGCACGCGCTAACAACAAAATTGATGATGCTGAATTGGCAGCAATTGAAGCCAAAGCGATTCCAGGTGCAGGCTCATGTGGCGGTATGTACACAGCCAACACAATGGCATCTGCGATTGAAGCCTTAGGTATGAGCTTACCCAACAGCTCCGCACAAGCGGCAATTTCCGAAGACAAACAAAAAGATTGTGAACGCGCAGGCGCGGCAGTGTTAGAACTGCTGAAAAAAGACATTAAGCCCAGCGACATCATGACCAAAGCTGCCTTTGAAAACGCTATCACGGTCGTTATTGCCTTGGGTGGTTCAACCAATGCGGTGCTGCACATTTTAGCAATGGCAAACGCCGCAAAAGTCGATATTCAACTGGATGATTTTACCCGTATCGGCAAAAATGTCCCGATGCTGGCGGATTTAAAACCCAGCGGGCAGTATTCCATGGCGGAACTGGTGGAAATCGGTGGCATTCAACCCTTAATGAAAATGCTGTTGGATAAAGGCTTGCTACACGGTGATTGCTTAACCGTGACAGGTAAAACCTTGGCAGAAAATCTGGCTGATGTTGCACCGTATCCTGCGGAACAAGACATTATTCATGATATGGAGCATCCGATTAAAAAAGACAGTCACTTAGTGATACTGTACGGCAACTTAGCCGTCGGTGGCGCGGTCGCGAAAATCACGGGTAAAGAAGGCTTGACCTTTACAGGTACAGCGAAAGTATTTGATGCCGAAGAACTCGCCCTAAAAAGCATCCTTAACGGCGACATCGTCAAAGGTGATGTGATTGTCATTCGTTACGAAGGGCCAAAAGGTGGGCCGGGGATGCGCGAAATGCTCTCCCCGACTTCTGCGATTATGGGTAAAGGTTTGGGTAAAGAAGTCGCGTTAATTACCGACGGTCGTTTTTCAGGCGGTACGCATGGTTTTGTCGTCGGACATATCACCCCAGAAGCCTTCGTCGGCGGTGCATTGGCTATTGTCCAAACAGGCGACACCATCACCATTGATGCTGAAAACAATGAATTGAAATTACACATTGATGACGCGGAAATCGCCCAACGTTTAACATCATGGCAACAACCCGCACCACGTTACACACGCGGCGTATTAGCAAAATATGCCAAGTTGGTTAATTCTGCTTCGTTGGGTGCAGTGACTGATAATTTAGATTGATTGTAGGATGGGGATAGGTGATAGCCGAACCCCATCATTCACTAAAGTGATGGGTTTTGCGTTGCTCTACCCATCCACGCAATTCATGAGGTTTTTCTTGCCTATTCCAATTCGACGTATTAAATCGTCACTTTTACTACTAACAATGACAAGCCTGATAAATGGCTGCTATTCATTTGGCCCCGATGCACTTAAGGGAACGCAGCCGCTTTATAATGCGGCTATCGTTGATAGTCAAAATGAGCAATTCATTCAAAATATTGTCCGTTTGCATTATCGTGACCCTGTGTTCTTTCTGGATGTGGTCAGTGTAACCGCGTCCTTAAAAATGGATTTATCGGCAGGCTTAGATCAATCGGCTTTTGATTTGAAGAGCGGCGGGGCAGATCTGTTACAGTTTAGTGCGGGTGGGGCTTACAGCACTTCGCCAACCATTGCCTACGCGCCACTGCAAGGTGAAGGTTTTGTTAAAAGCGTGCTTAAACCGATTGCACTTGAAGATTTGCTTGCACTCACTGGATCGGGGTGGAGTAATCGGCGGGTATTAGGTTTGTGCGTGGAACGCATGAATGACATTAAGAATGTACCGATTGCTTCAGGGCCTACGCCTAAATTGTCGCCGCAGCATATCGACTCATTCAATCGCTTGTTACAGCTGTTTGATGTGGTGATGGGCGAAGACTTAATTATCCCTAGAACGAATCCTGTCACTAAAGAAATTCAGTTGGAAATTAAATCGTCCCCTGTGTATCAAAATGAAATTCGGGAAATTAAACAGCTACTTGGTCTCGACCAGAATCTTGAAATTTATCACGTTAACAGCGATTTTCTGCAACACAAAGGTGATACGATTTCAATACGCAGTCGTTCATTGATGAGTGTGTTTTTCTATTTGTCTCACAATATAGACACGCCAAAAGAACACAAAGAGGCTGGCTTAGTCACCGTGACACGCAACAAAGATGGCTCTGAATTTGACTGGAATAAAACCGCAGGTGGTGGTCTTTTTCACATTCGTCAAAGTTGGATGAAACCTGATCTGGCATTTGTTTCCATACCGTATCGCGGTCAATGGTTCTATGTAGCAGATAACGATTTAGAGTCAAAATCAACGTTTATGTTATTGACGCAGTTATTCCGCTTGCAAGCAGGATCGGCTAAAGCAGCGGGGCCAACATTAACGCTTCCTGTGCGTTAATTTTGTATGGAAACCATCTAGCATCATCATGAAACATCAACACAATTTCGTTAATTGGTTTAGAAACTCCTCACCCTATATTCACGCGCACCGCAATAAAACGGTTGTGATTTCTTTTGGTGGTGAAGCGGTGCTGGATGCAGGTTTTGAACATCATGTTCATGATTTTGCCTTGCTCAGTAGTTTGGGAATTCGCTTGGTGTTAGTGCATGGTATTCGTCCACAAATCGACCAACGGCTTGCCAAACTGAATGTGCGTGCGTTGTTTCATCAGCATTTACGCATTACTAATGATTTAGCCTTGCAATGTGTCAAAGAAGCGGCAGGTTTGGTGCGAGTAGAAATTGAGGCACTGTTATCAATGGGGCTGGCAAATTCACCGATGGCAGGCAGTGGGCTTAAAGTAGCTTCAGGTAATTTTGTCACTGCGAAACCCATAGGCGTGATTGATGGTATTGATTATTGCCACACGGGTGAAGTGCGCCGCATTGACAGCGGCGCGATTCATGCGCAATTAGATCAAAATAATGTGGTGTTAATTTCGCCTATTGGCTATTCACCCAGCGGAGAAGTGTTTAATTTGTCTGCTGAGCAAGTTGCCACGGCGGTGGCGATTGCCTTAAAAGCGGAAAAGTTAGTGCTATTAACCGAGCAAGGTTGTTGCAATCCTGTTAACGGCGATGCTATTCAACAAATGACCACTGCCGAAGCGACCGCGTTTTTAGAGCAATACCCAGTGTTGGATAATAATATTCGCTTGCCAATGAAAGCCGCGATACAAAGTTGCCAAGCAGGCATAGAGCGTGTGCATTTGATTGATAGGGCAGTGAATGGCGCGTTGTTGTTGGAGTTGTTTAGCCGTGATGGTGTCGGTACGTTAATCAGTTTAACCGCTTATGAAGAATTGCGTCCTGCGACGCTGGACGATATAGGCGGTATTTTGGAATTGATTAAGCCGCTGGAGCAACAAGGTATTTTAGCTAAACGCTCACGAGAAAAAATTGAAATGGAAATTTCCGATTACATTGTCCTGCAACGGGACGGGCTGATTATCGCTTGTATCGCTTTACACGCGAATGCAGCGTGTCAGTTTGGTGCAATTGCCTGTCTTGCTGTTCACGCGGATTATCGCGGCGCGGCGCGGGGTGATCGTTTACTGAATGCGGCTTATCAAAAAGCCCGACAGCTAAAACTTAAAACCTTATTTGTATTGTCTACACAAACCATGCACTGGTTCATTGAGCGTGGGTTTTTGTTATCGGCGTTTAACAGTCTTCCTGAACCGCTCAAGGTGCTATACAATCCGCAAAGAAACTCTAAAATTCTTTGTAAAGCCATTGACTAGCCTATTGCCATGACACAAAACAACGCCTATCTATCCCTATTGCAAATCACTGATATGCACATCCTGCGTCATTCAGGCGAAACCTTAGTGGGCATTGATACTGAGCATTATTTCCACGCCATTCTCGAACTGGCTTTCTCAGCACACGCACAATTTGATTTGGTGTTAGTGACGGGGGATTTAGCGCAAACGCCCTGTCAAGCTAGCTACCAGCGGATTTTAAATCGTCTTGAGGCTTATCCAGCGGAGTACGTCTGTTTAGCGGGTAATCATGACGATTTTGAGCTGATGCAAACGATATTAAATACTGAGCGTGTCAGTTGTCGCAAACAAACCGTGTTGGAAAATTGGCAGATTATTTGTTTAAACAGCCAAATAGTCGGGTCAGCAGGTGGGCGGTTAGTGAATGACGAGTTATTATTGCTTGAACAGTGTTTAAGCGAATATCCAAATCACCACGCCCTGATTGCCGTACATCATCATTGTTTGCCCACTGACAGTGAGTGGATGGACACCATGACCATCGAAAACCACCAAGATTTTTTGGCAGTTATAAAGCGATACCCGCAAGTAAAAGTAATCACAACGGGGCATATTCATCAACTGATGGATACCACAGTTGAATCGGTGCGCGTGTTAGGCACACCGTCAACTTGCTTTCAATTTAAACCTAAGAGCAAACAATTTGGTATGGATAACACTGCACCTGGTTATCGAACTATTCAATTGTATGCCGATGGTCATATCGAATCGACTGTTGTTCGTTTGTCAGAGCCATTGTCTGAGCTACAAACTAATAGCCAAGGTTATTAAGTTATTTTGGTAGTATGGAATCGGTGGTATCGTCAACAGCAGGCATTAAAATAGTGCTTAATTCAGCCATTGCCCGTTGGTAAACCTTACGCTTAAAATAAACCACGCTGTTGAGTGGTTCCCAGTAATCTACCCAACGCCAACTATCAAATTCGGGTTTGCTACAATGGTCGAAACGCACGGTTGAGTCTTGGGCGATCAAGCGTAGCATGAACCAAATCTGTTTTTGCCCAATACACAACGGTTGCGAATTTTTGCGAATATAACGCTCTGGCAATTGATACCTTAGCCAATAACGGGTGCGCCCAAGAATTTGAACGTGTTGCTGTTGCAAGCCCGTTTCTTCCCACAATTCTCGATACATCGCTGTTTCAGGGTCTTCGTCGTCATTGATGCCGCCTTGCGGAAATTGCCACGCGTCCATGCCCATCCGTTTTGCCCAAAACACGCGACCCTCATTATTGCAAAGGATGATGCCCACATTTGGCCTGTATCCTTTAGAGTCTATCATGTTAAAACCTGTCTTTTTACCGTTCCTATCATATAATACAAGCCAGTTGATAGGGTTGGTCGTTTGTAATTCCCGCCATTGTTCCATAAAAGAACCCTATATACCAGATGGTGTAACGCTTTTAATTACTGCATAACAGGATTCATTGTGAGTTTAGCGATTTTTGATTTAGATAATACCTTGATAGCGGATGATAGCGATTATTTATGGGGACAATTTTTGGTCGATCAGGGTATTGTCGATAAAGCCCAGTATGAAAATGCCAATGCAAAATTTTATGATGATTATCAACAAGGCACATTGGATATTGTTGAGTTTCTCAATTTTTCACTACGCCCGTTAGCGGATAACCCCGTCGAGAAACTGTATCAATGGCGTACTCAGTTTATTGAACAAATTATCACGCCCATTTTATTAAAACCCGCTCAGGAATTGGTTGATAAACACAGAGACAGAGGTGATACCTTGTTAGTGATTACGGCCACTAATCGTTTTGTGACTGAACCTATTGTTAAGTTATATGGCATAGACAATTTACTGGCAACCACCCCTGAGTTTATCAATGGTCAATACACAGGTGGTTTTGAGGGTGTACCCTGTTTTCGTGAAGGTAAAGTCACCTTGTTAAAAGAATGGCTAAAAAATTCTACAGAAACGTTAGAAAATAGCTGGTTTTACAGTGATTCACATAACGATTTACCCTTGCTGAAGTTAGTCGATTATCCTGTAGCGGTTGATCCTGATGAAAAATTAGCTATTGTTGCTAAACAAGCTAATTGGTCGATGATTAGCTTGAGAAATCAAGGCAATAAGTCAAACCCGTGACGATAAACAATACGCGCTAATTACCATAATACGTTCCTACCATGCAGCTATTAATTGATTTTTTTGATGTTAAAGACTTAATGCCACATGGCTACTGCTTATCATGGAGTTCGCTGTTATTGTGGTTGCACGTTGTCTCTGATTTGCTTATCACACTCTGTTATTATTCCATTCCACTAAGTCTCATTTATTTTGTCCGCCAGCGTAAAGATCTGCCTTACCCTTGGCTAATTGCCATGTTCGCGTTGTTTATCGTCGCTTGCGGTACGACACATTTACTGTCAATAGCGACCATTTGGATTCCCCTGTATTGGCTAGAAGGCTATGTAAAAGCCTTTACCGCAGTTATTTCAATTGCTACTGCATTGGCTATGTTTTGGATTATTCCATTAGTATTAAAACTACCTAGTCCGACACAATTGCAGGCTGAAATAGCGCATAGGAAACTGATTGATAAGGCACATCAAGAGGCGTTAGAACGCTTACAAAAAATCGCTAGCAGTTTGCCAGGCATGGTGTATAAATTTCGTTTGTCTGCTGATGGACAGGCGAGTGTTCCCTATTGCAGTGACGGTATTCGCGATATTTTTAGACTGAATCCTGAACAAGTCTATGAAGACAGTAGCAAGCTATTCGCACTTATTCACCCTGATGACTACACCTCTACCATCAATTCAATTCAACACTCTGCGCAACACTTAACAACGTGGCTATGTGAATTTCGGGTCTGTTTTGAGAATGGCACAGAACGGTGGTTATTGGGAAATGCGCTACCGCAACGTGAAGCAGATGGATCAACACTTTGGCACGGCTTCATCACCGATATTACTGACCGAAAATCGGTAGACAATGAAATACTCGCGGCGCGTAATCAACTGCAAGCCACACTGGATGCTATTCCCGATTTGTTGTTTGAGGTCGATGCAGAGGGGCGTTATTATAATTACCACGCACCCCATTCTGAATTACTACTCACTTCGCATGACTCTTTTTTAGGCAAAAAATTAACTGATATTTTACCAGCTGATGCGGCGGATGTTTGTTTATCGGCATTACAAGAGGCACAACAACAAGGCTGGTCAATCGGTAAACAACTTAAACTAACACAGCCGCAAGGTGATTTTTGGTTTGAGCTTTCCGTCAGTATCAAACACATAGAATCAACGGAAAATCCCCATTTTATTGTGTTGTCGCGTGATATTACTGAGCGCAAACGTATTGAAGAATCGTTATATATTAGCGAGCAGCGACATACGCTCATTCTGAATCAATCTGAATTAGGGACGTGGGATTGGGATATTAAAAGTGGTCAGGTTATTTTTAATGAACACTGGGCAAAAACGCGTGGTTATATACTGGCAGAAATTACCCCATATATTAATTCTTGGAAACAAAGTATTCACCCCGATGATTTACCTAGATTACAAGCCTTACTAGAAGAACATTTTGCAAATAAAATTGCTTTTTTTGAAGTGGAATACCGTATTCAACACCGTTCAGGGCAATGGCTGTGGCTATTAAATCGCGGGGCAGTCTGTGAACGTGATGCAAAGGGTCATCCTCTGCGTATGGTTGGCACTGAAATGGACATTACCGAACGTAAATTGGCTGAAACTGAACTGCGTATTGCTGCGACTGCCTTTGAATCGCAAGAAGGCATGGTTATTACCGATACCCGCAATATTATTTTACGAGTCAATGCCGCGTTTACTAGGGTTACAGGCTATACCGCTGAAGAATCGGTAGGTTGTAAAATAAGTATGCTCAAGTCAGGTCGCCATGATGAAGCGTTTTATGAAGCCATGTGGAATACCATCAACAGCACAGGTTCATGGCAAGGGGAAATCTGGGATAGACGTAAAAATGGTGAAATTTACCCCAAATGGCTAACCATTACTGCCGTCATTGGTAGTGACGGTGAAATAAGCCATTATGTGGGTACGCACATCGATATTAGTGAGCGTAAAGCAACCGAAGAATATATCAACCACCTAGCCTTTTATGATGCCTTAACACAACTACCCAATCGCCGACTGTTACAAGAACGCATCAAACAAGGTATCAATATCAATTGTCGAATGGACACACAAATGGCTGTGTTGATGCTGGATTTGGATAAATTTAAAGCGGTCAACGATACCTTAGGTCATGCAGCGGGTGACGAATTATTACAGCAAGTGGCTAGACGCATTCAATGCAACTTACGCCAAGTAGACATGGTAGCACGCTTAGGTGGTGATGAATTTGTTATCGTACTGGAAAATGTGGGGCATTACGAATACGTTGCGCGTATTGCTGAATCCATTATTCATAGCCTAAGCCAGCCATTTATTCTATGCCAAAGTCAGGCTGTTTACATCGGAGTCAGCATCGGTATTGCTATTCATCCACAGCACGGTGACAGCGAGGAAACGCTCATGGATAATGCTGATGCAGCGTTATACCACGCTAAGGATAACGGACGTGGTTGTTTTGCCTATTTTTCGGAAGAATTGACTCGAAAAGCTCGAGAACGACTTGCACTAGAATCACGATTACGAAGAGCTATCGAACAACAAGAATTTCATATCTATTTTCAACCACAAATTGACATAAATAGTGGTCTCATTATCGGTGCTGAAGCCTTAGTACGTTGGCATGACCCCATTTACGGCATTATCACGCCGAATGAGTTTATCTCTCTTGCTGAGGACACAGGTCTAATTATCCCGCTGGGTGAGTGGATACTACGAGAAACTTGTAGACTAGGTCGGCAATGGTTAGATCAAGGCTTACCACCGCTTATGTTGGCGGTTAATGTGTCACCCTACCAATTTAGCCGCAGTGATATTAACGCGCTGGTCACTCAAGTATTACGCGATACAGGCTTTCCTGTTGAGTATCTGGAACTGGAAATCACCGAAAGTGGCTTAATGGAAAATCAACAGCACGCACTATCTATTCTAAAAAACCTGCATCATCAAGGGGTACATCTTGCCATTGATGATTTTGGTACTGGCTACTCATCACTGGCCTATCTTAAATATTTCCCTGTCGATGTCTTGAAAATTGATAAAACCTTTATTGATGATATTCCTTACTTAGAACGTGATATGGTAATCACTGCGACCATTATTTCAATGGCACATCATTTAGGCTTTAAAGTATTAGCAGAAGGCGTAGAAACTGTTGAGCAACTGGCATTTTTACGCGAACAAGGCTGTGATAATTATCAAGGTTACTTATACAGTGAAGCAATGCCCGCAGATGATTTTGCGAAACTGTTGGCTGATAGTTCCATGTAATGGCTGGCTATATAAGTAGTCGATCAAAAGTCTTTTAACAAAATGGAAAACAGGCTTAACCGTTGGTCTTGAGCCTATCGAAGGAAGCCTGTCGAAGGATGGACGGTTAAGCCGCTCATGGTTAGACAGGCTCACCACGAACGGCTTAACAATCCTGCTAACCAAAATGTTAAAAAATATATGGTCAGTTACTTACCTATTTCTCACTTCTTCAATCGAAAAACTTTAAAATGATTCACAATTTTTGGTACTTTCGTTGCTAGATTGCCATGATCAGCGTCTCATTGCCCCGTTTGGTTTTCATGCGCTTTGCCATAAACTAACCGATAATCTGCCGCGAATATGTCTATCACGACGGCTAAGTATATGACCTTATCCCCAACTTGCGGGCAGTTTCCATCACATTGTCAGATTCGTTTGTTCGCTTTACCGCACAACTTTAAATTCGGCGTTGTATTTTTCTTTGGCTTCGGTTTTTATATAAGTAATTTTAGGTCTTTTCATAGATTTTATAGAAAAGTGTCTTGTTTAGTGTAGCCACATTAGTCGAGTTTTATTATTTAGAGTTTGACGCATTTGGTGTTTCCAGATATTATTGAAAAGTTATGTTGAATAGATTACCCGAAATTATAGAACCCTTGCACTTAGCTGATAAACGTGGCGAGTTAAAGGGGCAAATATCCGTCAAGAGCTTAAATCGAATAGCTGAACTGTTGTTTGATGATTCAGGCTCGGTAACTGTTAATCTTTTTTTTAGTCGGGAAGGACATTTACCTAGGATTGAGGGACGAATTCAAACGGTTCTGCAATTGAAATGTCAGAGTTGTTTACAAGGGATAGAATGGTCTGTGGACAGTGTTATTAAGTTAGGCATTGTCAAGACACTTGATCAAGCTAACCGCTTAACCGAAGACTATGAACCGTTGCTTGTCGAAACAGAGACCATGAGACTTAGCGATCTTATCGAAGACGAATTATTGCTTAGTTTGCCGACCTATCCCAAACATCAACACAATTGTTTTGTCGCCAATCCTGACAATAACAACACGAATACACCCGCGCGTGATGCACAGCCAACGCGTGAAAACCCTTTTTCAATCTTAGCCAAGCTAAAAAATACTGGAGATTTATAATGGCCGTACAGAAAAGTAAAGTGACCCGTTCAAGACGTGGTCAACGTCGTTCACACGATTCTTTAACCGCAAAAGCATTGTCGCAAGATCCTATCACAGGTGAAATGCACTTACGTCACCACATGACACCCGATGGTTATTTCAAAGGTCGTCAAATTGTAGGATCAGCAGTCGAAGAAGATTAATAGTCTTTTTTACGCGCGACACGATGCTATGCCGAATCAGTTCTGATTCGGCTTTTTTATAATAACGGTGGAGTCATTCGTTAAGGTGAGTTTAACTATTTCGATTGATGCAATGGGCGGAGATTTTGGCCCTAAAGTAACTATTCCTGCGTCATTGGATTGTTTAAAAAACAATTCAGACTTAACACTAATTTTAGTTGGTGATGAGGCGGTACTTAAGCCGTTGTTAGAGCAAGAATTAGTCAATTATTCAGGTAGGCTGTTTATTCAACACGCATCACAATGCGTGGAAATGCACGAATCACCCACTAAAGCTCTGAAAAATAAAAAAGATTCTTCCATGCGCGTCGCTATTAACTTAGTGCGTGATGGGCGTGCGGACGCGTGTGTGAGTGCTGGTAATACGGGCGCATTAATGGCGACCGCACGTTTTGTACTAAAAATGATTGTTGGTATTGATCGCCCTGCGATTATTTCCACGTTACCCTCTACATTCGGACATATTCATGTATTAGATTTAGGCGCGAATGTCGATTGCACCGCTGAACATTTGTTTCAATTTGCGGTAATGGGTAATGAGCTAGTGAAAGCAGTTGAAGGCATTGATAGCCCGCGAGTCGGCTTATTAAACATCGGCGAAGAAGAGATGAAAGGTAATGAGCAGGTTAAATCAGCGGCAAAACTACTGGAAAACTCCACATTAAATTATATCGGTTATGTTGAAGGTGATTCATTAAACGCAGGCACAGTCAAAGTAGATTTAATTGTTTGCGATGGTTTTGTCGGTAATGTCGCACTTAAATCGATTGAAGGTGCGGCAAAAATGATTGGTTTTTCTTTGAAAGCCGCCTTTAACAAAAATTGGTTGACTAAACTCGCAGGATTGCTGGTTTCGCCTGTATTGAAATCCTTTAAACAACGTATTGATCCACGGCTTTATAATGGCGCGAGTTTTCTTGGCTTACGCGGCTTAGTCATTAAAAGTCATGGTGGCGCGGATGTATTGGCGTTTAAAACTGCGATTCAATTGGCTGAGGTTGAAGTCAAAAAAGATGTGATTCGCAAAATAAGCGAACAAGTTGAAAAAACCTTAGCCCTGAGAAATAACGCATGACTTATTATTCAAAAGTAATCGGCACTGGCGGTTACTTGCCCGAAAAAATTCTCACCAACGAAGAGCTTTCAAAAACGGTTGATACGTCCGATAGCTGGATTTATGAACGCACAGGCATTAAAAGTCGGCGCATTGCTGCCGCAGATGAAACTGCATCTAGCATGGCAGAAATTGCCGCACGACAAGCTATTGAGATGGCGCAGATTGATCCTGAAACCATTGATTTAATTATTGTTGCAACGGGTACGCCTGACCGCGTTTATCCCAGCACTGGCTGTTTACTGCAAAAGCGTTTAGGCGTTAAACACGCAGTGGCATTTGATGTGCAGGCCGCGTGTTCAGGTTCAATTTTTGGTTTGAGCATTGCGGATCAATACATTAAATCAGGTGCGGCTAAAACCGTACTGGTGGTTGGTGCTGAAGTGTGTTCACGCATAGTCGATTGGACAGATAGAACCACCTGTATTTTATTTGGTGATGGCGCGGGTGCGGTATTACTGACTGCCTCAGAAGAACAAGGTATTTTATCGACGCATATTCATTCCGATGGTGAGTATGAAGAATTGCTATTTTGCCCAACGTCCACTGAACAACAAGCAGGCTATATCAGTATGCGCGGCAATGAAGTGTTTAAAGTCGCAGTCAATACCCTAGGCAGAATTGTTGATGAAACCTTAGAAGCCAATGATTTAGGGCAAGAACATATTGATTGGTTGGTGCCACATCAAGCCAATAGTCGCATTATCGCGGCAACAGCCAAAAAATTAAAATTGTCGATGGATCAAGTCATCATGACGTTGGAAACGCAAGGCAATACCTCCTCGGCTTCGGTGTTGCTCGCTTTCAATGAAGGCGTGCGTGATGGGCGTATTCAGCGCGGGCAAGTTGTGTTATTGGAAGCATTTGGCGCGGGATTCACTTGGGGTTCTGCATTAATTAAATATTAGGGCAAACTCCACTCTGCCTATCACAATGGTATAACGATGAATAAGCAATCTTACAATTTAGCGTTTGTTTTTCCAGGACAGGGTTCACAGTCCGTGGGAATGTTAAACGAGTTAGCGGCGAGTTATCCTGAAGTCAAACATATCTTTGAACGGGCATCAGACGCGCTAAGTAAAGATTTATGGTCTTTGGTTAGCAATGGATCAGAACAAGAGCTTAATCAAACCGAAAACACGCAACCTATCATGCTAGCAGCAGGATTTGCCGTTTGGAATGTGTGGTGTCAACACAGTACAGTGCGTCCAGACTGGGTAGCAGGTCATAGCTTAGGTGAATATACGGCCTTAGTTTGTGCTAGTGCGATTCATTTTGAAGAAGCGATTAAGTTAGTTGCCATTCGAGGGCAACTAATGCAGGAAGCTGTGCCTGCGGGTACAGGTGCAATGGCCGCTATTTTAGGATTGGAAAATCACGAAGTCGTTAAAGCCTGTAATGAAGCGGCAGATAATGAAATTGTATCAGCGGTCAATTTTAATTCAACGGGTCAGGTTGTCATTGCAGGTCATGTCGCTGCGGTTGAAAGAGCGATGGCAATTGCAAAAACAATGGGGGCGAAACGCGCGGTATTATTACCTGTCAGTGTGCCGTCACATTGTGCTTTAATGCGCCCTGCTGCTGAAAAACTGAATGAATATCTGCAAAATACTGCCATTAATACACCAAAAATGACACTCATTCATAATGTCGATGTTGCTTCGCACAGTGCAGAAGTGATTCGTCATGCGTTAAAAGAACAGTTATACCGCCCCGTAAACTGGGCAGATAGCGTTAAATTTATGAACGATCAAGGTGTGACTCGCTTTGTTGAGTGCGGGCCTGGAAAAGTCTTAATCGGACTTAACAAACGTATCGCTAAAGAGGCGGCACATTACAGCATTTATAACCCAGAAACCTTGAATGAGGCATTGGAGAAAATTCATGACTAAAAAAATCGCTTTAGTAACGGGTGCAAGTCGTGGCATTGGTAAAGCTATTGCTGAACGCTTAGCCGAAGATGGTTTTTTTGTTGTCGGTACAGCAACCTCTGAGAGTGGTGCGGATGCTATTACTGCTTTCTTAGGCGAAAACGGTAAAGGCATGAAGCTAAATGTTGCAGATAGCGAATCTATCGCTGAATTTATCAAAACCGTCAATGATGAAATTGGTGCGCCAGCGGTATTGGTAAATAATGCAGGTATTACCCGCGATAATTTACTCATGCGTATGAAAGATGACGAATGGGATGACATCATCAACACCAATTTAACCTCCGTGTTTCGCATGAGCAAAGCGGTATTGCGTGGCATGACGAAAGCCAAAACAGGACGTATCATTAACATTTCTTCTGTGGTTGGCAGTACGGGTAATGCAGGACAAGCCAATTATGCAGCAGCAAAAGCGGGTATGATAGGCTTTGCCAAATCAATGGCAAAAGAAGTCGGTTCACGCAATATCACCGTCAATACGGTTGCACCAGGTTTTATTGATACTGATATGACTCGCGAACTCAGTGACGACATTAAAAATATGCTATTAGCGGGTATTCCGCTATCTCGCTTAGGCGACGCTAAAGAAATTGCCCACGCTGTTTCCTTCTTAGCATCTGAAGGCGCGGCTTACATTACGGGCGAAACCATTCATGTCAACGGTGGCATGTTTATGCCTTAATATTGTGATATTGTAATAATATCAAGTATAATTCCCCCGCCGTCTGGAGTTTCCAGCAACGGGATTTCCACTAAAAACCAATAACAATACTGTCTATAAATTGACAGGTTGAGGATAATAATTATGAGTAACATTGAAGAACGAGTAAAAAAGATTGTTGCAGAGCAATTGGGCGTTAAAGAAGAAATCGCAATTGATGCTTCATTCGTAGATGACCTTGGTGCTGATTCTCTGGACACAGTTGAACTCGTTATGGCTCTTGAAGAAGAATTTGAATGTGAAATTCCAGACGAAGATGCTGAAAAAATCACTACAGTTCAGCAAGCTATTGATTATGTAACAAAAAATACTTGATATTGATAGTTAGTGGGTGAACTTCGTTCATCCACTAAATATACCCCTCCTGATTCCCTTCTTCTTTTTTCTTACGGTACATTACATTGAGCAAACGTCGAGTTGTCATAACTGGATTAGGCGCAGTCACGCCTTTAGCTAATACAGTCGCAGATACTTGGACAGGTATTATTAATGGCAAAAGTGGCATTAGCCCTATTGATTCTTTTAACATCGCGCCTTTTGCCACGACCTTTGGTGGTGTCATTCGCAATTTTGATGTCACTCAATATATTGCTGAAAAAGATGCTAAACGTATGGACGGCTTTGTCCATTACGGTATCGCGGCAGGTTGTCAAGCATTTGAAGACTCTGGTTTAGAAGTCACGGAAGCTAACGCTGAGCGCATCGGCGTTGCCATTGGTTCTGGTATCGGTGGCATTACTGGCATAGAAGAATGCTATGCAACTTACGAAAAAAGCGGCCCGCGCCGTATTTCGCCTTTCTTCGTTCCAGGAAATATCATTAACATGATTTCTGGCAATCTCTCCATTAAATATGGTTTGAAAGGCCCTAATTTTGCTATCGTCACCGCTTGTGCCACAGGCACACACAACATCGGTGATGCCGCACGTTTAATAAAATACGGCGATGCCGATGTCATGATTGCAGGTGGCGCGGAACGTTGTACCAGTTCACCGACTGCAATGGGTGGTTTCGCTTCTGCAAAAGCCCTATCACGTCGTAATGATGATCCACAAGCGGCAAGTCGTCCGTGGGATAAAGACCGTGATGGTTTTGTTCTCAGTGATGGTGCGGGTGTCGTCGTTCTCGAAGAATTGGAACACGCACTGGCACGCGGTGCAAAAATTTACGCTGAATTAGTCGGTTATGGCATGAGCGGCGATGCCTATCACATCACCACCCCGTCCGCAGGTGGCGAAGGCGCGGCACGCTGCATGAGGAATGCCATGCGTGATGCTGGCTTGAATACTGACGACATTGATTATATCAACGCACATGGCACATCAACACCCGCAGGTGATGTCGGCGAAACTCACGCTATGAAAGCAGCCTTAGGCGATCATGCGTATAAAGTTGCCATCAGCTCAACAAAATCCATGATTGGTCATATGTTAGGTGCGGCAGGTGGTATTGAAGCGGTCTTAACTGCTCTAGCGATTCAAAATCAAATCGCCCCCGCAACTATCAACTTAGAAAATCCAGACCCTGAATGTGATTTGGATTATGTACCGAATATCGCCAGAGACATGAAAATTGATGTCGCCATGTCTAATTCGTTTGGTTTTGGTGGCACGAACGGCACGTTAATATTTAAACGTTATTCGTAGGTTGGGTTGCATCTTTTCGCAACCCAACACATTGCGTGGTAAATGTTGGGTTGGAAAAGCACCAACCCAACCTACGCTGCTGTAAAGATGAATAAAGGAAATATAAAATGAAATTTCACACTTTAATTTTCCTTGTCGGAATATTTTTGGTCAGACAATCTTTGGCTGATTGTTTCGATATAGATAAAGACGAACCAAAACAATTAATTGGATATTTAAAATTTGAAATATTCCCTGGTCCACCCGAGTTTGCAAGTGTTAAACAAGGTGATGAACCAGAACCAACCTATATTCTTCAACTCAAAGAGCCAATTTGCATCAAAGAGCAAGAGGGTTTTTCAGACAGTAAACAATATTTCTCATCAGTACATTTAGTTGCAAAACCTAATACTTCAAAACATCTGAAATCATGGATTAATAAAGAAGTTAATGTTTATTTATCTGAGCCAATGCCAGCGCATACTGGACATCATCATGCACCCTTAGTAGCATGGGTTCATGATATAACGTTACCACAAAATGATGACATAACCTCTGAATACAATACTTCAGCGACAGTAATTCGAGCTTTTTATGACTCGCTTGAACATGGACAAGGTGAAAACGCTGCTGAATTTATTGTGCCTCAAAAAAGAAAGGGTGCATTTGCTCCAGCAGCATTAAGTCAGTTTTATGGCAATATGATTGAACCTATTAAACTGAATATGATAAAAACTCTTAGTGACTCTCAGTATTCTGTAAGCTATTCCTATAAAAAATCTAGTAAAGCTTGTAACGGTGATGCAATTATTGATACCGTTAAACAAAATGGTGAAAATTTTATTTTGCAGATAAAGGCACTTAATGGTTGCTAACAAACGCGGCAGTCGTAGCCATCCGCTACAACCCCGACATTAAAGCCCAATATGAACGCTTTTCTCGTTCCCAAGCTCCGCTTGGGAATGCCTACCTTCAAGCTCTGCTTGATGTTAATCATTGAAATGTAAAGCCCAGCGCGTTCATGCCACACCAAGCGGAGCTTGGTAGTAGGCGTTCCCAAACTGGAGTTTGAGAACGAGATATAAACATACGGCGCAATACGTTTCACTATTGCCGCCTTACTCTTAAAAGTAAATCAGCCTAATTATTCTCGGAGTACCACCATGCTAGCAATAAAACCCACCGATTTAATCAGCGTAGAAGACTACTTAACGGGCGAATTAAACAGCGATATAAAACACGAGTTGATAGACGGTTATGTTTATGCAATGGCTGGAGCAAGTGCTAATCATGAAAGAATATCTGGCAATATCTCCAGAAAATTCGGCAATCATTTAGAAAACCAGCCCTGTGAACCGTTTGGTTCAGATATGAAATTACGAATTAATTCTAACTTCTTTTATCCAGATGTCATGGTGGATTGTCATTTTGATAACTCAGAGCCTTATTTTACTCAAACGCCGATTATCATTGTTGAAGTGTTATCTAAATCAACGCGTAAAAAAGATACCACCCTTAAGTTGTTATCTTATATAAACATTCCTAGCTTAAAAGAATATGTACTGATTGAACAAGACTTTGTGGATATTCAGGTGTTCAGAAGAAGTGAAGGCTGGATACCAAGTCATTATTTTCTAGGTGATGAAGTCACTTTTGAATCCATTGGTTTAACCTTATTCGTAGAAGACATTTATCATCGGGTACAAAATGATGATATGGTGGAGTTTCTGGCTAATAAAACCCAATAGCTCAGCAAGTGTGTTGGGTTGCAAAAAGCGGCAACCCAACCTACGATTACACCATCATGATACTGGTCAACGGCACACCCCAAACCCACATTGAAATCAGCGACCGTGGTTTTCAATACGGTGATGGTTTATTTGAAACCATTACCATTCAGAACGGCAAAGCGGTTTTTTTACAGCAACATATAGATAGATTAACCGCTGCCTGCCAACGCTTATACATTCCCGCGCCAGACCTCGATATTTTACACGCTGAAATCAAACACCTGTGTCAACACACTGAACACGCGGTTTTAAAAATCATCATCACCCGTGGCAGTGGTGGGCGTGGTTATCGTCAACCCGACAACATTCAGCCCACGCGCATATTAAGCCTACATCCTTTTCCAACTTATCCTGACAGCTATTATCAACAGGGGATTACGGCTCGATTCTGCGACACACGCTTAGGTTTAAACCCCACCTTAGCGGGTATGAAACACCTCAATCGTCTTGAACAAGTGCTAGCACGCGCTGAATGGAATGATGATAGCGTTCAAGAAGGCATCATGCTGGACATTAATAACCAAGTAATCGAAGGCACGATGAGCAATCTTTTTTACAGTAAAAATAATCAGCTTTATACAGCTACTCTGACGCAATCGGGGATTGCTGGTATCATACGCGCCTTGATTATGGGTCATGAATCTGTCATTGAACACAGTTACAATCAAGCTGAATTACTTGCAGCGGATGAATTGTTTGTGTGTAATTCTGTCATAGGAATATGGGGCATTAAACAACTTGCCCACCGTTCTTTTGTCGTCGGTAGCAAAACTAACTACTTACAAAACTGGCTAACTCAACAGGTGTTACACGATGGTTAAAAAGCTCTTCCTATTGTTTCTGATACTGTTAAGTTTTGCCAGTGGTTGGCTAGTAAGCGGCTATCAAAATGCGTTAAAAGCCCCTGTGGTAATTGGACAGCCTGTCACCATTGACATTGTTAAAGGCGATTCTTTTCGACAAGTTATTCATAAACTACGCGATCAGCATCTGTTTATGAAGCCGCTGTGGTTTAAAGTTATTGCGGTACGCAAACAAGCCGTTAGCAAAATAAAAACAGGCGAATACGAATTACCGACAGGCGCGACCATCCCCGATATATTGGCTCTATTAGTGTCAGGTAAAAGCAAACAGTATTCTATTACTTTTCCTGAAGGGCGTAACTTCAAGGAAATGTTACAGACCATTGAAAAAAATCCTAATCTTGAACACACACTAAAAGGTGTGAGCAACGAAGAGTTAATGACGAAGTTGGGCGCGACGGAAAAACATCCCGAAGGGCTATTTTTCCCCGACACCTATTATTTTGATAAAAATACCACCGATGTCGCGTTGTTAAAAAGAGCCTACAGCAAAATGCAGCTCGTGTTACAACAAGAATGGTTTAATAAAGCCGAACATCTACCGTTTAATACACCCTACCAAGCCTTAATACTCGCCTCCATCGTTGAAAAAGAAACCGCCGCCAAAGCCGAGCGCACTCAAATAGCAGGCGTATTCAGTCGCCGCTTAACTCAAGGTATGATGCTACAAACCGACCCGACTGTGATTTATGGCATGGGCGATAGCTATCAAGGCAACATACGCTCTGAAGACTTGCACAAAGAAACACCTTACAACACCTATAAAATAAAAGGCTTACCGCCGACTCCTATTGCGATGGCAGGGCGTGAAGCTATTTATGCTGCCCTACATCCAGATCAAAGTAAAAACAGCGTTTATTTTGTGTCACGCGGTGATGGCACGCACGTTTTTTCTGCCACCTTAGACGAACACAATCAAGCAGTGAATAAATTTCAAAGGAAAAAACCATGAGGCGCGGTAAATTTATTACCTTAGAAGGTGGCGAAGGCGTAGGCAAAACCACCAACTTAACGTTTATCAAAGACTATTTACAGCAACAGGGTATGACTGTCACTGTCACCCGTGAACCGGGTGGCACTGCATTGGCTGAAAAAATTCGCCAGTTAGTGCTAGATGTTGATAGCGAAAGTATTAGCGACACCACTGAATTATTACTGATGTTCGCTGCCCGCGCCCAACACATTCAACACGTCATAGAACCTGCGTTAGCGCAAGGCAACTGGGTTTTATGCGACCGTTTCACGGATGCAACTTATGCCTATCAAGGCGGTGGACGCAAGGTATCCATAGCGACTATCGCGCTACTGGAACAGCTAGTGCAAGGTGATTTACGCCCAGACTTAACATTATTACTTGATGCGCCCATAGAAATTGGCATGGAACGCGCTCAAAAACGCGGCACGTTTGACCGTTTTGAAGCTGAGAAAATCAGCTTTTTCACGCGAGTGCGCGAAATGTATCTCACTAGAGCAACAGAACAGCCAGCGCGAATTAAAGTAATACAAGCTCATCAACCGCTGATAGAGGTACAAAGCGAAATTATTGCCGTGTTGAAGCAGTTTGCTTTATAGCTAGCCGCCTAAAGTGATTACAAAACCGTTCGCACTGAGCTGTGAGCCTGTCGAACAGTCGAAGTGTGAATGTGGTTCGACAAGCTCACCACGAACGGTATCATTTCGTTGTACATTATTCGGAGTCCAAGGTATGACTTGGACGGCACAAAACGCCCAAAACTTGTTTTGGACTCCCACCCTGACTCACAAACTAAAAATCATTTTCCCCGCTTGCAAAGTATGAGTCACACGCCCTTTCATAGTCTGTCCCCAAAACGGCGTATTAACGCCGCGACTTTGCCATGTGTCGCTATTAATTTGCCACGTTAATTCTGGGTCAAAAATACACACATCGGCAGAAAAACCAACGGTCAACGCGCCACTGGGTAAACGCAAAATTTGGGCAGGTTGGTGCGTTAAGGCGGCGATACCTTGTTCTAAGCTAATAGCGCGTTGTGCGACCAATTTGAGCATTAACGGCAACAGGGTTTCCAGTGATGACATACCTGATTCGGTTTCAGGGAATGCGGCTAATTTAGCATCTAAATCGTGCGGTTGGTGATCTGAACACAGGCTATTAATCGTGCCATTAGCGAGTCCTTGACGTAGGTATTTTTTGTCAGCTTCGGTGCGAAATGGCGGTAAAACGTGATAGGCACTGTCAAACGGGGTGATGTCATTTTCACTGAGGTGTAGCTGGTGAATAGCGACATCAGCACTGACATTCAAGCCGTATTTTTTGGCTTGGTGAATTTTAATCACCGACCGTTTACAACTGAGTTGCCCAAAATGCACGCGGCAGCCTGTGAGTTCGGCAAGTTCTAAGCATTCGGCTAAGGCGATAGTTTCAGCGGCTTCAGGAATGCTGGGCAAGCCGTAACGTGTGGCAACCGCACCTTCATGAGCGCAACCTTTATTGCTTAAACTAAAGTCATTAGGACGATAAATAAACAATAAATCATGACTCGCGGCGTATTCCATTGCCCGCCTTAAGATCAGCAAATTTTTAATCGGGAAATTGGCATTACTGACGGCTATACAGCCCGCTTGTTTCAGCGATAACATTGAACTGAGTTCCATGCCTTCCAGTTTTTGCGTGAGCGCGGCAATTGGATAAATTTGCGGATAATCGGCTTTTTCCGCGAGGTCTTTGATATATTCAGCAACGGAGGCGGTATCCATAGCGGGACGAGTATCAGGTTGCAAGCACAGCGTGGTCACGCCTGCACTGGCGGCGGCTCGTGTTTCACTTTTAAATGTGCCTTTACGACTATGCCCCATATCCCGCAAACGGGTACTTAAATCAATAAAGCCCGCACAGACAATTTTATCGGTGGCATCAATGACAGTATCAGCTTTAAAACCTTCTGGGGGATTAGACAGTGCAGCAATTTTGCCATCGACAATATAAATATCGCCTACGCCGTCTATTTTATTAGCGGGATCAATAATTCTGCCGTGTTTAATATGTATTTGCGTCATGCGCCTGCTCCGTTGTGCTGCATTGCCATTGCCATAATCGCCATACGCACGGCGATACCATTACTGACTTGTTGCAAAATAACCGATTGTTTACCATCCGCTACTTTAGAATCAATTTCCACGCCGCGATTAATCGGGCCGGGGTGCATCACGATGGCATCGGGTTTAGCAATTTTGAGTTTTTCTTCTGTAAGACCGAAACATTTAAAATACTCGCTTTCATTTGGGAGTAGGGCAGAGGTCATGCGCTCTTTTTGTAGCCGTAGCATCATGACAACATCAATATCTTGTAGCCCTTCAGTTAGATTATGCGACACGGTTACGCCTAAGGTTTCAACTTTAGCAGGCAACAGTGTTTTCGGCGCAATAACCCGCACTTCGGCTACGCCCAAGGTATTTAAGGCTTGAATTTCAGACCGTGCCACGCGTGAATGCAGGATGTCACCAATAATAGCAACGCGTAGCGTGGAAAAATCCGCTTTATGCTGGCGGATGGTAAACATATCTAACATGGCTTGCGTCGGATGTGCGTGTTGCCCATCACCTGCATTAATAACGCTGATATGCGGCGCAGTTTGCTGGGCAATAAAATGTGCCGCGCCACTCATCGCATGACGCACGACGAACATATCAACAAACATCGCTTCGAGGTTGCGAATCGTATCGAGCAAACTTTCACCTTTCGAGGTTGCAGATGTGGCGATATTCATATTTAACACGTCCGCCGATAACCGTTTTGCCGCGAGTTCAAAGGTCGTGCGCGTGCGCGTGCTGTTTTCAAAGAATAAATTAACAATGGTTTTGCCGCGTAATAATGGCACTTTTTTAATCTGCCCATCGGCTGGATTAACAAAGGACGCAGCGGTATCGAGAATTTCAGTCAATAGAGCTTTATCAAAGCCTTCAATAGATAAAAAGTGTTTCAGTTTTCCGTCTGAGTTTAGCTGTATGTTGTGCGTCATGGCTTATCTTCCAGAGGTTTCTATCACGATGGAAAGTGGCGTAGGGCCTGTTAATTTAATGCGTTGTCCTGTATCCAGTTTGATTTGTGTACCAACACAGTCTGGGGTGATGGGAATTTGTTTGCCATCACGCTTAATAAGTGCAGCAAAAATCACTTGGTGCGGTCTACCATAATCAAAAATTTCATTAAGTGCTGCACGGATGGTTCTACCCGTATAAAACACATCATCAATCAAAATAATATCGCGCCCTTCCATGTTGGTTGGTAACTGACTGGGTTTCACATTAGGGTGCATTCCGATTTGTGAAAAATCATCTCGATAAAAAGAGATGTCTAATAAGCCTAACGGTTCAGTAATCGCTAAACGCTGGTGCATAACTTCGGCTATCCATACACCACCTGTGCGAATACCAATCATCAATGGATCAATTAGCTGTCTTTCCGCGATAGTGCGTTTTAATTCTATTTCCAGATTATTCAGTAATTCGGGTATATCTAACACTCATTGTCTCCTGTCATGCGGTCATTTAACCAACTTTGTAAAATGAGTTGGGCAGCGAGTTGATCTTGCACTTCCCAGAGTTTAGCCGCGCCTAAACTTACCTCATCAAATAATAATTGCTTAGCTTCAAAAGTGGATAAGGTTTCATCTTGCTGATACACAGGCAGTGCATAACGCCCGTCTAACTGCCGACAAAATTTTAACATACGCGCTGTGACGGGGTTGTCAGTGCCGTCTTGTTGTCTTGAGATGCCCACGACTAAACCGACAGGTTGCCATTCTCTGATTAATTGTCCGATAACATCCCAATTAGGATTTTGATTAATGGAGCGTATAGTTTGTAAAGGGTGAGCATCGGTGGTGCTAGTTTGCCCCACCGCAACGCCTATTTTTTTTGTACCGAAGTCAAAACCTAAATAGGTCGTGCTGGTGAGTTTGGCTAATAAGGGATCTCGTTTAAGCATGAACAGCGGGAATAGTGAGGTTAATTAAGGTTAATGCCAATGGCATTGGCGGCGTTTGCTAGCGTTAGTCTATCAGGATAACAAATCATGTTGTGCAGTGAAGCACGTCATTTTAATGGAATTGTTAAAATTTAACAGCCTTGTACACAGACAATGAATAACTTCTACAACATTAATGGGCATTGCCATTGTTCACTACTACTCACCTCACACACCCAAATCGAAGCGAATCAAATGGATTGAGATGATTCAATTTACTGGATTCCCAAATGGAACGGATGATGCAAAAAGCTTCAGAGCCGCCGACGGCTCGAAAACCGCCTGTGACTTTGAGTTTGATTTTCACGGGACGCACTTGGCGTTCGGTGGGATTGTTAATGATTTTGGGTTCAGGAATGCAATCTGTTGCCGCCGTTCTTTAACGACTCTAGTTCTGCTTGGCTTGGGCGGATTAAGGTTTTCATGGGGTTAAGGATAGTTGATATTGGGGGCTGAGTAGTTTCCTTATGGCAAATTAAGAAAGATTCAATAGCAATATTGTTTCTTGTAAAGAAACAATCTATGTGTTTTTCAGTATATTGTGTTTTAAATTGCGCGTGGTATAGTTCAAACCGTGCAGTTAGCACACTTCTTAACTTACAAAGGTATCGTGTCATGAGTGATTTTACTAAAGACGTTTTTACAGGTCTTATATTTTTAGTGGGTATTTTAGGCTTTATTTCAGGTGAATTTATTGTCTCAAGTACGTTATTTGCAGCTTCTGCAATTTCCAGCAACGTGTTGATGACTCGCCGACTGGCTCATAAATCCTGATGATTAAACCATTAGCGTCAATCTCAAAAAAGTGGACGGGTTTTAATAGCCCGTCCATTCATTTACTGCACTAAATCCCGCTTTACTTTCGTACTGTCGTTATTTCTCAATAATATAGATTCTGCTTGACTCCCTAAATACACATAAATACCTAGCGAAACCAACAGCGCGGCAGTGGCAAGAATAATCCACACAGCGGCAATCAGCTGTTCCCCTCCGCCATGTAATGCGGCTTTAAAAATCATTAATAAAGCCTCAATAGATACGGCAATAATAATCACTGCAATAAATCGAGTAATAGTGCGCCGCGTTGAGCTGTGTCGAAGTATGTCTTTATATAATAAGACTTCTTCTTCCAGCGTGGTTTTACCCAAATCAAAAATAGCTAACGCCAATGTCAGATAAATAACCACACCAAATGGTATTTCTATATCTTGATGAGGGGTGATGAGTGATTGTGCTACTTTGATACACTCCACGGCTGCTGTGTACATCAGCACGCCCGCGACACTGAATAAACCCAAGACAATAAAACTGTACATGGTTTTAAAATAGGGTTCAAACAACGCACGCCGAGCGTCACCCGTTAAAAATGCCAAGGTCGCTTTTAAATCAATATTCAGTACCACATACCCTTTAACTGAACCATCTTCATTGAGCATTTTTACGCTAGTAGATAAACATAAATCGCGTCTTACGCTGGATAAATACGGCTCTGTTATCACTGCACCATTACTTTTCACGGCGGCAAGGTAATAAGGTCGATTACTACGATCTGCACCAATGCCCATTTGCGCGGGATTTTTATTAACGTGTTGCCCTTGTATACAGGGGGTAATTTGTTTGCCTCGCTCATCAAGCAGATAAAATAAGCTGACAAATGGATAATAGGTGTACAGAGAATTGAACTGTTCGACTAATTCTTCCTGATTTTGTTCAAACATTTTTTTATCGGCAAAAAAATTTAAAATGGATGACAACAAGTGATGAATAGCGAGTCGATGTTCTTCGTATTTTTCGATAACATTGATATGACTCATTTTCGACATGAGGACGTTCCTAATAATAAAGGGTTAAAGTAAGCTCTGTGCTTAGTATAACCCAGTAGTCAGCTAGTCAGTCGAGTCTAAGACTTGCGAGGTTTTTAAAACCTAGCAGGTCTCTGTCATTTAGACCAATTGCCTAAAAACAGCAGTTGCTGAATAAAGCTAATGCACAATAATCGGATACCGTTATTATCGCGAATGCGGCTGACGTTAGGGAAATCGTAGTTAAAGCATGGCGATATTTTCAAGTACGGCAAAAGCGTTAGAAATGTGGTTACTATATAGAAATGCTAATCCATTATAGGTGTATTTTTACCCAAGCAATTGATTAATAAAGTAATAATTTGAATTTCACCCCTAATTATAGTGAGCTATTTAAAACATTAAAGTGTGATGATTCTTTGCGAGGTATAAAATAAGCCGTTGCACATTGCCATAGATTCAACGAAGCTGAAGATTGAAATGCAAAGTCCAACAGAGTAATAAGCGTCGCACCTCAATAAAGGTGCGATGTACGAAGCACAAATATAATAATAATTAGAGGAGAATAAAAATGCGAATTTTGCTGATAGCATCATCCTATAACGGATTATGCCAACGATCTCATATTGAATTAGTGTCACGCGGTTACGAAGTCTCTATTACCTTAGCCATCAGTGCTGAAGTGATGGAACACGCAGTGGAATTATTCCAACCCGATTTGATTATCTGTCCTTTTCTTAAAGAACGTGTGCCAGAAACCATTTGGAAAAACCATCTTTGTATCATTATCCACCCTGGTATTAAAGGCGACAGAGGGCCGTCTTCATTGGATTGGGCAATTACCGACAAGTTAACCGAGTGGGGCGTAACCGCTTTAGAAGCCGCCGATGAAATGGATGCAGGCGATATTTGGGCAACGGGGACTTTTAAAATGCGTAAAGCAGCAAAAGCCAGTCTTTATCGGCATGAAGTCACTGGAACTGCAATTAAAGTCATACTGGAAATGTTGGAAAAATTTATCAGCAAATCCTTCACACCTGAAAAACTTGATGTCAGTAAACCCGATGTAAAAGGTACGTTGCGTTCTTTAATGAAGCAACCAGAACGAAAAATAAATTGGGAAACCGACACCGTTGAAATGATTATGCGCAAAATTAATGCGGCTGATAGTTTCCCAGGTGTATTAGATACCCTGTGCGGCGAAGAATTTTATCTGTTTGGTGTCCACAAAGAAGATAACTTACGCGGTTGGAAACCAGGTGAAATTATTGCTAAACGGCATGGTGCAATTTGCCGTGCCGCTGTTGATGGGGCAATTTGGATTTCACATTTAAAACGCAAAAAAATAGATGGGCAATCTTTTCTCACGCGTATAACCTCGCGTAATAAACCCGATTATAAATTACCCGCTACGCTCATATTGGACGAAGCCAAACTCAAAGACGTGCCAGAATCCCCTATCGACTTGTTGTACATGGATAAGGCGGAAACGTTTAAAGAAATTTGGTATGAGGAAAATAATCAAGTCGGTTATTTACATTTTAATTTCCACAATGGTGCAATGAGTACCGAGCAGTGCCAACGCTTACGTTTTGCTTATAGTGAAGCAAAAAAACGTGCTACCAAAGTGATTGTACTCATGGGTGGTACGGATTTTTGGTCAAACGGTGTGCATCTTAATATGATTGAAGTGGCAAAAAAACCTGCCGATGAATCATGGCGCAATATCAATGCGATTGATGATGCGGTGTTGGAAATTATCAATACACCAAATCAATTAACTATTTCAGCGGTTTACGGTTCGGCAGGTGCGGGCGGCGTGATTATGACGTTGGCAGCAGATAAAGTCTTTGCTCGCGCAGGTGTCATGATGAATCCTCATTATAAAACGATGGGCTTATACGGTTCAGAATATTGGACGTATTTACTGCCGAAGCGGGTAGGCATTGGTCGCGCTATTGAATTGACTGATATTCCGTTGCCGATTGGAATGCAAAGAGCCAAGGCAATTGGTTTGATCGATGACACCTTGCCTGAAGAGTGGGATGATTATTTAGCTGAATTATCCCAGCGTGCGGAAGCACTTGCCAATAGCGCGGATTTTGCACAACAGTTACAGGCTAAAAATGCGTTGCGCAAAAAAGACGAAGCCATTAAGCCGCTGTCTGCTTATCGTGCAGCGGAATTAAAACGCATGAAAATGAATTTTTATCCCAGTTTTTACGGTGGCGATCATACTTATCACGAAGCACGTTACAACTTTGTTCACAAGATTCGTCCCAAAGAAACAGCGGCTTATTTAGCGAAACATTTACAGCTAAATATCACAAATTTCCAAGAACTGAGAAAACCGTTGAACTATTAAAAATCAGGTAACGAGGAGAAGATTATGTTTTTTAAAGAATGGGTTGTGCTATTAGTGGACGATGAACCCGATGTGCTGAGTGTTTCTAAACTAGCGATGCGCTCTATTAAAGTGTATGACTTGCCGTTAAAAATTTATACCGCCGCCAGTAAAGCCGAAGCAATTGCGTTATTTCAGGATAATCTGGAATTAGGCAGTTGTTTGGCGGTTGCGTTTATTGATGTGGTGATGGAAACAGACAGCGCGGGCTTGGAGCTGTGTCAGTATATTCGTGAAGAAATGGAAAATAAGGTCAGTCAGCTGTTTATTCGCACAGGTCAACCGGGTATGGCACCTGAACGCGAAGTCATCGACCGTTACGACATCAGCGGTTATTTTACCAAAGTTGAAACCACAGAAGATAAATTGTATTCATTGGTTAAAAGCAGTGTACGACAATTTTTATCGACGGGCATGGCATTGGCGACAGTTAATTTACTCAATGAAATGATAGTCAATAGCCATGCGAGTCGTGCCGACTTACTGGACACTATCCACCATATTGGCGTAGGCGGTGTCGATGAAAGTACATGGCTCATTGTTGATGGACAAGTATTATTTGCTGACGAAGTGAATGCTAAAGGCGGGGTGGCTCTGTATTTAGCGAATGGTGGTTTAGCATTGTATAAAAAACTAGCGCAGTGCGAAGGCTTTCCACTGGATTTTTCGGGTGATAAATATGTACGCGGCGAAGGTAATTTTCACCTGATTCAAGTCACCGCGAAACCGCATCAAGTCGAAGTGGGTTATCTATTTAAAACCCAGTTTAATCCACCAGATCACATTATTTCCTTGATGTATAGTTTTGTGCAAGCGTTAGCCAGTATTTGGAATAACACCCGCACAAAATAGTGAGTAGAAGGCGTTAAAACATCCTCGTTTTATATGCCTTTCTTTTAAATGTTCAGCGTACACGCAGGGTATTTATCTTGAATTTACTGCATCTTTTCACACCACACCATAGTGGAATCACATTGTATGGTTCTTACGATACAAGTTTAGTTTTACTTTCTGTCATTATCTCTTGCCTAGGCGTTTATGCCACTCTAGGCATAGCAGATCGTATGCGTGCGTTAGACAATAATCCGCTGACTGAAAAAATATGGTTAAGTGCAGGCTCATTAACGCTGGGGACGGGAATATGGGCGATGCACTTTATTGGTATGCTAGCCTTTACCTTAAAAACTGCCGAAGATACCTCCATCACCGTTTTATACGATCTTGCAACGACGTTATGCTCAGTTGTGCCTGCTATTCTAGCAGGGGTGATTGTCGTAAACATTGCCAGCCGTAGAACTGTCAATCAAAAAAGACTGTTATTTTACGGTGTATTGATGGGCGCAGGTATAGGCGTGATGCACTACATTGGCATGATGGCAATGCAAAGTGATAAAGAGCTGATTATGCTCATAGACATGACGGGTTTTCTTGTTTCGGTGATCGTTGCCGCTATGCTGGGTATTACCTCACTCTATGCTAATAAGGTATTAAGCACTGATAAATATACCCGCACCAAATGGGCCAAAATAGTGTCCGCAATTACCATGGGATTTGCAGGTGCAGCCATGCACTATATTGCTATGTCATCGACCACTTTTTCTTTAGGTAATCATTCAATTAACGACACTGATTTTTTATTAAATCCGCAATATCTAACATTGGGAATCAGTCTAGCAGCGTTTTTTATTATTTCATTAGCGATAGTAGTGACTGTTGTTGATATACGTCTGGAAAAAGCCGCCTTATCAGAACAAACCAGTCGCACGCATACCTTAGCCGCCATTGAAAGTATTCCCAATGCGTTTGGTTTATATGATATGCAGGACAATTTAATTGTTTGTAATAATATGTATCGTAATTTAATGAGTACCGAACATTTTAAAGTTAAAGAAGGTATACATTTTAAAGATTTAATTCAAAATCTAGCAGACAATCAATTAATTTTTGGCACTGAGCGTGGTGAAGAATGGATAAAAGACCGTCTAGCCAGTCATTACAATCCGAAAGGCGATTTTATTCACCACTGGAAAAGTGATAAATGGATGCAAGTCAGTGAACGTCGGGTATGGAATGTGGGTACAGTCGCAATACATACTGATATTACTGAGCTAAAACACACTGAACAAGAACTGGAACAAGCCATGCAAAAAGCCCAGCAAGCGCAGCTTATTGCTGAACAGGCTAATACGGCTAAAAGTGCTTTTTTAGCTAATATGTCACATGAATTAAGAACACCGATGAATGCCATTATTGGTTATAGTGAAATGTTACTTGAAGAAGCTGAAGACTTAGGACAAAAGGATTTTATTGCTGATTTAACTAAAATTCGTATTGCGGGTAAACATTTACTCGATGTCATTAATAATATTTTGGATATATCTAAAATAGAAGCGGGAAAAATGGAAATTTATCCTGAAAACTTTGATTTAACTAAAGCCATTCATGAAATAGCATCTACCATTCAACCGTTATTAGACAAAAAAACAAACAAATTAATTATTGATATAGAAGATAATATTGGCACGCTTTATACCGATTTAACCAAAGTAAAACAGGCTTTATTCAATTTATTAAGTAATGCCAATAAATTTACCGATATGGGTAAAATTAATCTGACAATTTACAAAATAATCGATAATGGTAATGGCTGGATACTATTCAGCGTTAAAGATACAGGTATAGGCATGACAGCAGAACAATTAGATAAAGTATTTGAAGCCTTTACTCAAGCAGATAATTCCACAACGCGTAAATATGGTGGTACTGGATTAGGATTAACGATTACTAAAAAGTTTTGTAATATACTGGGCGGTAGTATTGAAGCAAACAGTTTAGTAGGGCAAGGATCAGAATTTATTATTAAATTACCTACTTTTTATAAAAAAGTGACCAAAAAGTTTATGGAGCTAGAAGAATGATAACCATTTTAATTGTCGAAGATAATGAAATGAATCTGGATATGCTTTCACGTCGTCTTAGCCGACGCGGTTATGAAATTATTACCGCTATGGACGGTGAAAAAGGCATTGAATTAGCCATTAATCATTTACCTCATTTAATTTTAATGGATATGAGTTTACCCATTATAGATGGATGGGAAGCCACACAAAAAGTTAAAGCACATCAAGCAACCGCCCATATTCCTATTATTGCGTTAACCGCTCACGTCATGGAAAGTGATAGACAAAAAGCGTTAATTGCAGGCTGTGATGATTATGATACTAAGCCCATTGAAATAGAAAGATTATTGGGGAAAATTCAAGCGTTACTTAAACAATAAAAGATTATTTATGAAAACAAATGACTGCATCACTATTCAAATTAATTCAAAAAGCCGTCATGATTTATTAACGCCTGTTAATCAAATTATTGGTTACAGCGAAATGTTAGCGGAAGATGTAAATAAGACAGGCGAAACTCAATATTTAACTGATTTAAAAAAAATCACGCTAGCAGGAAAAAATTTAGCAGAAATTATTAATCAACTATTTACCAATGAAGTAAAAAATAATTTAAATGAAAATATTATCCCCATTCCTACAGAAATTATTTATACAGAAAATAGCGATAACAATTTAACGGGAAAAATTTTAATTGTAGATGATATTGATGAGAATCGAGATATATTATTCAGACGATTAACAAGGCGCGGCTATCACTGTGATATAGCAGAAAATGGTGCAATCGCTTTATTAAAAATTAATCAAGAAAAATTCGACTTGGTTTTATTAGACATAACAATGCCAGAAATTGATGGTTATACAGTATTACAAACCATGAAAGCCAATGCTATGTTACGCAATATTCCAGTCATTATGATTTCTGCCATTACTGAAATTGACAGTGTTGTGCGTTGTATTGAAATGGGTGCAGAGGATTATTTAACAAAACCGTTTAACGCCACTTTATTATATGCCAGAGTACACGCCTGTTTAGATAAAAAACGCCTACTCGAACAGGAAAAAAATTACCTATCAGAACGATTACAAACCGAAGCAACCTTAGAAAGGCATCGTTCTTTAGCGCAAATGGTAGCAGGCGTAGCACATGAAATTAATACCCCACTTGGCATAATTAATACAGCGGCTACTATATTAGATAGTAGGGTAAAAAATAGAGATATTAGCGATTTGTTTTCTGATAATAAAGAAGCATTAGAAGATATTATGGAGGCGACTGATTTAATTAAAAGGAATATTACTCGTGCGCATAATTTGGCTAGCGAAATGGTCTTGCTGGCCTTGGTGGATGATAAGTCAGAAGCTGGTAAATTGGCGCGTGAAAATGGCTTAACCCGTAGCGCATTAGAAGCTGCGATCAAAGGTGTGCGTGGCGGTGCCAATGTTGACTCTCCCGAAGCAGAAGGCCAGCGCGAAGCCTTGAAAAAGTACACCTTAGATCTAACCGAACGTGCGCGTCTTGGTAAGCTTGACCCTGTGATTGGTCGTGACGACGAAATTCGTCGTGCGATACAGATTTTGCAACGTCGCAGCAAGAATAATCCTGTATTGATAGGCGAACCCGGCGTCGGTAAAACCGCGATTGTTGAGGGCTTGGCGCAGCGTATCGTGAATGGCGAAGTGCCCGACAGCTTGAAATCAAAACGCGTCCTTTCACTCGATACGGCAGCTTTGTTGGCGGGTGCAAAGTTCCG
>MBQZ01000025.1 GCA_002134785.1 Crenothrix sp. D3
AAAACGGTTTAATCGTGTGGTTGAAAGGCTATGGGAACGTTAAACTTTTCAGGACACAGCTAAAAGACCAGCTGCGCCACACTGTGGTTTATTTACCCGACGAAGAAAAACTCACCGAATTTAATCAATCTGAATTTAACACTGAACACGCTAAACATTGGCAAATCGAACAATATCATCGTGCCATCAAGCAAGTTTGCAATATCGAAAACTTCCAAGTGCGGGGGAAACAGGCAATCAAGAATCATTTGTTTGCCGCCATTTGTGGCTATGTTCAATTACAACGACTTACATCAATGCAATCCATCACTGATTGTTATCAAGTTCGACGCGAATTGTTCACAAATGTGGTGAAATCTTTTATTTCGGAATTTCTCGTCGGTAAGGAAAACTTGAGCCCACTTTTTTCATCTATCGTCAATGCGTAACTTCTAGAGTGGATAACAGAGAGAATTTTTATAAAAAGTTTCCTTGAGAGCCTTGTCGAACCACATTCACACTTCGACTGTTCGACAAGCTCACAGCTCAGTGTGAACGGTTTTGTAATCATTTTATTGACGGTTAGCTATATCGAAGGTGACTTATGGCAGGCTTAAAATCGATATTGTTGTTGGTTTTTTTCGGTCAATAACTTTTAAAATTTGAAAGCTTAGTTTAAATTTGAGAATTGAACTAAGGGTTATTTAGTACAATGCTGGTTCATTTCACCAACTAACCAAAAGATAATCATGCTAAAAATTTTGATTTTATGTACGGGGAACTCTTGCCGCAGTGTATTAGGCGAGGCGTTGATTAATCATCTAGCGGGCGACAGATTGCAGGCATTTTCAGCGGGTAGTCGTCCGCTAGGTAAAATAAACGCTAACGCTTTGGCAACCTTAAAACGTAATGGCATTGCGACTGAGGGTTTTATCAGTCAGTCATGGAATGAATTTGCCGATGAGGGTATCGACATTGCTATTACCGTGTGTGATTCAGCGGCAGGTGAAGCGTGTCCTGTGTATTTAAATAGTACCGTGCGTGGGCATTGGGGTTTAACTGATCCTGCCCATATTTCAGGCAGTGAAGAAGAGGTTGCAGCGGCATTTCAAGTGACATACAACGCGCTGAAAAAGCGTATTGAGCAGTTGTTAGCCCTGCCATTTGAAACCATGCCAACGGCTGAACTCAGTCTGGCATTGAATAAAATCGGGGCTGAGGTCGCTTAATTATGCAAACAGAAAAACGATTAGGCTTTGTCGAACGCTTTTTAACGCTGTGGATTTTTATCACGATGGCGACGGGGGTGGCACTGGGTTATTTTGTGCCGAGTTTTACGCAGTGGTTGACGCAATTTCAAGTGGGAACAACATCGGTACCGATTGCTATCGGGCTTATTTTGATGATGTATCCGCCGTTGGCAAAAGTTCGCTATGAGGAAGTGCCGCGTATTTTTAAAAATACGAAAGTGTTGATATTGTCTTTAATACAGAATTGGCTTATTGGCCCTGTGTTGATGTTTGTGTTGGCTATCGTATTTTTGCGCGATTACCCAGAATATATGGTGGGCTTGATTGTTATTGGCTTGTCGCGTTGTATTGCAATGGTATTGGTGTGGAATGAGTTAGCAGACGGCGATAGCGAATATTGCGCGGGGCTAGTGGCGTTTAATTCTATTTTTCAGATGCTGTTTTTTTCGCTGTACGCCTATATTTTTGTCACGGTGTTACCCGATTGGTTGGGCATTGCGTCTGGTCTGGAAGTACCCGTAACTATTTTAGAAGTGGCTAAAAGCGTGTTGATTTATTTGGGTATTCCGTTTTTCTGTGGAATGTTTACGCGGTTTTTTCTAGTTCGACGTAAAGGGCAGGACTGGTATGAAGAAAAATTTATGCCTAAAATTAGTCCGATGACCTTGATTGCATTGCTGTTTACTATTTTGGTGATGTTTTCACTTAAAGGTGAATATATCGTGCAGTTACCATTCGATGTGTTGCGTATCGCAGTGCCGCTGGTGATTTACTTTTTGATTATGTTTTTACTGACATTTTTTATGTCGGCAAAACTAGGCGCGGGGTATCGTATTTCTGCAACGCTATCGTTTACTGCGGCGAGTAATAATTTTGAATTGGCAATTGCGGTGGCAGTAGCGGTTTTTGGTTTGCAATCAGGCGAGGCATTTGCGGCAGTCATAGGGCCGTTAGTGGAAGTACCAGTGCTGATTGGCTTGGTTAAAGTTGCACTGTATTTTAGAGAGAAATATTTTTTATCTGCTGTTACGAGCGGGTAACGGGTAATAAGTGCTTTTTAGTGGTTAGTCAACAGCTAACGCTGTTGACTAATAAAGATGTGTACCCTGCGTTGCTATCCCTTAACGCGGGTTAAATTGTGACACTAAGCTCACAATTCAATGTTTAACGGCGTTTACCGTTTTTTGCCATAGGTTCTTCAAACTTAACTTTTAACGGTTTGCCACAATATAAATTGCCATCCAGTGCTGAAATAGCGGCGCGGGCTTCATGTCCCTCCATAGCGATAAAACCAAAACCGCGACATTTACCACTGAATATATCAGAGACCAATTCAATGGAACGGACTTTGCCGTATTCAGAAAATAAGGTTGTAACGCTGGCTTCAGTCGCCTCGCTAGGTAAGTTTCCTACAAAAATTCGTTTCAAAAGACATATCCTAAAATAGGGGGTAAAGTGACTGGATAACCCAGTAGATGCCACAACCCCGTTGTATAAACGGGATTGGGAAGGAAAGTAGTCGCTTACGCGGCGGCTACATCTGACGCTTGTGGGCCTTTAGGGCCTGATTCTACTTCATACTTAACGGCTTGACCTTCAGCCAAAGTGCGGTATCCACCTGTACTGGCGATTGCAGAAAAATGTACGAATACATCAGCACTGCCGTCGCTAGGTGAAATAAAACCGAAACCTTTAGACTCGTTAAACCATTTAACAGTACCTGTTGCCATGTTACTACCTCAATAAATCAATGAAAAAATCTGCTTGCCAATTACACAAGACACAAAAAGGAAAAAACGGGAAGGAATTTCTGAAAAGTGCTGAATAACGTACAAAACTTGTAAGTAAAAGTCTCGCATCGTGGGATGTGTACTGTCTACTGGATGTTTCATTATAGAGGCTAATGCTAGCTATAGCCATCTAAACTTTAACGAATTTATTGATAATATCTCTTAACCCATTGATATATAAAAAATAAGGATTGCGTAAATAGGCATTGTATAAATATGTCAAATTTTAGCAGCCAGATAATTCACTCATTGCCCAACGCGGACGGGCAACTATTTCTAGCCCTTGTTGTTGTCCTACCATTAAACGTTGGCAGCCTGCGTAAGCAATCATTGCACCGTTGTCAGTACAAAATTGCAAACGTGGGTAATAAATCTGCGCATTTTCTTTAGCGACCATTTCAGTTAACGAAGCACGAATTTGTTTATTGGCACTAACACCACCTGCAATCACTAAACGACTTAAACCTGTTTTCTGTAAGGCACGGCGGCATTTAATAGTTAGCGTATCAGAAACCGCATCTTGAAAAGCAAATGCCACATCCGCCTTATCCTGCTCGGTTTTTTCGCTCGCGTTAATAGTATTCATGGTAAAGGTTTTTAAACCACTAAAACTAAAATCTAAACCAGGTCTATCTGTCATTGGGCGAGGGAATTTAAAGCGCGGTACACCCTGTTCGGCCAGCGCGGATAACTTCGGGCCGCCTGGATAACCCAAACCCAGCATTTTTGCGGTTTTATCAAAGGCTTCACCAGCGGCATCATCTAAAGATTCTCCTAATAATTCGTAACGACCAATACCTTCAACTCGCACTAATAACGTGTGTCCACCCGAAATTAATAAAGCTACAAAGGGAAATGCAGGTGGATTATCTTCTAACATAGGAGCGAGTAAATGTCCTTCCATGTGATGCACGGCAATCGCTGGGATTTGCCACGCCCACGCCAGACTTCTAGCCGTTGCCGTACCCACTAACAACGCACCCATTAAACCAGGTCCTGCGGTGTAAGCAATGCCGCCAATATCGGCACTGCTCAGTTGGCTTTCGCGTAAACATTGCTTAATCAGTGGTACACATTTGCGAATGTGATCGCGTGAGGCAAGCTCAGGCACAACGCCGCCATATTCGCTGTGCATATCAATTTGACTGTATAAAAGATGATGAATCAAACCGTGTTCGGAATGATAAATAGCGATTCCAGTTTCATCGCAGGAAGTTTCTATGCCTAAAACGTACATTGAGTTTTTGAATATTAATAAAGTAAAGGTATAATTACGGGTTCTGTTTATTCAGTGGACAGACTCCACATCCTTAAAATATTAACATACTTGGAATTATTATAATGCCGTCAGTGAAACTTAAAGAAAACGAACCTTTTGATATTGCTATTCGTCGCTTCAAACGCGCTTGTGAAAAAGCGGGTGTTTTAGCTGAAGTCCGTCGTCGTGAATTCTATGAAAAACCGACTTCAGAACGTAAACGTAAAGGTGCAGCGGCTGTTAAACGTCATTTGAAAAAATTAGCGCGTGAGCGTTATGCGTTGAAAAATTTACGTCGTGGTCGTCCCGCGCTGTAATTATGACTGATCTATTAACAGACCGTCTTAAAGACGCGATGAAAGCCGCCATGAAAAGCGGCGAAAAAGTCAGATTAGGTGTGATTCGTTTGATGTTAGCCGCCATTAAGCAAATTGAAGTCGATGAACGCATTACGCTAGACAATGAGCGTACTATTATCGTTCTGGATAAAATGCTCAAACAACGCCGCGAGTCAATTCGTCAATTTACCGACGGAAATCGCATGGATTTAGCGGTAATCGAAGAAGCCGAGATTTTGATTATTCAAGACTTTCTGCCACAAGCCTTAACTGAAGCGGAAGTTGATACCATGATTAGCGATGCTGTCGCAGAATCAGGCGCGGAATCGGTTAAAGACATGGGCAAAGTGATGGCGTTGTTAAAAGAAAAAATGCAAGGTCGCGCTGATATGTCTGTGGTCAGTAATAAAATTAAAGCGGCTTTATCAGCGTAAATCTGAATAGTCGGGGTAGGTCGGGTTAGCGACAGCGTAACCCGACAAAGTAGCTAGGTACTTAAGTATGTCTGGACTCATACCACGCGAATTTATTAACGAGCTGTTAGTGCGGGTTGATATAGTCGATTTAATCGATTCGCACCTTCCTCTTAAAAAAACGGGCGCAAATTTTGTCGCCCGCTGCCCGTTCCACACCGAAAAATCCCCTAGCTTTTCTGTCAATCGTAGCAAGCAAATGTTTCATTGTTTTGGTTGCGGTGCGAGTGGTAACGCCATCGGTTTTTTGATGGATTTTAATCATTTAGATTTTGTCGAAGCCGTTGAAGATTTGGCAGCGTTTGTGGGTATTGATGTGCCTAGAGAAACGTCTTCCGCTTCTTATCAAAACGAACCCAAAAAACAAGATTTAAGTCAGCTCTATTCAGTCATGGAACAGGTTGCCGCTTTTTATGTCCAGCAATTACGCGACAGTGTCGAAGCGGTTGATTATTTAAAAGCGCGGGGCATTAGCGGCACAATCGCGCGTGATTTCATGCTGGGCTATGCACCAACACAGTGGCGACCGTTGCTTGAACGATTTGATACTAAAGCCTTAACTGACTGTGGTTTGCTTGGTAGCAATGATAGCGGCGAAGTTTACGGGCGTTTTCGTGGGCGGTTAATGTTCCCTATTCGAGATAAACGCGGTCGAATCGTAGGCTTTGGCGGACGGGTACTTGATGATAGTTTGCCTAAATACTTGAATTCGCCAGAAACGTCCCTATTTAGCAAAGGCAAGGAAGTTTACGGCTTATACGAATTGTTGGCAAAGAACTCAAAGCCCCCTCGTATTTTGTTGGTTGAAGGCTACATGGATGTGGTGGCGTTAGCGCAGTTTGGTCTTGATTATGCCGTTGCCGTATTAGGAACAGCAGCATCAGGCGCACATCTGGATTTGTTGTTTCGGTTTTCAGCAGAGTTAGTATTTTGTTTTGATGGTGATAAAGCAGGGCAAACGGCAGCGTGGCGGCTTGTAGAGACAGCTCTTCCCTATTTAAAGGATGGGCGGTCATGTCGGATTATGACTTTGCCACCACAACATGACCCAGATTCATTAATAAGAGAACAAGGA
Organism: Crenothrix sp. D3; assembly: GCA_002134785.1. Taxonomy (GTDB): domain Bacteria; phylum Pseudomonadota; class Gammaproteobacteria; order Methylococcales; family Methylomonadaceae; genus UBA4132. The sequence goes on from MBQZ01000025.1 coordinate 6,164, forward strand.
CTGGACCTGTTTACTAAGCAAATAGAAACAACGACACCTCTGTCAGATTATTTTTTCGAACATTTGACTAGTACGCTTAATTTATCTGAGACCGAAGGGCAGTCGCAATTAGGTGAAAAAGCTAAAAAGTATCTGGAGAAGCTACCAGAAAGTATATTTAAAGAGTTGATGTTAGAACGACTTAAGAAATTAGGAATTACCAAGCTCGATGCTTTGAAAAATACAGCTGCACTTAGTAAAAAACCAAACAAACAACGACAAAGACCCGAACAAGGGCGACAGCCATTGCCACGATTGATATTGGCATTATTAATCCAGTATCCAGAACTGATTGAAATTATTGAACAACGAGAAATTGATTGGAGCAGCTTGAAGTTTGATGGCGTAGAAAAGTTTAATAGTATTTTACAAATTATTTTACGAGAAAGACCTGCTAATACAGGAGCTTTGTTAGAGTGTTATCGAGGTCATCCAGATGAAGCCATTATCAAACAGTTAGAAGTGTTACAACTGGAAATTCCAGCAAGTCATAACGTGGCAGAATTTGCGGGTGCGCTGGACAAATTGGTTATTCAATTTACGGAAGACCGCCGTAAATCATTGCTGAAAAAGCTAGAAACAACAGGTTTGACTCCGCAAGAAAAAGAACAGTTACAAAAATTGCTTAGTTTTAAAGGTTAATTACAAATAGAGCGTTGCAAATGTGCAACGTTTTAGTGCAAAAAAGTGAATTGTATTGTATAATTGTACGTTCAGTGTAGTCAGGCTGAGCGAAGCACTCAGTGAGTAAATAATGAATCAAGAACAACAGTCTCAACTTAAACAATTAATAGCCAAAGGCAAAATGCAGGGTTACCTGACGTATGCCGAGGTGAACGATCACTTGCCGAGTGATATTGTTGACCCTGAACAAATTGAAGACATCATTGGCATGATCAATGAAATGGGGATTCAGGTTCACGAAGTTGCCCCCGATGAAGACTCACTCATTACTGATTCTGCAACCGTCGCTACCGATGACGAAGATGCGGAAGAAGTTGCAGCCTTAGCGTCTGTTGACAGCGAATTTGGTAGAACCACAGACCCAGTTCGTATGTACATGAGGGAAATGGGCTCGGTTGAGTTACTTACCCGCGCTGATGAATTGAAAATTGCCAAACGTATTGAAGAAGGGCAACAGCAATTAGTGAAGGCTATTGCTAGATCGTGCGTCGTGGTTGAAGATTTTTTGAACTCATTTGATTCTATTTCGGGTGAAGAAGGCAGTATTCGACTCACCGACTTAATGTCAGGTTTTGTTGATTTAAGTGAACCAGAAAACTTGGTGGCCGTTCAACCAGCTGACATTGCCGAAGAGGCTGAAGCTGAAGAGGAGTTAAAAGGACTTAACCACGAAGAAGTTAAAGAAAAAGTTGAAGCACTCAGAAAACAACTAAAACTCGCTTCTGCCGCTATCAAAAAGCATGGCTATGTGAGTGATAAAACAGAGCAAGCCTTTGAAGTGCTGGCTGATTTATTTAGAGAGTTTAAATGGACTCCACAATACTTAAAAAAATTAACAGGGATTATTCCTAACGGTGTTGCCACCGTGCGTGAACAGGAAAAGCTGATATTAGACATTTTTGTTAAGGATGCAAAAATGCCCCGCAAAGACTTTATTGCCTCTTTTACTGAGCAAGGATTTAGCCCAGAATGGCTAGATTCGCAATTAAACGGCGGACACAGTTATTCAGAAGACTTAAAGTTACGCGAAAAAGAACTGAGAAAAGCGCAAAAAGTATTGACTGATATAGAAGCGCAGTACGGATTAACTATCAACGGTTTAAAAGATATTAACCGTCGTATGTCTATTGGTGAAGCCAAAGCCCGCCGCGCTAAAAAAGAAATGATTGAAGCCAACTTAAGGCTGGTTATTTCGATTGCGAAAAAATATACTAACCGTGGTTTGCAATTCCTTGATTTAATTCAAGAAGGCAATATTGGTTTAATGAAAGCCGTTGATAAATTTGAATACCGTCGCGGTTATAAATTTTCAACTTATGCGACATGGTGGATACGCCAAGCCATTACACGTTCTATCGCTGACCAAGCCAGAACGATTCGTATCCCTGTCCACATGATTGAAACGATTAACAAATTGAACCGTATTTCACGGCAGATTTTGCAAGAAATGGGGCGGGAAGCTACACCCGAAGAACTGTCAGAGCGTATGGAAATGCCTGAGGACAAAGTGCGTAAAGTATTAAAAATCGCCAAAGAGCCGATTTCAATGGAAACACCAATAGGTGATGATGAAGACTCGCATTTGGGAGATTTTATAGAAGATGCTAAAGTATTGTCTCCTGTAGAAGCAGCTACTATTGCAGGCTTACGCGAATCAACACAAAATGTGTTAGCTGGTTTAACTGCCCGCGAAGCCAAAGTATTAAGAATGCGTTTTGGTATTAACATGAATACCGATCATACTTTAGAAGAAGTCGGTAAACAGTTTGATGTCACGCGTGAGCGTATTCGTCAAATCGAAGCCAAAGCATTAAGAAAATTAAGACACCCTTCAAGATCAGAGCAGTTAAGATGCTTTTTGGATGGTGAGTAACAGTTAAGGGCCCTTAGCTCAGTTGGTTAGAGCGTCCGACTCATAATCGGCAGGTCGTAGGTTCAAGTCCTACAGGGCCCACCACTAAATACACAAGGCTGCTTTATGCAGCCTTTTGTCTATCTGAGATTTATTTTTATTGAGAGGTATAAACGTGAGCGATAATTTTAGTTTTACATCTGAATCCGTATCAGAAGGGCATCCAGACAAAGTTGCCGATCAAATTTCTGATGCAGTTCTTGATGCCCTGTTAGCACAAGATCCAAAATCACGCGTAGCGTGTGAAACCTTAGTCAAAACAGGCATGGTTGTGTTAGCGGGTGAAATCACCACTAACGCGTGGGTGGATTTTGAAGCTCTAGTTAGAAAAGTCGTTTGTGAAATCGGTTACGATAACGGCGAAATTGGTTTTGATGGCAACAGTTGCGCAGTATTAAACGCGATTGGCAAACAATCGGCTGATATTGCAATGGGTGTTAATGAAGATGAAAACCACGAGCAAGGCGCGGGCGACCAAGGCTTAATGTTTGGTTATGCCAGCAATGAAACCGATGTATTCATGCCAGCTCCGATTACTTATTCTCATCTGTTGGTACAACGTCAAGCCGAAGTACGCAAAAACAAAACTTTACCTTGGTTACGTCCTGACGCAAAAAGCCAAATCACTTTCCGCTACGAAAACAACAAACCTGTTGCCATTGATGCGGTAGTGTTATCTACCCAACATTCGCCAGAAATCAGTACCAAAGCACTGCATGAAGCTGTCATGGACGACATTATTCTGCACGTTCTGCCCAAAGAATGGTTACACAAAGATACTAAATACTTTATCAATCCAACAGGTCAATTTATCATCGGTGGACCCGTGGGCGATTGCGGCTTAACAGGTCGTAAAATTATCGTTGATACATACGGCGGTATGGCAAGACACGGCGGCGGCGCGTTTTCTGGCAAAGATCCCTCAAAAGTAGACCGTTCAGCAGCTTACATGGCACGTTATGTAGCAAAAAATATTGTTGCCGCTGAACTTGCAGAACGTTGTGAAATTCAAGTGTCTTACGCGATTGGTGTTGCTGAACCGACTTCAATCACAGTTGAAACCTTTGGTACAGGCAAAATTTCCGAAGACCGTTTAGTGCAGATTATTCGTGATGTGTTTGATTTAAGACCTAAAGGCTTAATCGCTCAACTGGACTTGTTAAGACCCATTTACTTACCGACTGCCGCGTATGGGCATTTTGGACGTAATGAAGACAGCTTTAGCTGGGAAAAAACCGACAAAGTTGATGAATTAAAAGCAGCCGCTGGCTTATAACCTTCTATCGTAGGTTGGGTTGGGGTGAGCTAAGCTTATCCCAACAAACACTCTTTTCATCTGGGGCTTGCATAGCCCAAAAATTTACTAATGGGAGGAAAATTTATGTCTATAACAAACACTAAAGTTCACGCTGGGGTTCACATAGCTCCCCTAAACTTCCATATTTTCTAAAGAGACACAACATGACTCAAGATTACAAAGTTGCCGACATCGCCTTAGCTGATTGGGGACGTAAAGAAATCAACATCGCCGAAACCGAAATGCCAGGTTTAATGGCATTACGCGAAGAATTCGGTGCGGCACAACCGTTAAAAGGTGCACGCATTGCGGGCTGTCTACACATGACCATTCAAACAGCTGTGCTGATTGAAACTCTGACTGCACTCGGTGCAACTGTGCGTTGGTCATCATGCAACATCTTCTCTACCCAAGACCACGCTGCGGCAGCCATCGCAGCGGTGGGTATTCCTGTCTTCGCATGGAAAGGCGAAACCGAAGAAGAAGCTGAATGGTGTATTGAACAAACTATCATCGCGCCAGACGGTTGGAGACCCAACATGATTCTGGATGATGGTGGTGATTTAACCAACATGATGTCTGACAAATTTCCTGAATTAATGGCAGATGTGAAAGGCTTATCCGAAGAAACCACGACTGGCGTATTGCGTTTGTACGAACGTGTTGCTAAAGGCACATTGTTCGTTCCTGCGTTCAACGTCAACGATTCAGTCACTAAATCAAAATTCGACAACTTATACGGTTGCCGCGAGTCTTTAGTTGATGGTATCAAACGCGCTACTGACGTGATGATAGCGGGCAAAATCGCTGTTGTTTGTGGTTATGGTGACGTGGGTAAAGGCTGCGCGCAATCCTTACGCGGCTTAGGTGCAACGGTCTTAATTACTGAAATTGACCCGATTTGTGCATTACAAGCAGCAATGGAAGGCTACCGCGTAGTGACTATGGAAGAAGCGGCTCCGATTGCTAACATCTTCGTCACTGCCACAGGCAACTACCACATCATTACGCACGCCCATTTATTGGCGATGCGTGATCAAGCCATCGTCTGCAACATCGGTCATTTTGATTCTGAAATCGAAATCGCGGCGTTACGTCAATATACTTGGGAAAACATCAAACCCCAAGTGGATCACGTCATTTTCCCTGACGGTAAACGTATCATCGTGCTGGCAGAAGGTCGTTTAGTCAACTTAGGTTGTGCGACAGGTCATCCAAGTTTCGTGATGTCCAATTCATTCTGCAACCAAGTATTAGCGCAGATGGAATTGTGGGCAAATGCTGCAAGCTATGAAAACAAAGTTTATATCTTACCGAAAAAATTAGACGAAAAAGTAGCCCGTTCACATTTAGCACAAATCGGTGTGCAATTAACGCAACTAACCGCAGAACAAGCCGCTTATATCAACGTTCCTGTTGAAGGCCCTTACAAGCCAGATCATTACCGTTACTAAGTAGTTGATAAGTGTATCCCTTGGTTAAGGGATACACTTTTACCGTTAATTTTTAGCCGCTCGTTGTCGTCTCGCCTCTTTAGGGTCGTTGTGTAATGGGCGATAAATTTCTACTCTATCACCTGCTTTTAACAGTTGATTTAGCTCACACAGTTTGCCAAAAATACCCACAGCAGTCAGTCCCAATGCAGGAAACCGCATCAATAAACCAGAGTGATTAATAGCTTTTTCTACCGTCGAATTTTCAGGCAAACTAAGCACGATAAGCACTTGCTGCTCAGGCGTGGCATAAGCCACCTCAACATTGATTAATTCAGGCATACACTTGTTTCGCTCGACTAGTAAAAGAACTGACCATCGTGTTACAGATTTGATTAAACACTGCCCCAAACGCCAGATTAGCCAACACCCCTGACATTTCAAATTCTAAATCCAGCGAAATTTTACTTGCATCTTCGCGTAACGGCATAAAATTCCACACGCCATCCAAGCGAGAAAATGGACCGTTGAGTAACGAAATAGTCATGCTTCCGCCTTGGTCTATACGATTGCGCGTAGAAAAGGTTTTATGAAAACCCGCTTTTGCAATTAACAATTCCGCTTCAAAAAAATCGGCTTCACGTTTCAGAATTTTCGCACCTCCACACCACGGTAAAAATTGTGGATAGGCTTCAACATCATTCACTAAATCAAACATTTGTTGCGCTGAAAATTTAACTAAAGCACTTTTATGAATCACCGTTGACATTACAGCACCCCTACAACGTGTAGAAAAATTAACAATACACCTGCTGGCGCAACATAACTAATCAACACTTTCCATACTTTATATTGCTCATTAGGCAACGCCAATTCTTGCTCAGTATGCTGTTGTTTCATCATCCAACCCGCAAACACAGCAATTGCCAAACCGCCAGCAGGCAGCATGATATTAGCGGTCAAACCATCAATTAATTCAAACAGTGTGTGTCCAAAAAAGCGAATATCTGCCCAACGATTAAAGGAAAACACCGTCACAAATCCCAACGCCCACGCCACTAAACCCGCTCTCACACAGGCTTGATCGCGGGTCATTTCCTTACTTTCTATCAACCACGCCACCGCAGGTTCAATCAAGGCAATGGAAGAAGTCAACGCGGCAACCACCAACATGACAAAAAACAACACGCCAAACAACCAACCACCCGTCATATTTCCAAAGGCAATCGGCAAGGTTTCAAACACCAAACCAGGCCCTGAATCAGGCTGTAAGCCATTGGCAAACACGATAGGAAAAATCGCTATCCCCGCTAATAACGCCACAATGGTATCAGCACTGGCAACAATAATAGTGGACTTAGCAATCGACACGTTTTTAGGCAGGTATGCACCATAAATCATCATCGTTCCCATGCCTAAACCCAGACTAAAAAACGCTTGCCCTATTGCTGTCAACACTACTTTACCCGTAATTTTGCTGAAATCTGGGCTGAATAAAAAATGCAGCCCTTGCTGATAACCACTAGTCGTCATTGCATAAGCAACCAACAAAAACAGCATGATAAACAACAAGGGCATCAACATCTGCACTGTTTTTTCTAAGCCATTACGAATGCCTTTAGACACAATAACCATCGTTGCCAACATAAAAAACGAATGCCAAAAAATAAGCCGTAGCGGACTACTGATAAACTCAGAAAACATCTCACCTGTTTTTTGTGCATTACTGCCGAAAAAATCCCCCATCACAGCTTTCAACGTATAAGCCGAAGCCCAACCCGCAATCACACTGTAATACGATAAAATCAAAAACCCCGCAATCATGCCCATCCACGCCAAATACTGCCAACGCGTATCCGCGCCTGCTTCCTGCGTCAACGTTCGCATCGTATCGACTGGATTTTGCTTAGCACGTCGTCCCAACATGGTTTCTGCCATCATAATAGGAATCCCCATTAACACCACACACAGCACATACACCATCACAAACGCACTACCGCCATTCTCCCCCGCGATATAAGGGAACTTCCAAATATTCCCCAGCCCAACCGCTGAACCTGTTGCCGCTAAAATAAATGCGAAACGAGATGACCATTCGCCGTGTTGTGATTGTTTATCTATCATAAGGATTCCCTTTAAAACGTACTGTGTGAGTAATGCTGAGTAAAATAACAAAAATATTCGTTTTCGTCAGTTTTAAAAATTAGTTCAGGGCTTTCAAAAACGCATACTGACTTTCATAATCGCTGATAAAGCTCCTAATGTACCTACTAAACGTGTCAATGATTAAAATAATGACGGCTTTATCGGCGTATTCCCAATCAAGAGATAGTGAATAGACTCAATAGGATGCCATTACCAAGGATTGATACATGATGCTATCACTTAGGCACCTTACGCGTTAAGATACCTAAAAACTTTTGTTTAGAGACTGATAAAAATATGAATAAAATAAAACTGCTCTATGTGGAAAATGTCATCATTCGCAAAACAACACCCGTTCAGCAGAAATTAACATTTTTTATGCAGGTAGAAAATATTGATTATGCTAAACAAATTGACGTTATTTGGGCAGGTGAAGAAGGCATTTGGCAAATATTACCTGCTGAATATCACAGTATGTTAGGACATGACAAGGAATATTGGTCGGCAAGTATTACCCTTACCCTAACAGAAACACAATTGCTTGCAGGCAATATTAAGTTTAGTTTACGTTATCAGGTATTAGATGAAGAATATCTTGATAATAATAATAAGCACAATTATTTTAGCGCGGCAGATTCTGGTATTAGATTAACCAATAATCAACGGATACAAAATATTGGTTTTCAAAATTATTTATATGATAATCAGAAAACAATATCTATATCTGCTGTAGTACACCGATCTTTTAATGCAAATAGCGTTATCATCCATTGGACAACAGATAATTGGCAAACAATAACAAAAACGCCGTGTCATTTTAAAAGAAATTATTGGGATACTACCTTCTCAAGTAATGCCAGAAATCCAAATCAATACGGCACGCAACTTTGGACAGCAAGTATTCATGACAGTAACTTAGGTAAATTACAATATGTCATCAGTTGTGAAAATAAGCGGCATAAAATACTGTGGGAAAATAATGAAGGTCATAATTATTTTTTTCCACAACAGCAACTAAAGGTTTTAATATTAAACTTACATTGTTATCAAGAAGAAAATCAGGATGAGAAATTCACTAAAATTGCTAAAACAATTAATGAATTAGAGATTGATATTATTTGTTTGCAGGAAGCTGCTGAATATTGGCGTGATGGGCAAGGCGATTGGGAATCAAATGCTGCAAAAATTATCAATGACCGCTTAACAAATCCATTTTATATTCATTATGACTGGTCGCATTTAGGCTTTGATAAATATAGAGAGGGTGTGGCTATTTTAAGTCGTTATCCCTTATCTAATCACGAAGCCCAATATGTATCGGATAGTCATGACGAATATAATATTAATTCTAGGAAAGTGGTAAAAGCACGCGTTGATGTCCCTTACATTGGCTTTATTAATGTATTTTCTGCACATTTAAGTTGGATGGAAGGTGGTTTTAAGTCGCAATTTCAACGATTACAACAATGGGCTGATATTAATAATAGTGATGATATTAAAGCAACCTTATTATGCGGCGATTTTAATATTACAGCAGGTACAGAAGGTTATGGGTTTGTGATTGATTCATGCGACTATGAAGATCAATTTTTAGCGGTTAATGAACACGGTATATTTGATAAAATATTCAGAGTCAATGATGCGCATTGGCAAGACCTATTAGCCGATGATTACCGAATTGATTATATTTTTATGAAAAAAAACAGTCAATTAAAGGCAGTCTCCGCAAAAGTTATTTTTACCGAACAAAATTATGGGCGAGTATCAGATCATTTTGGTTACTTAATGACATTTGAAGCTCTTTAGCTAAAATAATAATAAAGGTGATGGTATGCAACAAATAGCTGAACATTATGCTAAGCCAGTGCAAGGCGAATTAGGACGTTCATTTGCACGAGTTAATGATTTTAATCATCAATTTTTTCTGCGTTGGGGAAAAATAGACTTTGAACTATTTCATGGTGATAAAATTAATTTAAAAGTAATTCTAAAAGTCCATCGTAACCATAATATTTGCGAAACTTATATTGTTGATACCGATGCGTATGACGTTAAATGGAACACCCACAAACGTAAGACCAGAGATTTTTATATCCATCCTGTTTCTAATTCTTTTGGTCAAATAACGTGTGTAAAGTTTTCCTTTATTATTCATAAAGATAACCACTCAATTCCTTCACAAAAAGAATATATCTTTATGGACTGGGGGCAATTACATAGCGATTCAAATACTCATCAATACCGAGAAATAAATAGCCAACATTCAACCACCAACCATTATCGAACCTATGAGCTAAACGCTCATGAATTACAAAGTGATGTGAATTGGATTAATCATCATTTTGACTCATTACAATTATTTCCTAAGTTTACAAAGGGGCAGCCTCATCACCCTTATCATCCAAAAAGTTATATTCACGAAATGATAGATAAGGTAACGCACTGTAAACGAGAGCATCCTGAGAAACTTTGTACAATTAAAGTTAGTGTGGATTGTATTGATGATGCAGATTTTACCACTCACTTAGTTCATGCGAGTCAACAAGGCGTATGGGTGCAATGTATTGTTGATTGGCGAAAAATGACACTCACTAATAGCGATAATTATGCACGTTTAAAACGTGCGGGGGTTGAATTACTTGGTGTGGTTTGTACGCCAGTTCACCATTTGATTGAAGTTGATCCCGATATGCACACTAAATTCATTATCTTTAATAACGAGGATTGTATCTTAGGGTCATTTAATATTACCTTTGATCGCTGGGGATCAAATTGGGAATCAGGCATGACTTTTCATTCTAAAGGCGTCAGTCGATTACTCGATAATATTTTTCAAAGCCAACGCGGAGGGGTTATTCAAAAATATGGTATCGACCCCTACAGTCAATTTAATCTACTGTATACCTTTGGCAGACACGTCATGAGTAATGGTGAAAATTACCTTCCCCATCATGCTATTTTGGCTGAAATTAACCGTGCTAAACATTCAATTAAAATTAGTTTATTTTTGATTGGTGATTTATTAGGTAAATATAATGAAAGTGTCATTTGTGCCTTAATTAATGCCAAAAACAGAGGTGTTTATGTGCATATTTTATTTAATGGCCATTTAGCCAGACAAGGACGAATTGGTATTGAACGCACGATGGAAGAAGAATTAAATAGACCACTGTTACCTGCTATTGAGAGATTAAAATCATCAGGTGTAAAGGTAGGACTCGTTTACGGGCAAGATGATCATTCAGTACCTTATTCGCCTATTCATTCTAAATACTGCATTATTGATGATTATATTGTTATCGATGGTAGTTTTAATTGGTATAACACCTCCGTTTTTTCACATGATTTAATCGTTATTGCCGCAAACCGCGAAGTTGCAAAACCTTATCTCTATGAATTTGAACGTATACAGCAAGTATTTAGGATTTATTAAGTTCACAACATAACGTCATAACTTGAGAAACCTATTGTAATTTAGCTATAGCATCACTACACCACTATCATCATTATGCTAAGACTCATACACACCGCCGATTGGCACTTAGGTCACACCTTACACGGCGTTTCGCGTCAGCTTGAACACCAGCAATTTTTGAATTGGTTGCTGGCTGAATTGTTGGACAAGCAAGCGGACGCGCTGATAGTGGCGGGAGATATTTTCGATTCAGCAAATCCGTCGGCGCAAGCACAAGCGCAGTTGTATGAGTTTTTGGTGCAGGCTAAAAACCAACAGCCTGAGTTGAATATTATTTTAGTCGGCGGTAATCATGATTCAGCGACCCGTTTGGACGCGCCGTCGTCTATTTTGAATGCTTTGGGCGTTCATGTAGTCGGTGGTTTGCAACGTGATAATCAGCGCGGTATTGATTGGCAACGCTTGATAGTACCGCTGACTAATGCGGCGGGTGAAGTTAAAGCATGGTGTGGGGCTATGCCATTTTTGCGTAATGCGGATTTGCCTAACAGTGAAGCAGATGATGCTTTGGTGGCAGGGGTTAAGACGCTGTACGATGAATTATTTGCGCGTATGCAAGACCAAGTTCAACACGGGCAAAGTCTGATTATGACGGGGCATTGTTATATGGTGAATGGCAATGTCTCTGAACTGAGTGAGCGGAAAATTTTAGGCGGCAATCAACACGCATTGCCTGTTGAGTTGTTTCCTAAAGCGGTAAATTATGTGGCATTGGGGCATTTGCATTTAGCGCAAAAAGTGGGTGCGAATCAGCATATTCGCTATAGCGGCTCACCGATTCCGTTGTCGTTTGATGAAAGTCATTATGTGCATTCGGTGTTGCAAGTTGATGTAAAAGCTGGGCAGGAGACGGCAATCACTAAGCTAAAAATTCCGCGTCATATTGAGTTATTGCGTTTGCCGAATAGCAAAGATTTTGCCACCCTGTCAGATGTGTTGGCACAATTGGAAAGTTTGGAATTAAACGCGGTGCATGAATCACAACATCCGTTTATCGAGTTGCGCATTAAGTTAGATAAACCCGAACCCAGTTTGCGGCAACAGATTGAAGAGGTGATTGCGAGATTACCTGTGCGTTTATTGAAAATAACCACCGCTTATACGGGCAGTGATGGCAGTTTGGCAGATTTGCAGATTGAGCAACGCTTGGAAGAATTGCAACCCTTGGATGTGTTTCAACGCTGTTATGCCAATAAATACGACACGAATGCACCCGATGACATCACCGCGTTGTTTAATGAACTAGTCGAGGGGATACGATAATGCGCATTTTAGCCATACGCGGTAAAAATCTTGCCAGTCTCGCCGATGAATTTGAAATTTTACTCAATGAAGGCGCGTTACAAACAGCGGGCTTGTTCGCTATCACAGGGCAAACGGGCGCGGGTAAATCTACCATTTTGGACGCGCTGTGTTTAGCCTTGTATGACAAAATGCCGCGCTTGCCCGATGGTGCGGGTTTTGCGATTGGGCATAAAGACGAAGACGAAAATCAGCGCGTAAAACACAATGATGTACGCTCGATTTTACGTCGTGGTGCGAGTTCAGCATTTGCCGAAGTGGATTTTATTGGTAAAGATAAACAGCCGTATCGAGCGCGTTGGCAAGTCAGCAAGGCTAGAGGTAAAGCCAGTGGTAAGTTGCAAGCGCAAGAAATATCACTCAGTAACATCAACAGTGGGCAACGCATTGGGCAGACTAAAACCAGTACCTTGGACGCTATCAGCGAGTTAATTGATTTAAATTTCGATCAATTTCGCCGTTCAGTATTATTGGCACAAGGCGATTTTGCGGCATTTTTAAAAGCTAAAAAGGATGAACGATCTAGTTTGTTGGAACGCATCACAGGAACAGAACTGTATTCAGAAATTTCCATTGCCGCGTTTGACCGCGCCAAAGTGGAAAAAGCCGAGTTAGACCGTATTATAGGCTTAATGCAAAATCAAATTCCCCTCGATAGCCCTGCGCGGCTTGCTTTAGAACAACAGCGTGATGGTTTGACTGCTTCAATAGGTGAGTTGGATAAACACATCGCCGCGAATCAAAAAATTATCGATTGGTATGTGGAACTGAAAAAACGCTTAGATGCTGAACGCGTTGCCAGTGACGCATTGGCTGAAAGTTCACAGGCATGGAATGCCGCTGAGCCGTTACGAATGCGGGTTAAGCAAGTTGAAAAAGCCGAACCCTTACGTCCCTTATTAAGCCATTATCAAACCGCTCAAACGGATTTTGTGACTGCGGAAGGGAAGTTAAAAACATCGGGTGAATTGCTAAGTGCTACAGAAATAAAACTACACACTGCAACTGGGCTGTTAAACACGCAGAACGAGAATTTAATCGCCGCTGAAACCCAGCAACAACAAGCACAACCTGTGTTAAAAGCCATTCGTGCCTTAGATACACGGCTTGAGATAGTACAAACCACGCTTAATGATTTAAGCGCGGACGAAAAACAACTGAATGCCGCGTTGATAGCCGCCCAACAAGAACAAGACGCGCTGATAAAACAGCAAGCCGATGTAGGGTACGCATTGCGTACCTTAACGGATTGGCTAACAGAACATCAAGACTTACAAGCTCTTGCCGATGACTGGACGCACTGGGACAGTGAGCTTAAGCGTTATTCGGCATTGTTCAAACAACGAGAGAGTGAAGCAAATGCGGCGGGACAACACAAGCAACAGGTGGATAAAGACCAGCAACGCTTGAGTGTGTTACAAACTGACATCGATGCTAAAAAACAAGTGTTGGACAAGCAGCAAGTCAAACTTGACGCTATAAAAAAAGATGATGAAGGTAGTTCAGCAAGCCAGTTGCACACCACCAGAGAAGCATTGGAAGCAGACGGCGAACACATCAAGCACGCGTTGTTATTGGCAACAAATGCCCAAGAATTACAGCAGGCGATAACACAAGATTTGCCGCTGTTAGTCATCACCAAGCACACCATAGAAACCGCTAATCAACAACTCGACAAAGTCCATCAACAACAAGCCCTCAATGCCATCAGCCTTGAAGAAGCGAAAAAAGCCCTCGCGTTAATTGAAGCCACCAGCCATAAAGACGCTGAGCAACTACGGCAATTATTAATCAAAGACCAGCCTTGTCCTGTGTGTGGCGCGTTGGAACACCCGTGGCACACTCATGCCGTGCCGTTAGGCAACGAATACACTCAAGCGCAACAACAGCGGGTTAATGAACTCGATGCTGAAAAAGCCGCGTTGAGTAAAGCCATTCTCAACACGCTACACACGATTGAGCAAGAAAAAAGCAAAGCCACCGAGCTGAACCATAAAATAATTTTGGCAAAAGAAAAATGCCAGACCTTGAATGGTGATTGGTCTGCTGAATTCAAGTCTAGATTTGGATTCCTAGACGATGAAGCATTGTTACCCTTACTTAAGCAACAGCTTGAGCGTGTTACCGCTGAGTTAAACCACATCAAACAGCAAGAAAAAGCCGCGTTAGCTTTGCAACAACAGTTAAAAACGGCACAACTTGCCTTTGATAACAGCAAGCAAAGTTATGATAATTTAACCAGCGAATACGCCGCGCTGGATAAACAACACGCACAAAATAAAGCCGATTATCGCGCCCAGCTTGCCACTATTGAGAGCTTAGAAAAACAACTGAACGCGATTGTTGAAGCCTTAGCCGTACCGTGTGAACAGTTGGAAAATTGGCAAACATACCTTGCTACACCGTCATCGCTCAGTAAAAAAGTACAGGAATTCCAGCATAATCAACAACAGTTAGAAATAGTTAGTAAAAACTTGAATGCTATTGGGCAACAAGCGCAACTTGTCACGCAAACTTATACACAACGCCAACAACAGCTAACGCTTAAGCAAATCGTTATTCAACAGGAAACTAAGCAGCGAGAAAGTCTTGTACTTGAACGTGTTAATTTAATTGAATGCCTTGTTGGAGTTCGATCCTCGCCTAAAGTTACGACAGCCGATGCGATTGAACAAAGCCTTAACCAACAAGTGAATGCAGCAAAAGCCGCTCAACAACAAGCCGCTAACGCTGTGAATACCGCAACCACCGAACTTGCCACTCAAAAAAGCCAGCAACAACATTGGCAAACCGAAACCACCCGCCGCTCTGAGGTTTTAAAACAAGCCTTAATCACGCTTAACCAAAAGCAAGAACGCCTTGCCATCAGCCGTGAGCAGTTGAGCGAGTTATTGCAACAAGATGAATTGTGGCTAACTGAGCAGAAAACCTACCTTGAGCAAGCAGAAAAAGCCCTGCAAGCCGCTACTGCCCTATTAAATGTAAAAACCGAAGACCGCAAACACCATGAACAGTTGTCGGTAGCTATCAGCGAAGATACCGCCACGCAAACCGCCACTCAATTGCAACAACAAAAACAATCGCTCACCGAACACAAACAAGAATGCGAAATGCAGTGCCGCGAAGACGATAAAAAAATCGCTAGCAGTAGCCATCTTAAAGCCGATTTAGACAAACAACGTTACCGCTGGGAACAATGGCAAAGTTTGAATGACTTAATCGGCTCGGCTAATGGTTCTAAGTTTCGCGTTTTCGCTCAAAGCCTAACGCTGGAAGCCTTGTTAACCCACAGCAACAAACATCTAGCCGACTTTGCTAAACGCTACGCCTTACAGCGCGTACCTAGCAGTGATTTAGAATTACAAATTATCGATAAAGACATGGCGGACGATGTGCGCAGTGTTCACAGCTTATCAGGCGGTGAAAGCTTTTTAGTGTCACTGGCATTGGCGTTAGGTTTAGCGTCTTTGTCATCGAATAAAACGCAAGTTGAATCCTTGTTCATTGATGAAGGTTTTGGCAGTCTTGACCCTGAAACGTTGGATATTGCTATTGCCAGTTTAGACACGCTGCAAGCCTTAGGGCGCAAAGTCGGCGTGATTTCTCACGTTCCGATTTTAGTCGAACGTATCGGCGCGAAAGTGGTAGTGGAAAAACAAGGCGGTGGCAAAAGTACCGTGACGATTGTCGGTGGGTATTAAACGTCATTTTTATCGTTACAACGCTCCGCGTTGTAATGCTGACAGCAACGCTCCAGCGTTGCGTGGGTAAAGACGCTGGAGCGTCTTCTTAAGCGTTCAACGCAGAGCGTTAGAACGATAAGCTGGACGAATTTATGCGCGTTACAACCACGCTGTTTGTCTATACTATGCACACTCAACATTTTCCCAAGGATATAAGGAACTATGAACAAACGATTATTATGCACCGCGTTACTGTGTCTGCCTGTGATGGCGCATAGTGAAGCAAGCAAGGTGTCTGAACACATTTTAAAAAATGGCTTAAAAGTGCTGGTGAAAGAAGATCACCGCTCGCCCGTAGTGGTATCGCAAGTGTGGTACAAAGTAGGTTCTAGTTATGAACCTAACGGTATCACTGGCGTTTCGCATATGCTGGAACACATGATGTTTAAAGGTACGGATAAGCATCCCGCAGGTGATTTTTCCAAAATTATTGCCGAAAATGGCGGTGATGAAAATGCCTTTACAGGTCAGGACTATACGGCTTATTTTCAAACGATGGCAGCGGATAAGTTGGCAGTGAGTTTTGAACTGGAAGCCGACCGTATGCGCTATCTGCATTTACTGCCCGAAGAGTTAAAAAAAGAATTGGAAGTAGTGACAGAAGAACGCCGTATGCGCACTGATGATAAACCACAAGCGAAATTAGCGGAATCGTTTAATGCGGTGGCGTTTACCAGTAGCCCCTATAAACACCCTGTGATTGGTTGGCCGTCGGATATTGCTAATTATAAAGTAGAAGATTTGCAAGCGTGGTATCAGCAATGGTACGCGCCGAATAATGCCACGTTGGTTGTCGTCGGTGATGTGCAGACGCAAGCGGTGTTTGATTTGGCAGAAAAGTATTTTGCCGAGCTGAAAACCAGCGATATTAAACCGTTAAAACCACAACCTGATATGGAACAACTGGGAACACGGCGTATTGTCGTTAAAGCTCCAGCTAAATTGCCCGTGTTGCTGATGGGTTATAAAGTGCCATCACTCAAAACAGCGGCGCAAGAAACCGAGGCTTACGCATTGGAAGTGTTAGCGGGTGTATTAGACGGCGGAAACAGTGCGCGATTATCAACTGATTTAGTACGCGGCAAACAACTCGCGGTATCAGCAGGTGCAAGTTATGATTTAGTCGGTCGATTAGATGGTTTATTCGAGTTAGATGCCACGCCCGTAGAAGGCAAAAACGTCGCTGATTTAGAAACCGCGTTAAAAGCTGAAGTAGTTAAATTACAACAAACGTTAATCAGTGATGAGGAATTACAACGCATTAAAGCGCAAGTATTAGCCAGTTCGGTGTACGAAAAAGACTCTAATTTTTACCAAGGTATGCAGTTAGGCGCGTTAGAAACCGTGGGCTTAGCGTGGCAAAAAGCCGATGAATATGTCGCTAATATCAATAAAGTCACCGCTGAACAAGTGCGTGATGTGGCAAAAAAATACCTGATTGAAGACCATTTAACGGTGGGCTACCTCGATCCACAAGCGATTAAACCCGCAGCAACCAGCACTGCCAAAGGAGCAAAATAATGGCTATTCGTTTATTAGGTTTACTGTTGTTCGTGTTCAGTTCCGTGACTCACGCGGCGGCAAAAATTGACCATTGGCAAACGCCACAAGGCAGCCGCGTGTATTATGTCCGCACTGAAGGTTTGCCGATGGTTGATATTCAAGTAAGTTTTGATGCAGGTTCAGCGCGTGATAATCAACAGTTTGGTGTTGCGGCGTTGACGGCGGCGTTACTCGACACAGGTGCGGGACAATGGAACGCCGATGCGATTGCGCAACGTTTTGAAAGTGTTGGCGCATTGTTTGATGCCAGCGCATCCACCGATATGGCAACGCTGTCATTACGCACGCTGACCGATAAAGCCTTGTTTGATAAATCGCTGGACACCATGCAGACGATTTTAACCAAGCCGCGTTTTAATGAAGTGGACTTTAAACGGGAAAAAAATAGAACGCTTGCAGGCTTAAAGCAACAAGAGGAATCACCTGCCGCTCTGGGCAGTATTGCGTTTAGCAAAGCACTGTACAACACGCACCCTTACGGACACCAGACTGCGGGTAATCTTAAAACCATTGCTGGGCTTAAAGCCGCTGATTTACAAACGTTTTATAAAACCTATTATGTGGCCGCGAATGCCATCGTCGTTATTGTCGGTGATGTCTCTAAAGAACAAGCTGAACAAACTGCGTTGTTGCTAGTGAAAGATTTACCAACAGGTAAAAAACCAGAAGCCTTAGCTGATGTCATGATACCCACGACAGCCAGTCAACAACACATTGAATTCCCTTCTGCACAAACTCATGTCTTGGTGGGCTTACCTGTCACTTATCGCAAAGACCCCGATTATTATAATTTGTACATCGGTAATCATATTCTGGGCGGTAGCGGCTTAGTATCAAAATTATTTGATGAAGTGCGCGAAAAACGTGGCTTGGCTTACAGTGCCAGTAGTTCAATGACACCCCTATTAAAATCTGGGCCATTTACCCTAGGGCTACAAACGCGTAACGATCAAACGAAACAAGCGGTGGAAGTGTTAAACAAAACCCTCAGTGATTTCGTCACTCAAGGCCCAACTGAAGCGGAACTCACAGCGGCGAAGAAGAACATCATCGGTGGTTTTCCGATGCGTTTTGATACCAATAAAAAACTGGCTACCTACGTTGGTATGATTGGTTTTTATGAAATGCCCTTGGATTATTTAGATACGTTTCAACAAAAAATCGAAGCCACCACGATTGCTACGATTACCGAGGCATTTAAACGTCGTGTTAATTTGAACGCCTTACAAACGGTGACCGTCGGCAAAACAGAAGTGGCAGTGGACGTAAAAAGTGCAAAATAAACTTAACATTATTGGCGGCAACTGGCGCAGTCGTAAAATTAGCTTTGAAGACGTAGAAGGCTTAAGACCCACACCTGCCAGAGTGCGCGAGACTTTATTTAACTGGTTGCACTACGATATTATCGGTAGTCACTGTCTGGATTTATACGCTGGCAGTGGCGCGTTGAGTTTTGAAGCCGCCTCGCGGGGCGCAAAGCGTGTGGTGCAAGTGGAAAATAATGCTATTGCCTGTCGGAATTTAAAAGCCAACGCGCTGGTATTAGGCGCGGAGCAAATAAAGATTGTTCAGTCTGAGGTGTTTCGTTATTTAGCAGGGGATGCCGAAACCTTTAATCTGGTATTTATTGACCCACCGTTTAAATTAAACCTAGCGGCGCAAACCTGCCAGTGGCTAGAAGATAAAGGCTGGTTAGCCAAACACGCGAAAATTTATGTCGAAACTGAGCGTAGCTGTCAACTGGAAGCCCTGCCCGAAAACTGGCAGTTATTGAAACAAAAAACGGCGGGTGAAGTGATGTATCATTTATTTGAACGCGCTGTTATTTAAACTCACTTTTACAACGACTACAGGGGGGGAAATGTACCGATTTGATATTATTAACGCGTTAATTAAACGATATAGCTACCAACGCTATTTAGAAATTGGTGTTGAAGGGGGCGAGGCATTCAGCAATGTACAGTGTGCATTGAAACATGGCGTTGACCCCTTTTCAGTGAATGCTACTTTCCGTATTCCTTCGGATGATTTTTTTGACATGATTAACGAAGACGTTGAATATGACATTATTTTTGTTGATGGGCTACACGTTGAAGATCAAGCACAACGTGATATTGAAAATTCACTACTGCATTTAAGCGAAGGCGGGGTAATTGTTGTCCATGATTGCAACCCCCCTACTGAATGGCATCAACGCAGTTATGAAGAATTCCTACAGCACTATAGTCCGTGGAACGGTACAACATGGCGTGGATTTGTTAATTTACGCGCCAGCCGTCCTGATATAGAAATGTGTGTTATTGATACCGATTGGGGATGTGGAATTGTCACTCAAAATGGGGAAGGGCAAGATGTCATTGATTTACCCGATAACTACACTTATACAGATTTTCAAGCACATCGTAAGGAATGGTTGAATCTAATCTCAGTGGACGAGTTTTTGCAAACACTGGCATAAAATGAAATCCCGTCAGATTGTAAAAACCTGACGGTTTTTTATGGTGTGCAACTGAACGTGCAAACCTATTAATTACTTACACTTCGTGATAAATCACCCCACCGTCCTGTAAAAACTCTTGCGATTTTTCGTCCATGCCTATTTTTAACGCTTCTTCTTCGGCAATACCTTTAGCAGCCGCATAATTACGCACATCTTGGCTGATTTTCATCGAGCAGAAATGCGGGCCACACATCGAACAAAAATGCGCCACTTTTGCCGAATGTTTAGGTAGCGTTTCATCATGGAATTCACGCGCTTTTTCTGGATCAAGTCCGATATTGAATTGATCTTCCCAACGGAATTCAAACCGCGCTTTAGACATTGCATTGTCACGCGCTTGCGCACCTGGATGACCTTTGGCTAAATCAGCGGCGTGAGCAGCGATTTTATAGGTCACGATGCCTTCGCGTACGTCCTGTTTATTCGGCAAACCTAAATGTTCTTTTTGCGTGACATAGCACAACATCGCACAACCGTACCAACCAATATTTGCCGCGCCGATGGCAGAAGTAATATGGTCATAACCAGGGGCAATATCAGTAGTAAGTGGCCCTAGGGTATAAAATGGAGCTTCGCCGCATTCTTCCAGTTGCTTTTCCATGTTGACTTTAATCATGTGTAATGGAACGTGGCCTGGCCCTTCAATCATGGTTTGCACGTCATGTTTCCACGCAATTTTAGTCAATTCACCCAGCGTTTCTAATTCACCGAATTGGGCTTCATCATTAGCATCATAAATCGAACCCGGCCGTAAACCATCACCTAACGAAAACGACACATCATAGGCTTTCATGATTTCGCAGATTTCTTCAAAATGCGTGTACAAGAAACTTTCAGTATGATGCGCTAAACACCATTTTGCCATGATTGAACCACCGCGTGACACGATACCCGTCATACGTTTAGCGGTTAAAGGCACATGATGCAAACGCACACCTGCATGGATGGTGAAGTAATCTACGCCCTGCTCTGCTTGTTCAATTAGGGTGTCGCGGAAAATTTCCCACGTTAGGTCTTCGGCTTTGCCGTTGACTTTTTCTAGGGCTTGATAGATAGGCACTGTGCCAATCGGTACGGGTGAATTGCGCAAAATCCATTCGCGGGTTTCATGAATGTTTTTACCAGTCGATAAATCCATGATGGTATCGCCGCCCCAACGAATGCCCCAGAGCATTTTTTCAACTTCTTCATCAATCGAAGATGTAACCGCTGAATTGCCTAGATTGCCGTTGATTTTGACTAAGAAGTTACGCCCGATAATCATCGGCTCTAATTCAGGATGGTTGATGTTGCAAGGAATAATCGCCCTGCCCCGCGCGACTTCATCACGGACAAATTCAGCGGTAATTTTTTCAGGAATTGCCGCGCCAAACGAGTCACCCGCGTGTTGACCTTTCCACAAGTCACGCATTTCTTCCATTTTTTGGTTTTCGCGGATGGCGATAAATTCCATTTCAGGGGTAATGATGCCCTGTCTTGCATAGTACATTTGCGAGACATTTTTACCCGCTTTGGCGCGGCGTGGTTTACGGATTAATTCAAAACGCAGGTCGGCAGTAGCAGGATCATGTAAGCGTTGTTGTCCAAACTCAGAACTAGGACCTGCGAGTTCTTCGGTATCATTACGTTCTAAAATCCACGCTGCACGAATAGCAGAAAGACCTTTTTTTAAATCGATTTTAACGTTAGGGTCGGTATAAACGCCAGAGGTGTCATAAACATACAGCGGGCCGTTTTTTTCGACTGCCCCAAAATGCACAGGTGTATCCGATAAGGTGATTTTGCGCATTGGTACTTGAATGTCAGGGCGTGAACCTTGGACATAGATTTTTTCTGAGGCGGGATAGGAATCGATTTTTACTGAGCTTGCGCTGCTGGCAAGCTCTTCTTTTAAGACTGCGCTCATGCTGTTCTCCAAACATAGAATACGAAAGCGCAGGGAAGTTTGAGGGCTTTCCTACGCTGGTGTTAACCAGAGTCAGGTTCAAAGGGTTTAATCTCAGCTTATTCATGATAAGCACCCCTAGCCTTTTACGGATATGCGACTAAGTTAAAGGAAAATAAGATAGATTGCAAGTTGCTCCCACGGTTTTATGACTAAAAACGCCCTATAAAATCAGTGGTTTTGTTGAGTTATCGAACAAGAAAAATGATTCACGCATCAACTTCAATATCACCTTCTGGGAAACTACAACAGGTATAAACGAAACCTTCGGCTTTTTCATTATCATCAATTTCTGCACCCTCAGGCATTTTTACCGCACCTGTTACTTTTGCTTTGCAATCCCCGCAATAACCCGCACGACAACTGTAATCAAGCTCGATACCATGCGCTTCTGCTAAATCTAAAATAGATTTGTTGCCATTAGTTTTGATGGTCACACCTGATTTGGCAAATGTAACCTGATATTTTCCTTCGCTATCTGCGTGGGTTTCCACGCCTGAAGCTACGCGCCCGCCGCTAAAACTTTCTGAATGTAAGTTCACCATCGGAAAATCTATGCTGATAAGCATAGCTTTCATTTCTTCCATAAACCCTTCAGGACCACACATAAAAATATGGCGTTCTCGAAAATCAGGCGCGACAATTTCTATCATTTGCTGATTAATTCTGCCTGTAAAGCCCGTCCAAAATTCGGTACTGTGCCAACTTGCAGTCACACTAAGTGCAACACGAAAACTACTGTGACGCGCGGACAACAATTCTAATTCTCTACGAAAAATAATTTCTGAAGGTGATTTAAATGAGGCAATAAATTTTGCATCAATATTCGCTGCCGTATCAGCTATCCAACGTGCCATTGACATCATCGGGGTAATGCCACTGCCAGCGGCAAGAAACATAATTTTATTGGCTGGGTAATTAAAACAAGTGAATTTACCAGAAGGGCCTTTTACCTTGAGTTTGTCACCTAATTTAACGTTATCACATAACCAATTAGATACTAAACCCTTAGGAATACGTTTAACGGTTAATTCTAAAGTATGTGGACGTGATGGCGACGATGACATACTGTAAGAACGCTGTACTTCTTCGCCATTAATATCCAATAAGAACGTAATAAATTGCCCAGGTTGGTAAGAAAATAAAATGGGATTTTCATCGGCAATTAAACGAAAAGTTTTTGTATCGTACGTTTCATCAATAATATCCGCCACGCGTAAAATAGTTGTGCCTTTAGACCAAACCGTGACATTATCTCTATCTTCAATTAAATGCGACATTAAAGGACAGCATTTAGGTTCTTCAATTTTTGGCAATGTAATATCAGACAGATTTTTAATAACCTCAAAATCATCTGCTAATGCGGGTATATCAGGTAAAATACATTTTAAATAAAAGTCAGGTAATTCAATAATATAACCATCGCGTAAATGCGTTGCCTCTTTTGCCAATAAGCGTTTGCCATTTAAAAAAGAACCGCTATCACTGCCTAAATCTTGAATAAAATATTGCTCATTATCTTGCTTAATAATGGCAATATGAAACATGGAAATTTTCGCGCCTTCTAATTGAATATCAGCAGTAGGATGCCGTCCTAAAATTGTTTCTGCCTTGGCTTCATTTAAGTCTAATTCATAAACAACAACACCCTTTTTAATCACTTGTAGTTTATTTTGTGCTGTATGTTTAACAGGTATTTTACCTTCAAATAATTGGTCAATCCAAAATGCACTGCTTGTAGGCGTTACCGTCTTTTTTTTAGAGACGAAATCCTCCTCTAATACCGATTTTTTTGATACTTGTTCATCAAAAAGTTTCTCAGCCCAATTGCTGTTGTTATTATTACTGCTGCCGCTGTTATTTTTCTTCTTCCTCGACATATTAATTTCCTGATTCAATTTAAAAAAATCAAAAGGTAAAATGCCTCTTAATAATTTAAGGCATAAATATCGCGTAAATATCTTTTGTTGTTGCGCCTGCTAAATAAACTTCTTTTTGGCTAATTTTAACAATCTCCGAACGACCACAAATAAATGCTCGCCAATCAGTGAGGTCGGGTAACATTTTTAAGGCTACTTTATGTGCTTGCCCTTGATAAAAACCTTTATCATGAATAGGCTCATTTTCGATGCAAGGAATATAATGAAAATTTGCATGGTATTCTGTTATTTCACGCAAATCGTCTATTAGATAAAGTTGACTTTTCGTCTGCACACCATGAAACAAATAAATAGGGGCTGTATGCCCGTTTTCCAGTGCATCCTGCATAATACCTATCAAAGGTGATAATCCGAGTTCTATGCCTATTAATAATAAAGGCTGTTCTATATCAGAAGGCACATAAAAACTTTGCCCCATTGGACAAGAAATAAAAACACTATCACCTTCTTTTAATTCTGTTTTTACCCAGTCACTAAAATAGCCATCTTTAACCAGAGGAATATGGACTTCAATTAACCCACTTTCTTTTAAACTGGTGGGTGATGTAATATAATAATTCTTACCCATTTTCTCTTGATTCATTAACATAATACTCTGCCCTGCGGTATAACTCACATGGCTTGCGCATTGTAATAAAAGAGCAATAATATTCTCATTCAAATAATCGATACTACTGACTTGCGCAGTCACTTGTATACTTAACGATTCTGGCAGAGAAATTTCCATATCTCGCTCAGGAATACAGGCACAAGCGAGAAAATAATGCTTAGATTTTAACGTCTCTCTTAAGGTTTTTTGTGCTTCAATCGGCGGTGGAGCATCAAGTGAACGCATAATGCAGCTTTGGCAAATTTGCTGCCGACAGGCATAAGGAACGACCACTTTTTGACGTAATAAAGCATCTAATACCGTTTCATTAGGTTCACAGCTGTAACTTTTTCCACCCACAGTTAATCTTTTTGCTTTAGCGGACATTATTAAATTCCTTACAGTCAGTTTTGCAAGCTAACGGCACAATATATCATCACGCGTGGTTGCTAATAATTCAAGCACTTGATTAATTTCTTTTTCATGTATATTTAATTCTTGAAATGTCTCTTTTAATATCCCTACGATGTGGTCAAAATGTTTTTCTGATAATCCCATTTCTTTGACCAGTCGTTCATGTGTGGTACGCAAATCTCTCCCCGTATAATGATAAGGGCCACCAAACGCCATTGCTAAAAAGCCTTTTTGTTTTTGCCGTTGGGCATCCATATCGACATCTTCAAAAAACGGTGCGACAAATTCATCTTTTAATACTTTACGATAAAAATGATCGACAACGATTTCTATGGCTTTATCGCCGCCTAGCCTATCGTATAATGGAATATCTTGTAGTTGAAAGTAATCAACTTTTTTCTCTACTTCGCTGTCTGTTCCCCAATCAACCCGTTTATCGAGTTTTTTCAATAAGGGAATATGTTTAGAACATTGCACATAGGCTTCTTCAACTTCCACGATAACCCAGCGTTCGGGTTTTTTACTGCCCTCTTTATTAATTTCCGTAATTACTGATGCGGGCATATTATCTTTGAATTGTAATAACGCTTCATTTTCGATAATTCTGGCTTTACCATTAACGTGTAAACCAATAGTATCTTTATAAAAATCAACAATAAGCAGTCCAATATGGGGATTCTCGCTAATATTACCTAAACTCGCATAAACCCCATTGCCGCGATACTCTGGATACATTAAATGTTTTTCATTTAATACGCGAATAAAACCCGCTTCGCCTAATTTAGAGGTGCAGTCACATTCCCCTTTAGCATCAGACGTAGAAACAAATAAAAACTCTTGTTTTTCGATAAATTTTTGCATTTCAGGCGCGAGAAAATTTAATACCTGTTTGTTATAAAAATTCATTGCGCGGGGTTTAGCGGCGAATTTTTCTTGTAATTCGTGTTCGCCTTCTGAACCAGGTAGGATGCTAGGTGTTTTTTTAGGTGGGACGTAATTTAACGCATCGTTAATGACGGTAGCGGCGGCAGGTTTAGTTTTTATCGAAGCAAAACGACCACTTTTTTTGGTGGTTGATGGTTTTGTATCACTATTTTCTGGTGATGCACTTTGTATGGATACAGGCGTTTCTACTAAAACTTCTTCAGAAATAAGAGTGCTTGGTGGCTTATTTTTCTTCCAAAAAAAGAAAAAACTGGTTGTCTCAGTTTTAGTTTTTTGGGTGTTTTTCAACGACTCTTTGGGTGGTGTTTTTTTAAAAAATCCCATTGTTAGTCTCCTCATAAGCTAACATTTAAACCAGAGCGGCTAATACTACGCTCTTTATTTTTATATAGATGTATTATTCGGCGAGATAAAAAGCTTCTGCATGAATATCTCTAAGAGCCACGCCTTTTAAGTACGCCATTCTCTTACTGTCATTGACCATGTCTGCGTGTCCGCACAGATATATTTTCCAGCCTTTTAAGGTTTGTATGGATGACAACGCCACATCATGAGCGCGACCTCGCACAGTGTCAGGCACTACGTTGTCACCTGAAAGACAGGGGGTGTAATAAAAATTAGAATATTTTGTGGCAAGTTCGCGCATTTCATCGACTAGATATAAGCCTTCGTGATGGCGGCTACCGTGAAATAAATGAATATCGGCTGAATGTTGTTGTTCTAGTGCATCTCTGATAATGCCATGCAGTGGAGCTAATCCGCTGCCCGTACCAATTAACATTAATGGCTGTGTTTTACTGTCGATCAAATAATGACAACTGCCTTGGGGTTCTGTCAGCGTTAAGATACTTCCGACTGCTAATTCATCATGAATCCAGCTACTAAATTGACCATTCGGTAAGCGGCGAATATGAAATTCTAACCGATTGTCCGCTTGTGGACGATTGGCGATGGAATAACTGCGGATTAAACCATCGTGGCGCAGTACATTAACAAATTGCCCTGCAAGAAAAGTAATCTTGGTATCACATTCAACAACCACGCGCATAATATCGGTGGTTAATAACTGTTTTTGAAGCACGCGGGCGGTGATGAAAACGGCTTGCTGTTCAGATAATGTGAGTGTCATATCGTGTTCAGGATGGCAAATACACGCCAGAAAATAATTTTGTTTTTGCAGTGTTGGATTAAGACCAACCTGTGCAGAAACTGGTGGAGGCGTGTCAACACTACGCATTAAACAGGCTTGGCAAATACCTTGATGACAGCCATTGGGTATTTGAATATTCTCCCTCAATAGGGTATCTAATACCGTTTCATTCGCTAAATTAACGAATGATGTTCCGTTTAGTGTTAATTTTGACATGAGTCCTCCACCGAGTTGTGTTATTTGCCTAATACATCATCACGCGCACTTTCAGCAATGGCGGCTACTTGGGCAATCAGTGCAGGCGGTACATTCAATTCAACTAACGTGGCAGTTAAATGTTCCATAACGATGTCAAAATGACTTGCATTCAAGCCCATTTTGACAAATTTAGCATGAGCATCACGCATATCTTTACCGCTGTAATTATTTGGCCCGCCAAATGCCATTGTTAAAAAGGCTTTTTGTTTAGCGGCTTGCTTTTCCATATCACTATTATCAAAAAAACGATTGATACGGTAATCTGATAATACTTTGCGATAAAAAATATCCACCGCTGCCTCAACAGCCGCTGCCCCGCCGAGTTGGTCAAATAAAGAAGCGGTTGTATCTTGTACTTCACTCATAGTAATCTCCAGTGTTATTTTTAATAATTATAATGTTTCTCTTAAGCAAACTTGCTCAAGAGGAAGTTTATAACAAGCTAAAAACTTACGCTATTTAAATTCATGTAGGGCAATACTTAACCCACTTTTTCATTGCGGTTTAAAATTCCAATAGTGACTAGCGGTCTGTCGTAGTCCTTGTACTTGCCACGCGCCATTGTTCATGTCAACGGTAATCGCACCACTGTTGGCACTGCTTAGCCATTGGGCGTTGATGTCTCGATAACGCGCTAATACTTCTGCGTGAGGATGACCAAATTGACTGCGATAACCTGCGGGAATTAAAATGGTTTTAGGGTGTACAGCTTGCAAAAATGCTGACGTTGAGGAGGTTTTGCTACCATGATGCGGCGCGATTAACACGTCGGCTTTTAGGCGATTGCCGTAAGTATTCACTAGCCATGATTCCGCTTGAGCTTCTATATCACCTGTCAATAACGCCGTCCCGCCGTGTGATTGAATTTGTAAGACACAGGAATTATTATTGCTAGAATCCGCGTGTCCAGCGGGTGACAACAGGGTGAAAATCACCTCATCCCACACCCACGACTGCCCTGCGACACATTGAACAGCTTGATAAGCACTGAGTTTTTCTGGCACGCTGGTCAGTATTTTTTCCACCGTGATGCCATTTATCAACGACTCCGCGCCGCCGATGTGATCGTTATCACCGTGACTAATAACAAGTTGGTCAATTTTACGCACTCCTTGTTGATGTAAAAACGGCAATAGCACGCTTTTTCCTGCATCGCTGTCTTCAGAAAATTTCGCGCCTGTGTCGTAAATTAACGTATGTTCAGCGGTTTGCACCACCACAGATAAGCCTTGTCCGACATCCAATAAGGTCAGTTTAATTTCGCCACTGTCTGGGTGTTCAGTGTCAGAAAAAATCAGTGGTAGCAATAACACCGCGCTTAACCAGCGGGCAGGAAAGCCTCTAGGCGCAAGTACAATTAACAAACTAAACGCAGCAAACACTAATGCCCACGGTGAAGGCGGCGCGTGGTTTATCACCGAAAAAGGTAGCGCGGCTAAACTGTCTAAAAACCACTGTAGTTTTTGCAATACCCAATCGACCGGCCAAAATAACCACGTTGCCAGCATTGGGCTAATGAACAGAAATAGCACCGCCAACAAGGCGAACGGCACAACCAAAAAACTAATAACAGGCGTGGCAACAAAATTACCCGCTGGTGAAACCAATGAGACTTGTTGAAAAAATAACAAGGTCAGTGGAGCTAACGCCACCGACATAATCCCGTTGAGTTTTACGGTTTCCACGATAATATTGAGCTTACCCAAACGCCCAGAGACAGTATAAATAATCAAACTCACCGCAATAAACGACAACCATAAACCTGTCGATAACACTGCGAGGGGATCAATTATTAACACCGCCATTAACGCAGTGGCTAAAATGTGGGCGGGGCGCGTGTTCCGTTGGCTGATAATCGCTAACATTGCCACCGCTAACATAATCACTGCGCGTTGCGTGGGGACAAAAAATCCTGCCAATCCTGCATAAAATACTGCCACGACTAAGGCAAACACAGCGGCGATTTGTTGCGGTGAACGTGTTAATACGCCTGTCCACGCCCACAATTTCAGCACGATGAGATACACCAGCCCCGCAATCAGCCCGATATGTGAGCCAGAAATAACCACTAGATGGGTTGTTCCAGTCTTGCGAAATACCTCCCACTGTAACGGCGTAATAGCATTGCCATCTCCAATAGTCAGGGCTTTGATTAACGCTAGACTTGGACTATCGGCTAATAACAAAGAGAGTTCATCGGTGATGGTTTGTCGCCAGACAGCAATACTAAGCCAAGCGGAATCGCGTCCTAATAACACGGGCTTAGGTTGTTCACGAATATAACCTGTTGCCCCAATACCATCGGCAAATAAATGGCGTTCATAATCCACGCCATTGGCATTGAAGTTACCGTGTGGACGTTTTAATTTCACGGTAAACGCCCAGTGTTCGCCTGCTTTAACAACTTGCTCTGTGTTATACCAACTGAGTTTTAGTTTACGCGGTAAGGGTTGTGCTGAACGTGTAACGATAAGATCAAAGCTCACGCGCCGCTCATCGACTTTAGGCAAATTGGCAATAACACCCGTGACAGGAATCTCTATGCCTTCTAAATTTTCAGGTAAGCGATTCGCCAATTGAATCATCGCAAATACCACTGCCCACAACACCCCGCCCACAAAAAAGAACAGCCGCCAATAACGCAACCATGCCATAATGCCAGCCACGCTGCCGCCGACTACTAGCCATTGCTCATCGGGTAAGACGGGTAAAAATTGCACGAGTAAAATACCCACTAACAACGATAAGGCAGCAGCAATCATTGAGTTCCTTAGTGTTTTTGAGCAGCTCAAAAACATGATAAATTTGGTATACCTGTAATTCTAACTTTTATGGTGACTAAAATGCCTAAACAATTCCTAAAAAAGTATATGCCCAATCCTGAAGTGCTTAAACAGCATAAAAGCCTTCAGTTTCTCGGTGCAAAATTACATGATCCCAATCTATGGCATTTGAATCGCCGCTCAGTGGCTATCGCGTTTGCGGTAGGGCTATTTTGTGCGTGGATACCGACACCGACACAAATGGCACTGGCAGCATTTGGCGCGTTTTATTTTCGTGGTAATTTGCCGATAGCGGTCGGCTTAGTGTGGCTAACGAACCCTATTACCATGCCGCCGCTGTTTTATTTTGCCTATCGAGTTGGCTTATCAGCATTGAATATGCCGTCTGCGGCTGAATTTTCGCTGGAGGCGGTATTATCAGGCGGATTATGGGCACCGTTTTTAACAGGCTGTTTAATTATGGGCGTGGTGTGTTCGACAGCGGGTTATTTTGGCGTTCAAGGTTTTTGGGCTTACTACGTCAGCAAAAAATGGATGCACAGACAAAAAAAACGTGGTCGTAAACCCCTTAATCCATTTAGAGCCATGTATTAACCGCGCATAAAAAAGGCATCCTAAGATGCCTTTTATGACTCGAAAAATCCGCTAATTAATCGTAGCTATAATGCTTACGCAACGGTTTAACCACTTCCCAATGGCTATCTAAGCCCGCATGAAACACCACCAAATCGTTTGGTAAAATTCGTACTGGTTCACCACCAACTGGCGTAACGATAATCTCGCCTTCCAATATATAAGCGGTTTCTGTTTCGTCAAAATCAATCGGAAACGTAGAGACTTCTTTTTCCCAAATCTCCCAATTGGCAACGCCTAATTCTTTCAGACGTTCTTCGCTAGGGTTGTGTTCAATCGTAATTTGGCTCATGTTTTTCCTTGTATAGCAATTGATAAGCGGGTGATTTTAACACTGTTACCACCAACACAGTACTGTAGTTTCGTAGGTTGGGTTGCATCTTTTCGCAACATACGCATCAACTTAAGGAAATTATGGCTTAAATCAGTTATCTATGGTCTAAATGAGGATTAACATTATAGATTTAGGGATAATGACATGAACAGCCTATATTCAAAAGTAGCCAAGGTATTGCAGACGATTTTAAACGACAAAGCAACGGAGTTAGCAAAAAGCAGTGGATTTATCGTGCGGCAACGGAAGTTGACGGGATCT
>MBQZ01000026.1 GCA_002134785.1 Crenothrix sp. D3
TTTTAAACAAGGAATTAATTCTATTAGTAGAATTATTAATGTTCTAAAAATAATTTATAATATATGGAAAAACAAAGAAGATAAGGATGTTATTTATTTTACAATTTCCCAGTCTTATGCGGGCAATCTTAAAGATATTTTAATTTATTTAGCTTGTTACAAGCAATTATCGAAAATGATTATTCACTTACATGGTGGTGCTGGCATGAGAAATATCATGAGTGAAAAAAATAAGATTCTTCACTGGCTGAATACTTTCTTTCTAAATAAAATGGGTGCAATTATTATATTAGGCAATCGTCACGCAGATATTTATGCTGGCATAAACGACCAACGTAAAATTCATATCGTACCTAATTTTGCACAGACTTATTTATTCACCAATACAGCAACTAT
Organism: Crenothrix sp. D3; assembly: GCA_002134785.1. Lineage (GTDB taxonomy): Bacteria > Pseudomonadota > Gammaproteobacteria > Methylococcales > Methylomonadaceae > UBA4132. The sequence continues at coordinate 397 of MBQZ01000026.1, forward strand.
TCAACATAAGTTTGAAAATACTAAACCGCTAAAAATTCTTTTTCTCAGTAATTTATTACCAAGTAAAGGACATATAGAATTAGTTCAAGCCTTTCTTGCATTGGATGAAACAGCGAAGTCCGCCGTTGAAATTGATTTTGCAGGCGGGTTTGAGTCAAAAGAACAGGAAACATCATTTTTAAAAATGAGCGATGGATTTAAACAAGTTCGTTACCACGGTAAAGTCGAAGGCGAACAAAAAAAGAAACTTTTTATTGATGCCCATGTGTTTTGCTTACCAACTTATTATCCTTACGAAGGTCAACCCATTAGTATCTTAGAAGCTTATGCGACAGGCTGTGCCGTCATTACAACTGACCATAGTGGTATTTATGATGTTTTTACTGATGGCGTTAATGGTTTTGGTGTTTCTAAAAAGTCTTATCTATCGTTAAAATCTGCTATTGAAAAAGCGATTGGATCAACTACTTTGCTTCGTAATTTTGCTATGAATAATTTAATTACTGCTCAAAATAACTATACAACTGATAATTACAATTCAAATTTAATGGTTGTAATCAATTCAGTCTATTCTGATATTATTGTATAGTTCGAAAAGCATAATTATGAATATTTTATTTATTGGAACATTGTCTGAACCCGTCACTGGTCAATCATTGGCTTGTCAGGTTTTTTTTGATGAACTTATTCAGACCAATAATGTAAAAGTTATAGATCTCGGTAAAAATACTTTTAAACAAGGAATTAATTCTATTAGTAGAATTATTAATGTTCTAAAAATAATTTATAATATATGGAAAAACAAAGAAGATAAGGATGTTATTTATTTTACAATTTCCCAGTCTTATGCGGGCAATATTAAAGATATTTTAATTTATCTAGTTTGTTACAGGCAACTGTCAACAATGATTATTCACTTACATGGTGGTGCTGGCATGAGAAATATCATGAGTGAAAAAAATAAGATTCTTCGATGGTTGAATACTTTCTTTCTAAATAAAATGGGTGCAATTATTATATTAGGTAATCGTCATGCAGATATTTATGCTGGCATCAGCGACCAACGTAAAATCTATATAGTACCTAATTTTGCACAGGATTATTTATTCACCAATACAACAACTATTCAATATAAATTTGAAAATCCTAAACCACTAAAAATTCTTTTTCTCAGTAATTTATTGCCAGGTAAAGGACATATAGAATTAGTTCAAGCCTTTATTTCGTTAGATGAGATTGCAAAAGCTGCTGTTGAAATTTATTTTGCAGGCGGGTTTGAATCAAAAGAACAAGAGTTATCATTTTTAAATATGATAGCGGGATTTGAACAGCTTCGTTATCACGGTAAAGTTGAAGCTGAGCAGAAGAAAAAACTTTTCTCTGCTGCTCATGTGTTTTGTCTTCCAACTTATTATCCTTATGAAGGTCAACCCATTAGTATTTTAGAAGCGTATGCTTCAGGCTGTGCCGTCATTACAACTGACCACAGTGGCATTTATGATGTTTTTACTGACGGTGTTAATGGTTTTGGTGTTTCTAAAAAGTCTTATCTATCGTTAAAATATGCTATTGAAAAAGCGATTGAATCACCTACCTTGCTTCGTAATTTTGCTATGAATAATTTAAATGCAGCCAAGAATAACTATACAACAGATAATTACAACTCAAATTTGATGACAATAATTAACTCGGTATCTTCTAGCTAATAAACTTAAAGTTTTTAGTTTTTAGTTTTTAGTTTTTAGTTTTTAGAGAGTCCTATGAATAAAAGAAAATATCAAATTTGCTCAAATTGTATTATGGATACTTCCGATTCAAATATTATTTTTGATGAAAAAGGCTGGTGTGATTATTGTAATAATTACCATGCTAATATTTTGCCCGTGTGGCATCCTGATGAGCAAAGTAAACAAGAACTTCTTAAAATTGTTGAAAAAATTAAACTTGATGGCAGGAATAAAGACTATGACTGTTTGATTGGTATCAGTGGCGGGGTAGATAGTTCTTATGTCGCCTATATTGCAAAACAGTTTGGCTTACGACCCTTACTTTTTCATGTTGATGCTGGGTGGAATTCTCAGCAAGCCGTCAACAATATTGAAAAAATGGTCGATGGTTTAGGCTTTGATTTATATACCGAAGTCGTTGATTGGCTGGAAATGAAGGATTTGCAATTAGCTTTTTTTAAAGCACAAGTTCCCCATATTGATACCCCTCAAGACCATGCTTTTTTTGCCGCAATCTATAATTTCGCAGTCAAAAATGACTTTAAATATATACTCAACGGGGGGAACTATGCCACGGAATGTGTGCGTGAACCATTAGAGTGGCATTATCACGCATCAGACTTTCGCCAGCTCAAAGATATTCATCGGCGTTTTGGTACAGTCCCTCTTAGAACTTTTCCTTTAGTTAATATTTTAATGAGCAGGGGGTTCTATCGTTTCTTTTATGGACTCAAGGTTATCAGACCTTTAAATCACCTAAGATTTATTAAAGAAGAAGCGATGCAGGAATTGGTTGATAAATTCGGCTGGCAAAAATACGCGCATAAACATTATGAATCGCGTTTTACACGATTTTACGAAGGCTATTGGTTGCCAACTAAATTTGGTTTTGATAAAAGACGGGCGCATTTTTCCAGTCTGATTCTGACTGGGCAATTATCACGAGCTGAGGCATTAGAAAAAATAGCTGTTAAAGCTTACGATGATGCAACAATAGAACAAGATTTTGAATATGTCGCTACTAAATTAGGTTTAACTGTGGCAGAACTAAGGGAGATTATGCAAGGCGAAAATAAATCCTACCAAGATTATAAATCTCAGATGTTTATTATTACTTTGGGTATTAAATTATTTACTGCTCTTGGTGTACAAAGAAGTATTATTCGATGATAACCATTATTGATTATGGCTTAGGCAATATTTTAGCGTTCATCAATGTTTACAAACGTCTTAATGTGCCTGTAAATGTTGCTAAAAACGCAGTAGAACTTGCTGGGTCAACAAAGTTAATTTTGCCTGGTGTGGGTGCATTTGACCATGCTATGCAACTTTTGAAGCAGTCTGGTATGCGTGAAACGCTTGATAACTTAGTATTGCAACAAGGCGTGCCTGTATTGGGTATCTGTGTCGGTATGCAAATACTGGCTCTTTCTAGCGATGAAGGTAAACTATCTGGACTCGGTTGGATTGATGGACAGGTTAAAAAGTTTGATGTGTCATCACTACCACATAGTACGCATTTACCGCACATGGGCTGGAACGATGTTAAGCCAGTAACTGCTCATCCATTATTTGTAGGACTTGAAAAAGACGCGCGTTTTTATTTTCTACATTCGTATTATTTTAAATGTAATAACGCTGAAGATGTCTTGGCTGAGTCTGAGTATGGGGCGACATTTAGTTGCACAGTAAGACATAAAAATATTTACGGTGTACAGTTTCACCCAGAAAAAAGTCACCATTATGGTGTTCAGTTGCTTAAGAATTTTGCAGAGTTATAACTATGCTGCGTCCAAGAATTATGCCTTGTTTGTTAATCAAAAATGGCGGGCTTGTTAAAACGGTAAAGTTTTCCACTCCAAAATATGTTGGCGACCCACTCAACGCTGTAAAAATTTTCAATGAAAAAGAAGCAGATGAACTCATTGTCCTGAATATTGATGCCACCATTTCTGGTGAAGCCCCCGATTTTAAAATGATTGAACATTTAGCCGCTGAATGTCGTATGCCCTTGTGCTATGGCGGTGGCGTAAGAACAGTAGAGCAAGCTAAGACCATTATTGGTCTGGGTGTTGAAAAAGTGGCATTGAGTTCGGCGGTACTAGAAAACCCAGAACTCGTGACTCTGATTTCTAAAGAAGTCGGTAGCCAAAGTATTGTGGTGGTTTTGGATGTAAAAAAGAAAAAACTAGGTACTGGCTATGAAATATGGACACATAATGCAACTGTCAACACAGGGAAATGTCCTATAGAATTTTCACAGGAAATTGAAAAACTGGGTGTGGGTGAAATTGTACTCAACTCCATTGACAATGACGGCGAAATGAAAGGCTACGATTTAGTTTTAGCTAAAAAAGTCAGGGAGGTAACGACTGTACCGCTGTCTATTCTTGGTGGCGCAGGTTCTTTAAAAGACATCGGTAATTTAATAAATCATTTTGGCATTATAGGCGCGGCGGCTGGCAGTTTGTTTGTATTTAAGGGCGTTTATAAAGCCGTTCTAATTAATTATCCAAATCCAATGGAAAAAGATGAGCTTATTCGTTCTTATTCGTCTGGAAAACTATAGAAACTGACTTTGTATAAAAGATTTCTGGAGAACATTATGTATCAAGAAAAATTTAAAGGCTTTGAAAATGTAGAGAATTTAGCAGGAAAAGCGTGGGAACACGCAGTGACCATTGATGTCTTGAATACCACTCTCATCAAAGATTGCTCTATTCACTGTTTTCACTATCAACAAATGTTGGAATTATTTTTTAAGCATTTATTGGAAACAAAAAGCGAATTTGGTTCATACAGCAAAACTCATAAATTGCAAAGACTATTGGAAGAAGTCATTGCTAATACGCCGTTTAAAACCGATAAAAGTAAATATTTTATGGCATTACAAGTTATTACAGTATGCGCAGAAGAATATCGGTATAATTTTTTAATTGATTGTGTCGGGTATAAGCAAAGTGTAGAGATTTGCAATGCTCTTTTAGATGAGTTACTTGAGTTTGAAAGGATTAATTAATGTTTAACAATAAAACTTTGTTAATTACAGGCGGCACTGGCTCTTTTGGTAATGCCGTGCTAGATAGATTCCTTAATACCAATATTAAAGAAATTCGTATTTTTAGTCGTGATGAAAAAAAGCAACACGATATGCGTCTACACTATAACAACGATAAAATAAAATTTTATATTGGTGATGTGCGCTCGTTTGATAGTATCGATACAGCAATGCGTGGTGTCGATTATGTATTCAGTGCAGCTGCTTTAAAACAAGTTCCTTCTTGTGAGTTTTATCCCATTGAAGCGGTTAAAACCAATATCTTAGGCACAGAAAATACGCTAAAAGCAGCAATTAAAAATAAGGTTAAAAATGCGATTGTATTAAGCACGGATAAAGCAGTTTATCCAATTAATGCGATGGGCATGAGTAAAGCGTTAATGGAAAAGGTCACGGTTGCTACTTCACGCAATGTTCCAACGAATGGCACGGTAATGTGTAATACCCGTTATGGTAATGTTATGGCATCACGCGGTTCGGTTATTCCCTTATTTATTGAACAGATTAAAGCGGGTAAACCATTAACCATTACTGATCCCGATATGACACGATTTATGATGTCATTGCCTGATGCCGTTGATTTAGTTTTATTTGCTTTTGAACATGGGCAACAAGGCGACACGTTCGTACAAAAAGCCCCTGCGGCAACCGTTTTAACACTAACTGAAGCCTTGAAAAAGATTTTTAATGCCAATAATGAAATTCGTATTTTGGGTACGCGGCATGGTGAGAAAAAACACGAAGCATTATTAAGCCGAGAAGAACATTGTCATGCTGAGGATTTAGGTGGATATTATCGGGTTGCGGCTGATAATAGGGATTTAAACTATGCAAAATTCTATGTAGAAGGCGAGCAGGTTTTATCTCAAGAGCAAGACTATACCTCAGAAAATACCGAACGATTGGATGTGAATGGTATGGTAGAGCTATTAATGAAGTTGGATTATATTCGTGATGAATTGGGACTAAAATAGTCATGAAGGTTTTAATTACGGGTTCGAACGGATTTATCGCCAAAAACCTAATCGTTGCTTTAAATAGAAATGCAGATTATGAATTGTTCCTTTTTAATCGCAATAATTCTTTAAGCGAATTAGAGGCACTCATAAAAATTGCTGATTTTATTATTCATCTTGCAGGGGTAAATAGACCTGAAAATGTAAGTGAGTTTTACCAAGGAAATACTGATTTAACCAAGACACTCATAGAATTAACAGAAAAGCATAAGCGCGATATACCCCTATTATTTGCATCATCAACTCAAGCAATTCATGATAATGATTATGGCAAAAGTAAACTAGCCGCAGAAGAGCTTGTTTATACATACAGTCAACGTAATAAAGTTCCTGTCTTTATTTACCGATTGCCTAATGTCTTTGGCAAATGGTGTCGTCCTAATTACAATTCTGTTATTGCTACTTGGTGTTATAACACTACCCACGATTTACCTATTCAAATTAATAACCGCAATACGCTATTGTCTTTAGTTTATATTGATGATGTTATAGAAAGCTTTATAAGCTGTTTAGATTCGACTACACAAGCTCAATTATTAATTGATGTTAAGCCTGTTTATAAAAAAACACTGGATGAGATAGAAACTTTATTGACGCAATTTAAGAATAGCCGAGAATCATTATTAATAACGAGAGTTGGTGATGGATTTGAACGCGCTTTATATGGCACTTATCTCAGCTATTTACCGACTGATAATTTTTCTTATGAATTGAAAGGTCATAGTGATGCACGCGGTACGTTTTATGAAATACTAAAAACTATTGATAGCGGGCAGTTTTCTATTTCGACTACACAATCAGGAATAACACGCGGTAATCATTATCATGATACTAAAAATGAAAAGTTTTTAGTCATTAAAGGCGAGGCATTAATAGAACTGCGGCACATTTTAACGGAAGATATTATTCAATACCCTGTTTCTGAAAAAAAAATGCAAATTGTAGAAATGATTACGGGATATACCCATAATATTACCAATACGGGCGACACCGAAATGGTGCTATTAATTTGGGCTAATGAAACTTTTAAGCCCGAACATCCAGACACACATTTTTTAAAAGTTTAAAATGAAAAAATTAAAAGTAATGACTGTAGTAGGAACAAGACCTGAAATTATTCGCCTGTCTTCGGTGCTAAAAAAACTGGATAGTACAGAATCTATAGAACATATTATTGTACATACGGGTCAAAATTATGATTACGAGCTTAATGAAATTTTCTTTCAAGATTTTGGGATTAAAAAGCCTGATTATTTTCTAAATGCAGCGGGAAAAAATGCTGCTGAAACAATTGGTAATATAATAATTGCCATTGATCCACTGTTAGAAAAAGAACAACCCGATACGTTTTTAGTTTTAGGAGATACCAATAGTTGCCTTTGCGCTATTCCTGCTAAAAAACGCCAGATTCCTATTTTTCACATGGAAGCAGGTAATCGTTGTTTTGATCAGCGTGTACCAGAAGAAACTAATCGCAAAATCGTTGACCATATTAGTGATATTAATTTAACTTATAGCGATATTGCCCGCGAATACTTATTAAGAGAAGGTATTCCTGCTGATCGAATTATTAAAACAGGTAGTCCGATGTTTGAAGTTATTCATTCTCGATTACCAGAAATTAATGCCTCTTTGGTGCTTGAAACGTTACATCTTAATAAAGGTAAGTATTTTGTTATTTCTGCACATCGAGAAGAAAATATCAGTTCAGACAAAAACTTTTTCGCGCTTATAGCCACACTTAATGCAATAGCCGAGCAGTATAAATTACCGATTATTGTTTCAACTCATCCACGCACCCGTAATAAAATCGAAGCAACTGGCGTGGTATTTCATCCACTTATTCAATTAATGAAACCACTTGGATTTATTGATTACATTAAACTACAACAATCCGCCAAAGCCGTTTTATCTGATAGCGGTACTATTTCTGAAGAATCCTCTATTTTAAATTTTCCAGCACTTAATATTCGTGAAGCACATGAACGCCCAGAGGCAATGGAAGAAGTGGCAGTGATGATGGTAGGTTTAAATCAAGAACGGATTTTGCAAGGTTTGGCGATTTTAGAATCACAAGGCAATATCACGCGACTGGTTAGTGATTATTCGATGCCAAATGTTTCGGATAAAGTAGTTAGGATTATTCTTTCCTACACAGATTATGTTAATCGCGTGGTCTGGCAAAAAACAACATGAAAATCTGCCTAATTATTGATGATTATTTGCCTCATAGTATTAAAGTAGGGGCAAAAATGATGCACGAATTAGGTGTGCAATTTGTAAAAATGGGGCATAGTGTCACGGTTATTACGCCTGATGACACGTTAAGTAAACGTTTTGAAATAACAGAACTTGATGGTGTCACTGTTTGTCATTTTCGTTCTGGTGAAATTAAAAATGTTTCAAAATTGAAACGTGCTATTAATGAAACGTTACTTTCTTATAATGCGTGGCGAGCCTGTAAAGATTATTTACAGCAAAATCCTCATGAATTAATTGTTTATTATTCGCCTAGTATTTTTTGGGGACAATTAGTAAATAAATTAAAAAAATTATGGGGGGCTTCAAGCTACTTAATTCTGCGAGATTTTTTTCCTCAATGGGTTATAGATAATGGCATATTAAGTGAGCATTCCCCGATAACAAGCTATTTTAGATTTTTTGAACGGTTAAGCTATCAAGCTGCTGATACGATTGCTATTCAGTCGCCAAAAAATTTGGAGTGGTTTGCTAAAACATCAGGTACGCATAAACCTTTAGAGCTTTTATATAATTGGGCATCGAATACACCTATTTTAGAACAAAGTAATTATTATCGAAAAAAACTTGGTTTAGAGAATAAGGTTGTCTATTTTTATGGCGGCAATATAGGTCATGCCCAAGATATGATGAATATTGTTCGGTTAGCGAAAAATATGCTTTCCATAGAAAATATTCATTTTGTTCTAGTGGGAAAAGGAGATGAATTTGACCTTGTCCAACAAGCAATAAAAATTGAAAACCTAAAAAACATGACATTATTACCTGCGGTTTCTCAAGCTGAATTTAAAGCTATGTTGAGCGAGTTTGATGTGGGGTTATTTAGTCTGCATCGAGATCATACGACGCATAATTTCCCTGGAAAATTACTTGCGTACATGGTTCAAAGCATTCCAATTTTAGGTAGCGTAAATATAGATAATGATTTACAAGAAGTTATAGAGAATGCTCAGGCAGGATACGTTACTGTTAATGGTGAAGATGATAAATTATTTGAAAATGCTTGTAAGTTGCAGGATGAAGTGTTGCGTAAATTAATGGGGCAAAATTCTAAAAAGTTATTACATGATACTTTTTCTGTAGAGGTGGCAGTGGATAAAATATTAGATTTTTATAACCAACAAAAAACTAAAGGCTAATAAATGAATATTTTAATTACAGGTGGAAGCGGATTTATTGGAACTAGATTGGTTGATAACCTTATAGAAAAAAACCATAACATCAAAATTTTTGATAAAGTACAAAGTAACAAATACCCTGAGCTTACAATTATTGGTGATATTAGAGACAGGGATGTATTAATAGAGGCTTGTATAGGTATAGATACTATATATAACCTCGCAGCTGAACATGCGGATGATGTAACTCCGAGTTCACTATATGCTGATGTAAATATTGGCGGTGCTGAAAATATTATTGCAGCAGCCAAAGTAAACGGAGTAAAAAATATTGTTTTTACAAGTTCAGTGGCTATTTATGGTTTAAATTGCGGTACTCCAGATGAAAGTATGGGGGCGCAACCATTTAATGAATATGGGCGTACAAAATATGAAGCGGAGAAAATTTTTTTAAATTGGGTTAAAGAGGATGAAACAAACTCTTTAACAATTCTTCGTCCATCTGTAGTGTTTGGTGAAAATAATCGTGGGAATGTTTATAATCTAATTAGTCAAATTGCTAAGGGTAAGTTTTTGATGGTGGGTGATGGCAAGAATCATAAGTCGATGAGTTATGTTGGGAATATTTCGGCTTTTTTAGCATCATTAATCAAAGCGCAGGGGGGAGTAGCGATTTACAATTTTGCAGACAAACCAGATATTAGTTCCAATGAAATAGTTAAAATTGTCAAAGATGAAATGAAAATCCGTAGCAATATACCTTCTTTACCATATTACATTGGACTATTTGGTGGTTATACATTTGATGTTTTAGCAAAAATTACAGGAAAAAAATTTTCTATCAGTTCAATCCGAGTCAAAAAATTTTGCTCCGAGACAACGGTTAATACTAATAAATTATTAGAGTCTGGATTTAAAGCACCTGATACTTTAGAAGATGGGCTGCGTAAAATGATTAAGCATGAATTTAAATAGGATGATAAGTCTGTGCCAGTCATTACTTTTTTATCAATAAGGGAAATATGAAATCAACGGACAAAAAAAAACAACTGTTGATATGGCTTACCGAGCATACAGAAATAGAAACAGCTATTTTATTTGGCTCATACGCTACAGGAACTGAGACTGATCACAGTGATATAGACTTGGCTATTCAACTATCCTCAAGTAAAAAAATATCCGCTGAAGAAAAATTGAATTACCTAATGGAATTAGGAAACCTATTAGAAATAGATATTGATATTATTGATTTAAATAAAGTAGGGCAGCCATTATTATCTCAAATTATAAAATATGGCAAACGATTAAAAGGATCACAAATACACTATACCGAATTAGTGATAAAAAACATCAATACTACGCAAGATGTTATGCCTTATATTGAACGAATGCTTTCAGAAAGAAGAAAACAATGGATAAGATAATTGTCGCAAAAAAAATTGATTCAATTTTAAGAGGCGTTGGTGCATAAATAAATCTATGTAAACACATGAAATATAAATAAATTTTTTTAAAGTATTTTTTAAAAAATCGTAAAATTGGGCTAATTTGGCAAAAAACAGCGATTTTTTATCAAAAATACAAAAATAACCAATTGATTAATAATAATTTTATTTATACACCAACGCCCTTTTTTTAACGAGATTTGTAACAACGTGTAACAAAAGATGGATTTTGTTACACGCTGTTACAAAAATAAGTCACGATGACTTGCTATTTCTGTAAAATTTAAACAACAATGAGAGGGCGTTGGTGCATAAATAAATCTATGTAAACACATGAAATATAAATAAATTTTTTTAAAGTATTTTTTAAAAATCGTAAAATTAGGCTAATTTGGCAAAAAACAGCGATTTTTTATCAAAAATACAAAAATAACCAATTGATTAATAATAATTTTATTTATGCACCACCGCCAATTATATTTATCGTAAATTTTGAAATATTAATTATGTTATCAACACCTTTACTGAAATATTTTTCCGTTTTTATTTTATCAGCCTTTATCGTTATTCTATTAACACCATTTTTTATCAAATTAGCACCACGCCTAGGTTTAATGGATGTTCCTGATGAACGCTGCGTACATAAAAACATAACGCCATTAGGTGGCGGCTTAGTTGTCTTTATTGCTTTTAATATAAGTTGTTATGCAATTTATCATTATTTTTGGTTTGGCTTCAGTAGTTTATTAAATATAACTTGGTGGCAGGCATTTTTTATTGCTTCCGCTATTTTATTAATAGTCGGTTTAATTGATGACCGTTTTGGTATGTCCCCATTAATGAAACTTATAGGACAAGCGACTGCCTGTGCGACGCTTTATTTTTTATCGGGCTATTCAGTTAGTTTATTGAATATTGATTTTGGTTTTTGGGGTGGATTAGTTTTTGTTTTAATTTGGACGCTGGCTATTGTTAATGCCTTTAATTTAATTGATGGCTTAGATGGTTTATGTTCGGGTTTGGCAATGATTTCAGCGATTGGTTTGGCAGCGATTTTTATTTTTCGCCATTCGGTAGGTGATGCGCTGGTTTGTTTAGCGTTAGTGGGGGCTTGCGCGGGTTTTCTTTATTATAATTTTTTCCCCGCCAAAGTATTTTTAGGTGATACAGGGAGTATGTTTTTAGGCTTTACGCTGGCAAGTATTAGTTTACATGCAGGCGGCAAAGGTTCACTTGCCGTTATTTTAGCAGCACCTTTTTTTATTGCGGGTGTTCCCATTATCGATACACTACTGGCAATTTGGCGGCGTTCCATTCGAAAAACGTTAGCAAAACGTCATGGATTACTTCGCGTTGGTGTGATGCAAGCTGATAAAGATCATCTTCACCATCGACTGCTTAATAATGGTTTGACTCAACGCCATGCCACTTTAATATTGTATGCAGTAAATATTTTAATAGTCTGTATTGGTCTGCTATTTATGATATTTAAAGAACGTGTAATAGGGATGTTTTTAATTATATTGCTAATAACTATTTTTTTATTAGTTAAATATGTATTGCACATTGAGTTATGGGAAACTCATAGGTTAATGGCATCACCCAATGAAACATCTTCTTTAACACGGATTTCTGCTCTGTATTATTGTTTATTTGATTTATTATGGATGGCTATGGCTGTTTGGTTGACTGAGTTCATTACGTTATCTGGCGTAACATATTTTGATAGTATTGGAGAATGGTTTTCGCAACTTCCTTTGTGGGAAACACCTGTTTTTCTATTACTATTTGCTTCTAATACTTATGTTAAAGTGTGGAAATCAAGTGTTTTTAAGGATTATTTATTTTTATTAATAGCTATTTTAGTGGGTTCTATTATTAGTTTATCTTTACTTATACCATCAAATATTGACAATAATTTATTGTTAATTAATAAGACATTACTATTTTTTTTATTGTCATCGATAGGTATAGTCAGTATTCGAGTTGTCCATCATCTGATTAGAGAATTTACTATCAATAATGCTAATACGCGCAATATTATAGTCTATGGGGCAGGAGATAATGGCGACTTATATTTGCATAAATGTTATTTAAAAAATGCAAGTAAACTAGGATCTGTTAATATCATTGGATTTATAGATGATAATTTACTATTAAAAAATAAATATGTTTATGGAAAAAAGATATTTGGTGGATTGAGTGAGTTGACTGAATTAATATCGAAATATCCTATTGATGAGATTGTAATTACAACAGAAATATCAAATGAAATATTGTTTCAACTTAAAGAGATTATTCATAATAACTCTATTAAGATAATAAAATGGCACACTGTATTTGTGTAAATGTAAATGAAATTATTTTATTGTTTATTACTGGTTGTATTTTTATCACCTTTACCTTATGCAGCTAATACACCTTGGGCATGGAGTTTATGCTCACTATTGATTGCTACCATAGCTATTATTTGGGCGATACAATCAATTTTTTCTTTCAAAAATTCTTTTTCTTCACAGCTTAAATTAATAATCGATATTATTGTTGTATTTTTTTTCGTTGTCTGCTGGGTATTAATACAAACATCACATTTTTCCCCTAATTTAAATCATCCATTATGGCAATTAAATAATTCTGTTGCTAGATCTGTTTTTGGTTTCATTTCATTAACACCAGCAGATAGTTTGGATTCACTAATGCGTTTATTGAGTTATGCGTTAGTATTTTTTCTGGCATTTTATTATAGTCTTGATGTTTATAAGGCTAGGTTGATTTTTTATAGTTTAATAGTGATTGGTTTTTTTTATTCTGCTTACGGACTCATTATTTATCTAGGTGATTTTAAAATGATTCTTTGGCGGGAAGAACCTGACTTAAGTTCTTTATCCAGCACTTTTGTTAATCGTAATCATTTTGCTACTTTTGCTGGCTTAACCTTATTATGTTCTTTAGCGTTAATCCACGATGCAACGACTGTTTCAGCACGATATAACAGAGGAGGTAATATTGGTTTACAGCGTTTCATTGAAAATTTAATTACTCGTGTTTGGTTTCCTTTATTAGCCTTTATTGTTATTAGTACAGCATTAATACTGACTCATTCACGGGGTGGATTTTTTAGCAGTTTATTGGGCTTATTCGTATTATTACTCGCTTTAAATAGCAATAGTAAAACTAGAAACGTTTATATTTTGTGGTTGTTTATCACCTTTATTGCAGTGGGTAGCATTGTTTTTTATATTAGTAGCGATGGCTTATTATCAAGACTTGATAGCCAAGGCTTAAGTGATCCTCTTCGCGAGTTAAATCATCAATTAACGTGGACAGCTATATTGACTAATCCTTGGCTTGGTTTTGGTTTGGGAAGTTTTGAAGAGGTTTTCCCTTTGTATAAAACGATGGAGATGGCAGGATCTTTCACTTCCCCTTATTTAATTGATTACGCCCATAATACTTACTTGGAAACTATTTTTGAACTAGGATTTCCTGCGGCAATGGGGTTATTTTATTGTTTTTTAAGACTAGCCAGTATTTGTTTTATAGGTTTATTCGTTAGAAAAAAAAATTCGCTGTATCCAGCCGTAGGCTTAGCGGCGACTTGTTTAATTGCGACCCATGCTTGTGTTGATTTTAGTATGCAAATCCCAGCCATTCCTTATACTTACGCTCTGCTCATGGGAGCAGCGTGTGCGCAATCTTTTTCGTCAAGAAATAGCACACTTTGACACCTCCCCCCGCTAAAGCAGGGGGATTCCTACTGCTAGACGCTTATGCCCAAGCGCGAGAATGTTCTTGGCGGCATTAATATCTCTATCATGCGTTGTGCCACACTCAGCACACGTCCATTCTCTTATTCGCAAACCTGTTCTACCTTTCGGACTATTGGAGCTTATACAGCCACAGCACGAACAAGTTTGGGTAGTGTAGCTTTCGTTGACTTCTAAAAATACGCCTTGCGTCGCTATCGACTTATATTCAAGCTGTGTTTTCAGCATGAACCAGCCTGCATCCAAAACGGATTTAGCCATTTTGGTTTTTGCGAGTTTTTTGCTACTGACGTTGCCAACGATGATTAAACTATTTTCTTTGACTATCTTGTGGGTGAATTTATGGATTGCATCCTTGCGGGTGTTTTTTATCTTGGCGTGAATAGCTTTAACGCGCTTTTTATCTCTAGCTCGTTGTGCTTTGCCTAGCTTTAACTCTAAATTTCTATAACAATCCTGTCTTGCCAAGCACTCGCCATTTGAACAGGTAGCGGTGGTTTTTAACCCTAAATCAATCCCCACTTGTCCGCCATCAGCGTGTCTTTCGACTGTTTCAACTTGAACAACAATATTGAAATACCAGCGACCACGCGCATCTTGACTAAAACAGCCTGAGCGAAAAGCAAACTTTGAAAGTCCGTAGCTATCCCATACCTTGAAATAAAACCCAGCGTATCTGACACACCCATTAACCCACTTTGCCGCGCCTGACTTAAAAGGAATCCAGCCCAGTGCTTTTTTAGCACCGCCAGAACACCGCCAATTTAACTTGTTTTTCTTGAACTGCTTGCGGGCTTTTGCATGAACGGCGATAGTTTCTTGAACTGCCGTGGAGTCGATAATCATGCCGCGTTCTTTGCGAATACCTTTCAAGTCTTTCATCAAATCAAATGCCGATGTCCCACAATTCATATAACCGACTTCTGGAATCGGCACCCACGAGTATTCAGCAGAAAACGCATTCGCCGCGTTCCAGACTTGATTGACATCAAACGCCATGCGATTCAATAAACTAGCGTGTTTATCGCGGACTCTGACGGATAGGGTTTTGATTAAGGGTTTCATGTGTGTCAAAATACAACTTGTTGTCTACGTTGTCAAAAATCAACAGCACACCTTACATCCCCGCCCTAAAGAGACGGGGCTTTACGGTGCTTTCTGGTCTGTCCATTACCCACATCTTTTTAGCTAATAATATCAATCTGTTAGGCTATAAAAAAAGTGGATTACCTCTTAACGTTACACGAACAATAAAGCATCAAGAACAAAAAATCGGGTAGTTACAACCACAAGATGTCTTTTTTATGCCTTAGTGAGGCAACTTATCAACGATAGACTCTCTGTAACTCTATGATTCTAAATGTCTTTATACTCAGTAAACGATGAATTAGAACGTAATCTATTGATTTTAAACAACTAACGTACTTGTGGGTAATGGACAGGCTTTCTGGTAAAAAAATATGGGGACACATAATCCGATATGGCTTATGCGTTTATTAGGTACGGTACTAGCTTTTCACAGCTACATAATCGTAAAACTGACCTTGCATTGCATTAACTCCATAAGCTATTGATATTAATAATGCAGATTAAAACAGCGGTCACTTATATAACATAAACTAAATACTTTAATGGATTTAATACAAAATGCCTTTTCTTGATGTGCGTACTATTTTTATGGCTCTTCCCGATTTCGCGGGGTAAGTGCTAAATGTAGTGTGTGAATATAGGGTATATTTCGTTTAGTCATTGATTTTACGATGTTTATCTTATCTATTCGTAACTTCTAATATACTGCATACAGTGGGGCTACCCCGCGAAATCGGGAAGAGCCGAAAAAATTCGCAGTGCGTGTGAACAACAGCGGTTTAAAGAACAACCAGATTTATTATTTACCAGCAGTTTTGGTATTTGTGTTAAAAAGGACGGTGAAAATTTTGATAGTTTAATTAAAAGTGCTGATCAGGCATTGTATCAGGCTAAAAACCAAGGTAGAAATCAAGTGTGTATTTTTAAAACCGCTAAAGCTGGGTTGAATCATCCAGATAGCTATGAAACATAAGTTACCTTTATTGTTAATTCCCTCTTTATTATCAACAACGGCGGTAGCAACACAAACGGCGACTGAACTTAATACGATAACGGTAGTTAGCCAGCGTTCAACCGCCCCCTCGTTTAATACTGAACCTATCAGTAAAGATGAATTTTATGCACCCGAATTAATCGAACGCGGTATTAATAATTTGGGAAATGTGACGCAACAAATTCCTAATCTGCATTTAACCAATGATGGCTTTGGCTCTTATGGGCAAAAATTTAGTTTGCGGGGTTTGACCAATACCGCGCTGTTTAGTGCGTCAGCGGTGGTGGTGTATGTCGATGATGTGCCGTATAGCAGTTCAATGGCAGCGATGGGGCGATTATTTGCCATTGATAGCTTGGACGTGTACCGAAGTTCTCAGCCTGCACGGTTTGGTAAAAATGCCTATGCGGGTGCAATAGATATTAAAACCAAGCAAGCTGAAAACGATTTACAGGCGGGTGTCGCTTTAGAATTGGGTAACTTTAATCAACATCAAGTAACGGCTAATAGTTCAGGTGCGTTAATAAAAGATAAACTGTATTTTAATTTAAGCGGTGATTTTCAACAGCGCGATGGTTTTCTAACTAACAGTTATTTAAATACCACCCCTGATAATCAAACAAATTTTAGTGGACGAGCCGCATTAAAATGGACACCGACTAAGGCATGGGATGTCCGATTAACACTAAGTAAAGAAAATTTTAATTACGGTTCGAGTCGCTATACGCGTTTGGATTCGCCTGATTTTTATACCGTCCGTTCTGAAACGACTGAACAACTTAAGCAACAAGCGGATAGCCAAGCGATACGCATTGCCTACGACACGGGCGATTATGAGCTGTTATCGGTGAGTAGTCGGCGGTTTTGGCAAATGAATCCACGCCTGACGGATTTAAATTTAACGCCTACCGTGTATAACCGCACGCAGACTGTCGCCGAAACCGCGTGGACTCAGGAATTTCGTTTACGTCCTAAAGACCAACACGGCACTTGGAACTGGCACACGGGCTTGTTCTATAGCAATGACAAAAAACATAGCGTTACCGACACCTTGATACTAAAAGCTAATACCCACTACGATATAAAAAAAAATAATGTCGATAATTACGCGGTGTTTGGACAACTTGCCTATCAAGGCTTTAAGCAAATAAAACCTCATCTGGATTTACGAGTCGATTATGTGGAAAACGTGATTGATGCGGCTAATAGCTTTCCTAACGGCAAGAAAACCAGTTTACAACAACGTGATAGTTCGTTTTTTGTTAGCCCTAAATTCGGTATTGATGTCACGCTATCGGATAATGCTCTGCTTTATGCTGCAACAGGTTTATCTTTTAAACCCGCTGGATATACCATTGCCAACATCAACGAAAATTTATCCCATTTTAAGCAAGAGCGGCTTTGGAACAATGAGCTAGGACTTAAAACCCAATGGTTTGAGGATCGCTTTAAATTCAATGTGGCAGGTTTTTATTACGACATTGAAAATTATCAAGTTGAACGATTTTTTACGCTAACAGATTATGCGGTTGCCAACGCACCTAAAGCTCATAGCGTCGGTTTTGAAGTCGAATCGCAAGCGCAAATGATAGAAAATTTAACCCTAGAAGGTAACGTAGGTTACACGCATACGCAATTTGACCAATACCGTGATCCGATTACTAATGTTAATTATGCGGGTAAACTCGCACCGTTTGTGCCTGAGTTTACTGGGTTACTCGCCTTGCAATACAAACACCCACAAGGTTATTTTGCCCGCGTTGAAGGATTATGGACAGGCAAAACGTATTTTGATGAAAGCAACATCGCCATCATGTCGCAAAGTGATTATGTGCTTGGCAATGTTCGCCTTGGTTATGAACGAAAAAATTACAGTATTTATGCGTTCGTGAAAAATATCGCCGATACCCATTATTACACCTTCAAGATTGACAGCCTACGCGGCACACCTAGCGATCCGAGAATGCTAGGTGTACGTTTGGCGGTTAATTTTTAGTGTATTGAAATGTACTATAGCTAAAGCACAATAAAATGATGCCGTTCGTGGTGAGCTTGTCGAACCACCACAGCCCTTCGGGGCGAACGGTTTTTTAATCAATTTATGCGTTAGCTCTACAAGCTACGCACCAGTTCAGTGACCGCAATATAATTAGTTTTACCTGTTGCCATCACAGGGATTGCATCGACAATAATAATTTTCTTAGGCAATAAAATAGCAGCAACGCCTTGTGACGCGGCGGCTAGTTGCTGGGCGGTTGCTTGTTTTTGCGTAGTGACTAAAATGACTTGCTCGCCTTTTTTGGCATCGGGCAAACTGATTGCCGCGTGATGGGCATCGGGCCACGCATTCGTGGCTAGCGTTTCGACAGCCGTTAAGGACACCATTTCACCGCTGACTTTAGCAAAGCGTTTGCTACGACCGCGTATGCTGATAAAGCCTTCGTCATCAACGTGAACGATGTCCCCCGTGTCATACCAGCCGTCGCCATACAGTGATTTAGGTGGAACTAAAACCGCTGGATTATCTGCCAGAAAGTAACCTAACATAATATTCGGGCCTTTAACGTGTAGCTGCCCTGCATCTTCAATGCCGTCAATCGGCTCTAGTTTGTATTCCATTGCAGGCATGAAACGTCCGACTGTTCCCGCTTTATAATACATCGGGGTATTTACGGAGGTAATCGGCGTGGTTTCGGTTGCCCCATAACCTTCTAGGATGCGTATACCGAATTTATCTGCCCAGAGTTTACGCGTGGTTTCTTGTAATTTTTCCGCGCCTGCGACCACATAACGCATATTAAAGAAATCATAAGCGTGGGCTTTTTTCGCATAAGCAGCTAAAAAGGTATTAGTGCCGAACATAATGGTGGCGTGTAGCTCATACGCCATTTCAGGAATAACCGCATAGTGTAACGGGGTTGGATAAAAGAACACTTTCATGCCATTGAGTACGGGCAACAGCGTGCCAACCGTAAAACCAAAGGAATGAAACATGGGTAAGAAGTTCAGCACTACATCTTGGGCGTTAAAACTAATACTGGCTTCTAATTGTTTAAGATTAGCTAACACGTTGGCATGAGATAACACCACGCCTTTCGGCACGCCTTCTGAACCTGAGGTAAATAAAATGACTGCTGGGTTATCAGGGTTGTATTGTTGGCTTGAATACCAATAGTCAGCGGTTTTACCTTGTAACCACGCGGTAAATTTATCGCCCGCGCTAATCTGTGCGGCTAAGTCTTCCAGATAGACCAGCTTAACTTGTTGGGCTAAATGATCGGCTTCGTTGGTTAAATGCCCTAACTCGATAAAATAGCGTGAGGTTAATACGATTTTAATTTTTGCGGTTTGACAAGCAGAAAACATTCCTGCTGAACCCGTGGAATAATTGAGCATTGCGGGTACGCGGTCATGCAGTTGTAAACCGAGAATAACGCATAAGGTTTTCGTTGAATTGGGCAGAAAAACACCGACCGCCTCGCCTGTTTCGGTGATTTGTTTGAGTGCATTACCAATTGCCAAGGTGCGCGTGATTAAATCGTTATAGTTTAAAGGTCGCCGTTCTAAATCTTCGGCAATAACATGACTACCTCCGTGTATTTGCCGTGCCTCTAACAAACTAGAAAAAATACTTTGCCGATAATTGCTAGTCGCTAACATCATTTCAGTCATGATATTGGCTAAAATTTGACCACTGTAATGACGACGACATTTGCCTTTCAACTCATCTGGAACAGCCAAGCGCGTGGGCGGCAAAATTTTAATGGTGATTTTCGGAAATAACCGTAAGCGCACAATTTTGTGTAATCTGGAAAAATGCGTGTACTGCCCACCATCAATACGAATAGGCAAAATGGCTGCACCTGATTTATCGGCCACCATGCCCGTGCCGTCATAAATTTTCATCAATGTCCCTGTGACGGTAATACGTCCTTCGGGAAAAATAACGGTTTTGGTGTCGTTTTGTAGGTGATGAATCAAATCTTTCAGCGATAACGGATGCGTGGGATTCATCGGAAACACGCGTGATAAATGCAGAAACGGTTTAAGCCACCACTGTTCAGAAATATGGGTATTGATGGCAAAGGTAATTTCATCAGGCAAAAACACGCCTAGCAGCAACGGATCAAGAAATGAGGTGTGATTAGCGACAATTAATACCCGCTCCCCCGCTTGTTCGTAGTGTTCTAAGCCTGTCACTTCTACTCGATAAAGCAAGGTCAGTAGAGTATGTAAAAATTTCTTTAGCATAGTGTTTTTCTCATAGTAAATAATAAATACGCAGCAAATAAGCCGCTAAGTTTAACGCGCGGCGGCACTCTGGAAAACTACTGATTACGATTTTGTTGATTAAACGGTTATTAAGGCGATGCTTGGATGAGTTATATGGAACACTCAAAGTGATTAGTTTCACTGAAATAGTTACGGGCAAAAAAAATGCAGGGATAACTGAGTTATCACTGCATTTTTGGTTGCGTCAGGCAGGACTTACCACGTTCTAAAATCGCCCGTATCTAAGTGAACAAAATTACTACCTGGATAATAACCTACGCCACCGCGTGCCATGCTCATGGCTGCGTCTCTAATTGTTCTGCTTTCTACGCCTGAAATGCGAATGTCAATGGCGCGACCTTCCATGTGTAAGCTATTTCTAGCAACACCGCGACTGTTTCTGCGTAGATGTGCATTAGTGAACGGTGAGCGATAACCGCAAATCACATGAATCTGTCTTTGAATGCCCAGCGTGGATTGCAATTCATGTAATTGATCCAGCAAAGCGGTATCCACAGGATGAACTTCATCCGTTAGATGATCGCGGTAGAGATGATTGATTTCATGGAGTGCATCGGGGAGATACCGCCCTTTTTCAAAATAAGTGACATTCAAACTATCGCCTGTGGTGGTATTTTGTAAGGCGATGGTTTTATGTGTGGCATTGCCACCTATGCGAGCTGTGTTGCGTGAGGCAAATGGATTACTTCTGTTATTTTGAAAACCAGTGTCTAAGTCTAGGTCGTCTTGTTGTAATGCAAACTCAGACATCTCTGTGTGCAAACGATGGTCGGCTGGACGTAAAGAATGGCGACTATGGATATTGGTATCACGCAGGGCAAGTTGTTGGCGTAAATCGCTGTGCAGTTTATGACCGTTATGATCGTTGTGTAATGAACTGTGAATACGACTGTTATTTGAGGCAATTTCTTGGTGCGCAGCATGATGTTTATTTGCAGTTTTTAAAGCCAGTCTGTCATGCAAAGAGCTTTTAGTGTGTGCAGTTGTAGTCGTAGTGTGCTTTGAATCAATTTTGCTTGCGTGCTTTACATCGACTTTACTCGCGTGTTTTACATCAGCTTTGCTGGTATGTTTTACATCGACTTTTTTACTGTGAGCAGGGGAGGAGATGATGTGTTTCGCTGCTGCTTCGGCGATTCCAGTGCCACTTACAGCCAATAAAGAACCATAAGCCATCCGCGTTAGAAATTTGCGTCTTGATGCAATCACATCAGTTTCGTTAATAGTTAGGTCTGTTAAGCGTTGATTATTCATAAATAAGTAGTCTGTTTGATGCTGTTTTGTTTATTGTGCCTACTTAGTCTTAATGTAATCTTAAATTTATTGTATGAACCACTATTTTTTTAATAATGTGCTACGGCTTATGGATAAACCTATCAAAAGGGCAGGCTTGGCGCATTAGCTTCAAAAAGTAACCCAAAAACAAAACAACAGGCTAAAATGCAAGGCTGTTAAACGCGTGCGGCGTTAATTACTGTTAGCGGTTTAAATAATCCTTATTATTAGCGAGTCTATAAAATGCAATCACACCCTGCTCAATTATTTAGCTTTGAATTTTATCCACCCAAAACCGAAGAAGGTGCGGCAAGTTTGCAAGTGGTACATAACAAACTGGCGGCACTCAATCCTGATTTTTTTTCAGTGACCTTTGGTGCAGGTGGCTCAACGCGTGATAAAACGTTTGATACAGTCGTTGATATTCAGGCGAAAGGCATAGCAGCAGCCCCGCATTTATCGTGTGTTGCCTCAACCAAAGATAATATTCGTACCATTTTGAAAAACTATCAGCAGCACGGGATTGCAAAAATTGTCGCATTAAGAGGCGATTTGCCTTCTGGCACACTGTCGGCGGGTGAATTTCGTTATGCCAATGAATTGGTTGAGTTTATTCGGCTAGAAACAGGTGATTACTTTGATATTCATGTTGCTGCCTATCCTGAAGTGCATCCTCAAGCCGTCAATGCGACAGAAGATTTTAAAAACTTTAAACGTAAGGTTGATGCAGGTGCGAATTCGGCGATTACCCAGTATTTTTACACTGCTGAAGCGTATTTTTATTTTGTTGATTTATGTGAAAAAAATGGCATCACCATTCCTATCGTTCCTGGTATTATGCCTATTACTCAGTATTCACAGTTATTTCGTTTTTCAGAAATGTGCGGTGCAGATATTCCCCGCTGGATGCGTAAACGCTTAGAAAGTTTTGGTGATGATAAGGCTTCAGTACAAGCCTTCGGTTTGGATTTGGTTAGCGGTTTGTGTCAACGTTTGCTAGATGGTGGCGCACCTAGTTTGCATTTTTATACCATGAATCAGTCTGCCCCTACGGTAGCGATTTTAGAAAATTTACACATAAAATCATAAGGCTAACGCACAAAATATCTGCGTATAAAACGAATAAGGGCGACTCAAGTCGCCCTTATCATTGCCACGAATAAGTTTTATTCGGTTCAACTAATTTTTTGCTTCACTTGCAAGCATCGCGTTGTAATGTCTTCTTAGCATCGAATCTTCGGGTATTTTTGCTGTTTCTGAGGAGACGATTTCACTGGTCGTTTCAGATTGAATAGGTGTTTGAGCTGCTTTAACGGGGGAAGCGGGTATTTTTTTGCAGTTTTCATACTGACAAATTAGTTTTGCCATTGCTGCTTCATTGTTTAAACACTGTTCGATAACAGCAGTTATTTGCGTATTATGGTGGCGCGATAAGGCTAAGTCCGTAGGACATGGGCTAAGTGAGTCAATCATGGCGCGTAAATTAGTCAAATAATGCCGTTTTAGCATTGAATCTTGTGGTAGCAGACTATTTTCGGGTGTTGAACTGACAACTTTATTGGTTTGTTCTGCTACCAGTGGTTTACTTTCAGCTAATGGCGGAGCAGCAACAGGTTTAACTGGAGCGGCTATTTTATCGGCAGGTTTGGTTTCTTGCTGTATCGGTTTTGCCGATTCAAACAAATTTTTGGGTCTTGTACCTTGGGCTTGTTTTTTATTTTTTAAAAAAAACCAGATTAGTGCTGCAACAACGGCAAGGGCAATAAGTTCGATCATGAATAACACTCCAAAAGTAACTGACCACAAATCAATGGGCAGTAGGTATTTTAATTAAGTTACAATATATTTAAAGAAGGCAAAGCGATAATCCGCACCTGAAAAATATAAAAATCAATAGGTTACAACATGGCAATAGCTTATTGTAAATCGGATACGCCGACAATCGACCAGTTTTTAATATCAAGTAAACCTTCTTGGTTGTCACCATTATCATACACAATACGACAAGTATATTTTTTTGTAGTAGGTACTGAGTTGCTGGTGACGTTAATTTCAGCATTAATGACGTATTCGTAATTGCCAATATCCCATGCTCTTAGCGGTTTTTCTGCAAAGCTAATCGATTCATTGGGGGTTGCTTTAGATTTAATGTAATTATTACAGTGCATAAAAGCAAGGTTAGACAATGACGTAGAGACAGGTAAGTCACTACCCTTATCTTTGCTATCAACCAAAAACAAATCTGACTTAATCACATCGTAGATGAGCGGCATAATGAACTTCTGTTGTGATACAGAAAGGACAAGCAATCCCACAATAAGTAATAATATGCGGTATTTTTTTAGTAGTGTTATCGGTGATGACATAGCGAACTTCTTCATAAAATGATGAGAATTATTGGGGAGCGATTCTAGCAGAAATCAATGATTTAAGAGCAGGTAATTTTTCAGGTAAATTTATCAAAAAGTTATAGTTAGCCTTACGCTAAGTTTTTTGGTGAATTTTAGCGTTTAAATCAAAGCCGATGAGTACAATTAAACAGTTAAATTCTAGCCACAACATGACAACCATGATGCTGCCAATGCTCCCATAGACTTTGTTGTAAGTAGCAAAATTGTTGACGTAATAGCTAAACAACAATGACGCGATAATTGATAAAACAGTCGCGAACACCGCGCCTGTGCTTATCAATTGATAGTTGCTTGAATTAACAGGGCCAAAATAATATAACAACGCGATAGCGGAAAATAATAGTAGAGTCGCAATCAACCACTTCCCTACTATCAACAATAAAATGACAACACCATCGCTTAATAGTAAGCCGTGAGCAATCGCATAATTGATAGCAACTTCGCTAAATATAATCAGTATCGACGCGGTTAGCACTAGCAGGGAAAGAACAACAAATAAAAACAGGGAAATAGCTCTTTGCTTGATAAAACTGCGGGTTTCAGTAATATTAATGGCGTGATTAAACGCATCCATTAATGCGTTAATCCCATTGGTGGCGAAGTAAAGTGTGACCAAAAAACCAAATGATAATAAGGCATTATGCTGGTTTCCGACCAAATCATTAATCGTTTCGACAGCGACTTGGTAAGCGTTTTCAGGCAGTAGTAAGTGTATTTCGTTGAGCAATTGCGCTTGCAAATTAGCAATAGGCAAAAAAGGTATTAACGAAAAAAGAAAGATAATGGCAGGAAACAGTGCCAAAAAAAAGGTAAATGCGACCGCAGAGGCCCGCATAGTAACCGCACTTTCTCGCGTTTCTACTAAGAAGAAATGACCGATGTCATACAAAGTGAGTCCAGAAAAATAACGCGGTTGAATGGTTTTTGACCACTTAATCAGTCTCTGAATAGAGTCGAGTAAAAAACCGTATGGCGGCTGGGCATTGTTTATCATAACGTTATTTAAAATTAGTTGAGTCTACAAAATTACCCTGTGCAAAATTTTTTTGATTAAATGATAATGGCAACTTAAAAAACGTAACTGAAACGGCTATATAATTATAAACGTATCTTATACAACTCATCACAACAACTCTAGTACGAGGTCATCTCATGAAAAAAATATTATTTATTACCATTGCAATGTTGGTTTCAGGCAGTGCATTTGCAACCACAGATCATTATGTGTTGCGCGATGGCAATCATGTTCAACATTTAAAAATTACTGATCTTAATAAAGAAATTACCGTCAGTGCCGATGTTGATTTTGAACCGAATACCAATGAAAAAGGACACGCTTGTTCA
The DNA here is from genome assembly GCA_002134785.1 of Crenothrix sp. D3. Classification (GTDB taxonomy): domain Bacteria; phylum Pseudomonadota; class Gammaproteobacteria; order Methylococcales; family Methylomonadaceae; genus UBA4132. Next base: position 26,193 of record MBQZ01000026.1, read on the forward strand.
GCGATACTTTCGGGTGAAGCTAAAAGCATGGGTGAAGGCAAATTGGTGGTCAAAAAACACGCTGAAAGTGAAGCCAGCTATTGTGAACTAAAAATTCAGCTCAGTGAAACAGGGGCAAAAATAGAGCAGTCAAAAGATTGTGATAATTTCGCCGCTGGTATTTGTCATTTTTCTAGCGATGGCAAAGAACTAATTAAAGTTAAATAACTTGAGTCCTTATAATTTTCCCCCGAGGGTATTTATCTAGTAACCCTCCTTGCATTGTGTGATGCAAGCGCGTCATAAATAGCGATTCCACGTTAAATCGTGGGATCGCTGCAAATCGTTTTTATCTATACAAACCTAAGGATTATCTTGCATGAATGTTTTTTACACCTTGTCTGGCTTTGCAGTCGGCTTATTAGTCGGCGTAACAGGGGTAGGTGGTGGCTCATTAATGACACCGTTGCTGGTTTTTTTGTTCAACTTTCATCCAGCAACCGCAGTAGGAACAGATTTATTATTTGCCGCGCTGACTAAAGTGAGCGGTGTGTGGGTACATCATGGTAAACATGGTTCAGTTGATTGGAAAATTGTTGGTTGGTTATCACTGGGCAGTTTACCGTTTGCGATTGCAACGTTATTCGCGCTTAACCATTTAGCGTCTATTGGTAAAGAAATCACAGGCACGATTACCTTCACCTTAGGCATTGCCTTGATACTCACGGCTTGCGCTTTGTTTGTGCGCAGTGCGTTATTACATTATGCCGATAAATTAGGGCAAATTGATGATGAGCATAGTAATCTTGAAAATGCGGCGCGTTTTAAACGCTTAGAAATTCCTGCCACCGTGTTGATTGGTATGGTGTTAGGCGTATTAGTCACGCTAACGTCCGTCGGCGCAGGCGCATTAGGTACAGTGGCGTTGTTATTTTTATACCCAAGAATGACCACGCTGAAAATTGTCGGCACCGATTTAGCACACGCAATTCCACTGACAGCGATTGCAGGTTTTGGGCATTGGATGCTAGGTAATGTTGATTTCATATTATTGGGCAGCTTATTAACAGGTTCATTACCTGGTATTTGGATTGGTAGCCATTTAAGCGCGAAAATACCCGAAAAAGTGTTGCGCCCTGTATTGGCAACGGTGTTATTGCTGATTGGTCTTAAATTTGTGCTGAATTAAGCCTAGCTATCTATCATCAATCTGTATGGCTAATTCGAAAAATCAGAGTTTTTTCCGTGAATCGTCTGAGGGTCGAATATTAACCCGAGAGGCGTATTCAGTTTTCCCGTTATATTTTTTCAATCAGCCAATTCCGACTGCATCGGGCAATAAATGGCTGGTTTCTCATAGCCTTCGAGAACTCGGTTCTTATGTCAATTATCGACCCAGTCCCGAAGGCATTCGCGATTTTCTGTGTTACGGATTTGTGCCTGCGCCGCGCACTATTTTTCAGGGCATATCCGCTATACCGTCTGGCATGAGTTGTCAGCTACCGTTTGCTAACGATGACATTACATGGCACGTTGCCGATACCCCCGTTATAAGTCCCTCGCCACAACAGCCAGAAAGCACTTTTTGGCAACAACTTTCCGCACACACTGCAATGAATAAAGCGGCGGTCTTGCTGTCAGGTGGTCTTGATAGCGCGATGATTGCGGCAGCTGCTCACGCAGCGGACACCAAAATTACTGCGTATCATGCACGCTTTAGTGGTGCTGATACCGATATAGGTTCTGACACTCATGCGGCGCGAATGACCGCTCAGCATTTGGGTATAGACCTTAAAGAAGTAACCTTAAATTCCTTGGACGCATTGCGTTGGTTTGGCAAAGTGATGGGCGCGTTGGATCAACCGTTAGGTGATCCTGTGCTGTTACCCTTTTATTATCTCTTTAAAAAAATTCATCAACACCAGCCGCAACACACGGTACTGACAGGTGAAGGCGGCGATCAATTATTTGGCTCGTGGTCGATGAAACCCATGATGATGCGTGAGCTATACCCCGAAGCAGGCTACCGCCCTGAGCAAGGCTATCTAGCTAGTTTTCATAAATTTGCTGATGAATGGGACGCGCTAATCTCCGCGAAACTGGGTCAGCAACTAGACAATACTGTTAAATTGGAAGATCCGATTAAACTCGCCTTTGCCTCATCACCATCCTCTGATTTTTGTAATCAATTGCGTTGGGTCGATTTACAATTAAAGGGATTGCAACATATTGTGCCTAGAATAGACGCAATGGCAAAAGCCCATCAACTGACTTTACAACACCCGTTCTTTCAAACCGACATGATTGAACTAGGCATAGCCTTACCAAATCACCTAAAATTAGCGGGCGCAACAGACAAAGTATTGTTGAAAATGCTGGCACGTTCCTATTTGCCTGAGCAAGTCGTCGAACGGCGTAAACAAGGCATGGGCGTACCGACCAGTCAATGGTTTCGGCGCGGCTTACGCCCATTAGCGGCGTATTGGTTAAATAAAAATCGGCTTATTAAATCGGGGCTATTAAATCCTGATACCGTACAAGCGATACGGCAGCAAACCATGACTGCTAGTGACGGACGCAGTAGACGCTGGGGTGACAGGCTGTGGATGTTATGTGTTTTAGAATGCTGGTTTGCAAGTCTTACTTAAATTGCGGGGGGGAATAATGAAATGTATCAGTTGTAATAGAGATTCAAAAAAGACAGACCGTATCAGTAATGGTGGACGTTGCCCATCTTGTCATCATCCTTTTGTTGCTGACCCTGCGGAACACGGCTTAACCGATATGGCAATAAAATCAGCGGAAGACGCAGTGTCTGCTAATGGGACGCTGTATTTTTCTAAAGACCAGCTCAAGTATCAATTACAACGTAAGCTCAAAAAAAAACTGAGGATGTTCAATATTGCGGCATTAATTGCGGCGATTATCGTTGTCACTGCGTTACTATTCGCTATCATCAAAGGCGGTTTTTTTATCCCATTAACGATGTTCAGCGGTTTTATAGCGATTGCCATCATCGGCACACGTTTTAAGTGTGCAAAAAGCATGGGTAAATTAGACAATCTAATCAGCCAATGGATTACTATTAACCCCCATGCAAAATTACTCACTACCGCCAGATACCAAGACAATCAAAGAAGCACCCAAAACTTAGACGGTATTTCCTTTGATCGGGTATTGGTGTGCGACCGTAATGAAACCGTGGATTTTTTCCTTAGCAACTTATTTCACTTTCATTATTCTTGCCCAGTATTGGGGGGTAATGGTTACCCACAAGGTATTTATGAAGATATGCTGGTACGCTTAAAACAAAACCCCAATTTACAGGTTTTTTTACTGCACGATTATTCACCCGCAGGGGCAGTGTTTGTGCGCCGCATTAAAACCGATCCTAAATGGTTTGGTGGGTCACAATTCAATATTATTGATTTGGGCTTAAACGTGGGGCAGAAAAAATTATTCAAATCCATGACGATTAAAAAAACTGATCGCAACCATAAAATAAGCGAACACGCTGAATTGTCACTCTTTCAACCAGCGGCATTAGTCGCAATGTGTGGCGCGGCAATTAATGAAGGCTTACCGTTTGACTTAATTTCATCCTCTTCTGCCGCCGACCACAGTAATGGTTATGGTTGATTTATGAGTCGCTTTCAAGTGTATTGTGGCGCGGCACCTGAACGCTTTGCTCACTCCTTAAGCCAAGATTGGCAAGCACTGAGTCATAATGTGTGCGTGTTTGCTTTCATGCCTGATAGCCGTTGTGATATGGGTGAACACGGTACGCTGTTTACCTCTCCTGACGGGCGTTGTGTCGGGGTTTTTTCGGGTAAATTATTTAATTTTGCGGAGCTAACCCAAGGCTATGCTAGTGAGCTAACCACGGCGCAAAAACTGGGCGTGTTATTCCAGCAACTACACAAGCAACACGGCTTAGATTTTCCGCGCCAGTTGCAGGGCTTTTTTGCTATTGTTATGGTCATTGATGGCAAATTATTGGCAGTGCGTGATGCCATTGGTGAACGCCCTGTGTACATTCTGCAAACCCCCACTAGCGTTGTCATTAGCGACCGTTTAGCGGCATTAATGAGTCATCCCGACTGTAGCCGCGTTATTCATCCTGCGGGTGTCAGTGATTTTTTAAGCACAGGTTTTTCACCGTTTGAACGCACGCCTGTCGCAGGCATCACTAAGCTGCAAGCAGGCGTTATTGCCACTATTCAGCAGTCAAGTATCGACACGTTTCACTATCACAGTTTACGCGATTCAGTTGACACGATTTCCGAAGCCGATTGTATTGAGCAAGTCAGAGCGGCGTTAGATTCAGCGATTGCCAACCGCCTTGAAGCCAACACCAAAACAGGCTTATTGTTATCAGGTGGCTTAGATTCTAGCTTAGTAGGTGCATTAGTCGGCGGACATAATCTCACCGCCGCTTATTCGCTGAATTTTGGGACAGAATATCGCAATGAATTAGAGTTTTCGGGACTGATGGCAAAACACTTGGGCATTCCAGCGCGAGTCATTACCGTGACTTCCGAGATGATAAAAGCCAAGTTTCTCCAGACCGCGACTATCTTGGATGAACCGATAGGTGACCCATTAACCGTGCCGAATATTATTGTTGTCGAAGAAGCGGCAAAAGAAGTGCAGCTGGTGTTTAATGGCGAAGGCGGCGATCCTGTTTTCGGTGGCCCGAAAAATTTGCCGATTATGGCTTATGAAGCCTACAGCGGTGTAATGCAGGAATTTTCCCGCGAAGACTTGTATCTAAGGGCTTATAACAAAGGGCATGAACATTTGCCTACGTTATTATCTGCCACGTTTCAATATCAACTGACTCACCATCCACGAACCGCAGAGTTGCTCGCACCTTTTCTGAATGACAGCCGCTTTAGCTCATATTTACACCGCTTGATGCACATTAATCTGCGCTTAAAAGGCGGCTCACAAATTTTACCTAAAGTATTAAAAGCCTCAGCCGCAGCAGGTATTGCGGTACGTTCGCCGTTATTTGATAGACAACTAGCAGAATTGGCATTTAGTTTGCCACCCGCGATGAAATTAAACGGCTCAGTGGAAAAATATGTGCTGAAACAAGCCGTCAGTGACAGTGTGCCTGCGGTGATTATTGATCGCCCTAAATCGGGAATGTTAGTGCCTGTTCATTACTGGTTTAACAAAGAATTAAAGAAATTTGCGAAAGACGTATTATTAGATCGCAACGCTAAAATTCGCAATTTAATCGAACCCAAAGCGCTGCAAAACTTAATTGACTTTAAAGGTGGAGGTATTCGACCTTATTATGGCGATAGATTATGGCTCTTGTTATCCCTAGAATTATGGATGCAAGCTCACAACATTTCTGACGGACTGTAACTCATGAAATTTAACGCTTTGTTTTTCACCTTACTGATTAGTTTTTTAGTCAGCAATCAGATTGCTGTCGCTGACACGGGTTTATTCAACTTTGGCTCTGGCAAAAGTAAAGAAACCCCTGTTGTTTCTAGCGTTGCTGAAAAATTAACCACTACCATCAAAAAAATTCCCGACATTGGCGCGGCTATTGGTCACATCGACCTGATTGAAGGCATACGCGCTATGGATGATGAAATCACCAGCAAAGGCGAGCTAAAAATTTTAGTTGATTTGAATTGGCAAGCATTGCCCAGTCATCCAGACCAGCGTACTGCCTTGGATAACACTGCCGCACGGATTATTACCGCTGTTTTTTCTGAACATAATGACATCACTAAATTACGCGTCATTGTGAAAATACCCGAAGGTGATAGCAAATATAAAAGTGCCGCTAAAGTATTTTCGTTCACCCGTGCAACGTGGGAACTGACTAAAAACGACTCACGCTATAATCTTGATACCCCGACAGGAGCGGCAAATCTATTAGCATTGGGTGATTATGTCGTGCTAACAGCACAGGGTTGGACACGCGGTTATTAACGCGACCAGAGGATTAATAATGGAACATAGTCAAACAACAGTACAAGTATGGGAAAATTACTGGGGCGAATTATTGCGTGATGATCAGACCATACTTTATGGGTTTGAAAATGAATCGCCTGCGCATCGTCAGCACAAACAAGTCGCTATTGCCGATAATGGCGCGTGTTTTGGTTTTGTTGCCAGTGGCAACGTGTGCTTGCAAGATGAGCAAGTCAATTGGTCATTGAATGCGGGGCAGTGGTTTAGTGTACCGACAGGGTTTTTGCTCAACTTAACTAAAAATAGCCGTGTCGTCGTGTCGCAATGTCTGGGTTATCAAGGCATCCATGCAATGGGCGGTCCGATAGAAGCACAAGGTCGATTACGTTATATTGACGGCTGTAGCGATACCCTACTGTGTGCGCCGCCACTATTAGGCGATTCGTGCTTGAATCATCTGCATTTTCCTGCGGGTATTCAACAAACGCCACATACTCATCCGTCACTGCGTGCAGGTATTATTGCCAAAGGGCAGGGCGTGTGTGTGGCGAATCAACAAACCATTCCACTCTCAACAGGCGGCTTGTTTTACATTGCTAAAAACACTGAACACTGCTTTATAACCGACACCAGTACGATGGATGTGATTGCCTATCACCCAGACAGCGATTGGGGGCCTACGCATCAGAGTCATCCAATGGTTAATCGCACGCTAGTCGAGGGGCATAAAATTGATAACCTCGCACCACAACATCAAGCCGCCGCTATTATTCGAGGTCGCTGAGTGTGTTAAACTGGAAAACCAACTATTAAATAATTAAGGACTAACATGGCTGAAACCGTAGATGAATTAACCATTACTTACGAAGATGGCGGCATTGAAACCGTCAAAGAACTCGATAAAAAAGTATTAACCAAAGGTGCGTGGGCAACCATCATGTACCGTTATCAAGAATGGAATCGCGCTAAAGAAGAATACGGCGCAGACAAATACACTATCCGCCGTTATCAAAAACGCAACGGTGAATATCAACAAAAATCCAAATTTAATATTTCCAGCACCGACCAAGCAAAAGCGATTATTGCGGCGTTGGAAGAGTGGATAGCAGAATAAATCGCGTATTACCATTAAGTGTTAATAGGGGCGGATTACATCTGCCCTTATAAGCAACCCGAATTACAGGCGTGCGCAATGTCCTCCTACTCTGTGGCGATAATAGAGCTAACGCACAATAAAATGATGCTGTTCGTGATGAGCTTGTCGAACCACATTCACACTGCGAGAAGCTCAGTGCGAACAATTTTGTAATCACTTTTTTTCAATATGAAAGGTTAAGACCTCCGACTTTAGTCAGACAGATTTCATCATCAATCGTCTAGCTGGAGTAAAACTTTCAATAGAGATGTTGCCAAATAAAAAGGCTCTATATGGATTCCAAGGTCTTTTTGATAGACTGAACGAATGAAAAATACACTTATAACAATCAAACAGTTAGTCAGCGAAGCGCAATGTTACGAAGTCATAAGAACGCTACGCTGGCAAGGAAAGTAAGCTGTCCGCATTGCGATAGCCAAGAAATCATTACATGACCAGCAAAGTCATCGACAACGCTATGAATGTAAGACGTGTCAGAAACGCTTTGATGATTTAAGCGAAACGGTTTTGGCAGGGCATCACCAGCCGGCATTGATTTTATGCTTGTACTTCATGGGGTTGACAAATCAACAGCTCAGATTGCTCGCGAATTGGATGTAAACAAAGATGATTTGCACTTCATGACTGAACATTTACAGAATGGTATCGATAAAAAAAAGGGTAGTGCTAAACAAGTAATGCTCAGTACTTAGTTTAGAGAAAATATGCTGATTTAAGACTGAGGTATACGCCATGAGTGAAATTATTTGTACTCGCTGTGGTTCAACCCACTGCAAGAAAAACGGTCACATTCATAATGGTAAACAAAACCATCGCTGTAAAGACTGTGGACGACAGTTTGTGATGGACAACGCGCAAAAAATCATTCCCGAATGGATTCGATCCATGATATTACAAGACATTGTTAGAGTGTCTTTCATTACGCTGTACTTGCCGTACTTTTTCGGTAAGTCTCACTTGGCTGTTGAGCTATATTGTTGAAGTTTATGAACACTTGCCCGCTGATTTAAACGTTAAGCCTGTTAAATAGCAAACAGATAGCCGCTGCTATTTTTTTCTGGACGTTGAAGCAGACTGGTAGTCCCTACAAAACAATGCAGGTGGTAATTTTTATCGATTTTTGACATAGTGCAGCGCCAAACTTTGCAGTACTGATGGCATAAACCACGCACCCCTCTGTACATGACAAAAAAACAACGCATTGAAAATATGGCAAAATACTGACATTTGCAAAATATAACGCTATGTCACACTTTACTGAGTTATCGACCCTATTAAACCAACACTTTCACTGGAATAAAGCGCGAATGGATTGTCTGGTCAGCATGGTGATTGCTTTATTTTTTCAAGGAGACGATAAATTTAAGCAAACTCGCCAAAGCCTTTCCGAGTTCAGCGAAGTTAGAGTCTAACTATCGACGCATACAACGCTTTCTGAGCGACCGACACGCAGTTGATTTTGATCATGTTGCGTGGTTTGTCATCCAGTTATTTGGATTTTTAGAAACGGATTATTATCTGACTTTTGACCGTACC
>MBQZ01000027.1 GCA_002134785.1 Crenothrix sp. D3
GACTTCGAAGCAGGAACGCCAGTTCTTGTGGAGTCAACCTTGAAATACCACCCTGATTTATTTGAAGTTCTAACCTAGGTCCATTATCTGGATTGGGGACAGTGTCTGGTGGGTAGTTTGACTGGGGCGGTCTCCTCCTAAAGAGTAACGGAGGAGCACGAAGGTACCCTCAGCCTGGTCGGAAATCAGGCAATGAGTGCAATGGCATAAGGGTGCTTGACTGCGAGACGTACAAGTCGAGCAGGTACGAAAGTAGGTCATAGTGATCCGGTGGTTCTGTATGGAAGGGCCATCGCTCAACGGATAAAAGGTACTCCGGGGATAACAGGCTGATACCGCCCAAGAGTTCATATCGACGGCGGTGTTTGGCACCTCGATGTCGGCTCATCACATCCTGGGGCTGAAGCAGGTCCCAAGGGTATGGCTGTTCGCCATTTAAAGTGGTACGCGAGCTGGGTTCAGAACGTCGTGAGACAGTTCGGTCCCTATCTGCCATGGGCGTTTGAGATTTGAGGGAAGCTGCTCCTAGTACGAGAGGACCGGAGTGGACGCACCACTGGTGTTCCAGTTGTCATGCCAATGGCATTGCTGGGTAGCTATGTGCGGACAGGATAACCGCTGAAAGCATCTAAGCGGGAAGCCCCTCCCAAGATGAGATCTCACTGGGACTTTAAGTCCCCTAAAGGGTTGTCGAAGACTACGACGTTGATAGGCACGGTGTGGAAGTCCAGTAATGGATGTAGCTAACGTGTACTAATTGCCCGTGAGGCTTGACCATATAACACCCAATACGTTTGGGTGTTAAAAAACCAACTGCTATCGCTAGCAATACAAACAACAAATAACAACATAAAACTGTCTGCTCTTAAAATAGACAGGTTACAGATTTCCAACCGTAAACGACTAAACCCGTTTATGGAAGACAGTCGATGATAACTAAACTTATCCGACTACACCAGTTTGCTTGGTGACCATAGCGAGCGTGAACCACCCGATCCCATCCCGAACTCGGAAGTGAAACCGCTTAGCGCCAATGATAGTGTGGCACTTTGCCATGCGAAAGTAGGGAATCGCCAAGCTCTTAATACTCAAAAGCCCATCTACTCTTAGATGGGCTTTTTTTTGCCCTAAATTTTGGTTAATGATTCACGTCATTTATTTTGTGAGTCGATATTACTGATTCGTTAAATTTTTGCTATATTGTTTCGAGAGCGTAAAATGCGAGCTTTAAATAGTAAAAGAGTGCAAGTATATGACTGATAAAGATCATCCTAATGATGAACAGCTAACGCCTGAACAATTTAGCATTTGTCGTTTAAAAAACACCGAGCCACCATTTACTGGAAAATATGCCTATTGCAAAAAAACAGGGATTTACCAGTGTATTTGTTGTGGGAATCCATTATTTAATTCTGAAACTAAGTATGATTCGGGTTCAGGTTGGCCTAGTTTCTGGGATGTTTTAGCTGTAGGCAGTGTGGCAGAGGTGGTTGATACTAGTCACAATATGCGTAGAGTTGAGGTAACTTGTCAAACGTGTGGGGCGCATTTAGGTCATGTGTTTGAGGATGGTCCAGAACCTACTGGATTACGCTACTGCATTAACTCAGCCGCTTTAGATTTAAAAGAATAAACCATCCTGACTATTTAACCTTAAGAGGGTAAGCAAATGGCACAATTTACAGTAACAGGTGATATTGATCCTTTTTTACACGTTAGCCTAAAAAGTGGTGAGAAAATTTATTGCGAATCTAACGCGATGGTGATGATGGAGAGCAACCTAGAGCTAAAAGGAAAAATGACGGGGGGGTTAGGGAGTGCGTTAATGCGTCGTTTTGCTAATGGTGAATCGTTTTTTCAACAGCATATTGAGGCAACTCGTGGTGCGGGCGATTGTTTGTTATCGCCCACTTTACCTGGTGCCATTGAGGTGTTAGATGTGGGGGCTACTCGTTATCTCATGAGTGATGGTGCATTTGTTGCAGCTGAAAATGATGTTACTTTGCAAGTCCGCACCCAAAATATAGGCTCTGCTTTGTTTGGGCAGACAGGTGGTTTTTTTATTATGGAAGCGGGAGGAACTGGAAAATTGGCAGTATCAGGCTTTGGCTCTAGTTTTGTATTGGATGTTGAGCCAGATAAAGACATTATTATTGATAATGCTCACGTCGTTGCGTGGGATGCTCAATTACATTACGAAATTTCGGTTGCTACTCAAGGTGGCGGTGGATTTTTTGGGCAAATTATTAATAGTGTGACCAGTGGCGAAGGAATGGTACTTAAATTTTCTGGCAGAGGTAAAGTAATTATTTGCTCGCGTAATCGTAATACGTTTACCTCGTGGCTGAGCAAGGCTACAGCAGGGAATGGTTAGCTATAGCCATTTTTTCTTTTTAAAATAAAACAGCAAAGAAATCGCAATACTGATAAACACTGCCCATAAGGTCGGATAACTCCATTGCCATTTTAATTCAGGCATATATTCAAAGTTCATACCATAAACCCCTGCAATAAAGGTCATGGGAATAAAAATAGAGGAAAATACGGTGAGAAATTTCATGGTTTCATTTAGTTTATTGCTCACACTGGATAAATAAATATCCATCATCCCTGATATTAATTCGCGGTAAGATTCTACTGCTTCAATAATACGAATAGAATGATCGTAAATGTCGATAAAATAACGTTTTGTGCGTTCATCAAATAAAGCTGATTCACTGCGGCGAATGGCTGCCAATAATTCGCGCAGTGGTGACACGGTTTTGCGTAAAAAAATAAGCTCTCGTCTGATTTTTTGAATCATTGATAAGGTGGCTACAGAGGGATGGGTTAATAATTCATCTTCAATGACTTCAATTTGTTCATCAAACAAATCTTGTAAGGTAAAGTATTCATCTACTACTGCATCCATAATCATATACGCTAAATAATCGGATCCCGCATTTCTTAAATGACTGTCTTCATTAGCTAGACGATTTAGAATCGGCTTAAATAAGCCATCTGGCTTTTCCATGAAGGTAAACACGAAATTTTTCAACACCAATATACTGATTTGTTCGTATTGGATATTAAAAGCCCCTTTGCCTAAGGAAACAACTTTAAGCACGAAATACAGATAATCAGTATATTCTTCAAATTTGGTGCGTTGGTGAGTATTTAAAATATCTTCCAAAACTAAAGGATGAATATCAAAATGTTGCCCAATGGCATCAATATTATCGACTTCTTTTAAGCCATCAATCATCACCCACGTTACGCTATCGGTGGTTTTGTAAGGCAGTAACTCTTCAATGGAATCAATCGTGCGATTTTCAAGAGTGTGTCGGTTGTAATTAATTACCCTGATACTGTGTGGGTGTTCATGTACCGCGCCAACGTGTACCAATGTACCAGGCGCGAGTCCTGATTTTTTAGAAACAAAACGTAGAGATTCAGGTGTCATCGGTTATTTACAGTGGGTTTATGTTGTTGAGCTAATGCCCATAATATATGTTCTTTGACGAGTTCAGAGGCATCATTGAGTCTGATTTGTAGTGCGTCAATAATCAGCGGTGAGGTGGGTGCATTACCTAAGGCAACCGCAATATTTCTTAACCAGCGTTCGTAACCAATACGACGGATTGCTGAGCCTTCGGTTTTAGTTAAAAACTCGGCTTCAGACCAAGCAAACACTGCCAGTAACTGTTGGCTATTGAGTTGTTGTCGTGGATTAAAATCATTTTCAGCGGTGAGTTTGGCGAAACGATTCCACGGACAAATAATCTGGCAATCATCACAGCCATAGATACGGTTGCCTATTAACGGTCTTAAGGGTTCAGGAATAGCACCGTGCAGTTCAATGGTCAGATACGAGACACAACGCCGCGCATCGACTTGATAAGGGGCGACGATAGCTTGGGTTGGGCAAATATCCAGACAAGCTCGACATTCGCCACAATGCGCGGTTGCCTTATTATCGGTCGGTAATGGTAAGTTAGTATAAATTTCGCCCAAGAAAAACCACGACCCTGCTTGGCGATTGATTAAATTAGAATGCTTACCTATCCAGCCTAAGCCTGCTTTTTCGGCAATTGCTTTTTCTAATACAGGCGCACTATCGACAAAAGCACGCATAGTGGAATTAAAACCTACCTCCGCTTGTATTTTGTCGATTAATTGTTGCAAACGTTGTCGCATCATTTTGTGATAATCACGCCCTAACGCATAACGGGAAATATACGCGGCAGTGCTATCGTTCAGCGATTGTTCCATTATTTGCCGTGTTTCAGGTAAATAATTTAAGCGCACCGAAATCACTCGTACCGTACCTTCTTGTAATAAAGCAGGGCGACTACGCTTATCACCATGACGCTGCATATAATCCATGTCGCCATGAAAACCACGCGCTAACCACTGATTTAAATGCTGTTCTGCGGACGTTAAGTCAATATCGCTGATGCCAACTTGAGCAAAGCCTAGTTCTAGCCCCCATTGTTTAATAGCGAGTGCGAGTGTTGCTAACTGTTGTGCGGTGTTTGTTTCCATGCCTTAGTGATAGTTTTCAGGCTTGGGGAAGTTGGAGTAGTTTCATTGCATAGTCACTTGGCTTGTTTTTGAAGGCAAGAGCGGAAATTTCTAAGTTGCCAATGCCCGTGAAAACCCAAGGAAATCCCGCCATATTGAGTATTGAGATTAATGATTTTTGGGTAAATCCTGTTTTATGGGCAAAAAAATCACAGCCACTTTGTTCAATCTTTGTACCCCAACCATAAAAAACATCACGAACTAGAATAGGGCCTGAAGGTGATTGATACAGGACATCATCAATATCTAGGTCTTTTTCAACGACGGTTTTCATGACCGATTTCATATCTGGCACGCGAATAAACACAAAACCATCCTCTTTCAGCACATGAATAAAGCCTGCTAATACTTTCTTTGCGTCATGATGATAGTAATGCTCCAAATTATGAGAACAATATACTGAGTCATAGACAGACTCAGGTAACGTTATCAATTCACGCGCATCACAAACTACATCTGGACACCCTATGGGATCAATATCCAGTAAGACATGATCCCATCCTTCGTACTGTGGGGGTAGTGCGATGGCTTTACTATTACCGCCGACATTCAACACTTTTCTCATCGTATTTCCATTATTAAAAGTAATTATAATTAGTAATGGCATTACTGCCCATACCTGCGCCATTATCGACTATTTTTAATTTAAAATAGCGAATAATTTTATGACCCATTAAAGATAACTTACTGGTAAAAATAGGTAAATAATTTTCCGTAGTTGCCTTAGTCGTGTATTTAAAAATGCTTGATGATGAAATAAATGCTATTTTGTCTGCTACAAAAACAGCTTTGTCACTGGAATATTTTTCTATCAATGATAAAGTTGCACTTGTGCCGATTAATTTAATAGAACAGCTTGTTTTTGAACGACCATCTAAACAAATGGCACAATAAAAACAGGGGTTAACTGGCTATCAAAACACTTAATTCTCGCAGGTAAAAAATTGTTTGTTGTTATTTTTGATTTCACACCAATAGTAAAATGAAATTCACACTGGTGAGCAATTAGTGAGTTTTTATAATGATAAATGCGTGTTGCTAAGGTATCGTTTGGGGGGTACAACTATGAAAAAAATTATTTTTAACTCGCTATTGTTTAGCGTTTTTATTGCGGGTGCGTTTCTGATTTATGATCGAATAAATGAACCGTCGCCTTTACAGGATTCTTTGGCGTATTCAGAATTTATTGATAGAGTCAAAAACAAACAAGTTGAGCGGGTGGAAATCAATGGAGCGTTGATTAAATTGCGTGGCTCAGATGGTCAAAATTATGAAACGGTTAATCCAGGTGATGGGCATCTGATTGATGACTTATTAAGTGCGGATGTGCAGATAAGAACAGTATCACAACAAGAATCCTTGTTCATGAAGATATTTATTTCATGGTTTCCAATGTTGTTAATGATTCTGGTCTTTATCATCTATATGCGCAGAATGCAGGGCGGCGCGGGTGGTAATAGCTTTGGCAAAAGCAAAGCCAAAATGTTGGAAGAAGATAAATTAACCGTTAAGTTTGCCGATGTAGCAGGCTGTGAAGAAGCCAAAGAAGAAGTGTCTGAACTGGTGGATTTTTTAAAAGACCCGCAAAAATTTCAAAAATTGGGCGGACAAATTCCACGCGGTATTTTAATGGTTGGCCCTCCTGGAACGGGTAAAACGCTGATTGCTAGAGCCATTGCTGGCGAAGCGGGCGTTAAATTTTTCACGATTTCAGGCTCTGATTTCGTTGAAATGTTTGTCGGTGTCGGTGCATCACGCGTGCGTGATATGTTTGTGCAAGCCAAAGAACACTCACCCTGTATTATTTTCATTGATGAGATTGATGCAGTTGGGCGGCAACGTGGTGGCGCGGGTATGGGTGGCGGTAATGATGAACGTGAACAAACGCTCAATCAGTTGCTGGTGGAAATGGATGGTTTTACGGGCAATGAAGGCGTGATTATCATCGCGGCGACCAATCGTGCGGATGTCTTGGATAAAGCGTTGTTAAGACCAGGCCGTTTTGACAGACAAGTCAATGTCGGCTTACCCGATGTGCGTGGTAGAGAACAAATTCTTAATGTGCATATTAAAAAAGTCCCAGCGGCTAATGACGTGCGTCTTTATGATCTTGCCAGAGGAACACCTGGTTTTTCAGGGGCAGATTTGGCTAATATCGTTAATGAAGCGGCATTACTGGCGGCGCGTAGCAATAAAACTCAAGTTAGCATGAATGAGCTGGAAAAAGCCAAAGATAAAATTCTGATGGGTGCTGAACGCCACACAATGGTGATGACTGAAGAAGATAAATTGCTCACGGCTTATCACGAAGCAGGGCATTGTATTGTGGGGCAGTTATCCCCCGATCATGACGCAGTTTATAAAGTCAGTATCATGCCTAGAGGTAGAGCGTTGGGGATTACCATGTTCTTACCTGAACGCGATCAATACAGTGCCAGTAAACGCAAATTAGAAAGCCAAATTGCCAGTTTGTTTGGTGGTCGTATTGCGGAATTAATGATTTACGGCGGCGACCGTGTCACGACAGGCGCGTCTAATGACATTGAACGGGCGACTGAATTAGCACGCAACATGGTGACTCGTTGGGGCTTTTCCGAGAAGTTAGGACCGTTGGTTTATGGTGAAGAAGGCGGTCAAGCGTTTATGGGGCATCCAGGTGTTCAAGGTAGTTCTGTTTCCATTAATGTTGCACATTTAATTGATGATGAAATAAGGGCGGTGATAGACACTAACTATCAACGCGCAGAAACACTGTTGCAGGAAAATATCAGTATTCTGCACAAAATGGCAGATGCACTGATGAAGTGGGAAACCATTGATCGTTTTCAAATCGATGATTTGATGGCAGGCAAAGAACCTAAAGCACCTGTGGAAGACGTTATTTTGCCAGCAATTGAGCCACTTCAACTCAGTAGTGAAACGCAAACAAACTGATAGGAATCAATTTAAGCAGCCTTTTCGCAAGAGAAGGCTGCTTTTTTTATGCCTAATTCACGGTTAATTAAGGATAAATCACTTTGGGTTGAAAGTTTGCTGCTGGGTATTTAGGATCAAAATCATCAACTACGGGTGCGGCTGTCGTGTTAGCAACCGCTGAGCTAGCTGAATAAATAACCGTTGGTTGGAAATTAGCAGCAGGGTATTTAGCATCAACTTCATTAGCAACAGATGCCGAGGTTTGCTGCGTGACACCTTTATCAAGGTAGATGACATGGGGTTCAAAATCGGCAGCAGGATATTGGTTATCTGCTGATGCAGTCAATGAAGTGAGTGTCAGTACAGCAACAGCTAATCCTAAAATAATGGGTTTTTTCATGGTGAGTTATCCTATTAGTTAGTAAGGCGAGACGAGGCTTGAGTATCGAATATTTTTAGCCACTACGCAACCGATTTTGTGCTTATAACAGTTGTTTTATAGCGGGATAGTCATTAAGAAGTTGTTGTCGAAAGCCTTCTATCGCCGCTTCATCATGGCGTTGCATTCTGGGAATAGGCACAACAATATCACTAATTACTTGCATCGGTGTCGAGGCTAAAAAAATCAGCCTATCCGCCAGCGTAATGGCTTCGCGTAAATCATGCGTCACAAATAGCACTGTGTGCGGGCGTTGTTGCCACAGTTGTAATAATAAACGTCTCACATCACGCGCAGTCGGCGGATCTAGCGACACAAACGGCTCATCCATTAGTAATAAATCGGGATTCACTGCAAAGGCGCGAATAATGGCAACACGGCGATTCATGCCTACTGATAAGCGTTCTGGGTATTCGTGTTGTGCTTGCGTAAGCTGCATAAAATCCAATAACGCATCAATCACAGACGGTGGTTGATTTGGCTCTAACACCAGTTCAATATTTTCTCGTACTGTGCGCCACGGCAATAAACGTGGGTTTTGGAAAATATAGCCAATTTTAGGCGTGGTGTGCTGTTGTCCTACGCAAATTTCACCGTCGTATTGCTTATCTAAACCTGCAAGGCAATTTAATAAGGTGGTTTTGCCACAGCCTGAAGCCCCCACCAAACAAATAAATTCATTCGAAGTGAGCGATAATTGTAAATCTTTAATAGTCGGCTGTAACGCGTTTGGGTAAGTTTTGTTGGTGATGGTAATTTGTACATCGGTCATCGTCGCCACCTCAAAGCTTGTTTATCCAAGGGTTTCAAAATTAATAATTCTATTAACTGAATCACTGCGACAAAGGCAATGGTGTACGCCAAAATACTTGCCACATCAAACATCTGAAAGAATAAATGCAGTTGATAGCCCATGCCGTTACTGCGCCCTAATAATTCCACCACTAAAATGATTTTCCAAATTAACGCCAATCCTGAACGGGTTGCCCCCATGAGAAACGGCTGTAATTGTGGCAAAATAACGTGGCGCAGCGTTTTGGTTTTGCTGAAATGATAACAACGCGCCATGTCCATTAAATCCGTATCTAAAGCGCGTGTACCTTCGCGAATCGTGACTATCACATTCGGCAATTTATTAATCACCACCGCAAGAATAGCGGCAGATTCCACCAAGCCAAACCACACATAACACAGAATAATCGTTACCAACGCGGGAACGTTGAGAAAAATCACCAGCCAATTATCAAAAAACGCATTCAATGCTTTATTGCGCCCCAGCACAATACCGATAGCGCAACCTAACAGCATAGAAATGGAGAAACTGACCACCAAGCGTAATAAGGTCGCGCCCAAATGATAGGGCAGTTGACCAGAAACAATTGCCTGCCAGAAGACTATCGCAACCACTTGTGGTGTGGGTAAGGTGTTACTGTGAAGATAACTTGCCACCCCTTGCCATACCGCTAAGAAAATCAGTAATGACAAGGTGGGCAAGTATTTATTAATTGTCATGATTAATTTTGCTTTGAAATAACACATAGTCTCCATGTTGACGCATTCGTATCCCTATCAAGTTAAGGATTATTGTTACGTTGCAGGTGCGAATTCAGTCATGTTTACGCGGAATGGCAACAATAATGCACAGTGACGCAATCCCTGCTAGAAAATGTTTCAGCGTGTGACCGCTGATAACAACCATCAAGTCTAATAGTTGTCTATCAAAGTGTTCGCACAGTTTAGCCACTAGATAAAACCCCAACGCTGCCACCAATAACCGACCCTGTAAATAGTCGCTATCAAATAACCAAAGTATCAGTGGAATCAACACCAGCGGTAAAAACTGCACCAGCGCGTAAGGTCGCAAATCACCTAAACCTTTGACTTCCGTCCAATACCAATACACGACTGAACCAATACCCATCACTAATAACGGCAATAATGTCAGTGACTGCTCACGCGGCATCACTCGCTCATCCAGCAACAAGGAAAACAACGCCATAAACGCCACCGTCATCGGCAACCTGTCCCACAACAGCGTATCGGTGGACGGCGCGTAATGATAATAAGCTGAACCGAAACTCACCAACAGTACACCGATACACAGCGCGATATAGGCATTCTGGTGATTACATTTTATTATTCGATTCCACCGCCACAAGCCATACAAGCCCACTAACAAAAACGGAAGATTGGAAAACACGTTCCAAAAGTTGGCAATACCCGCAATTTTCCGTGTATCGGCAAATTGATGATACACAGGGTCTTGTGGAATACGGTCAAAAAACAGCATCGACATGACTACGAAACTCGCAATAAAAATGAGAATGCTGGTGCGCTGTTTATGTTCTAGCATAGTAATGAGGGAGTGCTAACTGAAAACTCATCGTGTAGCCTCGATGCAGTGCAACAGAATCGAGGAATTAATGTGCCATTATGTTGCGTAGCCTGCATTTCGAACTACTTCATGCAGACTACGAACAATAAACGACAGATTTATTTATTAGACCAAAATGTACCCGCTTGCAAGGTATCAGATTTCCCCGTCAATTGACTATTACTTAAAGTTTTTAGCAGGGTATAAATACGAGCGGCGGCTTGTTGTTCTTTGTCGCCCCATTGTTCTACGCCGCCTTCACAATACCGTTTGCGTAACAGTGTTTGTGTTGCAGCCTCATCGACTTTAGTTAAAGAGATAACTTTTTGCCACGCGGTATCATCGGTGCATAACGATTTTTTAGCGAGTGAACTGGCTTTAAAGAAATTAGCCACCGCTGCTGAATGACTTGAAGCCCAGCTTTGTTTGAATACATAACCCAAGCTAGGCACGTTTTCTTCAATGCCCAAGCCTTTTAAAATGCCTCTACCGTCGATAATCTGCCGATAACCCACCGCTTCTAATTTAGCAGCAAAGTGCCAGTAGGTGAGTGCAGCATCGACACGATTTTGTTTGAGTTGTTCGCTGATTAAGGGCGGTGCGCCAAAGGTTTTTTCCACTGATTTGTTTAAATAAATACCTTCTTTTTGTGCCAAGGCTTGCAACAATAACCAGTTTTTATCCAGTTCACCGCCAGCAATGCCGAGGTGTTTACCGTTTAAGTCTTTAAGCGAATGAATCATGCTCTTTTCAGGAACGACTAACGCACCAGCGGTGCTGGAATAGGGGTAAAAAGTAAAATCTTCACCTTGCGCTCGCAAACTAGACACCCAAATCCAATCGGAAACAATCATATCCACCGCGCCCGATTGCAAAGCGATTTTTCCTGCTTCGGCAGTGGCGACAGGATGGACTTCAATTTGAAAATCAGCTGATTCAGTTGGGAAAGCCGATAACTCCCATTCGACTGTTCCAGCCGCTTGTACGCCGATACGAATTGTGGTTTTTTCAGTAGCGAAGCACTCGCTGCTGATAATAAGGCAAAGCAAAATAAAAAAACGATGAATTTTCATGACGTTAATAAAGTGGTGAAAGCGTTAAAAATGGGGTGGGTTATTATAACCGAGGGATAAAAATATACGGTAGAGACGTACAGAATCATATTTTATAAAGGCAAAGCAGAAAACGCATCCAATGCGTCAACCGCCGCTGCTGTGCGCCGTATTAGTTCTAAATTATGCTCTACATCCATCATCCCGCCCACTGCTAAGGTAATAATCATCGCCTCAAACGCATAAGTGAGATGAGCCCGATAGCGTTGTACCAAAGCCTCATTGTTTATATCAACAATGCCATTGGCTGTGAGTATTTGTCCGTATATCGCCAATAGCTCTAGCTCATGCTGTTGTCGAACTTCAGGTTTAAGCGCGGTGGCTAAAAAGTAAGCGACATCACTAACACCTTCACCCATACGCACCAATTGCCAATCCAAAAAGCCCACATATGATTTATCTTTGTTCCAAAATAAATTGCCCGAATGACAATCATGATGAATTAAAGTTTGTGGAGCTTGAGTAAGAAAACGCATTACTTCGCGGCGGTTACGCGCATAACGTAGCGCAGGTTTATGAAGTGCTGAAGGTATCGTTTTGCCTGCTAGCGTTAGCCCTCGTTTCATTAAGGGAACAGCTAATGCTGATCCTAATGAATCTTCCAAGCGACGTACTGAACCTGTCAACCAACGGTGGTTAGGGTGATGTCCTGTATTCCAAAAATGTCCATGAAAACGCGCTAGTTGTTCAACCACCAACACGGATTGTGACCGTGTTAAGGAGTCGCCTGAATCACTGGGAATGCCTTGAAATTCTGTAATATTAGCAAGTACCAGTGTCGAACCGTATCCGAATTGACTTTGTGCCGCCAGACAAACAGGCATCGTTACAGGAACAGACCGCGCCACCTCATTATAAAAACGTACTTCGGTGTGAAGTAATCGTGGCAATGAGGTAATCATTCGCGCCCGCCATGCCAATGAAGGCAATTTAACAAACCAGCTTTTGGGTAATTTTGCACTGTCATGATCGACTGTGACGCGCACGCGTGTTGTCGTACCGACTTCAACAGCAACTATTTCAACACCAGTGACTATTACGTTACTGTCATGTTGATTAACCACCTGTTGCGCCCAATCAACGGTCAAATCACTGGGTTTTCTGACTAGGATTCCGTGCTTCATATTGATGACTGCCTCTGTTGCTAATGGGATAATGGGTTTTGCTTAAAACGCCATCGTTTCAGGCGCGACGCTAAATCAGTGGCTTTACCCAGCTCAATGAGTTGTTCAAATTTATAAATCGTATTGCTGGCTTTATTGGCAGAATTGTCGGTCACGCCTTTTAATGATTTAGCAAAGACGTAAAATTCACCCAAATAACGGGTAATTTCATCGGGATTGGCGAGTACGCGCTTGATTTGCCCTGTTTGAATTTTGGCGACATCAATTTTTAATGGATCAATATAGTAATAAGGTAAATCGACCTTTTTTGCCAACCAGCGGGTCAACTCTTCTAAAGTAAAGTGTTTATTAAACTGGGTTTTATCGGTGACACCGCACTCAATCAATACGTTTAACGGGTGCTTATTGTAGCTTTTTGAATGCGTGCCATAATGCTGACATTTTTCATAATTGCTAGCGGAAATTAAATTATCTTCCTGCAACCAATGTAGCACTTGGTGAATGCTTAATTTAGCGTCTTTTTGTGGGTTGCTGCTATCTGAATTAGTGAGCATCATTTATCGGACATTTATGGGTGTATCATGATTTGATTATACCTGTTCATGGTTGTTTTTAAGCTGTCCAATCTGTTAAACAAAGAGGTGTTTTATGAGTATAGCTAATGAGTCAAACAAAACCGCTGTCACTTCGGCAGAAATTTTAACGATTCAATCGTATATTCAACAGAAAAACACCGCTGTATTGACGATTATGTTCACCGACATCAAAGGCTTTACTGAACTGACTGAACAAAAAGGTGAACATTATTCAACCCAATTTAGAACTCATCACGATAAAATTTTAACGCAGGTTATTGAAGCCGATGGCGCGGGTTTAATTATCAAATTTATTGGTGATGCAGTCATGGCTGTGTTTTCTGAACCCAGTGTGGCGGTGGAACGTGCGTTACTGATTCAACAGCGGATAGATGAATTTAACGCCTCACAACAGAAATTTGCTGCCATGAACGTGCGTATCGGTCTGCACATGGGGCAAGTATCCATTGCCAATACTCTGCAAGCCGATGTTTTTGGTCGCCATGTGAATCGCGCCGCTAGAATTGAAAGTTTAGCGGATGGTGGGCAAATTTATTTGAGTTACGCAGTATTTGATAGTGCTAAAGGTTGGTTAAATAATCATAAAAATTTGCGCTGGCAAAATCACGGTCGGTATTATTTAAAAGGCATAGATGAAGCCATTGAAATTTATGAAGTGTTATCGCGTGAAAAAGGCATTCCTAAACCACCGTTACATGGCAAGAAACAACGTACATTTCCCAAACCAATAATCAGCATGATGTTAGTGTTGATAAGTATCGCCATCACCGCAGCGGTTTTTTATAGCCAAAAAACTGAGGTGCAGTTAGTGCGTTTTTACCCCGATGGGATGTACTTAGATAATGCCCAGCCTATTGCCTTAGCAGGTGAAAAATATGATTCATCACGGCGGGTGCTAACAGATATTAAACGCGGTAAACATATCGTGCATTATGACGTAACCAATTCTGACCGTTATTATGCTGACATGAATGTTGATTATGGCGTTAATAGTATCGAACTGAAATTTAAAGAATTGCGTTTACCCAGCCTGAAAAAATTTGTTTCAGCACTCGCCAAAGAAAATAAATTATCCGCAAAAGAAAGTTTTAATTATCAACTCTATGGGCATAATGGCGAAAAAATCCCTGTGACGGGTGAAATAAGCCTACAAATAACCAGCTACCCCGATGACAAAGATAGCGATTTAATTCATGACCAATATGCGGGTTCACTAACAATAAATAATAAAGTTTACCCTATTGCCCAGCAAGCATTTACTCACAAACGTTCCGATACCGAAGCACAGCGCGTTGAACCTGTTCTCGTCTACCAAGATGAATACCATGCTTATTATTATAAATATCACGCCGTTCAAACGACTTTTGATGTTGAGTTTTATGCGGTGTTTAAACCTGTGAGTGGTGATTAATTTTTAGAGTTTTCCTTGTTGATACAATTCCTCAAACTTAGCTTTCGCTCTTGCGTATTCATTGCCACAAGCGACATATATATTGTGACCGTGTTCGTTTGGTGTCATGCAGTCTAGGGATTTGTGATACCAATTTTTAAATGCTTGGTCTTTCTTGCGTTTCTCTTCTTGTGCGGCAAGTTGCTGTTGCTGTGCTTCAGTTTCTGCGGCGGTTTTAGTGGTATTAGCGGCAACAATCGGTTGTTGTTCTGGTTGAATAAAGGGTTGTATAACTGAATTGGGTTCAAGAAGCCCTGCTGCAATCAGCTCATCGCGTATAAGTGTTGGTGATGTGGTCGCAGGCGAATTAAGAGTAACGTTACTAACTGGCGTGGATAATGCGGGCAGTAATTTTAGAAAAAATGACCCCCATAATGCCACGCTTAAGACCGCACTGAGCATAATGCCCAAACAGACACCTAAAGCGATTTGTAAAATTAATTTCATGGCTAAACCTACGAGAATTTTATGTGGTGTTGATTAAGAATATAGAAGGCTAGCTGAATACTAAGTGAATAGCCACGAAAACATCTGTGCTTTATGTTCTTCCTTAGACGGTAATCCCAATCGCGCCCCCATTTTCGTACAACACAATGATCCCGCAACACTGGCATAACGCAACACCGTCAACCACTCCAACTCTGCGGCTATGCCTGCCGCAAATGCACCATGAAACGCATCACCCGCGCCCGTGGTATCAACTGCATTAATTGCTAATGCGTGCAACGCGCCGCCTTGTGTACCGTGTTGCCAAATCAACCCGCGTTCACCCAACGTGATAACGACATAAGGCGCGAGCGTTGCCAAGTAAGCTAACGCAACGTGTTCCTCACCTTTCAATTGCAGGGCGAATTTTTCCGAACACACCAAATAATCCACCATGCCCATTAGTGCCAATGTGCCATCATGCACAGAACCTGCATCCAATACGGTGGGAATACCTACTTTTCGGGCGTGTTCTGCTAAAGGTATAGAAATATGTGGTTCATGCCCATCGAATAAAATCACTTTTGGATTAAGTACAGAAAAATCAACTGAACCCGCTGTTAAGGGTTTAGTGTCGCCTTTGTAATTAATTAAGGCACGATTGCCATTTGGTTTAACAATCACGGTGGATAAGGGCGTAGGCGAGTCATCACGAATCACACACTGCGTATTCACACCGTGCGTAAGTAGTTCCTGAGTGTGCAGTTCACCATACACATCACGCCCCAAATACCCTGCAAACGCCGCAGACAAACCCAGTTTCGCCACCATCACGGCAGCATTCGCCGCAGGGCCACCGCCACAGGCAATAAAACTATCGGCGACAGTTTTTTCATTTTCAGTAGGGTGATGGTCAACTGAAAACATTAAATCATAAGACGCATGACCAACACATAAAACATCAATATTCATAGCTAACCCGTCAGATAGATTTCTCGTTTCCACGCAACGCGTCATTCTGTAGGGGCAGGTCTTGTTCCTGCCCTTAATAAGATGCCGTTATCAGGGCAACCACAAGGGATTGCCCCTACAATAATTGACAGTGAGACAACGCGGAGGAACTAGGTTTTATATTTACAGCCCACGCAACAAATCGTTTTTAATATCGTCCAGATTTTCCAAACCCACCGAAATCCGCACCAAGCCATCTTTAATCCCTGCTTTAGCGCGTAACTCAGGCGTTAATCGTCCATGCGTAGTCGTCGCAGGATGGGTAATCGTGGTTTTTACATCGCCCAAATTAGCCGTAATGGAAATCATGCGAGTAGCATCAATCAAACGCCACGCGTGTTCTTTTCCGCCAGTTAATTCAAAACTAACAATACCGCCAAAATGACTTTGCTGACGCTTAGCAAGTTCATGTTGTGCATGAGATGGCAAACCCGCGTAATGCACTTTCGCCACACTCGGCTGTTGCTCTAACCACTTCGCCAATTCAAACGCGCTGTCACAATGTGCTTTCATACGAATTGCCAAGGTTTCCAACCCCGACAAAAACACCCACGCATTAAACGGACTCATAGTCGCGCCACCTGTGCGTAAATACGGATAAATAAACTGCTCGATAATGTCATTACTGGCAATCACTGCACCACCCACGCAACGCCCTTGACCATCAATGTATTTAGTTGCCGAATGCACCACAATATCCGCGCCCAATTCAAACGGCTTTTGTAACACAGGCGTACAAAAACAATTATCGACAATCAACAAACAACCATGCGCATGAGCAATATCTGCCAGTGCTTGAATATCGGCAATTTCCGTCAACGGATTAGACGGCGTTTCTAAAAATAAAAACCGCGTATTGGGTTTAATTGCCGCCTCCCACGCCGCCGTATCAATCAAATCGACAAAATCCGTTTCCACGCCAAACTTAGCAAAATAATTAGTGAATATCATCACCGTATTACCAAACACCCCGCGTGAACACACAACATGATCGCCTGCTTTCAACAAACCCATGCCCACCGCCATAATCGCCGCCATCCCCGACGCAAACGCTAAACAACGTTCGCCTTTTTCCATCAATGCCAAGCGTTGTTGAAACGCATCTACCGTTGGATTGGTAAAACGCGAATAAATATTGCCCGCTATTTTTCCTGTAAAACGTAATGACGCTTCTTCAGCACTTTTAAACACATAGCTAGAAGTAGCAAAAATAGGAATACTGTGTTCATCTTCATGCGTGCGGCGATGTCCTGCGCGAATAGCTTGAGTTTCTAGGGAATAATCGTTCCAATCGGTATCAGTCATGGTTTATTAAAGTGGGAATAGGATTAAAAAGGCGATTTTAGCATTTTTTGACTGAATGACTGCCAGTCCTTAAAGGACTGGCAGTCATAACCCACAAATGCTACCGATTGGCTTGATTCCGATGATTAGTAACAAGCTATTGCTATGAATGTGCTAGTCTAGCCGCCAGTCGTTATTTAGCAATATGGCGCGGCGAAACAACGATAAAAAAACACTAGGATTACTTGGAAAAACACCATGACCGACACCCAACCGACCAGCAAAAAAAATAATAACGCGTTGTTTAATCCCAAATTTATTAAGAAAGCCATAGAGACCTCTGGCATTCTTAAAAATGGTGAAATTCCCGAAAAAGCCAAAAAAATTATCGAAAGACGTTTAAGCAATCAGGCTATTCATCAAAAAGCCAAAGAACTTGAGCAAAGTCATGATTTTTTGGTTTTCTTTAAAGAATTATTGGGCTACAAATCGGTAGGCGATCAGACGAACGCCAAAACGTGGAATGTTGTGAATGAACTCAAAGGCATTGATTATGCCCTAGGTGAGTTTTCTAAAAGCAAAAAAACGGTATTAGTACCATTTGAACTCAAAAGCCCCAAAACGTCTGATTTAACCCGCCCCATGTTAGGCAGAACGGAATCGACTGTTATGCAAGCAGCTCGTTACGCACTAAATAGCCAAGGTACAGCAAAATGGTTTTTAGTGTCCAACTGCTTAGAGTTTCGCCTTTATAAATTCCCTGAATCCACCAGCCAATACGAACAGTGGTTTATTGACGACCTGATACAGCCAGAGGAATATGCGCGGTTTGTGTTATTGCTGAGTAAAACTAATTTGCTAGGCGGCACAACTGAAACGTTGTTTAACGACTCACAACAACAACAAAAAGACATCACCGACCAACTCTACCGTGATTATCGGCAATTACGCATTGACTTGATTAACGGCTTAAAGAAAGACAACAACAGTATTCGCCGCAAAACAATGGTGCGAATCAGCCAAAAGTTATTAGATAGAATGCTGTTTATCGCCTTTGCCGAAAACAGGGGCTTACTGCCTAGACGTACCTTGCATAGTCGTATTTTTGCACAACCCATTGCGGGTGTAACGGTGTGGAAAGTGATACAAATACTGTTTACTGCCATAGATAAAGGCGACTCAGAATTTAATATCCCTGAGTATAACGGTGGGCTATTCGCCCCAGATACTGAACTAGAAAGTCTGAAAATCAGCGATGACTTACTCAAAAAATTCAAAACCTTATACGACTACGATTTTGATAACGACATCGGCACACCTGTCTTAGGGCATATTTTTGAACAATCCATAGCCGATTTAGACGAAATTTATGCCACCGTTAGCGAAGAGCAAGAACTACAAAGCACGACCAAAACCACAGGCACAGCGGGCAAACGTAAACAAGACGGCATTGTTTACACCCCTGAATTTATTACCGACTACATTATTCAACATACCCTAGGCGGTTATTTAAAGCAGAAGCAAGACAACATCACCGATGAAAAAGATAGTGCGGCGTATTGGTTAGCCTATCGGGGCATTCTAGCCAGCACTCGCGTACTTGACCCCGCGTGTGGCAGTGGTGCGTTTTTAATTGGCGCGTTTAAATATTTAAAAGCCGAATACGATTATGTTAATCAGCGCATTCGAGAATTAGACCCACAACACACTGATTTATTCGGTTTGGATTTAGACGCAGAAATACTGAATAACAACCTGTTTGGTGTTGACCTTAATCCCGAATCCATAGAAATCACCCAATTAGCCTTGTGGTTAGAAACCGCTGAACGTGGCAAAAAACTCAAGCCGCTAGATAAAAATATTCAACAAGGCAATAGCATCATTCATCATAAACACACCGATAAACAAGCGTTCTTATGGAATGTGCAGTTTAATAAAGTCATGGAATCTGGCGGTTTTGATGTGGTGTTAGGTAATCCGCCTTATGTCCGCCAAGAGCGATTAAGCGACATCAAACCCTATTTACAAGAACACTATAAAACCTATCACGGCGTGGCTGACCTCTACACCTACTTTTTTGAACTAGGGCTTAACTTACTGAAAAAAGGCGGGCGTTTAGGTTATATCTCCTCTTCAACCTTTTTTAGAACCAACAGCGGTACGCCGTTACGCCACTTTCTAAAAGTGCAAAGCAACTTATTAACCGTGATTGATTTTAATGATTACCCTGTGTTTGAAGGCGTGACCACTTATCCAGCCATCCTAATCATGGAAAAGCCTGAACGCTTACGCAAACAAGCCCCGCAATCAAACTTTAGTTTTTTAAATATCACCGCCAAAAAAGACCCACAACATGGCGAATTAAAACAGCAATTACAAACTGACTTCGGCGTGATGAAACAAGCCGCACTAAAAGCCGATGCGTGGCAATTGGAAGAAGAAAGTTTTGCTAACCTGCGGCAAAAAATCACCAAAGGCTATAAAACCTTGAAAGAGGTTTATGGTTCACCTTGTTACGGTGTAAAAACAGGATTTAATGAAGCCTTTACTATTAATGCCCAGCAATATGCGCACTTAAAACAAGACGACCCAGACGGTGAAATTTTAAAGCCATTTTTAGAGGGCAAGGATTTAAAACGTTGGCGGTCAGAAAGTCGGAATTTGTATTTGATTTTTACGCGGCGTGGAGTTGATATTGATAATTATCCATTAATTAAAGCGCATTTAGAGCAATTTAAAGAACAGTTAGAGCCTAAACCAGACGATTATTCAAAAAATAAAATATGGTCAGGTCGTAAAGCAGGACTGTATCAATGGTATGAAATTCAAGATACGGTGGCTTATTATGATCAATTTGAAGAAGACAAAATTGTTTGGGGGAATTTACAAAGTAGTCCATCGTTTTTATATGATGACCAAAAATATTTTATTAACGCACCTTCTCCAATATTGGCAACAACTGAAAAATGGTTAGTTGGTTATTTGAACTCAACGGTAGCTTGGTATTTTCTCAACAATATAGCCATCGGGCGTTCAGGAGGATTTATTGAGTGTAAACCTATGTACATCAATCAAATACCTATTCCTACTGTATCACCTGAACAAAAACAAACGATTGCCAATTTAGCCGAACAATGCCAAACCCACGCTAAAACCCGTTATGAATTAGAGCAAACAGTACAACGCCGTTTGCTGGAAAATCTACGCCCTATAAATAATCCTGAATCACTGAATACCAAATTAACCCAATGGTGGAAATTAGCAACGGTGACAGAATTGGCAACCGAAGCCCACAAAGCCTTTAAGTTAAAAAAGTCTGGGACATTAAAAGTCGATTTAACCGATCCGACTCTGCAAGATGTGTGGGAAAAATATCTCAAGGATAATACTAAAACATGGCAAGACACGACTGACACCATTAACGGCTTAGAGAAACAAATCAATACAGCCGTTTATGCCTTATTCAATTTGAACGCTGACGAACAAAAGCTAATTGAAAAGTAACTACTCAGTTTGTAGTTTATTATCGTTCCAATGCAGAACGTTGGAACGATACAAGTGGTTTTACTCTAAATTCCTGCGTGATTTTGTGTAAAATGCGCTCAATACCAAGCAATCGAAGCCAATCTAATGAAAAAACTAAAATGCGCCGTTATCGGCACGGGTTATCTCGGTAAATTCCACGCGGAAAAATACGCACTGTTGCCTGACTGTGAATTGGTCGCGGTGGTGGATATTAATCAAGAAGCCGCGCAAGCCGTAGCGGACAAACATGGAGCGCAAGCCCTGACGGACTACAGTTCGTTATTAGGCACTGTGGATGCGGTGAGCATTGTTGTTCCTACTACGCTACATCATCAAGTCGCCAAAGATTTTTTAAATGCGGGTGTTCATGTGTTGGTGGAAAAACCCATCACTGTGACCGTTGCCGAAGCCGATGAACTCATAGCCATTGCCGAAGCTAAAAACTTAATTCTGCAAGTTGGGCATTTAGAACGTTTTAATCCTGCGGTGTTAGGTTTGGATAAAGAAGAAAAACCGCTGTTCATCGAATCGCACCGTTTATCACCGTTTAATCCCCGCGCCAATGATGTCAGTGTGGTGTTGGATTTAATGATTCATGATATTGATATTATTCTGGCATTAGTTGATTCTGAAATTGAACGCATAGATGCCAGCGGTACACCCGTTTTGACACAAGGCACGGACATTGCCAATGCGCGTTTAACCTTTAAAAACGGTTGCGTAGCGAATGTCACCGCTAGTCGTATCAGCATGAAAATGGAACGCAAAATGCGGATGTTTAGACCCAGTTCTTATATTTCAGTGGATTTTCAAAACCGCGTGTTAAGCAAATACCAAACAGGCACGAAAGAAATGTTTGCGGGTATTCCTGAAATTATCAGCGAAGAATCTACTTTTGACAGTGCCGACGCATTACTGGAAGAAATTAAACACTTCGTCAACTGCATACACACGGGCGACAATCCGTTAGTATCAGGCGTAGCGGGTAGACGCGCTTTAGCCACTGCCATACAAATTACCCAATTATTGGGCGACAAATAAACCACCACCAATAAACAAAAGGCAACAACATGATCCCAATGGTCAACCTCAAAGCGCAATACGTTGAAATTAAAGACGAAGTGGAGCGCGGCTTAGCTGAAACAATCGAAAACTGTTCTTTTATTCTGGGCCCTAATGTTGCCGCATTTGAACGGGAAACCGCTGAATATTTGGGCGTAAAACACGCAATCGGTGTTGCCTCAGGTACAGACGCGCTGCATCTCGCGCTGATTGCCGAAGGTATCGGTGCAGGTGATGAAGTGATTACCACCTCATTTACCTTTATCGCCACCGCCGAAGCGATTAAATACGTCGGCGCAATCCCCGTATTTGTGGATATTGACCCCAAAACTTTCAATATTTGCCCCGATGCCATCGCCGCCGCGATTACTCCCAAAACCCGCGCCATCATGCCCGTGCATTTATTCGGACAACCTGCCGATATGGCTCGTATTGTCGAACTGTGCGAACAACATAATTTAAAATTGATAGAAGACTGCTGCCAATCATTCGGCGCGTCTATCGACGGCAAACAAACGGGTTCACTCGGACACGCCTCAGGTTACAGCTTTTTCCCCAGTAAAAATCTGGGGGCGTTCGGTGATGGCGGCTTGGTTGTCACCAACTCAGACGCAACCGCTGAAACCATCAAACAACTGCGCAATCACGGTTCAAAAGTCCGCTATTATCACGACATCATCGGCTACAACAGCCGCCTTGATGAAATACAGGCAGTTATTTTAAGAGCCAAATTAAAACGTATCGACCAATACAACACCGCCCGCCGTCATGTTGCACATTTGTATTCTGAACTCATGGCAGACTTACCATTAACCACTCCGCATGAAGACGGCGTGGGCATTCATGTTTATCATCAATACACGTTGTTATCTGACCGCCGCGATGACATCATGACCGCCCTGCAATCCAAACAAATCGGCTGCGCGGTGTATTATCCCGTGCCGTTGCATCAACAAAATGTGTTTAAAGAAGAATGTGCAGGTGTTGTGTTACCCGTCACCGAAGCCGTTGCTGCCACCTGTTTTTCTCTGCCCATCTGTCCGTTTTTAACCGATGAGCAAATAAGAGAAATTGTCGGTGTGATTCGCGGCGTATTGGTTGCCTAACTAATTACAAACTTGCGAGGTTTTCAAAACTTCGCAGGTTTATTTGACTGAAATCGAGCAAAGACCATGCAAGCACACATCATCAATACTCCTGAAAGTGCGGAATACTACTTCGAAGAAGGCTGTTTCATTTTAGAACTCTCCAATTCAGTGCAAGACCCCGCCTTATCCATTGCCAGAGCGAGGGTTAAAGCGGGCATGAGTACCCGCCTGCATCGTTTAACGGGCTTGGTTGAACGTTATGTGATTTTGTCAGGTCTAGGGAATGTGGAAGTAGCGGACTTGCCTGCACAACCCGTCAGCGCGGGCAGTGTCGTTATCATTCCTTCGCGTTGTTCGCAAAAAATCACCAACACAGGCGCGGAAGATTTAATATTTCTTGCCCTGTGTACACCGCGTTTTGAAACACAGTTTTATGAAGATATAGAGCCTTAACAAAGTAGGTTGCCTAATTCAACCTATCACTTACCACCCATAAGCTACTGGAGAAAAACATGAAAAACATACTGATTGCATCAATGATTGTTTTATTAGCAGGCTGCACCACTATCGCCCCCTCACAAACCTATCGCCCTGCCAATTACTCAGGTGCTGCGTGGGATATAACAGGCGAAATGGATGATGCGCATGACATGGTTATTATTAAAATAAATAATGAAATCGTCATTAACCACGCCCTTGAAATATGGTCAGGTAACGGAGAATTTACAGGCATTTACAAAGGCAAACCCGTCACCGCCTCGTGCATGACCGATGCCTCTGATACCACCAATTGCTTTGTTTTTATGAACGGCGAAAAAGCGGCAACGTTGACGTTTGACTAGATAACCTTTATCACATCGTTCTCACGCAACGTGGGAACGGTGTAGCATTTTTGCTTCTGCATGAGCTATTAAAGGATGGTCGGATTTAGAAGCGACATTAATGAACCCAGCACTGAAACGAGTTATAGGAACAAATAGATTATGAAAACTATGAAACTCTCCGAACTATCCTCTTATCTTGAACAAAACGGTTTTCCGAATACGATTGATGGCGATCAGGAACTGGACATTGTGGGTGTGAATACTTTACACGAAGCAAAAGCGGGTGAAATCAGTTTTCTTGCCAATATAAAATATCGAGAGCAATTGTTTGATACTCAAGCATCCGCCGTTATTGTCAGTCCTGATGATGTTAAACCTGACACATTAACCGTCATTCGTTGTGCTGATCCTTATGGCGCGTTAGCCGCAACCGTCATTGGCATTCATGGCGTGCGTCAACATCCACAATGGGGCATAGATAGCAGAACGCAAATTGCTAACACTGCAAAAATCGGCGCGAATGCCAATATCGCACCTTTTGTAACCATTGATGACCACGTTGTAATTGGCGATAACGTGACGCTGTACTCTGGTTGTTATATTGGCAATGGCGCAGTATTGGGCGATAACGTCACGCTATATCCAAATGTCGTGGTTTATGACGGCAGTAAAATCGGTAGTCGTGTCAGTCTACACGCGGGTACGATCATCGGTCAGGATGGTTTAGGTTATGCCTCTGTCAATGGACGATGGATGAAAATTCCGCAAGCAGGTTGGGCAGTGGTTGAAGATGATGTCGATATGGGCGCGAACTGTGCGATTGATAGAGCGACCTTAGGTCAAACGCGCATAGGCGAAGGCACTAAATTCAGTGATGCGGTGGTGATTGGGCATGGTACAAAAGTGGGCAAGCACAATATGTATGTTGCCCAAGTCGGTTTGGCGGGTTCGGTCAATGTCGGCGATCATGTCACGATGGCAGGACAAGTCGGCGTTGCAGGGCATTTAAACATTGGTGATAACGTCACCATCGGCGCGAAATCAGGTATCTGGAGTGATTTGGAAGCCAATGAACGTTATTTTGGTGTTCCCGCGTTTAAATGGAAACAATTTTGGCGACAAGTGGCGGCAATGAAAGAAATGCCAGACGCATTGCGCAAATTACGCAAACTGGAAAAAGAAATTGAAACCTTAAAAGCGCAGTTAAAAAACGATGAGTGATTCTAATACCTTAGCAGTTATCGCAGGCGCGGGAAAATTCCCCGTCATGGTCATTGAAGGCGCGAAACAACACGGCTTGCGCGTTGTCGTGTTAGGCTTAAAAGAAATTGCCGATGCCAGTTTAGCCGACATTGCCGACGAATTTTATTGGGTCGCCCCCTTACGTTTGAATGAATGGCTGAAACGCTTACACCAAGTTGGTGCAAAAACTGCTGTCATGGCAGGCTATGTACAGAAAAAATCTATGTTTCGCCGTTTTGGCATTTTAAGTTTTTTACCTGACAGGCTGTTTTTAAAGCTGTGGTTTAAAGATATTGCCGATAAACGCAATGATACCGTACTCACCGCCGTTGCCAATTTACTATCACAGCACGGCGTTGAACTGCAAGATGTCACCCGCTACTGCCCGTCGGTACTCGCACCTAGCGGTGTGTTAGGTGCAGAAAGAATCAATGCCAACTTACGCCGAGATATTCAATTTGCATGGAGCATTGCCAAAGAAATGGGCAGATTAGACATCGGTCAATCTATCGCGGTGAAAAATGGCGAAATTATTGCCGTAGAAGCCATTGAAGGCACGGATATGATGATTGAACGTGCTGGACAACTCTGTAAAAACGGCGGCTGGACATTGCTTAAAGTCGCTAAACCCAATCAAGATATGCGTTTTGATGTGCCGACTATTGGTATTAATACCATTGAAAATTTACATAGGCACGGCGCGGGTGCGTTAATCGTTGAAGCAGGCAAAACGGTGATTGTTGATATGCAGGACGTTATCGCCTTGGCGAATCAATATCGGATAGTCTTCGCCGCTATTGACCACGCATCATCCATAAACGACATTCCAATCTCATGATTACAGAACTTAAAATAGAAAACTATAAATCCATTCAGGACTTAACGCTTGAAGTCGGGCGAGTGAATGTATTAATCGGTGAAAATGGTTGTGGTAAAAGCAATATATTGGAAGCCATTACCTTTGCGGCGGCGGCTGAAGCGAATAAATTGGATAATGAGTTTTTGAGTTCGAGGGGGATTCGTGTTACTGAGCCTCAATTAATGCGTTCAGCCTTTGATAAAATCAATTGTGATAAAGAAATAAAGGTAAAAGTAAAATTCGCTCAATCAGAAGAAAATATTAAACACGATTATGTTTTAAAAAATGACAATCAAATTTACTCAAAATGGTCATACCATGAACGACTTAAAGAATTTGCTGACAAATATGAAATTTCTAATATAGAAATAAGCTCTCTTGAAGAAATAATTAGTCGTCTTACTAAAGAAAATTATGATGAATTCTGTCAATCAGAAGGTTATAACAAATTTTTAAAAGTAAAAGAAGGAGTTAATAAATTAAAGCTATCTATTGATAACATCAATTCTATTGTAAATTTAATAAATGGATTTATAATTTTTTCTCCAGAAAATACATCATTGCGAAATCTTGAAAAAGAAGGTCAAATACAACCATTAGGTATTAATGGCGAAGGCTTATTTAAACTACTTACTGTTATTAAAAACGAAGCCAATCAATCACAAGTTTTCACCGAATTAGAGGACATTCAAGAAACTTTGGAATTATTCGGTTGGTTTGAAAATATAGAAATCCCCAATGATTACTTACAATTAGAAAAGAAAATAACCATCAAAGACCGCTACTTAGAACTGCCTTTTGACCAACGCAGTGCCAACGAAGGTTTCTTATTAGTATTATTTTATATAACCTTGGTCGTTTCTAAATACACACCAAAAATATTCGCCATTGATAATATTGATACTTCATTAAATCCAAAACTCTGCACCAAACTCATTAAAGAATTAGCCCGCCTCGCTATAAAATATGATAAACAGCTATTTGTCACCAGCCACAATCCCGCTATCTTAGACGGTATTGATTTAGGCGATGACAATCAACGATTATTTGTGGTTTCAAGAAATAAACAAGGACATACCCGTTGCAAACGTATTGAAGCAAAAGATAAGCCTAAATCATCGGTCAGAGATATGTTATCAAGGCTATTTAATGACAATGAAACCTATAATAAAGAAGATATTTTAAATATATTTGATAATCACGGAGATCCGTTAGATATATCTTACGCATTTTCAAAAGCCTTTGACGATAATAAAACTTATACCAGAGACGATATTTTAAATAAATTTGATAACAGTGAAGAGCCTGTAAAACTATCTTACGCATTTTTAAGGGGTTATTTAGGCGGACTGCCTAAAAATTTCTAATATATGAAAAAATTTGGCATTGTAGGCGAAGGTTATACCGATAAAGTTGTTATTAGAAATATCTTGCACGGCTTTTTTATAGAGCAAGATTTAGAAGATGAAATTAATCCTTTACCTGAAAATGATAAAGGCGGCTGGAATATTATTTGTGATTATTTAGCATCAAGAGATTTTAGAAGTGATGTATCCAATCATGAAATATTGATTTTACAAATTGATACGGATATTACAACTAAGGATGAGGACTCAATAAAATTTGGTGTTTCTCACCGAGATGAACACGGCGTTGAATTAACTGTAGAAGAGTTATTTGGTAAAGTAAAAGATAAATTAATCAGTGAAATTAATTCAGGAAAATCTGGCTTTTATGAGTTATATGCAGATAAAGTTATTTTTGCTATCAGCGTGCATTGTACGGACTGTTGGTTAGTAGCTTATTACGTTGACGATACCGTTATTGATAATTGTGCTGAAGAATTACGCAAAACAAAATTACCGAATAATATTCAATTTTCTAAAAGCAAAAAATCTGGCTGTCATGAAAAACTTAGTACCGTTTTTTTAGAACGCCAAAATATAGAATTAGTCGCTCAAAAATCCCCCAGTTTTCATTTGTTCATTCAACAACTACAAACCATCACCTTATGACCACAATTCTTTTCAGCGCGGGCGAATCGTCTGGCGATCAACACGCGGCTAATATGTTTTTAGAAATTAAAAAACATCAGCTTGATATTAATGCTATTGGTATGGGCGGGGCGAAGATGGCGCAGGCGGGGGTTGATATTCGCTATGATTCTGCTGGGATTGGCGTGATTGGCGTGGTGGAGGTGTTGAAGCATTATGGCGAAATTCGGCGGGCGTTGACCTTGATGAAGCGCATTATTGATACCGAACGCCCTGATTTATTGGTGTGTGTGGATTATAAGGAATTTAATTTCAAGCTGGCAAAGTATGCGAAACAACAGGGGGTTAAGGTGTTGTTTTATGTCAGTCCGCAGGTGTGGGCGTGGCGTGCAGGACGGGTGAAGGCTTACGGCAAAGTGATTGATATGATGGCGGTTATTTTCCCGTTTGAGATTCCTTATTATGAGGCGGAGAATGTGCCTGTGCGTTATGTCGGGCATCCGTCGGTGGATAAAGTGCATCCGCACATCAGTAAAACCGAGGCTTTGACGCGCTTTGGCTTGGCTGCAAATCGGCGGGTGGTTGGTTTGTTGGCAGGCAGTCGGGCGAATGAAATTAAACGCTTGTTGCCTGTGATGCTGGAAGCCGCCGCGTTGTTGCATGAGCATTTTCCTGATTGCCAGTTTGTGTTGCCGCAAGCCGATTCAATCAGTGATGAGTTATTGGCGGAGTATTTGACTGCCGCGCCTGTGAAAGTGACGGTGATTAAGAGTCAGCCTTATGATGTGATGCAGTGTTGTGATGCGATTATGACGACTTCTGGCACGGCGACGCTGGAGGTTGCGTTGCTGACGGTGCCGATGGTGATTTGTTATAAGTTGTCGCCGCTGACGTATTGGCTGGGGCGGTTGCTGGTGAAAACGAAGTTTATCGGGTTGCCGAATATTGTCGCGGGTAAGGGAATTGTAAAAGAGTTTATTCAGCATGAGGCGACCGCTGATAACTTAGCCGCAGAAGTTACGCGGATGCTAACGGATGAGGATTATTGTGCAACGATGCGGGAAAATTTGTTAGCTGTTAAACAGCGATTAGGACAGTGCGGCGGGTCTAAAAATATGGCGTTGTTGGCGTTGGAGATGTTGTAGAGACCTTGTGTTACAAGGTCTCTGGTGTAATTTTAGGCTATTGCTAATTGTGAATAGTCTATTGCTGACATAGTTGCTGGTGGTTTGATAGTAAATTTTGAGGCAGTTTTTGCTTCAGGTTTAACGGCTGCTTTAGTGACTGTTTTAGGTGCGGGTTTTGCCGCGATTTTGACATCAGCTTTAGGCGCAGGTTTTGCAGCTACTTTGGGCATGGGTTTAACAGCTACTTTAGTGTCCACTTTGGGCGCGGGTTTAACGGCTACTTTAATGTCCACTTTAGGCATGGGTTTAACAGCGACTTTAGTATCAACTTTAGGCGCGGGTTTAACAGCGACTTTGGTATCCACTTTAGGCGCGGGTTTAACGGCGACTTTGGTATCTACTTTAGGCGCAGGTTTAACTGCCACCTTAACAGTGGTTGCTTTTGGGGTAATCTTTGTCATTGGTTCTGGTGGAGGCGTTGACAAAGGTTCAGGATTAATTGCAGGCGGTAATGTAGGCTCGCTTGTTGGCATTGCTTCCAATTCACCATTTGTTGGTGGTAAACGTTCGTACAATGCGACGGGTTCGCCGTCTAATTTTTCCAATGCGTCATTAAGTGCTTTTTGATCAAATTCTGGCATTTCTTGACCACTGCGTTTACGAATTAAATCTAAAGCCACTTGATAACGACGATCTTTACCCATGTTTTCGCCTTCCAAATCAGGATGCGCTTCAATGTATAACACATTGTTTAACCAGCCCACTTTGATAGGCTGCTTAACAATATACACAGTCGTACCTTCTGCGATTAAGTCATATAATTCTTCAATATCAGTCGGATACATACGCACACAGCCGTGGGTAATTTGCATACCGATACCGTAAATCTTATCGACATCGGTACCGTGTATGCGGTATTCACCAGGTAGGGCTAAATACAGAGCGCGTGTGCCGAGTGGATTGTGCGGACCTGCGGGGACGACGGCGGGTAAGGGATCACCTTCGGCAGCGTGTTCACGTCGAATAGAAGCGGGTGGAGTCCATGTTGGATTTTTAATTTTGCGCGTAATTCTAGTTTGACCTAACGGCGTTTGCCAATCTTGTCTGCCGATGCCGTGTGCAAAAGAATACACTTTGCCTGTGTTGGGCGGGTAGTAGTACATACGGAATTCAGAAATATTCAGCGTTACGCCGTTATGAGGCGAATCGGGGAGAACACGTTTATTAGGTATGCGGACGTTTTCACTTTGTTTGTTATTAACAGGCGGTTGAAAACCACCGTGCGTATCTGGACAGCTCTGGCAGGGCAGTACCAACCAACGGAGATCAGAAGAATTTAATCTGACGACTTCTTCTTGCCCTAAGCCATAACGTTTTGCAACGTCTAATAGGGTGATATTCTCGGTTTGAGGTATTTCAGGATAGTCTTCCCGTGTCACAGTAATTAAGTGACTGTCTTTCTCGGGATACTGAGCGATGACGTTGTCACCTCTCGTTGGCGGTAAATCGTATGTGGTCGAGTATGCTGTGCCGACAGAAGACAATAACAGCGAGCAAGCAAGTAGAGTGCGGATTTTCATTACAATAAATTTCTCTTAGAACAATACGTTAAGTGTAGCACTGGATTTAATAATTAACCCTAGCAATGGATGAATTTTATCATGCACTTGCTCATTAGACCATTTTTACAGCTGGTTAAGTTAATAGTCAGTGATAGCTATACCGTGTGATTGGTAGAGACAGTGTAAATATTTAGCGGGTTGCTTTTGCGTTATAATCCAGCTTCTTATTCAGAATACACAGGCATCTCATTATGGCACTGCAAATATTTCGTACCAAACACGTTACTTCGGAGGTTGAGAATATAGATAACGGTCTCAAACGCTGTTTATCAAAATGGGATTTAGCCTTTTTAGGCATTGGTGCGATTATTGGCACAGGTATTTTTGTATTGACAGGCATCGCGGCGGCAACGCAATCAGGGCCAGCGGTGATGCTGTCATTTATTATTGCTGGGTTGGCGTGTGCCTTTGCCGCGCTGTCTTATGCAGAATTATCGGCTTCAGTGGGTGGTTGTGGCAGTGCGTATGGTTACAGTTACGCTGCATTCGGCGAGATGATAGCCTTTATTATCGGTTGGGATTTGTTGTTGGAATACGGTATTTCCGTGGCTGCGGTGGCAAATGGGTGGTCAGGGTATTTTAATAACGCGTTGACAGCTATCGGTCTTCCTTTGCCTGAAATGTTGACGAAAGCTCCCAAAATGGGAGGGCTGATTAATTTACCTGCATCGGTTATTATTTTGTTATTAATGGGCTTATTGATTATCGGCGTGAAGCACAGTGCCAAAGCCAATAATGCAATGGTGGTGGTTAAACTCATTACCATCAGCATCTTTATTGGTATAGCCGCCTTTAATGTCCATCCTGAAAATTGGCATCCGTTTATGCCCTTTGGTTGGTTTCAAACCTTACCCGATGGCAAAACCACAGGCGTATTAGCGGGCGCATCGTTGGTATTTTTTGCCTATGTGGGTTTTGATGCAGTATCGACTGCTGCCGAAGAAGCCCAAAATCCACAACGTGATTTACCGTTTGGTATTGTCACTTCCTTAGTCTTTTGTACGATTATTTATATTATCGTTTCAGGCTTGCTCACGGGTGTGGTCAATTATAAAGAATTAAATGTGTCATCCCCAGTGGCACACGCGTTGTTCTTACTGGGCTACGACTGGGCTTCGGCGTTGATTGCCACAGGTGTTATTGCGGGACTGACTACCGTGATGCTGGTGTTGTATTACGGCTTGACGCGCATTATTTTTGCCATGTCGCGTGATGGCTTGTTGTCGCCGTTCTTTAGCGAAGTGAATGTGAATACCCAAACCCCTGTGCGGGTAATTGTATTATGCGGCATTATCATTGCTTTGATTGCGGGCTTCATTCCGCTGGGTGACTTAGCCGAGCTGGTCAATATCGGCACATTGGCTGCATTTGTATTGGTCTGTTTAGGCGTTATCGTGTTGCGTATTACCAAACCCGATATGCACCGTCCTTTCAAAGCCCCGTTCGGCGCGTTATTTCCTGTATTAGGTATGCTATCTTGTGGCGCGTTAATGGGCTTTTTACCTGCAATTACTTGGTTACGTTTTGTAGTGTGGCTGGTAATTGGCTTGATTGTGTATTTTAGTTATTCGATGAATAACAGTAAATTAGCTGAGGCAGATTAATCGTTTTAATTTATACCCACGAAAAGTCCCGCATTCCGCAAGTCCTTATGCGGGCTTGTATATTTCCAAGCCATGATATATTACCTATAATGCCTCGCCGTGTGTAGCGTCTATGTTGTTACTGTGCATTACTCTATCAGGATTAGTGGGCTAATACCCACGGACTCTACCGCCGCCTAAGCGTTGTAATTCTCTTAGCATTTCTATTGCTTGAGTCGGTAACATGACTAGGTGGTCTTTTTTGGTTTTCATGCGTCCCGCTGGGATCAGCATTTCGCCTTTTTCAAAATCTATTTCACTCCGCGCCGCAGTGTCAGCCTTTCTTAATGCCAACATTAACATGTCCAGCGTCAACTATCCTGCCCGAATTGACGACAATTACCCTGACCAGTATTAGTTAAAAAATAGTTAGTTTTTTAGGCTGTGTTTTTTTCGATAGCTTTCTCCTTGAATTTCAATAATGGTGGCATGATGAATAATGCGGTCAATAGCCGCGACGGTCATCATGGTGTCTGGAAAGATGTGATCCCACTGGCTGAAAGGTTGGTTGGAGGTGATGATTAAGCTGCCGCTTTCATAACGATGAGCGATAAATTCGAATAACACCTGTGTTTCCGCATCGGTTTTTTTAACATAGCCAATATCATCGATCACTAAAACCTGATATTTATCCAATCTTGTCATAGCGGTCATTAATTCCAGATCACGCTTGGCTTGTTGTAGACTTTGAACGAGTGCGACCGCTGAGAACCATTTGACACGGACGTTTTGTTCGATAAGTTGATAAGCGAGGGCAGCAGCTATGTGCGATTTACCAACCCCAGAAGGTCCGATGAGCAAGACGTTTTCGGCACGCCGCGTCCACTCTGCTTGGTCTTTCAAGGCGATGACTTGCTGTTGTACACAAGAGCTAAGTTCTGTGAGGCTTAGGTTGGCAAAGCGTTTACTGGCAGGTAGTTTTGCGTCCCTCGCCCATTTTTGTACGCGTTGTTGATAATGTTCGGCTATTTCTTGCTCACAAAGTCCTGATAAATAGTGGATATGACCCTAGCTGTTTTCAATCGCTTGTTGTTGATGGTGTTGATAATGGCGGCTGAAGGCAGGCAGTTTGAGTTCTTTCAGTAACAAGTGAATGGTTTCAGG
>MBQZ01000028.1 GCA_002134785.1 Crenothrix sp. D3
TTCTTCCCTTTCAATCGACTTTCAAAAC
Organism: Crenothrix sp. D3; assembly: GCA_002134785.1. Taxonomy (GTDB): domain Bacteria; phylum Pseudomonadota; class Gammaproteobacteria; order Methylococcales; family Methylomonadaceae; genus UBA4132. The sequence continues at coordinate 29 of MBQZ01000028.1, forward strand.
CAGTCATAAATGACTCAATCCAAAAACCCGCTCTTCCTAAGCAACTCCACCACCTAACTCCTGTTAGTGCCGTAGTGAGCTGGCTATTATAACGAACTGATTATTTTAGTCAAGAGTTTTTTAATTCTCTATGTACATCTCCGCTATTTTTTGGAAAATTGATTTTTTTGATACTTCACTATTGTTCAATATATCAAAGGTAAAGCTCTGCAAAAATAATGTAGTCAGCTCATCTTTAAGCGGATGAACCTTGTTACCAAGGTCGTTAAAAACAAGAATATTTTGTGTTTTACTCTGCTTTTCTATTTTAGCGGCTGGCTGACCTGCTTTCGACACGAAATATCTAACGCCCTCTTGCCCACAATCTTCCAAGAAAATATGATGAAGCTGCTTTCTTTTTAGTGTCGGATTGATGTAATAAGGGAGTACACAGACTTCAGGTGAACGTTGCCTATTAATACCGTCTGCAATCTTGCTTCTTTCCACATTATCAAACGCAGCATTTCCAATCAGATTAGGCACGCTATCACTGCTGTATGAAACAAGAAGCTTTTTGTGTGTTTTGTCGTATATATAGAATCCTTGATTATACAAAGCATCAAAACAGGAGTCGCCATTTTGAAAAATTCTTCTCAGATACGGATAAGTAAAATCAAATCTACTTTTATCATTGGTCTTATATCGTTTATGGCTGTTTATTTTTAAACCATCTTCATTGGCAGTCACATCAACAACAGCAACATAAGTTTGTTTTTCTGGTTTTTTAAGTTTGCGTACAAAAAACAGAACAAGCTCTGAACACGGGAAGTTTATCCCCTTAATGGCACAATGGTGAAAAACCCGCTCTTTCAACCAAAGCTCTGTTTTGATTTTTTTTACCTTATTTTTATCTAATTCATTAAGAACAGTCGTAGCGGGTAACTTATTTCCATCACTATCTATATGTACCTCTTGTTTAGTCACTCTTTCAATGTCTAATCCTTGTGTAACACTCGGTAGGTTTTTCAAAAAACGGTGAATTTTTACCGAAGTGTAATAATCGAAAGGGATGCGAGCATCTTTTAAGTGCAACCCTAACGCTTGAAAAAAACCATTTAAGGGTTTACCCGTATCTATTCTAATGATACTGCTACCATTCTTCTTCTGTTCTTCGTTGATAACCAAGTAACTGACACCTTCTGTTTTCAGTTCTTCTGGCTTAGGTGCATCTTCAACACCTATGACACACTTTGCGTCGAATATTTGTTTCAAATATTCTCTAAACTGAATCCGACTTTCTGCCGTTTCATAACGTGAAAAATTATCAATAATAACGAGTTGATTACTGTACTGCTCATTGGATTCAATAAACTCACTTACAATATAATCAGCTTTGAACTCAATAGGACTAAAATCAATACCCGCATCAGACAGCAAGGTGATGAGCTTATTTAAAGACACAGTTAGATGATAGTTAATACAGTTTTCATATTTATCAAAAATTTTAGCCTCTTTTTTCAGGGAATATGCCATATAGGGTCTTTTTGACCACTTCACTGCATCCAGCGTGTCTTTCATCCGTAACGTCTTACTTTTATGGTGAAAAAGCAAACAAGAGTCTTTGCTCTCGGCTATAAATACATCTTCACAACTAAACACCTGTTTATGCAAAGAAAGAGCTATTTCATGCTGTTTTGAAAAATACAAATTCAGGCTTAACGCTTCAATCAAAGAACCTCCATCTTTAAGTTTTTTAATTTCCACTGCCCCGATATACAGCTTGGTATTATACAAAGCGGGTTCTATGTCATAGCGAGCGGTTACATCATTAATGTAAGCAAGTTTTAACCGCAATGATAAAAGTGTCTGTACAACTTTCTCTAAATCGAAGTTATACCTTTTAATATCGTCTAATAACTTATCACTGGTACAACCAACTTCAGCAATGAAAAAGAACATATAATTATTCTTTGAACTCAAACGGTCATAATTAACAGGTTCAGTATTTTTAGGGTTCAATCGATTTTTGATGGCTGATTTTATTTCGGAATCTACTCGGCGATAATAAACTTCAGTTTCTTCATTTTTTTCTCTAAAAATTTCTCTGCATGAATAACTGATAGCACGAATACCACTGCTTCCTTTGATTAGTTTTGAAATTAATTGCTCTTGATTATCCATAACCTTGAGCATATTAGTCTTTGCCGCAACCCCTTTTTCAAAAGGTTTAATTAATTCTGATTTATCCATTTAAAGTGCCACCTAAAAGTTGAATCAATGAGCTGTTAATATTTAAACGTTCTTTTAAACTGCTTTTGCGTTTTGGATTAGGTTTTTCAGAATTTACCGTTTCGTATTGGGTAATCACTTTAAAAAGATTCATATAATGAATTTTTCCATTATCATCAAATTCTTGCTCACTATTAATCGCATTTTTATCCTGATGCGTATTAACGTAAATAAACACTGCTTTCAAGTTTTTTTTGTTGGTCACTTCACTAACTACGGTTTCAGTTTTTCTCAAAGCCTTCTTATGTGTTTCTAAGGAAAGCTCTTCTTTATCAAAAGAAGACCAATTTTTAACATCAATACAAAACAACTTATCCTCAGAAAGCACATAAAAATCAAACAATTCGTAAACCACATAACCTAGTTTATTAATTATTTCATCGATTGTTAGATATTTAATATTTATTAATTCAAGACACTGCTTAAATAGATGTTCGCCTATATTGCCCTTAAGAAGCGGCAACATCGCAGGATGTGGCAACATTTGTTTAGACAGATTTTTTTCAAGATTAAAAATAGGTTTAAGAATCTTATTAGCGGTACTTAATTGATGATAAATACCTTTATGATATTTTGGCAAAATAGAATCATAAGGTTTATACACCCTATCACCATCCGTTAAATCGGTAAGGATTTTTCTATTACTCTCTTTCGTGCAAATCCTAATTTTTTTAAAAATATCTGGATTCAAATAAAAACTAGAAACAACATGATGAAAATAAGCATCTTGTTTTATTTCTGGCAGATTTTTAAGCCTATCAATATAACGTTGCGGATATTCAATGCAGTCAAAAGAACGAAATGCTTCATTCAGTTCTATCGCAGATTGATTGCCTTGTCTCGCATCATCCAAACGAGGCTTAAGATGATTTTTGAAAAAACTATCTATCGCCTCCCAATTATCCGCAATTTCTGTAGAAAACTTCTCACGTTCATCGTCACTTTTAAAGGATTCCTCAATGACTTTATTTAAACAATATTCCATTAACTTGTAATTCAGCAATGACATACTTTGAAAAATCAGCTCATTTCCTTCATTTTTAAGCCGTGAAAACTGTATCGCTAAATCATCAATCACATCACTGGGCAAAAATATTTCTGTATCCATATTAGTATCACGCCGTTCAACCCGTCCAACTGCTTGCATAATGTCTTTAAGAACCGACATATTATGTTCTTGCATCAGAATTTTATAATTCTTACTATCCACCAAATTCACATCGAAATCTTTGAGCTGATAACTTGTTCCATTATCTGCATAATGTTTTAGCAATAAAACATAGTTTTCAATACTATTAAGACCGTCTTTTCCATGAATATCTGAATAATATGGGCTATTTATTAACACTAAACGTTCAAAATCTTCATCAATATTTTCGTTTTTATAGCGGGTAAATAAATTTAATCCTGTCCCAGCACTTTGATAGGAAGAAATAAAAGAAATTTTTGTTTGTTCATTGTCAAGATCTAAATAGTTATCAACATTTACATCTTTGGCAAGGTTAGCATCAAACAAAATAATTCTTAATGTAATGCCATTATCGAATGGTTTTATTTCGAAAATCTTATAATTATCTTTATCAAAAATATTAAGTCCTTTAATTTTTCTTCCTGTGTCTGATTTTATATAGTCGCGTATAACCTTTGAAAATTTATTATTCAACGACAAAATTAAACTGTTCTTCTTATCGTAAGCCGTAAGTAACATGGCTTCAATTTGACGCTCAAAAGCATTTTTTTGATATGAATTAAGATATTCAAAATGGCGGCTAAGTGACTTTAACCAGAAAGAATAAGTTTCTGAAAATTCACTATTATTACGCGCTTCCGTTAGCCTATTATTTTCGGTATCGGAAAACTCTTTAATAATAACGTTTTTTCGTGCTTCTTCACGACATACCCTCAATTTCTCAAGCTTTTTCGCATCGCCATCTGTGCGGCTAACTGAGCGATAATCAAGACTATTTTCAGTATTACACCCATATTTCTCCATAACTGGACGGCAGTAATTACCGCTAAAACTATTTTTAAAACCGCTAGTTGCACTCAGACAAACAACCGCGTTTTTAGTGTTATGCAACACTCGCATCAAAGTTACTTCAGGCAAAGCTTCAAATAAATCAAGTCGAAATGTTACATAAACTTTATTTTTCAGTTGCTCTGATTTAAACGGTAAGTCATTGTCTTTTTCGATAGAAAAAATAATTTTAGGGGTGAAATAAGTAAAAAATTCATCAATATATAGGTTCTCATCATCTACACGATCAAACATCGCCTCAACACTGGCTTTAGCTATAATAGTTTTTCTCACAAACTGGTCTAATAAAGCATTTTGACTATTCTCTGCACCATGCCGAATCATACTTCTAAAATCGGAATCAGTAATATGTGAGCAAGCAGAAAATACACACATTAAAGCCTGTAATATATCGCGCATCGTTGGATTAGTATCCATTTGGTTACGCTCGAAATAGATTCGACATTCGGTATTGTTTGCGTAAGAGCCTATCCTGATTTTTTTCAGCCCTTCTTCATTAAAATATCGCTTAGGGGTAATACTAAATACATTTTTACAAATATGAATAATTTGCTCTAATTGAGAGCTATCAATAACAACATGATGCAGGTTATTAGAAAATATACCGAGTATCTTATCAAGCGTAACACCACTAGAAACTTCACATTGAGTTTCAAATAAATGCGTCAATTCAGATACAAACTTCTCATGCGCTTCATACAAAACAAAATCATCGCTATTTTCTTTAGTAACACTTTTAAAAGATTGAACAATACGATTTACCACTGAAAAAACGTGTGCAATTTGAGTATTAGCATCAATCAGTGTTTTTTTACTGTGTTCAAAAAATTTGTTATAGGCAATATGCTCTTCATCCACAATTAATGTAAATGAAATATTATTTTTACGAAAATAATTATCTTCATCAGTTAAAAAATAATCATTCTTTAAAAATTTAACTTGTTCAGAAAATGACTTACCATTTACATCAGAAGTTTTAACTTCTTTGTCAGAATTATCAGACTTTTTCTTTTGCCCAATAATATAATCAAAAGCCAATGATTGAATAACTGGTTTTTCATCTTTTTTGTTATCAACCGCAATATTTACGTTGTAATCGAATTTATCAGAGGTCGCTAACAAAATACATGGTGATAACTTTGCACGTTCAAAAGGTAGTACAAAATCAATAATTTCAGATAACAGTCCGTCCTTATTATGTTTTCCATTTTTCTTAATTTCAGTTTTATCGAATCGCTCTTTAATTGGTATATACTCACCATTTGCTCTTTTTTGCTGAAGTATCGCTCCCGCTAGGCTTTCTAACATTTCCCTTAATTTATATTTATTCTTTTTTTGGCGTTCTTCATATTCTTCAACAGTGTCAAGTTCCGCTCTTTTTTTAGCTTTTGGTATTTCTGTATTATAAAATTCAGCATCACGAACTGTTTTTTCAAGTTTATAAATATAGTTTTTCAACCAATTATCATTATCAAGTTCTTTAATCCAGCGTTCAAAAATATCCTTACTAACTTCGCCAGTAACCCAGTTTTTAAATTCAATATTACTCATATCATCTTGCGACAAAAAACCGAGTATTTTTATGCCTTTACTTTCAGCATCTTTAATCAAATCAGGGTTAATATCAATTTGTGATTTTTGTGGCGTAAGAAATAATAAATTTCGATGTCCTTGTTCAATATTATTGACATCTGTTTGTTGAATAAATTTATCGATGACACTGTAAGACTTACCAGTTCCTGTACCATCGCTAGAATAAGTAATTGATGGATTATCTTTAGAATGCGTATCATAAATATAAGAAATGTTGCATCTTAGGGTGTTAATGCGATTTTTATGCTCAGGGGATAAAGATTTATTTCTCAAGTTTTGATCCTTTTCTTTATCAATCAAGGGCGAAACCAATTCATAACGCATTAGCGTATTTAATCGAATTAGCCCTGAATCAAATAATTTTTTTTTAACACGGAGAGAAGATAGCGATAATGAACAGGCTATTGCCGAGCATAACTCATCAATATCATTTATTTTTAATACGGTTTGCTGGTAGCAACTTTGGAATGCAATAATGTCTGATGACGTGAATGGTTTATAATTTGGAAAAACGCTGAAACTAAGAAAATCACTTTCTTTTAAATAATTAACGAAAAAAACATTATCTTGATAAGTATTGCTACTCTTTCTTAGAAATCCCATCTCCTCCAGTTTATAGAGAATTGCTTTGGTATCACGCGAGGAATTTGTTAATCGATGGATAGTTTGAATAACTTCAGAAGTTGGTTCTACTGTTTCATATTGATTAATTTCTTTATAACATTTCTGGGCAACTAAATATAAGGCTTCTTTTTCATCATCTGTCCATCGATTCGCCATTTAGCTACCCAAAAAAAATTGTTACACTGGGTTAATCAAACCACCTCAACGCGTGCAACAACCGTTTGCCAACTTGATAAACATGATTGTGCCTACTGCTAATACCCGTTTGGTATAGCTGACTTTTGTTTTTAGACTTACTTGTTGAAAAATAGGAACTGCATTATTTTGTGGGGATTACCAATTTCTAGGTAATTATCTTTGAATAACAGTATGAAATACAATAAGTTATATTAAAGTAACACCAGAAAGCGTTGGTATAACTATTTACTTGCTATTACTCGAATTTTCACTATAACGGTTTAATCAATTATTTGATATTGATTACTAGAATCGTTAACACGATCTCGGAGTTCTTTCCCAGGCTTAAAATGTGGAACGTATTTTTCTGATAAGGCGACAGATTCACCTGATTTTGGATTTCGTCCGACGCGAGGTGGGCGTTTGTGTAAAGAAAAACTACCAAAACCTCTAATCTCAATCCTTTCGCCAGAAGATAATGCTTGATTCATTTTTTCAATGATACATTTCACCGCTAACTCCACATCTTTTAGTGCAAGATGCGGCTGTTGTTTAGCAAGTGATTCAATTAATTCAGATTTTGTCACATTCTACCCTATAAAAAAGCATAAAAAAGAATAAAGAAGAGGGTGTGCCTTAGGCACACCCTCTTCTTATGCTCTTTATTTTTCCATTTGCTTAAAGATGTCAGCAAACGTTGGTGAACCAACGACTGATTGCTGTGTATGATCTTTAATAGTATGACTTTCTTCGTCATTATCTTTGGCTTTCATAGACAAAGAAATTGATTTACTTTTCTTATCAACACCGATGAATTTTGCTTCAATGCTATCGCCTTCCTTTAATAAAGTGCGGGCATCTTCAACACGATCACGTTGAATTTCAGACGCGCGTAAATAGCCTTCAACGTGGTCAGCTAAGGTAATAATTGCACCTTTAGCATCAACTTCTTTGACAGTACCTTTTACTAACGATCCTTTTTCATGTTTAGCTAAGAAATTTTGGAAAGGGTCTTGTTCTAATTGTTTGATACCTAAAGAGATACGTTCACGTTCAGAATCAACCGCTAAGATCACAGTTTCTAATTCATCACCTTTTTTGAACTCACGAACAGCAGCTTCGCCATCTTCTGCCCAAGAAATATCAGACATATGTACCAAACCATCAATACCGCCATCCAATCCGATAAAGATACCGAAATCAGTGATTGATTTGATTTTTCCTGAGATTTTGTCGCCTTTGTTGTGTGTTGCTGCAAACTCATCCCAAGGATTAGCTTTACATTGTTTCATGCCTAACGAAATACGACGACGATCTTCGTCAATTTCCAAGACCATGATTTCAACTTCATCGCCTAGTTGTACTAATTTAGATGGGTTGATATTTTTGTTAGTCCAATCCATTTCAGAAACGTGAACTAAACCTTCAACGCCTTCTTCAATTTCTACGAAACAACCGTAATCAGTCAAGTTGTTGACCTTACCGAACACGCGTGTGCCAGCAGGGTAACGTCTAGCGATGTTTTGCCAAGGGTCTTCACCCATTTGTTTCATGCCTAAAGACACACGGTTTTTGTCTTTGTCGTATTTTAGAACTTTAACATTAATTTCTTGACCAATTTCTACACATTCAGATGGATGACGGACACGTCTCCAAGCCATATCGGTGATGTGTAACAAACCATCAATACCACCTAAATCAATGAACGCGCCGTAATCAGTTAAGTTTTTAACCACACCAACAACCGACGCGCCTTCTTCTAGGGTTTTCAGTAATTCTTCACGTTCTGCACTGTATTCTTTTTCAACGACAGCACGACGAGACAAGACCACGTTATTACGTTTTTGGTCGATTTTGATGACTTTGAATTCTAAGTCACGGTTTTCTAAGAAAGTTGTGTCACGAATCGGACGCACATCAACCAGTGAACCTGGTAAGAATGCACGCAATGCGCCAACTGCAACAGTGAAACCACCGCGTACTTTACCGTTGATTTGACCGATGATAGTCGCTTCTGTTTCAAACGCTTTTTCCAGTTCAGACCATGCTTTGTTTTTCTTAGCTTTGTCGCGGGAAAGAAGGGTAGCACCTAAACCATCTTCAAATAATTCAAGTGAAACTTCAATTTCATCACCAATCGCAACTTCTAATTCGCCATTGTTATTCAAAAATTGCCATTTTGGAATGACACCTTCAGATTTAGAATGGGTACTGACGATAACCATGTCATTTTCGATGTCAATGACAGTACCTATTAACATGGCACCAGGACTCATTTTGGTCTTGGTTAAACTTTCTTCAAGTAGTGCAGCAAAGCTTTCGCTCATTTTCTTTTCCCAGACTTGTTAAAAATTGCACAAGTCTTAATATTTATCAAAGTTAAAAAAAACCGCATAGAATTACACGGCAATAGAAAAAATCCTTAACGGATTAAATTAAGTGCTTCTTCAATCACGGCATCAATGCTCATATTTGAAGAATCTATATAAAATGCGTTTTCAGCCATTGCTAAAGGTGCGGTGGCACGCTCGCTATCTCGCCGATCACGCTCTTCAATATCGAGTGTTAAGCGCGAAAGATTAGCATCAATTCCTTTTTCTTTCAACTGTTTATATCGTCTTCGCGCTCTTTCTTCGGCACTTGCAGTTAAATATATTTTATAGGGTGCGTCAGGAAAAACGACTGTTCCCATGTCACGACCATCAGCGACTAATCCCGCAAGCTGTCTGAAATCTTGTTGTTTTTGTAATAATACGCGTCTGACTTCTGGCAATGCGGCAACAATAGATGCCGTATTGCCCGTGCTTTCCAATCCTAATTGTGCGGTAATATTTTCACCGTTTAGTTTAACCACCAACTCATCACCGCATTCAAACGCTAAATCCATCGTTTCTGCAACCTTAACGATAGTCGATTCATCCGTTAAATCAACAGATTGCTGTAACAAGGCAATCGCTAACGACCTATAAATTGAGCCACTATCTAAATAATTCCAGCCCAATTTTTTAGCGACAAGACGGCTAATCGTGCCTTTACCCGCGCCGCTAGGACCATCAATCGTCAACACAGGAACAGTCATTACGATTCCTCGCACACTAAATCTAAGCCTAATCTTTTCACTAAGTCTTTAAACTCAGGGAATGAAGTATTTACGTTCGCGCAATCCAATACCGTAATCGCCGCGCTAGCGCGTAAGCCCGCAATAGAAAACGCCATCGCAATACGATGATCGCCGTGTGAAGTCACAGTACCGCCGCCAATATTGCCGCCGCCTTGAATAATCATGCCATCTTCGGTAGGTTGTGCGTCTACGCCTAAAATCTGCAAACCATCTGCCATCACTTGAATACGGTCGGATTCTTTCACGCGCAATTCTTCCGCGCCACTTAAACGGGTTTGACCTTCCGCACACGCTGCGGCAACAAATAACACGGGGAATTCATCAATGGCTAACGGCACTAAATGTTCTGGAATGTCTATGCCTTTGAGTGGCGCAGAACGCACTCGCAAATCCGCCACAGGTTCACCGCCCACTTCACGCTCATTCAACACTTCAATGTTCGCACCCATCAAACGCAAAATATCAATCACGCCCGTACGCGTTGGATTAATACCAACGTGCTTTAATAATAAGTCTGAGCCTTCGGCAATCGACGCGCCCACCAAGAAAAATGCCGCTGAGGAAATATCGCTAGGCACATCAATATCTGCCGCTGTTAATTTACCGTCAGCAGTGACAGTGACTTTGCTACCGTCTTTTTTTACAGGATAAGAAAAACCAGCCAACATACGTTCAGTGTGGTCGCGGGTTGGTGCAGGTTCAGTAACGCTGGTTGCACCTTGCGCATACATACCTGCTAGTATCAAACAGGATTTAACCTGCGCACTCGCCATAGGCATGACGTAATCAATACCTGTCAACTGCCCTGCTTTGCCTGTGATATACAGCGGTGCAGTACCTTTTTCAGTGGTTTTAATATCCGCGCCCATCAATGCTAACGGCTCAGTAACGCGCTTCATTGGTCTACCTGACAACGATTTATCGCCCGTCAATACCGAATTAAACGGCTGACCTGCTAATAAGCCACTCAATAAACGCATAGACGTACCTGAATTACCCAGATACAGCTCATTTTTCGGGGCTTTCAAACCATGCTTACCAACACCATGAATAGTCAGTTCGCCATTCACAGGGCCTTCAATTTCCACGCCCATATCACGAAACGCTTGCAAGGTTGCCAAGGCATCTTCGGCTTCTAAAAAGCCTTTCACATGAGTGACACCTTCTGCCAGTGAACCCAACATAATAGAGCGGTGCGACATGGATTTATCACCTGGAACTCGCGCTTCACCTTGTAACTTGCCGCCGTTTTTAATATGAAATGTAATTGATTTTGTCATGTTAGGGTCTTCAAACTGATTAAGAAAACGTTGCCGCGCCGACTTGGCATAAGCAAACGTGGAAAAAAGTTGCTGGTAATCATCACGCGCCAGCAAACCGTGTATTTTAGCCAATTCCGCGCTTAACTGCTCGATTAATGGCAGAATTTCTTGCTTGTTTGCCTTACAAATATCGACCCACATGGTCGGATCGCTGGAGGCGATGCGAGTGAAATCTCTAAAGCCCCCCGCCGCATATTTGAAAATTTCGGTTTGTTCGTCTTTATGTCCCAGCATATCGACTAAGGCAAACGCCAAAATATGGGGCAAATGGCTGGTAGCGGCAAGAATACTGTCGTGATGTTGCGCGTCCATTTCTGATACTACCGCGCCCATGCCTTGCCAAAAATTACGAATTTTTTGTACGTCATCGGAATTAGTAGTGGTAGTTGGGGTAATAATCAGTCGTTTATTAGTAAACAAATCGACTAATGCCGCTTCTACGCCACTTTGTTCTGCACCTGCGATGGGATGGGCGGGAACGAGGTTATTGGGGACGAAACCGAATACACGTTCAGCGGCAGCAATGACACTTCCTTTTGTACTGCCCACGTCAGTATAAATAGTTGTATCTGACCAATAATTTATCTGATTTTTTTTACCTTTAACTGACCAATGACCACCATCTTTCAAAGCCTTAAAAATATCTTCAATACTAGCTACGGGTGTCGCTATAACTACACAATCGGCATGAGCTAAAGAATCACGAAAAGATTTATAATTATTAAAATTTTTAAATCTTGGGCTACCGATATAGCATTCATCAATAACGCCCAACTCTTTAGCGCGTACTAAATTATCAGCATCTTGCGCTCTTCCAATACCAACAATCGTTTTTGCCAAACCATTAGCACGGGCGGCTTTCGCAACCGAACCGCCGATTAGTCCAACACCAAAGATACACAGCTTATTAAACATTCTTCAACACATCGGCTAAGGCTTGCAGAAACACCGCGTTTTCTTCTGGTGTGCCAATGCTAATGCGTAAATGATTGGGCATTTCATAAACACCAACAGGACGCACAATCACGCCTTTACGCAATAACGCATCATAAATTGGCATCCCTGATTGCTTTAAATCCACAGAAACAAAATTACCCGCTGACGGAATCCACTCCAAACCCAGCGTTTTAAAACCCTCAGTCAATTGCGCCATGCCTTGCGTATTATTATCAACGGTCAACTGCAAATGCTCAGCATCATTCAACGCAGCAGTCGCGGCAACTAAAGCCAAGGAATTATTATTAAACGGCTGACGCACACGATTTAAAATATCGGCAATCTCAGGACTGGATAAGCCATAACCAACACGCAAACCAGCCAAACCGTAAGCTTTAGAAAACGTGCGCGTAATAATTAAATTGGGGAATTTTTTCAGCCAGTCAATTGAATTAACGGTTTCTACACAACTGACAAATTCAAAATACGCCTCATCCAATACGCAAATAACAGTATCAGGCAACGCGCCAATAAAGGCTTCCAAACTGGCTGGGCTTAATAACGTGCCAGTTGGATTATTCGGATTAGCGACAAATATCACCCGCGTTTTAGTCGTCACTGCCTTCAGCATAGCATCTAAATCATGCCCATAATTCAGCGCAGGCACAACCACCCCAGTCGCGCCAACTGCTTGTGTAACAATCGGATACACCGCAAACGCGTGTTGCGAGAAAATCACTTCCAATTCAGGGGTAACAAAAGCGCGGGCAATCAATTCTAAAATTTCATTTGAACCATTGCCTAAGGTAATCTGCTCAGCATCCAAGCCATATTTTGCCGCCAGCGCGTTTTTCAAATGATAGCCACTGCCGTCAGGATACAAACCCAGCTCAGGCAACGCTGCCGCAATCGCCGCCAGTGCTTTTTTACCTGCACCAAATGGATTTTCATTCGAAGCCAGTTTAATAATTTGCGTGAGTCCCAATTCACGCTCTAGTTCTTCGATGGGTTTACCCGCTTTGTAAGGGACAAGCTGTTGCACACCCGTTATTGCTAACGAGTAGATAGTCGTATTATTCATAAGATTAGGTAATTAATTAAAAGAAGCAGTCAAACTGGTGCTGTTTATACTTAGGCAATCAAATATGGTGTAAATCATAGTCCCGCCCGCGAATTGTATCAAGGATGGTATCACTAAAGAAAGACGGTGATTAATATCACCCATGATATTAATCAAGCTACTCGCTAACAATATCAAAAAATAAATACCAGTGCTTAGTAAATTTCTCGTAATTTTAGTATTGCGTTGTTATTTACAACTGATATTGAAAAGAGTAAAACACTCAAAAAACTCAGTGTGTGTATTATTTGGATTATTTACCGTCCTCGCCTGCTGATGTAGCGGGTGAATAGTTGAAGCATCAATAACAGAACTAATTTTAAGGAGTAACTGCTATGTCAAAAGAAGACGATAGAGCCGCGCTACGCAAAAAAACTCAAGAAATGCTGAAAAAGAATATTCCCACCGATTTATCGTCGGATGACAAACAATTTCAGATAATGACAGGCATGAGTACGACATCGCTAAGAGCAAAATGGGCAAAGGGAAGTAGAGAAACTAGCTGTAATTCCTTTGCTGGCTGGGTCGCACAAGCAATAGGCATAACTAATAGTGTATTGAGTCGCGGCGTTCTTGATATTAGCAAGGCTGAGAATGAAGTAGCAGGTTGTTGGACATGGGCAAACACGAGTGAAACTATTTACGATGATACCTGTCATCCCCATGCAGGTGATTTTTATTCAGGTCCCTTTCCAGGTCAACAATTTGGTCATGTTGGGGTTGTTTATGATTTTGATGAAATAGCCCAAACGTGGACTTTGATTCAAGGTGGACAAGGCGGACCTAAATCAAATATGGACTTCATTAAATGGAAAACTGTTAAGTTTGATGGTGCCAGTATCAACGGCTGGGTTGATACCGCTTGGTATATGATTCCTGGATACGATTAATTTCAATCTAAGGGTTGAATAACTGATTTTTGCCTTAACCTAACCGCACTACAAAGGAGTTTAACGATGAAAACAACAACATTGTTTTGGATACTAGGCTTAAGCCTCATCTCCACACAAGTATTCGCTTATGGCAGCAGTAGCAGTTCAAAATCCTGTACTAAACCGCAGTTTAGTGAGTTTACGCCTGCTGATAAAGCAACAGTCGCACCGAAATCGACATTTTCTTTTATGGCATCTTCAGCAACTAATCCAAAAAGCATTGTGGTGGACATCAAAAAGCAACCCGTCACAGTGACGGTAACGCCTAAAGGTCAAGGTTATGAAGTTAGTGGAACACTACCAAGCGATTTAAAAGCAACGGCTGCCAGAATCAATATTACCGCTGAAAGCCCAAGTAGCTGTAAAGGCAGTGATGGCTGGTTAATCAACATTACTGAATAATAACTCTAAACCACGCTACCCGCAGGGATTGCGGGTATCCGCATAAGTAGTCAGTGGTTTAAAAGTTATCAACTTGGTTAACTATAAGTGACGCGGAGAAGTGCCTAAGCCCCGCCTTGTATCGCAAAGACAGCTTTAATGCCGCTACGACTCAATTAACACACGTTCCCAGTAATATAACTAACTAATTGTTTTTATTTAACATTAGCAAACTACAATAAAAATGTGCCATTATGCTTGCAATACAAATATGCCATACAATACAACAGTTAATTACTTTATAATCGCTACTTATTAGCATTATCCTCTTAATTTGAATTATTATTTATGTCTGCTGTAATGGAAGAAAGAGCATTTCGTGGTTTGCGTGAAGTGGCAGTCTTGGTTTTTTTTGCGACTGCTGTGTTTTTTTTTATCGCACTAGTAACGTTTAGCAACGAAGACGCTGGTTGGACGCATAGCGGTACCACGCGCAACATTGCTAACGCGTGCGGTGTTTTGGGTGCGTGGCTTGCTGATTTCAGTCTCAGTTTTTTTGGTTTGTGTGCTTATCTATTTCCAGCAATTATTTTCTGGCATGGCTATCTATTCAGTAGAAATGTCATAAAATCTCAAGAAAAGATATTCATGGTATTATTAGCTTGGTTCGGCTCTATCACTGCTATTATTGCCAGCACTGCTCTATTAGCATTACATTATTTGAGACCGCATATTGAATTACCGCATAATGCGGGCGGTATTATTGGTGAAGAAATAGGTAATCATGCCGAGATTTTATTAGGCTATTCAGGAGCGACTTTATTTTTAGTCGTACTATTAGTAGCAGGCATCACGCTAATCACTGATTTATCGTGGCTAAAGCTCATGGATACTATTGGTAAATATACTGTCTCTTTCTGTCGCATTATTTTTCATCGTACCATTGCTCAAGAAAAACAGTTAGTCAATGTTACCCCCTCTGCTCAAGTTCCCGCTTCCCTAGCAACTAAAAAAACAAGTGTTAAGAAAAACGCTAGCATTAATGTTATTCCCCATATCGAACAAGCCGTTGCTAAAGTAGTTGCCCGCGTTGAAAAATCCAGTAATCAAGCCAAAAAAACACCGCCAGCGATACTGTATAAATCAGGTGAAAGTGTCTTACCCAACTTAGACTTATTGGATAACCGTGAAATTCGCGTCATCGGCTATTCACAAGAAGACTTAGAAGCCATGTCGCGGCTGGTAGAAACGATATTGGCTGATTTTAACGTCATGGTGACTGTAGTGGATTTTCACCCAGGCCCCGTGATTACTCGCTTTGAACTACAACCTGCGGCAGGTGTTAAAGTCAGTCGCATTAGTACACTGTCCAAAGATTTAGCCAGAGCATTGTCCGTCACCAGCGTGCGTATCGTCGAGATTATTCCTGGAAAAACCGTAGTGGGTTTAGAAATCCCCAATCGTGAACGCGAAATGGTCACGTTGCGGGAATTATTAGTCTCACCTAATTTTGTCAAAGCAAAATCCTTGCTGACTTTAGCAATGGGTAAAGACATTGCAGGTGCGCCGATGGTTGCCGATTTAGGCAAAATGCCTCATGTGTTGGTTGCAGGGACAACAGGTTCAGGAAAATCAGTGGCGATTAATACCATGATTCTCAGCTTGCTTTATAAAGCCAAGCCCGACCAAGTGCGCATGATTATGATAGATCCAAAAATGTTGGAGCTATCCGTTTATGAAGGTATTCCGCACTTATTAACACCTGTCGTTACCGATATGAAAGAAGCCAGTAACGCACTACGCTGGGCTGTTGGTGAAATGGAACGCCGCTATAAACTAATGTCTAAAATGGGCGTGAGAAACTTAGCAGGCTTTAACACCCTCATTGAAGAAGCCACCGCACGCGGTGAAACTATTCGCGATCCAATGTATCAATCCCTTAATCCATTTTCAGACGCTGAGATTCCTGCCTTAGCCACTCTGCCCAGCATTGTCATCGTTATTGATGAGCTTGCTGACATGATGATGATAGTGGGTAAAAAAGTTGAAGAACTGATTGCTCGCTTAGCACAAAAAGCCCGCGCCGCTGGCATTCATTTAGTGTTAGCGACCCAACGTCCCTCGGTGGACGTATTAACAGGCTTGATTAAAGCTAACGTACCAACGCGTATTTCCTTTCAAGTTTCCTCGCGTATTGATTCACGCACCATCCTCGACCAAGGCGGCGCGGAAACACTGTTAGGTAACGGTGATATGTTATTTTTACCTTCAGGCACGAGTATTCCCATACGCGCACACGGTGCATTTGTGGACGATCATGAGGTTCACCGTGTAGTGGAATTTTTAAAACAAACCGCACCACCCAATTATTTGGAAGAAATCACCCGTGAATCGTTTGATAACGACAATTTTGGCATGGGCGGTGGTGATAATTCAGGCGGCGGTTCAGAAACCGATGCTCTCTATGATGAAGCCGTGCGTTTTGTCACCGAATCCCGCAAAGCCTCTATTTCCAGCGTACAACGCCGTTTTAAAGTTGGCTATAACCGTGCAGCAACCATGATTGAAGATATGGAAGCGGCAGGCGTAGTGAGTGCGGCAGAGTCAAATGGTTCGCGAGTGGTCTTAGCTCCATCGCCTGTACGAGATTAAATCGCGGAGTCAAAAAGCCAGCCTTTTTGACTCCATTTTTGATAGTGTGTTACGAATTTCTTAAATTATCAATGAGTTGTGTTCGCGCTTGTAACCAATGCGCTAATGCGTTGCCCTGTGGATAACCGCTGTTTACCCAAAACTGATAAGCCAGTTGACTAATTTTTGCTTCTGTTGGTCTATCATCCCAATAATAATCACAATGATTAGCCACAATATCGTAGGGTAAGTGAGTAAAAAAATCCTGCCTACCAAGAACTACGCCAGTACAACGTAAGCAAGTGTCTTGTAATGGGCAATCTTGCCCACAACAGTGAGTTATATCGCTAGGCATCACACTACCACATTAAATCATCGGGTACGGCATAGTCTGAGTAGGGATCATCTACTTGGGCAAGGTTTGCTGCTGGCTCATTATGCACTAGCACACTATCAGCGTTACGTTCACTGATTTTCTTGGCGACTTCCGCCGTCACTACTTCGTAGCTTTTGCCTAATTTCACAATAGCTAACTGCCCATTAATCAGCTGTGTCCGCATGATTTCTGAGACATAGAGAGTTTTCACCTTATTGTTATTGATGAAGCGGTAGGCGATACCCTCTTCATCTCTGGGCAATTTGTTTTGTTCAATCAGTTGTTTAATTTGCGCCAAGAGCTGTTTTTTCAGTTCTTGTTGCTGGTGCAATTGATTAAGTGCGAGGTCTTTTTCTAATTTTTCAAGGCGGGATTTTTCCGACCATGCTTTGGCTTCATCGACCTGCACGATATTATTTTTGCGTTGCAACTGTTCCTGTTTGTGTTTATTGGATTTAGCACTTTTCGCTTGTGCGGAACTAACTAAACCCGATTTTAACAATTGCTCTTGTAACGATAATTTTTGTTTGCTCATCGAATAAACGCCTTACGGTAATAAATGTTCGCCTGCCCACAGTTGAGCAATGGTTTCGCGTTCTCGAATTAAATGCACCTGAGAGCCATCCACCATGACTTCTGCAACACGCGGTCTGGAATTATAATTAGAACTCATACTAAAACCATAAGCACCCGCTGAACGTATCGCTAATAAATCACCTTGACTGAGTTGCAGCACACGATCTTTACCTAAAAAATCCCCTGTTTCACACACAGGGCCGACGATGTCCCAGTGTTGCGCCGTAGCAGTGCTGTGTTGATTGACGGGAATAATATTCTGCCACGCACTGTATAACGCAGGCCGCATAAGATCATTCATCGCAGCATCGACTATGGCAAAGTTTTTGTGTGCGGTAGGTTTAAGGTATTCCACTTGGGTCACCAAAATGCCTGCATTGCCAACAATAGCACGCCCAGGTTCTAACAGAATTTTAAACTCAGTTTGCCCAAGACGCGCTAATACCGCTTGAATGTAATCGGCAGGTTCTGGCGGTTGTTCGTCTTTGTAACAAATACCTAAGCCGCCGCCTAAATCTAAATGCTGTAAGACAATACCCTCGGCTTTCAGCGTTGCTACTAAGGCTAAAATTTTATCCAGAGCATCTAAGAACGGACGTGTTTCGGTGAGTTGTGAGCCAATATGGCAATCAATACCGACTACGTTGATGTGTGACATGGCGGCAGCGCGGCGGTATTCGCTGACAGCTTGGTTAATATCGATACCGAATTTATTTTCTTTTAGGCCAGTGGAAATATAGGGATGCGTTTTGGCATCGACATCGGGATTAACACGAAACGATACAGGGGCAATCACGCCCAATTGTTCAGCCAATAAGTTAATACGATCAAGCTCATCGCTAACTTCAATATTAAAACAACTAATCCCTATTTTTAACGCGGCTAAAATTTCATCTTCACGTTTACCGACACCTGAAAAGACAATTTTTTTCGGATCACCACCTGCGGCAAGCACGCGTTGTAATTCACCTAGCGAGACAATATCAAACCCTGAACCTAAACGCGCTAATACATTGAGCAAGCCAATATTGGAATTGGCTTTGACTGCATAGCAAATTAAATGAGTTTGCTCGCCAAAGGCTGAATCAAAAGCCCGCCAATGCCTTTCCAGTGTGGCTTTGGAATAGATATAACAAGGACTGCCATGTTTATTAATAATGTCCGCTATCGCAACATCTTCGGCAAACAGTTCGTTGTTTTGATAATTAAAATAATCCATAACTATTGAGTTTTTTCAGGTTCAGACTGGGGTTTAGGCGGTGTCTTTATGTCTAATTGTGGCTTGGGTACATAAACAGGCGGGGCAGCCGCATCTGGCAAATACAATGGACCAACTTGCCCGCAACCTGTTATAGGGGCAAGTAACAACAATAGTAAGTAATTTTTCATGAGGTAATCTATCAATAAAACAACGGTGAATAAATAATCAGTGCTGACAAACTACACTATTTGTCAGTTTCAGTCACAATAGCATCAATACCGCTTTGTTTTAGTCGCGCATTAAGGGTATTAACGCTGGCTATTTGAGCGAACGGTCCAATTTTGATGCGATACCAAATGGCATTGCCAACTTTTGCTTTTTGTATGTGGGCTTCAATACCCATTGCACTCAGTCTGGTCTGCATTTTTTCGGCATCTTTAGTTGACGTGTAAGAACCCGCCTGCATGATATATTGGGTCTCTTTCGCTTGACCTATGCGCTCTTCACGCGTGCGGGTTTTAATTTCATATTCAGGAACAACGGTTTCTTTTTCAGGCAAAATAGTATAAAAGTCAAACTGTGTTGCTTTAACTTCAGGTTCTTCTTTAACGTCAGGTTCTTCTTTTTTGACTATGTCTGGCTCAGTAGTCGTTTTGGGTGGCTCAACTGGCTCTGTTAGCACACCTACAACTTTATCAGGCGCAACGGTCTTCAAGCCAATACTACTCAAATAAACGATAAGCACCATTACCGCAATCGCTGAAGCGGTAATTAGCATCCATTTCCACACGCTCAAACTTTTGACAGGATCGAAATCCTGTCGATATAAGGCATTTTTACCGCTTATTCTGTGCTTATAATCTTTGGCCATATTACATCGTTTCAGGAATACTGATAGCCAACAAGCCCAAACCATTTGCCAACACTTGTTTAACGGCACACACTAGGTTCAATCGTGCATCACGCAACGGCGCATCGTCAACCAAAAACTGATGAGCGTTATAGTAAGTATGGAACTCATGCGCCAAGTCACGCAGATAATGAATCAGCTGGTGTGGCTCATATTGTAACGCGGCTTTTTCTAACGCTTCTGGATAACGTGACAAGGTACTCAACAACGCCACTTCATGCTCTTCAATTAGGCGGGTTAAATTTTCCATGCCTAAGGGTAAATTTCTTGCTAAGCCTTTTTCATCCAATTGCCGTAATACGCTACACACTCTGGCATGAGCGTACTGCACATAAAACACGGGGTTTTCATTGGTTTTTGAGGTGGCAAGTTTTAAATCAAAATCAAGGTGCTGCTCAGAACGACGTATGGCATAAAAAAACCGTGCCGCATCTTTACCCACTTCGTTACGCAACTGTCTGAGTGTGACAAATTCACCTGAACGCGTGGACATAGAGACTTTTTCATCGCCGCGATACAAGGAGGCAAACTGCACTAACAAAACAGTTAACTTGGAATCATCTGCACCTAAAGCACGAATAGCGGCTCTAACTCTGGGAATATAGCCGTGATGATCCGCGCCCCAAATATCAATAATCTGATCAAAACCGCGTTCTAATTTGTGGTGATGGTAGGCAATATCGGAAGCAAAATAAGTGTATTGTCCATTTTCGCGAATGACTACGCGGTCTTTTTCATCACCCAACTGGCTAGAGGCAAACCACGTCGCGCCGTCTTGTTCATATAAATAACCACCCTCGCGTAAACGACTCAGAGCTTTTTCGACTGAACCATCATCCATCAGTTGTTGTTCGGAAAACCACAGCTGATAATTCACGCCAAATTCACTTAAATCCGCTTCAATGTCTTGTAAAATAGTCTTTAAACCTGTTTGAAATACCTCACGGTACAATGAACCTAACAAGGTTTTTGCCCTATCAATCAGTGCATCAATATACAGTTCTTTATCGCCACCTTGCGGTTCATCAGCGGGTAAATTTTCTAACACAGCGGCACTGGGTCTACGATAGTCGTCGCCCGATTTTTTATGAATGTCCCACGCAATTTCACGGACATAATCGCCACGATACGCATTACTAGGAAACGGTAATACCTCGCCGCATTCTTCTAAATAACGTATCCACACGCTGGTAGCAAGAATATCCATTTGCCGACCTGCATCATTGACATAATATTCACGATGCACTTCAAAGCCCACGGCTTGCAATAAATCAGCGACTACTGAGCCATAAGCCGCACCACGCCCATGTCCAACGTGTAAAGGGCCTGTCGGATTAGCAGACACAAATTCAACCTGCACTTTTTTACCCGCGCCGACCGAGCTTAAACCAAAATCACGACCTAATTCATGAATTTTTGGAATAACTGCATACTGCGCATCGGGATTGATAAAAAAATTAATAAATCCAGGCCCTGCTAACTCAACGTTAATGATGGATTCATGAGCAGGCAATGCCGCAAGGATTTTTTCAGCGAGTTGTCGTGGGTTAGTTTTAGCAGGTTTTGCTAAAATCAATGCCACATTAGTCGCAAAATCGCCATGTTGAGGGTCACGACACCGCTCAATGGTTATCGTTGGCAGGGTGTTTAGTTCAAGAACGCCGCTGATTTTCAGGGTTTCAACGGCTTGTAGAATAAGAGCTTCTATCGTTTGTTTCATTGCTACACTGTGTCAGTTAAAAAATCAATTAAATAGTGGCGTATTATCCATGAAATACGGGCTTTTATCCATTCAATCAACGCAATATCGTACTTTTCGCCAGTGTCACTTGAGTTAATGTAACGCAAGTGACATGAGAAAATCAGAGTACAGGCTTAACTGGTGATACGCGGCGTGGTTTGATTTGTCTTGAGATTCAGCGATAACAAAGGGCTAGTAAAGGGGGGTAGTGTCGTGGGTAGTGATGACAAAATTGCCGTAGGCAGCGTTTTTTGTGCATCATCCGCTTTCGCCCTTTGTTGCAAAGGCGCGTTTAGCGTACTAGGTGTCGCTAAAAACTGTTCAACATGACTTAGGTGCTGATGCAGTTGCTTGGCATTAGTCGCAGGCATGAGCAAGGTAAAAGAATCATCGGTTTCTAGTGTTGGCTTGAGATAACCGGGATTAAGCTGAACAAACTGCTCGTAACTAAGATTAGCCAGCTCGGCAATCGTAGAAAAATTCTTTTTCGACAAATAAGCAATATCGAATTTGCGATCCACTTTCACTTTAACAAAATAGGGTTCATTTCTAACCGCTGGCAGTTTCAAATTGTATGCTGTCGGATTGGCGAAAATACTGGCTAACGCTAAGAAACGCGGCACATACTGTTGGGTTTCTTCTGGCAAATGTAATGACCAGTAATCAGTTGCTAATCCATTGGCGCGATTACTGCTGATAGCATCATCCACTCTGCCCACACCACAATTATAGGCGGCTAAGGCGAGTAACCAATTGCCATTAAAATGCCGCTTTAAAAAGGACAAATAACGAATAGCTGCTTGTGTGGATGCGTCAATATCCAGCCGATCATCGTAGTATTCACTTTGTGCTAAATCGAGATCAAGTCCTGTACTGGGAATGATTTGCCACAGCCCTGCGGCACTTTTTGGTGATTG
This sequence comes from Crenothrix sp. D3, assembly GCA_002134785.1. GTDB lineage: Bacteria > Pseudomonadota > Gammaproteobacteria > Methylococcales > Methylomonadaceae > UBA4132. The sequence continues at coordinate 22,893 of MBQZ01000028.1, forward strand.
CGCGGTTGGCTGATAAGCACTTTCAACGATTGGCAATAATGCTAGCTCGGCGGGCAAATGATTGGCACTCAGTCCACTTACAATATGATAAAGATAAGGTCGAGCACGCTCTGCAACTTGTTGTAAATAGGCAGGACGCTGCGAGTACCAAGCAATCTGTTTGTTAATTCGCTCATTAACCAGTGCCTGTTTATCATTGACTGGCGCATTTTCACCGTCCTTTTTCTCTAGTAGCGGTGGCACTGATTTTTGTTCAGCACCCGTAGAAATAGTGGCGACTGTTTTTACAATGAGAGGTACGCGTTCTGTCGATACGTTAGTATCCAGCTTGTTTGTGTGCGGATGAAATTCAAGGCGAGTGCGAATGCGCGTTGATGATACACCAGCAGATTCTGGCTGGGTATTATTGGCATAATCGACAATTTGTTTTTGTATCGCACTTGAAACAAGACGTGACTTAATTTTTGTATTGCCGTCTACGAGAGTCGCTGCATTTAGCTTCATACGACTCGCATCATCATGATGCAGTTCTGGTAACAACGTCGTTTTGATGAGCGTCGTTTTTGAGGATTGGGCTGAAGTGGGCGGCAGGCTTTGTGTGGATACAAGTGGCATTTGACTCAGTGGTATCACACTAAAAAGAGGGATTTGCATTCCAAAACGAATGCGCTCCCACACGTCACCTGGGTCATGTACTATATTTTTCCCATGCCCTTTTTTCCCGCTATGACTCTTAGCAGAACTTGCCAAAGATTCAATCGGATGAACCAACAATGACGCAGTAATAAGCGTCTTTAAAATTAATTGCAATAATCGCATGATACACCTTCCATCTATTCAGTTATCGGTCGTTTTTAACCGAGCAGAGAGCAGTACGATTTCATGCCACATCAGCTGCGCATTCTAATAAATCAAATAAAATTTAGATTTATCATAATAATCAAATGAGACCAAACTACTCGTCAAAATAACACTGACTAAACCCAAAAGCTACCCTCCCCCGATAACCCAGAATTCAATGAATACTTCCAGAAAATAAGTTATTTTTGGTTATTTATAACTTATCAACAATCTTCAATCGACACACTTTACCTTCTTTAGTCGATATTTCGTAGAAAAATGTTCACTCAACACATTAACGTTACGCACAAGAAACACCTACGAAAAGCACAAAAACAAGGTACAGACCATCCATTTAAGGCGACAAATTAAATTGTGTTATAACAATTTTTCGACACATTGCTTGTTTTTCGTAGGCAATGCGTAACCGCCTATTTTTCAAATCAGTCTCTGTCACACAAACTTAAACAAAACGTCATTTTTTTGTCACACCAGCATTCTACTCTTTGTCCAAAACAGCAAGATAATAATAGAAAGTCTATGATTTTCACCACAGTGACAAATCGCGGTCGATAGTTGCAGTCGCTTACTTGAGGATAAAAAATGAAACTGCTTTATTCCATACACAAATACGATGTCTTTATGTTTACTTGGCTAGTAAACGTCAAGTTACACACCCCGTTAACGAGAGCTTCTCGCTATCTTTCCAAAACAGCTGACGGACCGCTGTATGTCTTATTTGCGGTACTATTGTATAAATATCAAGGTATTAACAGTTCTTTTTTACACGCTATTTTATTGGCTTTTTTAATCGAACGCCCCGTGTATTTTGTTTTGAAAAACAGTTTTAAACGTAACCGTCCTGCGGCAGCGTTAGAAAACTTTGTGAGTGTCATTATTCCTTCTGACAAATTCAGCTTCCCCTCTGGACACACCTCCGCTGCATTTATGATGGCGACGTTAGTCAGTTATTTTTCTGAACCGTTTATGGATAGTTCATTCATTTTTTTGTTATTTGCGTGGGCAACTTCAATAGGGTTTTCACGGATTATTTTAGGCGTACATTTTCCAACCGATACTCTAATGGGTGCAGTGTTAGGCGTGAGTGTGGCATTATTTAGTTTAAAGGTATTAGGCTTATGAAAATTTTTTATGGCGTGCAAGGCACGGGTAACGGGCATATCACTCGCGCAAGAGTTATGGCAAAAGCCCTTTATGCGGCTGGAATAGACATCACTTTTCAATTTAGCGGTAGACCCGCAGATAAATATTTTGATATGGACATCTTTGGTGACTATCAAGTACGCACAGGATTGACTTTTAATACCAGCAAAGGTCAAGTCAATCTTTTGAAAACAATTTATGAAGCCAAAGCGGCTGAATTTATCAAAGATATTAATAGCTTGGATTTAAGTGCTTATGATTTGGTCATTAGTGACTTTGAACCTGTCACGTCGTGGGCAGCTAAAAAACAGAAAAAAATGACGCTGGGTATCGGTCATCAATACGCCTTTAAATATAAAATTCCAAGACAAACAACCGATCCAGTTGCCGAACAAGTGCTGAAATATTTTGCCCCTGCTAATAAAAGTATCGGTTTACATTGGCATCATTTTGGGCAACCCATTTTACCACCCATTATTGAAACTGAATTACCGCAACCTGCCATCAAAAATAAAATCGTGGTTTACTTACCCTTTGAAGATCCACAAGATGTCATCGACTTATTAACCCCCTTTAAAGACTTTACCTTTCACGTTTACGCACCTGAACCTGTCATATCTAAAGCTAACCACATTCTATGTTATCCACTATCACGCGATGGTTTTCAGAAAAGTCTGCTTGATTGTGAAGGGATTATTAGCAACTCTGGCTTTGAACTTGCCAGTGAAGCCTTGCAATTAGGTAAAAAAATTCTCGCTAAACCAACTCATGGGCAAATGGAACAACTCGCCAATGGTGCAGCCTTAGTGCAGTTGGGTTACGGTCATTTAATGAATAATTTGGATGCCGCAGTCATTGAGCAGTGGTTACATTCTCATCATGCCGTTCATATTACTTATCCTAATATTGCTAAGGTAGTCGTCCAATGGATTCAAGATGGAATGCCCGATATGGATAGCAATTTTATTGAATCTGTGTGGGATACCGTCAACGTCGCTCACATCAAAGATTAAAATACGCCGCTCCCTGCTTTACCTCAAGGCACCGTAGATTTTCAAAAATACCCTCTAAATCTTCGGTGCTTCTTTTTTATATTCATTATTTTAGTGTGCCGCGTATCATCTAGTGTTAGCGGTTAATAGCCGTTATAATCGCCCACAAAATACGGTGAGGTATTATTTCACCAATCCTCTCCTTTTTGGCATAGCACTAATGAAAGCAATCATACTCGCAGGCGGTTTAGGCACGCGTATCAGTGAAGAAACGTCAACTCGCCCCAAACCGATGGTAGAAATCGGTGGCAAGCCGATACTGTGGCACATTCTAAAAACCTATTCTGCGCACGGCATTAACGATTTTATTATTTGCTGTGGTTACAAAGGTTATGTGATTAAAGAGTATTTTGCTAACTACTTTCTACACAGCTCCGATGTCACCTTTGATATGCAAAACAATCAAATGGAAGTCCATGAGCGTCATGCCGAACCGTGGCGTGTTACCTTAGTGGATACAGGCGATGATACCCTGACAGGTGGACGTTTAAAACGGGTCGCAAGTTATGTGCAGGACGAAGCGGCATTTTGTTTTACTTATGGTGATGGCGTTGCGGATATTGATGTCTCCGCACAACTGGCATTTCATCAACAACACGGCAAACTAGCAACCATTACCGCTGTACAACCCCCCGGCCGTTACGGTGCATTAAATCTGGACGGCGACGCAGTACGCGGTTTTATTGAAAAACCCCAAGGTGATGGCGGCTGGATTAATGGCGGTTTTTTTGTGTTATCGCCGCGCTGTATTGACTTGATTGCAGGTGATGATACGCCGTGGGAAAGTCAACCATTAATGGAGCTTGCCGCACAAGATGAATTGAGAGCCTATACGCATCAAGGCTTTTGGCAACCAATGGATACGCTGCGTGATAAAAATCATTTAGAAACCTTATGGGATAGCGGCAAAGCACCGTGGAAAGTATGGTAGTCAATAGTGATTTTTGGCAAAACAAAAAAGTGTTCTTAACAGGACACACAGGCTTCAAAGGCAGTTGGTTAGCCTTATGGTTACACTCTATGGGTGCGAAAGTCACAGGCTACGCATTACAGCCACCGACTGAGCCGAATCTGTTTACTGTCGCTGGAATCGAGCAAAGTTTAGAGCAGCACATCATCGGTGATATTCGCAATGCAGAACAACTCAAACTTGCCATGCAAGCTGCACAACCTGACATCGTCCTGCATTTAGCCGCTCAAGCCTTAGTGCGTTATTCTTACGCACAACCCATAGAAACCTATAGCGTTAATGTCATGGGGACAGTGTGTTTGCTAGAAGCCGTCCGCGCCACGCCGAGCGTTAAAGCAGTGGTGAATGTTACCACTGACAAATGCTATGAAAACCGTGAATGGCATTGGGGCTACCGTGAAAACGAAGCCTTAGGCGGCTTTGATCCTTATTCCAGTAGCAAAGGCTGTGCGGAATTAGTCACTGCCGCTTATCGGCAATCATTTTTACAAACAGCAGGTGTGGCATTAGCCAGTGCCAGAGCGGGTAATGTGATCGGTGGCGGCGATTGGGCAGAAGATAGATTAATCCCCGATTTTTTACGCGCCCTCGATGCAAACGAATCATTAAACATACGTTCACCCGAAGCCACTCGCCCTTGGCAACACGTTTTAGAACCCTTATCAGGCTACTTACTGTTAGCCGAACGTTTATTCACTGATGGCGTAGCGTTTGCCGAAGCGTGGAATTTTGGCCCGCTGGATGAAGATGCCCGTTCAGTACGTTGGATAGTCGAACAATTAGCAGAACTACGCCCTGATTTAAACTGGCAATGTGACTCAGTACCGCAAGCCCACGAAGCCCATTATTTAAAATTGGACAGTAGCAAAGCGGGGCAGCGTTTACCGTGGCAATCGCGCTGGCGATTAGCCACTGCCTTACAAAAAACCCTCACATGGCATGAAGCATGGCGTGAAGGTCAAGATATTCAGGCGTTAACCTTGGCACAAATTCAAGATTACAATCATGGCACGATTTAATTTTATCCCCACACGGTTAGCAGGCTTGCAAGTCGTGCAACGCCTAGCCATCACCGACACACGCGGATTTTTATCACGGTTTTATTGTGCGGATGAGTTTCGTGAGATGGGAATAACTAAACCCATCGCGCAAATAAATCACACCTTAACACGGCAACAAGGCGCGGTGCGCGGCTTACATTTTCAACACCCGCCCTACTCAGAAACCAAGTTAGTTAGTTGTCTACACGGTGAAATATGGGATGTTGCCGTTGACCTGCGCTATAATTCGCCTACTTTTTTACACTGGCATGGTGAAATACTCTCTGCGGATAATCGTAAAAGTTTGTTAATTCCCGATGGTTACGCACACGGTTTTCAAGCCTTAACACCTGATTGTGAGTTAATTTATCTGCATACTGAAGCCTATCATCCCGAAGCAGAAGGTGGTTTATCAGTGACTGATCCACGTTTAAATATTACTTGGCAGTTACCTATCAGCGAATTATCGCCGCGTGACGCTAACCATCCTCTTATTAGCCCAGATTTTCATGGAATCGTGTTATGAAATGCCGCCACTGTCACACTGAACTTCATTTATCGTTTATTGATTTAGGTACAGCTCCGCCGTCTAACGCCTATCTGACACTGTCTAGTTTATCCACACCTGAAAAACATTATCCATTACGCGTGTTGGTGTGTAATGAATGCTGGCTAGTGCAGACGGAAGATTATGCCAATGCCGATGAATTATTTTCAGCTGATTATGCCTATTTCAGTTCTTTTTCCAGTAGCTGGTTAGCCCACGCAGAACACTATGTAGAAACCATGATAGCCCGATTTGCTTTAACGGAGACTTCTCATGTTATTGAAGTTGCCGCCAATGACGGTTATTTATTGCAATACGTTAAAGCACACGGCGTGCCTTGTCTGGGCATTGAACCCACCACCAGCACCGCGAATGCCGCACGCGCCAAAGGCATTGAAATTGTCGAAGATTTTTTTGGTGTGACTTTAGCCCAAGCCTTAGTTGAACAAGGCAAAGCCGCCGATTTAACCGCTGCTAATAACGTCTTAGCCCACGTTCCTGACATTAATGATTTTGTCGCAGGTTTCGCGCTGTTATTAAAACCCTCAGGCGTTGCCACCTTTGAATTCCCGCATTTATTACGTTTAGTTGCTGATAATCAATTTGACACTATTTATCACGAACATTATTCCTATTTATCACTGACTGCCGTACAACGTATTTTTGCTGACAATGGCTTACAAGTATTTGATGTTGAAGAACTGACTACTCACGGTGGTAGTTTGCGGGTTTATGCGCAACGCAGTGATAAAGGTATACGCGCCATTAGTCCGAATGTGGCGCGTTTATTAGCGATTGAAACCGAGGCGGGTATTACTACCCCCGTGTTTTATAATGGTTTTCAAGCTAAAGCAGATAAAGTAAAAAATGACTTTCTAGGTTTTTTGATTGATGCTAAACGCGCGGGTAAAACCGTTGCAGGTTATGGTGCAGCCGCAAAAGGCAACACGCTATTAAACTATGCAGGTGTACGCCCTGATTTATTGCCTTATGTCGTTGACCGCAATCCAGCTAAACAACATAAATTCTTACCCGCCAGCCGCATTCCCATCGTCGATGAACAACAACTGCAACAAACCAAGCCTGATTATGTGCTAATTTTGCCGTGGAATTTACGCACTGAAATTACGGTACAACTGGCGTATATTCGTGATTGGGGTGGGCAGTTTGTTACTGCCGTGCCTCACTTAACTGTTGAGTAAATGATGAAAATCGCTGTTACAGGCGCGACGGGGTTTATTGGTCGCCATGTTCTCACTGCTTTACAAGCGACTGACGCGGAAGTTATTGCCGTAGTGCGTGATGCGTCCACGTTAGGTGCTACTGTTCATACTGTGGTAATGGATATTGCTAAGCCTAGCGAGAAGGCGTTTGCACAACTAGGCTATCCCGATGTTCTCATTCATTTGGCGTGGGACGGTTTACCGAATTACAAATCCTTGCATCATTTTGAAACCGAACTCCCAAAACATTATTCATTTCTTAAACAGCTTATCGAGGCAGGCTTACCTGCTGTCGTAGTAGCAGGAACGTGTTTTGAATACGGGCTGCGTTCGGGTGCATTGTCTGCTGATTTGTTGCCACAACCTGCCAATGCTTATGCTTACGCTAAAGCCGCATTACATCAGCAATTACAACTGTTACAAACGACGCACACATTTAAGCTGACGTGGGCGCGGTTGTTTTATTTATACGGCGCTGGGCAAGCATCTACCTCACTGTACACGCAACTACAACACGCTATCACACGCGGTGATACCGTGTTCAATATGTCAGGTGGTGAACAATTACGCGATTTTTTACCTGTAGAAATTGCTGCTCAGCAGTTAGTTCAACTGGCAATGAATCAAGATGCTAGAGACACCGTGAATATCTGTTCAGGTCAGCCAATTTCTGTGCGCCGTTTAGTTGAACAATGGCTACATGAAAAAAACAGCAATATGCAGCTAAACCTCGGCTATTATCCCTACCCCGATTATGAGCCAATGGCATTTTGGGGTGACTTACCACTTGAAGGAAAAACGCCATGAGTCAACGTAAACTATTCAGTGTCCAAGGATTACCCGTTTTTCAAAATAAGATGTTTGCTGATAGCGGGGCCGCATTAGCGTGTCCTAAAGGTGAACTGTGCTTAGTACAAGACGATAATACGGGGCTGATATTCAACGCGGCATTTGATGCCAGCTTGCTACACTATGATGCGGATTATCAAAATGAACAAGCCTGTTCGAGCTTGTTTCGCCAACATTTAGACACGGTCAAAGCCATTATTCATCGCCATTTTGCTGATAAAAACTTGCTTGAAGTCGGTTGTGGTAAAGGCTACTTTTTGGAATACTTGCAACAAGCAGGCTATCACATCACAGGCATAGACCCCGCATACCAAGGCGATAATCCAAACATCATTAAAGCCTGTTTTACCGCTGACTCAGGCTTAGCGGCGGACGCACTTATTTTGCGCCATGTCTTGGAACACATTGAAAATCCAATCGAATTTCTTAGTACATTAGCGCAAGCCAATGGGGGTAAAGGGCAAATTTATATTGAAGTGCCGTGTTTTGATTGGATAATCGAACACCGTGCGTGGTTTGATATTTTCTATGAACACGTCAATTATTTTCGCCTTGCTGATTTTCAACGCTTATTTGGTAAAGTCTACGAAAGCGGTCATGTATTTGGCGGGCAATATTTGTATGTGGTTGCCGACTTAGCCAGCTTACAAATCCCTGTGTGTACTGCTCAAGACAGAGTAACCTTCCCTAACGATTTTTTAGTCGATATTGACCGCCTTGCCGTGCTTGCCAAAACCAAACGTAATGCAATCTGGGGCGGTGCGTCAAAAGGCGTCATTTTCGCATTGTATATGCAGCAAGCAGGCGTTACGATTGACTGGGTTATTGACATTAATACCGCTAAACAACACAAATTTATTGCAGGATCTGGCTTAAAAGTATCCACGCCAGACGAAGCAATTACTCAGCTACAGCAAGATGCTATTATTTTTGTCATGAACTCCAATTATTTGCCAGAAATTATCGCTGCCACCCACAACCAATTTACTTACCTACAGGTAGACCACCGTGAATTTTGACCAAGAAGTCCAACAACGTATCGCCGCTATCGGTGAAGATGAAGCCTTAAAAGCCCGCGCCGCTGAATTTATGCAAGCCTCACTCGCGCCCAAATATTCGTACAATTTTTCGTGGCTAGGCAGACCCATCATTCAATATCCGCAAGATATGGTCGCCATGCAGGAAATTATTTGGCAGGTGCAACCTGATTTAATCATTGAAACAGGCATTGCGCATGGCGGCTCATTAATCTTTTCTGCCTCAATGTTGGAACTCATCGCCAGTTGCACAGGCAATCAAGGTGAAGTATTGGGATTAGACATCGACATTCGCCCACATAACCGCGCCGCTATTGAAGCTCACCCATTGTTTAAACGTATCACCATGCTTGAAGGCTCCAGCATTGCCGATGACATTATTGCTCAAGTGACTGCCAAAGCCGCAGGTAAACAGCGAGTGCTGGTGTGCTTAGATTCCAATCATACCCACGACCACGTTCTGGCAGAACTGCAAGCCTACGCGCCACTCACCAGCGTAGGCAGTTATTGCGTGGTCATGGATACCGTGGTTGAAGATGTTGCCGATGAATTATCAAACAACCGTCCGTGGGGTAAAGGCAACAATCCCAAAACCGCCGTGTGGGAATATTTAAAAACCCACGATGAATTTAAAATCGATCAAAGTATTCACAATAAATTACTAATCACCGTCGCGCCCGATGGTTATTTAAAGCGTGTTAAATAAAATCAAGCACAATGAAACAAGCCGTTGAAAGTGACATTACTTTGCATTTACAAACGCTGGCACACGTTTTGGCAGAGCAGCCCAATGTACAATTTGCGGTTTTAATTAGTAGTCAAGTCAATGGTATAGCTAAAGCAGTATAATTTGATTATTTTAAATTAGATGACATATTCAGCCGATTTCCGCCAAAAAGTATTGGCGATTAAAGAACAAGAAGGGTTAACACAAGCGGAAGCGGCAGAGCGTTTTG
>MBQZ01000029.1 GCA_002134785.1 Crenothrix sp. D3
TGGTAATGGTAGGACTGCTCAACGTGCCAATGATGGTTTCGTTGTTGTCAGCAATGCTGTCATTGACAGCGGTTAAGGTGTAAGTAAACGTGCTGCCGACAAAGTTCTTATCAAAGGTCAAGGTGGTGCCATCAAAGGTCACGCCCGCGGTGGCATCTGCCTGTGCTTGAATCGCGGCAACCATAGTTGAGCTGTAATCCGTACCGCCGTTAGTTGCAGTGCCTGTCCCCGCCACATTCACGGTTGCGGTGTTCGTTCCCGTTAATGGGAAGCCTGTTAGGGTGATAGTGAAGGTGGTGGTGTCTAACGCCTCTTCACTGATGCTGGCAGTAGAGCCAATAGCAAAGGTCACCCCTTGAATGGTGGTTGCTGTAATAGTAACAATCGTGCTACCCGTTGCGGTCAATAAACCATGTCCGCCTTGGTCTTGACCTGTGCCTGCTGTGTAGCTGCCACTGCCTGTTACATTTGGATTCTGGTCATTAAATATCCAGTCAATTTGTACGGAGCTAGGTGGAGTGCTAGAGCTGTTACTGTAGCCGATTTTTTGTATCGCACTGTTAATTAAAGCTTCTGTCGCACTGGGACTAAATGTTAATACCAGTATGCCGCCTGTATTGGTAGTGACCGTGCCAATAATCGTACCGCCTACACTGAGATTACCACCGCCTGTTAACGCGCCTAAAGTTCCCGTGCTAGAAAAGACATCGTCAGCATTTGCCGCGCCAGTACGTCGTAAGGTGAGGGTAGTGCCGTCATAGTTACCTACGCCCCCGCTGAGTGAAGCTAAATTAAGGTCTGTTAGTGTGACATCACTATCTAAGACAACGGCTGTGCCACCTTGGGTGAAAGTGGGTGTGCCATTCAGCCCTGTAAAAACAGGGGCATCGTTAACCGATGCAATATTAACCACGAAGTTAGGTACGACGACGGGCGTTTGGCTGGTGTCATCGGTGACGGAAACAGCAAACGAACGACTGCCGCCTGCGGCGGTTGAGGTGTTTTGGTATTGTAGAGCATCAAGTAATAATTCATACGCTCCTATTGCTTCGTTACTAACTACATTGTTAGTGAAAGTGATAGTGCGCGTACTGCCATTATCAACGATGGTATAAACAAACGTTACTCCACCATAAGTGGTTGTCAATACTGTTGAACCTGCTGTATTGGTGATGTCTATAGTGTTTGCACCCAGTATTAACTGGTCACCCGTTTGTAGGGTGTTTTTATTGATGCTAATGGTTAAATTGGCAAGTAAAGTGCTGTCAACATCACTGAGATTTGTTGCACCTGCGGTGAAATTAACTGCCGCACCGCCTTCGGTAAAGATTTTAGTGTTATCTAATGATAAGGCGATTGTTTCGTCTAAATCGACTACGGGCGGATTATCAATTTTATAAACGGCAACGGTAAAAGTGGCGGTGTTACTGTTTAAGGGTTGAGGTATAACGGTGTCGCCATCATTCAGCACTAGGGTAAAAATCCGATTCGCATCGGTAGGATTTAAGTTGGTGTTGTTGTAGCGTAGGGCTTCTAATAAAGCCTCCATTTCCGCTATGGTTAAGTTACCCGCCGTGCTTTTAGCAAACGTTAAGGTTTTGGTTGTGCCATTATCGGTGACGGTGACTTTATAGGTCACGCCGCCTAAGACGATGTTAGGAATAGCTGCCGCATTGGCAAAATCAAGGGCAATAGTACCGCCTGAAGTTGCAAGATTAATCAGCAATTGTTCACTCGCGCCATCTTTTATATCAGATTTGAGAATGCTGATGGTTAAATCGCGTATTGCCGTTGTGTTATCGGTTATCGGTGTACCAGCGATGGTTTTAACAAAAGCAATCGGCGAATCGCCTTCATTAAAAGTGACAGTGTTGTTGACCGTGCCGCTGTTGGTGGTATCTAAATCCAAAGTTGGCGGTGGATTAGAGGCAGTATAGTTAATGGTGTCTGCACTGGTGTCGGTGGGGTCAGCAGCATCCTTATAGTTCGCGGTTAATACCGTACCATCAGCATAAGTAATGAGTGTCCCTTCAAAAATTCCTTTGACAGCGGTTTCAGTTAAGCTGTAAGTAACGCCATTAACGATGGCAGAGAGCGAACCTGTATTGGATTTATCCATATCGGTCACGCGCAGATAGGCAGTCGCTCCCGACGCATAAGTTGCGCCATCTGCAACGACTGTACCGCCCAGTCCTGTGATAAATTCGGTTTTAGAGGGCGTACCCAAATCCAGTGTGTACACGGTAAAGCCCGTATTTGCACTGGCAGTAATGCTTTCGTAACCTTCTTGGGCAACTACGCCAACATCATAAAGCCCAATAGTGTTGACAGTTTGCCAAGCATATTCGTAGGTTTTGAATGCTGCACCATCACTTGCCACATTGACTATATTGGCATTGGTGAGGGTCACTGTAGCAACATCGCCACTGCTCACACCTGCAATAGAGTCGTTAATGGTGAGCTGTAAGTTTCTAATGTCATAATCGCCGAATGGGTCGCTGACTTTGACGCGGACATAAACCATGCTACCTGCGGTGATGCTGTTGCTGGTTATTAAGCTACTTGTTAAATCGCTAAAGGGTTTGTCATAGAAACCAATGAGTTGAACGCCATTATTGTTATTTTCAGTAGCAGTAGCGTCGATAATGCCATTGTTATTGCTATCTATGCCATCGACATCGACAATGTTAATGACCGTGGTGGTGGGTAAATCAATACGAGAGGGTTTGCTCGTGCTGTCATAATCCACTGTAAAGCTAACACCCGCGACGTTATTAGTGATAACTAATTTAACAGCGTCGCCTTTGGCTATACTTACATTACCTGCTAACGTTCCTGTCCAACTTAAGAAAGCACCATTAGCATCTGTGCCATAAGTGGGATTGGTAAGGCTGACAAGAGCGGTATTGCCCGCGCCATAAGTAAGATTGGCGGTTATATTTGCACCACTTGCTAGACTTCCAGAGACATTACTGACATAGGTAAGCACCTTAATTTGCCCACCTGCTGGCATACTGAAAGCACTTTCCATTGGGAGGGCTTGGGTGAAAGTAGCCGGAACGGCTGGTATAGCAGCACCGCCTTTTGTAAAGGCGACTTCGAAAGTATCTACCGCAAAAAATGGATCATTGGCAGTTGTTCTACTTAGAGTGTTACCATCAAACCGAATAACGATATTGCTTCTATTTGCAAGAGTAGCAGCGGCAACTAACGACTTAATATCAACGGTAAACGTACCTGTGCCAACAGTAGCATTATCACCAGTAAATGCCCCAGTTGTTGTTGAATAGGCTGGATTTGATGTTCCAGCGGATGTTTTTGTGAAAGTACCTGTAGTGATAGGATTAAAAGTAACTCCATTATCTGTTGATATTTTTAAAGTAACGTTTTCAGCAGGACCCGTCATACTAGCGAACTGCGTAATGCTAAAGCTCAAGGTAATTGCTTGAGTTGTATCAGCAGCACTTAAGTCTAGCCCTCTTTGAACATCTGCATTTGCTGGATTAGTTGCACCATTCCTCTCAAAAGCCAGACCTACGGGAGCGGTGGTATTAATTAGAATAATCCCCGAAGCTGCATTAGTATCAGTTCCCGTACCCACTTCTGTCCAAGATTTTCCAGTCCAAGACTCCGTACCATCACTGTTATTGTAAGCAGCCGTGCTGAAATTATCCAAGTAAGTTGCTGCAACAGCACTGCCAGCCGTTGCGGGAGTAATTGCCGCAGTGATTGAAGTAGAACCATCCGCTGTACTGACTGGATCAATCCGATCTAAATCGCCTGTGCCAGACAGATACAGCACTTTGGTTTTGCTCACGGCGGCAAGAATTTCGTTGGCATTACCGCCTGAATAACTAGGGCCTCCTGTGATATTTGGATGCAGAGGATTATCAAACGTAGTCCCAAAAATAGCATCGGTATAATCTATTTGAAGTCCATCACCCAAGACTGTTTGTAATGTGCCACTATTGTTAGCAGATGCTGTGATAGACGTTGCTAATGAGTTGGTAAAAATACCCGTACTCGCCCCCGTTTCCGTTAAGGTAACGGTTTCCAATTCGTTGGTGGTGGTATTTTTGACGATAACCTGAATCGTATCAATTCCTGCCGTAGTATCTTGGTCGCCATCTGTAACCTTGATATATAGAATATCGCCTTCCATATATTGGGTTTTGACGTTGGTAAATCCTGAATCACTATAAACAGTCAGCAAACCATCCGTTGGCGTGGGTGGTATTCCAACGTTAGCGGTTTTAATGTTGGCATTACCCGTCGCATAGGAAAGCGCGTCGTTAATCGTGCCGTCAGGATTACGAACAGGGGTAATACCCGGTTTAGTAGGATTATCCGCAAACGTGCCTGAAGCGGGGTCGGTGTATTCAACTTTAAGGATTTGTCCCACACTATCGGTCATACCCAGTGTGTGAGTAACGTCATTATTTCCTGTTGTCAGCGTTGTTGAGGAATGCAGGTTAGTGGTCGTTGCTAACACCTTGTTATTGAATATATCTGTGTTAATCCCTGTTTCGGTCAGGACAACATCTTCAAACTCATTGGTCGCCTGATTCGTGACTCTAACCGTAATCGTATCTATTGCCGTTGCACTTTTGTTTTGATCACCATCAGTCACTTGCAAGCCAATGTCACTACCAGCGTTGTACGCCGTAGCTAAGGCAGAAAAATCTGCTTTATAGAAAAACACTTCGCCATCAGTAAAAGGTACGCCTAATGGGGTTTTGTTGGTGGTGGTTTTTGTTACATCAGGTACTAGACTATCAGGCGTAGAAGCCGTCATTACTACAGAATTGCTAACGACAAAGTTTTCATCCGCCAAGGCTTTGCTAATACTGTTATTTATAGTAACGCGGTATTTAATAACCGCTGAATGCCCCCGTTGTAAGCCTTGAGTACCATCAACATTAAGATACGCATCACCAATCGTATAGCCTACACCAGCTAATGGAAACGCCTGAGTTGAGCCATCAATATCATCGTTGCGGGTTCCTAAAATTTCAGCTCCGCTACCATCATAAATGACAAGACTGGCACTGTCAGCAACATAAGTTGCACTGCCCACAGGGGTTAAGCTGTCTTTGAGGTTGATATTGAATAAATCAATCACCGCACGGTTGGTGACGCTGATGGTGTATTCAACTTGTTCTTCCAGTCGTATGCTTCCAGCACCATCGGTTTTACCTGATGGGTCTAGCACTGCAGCTGCTTCTTTAGATACTTTTCTCAGAATGTAATCAGGGAACGGCAACACCGTTGTTCCCATGTCTAAATAAGGTAGTGCAGCTCCTGCAACTGTGGGGTCTTCACCCCACGCCGCAGTGATTAAGGTACCGTCAGTGGTATAAACTGTTAGCCCTGTTTGATCGTTGTCGGTATCTCTTAAGCGAATGGATTGGAGTGCTTTAATAGGTACATCAACGATAGTCACGCCGTCACCTTTATAGTCCACTTTCAAAATAGTATCAGCCGCCGCTGTCACCCAAACAGGATTGCCGTTGGCAGCAGTTGAAGGGGTTGCGTTTGCATTACCTGGCCCATAAGCCACCACAAATTTATCGGTTAAGTAACTTTCTGGAACGAGTGAATAACTCCAGTCGTGAATTGAACTTTTACCCGCTGTGGAATCGCTGGTACCCACTGCATAAAACGGTTTATTGTCAGCGGTGTAAAAATGTGCCGCTGAGGACGGCATTAACACAGCTTGAGACGATTTTGCCGCAACGGAAACCGTGTTAGTGACTTTCACACCCAAAGCATTCAGGCTATCGTAAGTCACTGTAATTGGATTTACGGTATCGGGATTGTACAAAAAGACGTGCGCGGCTTCCGTTGCTAACACTGTTTTCACGGGTGCGTAATAACTGCTTGCCCATTGCTCGCGTGGATTGAGTGCGAACCAGCGGCTTTCGTAACCTGAACCAACGTCACCTGCAATCAGGTAAACACCAATGCCTTTATCTGCTTTAATCGTACCGCCCGCCGTTATTCCGCCATTGACTAGGTAGGTTTGTCCTTGGCTTAAAGTAACCGTGGCATCAATAACACCATCGCCTGTTTTATCGATGCTGACAACGGTGTTGTCGGCTGTGGCAATAATATGAGCTGAGGTGTATTCAAACAACTGGGAATTGGCATTAATCCCTGTTCCTGCGTAAGCGAGATTAGTTCCGCCAATGGGAATAATATAGTTTTTGCCCGCATTGCTTGAGTCAATAACGTTCACCGCACCCGCCAGCACTGAACCTGGTGTTATTGAATAACCTGTTCTGCTAACCGCGATGGCTTTGGTTGAACCAATTTTATCGCGACCATCAAAATCCATTGTTAGCGGTAACGCAGGATTGACATCGTTGGTTAATATAATTGATTTTCCTGAATTGAACTGGTCGCCTGTCAGTCCAGTCAAATAGGTTTCGTTAGGACTTACAATACCATCTCCCCAAATAATGGTGCTGGCTTGAATCGGATTTTTTATATCAATTTCATAGCCATCTTCCCATTGGTCATAAACCACGACAGTGCCGTTGCTGGTTGAGGCAATAGAAATAGTGGTTTTAATATTGCCTGTGACTGCGGTACTGATGCTCTTGAGAGAAGTCTGAATATCAGCCTCAGACATAGGCACAAAAGTGGTTTGTGCGATGGCGTAAGATCCTGCCGCTTCAATAGCGACTTGTTGAGCATCCATGTTAAGAATGCCGTGATCGTTATCTTGTAAATTAGCTGTTAAGTTGGCATTACCATAAAGCACTAAGCCCACAAACGCATGACCTTCATCGCCTTGGCTATCCGCGCCATTGTTAAGGACAGTGTCAAAACTATGCCCTAATTCTTCTAATAGTATGGATTGAACCTGTTCGGGAGTCGCCGTTGCTAAGTAATCAGCGTTTATGTAGAGCGTAGGCTGGTTAGTTGTACCCCCATCACTGTACGCCCCTAATAAACCATTCAGTTCTGCACTGCTACGCACTTCTAAATGAATGTTGTAAGTACCGTTAACAATTGAATCTCTTAAAGCAGTTGCGTTGGCTGTCCATTCAGGTGTGTTTGCCTTAGCACTAAACGGAATAGCGAGTTGTGACAGTACGTCATCTTTTTGAAACCACTGAGTTAGCGTCTTTTGAGTCAGGTTTTCGGCTGCATGGAGGGTGTCAGCATAATTGGATGGCGCATTATTCGATACAAATAATGATGTTGTTGGTGGTACGCTGGTTTGAATAGAGTCTTGTGACCAGTTAACATCCGCGCCTGTCAGGGCATCGATGTGACTTAGCCAGCTAGTGCTTGGTTTGTTTGCACCGTGAAAAGTGATGGTGGCGTTATCGGTAAAGCTATCACCCCAATGGGTGAGTTCGGTACTGGTAGCCGTATCTAGGCTATTGGTTAGGGCTTTGTTGCCTAGCCATTGGCTGTTGTCGCCTTTGTCAAACGTGAGTATGTCTATGGTGGTGATGTCGTGGCGATTTTGTAGGGTATCAGACACCAATTTAAAGGCGTTTTGTCTACCATCAACGGCGATAATTTGGGCGTTTTCGGGAGGTTTAGCAAGTAAATCAGCCGCACCGTCAGCGCGAGTATCGACCACGATGAGGGTGGTTGCAGTGCTGTTACCGCTAACGCCTGTTACAGGGCTAACCGCTGAGTCAGTGGCATCAAGTAAGTCGTGGTGATCTGTTGTGTCAACAGTGGGCTGAAAATCACCGACCAGCGGGTTATTGTCCGCTGTGAAATCAACAGGCGGTTCGTTAGCTGTGTTGTCGGCAACTGCGTTATCAATGGTATCAGGTTGTATCTCATCGACAGTCGCCGCCACCGCACCATCAAACACTAAGCGGCTTTCTAGCACTAGGCGTTGCGAATGTGATGTTGATTTATGTGCAGTTCTATTTGTTGTTTTTTTCATGACAGCCGCCGATAGGGTTCGAGTAATCTAAATTCGAGATAATGCTGGGCAAAGCATTATCTCGAATTTAGATTAGGCTGTTTAATTGTGAGCTGTTATTACTGAAATATTGCTGAAAGCTGGGGATTAAGTTGCGCACGCAAATTGGGTTAGAAGCTGAAATTACTGACACTACAAGTCACCTTATTTGGAATAAGTTTAAAGTTTGAATGCGTTATATGTGACATTATCGATTGTCACTTTCGGCAGTCCGACCTTCCAATAGTATTGGATTCGTGACTTTCAGCCCCCACCTTACGGATAGGTTTTGCGATGACTTAACAATTATTATCGCTAAGTTTTCAAGCTATGTTGCGTGGTACGGGTTCGTATATTACCTTAATTTCAGTGAAACAATCGACTTTTTCCCAGTTAATTTATCGTAGTCGTGCAATGCACGCCCCCCTTTATCGTTTGCCCACCCTTCTATATTCATAAAAGCAGTGGGCAGAAATACCTTAGTTAACTAAATGTCCCCACATATCATAATCATCGGCTTCTTCCAGTTCGACTTGCACAAAATCGCCAACTTTTAAATGCGTTGCGCCATCAATATAAACCTGCCCATCAATTTCAGGGGCATCGGCTTTACTTCTCGCGACCGCGCCTTCTTCAACCACTTCATCTATCAATACAGTTTCAATTCTACCGATACGACGTTGCAAACGGTCTGCACTGATTTCAGCTTGATGTGCCATAAAACGGGCTAAGCGTTCTTGTTTGACTTCTTCAGGAATTTGATTGGGTAAGTCATTCGCTACCGCACCTTTTACAGGTGAATAAGCAAAACAACCCACGCGGTCTAATTGCGCTTCACTGAGAAAATCTAGTAGCTCTTCAAATTCGGCTTCGGTTTCATCAGGGAAGCCAACAATAAAGGTACTGCGCAAAGTAATATCAGGGCAGATTTCACGCCATGCTTTAATGCGTTCTAAATTATTTTCAGTTGCCGCAGGGCGTTTCATGAGTTTTAAAATGCGGCTGTTCGCGTGTTGAAACGGAATATCCAAATAGGGCAGAATTTTTCCTTCAGCCATCAACGGAATCACGCTATCAACGTGTGGATAGGGATAAACGTAGTGCATTCTGACCCAAATTCCTAACTCACCTAAGGCTTTAGCCAGTTCATAAAAACGGGTTTTCATGCTCTCGCCGTGCCAAAAATCAAGTTGATATTTTAAATCTAAACCGTAAGCACTGGTGTCTTGCGCCACCACTAATAATTCTTTCACGCCCGCTTTGGCTAACCGTTCTGCTTCTAACATCACTTCGCTAATCGGACGACTAACTAAATCACCGCGCATGGAGGGAATAATGCAGAACGTACAACGATGATTACAGCCTTCGGAAATTTTTAAATACGCGTAATGGTTAGGCGTGAGTTTAATGCCTTGCGGCGGTAACAAATCCAGAAACGGTGCGTGTGGCGCGGGTAAATGTTCATGGATTGACTCCATCACCTCTTTTAAAGCGTGTGCGCCTGTGACTTTTAGCACTTGCGGATGACGGGCGCGAATTTCATCTTCTCTTGCCCCTAGGCAACCTGTGACGATAACTTTGCCATTTTCAGCGAGGGCTTCACCGATGCTATCCAGCGATTCTTCAACAGCAGAATCAATAAAGCCGCAGGTATTAACCACGACTAAATCAGCCGCTTTGTAACTGGGCGAGACTTCATAGCCTTCTAAACGTAATTGGGTGAGTATTTTTTCGCTATCAACGAGTGCTTTGGGGCAGCCTAAACTGATAAATCCGACGGTGGGTGTTTTTGACATAGTGTTTCTTGTGAATGGTTTATGATGTTGTTATGCAATTTCGCGTAACGTTTTCAGCGTTTTTAAAATTGCATTACCCGCCTCTATGCCTTTGTTATATTCGTTATTAGAGGCGCGTTCTACCGCTTGATCGTAGTGATAAACCGCTAAAATTTCAAACGCAACAGGGATTTGATAGTTAATCATGGTATTCATCAATGCCCGTGCAGCTTCATCGGCAATTAAATCAAAATGGTAAGTCTCGCCTTTGATAATAATGCCAAAAGCAACAATTGCATCAAAGCGTTTAGTTTTGGCAAGGGCTTCAGTAATTAAGGCAACTTCCCAAGTGCCAGCCGCGTAATACACGTTAATATGGTCTTCAGGTATATTATTTTGAATAAATACTTCTTTGCAATACTCAGTCATATTGCCATTTAATTCAGCATGATAACTGCTTTGTACAATGGCTATTTTTAATTTCTCTGGTTGTTTTAAGTCGATTTTTTCGACAATTAAATCTTTTATCATTGGGTATAGTGTTCCTGTAAATAACGTTCAACGGTGGTGACGATAACTTTGGTTTGACACTCTATTTCTATATTCACGGTATCGCCGATTTGTTTTGATTTAAAAGTAGTGGCGCGTAAGGTTTCTGGTATTAATGACACGTTAAAGCCACCTGTCGCGTGGGTATCAATAATGGTTAAACTCGCACCATTAATGGCAATAAAACCTTTGGGTAATATGTATTTCATCCATTCAGCAGGACAGGCGAAATAGAGCATATAATTATTTTCGCTTTCTTTTATTTGACTAATAACCGCTGTGCCTTCCACATGCCCCGATAAAATGTGTCCACCAATTTCATCACCTTGTTTAGCGGAGCGTTCAATATTAACGTTATCGCCTGCATTTAATAAGCCCAAGGTGGTTTTATTCAAAGTTTCCTGCATCACATCAAAAGAAACTTTATTATTATCTATCGTGGTCACAGTTAAACACACACCATCTACTGCCACACTCGCGCCAATCGTTAAATTATTTAATAACGTATCATCAAAATTAATAACCAGCGTATTTAAGCCTGTTTTTTTATCAACGGCGACAATATCAGTGACGCGCTGCACGATGCCTGTATACATAAAATAAACTCCGAATTAATGGGAAAATGGCGCAGGCTGATTAGCTTGTAAATTACGCATTCCCTGCGTTACAAATTCGCCCAGATATAAAAAACCATTGGTACTTAAATGGGTGTCATTCGGCATATAAAAATCTTTAATGGTACGACTTTTTTCGGTAAATACCGCGCCTAAATCAGGCCCGATTAATTCAGGATGTTGGGCAAAGTTTTGCCAAATATTCTGGTAAGGGTATTTATTGTGTTCACCGTAGCCTAAATAGATAGTGGCTTTATCTGGCACAATAAGCCATATCGGTTGAAACCCTGAGGCTTGTAAATTTTTATTAACCGTTAATACATTATCAATTGAATTGAACGTTTCTTTTTCAAAATCACCCAGAACAAAAATGGCATAGTTACATAAGCGATGAGAAAAAAATGCACAGCCGTCAAAATTAATCGCTTGTACTGCACCCGATTTTAAATATTTTTCGGGTAACTTCAACGATAACTTAATACTGTTATACACAGCTTTAACACCCCAGTCTGCACCATTGAGTTTATCGAAGGAGACGCGCTCACGCTTAACAAGGGGATACATTGGAAAAGCAGAGTTAACAACCAAGTCATGTTTAACAATCGGTTCGCGTACGTTGGACAATGCTTTCATCCGTCCTTGAAATAGCCGCTCAATACTTTCAATAATAACGTAACGCCCCTTAAAACCTGCTGCGCGTAACGCTACACCTAAATCAGTGCGTAAAGCTTCATCGGTTTTTAGTTCTTGCCACGTCATGGTGCCAACTTTTAAACCATTGGCAATCAGTTTCGATTGCCAAACCCGCGACACCGAAAATGAATCGCCAATGACTAAAATATCTGCTTCAGCCATTGGATAATCTTTAAAATATTCTGGTAAAACAGCGGGTTGCTCCGATTGCCAACCAAAACCACGTTCTGAAAAATGACCAATACGCGTCAAATCACCATACAATCTTTCAAAATAAAATTCCATGCCCCATGCAATCAGTGCCATGATGAGCAATGAGTACAGGAGTATTAAGCTGTATTTTCTGAAACTAATCGGTTTTAAATGGACGTTCATGGTACTTAGAATTGAAAATATAAGAAAGTGGATTGTTTATGCAGGTTAATCAGCACAAAATAAGCAATGATGACAATAATGCTGACATCCACTACTGAAGGTTGCCACGCAAGACGGGTCGGTTTTTTCACTGCGTCCATATTTAAAGCAGGGGAATAATTCGCCATAATTTGCTGCACATTGGGTAGGGTGAAAACGATGAGTAACCCAAAAATTAATAGCTTGATAATTCTACTAGAACCTAAATGAATTAACGTTAGCGTGCCTTTAAACTGTGCGCCAAATCCTTGCATCATCTGCCAAAAGGCACTGAGTTCGCTGTGTTGTCTAGCAAATGAACAGCCGTTCAATCCGACCATACCACTGAGCATTTCCGTGGCAACGCTGAAATTATCGGCACGAAAAAAGACCCAACCGACCACGACTGCCAAAAACGTCAGTAGACCTGCGCCAAACCGCGATAAGCCACCGCCATCTTGCCAGCCCAACCGTTGTTTTAAGCCGCGCCACGCATGATTAATGACCAAGTACACACCATGTAACCCACCCCAAATAACAAATGTCCAGCCCGCACCATGCCATAAACCACCCAGCAACATGGTAATCATTAAATTCACATAGCGTTTGATTTTGCCGTCATGACTGCCACCGAGCGGAATATACAAATAATCACGCAAAAACCGCGATAAAGTCATGTGCCAGCATCGCCAAAATTCGATAATACTCAATGACTTATACGGCGAGTTAAAATTGAGGGGCAAACGGACGTTGAACATCAACGACAGACCAATTGCCATGTCGGAATACGCGGAAAAATCAAAATATAATTGCAATGAATACGATAACGCGCCAAACCATGCTTCAAATAACATTGGATGTCCGCCTGCTTTCACCGCTTCAAAAATCGGTGTGGCGTACTCGCCCAAGCTATCAGCCAGCAATACCTTTTTACCCAAACCCAAGATAAAAATAGTCAAACCAATGGCGATATTTTCCCAATTCACTCGACAAGTGTCGTGTTTGGCAAATTGCGGCATCATTTCTTTATGATGCAGTACAGGGCCAGCAATTAAATGCGGAAAATAAGTGACGAACAGGGTGTAATGCACAAAATTGTATTCTTTGACTTTACCTTGATAGGTATCGACTAAAAAGGCAATTTGGGTAAAGGTAAAAAACGAAATACCCAAGGGCAAAAACACTTTCGCCATTGTAATAGCAGACCCCGTCAAAGTATTGAGATTATCAACGAAAAAGTTGGCATATTTGAAATAGCCCAATAAACTCAAATTGGCAATAATGGAGGCGATTAGCAGTAGTTTTGCTCGACGTTGAGCAGAAGCCTGACTGTGTCCAATTAAATAACCCGCGCCATAATTGAACACGATAGAGCCAAGCAGTAAGCCAACAAAACGGGCATCCCACCAACCGTAGAAAAATAATGACGCAGCAGCCAGCCAGAGGGTTGCCAAATGGTGACTGTAACGCCCTAACCCATAAAATCCAGCAATAACAACGGGTAAAAAGGCGAAAATGAAAACGTAAGAATTGAATATCATAAGTAAAATTTAATTATTTATAGTTCCCACACTTTAGCTTAATGCCATTAAGTTAAGCCGTTCGTGCTGAGCTTGTCGAAGCATGAACAGCTTAACTCGTGGATTTGGATTTTTCCATTCACCCTTCGACAAGCTCAGGGCGAACGGAAAAATTCTTATCTTAATGGCAATGACACCAAAGCGTGGGAACGATACAATTTTTGGTGACCATTATAACTTTAAAGTAGATTTAAGCCTCATTGATGAGCTTTAATCCAGGTGGCAAGGCTTCACCAAAAATCTGTTTCTCTTCTTTCTCGTCCAGTTCTTTGACTTGCTCAACCATGTCTAGCCATGAAATCGGGGCTTTGCTAAGTTTTAATTTTTCCAAAATGGCAAGGCGTAACGCGTCACCAATATCGCGGGTTCTATCGCCACTCATACGCGCCATCAAAGTAGCAGCAAACCCAACATGAGGATTTTTGCGCCAGTCTTCTTTTAACATAGCAGTCAACCAGCCACTGACCACATCCACCGAAACCACATTATGACTGCTACCATGAAACGGTACACGCGCCCCGATACGTCCGACTGCCCACCATGTTTGACTAGGTTCACCCGCTTTTTCTAAACGTTTTAATAGCCACTCGCCGAGCTGGATTTTTTTATCTACGGTTAAGCGTTCCAAAATAGCCGATAAGCGCACCATATCATCATAGCCGCGTGTTTTGATTTGCTTGGCAATGCCTGCTTGTCTGGCAGCAGCAGGATTTAAATACTTGGCAATATCGGCAAAAATTTGTTCTTGCGCCGCCGCGTTTAAACCGCCTGCGATACGTCGCCACACTATCCACCATTCTGCCCAGTTTTGGGTTTCGTTGACGAACTGTAAACCGTGCGGGTAGAGTTTCCACAGTTGTTCCACGCGCCAATCATCCAACGGATAGCCAAAACCCGGCCGTAAACAAAAGCCAATTAAACTCAACCACACGCGCTCATGATGTTCAGAGCGGCGGCGAAATTTTGCCCCGTCTAATAAAGTGGTGAACATGGCTCTTAATACAGGTGTCGCCCATTCGCTACGGTCGCCGCCTAGAATTTTTTCTAAATCAGCGCGTAAATTTTTAACGGCTTTCGGGTCGATTTGTTTGGATTTAGAACCGAATACCGCTTGAATTTTTTCCACAACGACTGGAAATTGCGACGGTAAACTGGCATCGGCTGTCAGCGTACCGCGTGCTTTTTTGCGAATTTGAAATTCCACATCCCAACGTTGTGAGGGATTAGCCACCGATACACACTGCATTTTTAATGTGCCGATTTCAGTTTGCGTCACCGCTAACTGCACTATCACTTCTTCATTCGTTTCACTGGCAAACGCCACGGCTAATGGTGGCAAAGAATGAAACTCATCGGTAATGTCCGTGACATCACCCGATTTAAATTCATTATCACCCGTGGTTGAGGCTAAATGAAAGCGCACAGGCGTACCCAGTCGCAGGGCAAAACGGTGATCGGTCAACAGGATTTCATCACCTTCTTCACTGCCTCTGGGCAAAATACAAATGCCTTTTTGTTCAGTCGCATCGGTATCAACCAGCAAAAAATAACTCCGTGCCGCACCGCCACCGATTTTTAATTTTTTATCACGGCGGGCAATCGCATAACTAACCGCACCAAACGCCACCGCCAATTCAGGGTGTTTGTTGTCTAACAACACAGGCGGTTTATCGCGCCATGAGTTAAGCAAATCCAGCGTTCTTTGGGTAATCGGTTGACTGCGAAACACCCCGCCATTTAATAACAAGCCATCGGGAACGATGCCTTGTCCTTGCAACGCGTCTTGTGCAGCGGCTTTATGCAGGTTTAAAAAGGCGGCAATATGTTTGCTAATCGCAGGGTCGGCGGTGTACGGCAAACCAAATTCCACCACGCCACTGCGTTTTTTATCGGGCAATTCATTCAAACCTGACAGCGGAAAAAAGCCATCTAAAGCAAGGCTTCTGACTTCTTCGCGGCTTAAAGTCACTGAACGCGACGCGCCAATTAATTTTGAACCGCCACCCAATAAAGTCACCGTCAATTGTTCAGGTGCGTCTTCGGCTAATAAGCGTTCTTTAACCAAGCGACACTGCTCAATCAGTTGCGATAACTCTGCCGCTGATAGCCGTTTTTCACCGCTGTTTAACCGACTTTCAGCTAATCGCGCCAAGGCTAAATCGATATTATCACCGCCTAGCATCAAATGATTGCCCACGCCGATACGCGTTAATTTCGGTTCAATTTCACCTTGTTCCACTTTAATCAGCGTTAAATCCGTCGTACCGCCGCCCACATCACAGACCAACAACAAATGTACATCAGCCAGCAATTGTTTCAAATTACCCGCATTACGCCGTAACCAGTCATAACACACCGCTTGCGGCTCTTCCAACAGCCGCACATTATGCAGCCCCACACTACGCGCCGCTTCCAAAGTCAACGACCGCGCCCCTTCATCAAAAGACGCAGGCACAGTAATTACTAAATCCTGTTCATCCAATGGCGCGTCGGGAAACTGATGCCGCCACACCGTACAGATATGCGCTAAATAACTGGCACTGGCATCAATCGGCGACACTTTATTAATGTCATCGGACGAACCCCACGGCAAAATCTCCGCGTTATGATCCACCGATGGATGCGACAACCAACTTTTCGCGCTGGTCACTAATCGCCCTGAGGTTTTCGCCCCCAACACCCGCGCCGCTTCACCGACAACCGCAGGATTATTATCATCCGCTGTGGCAAAAACAATATCCGCCGCTGATAACTCGCCCTCTGCGGGATGATAACGCACAGAAGGCAATAACGGTCTCGCCGCCACTTGCCCAAGCGCGACTAACTGCTCGACGTGAAAAAGTTGAATGTCTCGATGGCTGTTATCAGCGTTAGTATACGCAACAACGGTATGCGTTGTGCCTAAGTCGATACCGACTAAATAGTGAGGTGTTTGTTTATGCACGGTAATTTTTCAAAAAGTTGTTCACTGTCCGCCCATTATAACGAATGCAGTGATTTTAAGTATCAGTTAGTCTAGGAGTTCAAAACACGTTTTGGAGGTGTTTAAAAGTGAGTGGGTCAGAATAAGCTCATCCAAGCGGTAGCGTTTCCGACAAAGCATTACCTGATTAGCAAGATTCTTCAGCTTGGCGAAGCCAAGTTGCAGGACGGGGTTTACTGGTAACGGCGGCACACGCAAGTGCATGGGAAGCGTATCAAGATAAAATCGTCGGTTGAAGCGATAAACAAACGCGCTCAGATAGCGTATACCGTATTTAGCAAAGTTGAAAGCATGATAACTACCCCCCAAACTGGTTTTAAGATTACCCAATAGCGTGTTAATCCACCTAAATTCTGGTATCTCTTTTGGTTTGCGAGCACCTGCGATAATGGCGTGGTGTTGGCAGCCCGCATCGAGTACGCCAGTAAAACAGCTTAGCCCATCGGAAATGACAACATAATCTGGACTCAGGTCTTGCTTTGCCCATTCGCCAATGGCTTTGCGGGTAAAACCTGAAACGGGAGCCATTTTGAGGTACATCGGATGTCCTTCGGTATTAAGCGAAACCGCCGCTACAAAAGGAACTTTATTCTCAGAGCCGCGCCCAGCCTTGCCACCAACACGTTCACCACCGAGATACGCATCATCCACTTGAACGTTGCCTTGTGACACGCTCTACAACAGCCAGCAATTTTCACCCGCGCTGTTTTCTCAAACAGCCCCATCGTGTACCATGTACGTCTATTAAGTGTCTATCTTTGCGGCACAGCATCACTCAGCACCAACCAACAAAACAACTCCATGAAAATACTTAACATTTACTTCAAAAACATCAACTCATTAGAAGGTGAGACTCGTATTGATTTTACTGAGGCTCCGTTTTCTGATACGGGGGTGTTTGCGATTACAGGCCCTAACGGTTCGGGTAAATCCAGTATTTTAGATGCGATTACGCTGGGTTTGTATGGCGAAACCTTTCGTTTTAATAAACCTGCTGAATATGTCATGACTAAGCAAACGGCGGATTGTTTTGCGATTGTTGAGTTTGCGTTGGGTGATGAACGGTATCAATCCAGTTGGCAGGTTGAACGAGCAGGCGGTGTGGTGACGGGTGAATTGCAGCCTGCGGTGATGCAGTTTATGCGTTTGAATACGGGCGAAGTGTTGGCGAATACGCCGCAACAAGTCTGTGCGCGTATGACGGAAATCACAGGGATGAATTTTCGTAATTTCACTCGTTCTATTTTGTTGGCGCAAGGGGATTTCGCTGCGTTTCTTAACGCGCTGGATGCCGAACGCATGGATATTCTGGAAAAAATCATTAGCACTGATATTTATGCGGATTATAAACAACAGGTTATTGAGCAAACCGATCAAGCACGCCTAGGCATTGCGCAAGTAACTGAGCAATTAGCGGGACTTTCATTATTACCAATTGAAGCGCGAGAAGCGCGTGAATATGATTTAGCCGATTATAAAGCGCAAGCTGCGCAACTTCGCCGTGAACAAAATAATCTAAAGCAACAGCAAAACGCTGTTCAAGAGATTGCGTTTGTTCAAGCGACAATGGCGACGCAGAAGAAAAATCTGAAACAAGCCAAGACTGACGCACAGCATCTACAACAACAACTAGAGCGTATTGACGCTAATCAAAACGCGTTAGCATTTCAAGAACAAGCAGCACTAATTGATGCTAAAAATTTGCTGATTACGCAGGGCAGGGCAGAGCTGTTGGCTTTGCAAGATGAGTTGGCACAGTTAAAAAATAAACTCAAGGATGATAAAAATGTTGTCAGCGATTTAGCGAGTAAATCTTTCACGGAACAACAGCAAACCATTAGTAGCCTGAAAACTCAGTTAGGTCAAATGACGGCTAATGGGCAATCGGAAGTGACGTTATTGCGCTCTATGCAATCACAGGTCGAAGAAAAAGAAGCGGCTCTGCTACCGTTGAAAACGTGGCTAGATGAACACGCAGTGGATGAAAGTTTACTCACGCAGTTTCCTGAAGTTGGTAAATTATCCAAACTCCAAGCGGATTTATCAGCCTTAAATGCGCAGCAAAAAGTATTCGCGAAGCAAGCAAAAACCAGTGAAACCGCGCTAAATAACAACACGACTGCTCTTGAAAAAGAACAGCAAAAACTGGCAGATGCAACCCGTGATTTAGCAGCGGATGAGGAAGAATTAGCGGCTTTAATGGCAAGGAATACGCTGGAACAGGTTGATTCTCTGCGCGTTGATCAACAAGAGCGGGTTAAGTCTTTTCAGGAGTTACACTATTTAGCCGCTGGGTATCAGCGATTATCCAAATCTGGTTTTAGTTTGTTTTCATTTTTTGGCAGTAAAAAAGAAGAGCCAGAATTGGATGCTGACGCATTGCGTGTTGACCACGAAGAATTAAAGCACGAAGTATTACGCGAAGAAAATATCAAAAAAATCTTGGAACAAGCGGTTTTTCGTGAAGGCTTAATGAAAAAAATGGCTGATAGCCGACAACATCTTGTGGATGGTAAGCCTTGTTTTTTATGTGGTGCATTGCAACATCCTTATAGCAAAAAGCCACCCGCACAAAATAATTCACAGCAAGCCCTCATTGACCAACAAGTAAAAATAAAAAATTTACTGGCACGCGCTTATAGCGTCGGTCGGCAGTTAGAGGATGCAGAAAAACAAGCAGAAGACAAATTATCCAATCGAGCAAGACGGCAGCGCGTTAGTTCGCAATGGTTAAGTTTGTGTAATCGACTTAATGCGGCGCGTCCAGATTTGAATATTCATAATTTAAGTTTGATGGATGAGTTGTTAAAAGTCGAAATTGACGAGTTAAAAACTATCGTCGAGTTAGCCGCCCATTACCGCGCTAAGCAAACTAATATTGCAAAATTAAAAGTCGTGCTGACAAACAGTGCTGAAAATATTGACCGCTTGCAGGAGACTCTTGCGCCACTAGCTGCAACGATTGAAGAACAAACACAGCAACAAGCATTAATTGACAGTCAGTTATTACAAACTCAACAGGAAGAAACGCAAACGCGGGAACAAGTCGTTAATCAATTGGCATTATTGGGTGAAAAATTACCGACTAAAGCGAAAGACGATAGCTTGTTTGACCGATTAACGGCGCGTAAGCAGGAATATTATAGCTACTCCTTTCGTTATACTAATTTAATAGACGACATTGCGTTGTTGACCACAAAACAAGCGACCTGTAAAAATGAAATTGACTATTTTAAACAGCAACTTGATAGTATCGGGGCGCGATTACAAAGCGAAGAAAGCGTAGGTTTGCATTTAGCTGTGGTCGAAAAACAAAAACTGATTGCCGATAAAGAACAGTTATTAGCCCAGCAACAAGCTGAAATGACTCATTTACAGCAAGCGTTATTAGACGGCATAAAAGCCACTGCTTTTCCTACACTCAGTGCGTTGCAAGACATTCTCGCTTTGTTACCCGATCAAGAAAAAATTGCGCAACACCTAGAGCGATTAGAGACTGATATTGCGAGCAAAACAGTAGAAATGGAACAAACGGGTATTGAATTAGAAGCGCATTTTAAACTAGCTGAAACTGCCTTAAGTCCTGAAGAATTAAGCGTCCAACTCAAGAAAACGAATGAGCAACTGGAATTGGCTACTATGGATGTGCAACGCTTGGAAAAGTTATTAGCCGAACAAAAAAGAGAGCAACAACAGCACGCGGCACTCACTTCGCAACTACAACAACAAGAAACTGACGCTCAGCCTTGTTTTGCTGAACTGGCTTTATTAAACGAAGAAAATGGCATGGCATTTCGGCGTAGAGTCCAACAACAACTGGCTAATAAATTATTAGTGCAGACGAATACCATCCTAGAAAAAATCAGCGGTCGATATTATTTACGCCAACTGCCCAGTGAACAAGGGTTGGCATTGGTTGTTGAAGATACTTTTCAAGGTAATGAACAACGCTTACCCAAAACGTTATCAGGCGGTGAAAGTTTTGTGGTCAGTCTTGCGTTAGCCTTAGGATTATCTGAATTAGCCACTAATGGACGCTCGATAGATTCGTTATTTATTGATGAAGGCTTTGGTAATTTGGATGCAGAAACTCTGTATACCATTATCAGTACCTTAGAAAATTTACACACTTATGGCAAAACAGTCGGTGTAATTTCTCATGTCCCAGCGGTACAAGAACGCTTTAAAGCGCAACTGCAAGTAGTTAAAAAACCCAATGGCATGGGAATGTTGAAAAAAGCATCCTAATGGTTGAGTGAAAGGCATATACTCTAGTAAGGCAGAATTTTCTGTCACTTAATAAGGTGAGGTGTATTATGAGTAATCAACAAAATGCCGAAAAATTACAATCCTTAAAAAGACTCACTGCGGCGGTGTATTTATGTCAATTATTAGCGTTTGCTCTTGCAGGCGTGCCGTTGCTAGTGGGTGTCGTTATCAACTTCATGAATCGTAACGCTGTCGAAGGAACGTGGCTGGAATCACATTTTGAGTGGCAAATTAAAACCGTTTGGATGGTGCTAGCAGGATTTGCGCTGTCAGGACTTACCTTTGAAATGGGTATTGGTTTTTTTATTTTGATACCAACCGTATTGCTATTGGTTTATAGAATTGTCATCGGTTGGGGTGCGTTAAATACTGATAAACCCGTCAAGGAACGCAATTAATTTGACATCATTCCCACGCGCTACGTTCTGCGTGGGAATATGGAATCACACTACTCTGTTTTCGCGTTTTTGCCACCGTGTAAATTTTGAACCAGTGCTTCGCGGTTATTTGTCTTATTAGATATTTTTAGTATCTGTTTTTTACCCAATAATGCACCATTTCAAGTGATTGCTTTCTGCTACGACCCTAACTAGAATAGTTGCGCGGGTTTTTATTAATCATACGATTGGAGAATAAATCATGAGTAAAAAACAAATTGAAAAACGCTATATAGTCACTTTTGTAGATTCAGCAACTGACCAGAGTTCGGCAGCGGAAGTTTTAGACATTGCTAAAGATACTATACAAGATGGCGTGTCTCTATTGGCAACAGATGCGGAGTTAGTGGCATCTGACGTACTGCATTTTGATGGTCTAGGTTCTACGTCTTTGTCGCTGTCAACGACAGAGGTAGACCGCTTCAAAAATGATAAACGTGTATTAGCCGTTGAGGAAGATCTCGAAATGTACGCGCTGCATGACGAGTCTGAGCCGTGGCAGGAAAATCCATTTAGTTCTACCACGCAAGAAGAGTTGTTAGCGCAACATTATCGACAAGGTTATCAGCGCGGTGTCAGTGATTTGTATCAAAAGCTCTTAGCAGATGCCAAAGGGTTATATGATGCTCAAGGTTCAGTCTCTACTGAGGCAATTTCTCCAGTTCTACTTGTGCAACCAACGCCGTGGAATATCACCTTAGTCAAAGCACCACTAGCATGGGCGCGTGGCTTTAGAGGCAATGGTGTCAAAGTCGCTGTGTTGGATACAGGTATCGCTAATCACCCTGATTTAGTCATTTCTGGTGGTGTTTCATTTGTGTCAGGCGTGGTTTCATTCAACGATGGTCATGGTCACGGCACGCATTGCGCGGGTGTAATAGGCGCGAGAAACAATAGCATTGGTGTAGTGGGCGTTGCTCCTTTAGCGTCGTTGTATGCTGTTAAGGTATTAAGCGATGCGGGTAGCGGTCAAACCAGTTGGATTTTAGCAGGCATGGCGTGGGCAAGACAAAACGGTATGAATGTTGTTTCAATGAGTTTGGGGTCTACTTCTTGCCAAAGCGTGGCTTATACCAATGCAATTGCCCAGTTGAATGCTGCGGGTGTCACCGTGGTCTGTGCGGCAGGTAATTCAGGAGGAACTTCATTTCCCTGTGTAAATAGCCCTGCAAATAGTATAGGTGCAATTGCGGTCGCGGCTGTTAATGCAAACAAAGTGAGAGCCAGTTTTTCTTCTTCTGGCATTACCTGTTGTCCCGCAGGTGCTAATCCTGTCAATATTTCCGCGCCTGGTGTCAGTGTTAATTCAACAGCCCCTGCTAACGGATACAAGGTTATGAGTGGCACTAGCATGGCGTGTCCTCATGTAGCAGGTGCAGCAGCATTGGTAAAACAACGTTTTCCTGCCTTTACACCTGCACAAGTGAGAGCTAAATTGATGGCAACTGCCGCTGATTTAGGTGTGCCAGGTAATGATCCGCTCTACGGTGCGGGATTAGTCGATTGTAATGCAGCAACTTTATAATATAAACAGTATGAATAAAATTCAAACAGCGTTAAAAAATCAATGCCTAGCTGATCCGAAAGAGCCTGTGAGTGTCATTGTAACTGGTTTTATCACCCCCGAAAAAGCCAAGCAAATTGGTTTGGATTCAATAGCTGGTTTGGATAATATCTACAGCGGTTCATTGTTGGGTGAAAATATTCTGACTATTGCAGAACTTGAAGCCATTGATAGTATCGAGCTGGATGCTGACGTAGGTATGCTTTAAAAATTGCAGGGGCAGGTAATATTCCTTAGCTGGGGTATTATCTGCCCTTATTCTCTTAAAGCATCACTTCACCCGCATTCCAGCGACCGCGCCACTGTCTGGACTCAATAAATAAATCCCGTCATCACCACCCGCAGCAAGCACCATGCCTTCCGACAAACCAAAGCGCATTTTTCTGGGTGCAAGATTCGCCACTACCAGCGTCAAACGACCTTCCAACTGCTCAGGTGAATAATCCGATTTTATGCCCGCAAAAATACTGCGCGTTTCATCACCAATATCCACCGTCAGATGCAATAATTTATCCGCACCGTCCACGCTTTCTGCTTTAATAATTTTCGCAATGCGCAAATCCAATTTACCGAAGTCAGTAATATCAATAGTGTCCGCTATTGGTGCGAACTGTTTTTCTTTCACCACATTCACCACAGTTTTTTCCAGATTTTCTTTTGAGGCTTCGATAATCGCGGCGACTTTATCGGGTTCAACGCGGGTCATCAACGGAATAAAATCATTCAGCTCATGATTTAATAACGGCTCTAACTCATCTATCCAGCCGTGAACTTCACAGTTTAAAAACACTTCCGCACTGTAAGATAACGTTGGCACGACAGGCTTTAAATACGCCACCAATACGCGGAATAAATTTAAACCCATCGTACAAACCGCCTGCAACTCCGCTTCTTTACCTTCTTCTTTCGCAATCAGCCACGGTTTTTTCTCATCAATATACCGATTCGCTTTATCCGCTAACGCCATAATCTCGCGCATTGCTTTAGCAAACTCACGGTTTTCATAAAACTCCGCAATAATCTCGTTAGCGTCGATAAATTCAGCCCATAATTGCGGTTCAGCCAATTCATCCGATAACCTATTATCAAAACGTTTCGCAATAAAACCACTGCAACGACTGCCGATATTAACCACTTTACCGACTAAATCCGAATTCACCCGTTGACTAAAATCATCAAAATTTAAATCCAAATCATCCACGCCCGCGCCGAGTTTAGCAGCAAAATAATAACGCAGATACTCAGGATTCAAATGATCCAAATAGGTTCGTGCAGTAATAAACGTACCGCGTGATTTAGACATTTTTTCGCCGTTCACCGTTAAAAAACCATGCGCAAAAATCGCGCTCGGCGTTCTAAAATCCGCGCCCTGTAACATTGCAGGGAAAAACAGCGCATGAAAATAAATAATGTCTTTACCGATGAAATGATACAGCTCTGTTTTGCTGTCTTTTGCCCAAAATTCCTCAAAATTCAAGCCTTTTTTATCGCACAGATTTTTAAAACTCGCCAAATAACCAATCGGCGCGTCTAACCAGACATAAAAATATTTATTCGGCGCGTCAGGAATTTCAAAACCAAAATACGGCGCGTCACGCGAAATATCCCATTGTTGCAAACCACCGTCTAACCATTCGGCTAATTTATTACGCACTTCGGGTTGCAAATGCCCCGCAGTCGTCCAATCGCTGAGCATCTCAGTAAAATCAGCCAGATTAAAAAAGTAATGCACCGATTCTTTATCAATCGGCTTTTCACCTGAAATCGCCGACACCGCATTTTTCAATTCCGAGGACGCATAATTCGCCCCGCACACTTCACAACCATCACCGTACTGATCCGCCGCGCCGCATTTTGGACACTCGCCTTTAATAAAACGGTCAGGCAAAAACATCTCTTTCACAGGATCGAATGCCTGTGTAATCGTGCGCGAGCTAATATGCCCAGCGTCTCTTAGTCGCGTATAAATCAACGACGAAAAATACTTATTTTCCTCAGAATGCGTACTGTGATAATTATCAAACGCCACACCAAAATCACTAAAATCGCGCGTGTGTTCCTTCGCAACCTGCGCAATCAACTGTTCAGGCGTAATCCCTTCGCGGTCAGCTTTCAGCATAATCGGCGTACCGTGCGTATCATCCGCGCACACATAATGACAAGTATGTCCGCGTTGTTTTTGAAACCGCACCCACATATCCGTTTGCAGATATTCCAGCATATGACCTATATGAATAGGCCCATTGGCATAAGGTAACGCGCTAGTGACAAGAATTTTTCTATTCGACATGGTGTGTAAACTCAGGAATCAGGGGAAAAAATAGGGGATATTATGGCATAAAACCCGCCGCACCTGACGCAAAAGGCACTGCAATTGATAAAACAGGGAAAGCACAAAAATGTAGGGTGGGCAGGTTTTTTTGCCCACCATAAACAACGTGAACACTACAAAAACTGTCAGCCGCCTTACTCAAATTCTCATCAAACGCAACGACGGCGAAAAACGGTTACATCGCTTATCGCGTTAAGTAGAATGTAGCTCAATAATTTGGTTTCTTAACAAGGAGAGAAATATGCAATTCATACGGCAGATTTATGAAGATTTACCCGACTTTGTGATAGAGCTAACCGTTCATAGATAAATAGGTATCGTCACTTTATAAAAATGGACAGAAGCAAATGTAATGGAACTACAAGGATGGAAAAAAGATATTTTCCCACACCGCATGACTAAGGATAATTATGGAAATTGTATGTAAGAGTTGTAATACCAGTCATTATCTCAGTGACGACAGAATCCCTTTAGAAACTAAAACAGGCAAATGCAAACAATG
Source organism: Crenothrix sp. D3 (assembly GCA_002134785.1). GTDB lineage: Bacteria > Pseudomonadota > Gammaproteobacteria > Methylococcales > Methylomonadaceae > UBA4132. The sequence continues at coordinate 25,628 of MBQZ01000029.1, forward strand.
CAGTGCGCCGATAACGGTATTGGGGGAAAATGCTACCGTTTCAATTGAGCCAACACCTATTAAATCAACTAATGAAAATTTAAGGTTGCATATTATGTCAAAGAATGAAGCGCAATCAAATTTTAATAATCCATTAGAAGGAAATATTGGTACATCAATATTTTTTGCTCTTGTTTTCATTCAAACATCATTAGTTTTTCTTGTTTGCTCAAATATACAATTTATTAATTTTTCAATAATACATCTTATATTTAAATTGTTTTTAATAGCAGTATTCTTAGGTTTGTTTTCATTTGCAATTTCTGAAGATATTAAATCTTTTTTCGTAACCTTATTTTATACTATCGTTACTTATGGAATTACATTAACAACTGCGATATTTTTAAAAAATACCATGAATTTTTGGTTGGCATTGTGTATTTCAAATATACTAATATTTTTAATAACAGATTTTAAAAAATTAGAAATTATTGTTAAATTTTATGTTTTATGGATAGTAACAGTAACTATTATAACTATAGGAAATGTCGAGTATTTTCCATATGCAAAACCAGCAATTGATGAATTTAAAGAAATATATTTTTTTGATGTGCGCGTTATAATTATAAGCTCTCTATTTTTATGTTTTTTTATTAAGGCAATTTGGAAATCTATCGCAGAGGACAGACCTACTATATTATCAATTCCAAATTTAAGAATCCCTGATATTTTAAACTCGCAAACATCAATTATTTCAACTATATTTAGACCTTTTGTCATATCGATAAATGGTATTTTGTTTGCAACACAGATAGCTCTTAACATATTATGGAAACTAATTGCAGTGGTAGCTGTATATTTGACTAGGTTTAGTCTAAACTTTATATGTCAATTATTATTTTTTATTACAAATAGTGCGATATGGAAAGCGATTTTTTATACCTTGATTACTTTTTTTCCAATTATGATTTTTATATATGGAACAATATTTGTTACTCCTCATATTTTCACATACCTTATACAAGAAACACCTTTATATTCTATATCTTTTGAAGACACTATAGTATGGATTTCATTATTTTTTATATCATCATTATTAATTATATTAATTGTTTGTGAATTATGGAGGTTTTTAGATTGGCATTCAAATGAATTTCTTATAAGAACTTTATTCGGTGGTTCAATGATTCTTATATCATATGCCTTTTCTAGTGCAATCATGTATATTGCAACACATATTGAATATTTCCAAATAAGAGGATTTCAATCATTAGGTGGTTTTTCTTTTCTAATTTCATGTGTAATAGCTTTTGTATTTGTTATTCAAGTAATAAAACTTATTTTCAATTATGATAAATAGTCATGTAGTCAGCGCGTAGCTTAGTGCGTGCAATAGAATAGCAAACCCCAACATTTACATAGTTACTTGTTTTTGTTGGGGTTCGTTTAATGTTAGCCTACTGGCAATTGAGCAATGCAATGATAATTTGCATTACAAAATACCTAGCAACATACTTAACAACACGTTTTAAAAATTTTCGGATTTTTTGTGAAGACATAGTGAATTTCCTCTAGTGGTTGTATTCTCTAAGTGTGAGAACCATCTTACGAGGAGCATAGATAAGTGATGGATAGGCTAGACAAGCAAAAAAAACACTTGCCCAGCCTATTGAGGCAATTCAGTGAGTAGCAGAACAAAACAGACTATGAGAAATGACTATGATTGAAACATTTATGAACTTAAATATACCTCAAGAAGTTCTTACAGGCTTAATAACAAGACAGTATTCATTGCATGGTGGCGTTATACGATGGGCGGCTGGTACGGAACAAGCGGGGCAAATTATTCGTCATCTTGTTCCTGCCATTGAAACCAACGAACAAACCGCACTGGAATATATAGAGAAAAATAAAGAGGCTTCATTATGAAAACTATTTTATTAGAAGTTGAAGACACGGCTTATCAAACTATTTTAGATTTTATTAAGTTATTACCTGAAAGTCGTTGCCATATTTTAGACGAGCCTGAATTATTAACCGATGAGCAGCAACACATTCAACATTGTTTAATGCAAATTAAACAAGGTGATTACAGTGAATTTGATGATTGGGAAACGGTAAAGAATACTTTATGAGTTATCGGCTGCTATTACATAAAAGCGTAACCAAGTTTCTTGAAAAGTGTCCTGATAAACAACGACAAGATATAAAACAAAAACTGGAGTTACTTAAACAGAATCCTTATGCTAATGAACAGTTAGATATAAAATCCATGCAAGGCTATGAAAATTTATATCGCCTGCGTGTTGGTCAATATCGCCTTGTTTATCAAATCAAACAAGGTGAATTAATCATTTTTATACTTAAAGCGGGTAATCGGGGCGATATTTACAAAGGGATTTAATACACCTTGAAACTAACTAACCGCGCTGGAGTATATAAACGAAGCGACAAACACAAGAATACAAACCTAGGTTTGTATTCCTAAATTCATAAAATAGAGAATAATCATGGCATTTACCAATCAATTTAAATCACTTGCGGCAGTTTTAAAACATTATCAAATTCATTATAAAGAGGCTGATTTTGAAATTATTAAAACCGCAGTTCTTGATGACGCTGTACGGCAAGATATTATTTTTACGCTTAAAGAGGTGGCATACAATGTTTCTGAGGCGGCTATTTGTGAAAATTTAATTTATCCAATGTTAAAAGCCGCATGGAAATTGTATGCCGATGTGTTTGCGATTTGGAGTCATGCTTCACTTGAATATGATGATGAACTCACTGGGATTCCCGATTATTTAATTTCTAAACGTTCTGATTTAGGCAAAATTATTTTTGATTCGCCATTGTTGGCTGTTGTAGCAGCGAAAAAAGATAATTTTTTAGCAGGTTGGGCGCAGTGCGCGTTAGAAATGGTGGCAATGCAAAAAATCAATGATGACGCGCAGTTGGTAATTTATGGTTTGGTGTCAAACGGTGAAATTTGGGAAATTGCCACGCTGGAGAATCAGCAGTTTATTTTTTATAACAAACGATTTGTCATTGAAGAGCTGGATAATTTGTTTAACGTGTTGGTTTCTATTTTAGAAATATGTAAATTGCAGCTAATAAAATGAATTGTATTTTCTCGTTCCCAAGCTCTGGGGACTTTGAAAGTATTCATTACGCTAAACAAACGTCATTCTGGCATGGATGCCAGAATCCAGCACCAAGGATGGTAACTGCATGATTATAATTAATATTATTCTTCACACAAATTCACATCCTTGTGACTGGATTCCAGCATCCATGCTGGAATGACGGCGTTTTCGCTGAAACTATGGTTATAACGAGAATACTTTCACAGTCTCTGGAGCGTGGGAACTATAGGTTGGAGAACGTGGGAACTGGACTTAATGTCGCTGTGACAGATTCGCGCCGTGTGAATAAATCCGCACCTACAACTTAACCAGCACCTCACCTTGCCCGATTTCAGCCATATCGCCTGCGTAACGTTGTACGCGATTAAAGCTCACTGACGCATCGGCAAACTTAGAATTCAAGGCTTTAAACGAGTTAAATAAAATCGGCAAGAATGCCAAGGTATGCGCACCGCAGTCGTTGAAACTGGCGGACAATTGCGGGGCGTTCCATAGCAATAACGTACCGCGTCGCATGGCGTAGCCTAAATATCTGCCTGTATTTCCCATGACAGCAATTGTGCCTGCGGTCATGCGTGAGCCGCAATAATCGCCTGCGTTGCCTTCGATTAAAATCAAACCACGGCGTAAATGATCGCCGACGCGCTGACCTGCATTGCCTTTGACTAGAATAATGCCGCCTTTCATGCCCATTTTATTGCCCGCTAATGCCGCGCCTAAAAAATCACCGACATTGCCTGACACTTCGAGATAACCGTTTTTCATTTCACAGGCGGCGTACAAACCTGCATTACCAGACACTTTTATCTCGCCTTTTTTAATGCCCATGCCTAAATACGCACCCGCATCACCTTCAACAGTAATCGTGCCGCCATCCAGTTCTTTGCCGATAAAATCCAGTTTATCCATGCTGTTTTTAATGACAATATTCTGTGCATCTGAGCCGTCGATAGTAAATAATTCATCGACACGAAATTTACGTTTACCGCTTTGTAATTCCAGCGCGGTAATGTCGGCAATGCTTAAACCTTGTAACGTTTGACACACTAACGGCGACATATCGACGCGCTGTGTAGGTTGCGTTTTCAACGTAAAAATTAACGCGCTCATGCCATAATCTCCTGTAAATGAAAGTGGAACGGCCCTAATTTACCGCCGTAATTTCCCGCGCTGATACGTTCAATACCTTCTGCCGCGCCCAAATCACACACGGCTTGAATGCCGACGCGCATAGCGTTGTCGATGTCTTCTTTGGTTAAGCCATCAATGACGATTTCCATGACCGATTCAATATTGGGTGATAAATCGGTTTTAGTCGCGCCTTTTAGAGTCGGGCAGAATGCGTCATTAGTAGACGCGCCCAAGGTTTTATATTTAGAACCGACTTTAGAGCCAGAACGCACTACGCCCCCCGGAAATGGCATAATGACATTGGGCATTTTACGCATGGCTTCAATCGCCGCCTCACACGCCGCCAAGGCTTGCGGTTGCGATTTCGCCAATACTAAAAAGTTACCGCCGCCCACCGCACTGACTTGCCCTGTGGTCGCTTCGGTTAAAAATTCTCCATCCATGACGGGAATACGCCAATAACGTTTGCCTGTAATTTTTTTGGCAATTTGAAAACCGTCACCAAAATAACGTAGATTTTTACCCAAAGGGATTTGAATATCGCTGTCTATGCCTGCAAATAACGCGGTAGTCGGCGCAGTCAATACGCATTGTCCCGCACGGGTTTCCAGTTGTTTTGCTAGTCCTTTACCGCCCATTGCAAAAATTAATACTGACACGCCCGCTCTGCCGTCTGGTGTTTCATCGGGATTTAATACTCGCTCAATGCCTGCTTCACAACCGCAGGCAATAACAGAGGTGGCAAATCCCGTCATAGTTTGCGCGGCTATCATTGCCCATTTTTCATTTTGCGCGGTAATAATGGCGCGGGTGGCTTTCATCGGAAAAGCCTCCGCAAAGGTTGCGTCTATGGTGACACCGTTAATAATCATAATGTTATACCCAAGGTTAAACTGTTTTTAAAGGATGTGCCGTCAAACTACCGCGTCCATCTTCGGTAATTTCATCATCGCTGATTTTAAAATTGCCCAGTTTCATGGTCAGGTAGCGGTCGAAATAGTCTTTTAAGCCTTTTTCAACGGAAGGATCAAAATCAGGTTTCGTGACGTGGGTTGTTCCCCATTTGGTAGAAACGACTTTGCCATCGACGACCACTAATTGACCGTCTTTAAACACATAATCAGGTTTTTCAAACATTTGTTGGCGGTTGGCGTTGTCGGTGTAGACGGTGATGTCTGCCCAATTGCCTGCACTTAAGCCGCCTCGGTCTTGTAAACCAATGAGTTTTGCCGCGCCTGCGCGAGTCATGATGGCGATTTCTTGTAACGTGTATTCACGTTCAATGCTTGCCAGCGTGGTCATTTTTTGTGCTTCGGGGTGAATAGTAGACAGCACGTCATTACGGAAACTCCTATCCATTAACAAGCGGATTAAATGCGGGTAGCTGGTGAATGGTGCGCCGTTGGGGTGATCTGTGGTTAAGAAAATGCGCCACGGGTCATTGACCAACAGGAAAGTTTCTAAACCGATTGCCCATTGCAGGGCATTAACAAAGTTTTTATCTTTGTATTTAAACGGTACAACGCCACAACCAGCGTCACATTCAATGTCCATTGTGACCCATTTGTTGGGACTGGCGTGTTTGTGGTTGGCGTGTTGACGCATACTGTCGCCTGAGGCGGTGACGGTTTGCCCGAATAAAATTTGCCCTACGTCGATGGTGATGTTTTTGTTGGCATTCACCGCTTCGGCAATCGCCGCCGCGCCAGAGGAGAATTTTAAATCGCCTTCGGTGCCGTAGCTGTGGAATTGAATGTGCGTTAAGTGCATCGGCAAACCACCGATACCTTGAATGGTATCCAGCGTAGTTTGCATATTGCCCGGTACACCTAGATTACAACCATGAACGTGTAACGGATGATGCACACCCAATTCTTTTACGGCAGTGGCTAATACTTGCAGAATCTGGCGTGGAGTGACACCGTAATGACTGTTTTGTTCGTCTAAATCTAACTGCCGTTGGTTAAATTTAAACGCATTAATGCCACCCGGATTAACGACTTTAACGCCGATGGCTTTCGCAGAGTGCATCGTCCACGCCACATAATCATTAATGGCTTTTTGGTCTTTTTTGGCGGTGAGCATTCGCAGTAAATAATCATCACTGCCCAGCATCACATAGCCGCCTTTGTCTAAAATGGGAATATCCGCCATTTCCATGTGTGCTTGACGGGCGTTAATTGGCAATACGGCAGGTTCAAAACCAGCGGTATAACCCATTTCCGCGTAACGATAACCCGTCACAAACGTGCTGGGCATCGCATGACCACAACCAGAGCGGGTAATGTCGCTACGATGTACGGGATCTTGTCTATGGTCTTCGGGCAGTAACGTTCTGGCAATATTGCCTTTACCTCCGCCGATGTGTGTGTGCATATCAATTGCACCTGACATGACCACCTTGCCTTTCAAGTCGTATTCTTTATCGACTTTAAAATCGCCATTAGGTTTGTTGACGATACGCCCATCTTCGATATAAATATCTTGTTGTTGTCCGTCTATGCCGCTGGCGGGATCGTAAACTACGCCGCCTGTGAGTTTTATTAACATGGTGTTTCCTTAAAAAGGTGCTTTAGAGTGTGAATCAAGAAGATTTTTGATTTGTCCTTGCGATTTCATAATTTCCAACATTTTCTCAAAAGAATCCCTTTTGTCTTTCTGTAATAATTCTATTTCTAATGGTGTCAGCATCCTTTTCTGATTTAAGGATATAGCGGGCTTCTGATTCAGTAAGGCAGTCGAATCCGTAGCCAAAGAATTCAACCCACCAGTATTCGAGTTCATTATATTTACCTCTTAAGTTCGTTAAAGTATCTGCTGATAGTGTTAAAACAGATGAATAATTTTTGCCTGTTAAAGTCGTTGCTACTAGCGTTTTTATGCCAAATTGCGCCACATAGCCTTTTAAATTGGCTAATGTTCCACCTTGCGTCAAAGTATCATCAAGAATAATCGCATAATCTGCATCAAGACTTGGTTTTCCAGAAAACGGCGGTGGAAAGGCTAATCTGGAAAAACCATCTGTTCCTGTTCGGCTGACTTTAGCCGCCTGCACAATATTTAATTCAACATTCAAATTGAATTTTGCTGCAATTACCATCGCATAAGCTAAGGGAATGCGATTAATACTAATTGCCTCTTCTGCATGAACTGGAATAAGCAACGGTTTTTTATTTCCTATCAGGGCTGATATTTTCTTAGTAGCTTCATCATTAATTAAATCATTGGCAAGAATCAATGCGGCTTCTATTCCACCTGCTTTTGCTACTTCATAACTAGAATGTTTCTTAGCGCAACCAATAGCAGCTTGTAATACAACGGGTGGAAAATTTTTTCCCCATACTTGGCGATAGGGTGCGATTGGATTATAAGTCACTTTAAATTTTTGTTCAGACATCAAACTAAATTAATCTTCTGCCCAAGTATCAAATATTTCATTCACGTTCATTTCCAATTCTGGAAATAAATGCGGTATGGCAATATCATCGTTGGTGTACATTTGTTTTAATTCATAGTGTTGCTGTGCATTTAATACGAATTGGTGAATGGTTTGATGTTCTGGAAAAACTAGCCAATATTCGGTGACACCACTTTCTTGATATAACTCGTATTTAATATGAATTTCTCGCTTAGAATTACCCTTAGATAATATTTCAATAATCCAATCGGGCGCACCGTTACAGCCTTGTTTATCTAATAATTCAGGCTGACAAACAACGCATAAATCAGGTTGTACAACAGTATGTATTTCTTGGCTTTTTAAAATGGATTTTTTACGGTCATATAATCTGACATCAAAAGGCGCGGTATAAACGCGGCATTTTTTTTGTTTAAAAAAAGGCAGTAGGCAGCCCATTAAATTGCTAGAAATGTCTTGATGCCTGACATTAGGCGCAGGCGACATCAGCATGATTTTACCTTTGATTAATTCCACCGCTTCTTTTAACTGCCATGTTAGATAATCGGCGTAGTTATAGCTTTGATTTAAATCGAGTTGGTCGAGATGGCTAATTTTAGGCATATTTTATTCTCAGCATTGTGTTTGTTGGGGTTCGCTCACTCACCCCAACCTACATTATTACATTGCTTGCTCAATGGCATTGAGTACATCCGCCGTGCTGGGCAATCCTGAGTCTCTGAGTTTTTTCAAGCGTATCGCGACCACGTTATCCATACGATAGGCATGACCTGCGTGATCTATACCAGGTGTACCGACAGGGATAAAGACATCGGGTTCTTTGGCAAAGGTCATGCCTGAGCGTCCGATAACAATCGTCGGTAAGTCGGTTGCAGGTGGTGTTGAGTTAGTGTTAAAGGCTTGCACCCAGACTAAAGCATCGGCTTCACCGTCTGCCAATAACACATTGGTGTCGTTTAAAAACGGGTCATATTCTGGATAGCCACGACTAAAACGCGTGCGGGCAGGATAGCCTGTTGTCCAGCCGCACACTTGGTTGGCGGTTTGGTCGCCTTCTTTACCAGCAAGCGGTAAGCCTGAACAGCGTGTGGTGTTGTTTAAATCTTTAATCATTTCCGACAACGTTTGTACGGTCAATTCTGCTTGACGGTAAGCCAACGCGCCAGCTGCCCACGTTACTACGCCGTATTTTGCAGCTTTGAGTGTGTCGGCAATGGTTTGTAAGTCGGCAACGGCTATGCCACATACTGAGGTAGCGCGTATTGGGCGACCTTTGACCAAGGCTCTTAAGACGGCGATGACTTCAGGTAAGTCGGTCGTGGCGCATTCTAAAACGCGGGCTTTTGTGCCGTTGGGTGAGGTGGATAAATCGCCAGAGGGGGCTTTGCCTAAATAAATGATGTCGCGTTGTTGCGTGTCGGCTATGAACATCGCTTCTGTATTCCAGAGATAACGCTCAAAAAAGCGCGGTGCAAAGGCTTCTAAATCTGTGCCAACCACTAGCAAAACATCACAACGGTTTTTGACTTCGGCGAGTGTGGTATTCATCCAGCCTGAATCTTGCAGGGCTAAGAAGTTATTACGCGCACCTGTAAAATTCATGTTATCAACCACCGCGCCGATGCGATCAGCCAAGGCGAGTAAGCCGCGCATTCCGTTGACATCGGTAGAGCAACCACCAATCACGGGAAGCTGGGTGTCTTTTAACAGGCTTGCCGCGTGGGCAACGGCTACTTGCAAACTAACGGCTTGCCCTGCTACGCGCGGGCTGGTGTCGGTAATGGCTTGTTCAAACATCGGTGTATTTACCGCACAGCCATTTTCTAGCACTTTCAGCGTGACACCATCGACTTGAATGCACAAGTCATCGGTGCCAATACCGCAAAAAGGGCTGGGTACTTCGGTTATTTGGATCATGATGCTGTCCTGTGTGAGTCACAATAATTTATAAGTTATTGTGACAGATACACTTGAGCATAAGCAATTATGTTTTTTGTGGATTGGTAAACAACATCTGAGACCTTTCAGGTTTTAAAAATCCGAAAGATATGAATGAGTTGTTACTATTTTTTTAGCAGTTGCCATTTCAACAGCTAAAGTGGTTGCTGATTAATTACTTACCACGCCAAATTTTGCCTAACCACGATTTTTCTGCCCACGACTTTTTAACACCTTGTTCCAGCAAAAAAGGGCCATATAACTTGTCTTCATACAAAATATGCTGTTCTAACCATTTTTTTAAGAATATCAGCAGTTCGACATTCACCTGCATTTCACCCAGTTTGACTTTTTTCTGAATTTCTAGCACTTGCGCTTTTAATTCATCGTGATGATGTGTATGTGATTCGGTTGCGGGGTAGTGAAAAATACGGAATAAACTTTCCTCAACAGCAAAATGAATCACTGTATATTCAATAAGCTCATGCAAAACGTCTTCTATTACGGCTGTATTAGCTGCTTCATGCACAACGGTTTCTTCAAATAACCGATTGATTAAATCAACTAAAATTTTGTGTTGCTCATCAATCTCTTCGATACCGACACTTAACTCATCTGACCATTCTACAAATAATTTTGACATCGTTCTTTCCTTACCTTATTAGCATTGTTGAAATAACACCTAAAGATTAGCCTATTCAATAGGAAGTTACACGCTAAAATAGCCTTATTTTCACTTTGATAGGTATTTATTATGCTAGATCCTCGTTTATTTAGAACTGAACTTGATTTTGTTGCCGCACAATTAGCGCGGCGAAATTTCGCGTTTGATGCAGAGGCATACACCACTTTAGAAGCGCGACGCAAAGACGTGCAGGTTAAAACCCAAGAGCTACAAAATCAACGCAACAGCAATGCCAAAGCTATTGGGCAAGCCAAAGCCAAAGGCGAAGACGTGCAACCTTTATTAGACCAAGTTGCTGAATTAGGTGATGCCTTAAAAGCCGCAGAAACCGAGCTAAGCAGCATTCAAACAGACATGGATAGTTTGATGTCGAGTATTCCTAATATTCTCGATGAGGCAGTTCCCGAAGGTAAATCCGAAGACGCTAACTTAGAAGTCAGCCGCTGGGGTGAACTGCCAGAATTTGATTTTGAAGCGAAAGATCATGTCGATTTAGGTGCGCAACTGCAAGGCATGGATTTTGAATTAGGCGCGAAAATCGCGGGTACTCGGTTTGTGGTATTAAACGGCGGTTTAGCCCGTTTACAACGCGCCATTATTCAATTAATGCTTGATACGCATACCGCTGAACACGGTTATAACGAAGTTTATGTGCCGTTTTTAGTCAATGCTGAGAGTTTGCGCGGCACTGGACAACTGCCAAAATTTGAAGACGATTTATTCAAAGCCAGCTCTAACCCCGATTTATATTTGATTCCCACCGCCGAAGTACCCGTGACGAATATTGTCCGTGATGTCATTATTGATGCCAAAGACTTACCGCTGAAATTTGTCTGTCATAGCCCGTGTTTTCGCAGTGAAGCAGGTGCTTATGGGCGTGATGTACGCGGCATGATACGCCAGCATCAATTTGAAAAAGTGGAAATTGTGCAGATTGTAAAGCCCGAAGATTCTGCGCGTGTCCATGAAGAATTAACCCTTCATGCGGAAGTCATTTTGAAAAAATTGAATTTACCATACCGCAAAATGTTGTTGTGTGCAGGCGATACGGGCTTTTCATCCGCTAAAACCTACGATTTAGAAGTCTGGCTACCCGCACAAGGCGCGTATCGGGAAATTTCATCATGCAGCAATTTTAAAGATTTTCAAGCCCGCCGCTTACAAGCCCGCTGGCGTAATCCAGAAACGGGCAAACCTGAGTTAGTGCATACGCTGAATGGTTCAGGTTTAGCCGCTGGTAGAACGCTGATTGCAGTCATGGAAAATTATCAAGATGCTGATGGTCGCATTCATATTCCAGACGCGTTATTGCCTTATATGGGTGGTTTGACGATTATCGGTTAAACCGATAGGGCAGTTGAATAGGATGGACTTCACTTCAGTCCATCCTATTCTGCTATTACCATTGTTTATTTATACACACACGTCAAATAATACGACCGATAGCATCATGAATATCTTTGTATTCCCAATAACAAGTATGTGATAAAACATTCCATGATTTTAATAATCCCCCTGGAAAAATTTTAAAGTCTTTTATAAATTGTGGTCGATTACCTGCGTGGTTATATTCTTCATCATAATAACCATCCACTTTATAGCCAAGAACATCAAAGGGCGAGAAAAAATTTTGCCATATAAATTCGTCAGTCGGCTTTTCTATAGAAACAGTTTTATTATGCCCCATTTCAAACAAGGGTATATTGCAAGCGAACGTAATAAAGGCTCTCAAATTTTTTGCAATTGCTGTTTTTCCTGTCATTCCTTTTTGTTCGTCATAAACATAATCCGAGATTACCATTGCACCCATTGAGTGAGTAGCCACAATAATTGGTGAATCCGCATCTAGTTTTTGTTTAAAAACGGCTAGCTCAGATGACAGGTATTCATGCGTGGCGTTATACCCATTTTTATCTTTATAGGAAGTGGCATCACTAAAAAAATAAATTAACATATATCTAATAAATCTTTCTACTAATTGCAATGGATGAGAGGAATCCATTAAATATTGACTACGCTTTCTAGCATAATCATCAAATAACTGTGAATATAAAACTTCGTGGAATATTACCTGCTTATCAGTATTGCCAATACTCTTTAAAATACCTTTTTGTAGATCTGATGAATAATTGGTTTTTTGTTTTCCAATGCCATGAAGAATTAAAATGCCTACTTTGTTACTCATTTTTATTACTCCGCGTTAAGTATATAGATTGGGTTAGGCTTGCCATAACTCGAATAGGTCGGGTTACGCTAACCCGACCTGCTAACTATAATCTTATTTACTCAGTTCAGCACGCACGATTTTACCTATTCAACCAAGGTATGTATTTTGTCTTACGCGATATAGCATTGGTGCGTAAACAACCCTGCTTAGCTATTTTTCATAGCCATATTATGCTTTGGGCAACGTTACCCCAGTTTGTCCCTGATACTTACCGCCTCGGTCTTTATAAGACGTTTCACAGACTTCCTCTGCACCAAAAAATAACATTTGCGCCACGCCTTCATTGGCGTAGATTTTGGCAGGCAGCGTGGTGGTGTTGGAAAATTCCAGCGTAACATGACCTTCCCATTCGGGTTCTAAAGGCGTTACATTCACTATGATACCGCAACGTGCATAAGTCGATTTTCCTAAGCAAATTGTGAGTACATCACGCGGAATACGGAAAAATTCCACGGTACGCGCGAGCGCAAAGGAATTAGGTGGGATGATGCAGACATCGGATTTAACATCGACAAAACTGTTGGAATCAAAGTTTTTTGGATCGACGATAGCGGAGTTGATATTGGTGAAAATTTTAAATTCGTCTGAGCAACGCACGTCATAGCCATAACTGGATGTGCCATAAGAAATGACTTTGCCTTGTGCTGATTCGCGTACTTGACCGCTTTCAAACGGTTCAATCATGCCGTGTTGTTCCGCCATACGGCGTATCCATTTATCCGATTTAATGCTCATGAGTTTTTAAAGTTTGTGGTGTAAAAACGGTGATTTTAACATAAAAGCAGAGGAGGAGGCTGGAGTACAAACCTAGGTTTGTACTCCGATACTTAATTGGCTTGTACAACGATATTCGGAAATTTACTGCTAAAATCTTTGGCTTTTAATGCCAATTTTGCCGCTGTTTTACGCGCTATTTGTCGATAAATCTGCGCGGCGCGGCTGTCTGGATCAGCGATTACCGTCGGTTTACCTGAATCTGCGTTTAAGCGAATCGCTAACTCTAATGGTAATGCACCGAGGAAATCCACTTTATTGGCTTCTGCCATCACGACACCGCCACCTGTGCCGAAGATGGCTTCTTCATGCCCGCAATTAGAACAAATATGGACACTCATGTTTTCTACGATACCCAACACAGGCACATTCACTTTCGCAAACATACCTAAACCACGTTGAGCGTCAATTAAAGCAATATCTTGTGGCGTGGTAACAATCACCGCGCCACTGACAGGAATTTGCTGGGCAAGCGTCAATTGAATATCGCCCGTTCCAGGTGGTAAGTCGATGATTAAATAATCAATATCTTTCCAGTTAGTATCTCTGAGCAATTGTTGCAACGCATTCGTTACCATCGGACCGCGCCAAATCATCGCCTGATCTTCAGGAACTAAATAACCTATCGACATAGTTTGTATGCCGTAAGCCACTTTAGGCATCATGGTTTTTTTGTCTTCGCTTTCAGGCAAACCCGATAAACCTAACATCGTGGGAATACTGGGACCGTAAATATCCGCATCTAAAATGCCGACGCTCGCGCCTTCTGCGGCGAGTGCTAATGCTAGATTAACAGCGGTGGTTGATTTACCCACGCCGCCTTTACCCGATGCCACCGCAATCATATTTTTAATATGCGGATTGGGTTTTAACGCTTGTTGTACCGCATGAGAAACAATTTTCACACTGACTTCAACGCTAACACTACCTACGCCTGCCAGTGTTTTTAAATGCTGCTCTACTTCGCTTTTCAGCGTTTCCAGATAGCTTTTAGCAGGATAACCCAACTCCAGTTTAACGCTCACGTTCGCGCCATCAATCACGATGGCTTTCACCGATTTTGCAGAAACTAAATCGACACCGTGGTTTGGGTCGATAAACTGTCGCAAATGATTTTCTACAGCGGTTTTTTCAATGGTTGTCATCATGTTCCTTTTATTTAGCAGTAATAGTCGGGGGCTTTTTTCATTTTTTCAAACATTTCCATATCATGTGGAAACATAACTTGCGCATTATATTTTTTGGCTAATTGTCTAACTTTTTCAATTGATTTAAAAAAAGCAATACTGTCATAAATAAGACCTGCTGCTTTTGCGGGTGGCCCGAATACGGTTTGGTTATAGATAGCATCCATTGGAAATATAAGCACACCTTCGTTTTTCAAATGAATCACTAAACCAAATAAACCTGCGGTATGCCCAGTCAAGGAAATAAACTCAATACCCGCAAAAAGTTCAGTATCGTCATCAATCAAATGATATTGTTTAACGGGTACTTCAATATCCGCTTTTACATAAGCACCATGTTTATTAGGGTCTGGACTGGCGTGTACAATCGTCTGGGCATATTCAAACTCTTTGCGGGAAACATAGACATCCGCGTGTTTAAAGAGGTGAATATTACCAATATGATCGAGGTGCATGTGCGACAAAATAACGGTAGAAATATCTTCTGGGCTGATATTAAGTAAGGCTAATTGATGCTCTAACCGTTGATTTTCAGTAAACGTAAAAGGAAAGGTATTCACCAAACCTTCACACCAATAGCCTTCGTTCGCCTGTGGATGACAGCCTAAGTCGAATATCATTTTACCGTCAGGATGATCTATCAGCACGGCGTACACAGGTATTTCAATCCAATGACTAAGCACGTTTTTGTGATGTTTGTTACCCGATGTTGACATTGCCACCATCCAGTTTTCATCACATTCGAGCTTTCCCAAATCTAAGATATAAACTTTAATTTCTTGATCAGCACTCATGTTATCACCACAGTTTTTTAAAAATATCGCGAATTTCATCACGGCTTAAAGGCGAATAATTATTCACTAATAATCGTTGTTGTTCATTCACTACGCTGTCAGCAAACGATTCAATATCGGTTTCTGTCATGCCATATTCACGCAATGGTTTTGATGGGAGTAGTTGTTTGAGTAACTCATCCATGACTGCCCACGCATCTTGCCCTGCTGAACAATCCAATGCTTCTGTCAGCACATCCGTCAAAAACTGCATTTTTCCACCAGCCACTTTGCTGCGATAGGCTTGAAAAACACCGCTAAAAAACCGAGCGCAAGCCTCGCCATGCGCGACATGATATTTTTCACCCAACGGATACGCCAGTGCGTGTACCGCACCTACACCGACATTACCAAAGGCAATGCCTGCATAGTTACTGGCTCGCATTAAATCGGCGGCTATGTCCTGAATGACACTGTCATAATCACTAGCTAATAAGGTTTTGTAGGATTTTAGTAATAAGCGAATGGCTTCGATGCTAAACATTTCAGAATAGGCATGAGCCTTAGGGGATACAAAAGATTCCATTGCATGAGTCAGCGCGTCTAGCGAACTGGTAATCATGATGTGCCTAGGTAGCCCATAAAGCAGCTCAGGTATTAATATCGCCGTATCAGCAAACAACGCATCTGCGACTAGCCCTTTTTTGGTATTTTTAGACGGAATGCCTGCAATTGAAATACGCGTTACTTCACTGCCTGTACCACACGTCGTTGGAATTAAAATGAGCTGTTTTTCTTTAATTAATTCAGCTTTTCCCGTAAATAAATCCAAGGCAGTGCTTTTGGTGGGTTTCAATGCCAGAATTTTAGCTATATCGAGAATAGAACCACCGCCTATTGCTATCACACGCTGACAATTCAGTTTATTGAAATCAAGCAGAATACGATCAATCATTTCATCGGTCGGTTCACCGTTGCCGTAATCTTCAAACAACAAAATATGACTGGGTAGATTTAACGGTTTTAACCACGTTTCATATAAATAACGTGGCGTAAATAGGCAGTCTTCAGGTGTAAAGTCCATCAACGCAGCGAATTCCGAAAAAGTGGCAACGTATTGAATAACAGGTTTAATTTGAAATGAATTCATCGTGTACCTCTTAATTCCAGATGTCATCTAGCGATTTTGGGGCTTTACTGGCAATGACTTTACCAATGCGAGATACATTCATTAGGTGCGTGTAATTAAGGTTTTCTGAAATACTGTTATTACCCCAAGAGCCACAGCCTAGTGTCGTTGTCGGTGAAAAGCTATTAGAAAAAGAACCGCCCGCACTGGTCGCAGAAGGCTGATTAACCACTAAACGACTCACAGAAAGTCTTACACCAGCGGCGCGAATATGGTCTTCATTATCGGAATGAATAGCCGCACTATGCCCTTTACCCTCTACCTCTAAATTTGCTTGTGCCATGTCCAAGGCTTGTTCAAAACTGCCGTAGGGTAGAATACAAATGACGGGACACAGCTTTTCTTTACAGAGAATATCGGCAACGCCTGCACCTTTAGCTTTAAGTAAAATAAGTCGTGTTGTTTCAGGAATGCTGATACCCGCAGACTCTGCAACTTGCCACGCGGAAAGACCGACCATTTTTGGATTCAATTTGCCGTCATGAAAAAGTAACTTGCGAAAAGCATCAATACTGTCTTCATCCGCACTGTACCAGACCTTACCTGTATTAATAAAGGCAGCGACCATCGCCTCATAGCTTTCTTCTGGCACTAACACGCATTGTTCATGTGAGCAAATCAAACTATTGTCAAATGCCGCACTCAGCAGAATTTTAGCCGCAGCCTCTTCAAGATTAACCTGCCGATCAACAATAACAGGAACATTTCCTGGTCCTACACCAAAGGCAGGTTTGCCGCTGGAATAAGCCGCTTCCACCATCGCTTTGCCGCCAGTGGCAATAATGACATCGGCGGTGCGCATCAATTCTTGACTCATTTCGACGCTGCCGTTTTTAACAACCTGTATCAGATTTTCTGGGCCATTATGTTCTCTAACAATATTCATAAAAGCATCACATAGATACGTTGCTACCTGTTGAGCTTTAGGGTGCGGTGCGATAATAATGGCATTACCACATTTAAGTGCAAACATGGTGTTACACATTGGGGTAACGACAGGATTAGTAATTGGTGTAATAGCGGCAACTACGCCTATCGGTTTAGCGACAAAAATCAAGCCTTTTTCAACGTCCTCACCAATAATACCGCGACTTTTTTTGTCTTTCAGGTTCGCCCATATTGTTGTTGATTTACTTCTACTTTTTTGGGTTTTGTCGGGTAAATTGCCAATGCCTGTTTCATCAATACACATCTGCCCTAGCAGTTCAGCGTGGTCATAGACATATTTGCCGATGGCACAAACGATACTGTCAACTTTGTCCTGAGAAAAAGTTTCAAAAAGCTGTTGAGCGTTATGTGCATTTAAAACCATTTCGGAAATTTGTGAATGTTGCTCGTTTACAGTTGTCATACCATGCCTGTTGTTTTCTAAAAGAGTTGATATTATAGGATAGTGGGTAGTTATTGAGTTAAGGGAATCTCTATTAATTCAATAGTTCGGACAGTTTTTTGAAATAGAGAGAGGAAATCTTAAATTCTGGGAAAATGGCGTTCTTCGAGAACGCCAGTAGAAAAGAAGATTTCCATGAAGCTACTAGAAACGAATGGTAATGGGTTAAATCTGTAAATCGGTTTAAAATCAGGGGCAGAAAGAAGCTAACTAGCCCATACAAAACCTTATGACCTGCTATCAAGAAATCCCTGTCCATCCTGTAAATCTCTTTTAGTTGCCCTTATTTGCACAGTAATTTAATAAATACTTGTATGAATAAAGAACATTTAACAGCGCGTCCTCCAATAGAGTAATGTCACGACAATTACTTTTTTTCTGGGAGACAGTCATGAATATTCTTAAATCCACTGCTATTTTATTGTTGTTCGCATTTCAAGCGGTGTTAGCCGATGAGTCACAATTTGATATTTTAGCTAAGCTCGATGCAGGGCCGGGGAATGTCACTGTGCTGGATAACGGGCGAATTATGATGAGCTTGCATCACAATACGCGCCGAAATACACGGTGGTTGAGGTTAAAGATAATGTACTTGTGCTGTTTCCTAATGAGGAATTGGCAAATCCACAATCAACAGCCGATTTTAAACTTGATTCGGTGTTGGGTATTCGCGCTGACAGTCACGGTATTGTGTGGATGCTGGATAACGGTATGCGCAGCGGTGTAACGCCTAAACTAGTTGGCTGGAATACTAAAACTAATCAGCTTCAGCAAGTGGTTTATTTGCCGTCACCGATTACGCCTAAAGATGCGTTCGTGAATGATTTTGCGGTCGATACACGCCGTAATCATATTTATATTAGCGATCCTGCGGGTGGTGCGAATGCCGCGCTGATTGTGGTTAATTTGAATACGGGAACGGCGCGGCGGGTGCTTGAGGGTGATGCTAGTGTGCTACCCGAAAATGTCGATTTGATTATTGATAAGGTAGCGATTCAAGTAAAAGATGAGGCTGGGAAACTGCTACGCCCGCATATCGGTGTTAATCCGATTACCGAAGATTTGCATAATGAATGGGTGTATTTTGCCCCTATGCACGGACACAGTATTTACCGCATCAAAGCCGATGATTTGGTAAATGAAAGTTTGGATGCCAAGACCTTGGCAAGTCACGTTCAACATTACAGCAATAAGCCGATTTCGGACGGCATGACTATCGATAAGGATAATAATATTTATTTGGGCGAGTTGGCAGAAAATGCGATTGGCGTTATTTCAGCAGATAAAAGTTATCGGCGATTAGCACAATGTCCACGCTTGTCGTGGGTGGATTCGTTCAGTTTTGGCTGGACGATAGCCGCTATTGCGGTAATTTGAGAGTTGATTGTTATGATTCCCTATATTGCTTGATAAATTGAGCGATTCAGATATTTTTGTCAGTGATGAGTTGTTAGAACGGATATTGGTTTTGGCAGGTGAAAGCTCTTAGTGCCGATTAGTGTGGCAGTTTATTATGTGAAAGTTTGCAGGTAGGACTGGCATCAAGCCAACCCAACAATGACGAAGTGAAATTATGGTGCTGGTTGAATTGTATGATATGTTGGGTTGCAACCTACGCTGCTCCAGATGTTAGAAAAATGATAGAATCCGAATGAAACGATCCTAAAAATTGTTAAAAAATAAAAACCTACTGTGTTGAGCGATGACTAACTATGCCTAAACCTTTTAGTAATAATGCAACGCCTAAATATCTTGGTTATGTTTATCAAGTTTTAATTGCTATTGAGCAATGTTTTCAAGCTAAGAAAAATGAAACAATTTGGCTTGAATGCTATGGTGATGTTTATGACGGCAACACAATCAAGGAGGTAAAACATCACTGTGGAAAAACAAACCTGACAAGTAATTCAGAAGATTTTTGGAAAACTTTAAAAAACTTGGTTACAGAAGACATTAGTGAGATTAACGCTTTTATTTTACATACAACCGCAGATATACCAGATGATTCAATATTTTTTGGATGGAATGAATTATCAAAAACAAAAAAATATGACAAGCTTAAAAAACATACGCCAGTAGCTACTATAAAATCTCATTATGCTGCTGTAATTGCAAAACCAAAGGAAGAATTACTCTCTATTCTTGAAAAATTAACGATTAAATCATCTCAACCAAATATTGAAGAAAAATGGCAGGAGTTAAAAGAATCAAGAAATCCATGTCTTTACTCTGTAAAAGATAACTATAAAACCGATGCTTTGCATTGGATTTATGGTTATATACATGATAAAGCTATAAATGATAGATACAATTGGGAGATAAAAATTAATGATTTTGATAGTGCATGTAAATTAGCATTACAACCATATACCCAAGATAAAATCCCCTTTCCCCATATTGAAGAAACAAAAATTGACATTGACTCAAAAAGTTTTTTGTTTGTCGAAGAAATGAAAAGTATAGAATTGAGAAAAAATTCAATTGAACAGGCAATATCTGATTATTTTCGATCAAATGAAACTCAAATAATTTTTCTTAATTATCAACCTATAATAGCTGAAATTTTAGATAAATATGATAGCTCTATATTACGAGAGATGAAGTTACTAAAAAATGAACATTCTTTAGATACGGAGATTGAAGAATTGAATACAAAAAAAACTTTGATAGCCGCAAAAAATCTATATTCCAATTGCATGAAGTTGCCATTAAATCACATTCCTCAAGTTAATGACACACAAAAATATTACCAAGATGGCAGAATTCACCATAATGTAAATGAAAATAGGTTTGTCTGGCGTATTTGTGAGGAAGACCTATTGTGAAATCAAAAGACTTGGTAAATTTGATGTTTTCGCCGCAATGGGTAGCAAAATTATTACATTACTTTTTAAGTGGCGCACAAAGTATCAGTAAAGAAGGAATTAAAACAGAATTACTCTATCTTTCATTGCCTTTTATAATTGATGATACTACAAGAGGAAAATTAGTCAGTGCAGTAAAAACAAGTACATTTTCTACTACTTTTCAAAATAATAGTTCACTGGAAATAAAAAATTCTTTGATTCAAAAAAACGAACAAATAAAACAATTTCATGAGATTACTAATAGTGGAATTATATATTTAGGAAATATTGAAAATCTTAAAATAGGAAGTTTTATAGTAGCTTCTAAAACCATAGACTATAAGAAAGAAAAAGGAATTAGTCGTGATTATTGCAAAGCAGCTTATTATCTTGGAGTTATCTTCGCAAGGGAAGATTATCGAAGTGTTTTTGTTAAATTAGGAATAACAAATATATGAATGCTTACATTAAAAAAATAGCTCTTTTTTCTAAAGATGGCGAAATGCGTGAAGTTTCTCTTGATGATGGTTTAAATATTATCACAGGTGATTCTAAAACGGGAAAAAGCGCATTGATTGAAATTGTAGATTATTGTTTGTTTTCATCGCGTTCAACAATTCCTGTGGGAAAGATAACTGATTTTGCAACGTTATTTTGCATTATTATAAAAATTTCAAATAAATATTTAGTCATTGCTCGTCCACATTGGGATAGTAAAGACCATTCAAAAGCATATTTTTCATTTGAGGTTAATGATAGTTTTTTAAGTCCATTTACTTTTAAATATTTTAGCAATAAATTACCTAAATCAATTAAAAGCGATGTACAGCCAGAAGTCGAGCAACATTTAGGATTAGCTGTTTTAGACCAACGAGAAAATAATTATGGTAATTCAAAAAAAGCGACTATGCGTAGCTTTGTTTCGTTACTATTTCAACATCAGAATCTAATTGCGAATAAACATAGTCTTTTTTATCGTTTTGATGATTATCGAAAAAGAGAAGATGTGATTAAAGAAATGCCAATATTATTGGGCTGGGTTAATAGTGAATATACGGATTTAAAAAGACAGCTTGAGGTTAAAGAGCAAGAATTAAAAAAAGAACTTAGATTGCAAGAGTCAATGAAGCTAAAAAAAACTGATTTGATTGAGAAATTAAGAGTACCTATTAAGCAATATTACAATGCTATTGGTTATATTTTAGAAGATAATCTAAGTTTCTTAGAACTTAAAAGAGTAGCTAAAAATTTGCCAGAAGTTCCAAAAACGGCAGAAGAAGATAGTGATATTAAAAATCAAATATCTAGCTTAAAGAAAAAAAGGAGTGAATATTCTAACGAATTATCCGAAGTTAATTCACTGATTGAACAAATAAATGACAATAATTCAGAAGCTTATAGTTATAGCAATATGCTAAGTAGGATTGTTTTAACCAATGATTTTCCAGAAAGTAAAGATAATATCGAATGTCCTGTCTGTCATCATAAAGTTTCTGAAGTTGAAGAAACCATTAAAACAATAAAAACCTCAAGGGAAAATTTAATATCAGAATTGAAAAATGTGGGTAAATACAAGAATGATAGCTCTGAACATATTAATCAGTTGATTGAAAAAAGGGATTTGTGCAAAAAAAATATAAAACTGATTTCAGCAGAAATAACAAATTTAGAAAAAGTTACGCAGTCGGTAATTAAAGAGCAATCATTACGCGAAACGTTAATGTTTTTAAGAGGACGAATAGAAGTAACCTTAGAGCAAATTCTTGATGCACCCACATTAGCTCAAAGTCCGATTGATATTCAAGAACTTAAAATTGAAATAGACCAACTCAAAGACAAATTAAAAGGATATGACTTAAAAGCAAAAATTGAGAGTGCAAACACTTTTATAAATAACAGAATGACTGAAATTAGTAGAAAGTTAGATTTTGAGGAAGAATTACAATCAGGGGAAATGAGGTTTGATTTAACTACTTTTGACTTTTATTATTTGTACAAAGGAAAGCCAATTAGACTTTCCGAAATGGGAAGTGGAGCAAATTGGCTGGCTTGCCATCTATCATTATTTCTTTCATTATTGCATTTCATTTGTAAAGAAAAAGAGTCATGTATTCCTTCCTTTTTATTCATCGACCAACCAAGTCAAGTATATTTTCCTAAAGTTACAAAAGTAATTTCTAATGATAATCAAGAAGAGGATGACGGCGAAAGCTATGATGAAAATATCAAGCAGGTAAAAAATATTTTCAAAGTTATTTTAGAAGAAATATTGATTATAAAAAAACAATATGGTTTTTCTCCTCAAATAGTTGTTATGGAACATGCAGACGAGCCAGAATTTTACCAATATGTTAAGGAACGTTGGGCTAATAATGGAAAAAAGTTAATTTGATTTTTTAACAATTTATCTCAGTAATTAAGTTTATGGTTGATAGCCCCAATTTAAAGGGCATACAACCTTATGGTGGCAATGGCGGTGTGGCAACTGTGATGCCGCCAGATACGCATCCAATGCGTATTGCAATGGCTAATCCGCAATTTTGGCTACTGGCATTCAGTTTTGCTATTTGCGGCTTTACCACGTCAGGATTGTTTCAAACCCATTTAATTTCGCACGGCGTAGAACATGGCTTTCCAGAAATGACAATGGCGGTTTCTCTAGGCTTAATGGGAGCGACCGATATGATAGGCACAATTTTCTCTGGTTGGCTTTGTGACCGTTTTGGTAAACGCTGGCCACTGGCAATTTATTATTCACTTCGGGGCATTTCATTAATGCTGTTGCCTTATGTCGAATCAACCGAACAATTAATGGCATTTTCGGTGGTCTATGGGCTGAATTGGTTATCAACCATCCCCGCAACCTCAGCACTGACAGCGGATTTATTTGGCAAACAAAATATAGGCGTTGTGTTCGGTTGGATTTGCTTCGCCCATCAAATCGGCGCGGCGTTAGCGTCTTATGGTGCAGGTTATCTACACAGTTTAACGGGGAATTACACCTTGGCTTTTATGACATCTGGGCTGTTTGCATTAGTTGCTACAGGACTTGTCGTCAATTTACGCGCTGAAAACTGTGATCCATACCTTAAAAGTCAGTAACACAGTACGAAGGAGGGTAATGGGTTAAATCTGTAAATCGGGTTAAAATCAGGGGCAGAAAGAAGCTAACTAGCCCATACAAAACCTTACCTGATTAGCAAGATTCTTCAGCTTGGCGGAGCCAAGATGCAGGACGTGGTTTACTGGTAACGGCGGCAACTGATGTAGTCGCATTTAAGCATGACCAGCAGGAATAGTAAGTTGATTTATATTGATGCCAATTGAATCAGCGGCAGCAGTCCAGCGTAGGTCTACAGGGGTGTCAAATAAAATTCGTTTGCCGTAAGGGCTGTTAAGCCACGCATTCGCTAGCATTTCTTGTTCTAATTGCCCCTCACTCCAGCCTGCATAACCTAAGGCGATTAAGTACGATTCTGGGCCTTTATCAAGCGCGATGGCTTCAATGACATCACGCGAGGTGGTTAAGGAAATGGAATCGGATACAGCCAGCGTCATATCCCATTTGCTACTCGGTGTGTGTAGTACAAAACCGCGTTCTTGCTGCATAGGGCCGCCTGCGAACACGAGGGCTTGAGTCGCTTTTTCAGACGTAACAGGGATTTTCATTTGTTCAAAGACTTCGCCTAATCTCATATTGATAGGGCGATTAATGACAATGCCTAACGCCCCTTCGTCATTGTGTTGACACAGATAAGTCACCGTATGAAAAAAATGCGGGTCAGCCAAGTTGGGCATGGCGATAATAAATTGGTTATTTAAATAAGTAACTGCAGTCATGTGCCTTGATATTATTAAAGTTAGGGATGGCTTTATTGGGTGATTAAGCCAGATTCGTCTGAGAATTTCCAGCTCCGTGTAATGACTAGCACATCAAGCTCGCTACGCAATTTTTCGGGTAAAGGTGGAAAAGGCGCACTCATGCGAACGATATTTTTTGCTTGCTCATCCAGTTCTGGATTGCCCGAAGAATGGGTAATGCGCATATTATCAATGCTACCGTCGGCTTTAATAAACACATCCATTGTTAAGGTGGCTGAAAAACCTGCTTTAGTAGCGGCGGCAGGGTAATTATTATTACCGACACGCTCTACTTTAGTTTCCCAATCTTTTAAGTATTGTGCCGCTACATATTTATTGGCACTGACTTGGTTGATATTTTTAGTTTTGGTTTCCATAAAACTAGGTCGTGCTTGCCGTATACCCGTTCCCATTTCAGAAATTTGTTGTTGCAAACTAGCGGCTGTTATAACGTGATGGGGTTGTTCTGCTCGCGTATTAATAACTGAATGTTTTCTGGTCACTATTTTTTCTTTCGGTGCGTCTGGAGTCATCATTGCATTCCATTCGGCTTTTTGTTGGGCAATAATTTTCTGTTCCGCTTTATCGGGTTGACTTTTTTCAATGGGCTTTTCCTTAGGCTCAGGCTTAATTTTTTCAGGCTCAACTTTTGGAACTGGTTTTTCCTGAGGCTGAGGCTTAACTTTTTCAGGCTCAACTTTTGGAGCAGGTTTTTCCTGAGGCTGAGGCTTAACTTTTTCGGGTTCAACTTTTGGAACAGGTTGTTCCTGAGCTAAGGGTTTAATTTTTTCAAGTGCCGTTTTTGGAAGCGGTTTTATGGGTGGCGTGGATTTAATTTTTTCCACAACTGGCATTTTTGGAACGGGCTTTACTTCTTCAAGCACCGCTGGCTTCTCTGGCTCAGGCGTATTGGTCTGCTGACTGGAGGCTAATTGATTTTCCGCTGCCAACATCTGCGCTTTGTCAGGGGCTTTTGTGATGGGTGCATTGACTAAGGTAATGTTAATGCTTTTACTGGGTTGTGCGAGTGGTACGAGTTTATGTGTCTGCATACCAACCATGATAACAAGATGCACAATGACTGCCACAACCACAGCAATCCATAATGGATTCATTGATGGCATAACGGGTGAATTGGGCAGGGTTTGAGCGGTCATATTAGCGAATCGCTTGCTCAATATGATCCATTAATAGACCACAAATATTCAATCCAAACTGCGTATCCAACTCCACCGCGCACGTTGGGCTAGTGACATTAATTTCTGTTAGCGTGTCACCGATGACATCTAAGCCAACAAAAACCAAGCCTTTTTCGCGTAACGTCGCACCAACTTCATTGGCAATCCAACAGTCTCTATCAGTTAAGGGACGACCTTCTGCGCGTCCACCTGCGGCTAAATTGCCACGCGTTTCACCTTGTGCTGGAATACGCGCCAAACAGTAAGGCACAGGTTCGCCATTGACCATCAAAATACGTTTATCGCCGTCCTTAATTTGCGGTAAATATTTTTGCGCCATGATATAGCGGCTATTGTATTCCGTCATCGTTTCTAAAATGACGCTGAGATTAGGATCATTCTGACGCAAATGAAAAATAGATGTGCCGCCCATACCATCTAGCGGTTTTAAAATAATTTCCCCTTGTTCAGTTAAAAAATCTCTAATCCGTTTTGGCTCTCTAGTGACTAAGGTTTCCGCACAACATTGTGGAAACCACGCAGTAAATAATTTTTCATTAGCATCACGCAGAGATTGCGGCTTATTAACGACATAAGCTCCCATACTTTCGGCGCGTTCGAGTAAATAAGTCGCGTAAATAAATTCTTGATTAAACGGCGGGTCTTTACGCATCAGAATGACCTGCAATGTGTGCAACGGAATATCCTGTTCATCAATGAACTGATACCACTGCTTAGCATCCCGCTGGACTTTTAACGTGCGTGTACGCGCATAAGCAATACCATTTCTGAGAAATAAATCGTTTAACTCCATGTAATGCAGTTCCCAGCCGCGTGCTTGGGCTTCCAGTAACATAGCAAAGCTGGTGTCTTTTTTTATATTGATATGGGCTATAGAGTCCATAACCATACCGAGTTTAATAGGCATTAGAGTTCCGATGGTGTTGGCAGTGTAGTATTAACGTGCTTTGGGCTGTCAGGCTGACCATTTTAATGGAATTGTTAAAATTTGACAGTTTCGTTTACAGAGGATGCGATTAAATAAATCACCCTCTTTTTATCGATTGGCGATTTTGGCAACTGAATATGCGTAGACTCAGATTGAAACGTTTACTTTAACACGTTTTTTTGGTATAAAGTTTGGCTAAATTTTGAATCTAGGCACACTAAAAGAGGTTAATCATGTCCAGAGTATGTGAAATAACAGGCAAACGTCCTGTTACAGGTAACAACGTATCACACGCAAACAACAGAACTAAAAGACGTTTCCTTCCTAATTTGCAACACCACCGTTTTTGGGTGGAAAGCGAAAATCGTTGGGTACGTCTGCGCGTTTCAACTAAAGCAATGCGTATCATTGATAAAAACGGCATAGACGCAGTATTAGCGGATTTGCGTAAAAGCGGTCAAAAGGTCTAAGGGGATAACATCATGCGCGATAAAATTAAATTGATCTCTAGCGAAGGCACAGGTCATTTTTACACCACGACTAAAAACAAAAAAACCATGCCTACAAAAATGGAAATCAAAAAATTTGATCCCGTTGTTCGTAAGCACGTTATTTATAAAGAAGCTAAAATCAAGTAATCCTCTGGATAAACCTTTTTTCGGTTGCTTAAAAAAAGCCACAGTTTTTGACTGTGGCTTTTTTTTTGGATTTGAATGTGCGAATGGTTCGTAAATAAGTAGGTCGGAATAAGCCTTATTTCGACCTACAGATTATCAACCACAAACAGGATAATTTTCTACTTGTGATTGATTTGGAGAGATCATAGAGCTAACGTACAATAAAATGATGCCGTTCGTGGTGAGCCTGTCGAACCACATTCACACTTCGACTGTTCGACAAGCTCACAGCTCAGTGCGAACGGTTTTGTAATCATTTTATTGACGGTTGGCTATACCTACGCGGCTAGAGAATTTCGTAAAAATTGTTTTTTTTCCACGCGGTACACCACGCGAGAAAACAAGAAAAACGCTTATTTTGCCTCAATTTGCACAGGTACACTGAACGCATCAACAATTGAAGCATCTCCTTCCCACGGTCGCCACTGTTTCAACTTGAGTGTTGTCGTCCCTGATTTTTTTGCCACAAACGTAAACGTGCGTTTACCTCCACCACCAACAAGAACTTCGCCTTGCTGATTAGGCGGTGCATCGCTCATATAATCGCTACTTTGCAACGCCAATAACTCCGTTTGCCCATCAATCGCCCATACATAGCCCGTGGAGGGGTTCTCATTAAGACGAATTACAAAACTTTTACCAACCGAAGTATTCAACGTTTTATCCTTGTCGGTCAACATAACAGATTTTTCTGGTGACATGGTTTTTGTAAATCCACAAGCGGTTAATAACAACGTAACGAATAATAGCAATAAACGCATAATAAATAGTCCAAAATTTTAAATCGGTATTATCGCTTAAAATTTCTATTGATAGTTGTGTAATCCGCATTCCGCAAGCTCCATATAGCTAACAGCCAATAAAATGATTAAAAAACCGTTCGCGCTGAGCCTGTCGAAGCGTGAATGTGGTTCGACAAGCTCACCACGAACGTTATCATTTTATTGTGCGTTAGCTCTACTAAAAATGGCACATTTATTACCTTACAATTGAGTACACGTTACACCATTTGAAATCTCATTAGACTGTACCAGAAGGCGTTGCACTGCCTTTATTTACAGTGGTTGTAAAAAATACATTCGAGAATAAGGCAATGCCTCACAGATTGCAGAATGTTCGCCAAAAACTTACAATTAGGTATTGTTAGTATTCATTTTATACCCCAAAAAACCCCATTCGGGGTCATAACTCAAACGATGCCTTAGCACATACCATCTATGTTGCAAGCCTTGTTACGTTTAATTTTGTATTTTTGTAGTGAGAACGACACTCTCATTATACATAAATACACTTTAAAGAGGCTATATCATGAAAAATCGAATTTTTGAAATCTGCAATCAATTGGTAGAAAAAGGCATCAAACCAACCCTAATAACCGTAAGAACCGAATTAGGCGGAGGGAGCTTTTCAACAATTAATCCTTTATTACAACAATGGAAAGAAGAAAGAAAAATCAACGGGTCTCACACAAGCGTTGATTTACGCTATGAATTAGCGAGTATCAATAGTAAAGCAATGGAAATGATGTTGAAGGTCTCTAGCGACCATTGCGATAAAATTAAAAAAGAGCAAGCAGATGAATTATTGGAATTACGCAAATACAAAACTCAAGCCGATATATCTATCACTAAATTACGCAAGGAGTTGGACAAAGTAAAAAAGGAAAAACGGTCAGCAGGTAAACCATTCAATCCCATAGAGTGGTTATTAAGACCCTATTAAGGCTTCAGATAAAGAAACCGTGCATATCGGATTATCAATGTAGCGTCCGACTATAAACATTGCACAAAAAAAACCTCGGTTGCAAACACAATCGAGGCTTTTTTATTAACACCATCAGCAATCATGACTTCAGTATTAAGCCAGCAACAGAGGTAGCGTTTTGTAACGCGGTGCGGGTGACTTTTGCAGATCTAAGATACTCATTTCAATAGTGTTAGAGCCATAGAATATACCGATGATAGGAGGCACATCATCATTCACGTCAACAACGCAAACGAGCGCGTTCGTATCTCAGTACGTCTTATCGCGTTAAGGCAGTGGCACAATGGTTGCGTGAAAAATAGCGTGTATAGGTTGCCAAAAGGTGACAACCCAACGTACATGGTTTTGAGTGATTGCTTATCACTTATAAATCAATCAACTGAGATAATGATTGTAATTAAGTGCGCCGTTACTTGCCGCGCATTCGCCCCAGATTGCACCTCGCAAATGCGCGTGTGCAGTTTCGTTAGAATCGCCGCTACGCAATACAGGGCCCATTGGATTATAAACACTGATATAACAATCCACACATTCCACTAATCCATCGTCGCCAGAACGTTCAAGCTGATCGCGATAGTCACTCATAACAATCAATGCCTCAGCCAAATAAGTGGCGATAAGCGCGGATGTTACGACTGGCATTGGCACACCTGTTACGGGTGTACGCGAAGCAGTGAGAAAACGCTTTGCCAACACACCATGTAACTGATCAATAATACGGTCTGGGCCAATGTTGATGCGCTTGGGCAGTAACTGCGTATCGCCCGCAAACTTTTTGATATGTTCGTAGAGTCTTATTGCCAACGCATCATTATGTTGCGCCATAATGCGCGAATAAATAGACGACTGATAGTGTTCATCAAATCCAAGATTACAAAAATGCGCGGCATCCATCTGTGAAAAGTCGCTAGAATTTTGATAAACCAGCCCCGTCGCTTTTTTATCAAAAGCGCGGTGTTCAATTCTACTGGATTTAAAACCAACACCAATTTGGTGAGTAGCAATGGGTTTTACTATATCTGCGGGGTTAGTTTTACCGCCATCAAGGTCATCAATGCGTTTGCACAAAGCTGACACGCTAAATAGAAAATAAAAAAAATGTGTTAGACGGCTATGCGCGTGATTAACCAAACGCTGACCTAATGGGCCCGCAAAATTAACCGCCGTCGGGGAAATTTCATCATGTTTACGTTTACCCATTTTCGCCTCTCTTAAAAAGCTTGTGGTTATTTAAATAGAGTAATAATAAATGGTAGCAATTAAAACCAACCACCATTAATTGCCTATTTTTACGGTTTGCGTAAAACAATTACGCTAAACCTTCGATGGGTAATTTACCACCGAGTTTGATACGTTCAATGAAACACGCAATATTCCGCGCTATAACAACATTTGCATATTCTCCTTGCAGCTAAAGCTCCTTTCGGTAATATGCGATAAAAAGTATAACACTACCCATATTTTTAACTTAAAAAACACCATGATTTCTTATTTCCAAGCTGTAGCTGTGGAAAGAGACATATTGGGATATTTGCTATCGAATGTATTCATCTGAGTAATTTATAGTTGCGTAGCCCGTGTGGAGCGCGGAGAAACACAGGGAAT
This sequence comes from Crenothrix sp. D3, assembly GCA_002134785.1. Lineage (GTDB taxonomy): Bacteria > Pseudomonadota > Gammaproteobacteria > Methylococcales > Methylomonadaceae > UBA4132. The sequence goes on from MBQZ01000029.1 coordinate 56,345, forward strand.
AGTGATATTCATCACGATTAAACATCAAGCAGAGCTTGAAGGTAGGCATTCCCAAGCTGAGCTTGGGAACGAGAAACTATTCCATTAATCAACGTGAAAGAGGGAGTGGAAATGCCAAAATCTGTCGCTGATAAATCTCAGAGACTTCAGAAAAAGGTTGATGCGCACGCGTGTAAAGTATCGCCTGATGCTGGAATAGCGCGTCGGGAATCTCAAGTTCGCGACGTGTTTTAGTCGGTCGTTTATGAGGCGCACGCTCCCAACCGTCAGGTAGTGGCATCCATAATTGCTTGACGGCAAATGTTTGGCGATACGGCCCCAGTGATTCGACCACCTTTCCAAATGGTGTTTCGGTGGTTTCCAGCAGTCGATTCATTTCGGGTGTTAATCGACTTGGTACATACCAGTTCTCTGCTTCTGAAAGAACATAACTCCCGCATCGAAGTTGAACGTTTCGATATTTCACCTCATCTTGACTCGTAATCATGAGATGCTGACGCTGTTCTTCCGTAGGTGTTTTATTATTCACTGTGATTAAGTGTGCAACTATCTTGGGTTCTTTAGCAAGTTGATGGTCACGACACCAATTTTCTAAGCTTCGTGTCGCACTGCGACTGCCAAGAATTTCCGTGTTCAAGGTTTGAATCAACGCCAATGCTTCAAGCCGCGCCAAAAACGTATCAGGCCAGCGTGGTTGCTCTTGAGCGTGAGCGGGTATCAGCGCAATCAACCCAGCAACAACGATGATCCTTCTGAAATAGCTATGCAAATTGCTACCAATAGCTAGTCTGATTTGATGCACTTGTATCATGATGTTCTCTTTGTTGTTTTAAGAATCGTAGATACCATCTCTCCAAATCAATCACAAGCGGTTTGTTATACCGTTTGTGGTTGATAGTAGGGTAGGGTAAAATTAGTTACGCGCTTGGTTTTCAATTTCCAAATTGGGAGACTCGATAGCGAAGCTCTAGTTTCACGAACAGAAAAAAGTTAATCGTTTTATCCCTACTCAATCTCTTTAATTTTTTCGACTAATTCCTTTTCAAGCGCATTAAATAGTTCATCAAGGTTTTTGTATTGTGTCTTACCTTCCCAAACCATACCGCCTTCATCAAGAACTCTTACCATTGAAGAACTGCAATCATCTTGCCCCAATTCAATCCAGCCATAGTTCTCTATCCAGTTGGTTATATTGGGATATTTACTATCGAATGTATTCATCTGAGTAATTTCATTTAAATTGTAGTCGGTAGGGCGTATTAGCGATAGCGTAATACGCCGTATGATGCTCATCCACATACGGCGCAATACGGCTATCGCCTATTGCGCCTTACGAGTTAGCGAAATTGTTGCATATAATCAGTATGAAGTTTAGAAGCACCCATAGACCAGTGCAACTCTTTTTCAACAGCACAAGCTGCCGTCAATGCTGCCGCCCATTCTGTTGAGCCTTGGCGACATTTCAACGCATTTTCGATTAATGGGCGTACCCGCATCTCATTGAGTCTGAATCGTTTGTTGGCAAGTCTAGCTAAACATTCGAAAGCCTCACAGCGAACATACTCGTCCGAGTGTTCTGCATAGTGAATGAATATATTCTCAAGCCAAGAATCACCTTCATCGTAAAGCGACGCTGTACGAAGCGCGTAAGGTAGGAGTTCAAAATCGTTCATATTCAGCAACTTTTCAACTTCGGCACGGCTATATTGCCAAGTTGTTTCTTCAAATTGAATTCCGTTATCATTCGGATAAGGTTGGCGATGGCTGTAACCTCGTACAATTTCTTCTGGGATTCCGTCTGGAAATGCAGTGCATATATATCCCTTGCGGTAGCGCACAGGGTGAAGATGTTTGCAATCAGCGCATTGTAATCTTCTAATCATAAATACCCCCTAAATTTACACGTCATACAGAATTACACATCAATGCGCCTCATCCCAATTCTCCCCCACGCCCACATCCACCACTAACGGCACATTCAAGTCAGCGGCGGCACACATAATACGTTTAATATTCAAAACACAATCGTCTAGTTGCGACTCAAGCACTTCAAAGACTAATTCATCATGTACCTGCATAATGATTTTGGCATAGCCATCGGCGGGTTGTAGCCACGCGTCTACGGTAAGCATGGCGCGTTTGATAATGTCGGCGGCTGTGCCTTGCATGGGGGCGTTGATGGCGGTGCGTTCGGCGTATTGTCGCAAAGTCGCATTACGGGAATTTATTTCGGGGAGGTATAAACGTCTGCCGAATAGGGTTTCCACATAACCTTGTTGGCGGGCGAGTTCGCGGATGGTGTCCATGTAGTTTTTCACGTCGGGATAACGGGTGAAATAGAGGTCGATGTAGGCTTTGGCTTGGGTGTTGGATAAACCGAGTTGCTGGGCTAAGCCAAACGCGGACATTCCGTAAATTAAACCAAAATTAATGGCTTTGGCTGAGCGGCGTAAGTCGTTGGTGACTTGGTCGGGGGCAACGCCAAATACTTCGGCGGCGGTGGCGCGGTGGACATCTTGCCCTGTGCTGAATGCGGTGATTAGCCCTGCATCATTGGATAAATGCGCCATGATGCGCAGTTCGATTTGTGAGTAATCGGCGGCGACAATTTTATAACCAGCGGGAGCAATAAAGGCTTGTCGAATTTTGCGCCCTTCTTCACTGCGAATGGGGATGTTTTGTAGATTGGGATCAGAGGACGATAAACGCCCTGTGGCGGCGACGGCTTGATGATAGGAGGTATGCACGCGCCCTGTTTTACTGTCCACTTGTTGCGGGAGTTTGTCGGTGTAGGTGGATTTGAGTTTATTTAAACTGCGGTAGTCTAGGATGAGTTTAGGCAGTTGATAGTTTTGATCGGCGAGGTCTTGTAATACCGATTCATCGGTGGAGGGTTGACCTGTGGGGGTTTTCTTTAACACAGGCAGTTTGAGTTGGTTGTATAAAATATCTTGGATTTGTTTCGGTGAACCTAAGTTAAAAGTATGCCCTGCCACGTCATGCGCGTGTTGTTCTAGCGAGATGATGTGATTCGCCAATTCAAAACTTTGGTGTGCCAGCATATCGGTGTCGATTAACACGCCATTGGCTTCAATGCGTTTTAGCACATCGATTAAGGGGATTTCCAGCTCGGTGTAAAGTGTCAGCAGCTTGGGATGTTCGGCTAGTTTTTCGCTTAATACTGCGTGTAAACGCAGGGTAATATCGGCATCTTCTGCCGCATAAGGCGTGGCTTTATCAATCGCGACTTCGGAAAAGTTGAGTTGTTTCGCGCCTTTGCCTGCTACGTCTTGGTAGCTAATGGTTTTTAGCCCCAGATAGACTTTGGCTAAATCATCCATGTTGTGTTTAGTCGCCGTGCTGTTTAACACATAGGATTCCAGCATGGTGTCGTGGGCGATACCGCGTAAGGTGATACCGTGATTGGCTAAGACATGAGCATCGTATTTAAAATTCTGCCCTAGTTTGGCTTTGTTGGGATTTTCTAATAACGGGCGTAGTTGTTCTAATACGTCGGTGCGATTCAGTTGCGCTGGGGCTTCGAGATAGTTATGGGCTAAGGGTAGATACGCGGCTTTGCCTGTTTCCACGGCAAACGATACGCCGACTATTTGGGCTTTGCTGTAATCTAGGCTGGTGGTTTCGGTGTCGAAGGCGAATAGCTCGGCGTGTTCTAGTTTTTTTAGCCAGTGGTTAAACTGGTCTTGAGTTAGGATGGTTTCGTACTGTACTTCTGTTGGGACGCTAACCGCCGTAGAGACGCGATTAATCGCGTCTCTACCCGTATTATCATCACCTAGCATTTTTAACCAACTAGAAAACCCCAGTTCTGCTAATAGGCTTTTTAACTGTTCGTTATCGACAGGCTGACGTTTTAAATCCTCCATACCGTAAGGCAAATCCAAATCACATTTTATAGTGGTGAGTTGTTTGGCTAACGGTAAAAAACTCAAACTGGCGCGTAAGTTTTCACCAATTTTGCCTTTGATGTCATCGGCGTGGGCGATTAGATTGTCTAGCGTTTGATATTCTTGCAACCATTTCGCCGCTGTTTTCGGGCCCACTTTTGGCACACCCGGGATGTTATCGGAGCTATCACCCATTAATGCTAGATAATCAATAATCTGTTCAGGTTTTACGCCAAATTTATTCACCACCCCTTGTACGTCTAAGCGGACATTTTTCATGGTGTCTTCTAAGCTGATTTGCTCGGTGACTAATTGCGCCATGTCTTTATCGCCTGTGGAAATAATGACATGAAAGCCTTGCTTTGCGGCGTGTTGCGCGAGTACGCCTAACACGTCATCGGCTTCCACGCCTGATTCCATAATTAACGGCAAACCCATTGCGCGGATAAGTTGATGGAGTGGCTCGATTTGTACGCGTAAATCATCGGGCATCGTGGTACGGTTTGCTTTATATTCAGGGTATAACGCATTACGAAAGGTTTTACCTGCGGCATCAAAAACCACGGTGACATAATCCGTTTTATACTCGCCTAATAATTTTCGCAACATATTGGACACGCCGTAAATAGCGTTAGTCGGTTCGCCTTTGGGATTGGTCAACGGCGGTACGGCATGAAAGGCGCGAAATAAAAACGATGAACCGTCAATGAGACAGAGGGTTTTTTGAGCAGATAAAGTCATAATGAATAAACGGTAAAATGAACAACAGGCAACACGATACCATTTTTTAATCGCTTTCCCCACTAGACCTGTCAGGTCTTTTTCAATTAGGAATAATATGAACAATCAACAGATAGGCATATTTGGCGAAGTGCTGTTCGACCAATTCCCTGATGGTCAGCAAATATTAGGCGGCGCACCGTTTAATGTCGCGTGGCACACACAAGCCTTTGGACTTGAACCGTGTTTTATCAGTCGCGTTGGCAATGATGTCGCGGCTGAAAAAATAAGACAGGCAATGCAGGCGTGGGGCATGGCAATGGACACGCTACAAACAGATGTTAATTATCCAACAGGCATTGTACAAATTACCTTTAACGACGGTGAGCCAAGTTATGACATTTTACCGAATCAGGCTTACGATTTTATTGCCGATGAACAACTGAATTTAAACGCGCAGTATGCTGTGATTTATCATGGCACGCTGGCAATGCGTCATGCGACTTCAGCACACGCGCTTGAGGTATTAAAAGCACGTCATCAAGGTAAAGTATTTGTCGATGTAAATTTGCGTGAACCGTGGTGGCACACTGAGCGCGTAGCACAAGTGCTTGAGCAAGCGCATTGGGTTAAACTGAATCAGCAGGAGCTAGAGCAGTTACAACCTTCGCCCGCAGATTTAAAAGCGGCAATGGCGGTGTTTTTAGCGCGGTATCATTTGGAGGTATTGATTGTCACTCGTGGTGAACTTGGAGCGATAGCGATGAATCAGTTCGGTGAAACTATTGAAGTCGCGCCCACAGTTCAGCTTGCGGTTGTTGATACGGTCGGTGCGGGTGATGCGTTTTCGGCAGTGCTGTTATTAGGCTTACAACGTGGCTGGTCATTGCAAGTAACGATGGAAAGAGCGCGGGATTTTGCCTCGGCTTTAGTGACTCAGCGCGGGGCAATAGTGCAGGATGTGGGGTTTTATCAGCGGTTTATTGAGGCGTGGCGGTAGGGGCAGGTCTTGTGCCTGCCCTGTCTGACAGGGCAACCACAAGGGATTGCCCCTACGAAATTAAACCAACTTAGCTTTTAAGAATTCAACAATATCAGCCAGTGCAATCACTTCATTGTCACTGGCTGTTCGGTCTTTGTATTCAACTGTGCCAGCATCCAAACCGCGATCGCCAACGATTAAATAATGGGGAATGCCAATCAGTTCCATATCAGCAAACATAAAACCAGCGCGGACTTTTCTATCATCAAATAACACATCAAAACCAGCGGCAACTAAATCAGCATACAGTTGTTCAGCGGCTTCTTTTAGGCGTTCAGATTTGTGCATATTCATTGGGCAAATTGCTACTTGAAATGGCGCAATATTATTAGGCCAAACAATACCGTGGGCATCGTGATTTTGTTCAATTGCTGCCGCGACCACGCGAGAAATACCAATGCCGTAACAGCCCATAATCATGGTTTGGTATTTACCACCTTCGTTAATAATACCTGCTTTCATGGATTCGCTGTATTTAGTACCCAGTTGGAAAATATGCCCAACTTCGATACCACGCGCTAAAGTAATTTCACCTTGACCATCGGGGCTTTTATCGCCTGCAACCACATTGCGTAAATCGTGAAAGTTAGCTTGTTCATAAAAGGCTTTAGTTTTTGGATCAGCCGTCCAGTTGCAACCGCGTAAATGAAAACCCGCTTCATTCGCACCGCAGACAAAATCACTCAAATATTTAACCGAATGGTCAAACAAACACGCATGAGCTGCATCTAATTTAGGGCCTAAAAAGCCTGCGCCACAGCCGTGATGTGCGGTAATTTCTTCGTCAGTGGCTAAACGAAATTCACCGATAATTTTACGCGTTTTAATTTCATTAAGTTCATGATCGCCGCGTAAGAATAAGTCATAAAAAGTTTCTTTAATGACGTTGCCTTCGTCATCACGCTGCATTTGCATAATAGCGAGGGTTTTTAAAATGCGTTGCGCGGGGACGTTTAAAAATTCACTGACTTCGGCGATGGTTTTTTGCGTGGGTGTAGCCACTTTTTCATACGGTTCAGCGGGTGCGGCTAAGGTTTGTTCTTCCAATAACGCGGTGGCACTTTCGACATTTGCCGCATAATCGCTACCCGTAGAAAAGGCAATCGCATCTTCGCCAGATTCTGCTAATACATGAAATTCATGCGAAATCGCTCCACCAATTGAACCAGAATCGGCAATCACCGCACGGTAATTTAGACCTAATTTATCAAAAATAGAGCTGTAGGCTGCGTACATGACATCGTAGGTTTCTTGCAAGGATTCCTGCGTTAAATGAAACGAGTAAGCATCTTTCATGATGAATTCGCGTGAACGCATGACACCGAAACGCGGGCGAATTTCATCACGGAATTTGGTTTGAATCTGATAGTAAGTGATGGGCAGTTGTTTGTAACTTTTCAATTCATGACGTGCCAAATCGGTGATGATTTCTTCGTGTGTTGGCCCTAAGCAAAAATCGCGTTCATGACGGTCTTTTAAGCGTGCCAATTCTGGGCCGTAATGTTGCCAGCGTCCTGTTTCTTGCCATAATTCCGCAGGTTGTAAGGCAGGCATTAACACTTCTAACGCACCCGCTTTTTCCATTTCTTCGCGGGTAATTTTTTCGACTTTGCGTAATACGCGCAGTCCTAACGGTAGCCAACTATATAAACCAGCGGCAAGTTTACGAATCAAGCCCGCACGAATCATCAATTGATGACTAGCAATTTCAGCATCGGAGGGAGTTTCTTTGACGGTATTAAGAGGAAATTGAGAGGTACGCATGATTGATTTAAGAAAATGAAAAAGGGCTATTTTACAGATTTAATAGGCGTTACACAGAGCGTTTTTAACTAAGCATCAAAATCAGCGCACTCGAAAGTGACTTTATTGTCAGGTTTTCATTGCTGTTTTTCTTGCTGAAAGCGTGTATTATCCTGTTTCACTTAAAGATAATAATGCTATTAATACAAAATTCGAGGAGTCGTCATGGGTGAAATTATTGAGCTGTTAGTCATCATGTTAATTATTGCGACGGTTGCATTCGCGCCGTTAGCCTATTTTATTCACAAATATACCCAAAAAAATGGGCAACCTTTTGGTGAGACTGAACCACACGGTGATAGCCCATCATTGGTTAATGACTTAGCAGAAACCGCTATTCATTTTGTTAAAAGCAAATTGGGTAAAAAATAATTGCCTTCAATAGACCTTTCAGGTTTTAAAAACATGAAAGGTCTCCACACGTTGGGCAGTTTGTATTCTTACGCAATCGCATGGTGTTGATTTCCATCGTTAAGCCGTCAATTAACAATAACCGCCCCGTCAACGTTTCACCAATCCCCATAATTAGCTTCATGGCTTCCATTGCTTGTATGCTACCAATAATGCCCGTAATTGGCGCAATCACGCCATTGGTCGCACAATTTTGTAATTCTTCACCGTCACTGGTATATAAGCAGTTATAGCAAGGGCTATTATTCTGCCCTGAAGTAAATACTGACACCTGCCCTTCAAAACGAATCGCCGCGCCTGATACTAACGGTGTTTGCTGTTTAACACACGCCTGATTGATTGCAAAACGGGTGCTGAAATTATCACTACAATCTAAGACTACGTCCGCATTCATTACTTCTTTATCTAACAACTCACCTTCCAAGCGTTGTTGCACCGCGTGAACGTCAACGTCGGGATTTAATTTTTTCAGCGTTTCATGGGTTGAAATTGCTTTTCCTGTCCCAACATCGGCGGTGTAGTGAGCAATCTGTCTCTGTAAATTGGATAAATCGACGGTGTCATTATCATAAATTGTGATATTACCGACACCTGCCGCAGCTAAATAAATAGCAGCAGGTGAACCGAGTCCACCAGCACCAACAATTAACACCTTAGCGTTAAGGAGTTGTTGTTGTCCCGCTATATCAATCTGCGGCAACATGATTTGACGGCTGTATCTCAGTAGTTGGTTGTCATTCATAAGTCATATTTTTTGAGTAAGGTGATGCCATGATAATGCCAAAGAACGTAACAGAGTGCAAAAGCTGATTAACATTAGCACTCTCTAGCAGAGAGTGCTAAAATCAACCCAATTTGTAATTTAACTAAATCTTAGGAGCTATAAATGAATATACGTCCATTACATGACCGCGTTATTGTTAAACGTCTTGAAGAAGAAACTAAAACCGCTGGCGGTATCGTTCTTCCTGGTTCAGCAGCAGAAAAACCAAGCCAAGGTATCGTATTAGCAGTCGGCACAGGCAAAGCCTTAGACAACGGTACGGTTCGCCCTGTTGATGTGAAAGTCGGCGATAAAGTGTTGTTCGGTAAATACGCAGGTAACGAAGTGAAAGTTGACGGTGAAGACCTTATCGTTATGCGTGAAGAAGACATCATGGGTGTTTTAGGTTAAGCCTGAACCCTTTAATCATCATAACTTTGGAATAAAAAATCATGATTTTTTACTCCACCAAACAACTTAATTAGGAATTAAAAATGGCAGCAAAAGACGTATTATTTGGTGATGACGCTCGCGTTCGTATGGCGCGTGGTGTAAATATTTTAGCAAACGCAGTAAAAGTCACCTTAGGCCCAAAAGGTCGCAACGCGATTTTAGACAAAAGTTTCGGCGCACCAACAATCACTAAAGACGGTGTATCTGTTGCGAAAGAAATCGAATTAAAAGACAAATTCGAAAACATGGGCGCACAAATGGTAAAAGAAGTTGCTTCGCACACGTCTGACGTGGCTGGCGACGGTACAACCACTGCAACTGTATTGGCGCAATCTATCGTCAACGAAGGCTTAAAAGCTGTTGCCGCTGGTATGAACCCAATGGACTTAAAACGCGGCATTGATTTAGCCGTTATTAAAGCCGTTGAAGCGATTGTTGCGTCTGCTGCGCCGTGTGCAGACAGCAAAGCCATTGCCCAAGTTGGCGCGATTTCAGCTAACTCTGACGAAGCGGTTGGTAGCATTATTGCTGAAGCGATGGAAAAAGTCGGCAAAGAAGGCGTTATTACCGTTGAAGAAGGTACAGGCTTAGAAAATTCTTTAGACGTAGTGGAAGGGATGCAGTTTGACCGTGGCTATTTGTCGCCTTACTTCATCAACAAACAAGAAAACATGAGCGTTGAATTAGATGATCCAATGATTCTAATCTACGACAAAAAAATCTCTAACATCCGCGATATGCTGCCTATCTTAGAAGGCGTAGCAAAATCAGGTCGTCCATTATTAATCGTTGCCGAAGACGTTGAAGGCGAAGCCTTAGCGACTTTAGTGGTCAACACCATTCGCGGTATCGTTAAAGTCGCGGCTGTTAAAGCACCGGGTTTCGGCGACCGTCGTAAAGCTATGTTAGAAGACATCGCAGTCTTAACTGGCGGTGTAGTGATTTCAGAAGAAGTCGGTTTGAGCTTAGAAAAAGCAGAATTGTCACAACTAGGTACTGCAAAACGCGTTCAAATCACTAAAGAAAACACCACCATCATTGACGGTTTCGGTTCAGAAGAACAAATCAAAAACCGCGTTGCTCAAATTCGCGCTCAAGCCGAAGAAGCAACGTCTGATTACGACAAAGAAAAATTGCAAGAACGTCTAGCTAAATTAGCGGGCGGCGTTGCAGTTATCAAAGTCGGCGCGGCAACTGAAATTGAAATGAAAGAAAAGAAAGCCCGCGTAGAAGACGCATTACATTCAACTCGCGCAGCGGTTGAAGAAGGCGTTGTTGCTGGCGGTGGTACTGCATTAGTCCGCGCTCTGTCTGCATTAGCTGGCTTAGAAGGCATCAACCACGACCAAACGGTCGGCGTTAATATTCTACGTCGTGCAATGGAAGAGCCATTACGTCAAATCGTTGCTAACGCTGGCGACGAGCCTTCAGTTGTGTTCAACGAAGTACAAAAAGGTACTGGTAACTTCGGTTACAACGCAGCCACTGGTCAATACGGCGACATGATTGAAATGGGTATCTTAGACCCTGCAAAAGTTACCCGCACCGCGTTACAAAACGCTGCCTCTGTTGCTGGCTTAATGCTAACAACCGAAGTGATGATTGCAGATGCACCAAGCGATGACAAACATGGTCATGGCGGTGACATGGGTGGTATGGGCGGCATGGGTGGAATGGGCGGCATGATGTAATCGTGCGGCTTTAACGCCTCCGTTTTGAAATAGAAGCCTCGATTGTGTATGCAATCGGGGCTTTTTTGTTATCATGGACTTTGCACTTTCGTGAAAATATCTAACGGATTTTTAAAATGAAAATAAATGTACTAATTCTTGTGCTACTTGTTGTGCCATGCGTCTCTTGGGCGGATGATAATTCTGATTTTGGTGCGAAACCATTACAAGAATACGATAACCAACAAAATAAGCTTATATTGCTTCAACAATTTTACGATACTGCCCGTTCTAAAGCATTGGATTTTAAAATGCAAGTTGATAAATTAACTGAAGAAAATAGAAAATTAACTGAAGAAAATGAAAAATTAAAAACACAATTAAAAGAAAAAGAAGGGGGAGGCAATTAATGGCAACTAACGATACATATGAAAAAATAGCACAAGATATTCTTCCGCCAAGTGCCAAAATAATTGCTCAACAATCAGAGCAATTGACATCATTTAATTCAACAGCTTTCATTGTACTGAGTGGATCACTTCTTATTCTTGGTATTATTGTTTTATTTTCAATGACCTACCTTATTAAGAATGGAAAAGAGCCTACAGAAATACTAAAAGCATATGGAATTCCATTGATTATAATTTCTGCCGTTTTAATGGCTGTCAGTGGTTTTGGTGTAAGAGATATGTCCCCTGTTATTGGTTTACTAGGTACTGTAGCTGGCTACCTTTTAGGTAGAACAGATGCAGAAATTCTTAAACAACAAAAAACACACGAAATTGTGAAAGCTAAAACAGAAGACGATCCTCAAAAGCTTAATCAAAAAAAAGCTGATGACACTTGAAGCAAGCCCTGTAGGTTTAATCATACAAGGGTGGGCAAACGGCTTTATCGTTTGCCCACGCAGCGAGTGCATAGGATGTGCTGAGGTACGAAGCGCATCGTTCGAGTTATGACGCGAATGATGCGCCTCCTATCGTCGGCACATCCTATGTCGTTGTAGCCCTGTAGGTCGGAATAAGCCTTATTGAGCGGGAGCGAAATAATGCGTTTCGACATTTCCATGAGTTGTCGGAAACACCCACCCTGCGCTATCGCTTGGGTGGGTTTATTCCGACCTACAAAACTACATAGGATAATGATATGGCACTTACGTTTTCATGCCAAATTTGTTTTGTAAATAGGCGTGGCGCGTATCGAAAATACGTTCAAGTTTATCTGCGATTAAAGCCCTGTTTATAAGCTGTCCTAACCAGCCTAAAGGCATGGCATAAAACATAATATCTTCCAGCAAAATACCGTTTTGCTGTTCAGTTAAACACACCTCGTGACTCCAGAATTTGAATGGCCCAATACGTTGTTCATACACAAAACGTTTTGGCTCATCGCAATGACTTACTTCTGACAACCAACTCATCGGTATGCCGAATACTGCTTTCATTTGATAGCTAATCATAAGCCCTGCATAAATTTTTTCGGGGACTTTTGAGGTGATGGTGACATGAAAAAAATCAGGGGTAATGTCATTCAAATGATAGGGCGATGAAAAAAATGACCATGCGTCCTGAACTGTCATAGTGAGCGTTTGCTGCCGATAAAGCTGATAAATTTTCATAGGTCAATATCAATGTGTACTTCATTGCGCCGCAGAAACGACAGTGTCCAAGGTGGGTCGTAAGCCGCAGAACGCGGTGCGGAAACAGCCTTGTAGTTGTGCTTGCTTAACCATGTTGTTAATTCTTCAGCTTTGTCGTCAATAGCCTGTTCAGATAAGCTACCCGTGTATTTAATCACCGCCACTTTTTTTTCTGGTATCTCTTTAATCAATACAGCCGAATCAAGCGGTATGGGTGCAGTGGCTACTGAATAACCTTGTGGCAATACAAAAGCCATCGACCAAACAGTCCCTGATTTTTGCTGCATAACAGGCGCGGTCATAGCAATAGTTTCTGCTGTTTGCTGTTGAATAACAGGGGCTGTCATGTCTATTTTTTGTTGTTTTTTATTGTTGCCGAAAATATATCCAGCAAGGCGTTGAAAGCCCTGACTACTGCTGTCTTTATAATCCGCATTGACCTCAGTTTGCGCTATCACCAATGCGGGATACTGCCTAATTTCAATAGTATCGTACTGCTTAAGCACTTGATAAATCGGTTCTTGTGTCGTGCGTATGCCCACGATATTACAACTGGCTAGAAAAATTGAACTTAAAATACTGATTAATTTTTTCATCGAATAGCCTTATTAAATTAAAAACCATTATTCAGCCGATTTTTTTCTGCGCCAAATAAAAAAACCAACCGCAGCGACTGCGACGACTAAAAGCAATATTAAAAGTGGATATTCGTAAAACATTTCAATAACCGCGCCCATTCCGTGTGACGTACCGCGATAATATGGCCCCATGATGTTTCTCCTGTTTCAGAATGTTTTGTATTTTAATGATTATGTACTGTAACGCAGTAATATGTCATCTATGTTTTCTCGTTCCCAAGCTCTGTCCCTCTTTACGCGTTGCTTAAAAAAGAAATCAATAAGGCGGTTCAGCAGGGCCTTCATAACCACACATACCCATGCGTGGCGAATTAACTAACTCAATAGGCTCGCCGTAATCATCATGCGGGTGGTTTTTGGCGTGTTCATCGCATAAGAAACCACTCTCATCATGTTCAGAAATACATTCCTCGCATAACCATCGGGCGGTTTGTTCACATTCCATACAAGTAGAGACTGGCATTTCATTCCGTGCCATGAGCATAATCGGATGTTTGGTTAACGGTTTGCCTGTGCGTTTGCCGACAACTTTAATCAGTGTTTCCGAAGACGTTCCAAAATCGTAAATATGTACCAATTCGCTACTGCGCTCAAAAATACTCTGCACAGATTTCGACATGGCAATTTCATTGCCACTCCAGCCGCCAATTGAGAATTGGCTCAAATGACCGCAACACTCCAGCCAAATGCCTCGCAAATACTCATCCAATTTTTTTAATTTCGCATTACCATTTATTTCTAGGTGCAACCAGAAGTCTTTCAAATAAAGGTCTTGAATAACCAGATGATACAAAGTCTCCTCTTTAGCGTTGCCAGCATTGGCGGTTTCAATGACTTCCTGATGTTTTTTACAGCCAGTGAGATGTTTAGTCATGCTACGTTTAGCGAATGCTTCGCCGCAAAATATGCAAGCACCGCGTGATTCTTTCTTTGCCATAGTGTTATTCCTACAAAATTTTAGTTTTATGGTGTGTATCTTGGACTCCTCTCCACTTCTGGCGGTGTCATAATGCACCACTGAACACGATAAGACGCGCTAACAGAGGATGTTCTACGGTACGAAGAAATATAACACGTCCTATCATCGACATTCTATAGGCACTATTTGACTAAATTTAATGTATTGTATGGCGTGGAGAATAACTGGGCTGAATTAATCACGATTAGCTCGCTGAAAAATGCAACGTGTTGTGCTAATTAGACATTTAGTTATTGGACATAGACAACAAGCTCTCCCAAGCTCTTACTTTTATAATCACAGGTGATTGGATTGTAATTCATGGGTTAAACATAATTTTTATATTTTGGAGAACATAATGAAATCTGTAGTAAAAACTTTTATAGTCTTATCTTTGTTTTTGGTAACTGCGATTGCTTTTGCAGCTGATTCTGAAGAGATTTCAGCGCGTGTACAACAATTAGACAGCAACAAAGATGGCGGCGTTTCTATGGCTGAAGCCACAGCAGGTGATGCAACTCGCATTAAAAATAATTTTGAGAAACTGGATGCTAATAAAGATGGAAAAGTGACGGCAAAAGAAATTGAAGATGCAAAAAATTAATTTGGTCAGCAAAGCCGGTCCTTATATTTTGTTGAAATAACGGTTAGCAAGCTGGTAGGTAGCGTCTTGCCACATAGAAAGCAAGCGATACACAACGGCATAGTTTGGGTTAAAAAGTTGCCTTGATCTTAGATTTAAGCCAACGGATGACGTGATGTTTTGTGTCATTTAAGATGTCTAATATTTAGTTATGGAGAAAAATATGCCGAAATTCTCTTGGTATTGGTCTGAAAAGTCCCACAACGCATGGGCAGATGTCAGAAAAATGGGAAGGTGGAAATTCATCCTCTACAATGGTGTAGTACGTTGGGGCGTGCCTATGTTTCTCGTTATGGCTTGTAGTCCTGTTTTTTTTGGTTTTCCCTATCGAATACAGCCTACTGGTTATTACTGGGTATGGCAGCCATTGCTCTGGGCAGTAATTGGGTTTCTTTATGGATTGTTCACATGGAGTGCATCAGAAAAATGGTTTCAGAAATATGACCAATAAGCCCCATAACCCAGTATATCCAAATGCACTCCGCGATGCTCCATACTGGCTACGCTATTTATTCTGACGTACCCGCAACAAAGCCAGTCCTTATATCTTGCTGAAATAACGGTTAGAATAATCATTCGAGTTTGCCCCTATTGGTTCACTACGGGACTGACCGAGTTACATTAATTTTTTGAATCACCATTCAAGCTAAAGAGGTCATTATGTTACATATCAACTTAAAAAAACTCACCTTGCCATTATGTCTTTGTGTCATATCTGTGCTGTTCACGCCATCTATTGTATTGGCAGAAGAAACTGGCCCGATAGCAGCGACTAAGGCGGCGGATCAAAAAGCTGCGCTGGCGAAAAAAGCGGCGGAGAGAGAAGCAAAAAAAGCCGCTGATGCGAAAAAAGCGGCTGAAACACAGCCACCTGCTGCGGAACAAAAGGCGACTGAAGCACCAACAACGCCTGTTGAAGAACCAAAGGGGCAATAACTTTATAGGTCGGAATAAGCCTGTTTGAGCGACAGCGAAAATAGGCGTTTCCGACAAATCGTTTTACCTCATGTTGTTGGAAATGCTCACCCCTCGCTACCATTTGGAGGAGCTTATTCTAATCTGCAATTCTGTAAGGGTAGATTGTATCAACTCATCCTAAGCATAAAACACTACCATGAAGAAACTCTTATTATCACTCTTAGCCATCATCCTTATCATTGAAGAGTGGTTATGGGACGGACTCTCCGCGCTTGGGCATTTTCTAGCCTATTATTTAGGCTTAGCAAGATTTGAATTGTGGTTGGAGAAAACGCAGCCGTATCAAGCATTAATCGCTATCAGTATTCCTATTTTACTGGTAACACCGATTAATATTGCTGCCTTTTGGTTATTAGCGAATGGCTTGATTTTACAAGGTATTGGGCTGGAAATAGTGGCTAAGTTATTAGGTACTTTATTTGTGGCGCGTTTTTTTACGTTAACCAAGCCACAGTTATTAACATTTCGCTTAATCGCTTGGGTTTATAACACTGTTACTTATTGGTTACGGTGGGCGCATGAAAAAATTGTTGAAACTGCCGTGTATCAATGGGCAAAAGCCATCAAAATCCGTGCAAAAGCGACGCTGGCGACATGGTTTAAAAAGAATTGAACTAACAATTTGCCCAGCTTTAAGGAATTATTTTGAAAACTAACCAAGCCCTCGCGCAACGTGATTTGGCGGTGTTGTGGCATCCCTGTACCCAAATGCACGACCATGAAACCATGCCGATGATTCCTATTAAAAAAGGGCGGGGGGTATGGCTGGAAGATTTTGACGGGAATCGTTATCTGGATGCGGTAAGTTCGTGGTGGGTGAATTTATTCGGGCATGGTAATGCTGATATTAATGCCGCGTTGAAAGACCAGCTCGATAATTTGGAACACGTTATTTTTGCGGGTTTCACCCACGAATCAGCGATTAAACTGGCAGAAAAATTGGTGGAAGTCACTCCAGACGGTTTAACGCGCTGTTTTTATGCCGATAACGGCTCGGCGGCGGTGGAAGTCGCGCTGAAAATGAGTTTTCATTATTGGCGTAATCAGGGCAGGGCGGCGAAAACTAAATTTATCACCCTAGAAAATAGTTATCACGGTGAAACATTAGGCGCGTTAGCAGTCGGTAATGTGCCGCTGTATAAAGAAACCTACGCGCCGTTATTAATGGACGTTATCAGTGTTCCCAGTCCCGATTGTTATCATCGTGAAGTAGGCGAATCGTGGGCTGATTATTCTATCCGACGCTTTGAGCTGATGGAACAAACGCTGCAACAACACGCGGACAGCGTGTGCGCGGTAATTATTGAGCCGTTGGTGCAATGCGCGGGCAGTATGCGGATGTATGACGTAGTGTATTTAAAATTATTGCGCGAGGCGTGCGATAAATACCAAGTGCATTTAATCGCCGATGAAATTGCGGTGGGTTTTGGGCGCACGGGGACGTTATTTGCCTGTGAACAAGCGGCTATTACGCCTGATTTTATGTGTTTATCCAAAGGTCTGACGGGCGGTTATTTGCCGCTGTCAGCAGTGATGACCACCGATGTCATGTATCAGGCTTTTTATGATGATTATGTGAAGTTGAGCGCGTTCTTGCATTCGCACAGTTACACGGGCAACGCGCTTGCGTGTCGGGCAGGCGTAGCAACGCTGGAGATTTTCCAGCAACAGGGCATTATCGAAAAAAACCGTTCCTTAGCGCAAATAATGGCAAAAGTAGTGGCAGCGCGGTTTCATGACCATCCGCACGTTGCCGAAGTGCGACAAACGGGCATGATATTGGCGATTGAGTTGGTAAAAAATAAAGCCACCCGTGAACCGTATCCGTGGCAAGAACGCCGTGGCGTTAAAGTCTATCAATACGCATTGTCGAAAGGCGTGTTATTACGTCCATTAGGCAACGTGATTTATTTTATGCCGCCTTATATCATCACCGAAGAAGAGCTGATATTGCTGGCGGAAGTCGCGTGGCAAGGCATACAGCACGCGGTGAAAGCGTAGTTTGCCAAATTGGGTGCATTGTGCAATTCTAGCGCGTTAATCGTAGTAATTATTCAAGAAGGTTTAAATGAGTAATAAAAATAATTTAGTCGATTCCAACTTTAAAAAAGATGATGGTTTTGTACGAAAACAAGATAATGATGCGTTACATCAGCTTACACGCCAAGCAGAACAGGCTTTAAGAGCGTAACAAAATAATCAAAGCACCGAGGTAAAGCCCGAAAAACCTCAAGAATAATAGCTTCAATTCAAGCTATTTCTATACAAAATTTTAAGGAGCATATTCAATGAATACTCAAAAAAATGATGTCACTGTACCGCTTTTTATTACTGAAAAGCGCGAAATCGTGCTTGAAGATAGCAAAGCTTTATATGCAGTGACACGTCAGGCAGAACAAATTTTACAAGCGTTCAAAAAACAAAAAGAATCTCAAAGCGACGCAAAACCCAAGAAAAGTAACGCATGACAGACTACGAAGCCAAATCGTTAGACATTGCGCAAAACACTTTGTATGTTTATCTAGGAGCTGATTTAATAGCTCTCCTTGCCTTGATAGCCGCCATTTTTGGAGGCTTTATTGCTTTTTCGACATTGCGTAAAATTGAACAACAGCTTGAAAGCGCGAAATGGAATGTATTATTACCCTTTGAGCAGGATATGAACACGCGCCGTCAGCATTTCAGCGATATGGCACAGAAATTAATTGTTGATCCTGCAAAATATGAGGAGAGCTATCAAGAAGCGAAAGAGCGTTATCTTAATTCGGTAGAGCGTCTGGCATCCGCGATTCTGAACGGTCAATTTCCTGAAACTGAAATGAAAATAAGTTATCGCGAATATATCATTTCCACTATAAGAGAATATCCAGATAAATTTGTCGCAGGTACACGTTATCCTAGAATTCTTAAGTTGTATGAAAAATGGTTAGATTAGTCATCACTCATACTCAAGGATAATCATGCGAATCTCCAGACTCTACACCCCCATCCCCCTTACCATCAATCAAGCCATCGAACTCGATGATGACAACGCGCATTATGTGCGTAGCGTGTTGCGCCTGAAAAAAGACGCGAAAATTATTTTATTCAACGGGCAGGGCGGCGAATACCTGAGCATCGTGCTGGAAGTGAGCCGTAAAGAAGTGCGCATTGTGCCTGAACAATGGCATGACCGTAGCGTGGAATCACCGCTATACATCACGCTGGGTTTGGGTATTTCACGCGGCGACAGAATGGATTTTTCGGTGCAGAAATCTGTGGAACTGGGTGTGAATCAAATTACACCATTATTAACGGAACGCTGTGTGGTGCAGTTTAAAGACGAAAAAAAATCTCAACGTTTGACGCATTGGCAAAAAATCGCCCAACACGCCGCTGAACAAAGTGGTCGAACATTACCGCCTGATTTTACGGAAATTACCCAGTTATCAGACTGGCTGAATCATCAACAAGGTTTAAAAGTGTTTCTTGATCCCTATGCAGAAACGACGTTGGCAACGTTAAAACCCATAGCTATGCAGGTCACTTTATTAGCGGGCCCTGAAGGTGGTTTTGCGAATAGTGAGCGCGACATGGCAACGCAAGCAGGTTTTATTCCTGTGCGTTTAGGCAGTCGTATTTTACGCACCGAAACTGCGTCATTGGCTGCACTGGCGGCGGTGCAGATGTTGTGGGGTGATTTTGGACTTTAATAGACTACCTGCAACAATGTTGCAAAGCCTCCGTGTTATTTTTTACGCACTCGTCCCGTTGGCTGTATTGTTTGTCGCTATTTGTCTGTCTTGTATTCTGGCTTTTTTTGTTATTAAAGGCATTGGCGACGTTGTGCCATTTCAAAAAATTATCAGTAAATCCACGCAGATATTGTTGATTTTGAGTATTTTCCCTGCGATGAAACTACTGGCTATTGATAGAGAGCAGCTTGGTTTTGCATCACGCCCTGTGTTTTTTAAGCAATTACTGCAAGGCTTAGGCTTGGGCTTATTGACGCTGCTACCGATTTTTATCGTGTTATGGGTGTTAAAAATTAACGTGTTTGATGCCACTAAAGTCTGGACAGTGGGTTTGGTGTTGGGGAAATTGGGCTTCACCTTATTACTGGCGTTAATTATTTCCCTGATTGAAGAGCCGTTATTTCGCGGCATACTTTTGACGGGCTTAAGTCGGAAAATCCCTGTGGCATTAGCGATTGTAATCAGTGCAGTTTATTACGCCGCCCTACATTTCATGGATAACAATGTCGTCATCGCGGCTCAAGATGTGCATTTCTTAACGGGATTCAAATTATTGAAGGGCGCGTTTATTAATGTATTTAATCCGACGATGTTTTCATCGTTTCTGTCGTTGATGATGGTCGGTATTTTCTTAGGAATTGTCAGAACTCAGGTAAAAAGCAGCTTGGGCTTATGTATTGGTTGTCATGCGTGTTGGGTGTGGCAAATAAAAATGAGCAAAAGCCTGTTTGATACCAATTTATGGTCTGACTATATCTATCTGGTTGGCAATTATGACGGTATCGTTGGCCCGTTAGTGACAGGCTGGTTAGCGTTAGAAATCGTTCGCTATTTTGTCTATCGGCGCATGAATAAAATGGTTCACTAAATCACAATAAAATGATGCTATTCATGGTGAGCTTATCGAACAGTTGAACCATAATTCGGCAAGTTCATTACAGGTTCACTGTGCTTTATCGAGTAGATCAATGCTCGCACCTATTTCGAAATCATCATTTTCGGTAGTTTGGCATCGGACAATAGTAATAAAAAAATGTGATACTGATAGTGCTGTTGTTTTTGGTGCAATGCTCATTTTCACCTTTGCCCCGATTTCAAACGGTTGCTTGCTAATAAAAGAAATGCCGTTGTCGCTAAGCGTAACGCATAAGACCTTGTTCCATTCTTGAGTCTTGTTCCATTCTTGAGTGTTAAGCAATTTACAATAAATTTCATAACTGACACTCATCCTTACTGCACTACGTTTTTCTTCAATAATATTCATTGGGTTCGTTTAAAATTAAAAATCATGGGTTAAGAAATGGAAGCAGTCTACACCAAAAATTATTTTTGATTGTAAAAATAGGCTTATTAGTTACGCAGTTTGAGTGTCATTAATATGATTCCATTACCAGAAATTCCAATTCATAGCCTGTAAATTTGCGGATATTAATCACGCCCGTATCAAGCAACAAATACTGCCCTTTAATGCCTTGTAAAATCCCCGATACTTCAGGATGCTGGTCAAAGTTAAACGACTTGAGTTTGTCAGGATAATGGTTGATTGGAAATTGTATATCGACGACTGGTTCATTGAGCAAGCATTCAATAGTAGCGGTAGCAAATTGTTGTCTAATGTTCGTTAGTTCTACTTCACACACTGTCAGTAATACATCGCGTTGCGCGATTAAATCAATCGACGACGGCTGACTTTTGAGCATTTTTTGCCAACTGGTTTTATCACTAACGTGTTTCGCTAACACCACTTCAATTAAACCCGCGATATAACGAGAACTAACGTTAAAAATCGGTAAGGCTTGCACCGCGCCTTGATCTATCCAGCGGGTGGGGATTTGCGTTTGTCGGGTAATACCCACTTTAATGCCGCTGGAATTAGCCAAATAAACAATATGCGGTTGAAAACAGAAAGTTTCGCCCCATGCTGGTTCTCGACAAGTGCCTAAGTGATAGTGGCACGTTTCAGGTTTCATAATGCACATATCACATTGAGCTAGTTTAATAAAACAGGGGTAACAATAGCCTTGATTGTAAGTTTTTTTAATGGACTTGTGGCAATGCACACACGCAATATTCCCCGTAAAACGGAGCGTGATGTGCTGACCCAAGTAGGAATTTAAGTCGATGCTGTCATTATTTAACAGTAATTGGTACTGAACAGGGTCGCTCAGTTGGGTGAGCATTTTTTTAGTAACTCCTTGCATAACGGGCATTCCTCTCAGGTCAAGCAGTGAACAACTGGTATAATGCGCCATTCTATCATTTACTAAAGAGTCTGTTATGCTGCAAATACGAGTTCCGTCTGGACGAAACGTACCTATGGATATTAATGTTGTTATTGAAATCCCTGCGTTTAGTTATCCTGTGAAATATGAAATGGACAAAGAGACGGGCGCATTGACGGTAGACCGTTTTATGGGAACTGCTATGCAATACCCGACTAATTACGGTTATCTTCCCCAGAGCCTTTCAGGCGATGGCGATCCAGTGGATGTGTTAGTCATGACTCCAGACCCCGTATTAGGTGGTTGTGTGATACGTTGTCGCCCTGTCGGTATGTTAAAAATGATTGATGAAGCGGGCGTTGATAATAAAGTGTTGGCTGTCCCTGTCAAAGAACTGACTTCAACCTTTGACCGCATAAAAACCTATCAAGATATTTCTGAAGGTCGTTTAGCTAAAATCGCTCATTTCTTTGATCATTATAAAGACCTTGAAAAAGGGAAATGGGTGAAAGTCGAAGGCTGGGTTGGCATAGACGAAGCGTGTGAAGAAATATTGTCCAGCATTGCGCGTTACGATGCCTTAGAGCATAAACCCGCGTTTTAACTGGAATACAAACCTAGGTTTATAGTTTTAGAGGTTAGTGTGAGCAATACGCAAGTTTTAAGTGATAGATCACTGCAATTATTAAAAGCACTGGTTGAACGTTATATCAGTGACGGTCAGCCAGTTGGCTCAAAAGTATTAGCACAAGATTCTGAATTGAATTTAAGCCCCGCGACTATTCGTAATGTCATGGCGGATTTAGAGCAGAAAGGCTTTATTCATTCGCCGCATACCTCCGCAGGACGTGTTCCTACTGTGAGCGGTTATCGCTTATTTGTCGATAATTTATTGACCGTTAAAGCCTTAGATTCCGAAGATTTAAACCGCCTGCATGAAGGTTTATCAGCCGAGGATAATCATGATGTTATTGGTGCAGCATCGCGGTTATTGGCTGATTTAACCCAAATGGCGGGTGTGGTTACACTGCCACGTCGAGAATTAGTGTGTTTGCGCCATATCGAATTTTTACCGTTATCTAGCAACCGCGTGTTAGTGATTTTTGTCACTAATGAACAGGAAGTACATAATAAAATTATTCATACCGCTAAAGTCTTTAGTGCGGCTGAATTACAACAAGCGGCGAATTATCTTAATGCCATTTATTCTGGACGTAGTCTGGATGCGGTGCGCGAAGCCGTCCTTAAAGAATTGCAAGACGCACAAGAACGCATGAATCAAGGAATGCTTGATGCTATTAACATGGCGCAATTGGCATTTAGTCAAAACCCCGAAAAAGACGATTATGTATTAACAGGGGAAACCAATTTAATGGGTTTTTCAGAATTGTCGGATAGAGAGCATTTGCGCACTTTGTTTGAAGCCTTTAGCCAAAAACAAGGTGTGATTCACTTGTTAGACCACTGCATGAAAGCCGACGGCGTGCAGATTTTTATCGGTAAAGAATCAGGCTATCACGCCTTTGACCAATGCAGTTTAGTCACCTCTTCGTATTCGATTAGTGATGAAGTCGTTGGCGTGTTAGGCGTTATTGGCCCGACACGCATGGCGTATCAAAAAATCATTCCTTTTGTCGATGTCACTGCAAAATTATTAAGCGTTGCCTTGAATCCAAAACCGTCGTTTTAAAATTCAAAGGCGGGGGTATCTGTTAACAAGGTCTCAAATACAGCCAACGGCACGGGCTTACTGAATAAATAGCCTTGATACAAAGAACAACCGTGTTGCTTTAAAAATATCCGTTGTTCTTCAGTTTCCACACCTTCTGCAACCACTTTTAGCCCCAAATTATGTGCCATTGCAATAATGGTTTGTACGATAGTGGCATCGTCTTTATTAACAGTGATGTCACGCACAAAAGTTTTATCTATTTTGAGTTCATTAATTGGGAGTTTTTTCAGGCTGGACAGGGATGAATAGCCTGTGCCGAAATCATCCATAGAAAACTCTACGCCAATGGCACGCAGGACTTGCATTTTGGTGACGGTGTCGTTGACATCGTCTAACACCAAGCTTTCGGTGAGTTCCAAGGTCAGTTTATCGGGATTAATACCCGTGTGGTTAAGCACTTGACACACTTGTGCGGCAAAATCAGGTTGATGAAATTGCCGCGCACTGACATTAACCGCCAGTGTTAAATGCTTCGCCAATGGATTATGCTCCCACGCCTTGAGTTGAGCGCAGGCTTGTTCCAGTACCCATTGCCCCAGCGGCATAATCAAGCCTGTCTGTTCTGCTAAATGAATAAAATCTGCGGGGAAAATCAAGCCCGTCTCAGGGTGTAGCCAGCGAAGCAACACTTCGGCACTAACAATTTTGCCATCGTGGGTGTTTTGTGATTGGTAATACAGGACAAACTGCTCTTGATCCAATGCTTGTCGCAAGGCGAGTTCTTGGATAACGCGAGCATTAATCGTTGCCTGCATTATCGGATTAAATAAACAAACCGTATTACGACCTGCTGCTTTGGCTTCATACATGGCAATATCGGCTTGTTTCAATAACTCTTCTTTGCTGGTTTGATGGTCTTTAAACAAGGTAATGCCAATACTGCCTGAGCTGTGATGTTCTTGTGTGACTAGCTGGTACGATTGATTGATAGTGGTGCTGATTTTATTGGCAATAAGCTGTGCCTGTGTTTCTGCCTTATCAGGTAATTCGCTCAACTCGGTGAGCAGTACTACAAATTCATCGCCGCCCAAACGGGCAACAGTATCAGTGTCACGGACACAAGATTGCAAACGCTCAGCGACTTGTTGCAACAACATATCGCCGACATCATGCCCTTGTGTGTCATTGAGTATCTTAAAATTATCCAAATCAATGTATAACACTGCCCCCAGTTTGCTACTGTTTTCACTGGCGATTAAGGCTTGATGCAGTCGCTCTAGTAATAGCCAGCGATTGGGCAGGTGAGTCAGCGTGTCATAAAATGCCAATTGGTGAATTTCATTCTCAGCCGCTTTGCTTTGGCTAATATCGCTGAAGGTAGCGACATAGTGGGTGATTTGCCCGTCCGTGTTTCTGACCACGGTAATAAACAGGCGTTCGGGATAGATTTCACCGTTTTTACGTTTGTTCCATAATTCGCCGCTCCAACCGCCTGTGGTATTAATGCTGAACCACATCGCCGCGTAAAAATCGCTGTCTTGATAACCTGAATGCAGAATAGCGGGGGTTTTGCCTAGCACCTCAGCGGCGGTGTAGCCTGTAATGGTGGTAAAGGCGCGGTTTACGCGAATGATGGCGTTAGCCGCATCAGTAATCACGATACCTTGTTGCGATTCAAAAGCGGTTGCCGCGATACGCAGTTCTGCTTCATTGGTTTTACGCTCAGTAATGTCTCGAATAGAGCCACAATAGCCCTGCAAACTATGCTTCTCGTCATACAAAGGCTGGCAGTTATATTCAATCCAGCGTTCAGCACCGTCTCGATGGCTGATTTTCAGCTCTATATGCTGTGCATCATGGTTAGCAAACGGTTTATGATAGGTCTCGTAGAGATTGTGATAGTCAGGATGGAGTATGGTTTTCAAAAAATCGGGGTTGCTAGTAATCGCCTTGAGCGAGTAGCCCGTGATTTTCGTACAAGCGGGTGAGTTGTAAGTTACCTGAAATTCCTTGTCGGTAATGAAAATCCAGTCATTGGTATTGTCAGCCAAAAGGCGAAACTGTATCGCCTGCCGCGCTTTTTGGATGTCAGTTATATCAATATAAGTGAGTGTGATACCTACTATTTTGTTATTGGCATCGCGATACGGCACGATGCGCCGTAGACGCGTACCGCCACGCCCCCATGCAAGTTCTTTCTCGATAATTTGTTGACCTGTCAGCACACTGGCAAAGTCAGCAAATAAACTGTCGTCGGGGTGTAAGGGTTGAAAATGCCGCAAATCCCGACCGATGTCGCGTAGCCCTAGCGGGAATATTTCCACTGTTTTGGGGGTAAATAACTGTATAAAACCCTTGGTATCGAGAAACAGGGTGGCTAATTCGGTGGAGTTAATCAAGTTATTCAAATCACTGGACACTTTATTCAACTCACCAATTTTCAGCTCGTGTTCTGTATTGACACTATGAAGTTCTTCGTTGACTGATTGCAGTTCCTCGTTGGTACTTTGCAATTCCTCGTTAGCGGCGAGTAATTCCTCATTTGTCGCTTGTAACTCTTCGTTAATGGTCTCCAATTCTTCGACGGTCGTTTGCAATGAGTCCCGCGTCTCGCGTAGCTCAGCTTCCAGATGCTCAATTTGCGTACCTACTTCGCCGTCAAGTTCGATAGGTAGTTTACTGTTGATTATTTGGAGTGCTTGCTCCTCCAACAAAATGATGTAGTAAACAGTGTTGTCGAGGTTTTCGGGTATCGGTTCAACGGTGATATTGAGCAAACAATCGACATCCCCGCGTACAAAATGAATGCCTTTCAAGGAAACACAGGTTTTATGCTGTTCAGCATTGCGTAATGCCGTCATCAATGCCACGCGCAAACTGCCCTCTGCCATTGTAAACAATTCATTACTGATGCGACCTGTCGGTAGCTGCAAATAACGCCCCATATTACCAAAGATATGCACGGCTTCTTGCTGATCGTTGACTAAAATACCCGAAGGAATAAAGCGTGCTAACAAGGCATCATAAACGCGCCCGATGCGTAATTCCTTTATGCCCGTATGATGCCCAGTGGCAGCAGGCGTATAAATAAGCGGGGCGCGTAGTTCCGCAGTCAAACGATCTTCACGGCTTTTGGAAAACAGTTTCCAGTGCTGATCTTCAACGCGAAATTGATTCCCCAATTCGCTCAGTCCTTCGCTAGTTCCCAGCATAAGATAGCCATTGAGCTTGAGCACGAAATGAAAAAACGCAATAACGCGAGTTTGCGCCGCCGTCTGTAAATAAATCAGCAAATTGCGACAACTCACTAAATCTATGCGAGTAAACGGCGGGGCTTTTAGCACATTGTGTTCAGAAAAAATCAGGTGTTTGCGTAGCTTGGCGATGACTTTATAACTGCCATCGGTTTGAGCAATGAAATATTTTTCGCGTAGGGTTTCAGAAAATTCGGGAAAACTGCTGTTCAAATACACGCCATCGGCAGCAACGCGCAAGGATTCACGGTGTAAATCCGTTGCCAGAATTTTCAAGCGCGGCTCTTTGCCTTGTTTTTCAAAGGCTTCGAGAAATAAAATCGCGATTGAATAGGCTTCTTCACCTGTCGAACACGCGCACACCCACACCCGCACTTCATCGTTATCATTGATGCGCGTTTTCAAAATGTTGGGAATCACCGTTTGCTGTAATACCTCAAAGGCTTCAGGGTCACGAAAAAAACGCGTAACCCCGATTAATAAATCCTTGTACAACAAATCGAGTTCAGCGCGGTCATTCTGTACGCGCCGCCCATAGTCTTCGATGCTGATATGTTCTGGATGCAGGGCAATACGCCGCTCTATACGCCGTGTGATGGTTTGCGGTTTGTAAAAATTAAAATCAATGTCGTAAACACTGTGCAGACGTTCAAAAATACTCGGAAGCCCCGCTTCAGTGGATTCCTGCACAGGATAATCGAGCTTAATTTTGGGATTTTGCGCGTACACTTTGAGCGCGGCGGGCATTGCGTCTGGACTGAGAACAAGATCAGCGCACCCCGTAGCGACTGCACTGCGCGGCATACCATCAAAACGCGCACTTTCCGCACTCTGCACCAACACCAGTCCACCGCCTTCATGCACATCCATCACCCCCACACTGCCATCCGACCCTGTGCCAGACAGCACGATAGCTATTGCTTTCTCGCCTGCTGTGTTTGCTAAGGAACGAAAAAAATTATTAATCGGTAAACTCAGCACTTTATCATTCGTGCGATCCGTGCAAATCAGCTCATCACCGTCCAGCACCATGTCTTTTTTCGGCGGCAATAAATAAATAGTGTTAGCTTCCACACGACTCCGATCCAGTACGGAAATAATCGGTAGCGTGGTATAACGCGCTAACTGCTCAGCCATCAGGCTTTTGAAATCAGGCGATAAATGCTGAATGACAACAAACGCCATGCCACTATTCACTGGCATCGTCTGAAAAAGATTCTCCAAGGCTTCCAGACCGCCAGCTGATGCACCGATGCCGACAATATAAGTCGGTGGAGCCTGTGAGATTTGACTGTTCATTATCGTTAGGATCTTCTTTTTTTAGGCAAATATGATTCCTAATAATACTACAGCTAAAAAGCTGACTATATATCTTTTAACATTTTGGCTGGGCAGGATTGTTAAGCCTGTTTTCCATTTTGTTAAAAGACTTTTGAGTGACTACTTAGTTAATAACTCACTCGTATGCCCACTTCACCGCTACGCCCTGCTTCGGGGGCAAAATTGCGTAAATAAGAGGTTGAATTGCGGATATTTTCATTAGTTAGATTTTTGGCATTGGCAAACAGCATGATGTCAGAATCGGCGATACTGGCAATATGGTATTGCGCTCCTAGATTCAGCAATAAATAACTCGCAGTGCTGGTTTCATTGGCACCTGCATGAGTTTGGGCTTCGCCGCGTGTTAAACGGGCGTTAGTGCTGAAGTCGTTTTTCTCGTAACTCAGTTGTAAGCCATAGCGTAATGGCGGCATTCGTGGCACATCACCGCCTTTATTGAATGTGCCGCGCGTGTAATCACTAAATAAACTCAAATCGACTAAGCCATAACGATTTTCCATCAAGGGGAATTTCAATTGGGCTTCATAGCCTTTAAAGGTCGCACCTGTTTGTTGACTTATTTCCACAGGAATACACGGTTCACCTAATGCGCACGCATCGGTAAAATCACCCGCGTCAGTATTAAATAAATAATCGGCGCGTTGCTGATAAATGTAATTACTGACCCAGTTATGAAAGACGTTCACTTCCGCACTCATCCAGTCGCTGTTGAAGCGATACCCCAAATCAATATTATTGGAAAATTCTTTGCTTAAATTGGCATCGCCCAGTTCATAGCTGCGCGAGGCTTCATGAACACCGTCATAAAACAATTCCTGAATTAACGGGGCGCGTTGTGAATGCGTATAAGCAAGACTGAGTTGATGTTGTTTAGTGACTTCCCATAAGGCAGACATTGAGCCGCTGATGGGTAAATACGTCAGGCTACTCGCGTTTTCGGGTGAAATTGTCACCCATTCACCGCGTCCACCTAGCTCATAAGTAACCGCGCCGTTTTTATAGGATTCAACGGCAAATAAACCGTAACTATCAATGTTGGATTTGGGGACTAACGGCGCAGAACCATCGGCATTAATCGCTGCAAACTCGCTGTTAGTCGATTGAAAACCCAGTGAACCTGTTAATGCGCCAATCGCTTTTTGTTCTAATTCCAAACGGCTGGAGTAGGCTTTATTTAAAAAGTGCGTCGCAGGTTGTCCACCGTCTAATTCGGTATGCTGATAATCGGTGTAGCCAAACTTCATTTTCAGTTTTTCAGCAAAGGCAAACGGCTGATTAAGTTGGGCTTTAAAATCGTATTTGGTTTGTTTTAAATCCACCGTGACAGGTGCGCCGCCTGAGCCGTCGGACGGAATGCCGTAATTTTTTTCTAATTGATTGATAGACGCACCGACTAAGCCCGCCTCGCCTATCATGGAAACGCCGACTGAACCGCCGCGTGAACGGGCGTTACTGTTATTAATCACACCGTATGAATTTTCAGGCGCGGTAAAGCTGGGATCATTAATCTGTACTGCCGCTTCATCTATGGCTTGTCCGCCAATATGCGTGTTGCCTTGGTCACGATAAAAACCATCAACATGATAGGCAAAGCCGTTGTGACTGCCTTCCACTTTCACCACGCTGGAGGTTTCATTGGTTGCTGAATCGTAGCGTTGTTCACCCGCGCCACCGATGACTTTATCAAAGGCTTTTTCAGGAATACGGTTGTCGATAACATTGACGATACCGCCTATCGCGCCATTGCCATATAACAAAGTTGCAGGCCCGCGTAATACTTCAATGCGTTCTGCTAAAATCGGCTCAACCCCATTGGCGTGGTCTGGACTCAATGACGAAGCATCATTATTACTCATGCTGTTTTGCATTACCTGCACACGCGGCCCTGATTGCCCGCGTATCACAGGCGAACCGACACCTGCGCCAAACGATTGACTGGTTACGCCTAATTCATTTTTTAGCGTATCGCCGATAGTTGTACCCATTTTGCTATGCAGTGCGTCACCTGTGAGTACGGTGACAGGTTTGGCAGATTTTGAACTAGATATTGGCACGGGTGAACTAACCAGTATGGTATCTAATTCTTTAATTCCGTTGTCAGCAGCTTGTGCTGTTGTGATGGATAGGAAAACAAGCGGAAGGATTTTTTTCATAGTTTTAAACGTCTGGATGAATAAAAGATATTAAGTGATATGTTATAACATAACACATTGCAACTGTAGGGGCAATCCCTTGTGGTTGCCCTAAAACTAATAATGGTGTGTTATGAAAGAGCAGGCACAAGACCAGCCCCTACAGTTGCACCGCGCATTGACTACACAGCCCATGAATCTCAATCGCTTTACTATGAACAATAAATCCTGCGTCGTTGAATTCTTCAGACAATGCCTGCATCACCTTAGGCGCGGTACGTTCTTCAACTTCCTGACAGTTTTTGCAAATCAATAATAATTGCTCATGTGGCGCGTTTGAACAGCGGCAACCAATAAACGCATTCAAACTTTCCACACGATGAATCAAGCCTTGTTCGCTCAAAAATTCTAACGCACGATAAATAGTCGGCGGTTTTGCTGCCATTTGTAGCGGCTTAACCTGCTCTAATAACTCATAGGCTTTCACCGCTTTATGACTCGCCCAAATGAGTTCTAATACTTGATAACGAATCGGTGTTAATTGCACGCCGCGCTCCAAACAGAGCTGTTGAGCCATTGCTAGCGCGGTATTTACGCAGTGTTTGTGATTGTGTTTAGGAGAATCGTGTAGCGTCATGATAATAATAATGAGTGATAGTGAATGTTACAGTATAACAAATGAGAGACGAATCCCTGCAAGTAGCCCTTAGAATAGTGCGTAAAATTATTGGCTGTCACCTTGAATCCAAAATCATTACCCCCATTGTAGAAACTTGATTGTACGCTGGGCGTAAACCAGCATTTAGCTAACAATAACAACAGGCATAAAGCATGAGTACAGAACCAGAAAACCTCGAAACACCGATTGAAGACATCATCTCTGAAGACCTGTCACACACGGAAGTTGGCGAACATGAATACACGATTGATGAACTGAAACAAGAATTACAAGAAGCCAAGCAAATGGCTCATGACAATTGGGATAAAGCGGTTCGTGCGCAAGCCGAAATGGAAAATCTCAAACGTCGCACTCAAAAAGATTTAGAAGACGCGCATAAATACGCGCTGACAGGGTTTGCTAAAGAGCTACTGACTGTTTTAGACAGCTTAGTCTTAGGCTTACAAGCGGCTACAGGCGATAGCGAAGAAGTACAAAAATTCAGAGTGGGTAGCGAAATGACTATCAAACAATTTGAATCAGTATTCGCTAAATTCAAAATCGAAACCATAGACCCGATGGGTTTACCGTTTAACGCTGAACAACATCAAGCAGTCATGATGCAGGTGGTTGAAGGTGCAGAGCCTAACACCGTGGTCAATGTATTTTCCAAAGGTTACACGCTCAACGGTCGTTTATTACGCCCTGCGATGGTTGTGGTTGCAAAAGCCGCTGATTAACCCTTGAACAACAAAAAATAACCCCCATTTAAGTAACAACTTTTACACATTCAATAGGAACAACAATAATGGCTAAAATAATTGGCATAGATTTAGGAACGACTAACTCCTGCGTGGCAGTCTTAGAAAACGGCGTAGCAAAAGTCATCGAAAACAGCGAAGGAGCGCGTACTACGCCTTCTATTATCGCCTTTAGTAGTGATGACGAAGTGTTGGTTGGTCAATCAGCAAAACGTCAAGCGGTCACAAATCCAAAAAATACCTTGTTTGCGATTAAGCGTTTAATTGGTCGTCGTTTTAAAGATGATGTTGTCCAAAAAGACATCAAAATGGTGCCTTACTCGATCGTTGAAGCCGAAAATGGTGATGCGTGGGTTGAATGTCACGGCAGGAAAATGGCTTCGCCTGAAATTTCTGCTCGCGTGTTGATGAAACTAAAAAAAGATGCAGAAGCCTATTTAGGTGAAGCGGTAACAGAAGCTGTTATCACTGTACCTGCGTATTTTAACGATTCACAACGTCAAGCCACGAAAGACGCGGGTCGTATTGCAGGCTTAGATGTTAAACGTATTATTAACGAACCGACTGCGGCGGCGTTAGCCTTCGGTATGGATAAACCCAAAGGCGACACTAAAATCGCGGTGTATGATTTGGGTGGTGGTACATTCGACGTGTCGATTATTGAAATTGCTGAAATCGACGGCGAACATCAATTTGAAGTATTAGCCACTAACGGCGACACTTTCTTAGGTGGTGAAGATTTCGACTCACGCGTTATTGAATATTTGGCGGCTGAATTTAAAAAAGACACAGGCGTTGATGTTCATAACGATCCACTGGCGTTGCAACGTCTAAAAGAAGCGGCTGAAAAAGCGAAAATCGAGTTGTCTTCTAGTCAACAAACCGATGTGAACTTACCGTACATCACCGCTGATGCCTCAGGCCCGAAACATTTAAACGTGAAATTAACCCGTGCAAAATTAGAATCCTTAGTGGATGAATTGATTGTACGCACTAAAGCACCGTGTGAAATGGCGTTAAAAGATGCAGGCGTGTCTATATCTCAAATTGACCACGTCATTTTGGTGGGCGGTCAAACGCGTATGCCGAAAGTACAAGAAATGGTGCAAAGCATTTTTGGCAAAGAACCCCGCAAAGATGTCAACCCAGACGAAGCGGTTGCCTTAGGCGCGGCGATTCAAGCAGGCGTGTTATCAGGTGATGTCAAAGACGTGCTGTTATTAGACGTTATTCCGTTGTCATTGGGTATTGAAACCATGGGCGGCGTATTGACTAAATTGATTGAAAAAAACACCACCATTCCAACCAATGCGCATCAAGTATTTTCAACCGCAGACGATAACCAAACAGCGGTAACAATTCACGTTTTACAAGGTGAGCGCGAAAAAGCCGCTGCAAATAAATCACTGGGACGTTTTGATTTAGCGGACATTCCACCAGCGTCACGCGGCGTACCACAAATTGAAGTGTCGTTTGACATTGATGCTAACGGTATTTTAAACGTGTCTGCAAAAGACAAAGCCACAGGCAAAAAACAATCTATCGTTATCAAAGCCTCTAGCGGTTTATCCGATGATGAAGTGGAACGCATGATTAAAGATGCTGAAGCGCACGCAGAAGAAGATAAAAAATTAGTTGAATTAGTTCACGCGCGTAACCACGCCGACGGCATGATACACGCCACTGAAAAATCAATCAAAGAACTAGGCGACCAAGTCGGCGCAGACGAAGCCGCCAGTATTCACCATGCAATTGACGCACTGAAAGAAGCCGTTAAAGGCGATGATAAAGACCTTATCGAAGCCAAAACTAACGACTTAACTGAACTGTCAGGCAAATTAGCTGAACGCGTTTATGCCCAAAAAGGCGGCGAAGAAGGCGGTGACGAACACGCACATCATGCAGGTGGTTCTAGCCACGCAGCAGAAGATGACGGCGTGATTGATGCGGATTTTGAAGAAGTGAAGAAATAATACTTCTTTGATTTAAAACTAAAAAAGGCGAAACTTAGGTTTCGCCTTTTTTGTTATTAAATACAACATATTAAGATGTATTTAATAACAAAGTGCATCATTATATCTATTTAAATTCAGTTCGTAGGTCGAGTTAGCGATAGCGTAATCCGACACACACCGTACACCACGCAATTGTCGGGTTACGGCTAACGCCTAACCCGACTACAAACTCAGATAACACTCAATCACCTTGCAATTTGTGTTCGCCTTTTCCATAAACTCTAGCGACTGCTTGGTAGAACCATTTCGGTCTGCTTAAAATAATTGCAAAAGCGACGACGGGTGTCACAGGGACAGGCGCAATATCAAGGATGAATAATCCTACTAAGCTGAAAAAGCATTTTTTGCGTGTTTGCTTGGTCTGTATCGTGTCGATTTCGACAATGGTTTGAGGTAGTCGCTTTTTTGCATACAAATTACCTGTGAGTATCCAGAACCAGAAGGGTCTGAATAACACTATATACATACCAATCAAACAACCAGGTGAAATTGGCCCGAAACCAATCATGGCAAAAATAGTAAAGACGGAAAGGCATTTAATTTGTGTCGAATTCATATTTATGGCGAAGTTGTATAAAAAAGTGTTAATTAACCCAAGCTACAAAACTTAATCCCGCTGTAAATCCTTATAAATCGCTTGCGCCAAACTCTCTGCTAAATTACACGGTACGGCATTGCCTACCATTTTGTAACCTGCCGATAAATTCTTGTAATAAAAAATATGGTCATCAGGAAAAGTTTGGATTCTGGCGCATTCTCGAACACTTAAACGTCGATAACTATCTTCTTGTCCTGCAACAAAAATACGTTTATTGGTCTCGACCAATTCCATTTTTGGGGCTTGTGGGTGAATGGGCGCGTGTCGTCCACCTGCTTGGATGGTGAATGAGGGTTCATGCCAGTGACGCACGCGGTTTCTGGACATATAAATAGTCGAAAAGCCGCCGTTTAAATATTCATGATTTGCTAACGCGCAGCCATTATCATTGGTATGCCCTTTGTCTTTTGCCACTAACGCGCTGTCTTTTAAATCAAAAATCGCATCTTGCAAATTGACTTTGCGTGATAACGACTCAGGAAAGTGAAAGCGTTTGTTTAAATCTTTGCGATAGCCGACAAAAAACACCCGTTTTCTGTCTTGCGGCACGCCGTAATCGACCGCGTTCAATAATGAAAAGGATAAATCATAGCCACACTCAGAAAACATTTGTTTGATGCCTAATAGTGCGGGTGCATGGCGTTTAGCCAGCATTCCCGATACATTTTCTGCTAAAAAAAACAGTGGTTTTTTATCGGTTAAAATGCGAATGAATTCATAAAATAACTGCCCGCGTTTATCATCTATACCGCGTAATGTACCGCCTTCGCTCCAACTTTGGCACGGTGGGCCACCGATAATGCCATCGCAATCGGGTATGTCTTTTGATGGAATATGAACGATTGAACGTTTATCCAATACTGTTTCAGGGAAGTTTTTTTCGTGGGTTTCCCAAATATCTTTGTCATATTCGTTTGCCCAGATAATATCAAAACCCACACGCTTAAAGCCCAGATCAAGTCCACCAGCCCCCGAAAATAAAGAAACAATCTTCATAAATGTAGTAATCGCCGTAATGTGGCTGTGTTGCACAACCGTTTTAATGTAAAGCGTTTCATTGTACCACAAAAAATTGTTACTTATAGTCTGTAGACTTATAGTATCCAAAAAGCCATATTGGCTTTATGGACGAAAATATAAAACTTAAATTCGGTTGTACCGTTAAAAAACTACGCGCAGAAAAAGGCATTTCTCAAGAGAAATTGGCTGATTTATCTGGTTTACATCGCACTTATATTGGCTCTTTGGAGCGTGGAAAACGTAATGTTTCGCTGGAAAATATTAACAAGCTCGCCATTGCTTTGGGCTGCACAATTTCTACTTTTTTTGGTGAGTAACGATGGCAGAAAATATTTCTGATAGAAATGGTAGGGCATTGGAATTTGCCATTGTTAACACGTTAATTAAAAAAATTCCTAATCTCGCATTATTAGGCGGTACGTTAGCAGACCAACAACGCGACAGCGTGAAGTTTGCCGCGCTTGCTGAACCGCAACAAACGCATTTTATAGACAGTGCGGAGACTATTTTTACATGGCTGGCAAGCAAGCACACGATTAATTCAGGCAAGATAACGCTGGAACGGTTAAGTGATGATGCAGCAAAAAAAGGCGATGTCACCGATATACGGCTGGTTATTGCAGGTAAAATCGTCAATTTATCAGTTAAACATAATCACACTGCCCTAAAACATCAACGACCAACGGCAACGGCTACGCAGGGCGGGTTTGCAAAAAAATCGCTGGAAGATATAAAGTACCGCGCTGATTATAAAAAAATAACCGATGCTTTTCTAAATAGTGCGGCACAGTTAAAAAATGGCGCGGTAGAATTTTCTGAGTTAAAGGTGATTCAAGCGGATTTTATTGACACCCAGTTATACGCGCCGATGTGTAAGCTGGTCACTGATTTTTTAAATCTGCACGTTGCCCAACAACCTTATGCACAGCAATTTTTTAGTTTTATTGTCGGTATGACGGATTATCATAAAATTATTGTCTACAGTGACAAAATAGACATTCATGAATTCGCCGCCATGCCACCTGCACAGTCATTAAAAGCAATGCAGGTAGGTAATAGCTATATTCATGTTCGTTTTTCTAATGGCTGGGTAATTTCTATGCGCTTACATACGGCAAGTTCGAGAATTAAGGGAGTCAGTCTAAAGTTCGATACGCAATTATTGGATGTCAGTACGCCTATTGAGCTGTCACCTATGGAAATATAACGTTTGGTGGTATTGAGTAAAGTAGGGGCTGTGCCTTGTGCCAGCCCTTAATAACAGGTCGTTATCAGGGCAACCACAAGGGATTGCCCCTACGGTAAATCGGCAGTGGATTAGCTTAATTGGTCACTTATTTGGCAGGTTCAGGGTTAGCTTGGGCAGGTGCCGCAACTGGAGCTGGTTCGGTAGTAGCGGGCGCGGCTTCTGCGGGCTTTTTATCGGTTATTTTAAGTAACCAGCCCATTTCTTCGTGACAAGTCCCATCAAAAACAGCAGCTGTCACATTCAGTCTGACATATTTACCTGTGTATTCTGCGGGTAGTTTTGCGTTGACCTGATGAAAGCTACTGGTGCTTTCCACAGTAAAGGGTATTTTTTGATTTTTTATCGTGAGTTTAATGCTTGTTGGATTGGTAAATGCGGATGCTCTAAAACTGAATTCTGATTCAGGTGCGGTTTCAATATTTTCAGGGGCTTTATACTCAGTTAGTGTAAAGTCGGTAAATTTTGGTTTGTGACACTCTTTTTTTAATTCGTCAGGGCTATAGGCGAAAGCCGCACCATTCGCCACCATTACCGCAGTAAATAGTACCGTTTTAAGCATTTTTTTTATGTTCATTTTATTCCTCGCAGAGTGCTTTATGTTGTTAATAATTAAAAGCTATTCACTATCAGCCGCCGCCACTTTAATTATTTTTGCACTGAAATTCAACTGATTCATGCGTTGATTTTAACCCTAAAAAAACTAAGCTGTTTATCGGTCGCACAAAACCGCGTAGGTCTTGTACAATATCGCCACAATATTGTTTAAAAGAGATGCGTGAAAATGGTAGAAAGTTTGAATTATAAAAGTGCTGGTGTTGATATTGGAGCAGGGAATGAATTAGTTGAACGCATCAAACCGATTGCGGCTGCAACCCGTACAGCGGGCGTAATGGCAGGCTTAGGCGGTTTCGGTTCGATGTTTGAGTTGCCGTTAGACCGTTATTCACAGCCTATTTTAGTATCAGGCACGGACGGTGTCGGCACAAAATTAAAATTAGCGATTGATTTAAATATCCACAACACGGTGGGGATTGATCTCGTCGCTATGTGTGTCAATGATATTATCGTCCAAGGTGCAGAGCCGTTATTTTTTCTGGATTATTTTGCGACAGGTAAATTAGATGTCGATACCGCTGCCGCCGTGATAGAGGGCATAGGCAAAGGTTGTCTGTTAGCGGGGGCTGCGTTAGTTGGCGGTGAAACCGCTGAAATGCCAGGTATGTATGCCGATGGTGAATATGATTTAGCAGGATTTTGTGTCGGTATCGTCGAAAAATCTAAAGTGCTAGATGGTAGTAAAGTGCAAGTTGGTGACAAGTTAATTGGCATGGCTTCTTCAGGCCCGCATTCCAATGGTTATTCGCTGATACGCAAAATAATCGCTCATAGCAATGCCTCATTGAGTGACACATTCGGTGATGCAACGTTAGGCGAAGCGTTATTGAAACCCACGACTATTTATGTCAAATCGTTGTTAGCTCTACTGGATAAAGTCCCAGTCCATGCTTTAGCGCATATTACTGGCGGTGGTTTAACGGAAAATTTA
Organism: Crenothrix sp. D3; assembly: GCA_002134785.1. Lineage (GTDB taxonomy): Bacteria > Pseudomonadota > Gammaproteobacteria > Methylococcales > Methylomonadaceae > UBA4132. The sequence continues at coordinate 94,173 of MBQZ01000029.1, forward strand.
CCGCGTGTATTACCCGAAGGCATTGATGCCAACATTGATTTACAAGCGTGGGAATTTCCTGCCATTTTCAACTGGTTGCAACAACAAGGTAATGTTGCATTAGCCGATATGTTGACTACGTTTAATTGTGGTGTGGGTATGATTATTTGTGTAGCCGCAGAAGATGAACAAGCGACGTTGGATAGTCTGACTAAACTGGGTGAAACTGTTTTTACTCTAGGTGAGTTAGTGGCAGCTGAAGGCAAGCCGCAGGTGAATTATTTGTAAGTTTAAGTAAAAAAAGCTGGGCAAGTTTACTTGCCCAGCTTGATTTGAATATAGCTAATCGTCAATAAAATGATTAAAAAACCGTTCGCACTGAGCCTGTCGAAGTGTGAATGTGGTTCGACAAGATCACCACGAACGGTATCGTTTTACTCTGCCTACGCCGCTTTGGGTTGTGGCAGTGTGAATACCCCAACTGATTCCACTAAATCGTTAGATAATTCCACCAACTGTTCAGTTTGTAGCCCTTGCTCTTGTAGTTTATCAAACGTTTCTTCGGTACTTTTACTAATTTCCACCGCTCGTTTTTGTAAACTTTGCGTGACGACTACTTGCGCGTTAGAGTCAGCGGCGATACGTTGTACCAACAGTACAAGATCCGCTGTAGTATCACGCGTGATGCGCATTTCATTACCCGCTTGTTGTGCTAGATCTGTTCCTCTAACAACCTGTCCAATCGCTTCGTTCATGGTGATAACAGTATCCGCTGTTTCTACCTGAATGTTGTTTACCAGTGCCGCGATTTTTGAGGTCGCTTCACGAGAGTTTTCTGCAAGTCGTTGTACTTCGTTGGCAACAACCGCGAAACCACGACCTGCCTCACCCGCTGATGCCGCGTGCATAGACGCGTTAAGTGCGAGAATGTGGGTACGTTCAGCGATGTTGTTAATCAAGTTTACAACGCCGCCAATTTCTTGCGAACGTTCACCGAGGCGTTTAATCCGTTTTTCAGTTTCGCGGATAGTGTCACGAATGGTAGTGATACCTTGAACGGTGTCTAGTACGGTCTCTTGTGCTTTATCGGTATTTTTAATGGCGCGTTCTGCTGCTTCGTTACAAGAAACAGCGAGTCGCGCTACCCCTAACATCGCTTCAGACGCGCTATTAAGCTCAATGTTAGATTGTTCTACTTCACGTTTTTCTTCTAACGCTACTTGAATAACGTTATCTGATTGCGTTTTTACGCTTTGTGATACTTGTGCCACGCTACCCGCCAGCTGTACTACCCTATTCAAAACCTTTGCTGTTTCATCGGCAAGTAAGTTTAACGCATCGGCAATCAGACCTGTTACGTCTTCGGAAACAGGTACTTTAGCGGTAAGGTCTTTTTGCGATAGTTTTGCCACAGCTTGGAGTAAGTTAATAATTGAGGCATTTAAGGTTTCGTTTTCTTTTTGAATACTCGCACTGACTAACTCGCGTTGGTCAACCATCATGTCAAACTGCCGCCCCATTAAACCCAATTCGTCAAAGGTTTCAGGATTAACACGGATAGTGTTATCACCCCCTGCCAGCTTCTGCATAACGTCTACTAATCGACCGAGTGGATTGGTAATACTGCGAATAATATAAAAAGTGAATGCAGAGCCGATTAATATCAATGCCAATAGACCAAAACTGATGTAAAGTTCTTTTTGCCGTAATTTATTAGCTTTATCATTCAACAGCTCACCCAATAACTGCATCCCTTTTTCATTACGTTTTGAGTAACTATCAATGGTTTTAGTGTAGGTGTCGAAGTAATTACTCGCTTCATAGGTCAGTTGAGGTGCGGTTAATATTTCTTTTCGTGCTAATTCGATCGCCGTAGTGTAATTATCACTTGCGGTTTTTGTTAAGCCTTCCAGCTCTGTTTTAATTCGAGGATCAAGAGCAAAGGCTTTTTCTAATGAACCCAGTGCGACTTTTCGTTGTGATACGGTAAGGTCAATTAAACCTGATAAACGTTGTAAGTCGGCTGGTATAGCTTCTTTTTTTACCAAAACACCAGAACCTAATGCGCGTAACTTACCGAGAGTTTCAGTCAAAGCAGGGTTTGCATACACGAACGCTTGAATCATAAAGTAAGTCTTTGCTTCAGGGTCTAAGGTTAAACCATATTGGTCAGCAATTTTGTCGTTTAAGGTCAGGTAGTCTTCGATAACATCGATATGTTCTTGAAAACTTTGCGCTACGGTGACTTCCCCTTTATCAACTTGATTTTGTAGTGTTTTCCAATGCTGAGTGATGCTGTCCCAGTCTTTGTTAATGGCTTCATTGGGTATTGCTTTAATCATAGGATTTAGCGTGGCAATAGTTTTATTGGCTTCTTGTTTGGTTGCGTCACGTTGTACTGCCGCTTCTTTATCACCGCTTAATAAACGTGCTGATAAACCCCGATGTTTTTGTAGTAGTCGAACTAGCTCTAACAAGTTTTGTACGGGTGGAATCCCTTTGGTTTCCAATATCGCCGCGTTTACCGCTTTTTCTGTTTCGATAACATAAAAACCAAATGGGAGTATTACTAACACGAGGGCAAGCACCCCCAAAATAACGAACTTCTGCCAGAGCAGCATTCGGCTAAATAGGCTTATATTCTGTTTCATAGGGTGTGTTCCTTTTCAATGATAATAATTTTGCCGAATAGCCTGAACTGCTGTTGTCACAGAAGAAAGCTAAACGAGTTTATACAGGTAGTGTTATTGATGTAGATTAAGTTTTTACAGGTTATTTTGAGACGCAAATAAGCGTTCAAGGTTTAAAATTGGCGTTGCTTTTTTAGTTTTCGTGTCTTGAAAACAACAGCGGATGTAGGGTGTCCATGCAGTTAAATTAGTAGATAGTGGACACGCTTGTGTATTGCCCACTTCAATTCGACTTGGCGTAGCTGTTAAAAATAATGCACCGTATTCGATTTGTTCCGTTTTTTCTGTACGGTAAGCGAAAATACTCACAATAAAATTATCGCTTTTTTCTGGTAGACCGAATCGGGTCGCAAGATTCATCACAGGTATGATTTTATTTTGCCATACGAATACTTGCTGACAATAATTTGGTGCTGTGGGTACGGTAAATAAGACAGGGGTATCAGTTAGGATATGCACCAACTCAAACTCACCGACAGATACGGACACGGTGTCGGTAATCGACATAATCCAAGCAGGCACTTTCATTTAATATTGTCCATAATTCAATGCGAGAGCAGGCGACTTAGCGCGTTTGCAGAACTGATATAGCGCACTTCTTCACCAACCAGTGCTAATGCCAGTAACGGTGAATTTTCACGGCGCATAGCAGCAGGTACTGGATGAATGCTGAGTTGGTCACGCTTAATGGTATCAATCTGCTCACAAAGCACTCCATAAACTGGATTGACATTTTTCATCAATACCGCGATTCGATAAGATTCTGGGCAACTGTTGAGTAACGTTAATTCAGCGGACAGTGCGTATAAGGCATAAGCCTGATTGCTTTGTTGTAGTTGTCCCACGCCGCCGATAGATAGGGCGGCGGGAGTCATATCAATGGTCGGTTCTAAAGAGAAAATATCATTTTGCGGAATTAATAGCTGAAGCCCAGCAAAAATCAATACCGCAAAGCTGTCTGGTAATTCCATATTATCAACGGGGTTAGCGTGCATCAGGCTTCTACCGTACTGTGCTGTTTATCAATGAGAGACTGTATTTTTGTCAGTAAATTATCATCTTGTACAGGCTTAACCAGATAGAAGTCGATACCTGCCTCATCCGCCATAAGGCGATGTTTTTCTGTGGATCTTGAGGTAATCATGATGATGGGCAGTGTCTTAAGCCGTTCTTGGGTACGAATATGTGAGGCTAATTCAAGACCGTTCATGCGTGGCATTTCAAGGTCGGTGACAACAACCAGTGGTTTGCTGTGTGCTAGCCATTCTACTGCTTCGATACCGTCGCGTGCCGTGTGTACACGGAAGCCTGCATCGGTCAAAATTTGTTCAAGTGCGCGGCGTTGACTGAGTGAATCATCAACAACCAATATGGTCTGTAGCGATGAAAAATATTGCGTCTCTTCTTCGATGGCAGTATGACTGGTTTTGGCGGGGCGTGGCGCACGCAGTAATTCAGGAATGTCTAATACAGGGGTAATTGAGCCATCACCCAAAATAGTTGCCCCGACAAAACCATGAATTTTTCTCATGTAATAGCCCAAACTCTTAATAACCACCTCGCGGCTGTCAGTAATTGCATCGACTAATACCGCTGTGATTTTATCCGCATTCTGCACTAATAAAATAGCACCATGATAGCGTTCTTCCTTGCGCCGATCATTCACGCGTAATAAGTCTTCCAGTTTAACGACGGGGTAAATATCATCGCCTATGATTAGAACCTGTTCATTACTGATAATTTTTATATCACCCGCACCCGAATAAAGAATTTGCGTCAGTCCCTTGCTGGAAATAGCTACTTTGTAAGGACCTGCATTGGCTAGTAGTGCGTGTGACCGACTTAATGGCAAGGGTATTCTTAATTCAACGGTTAAACCCTGTCCCCAAACGGAATGTAAGGACAAACTACCGCCTAAGGAAAGCACTTGAAAGTTGACCACATCCATGCCCACACCACGTCCTGATGTTTGCGTTGATTGGCTGCGCGTAGAAAAATTAGGACGTAAAATTAGCTGTTTTAATTCGTCTTCAGTAATGGCTTCGCCTACTTTAAAATGACCATTTTGCTGGGCGGTTTGACGAATAGCGGGGAAATCTAAGCCACGTCCATCATCACGGCAACGCACTAAAATGCTGTTGCCTTCGCGATCAAATTCAATAGCTATTTGTCCCACAAGCGGTTTACCGACGGCGACACGCTCTTCTTCAGGTTCTAAACCGTGATCGATAGCGTTGCGTAACAAGTGCATCAACGGCTCAACTAAGGCACTAAGGGTATCGCCATCAATGAGCAGCTCTTCCCCTGTTAATTTTAATTCGCCTTGTTTGCCTGTTAGCCGACAGGTTTGTCTAAGCCCACGTTGCAGACGTAAACTAATAGAGCCAACGGGTACAAAACGCGTTTGCATGACGGCTTCTTGGGTGTTAATAACTAGGCGTTGTTGATACTCCAACACTTCGTTCATGGTGTCGAGTTCTTTTTTCATATCAACGCTGATTTCACGCGCATCAACCGATGCTTCAACCATGCGCCGACTGGCGGTATGCAATTCGTTGTATTGATCCATTTCCAAGGCATCAAAGTCTTTGCCTGTATTGACTAAAGATCGTCCTGATAAGTCTTTTAAATCAATTAACTGTTCTAATTCTGCACCGAGTTGTTGCAACAAAGTGAACTGCGCTTCCATTGCTTGCAGTTGATTTTTTAGGCGGCGTTGACGTTCGTAAATTTGACCGTTGAGAATAATACTTTCACTGGATAGTTTAAATAAATTTTCAATTTGATTGGTTGGTACACGCACCATAGCGACTTGAGCGGATTCAGTTGGCTCAGTCGTGGTTTCTTTTGGACTTTGCGATGAATCAGGCTCTCGATGTTGCGCAACTGTGGTATTAGCAGAAGAGGTTGTTGGTTTGATAAAATCTGGGGTGTCTTGAATGCCATTTTTGGCGATTTCATTTGCCCAATCTAGCACTTCCTGTAGCGTTTCACGCGCATCATTGGGCGGCTCACCTAATCCCAGTAACGATTCACACATCGCTTCTAAACAGTCAGACGCATTGATAAGCGTATTCATCAATGCAGCATTAGGTTGTTTACGCGCTTTAGCGCACGCCATCAAAATATCTTCTATTTGATGAGTGAGAACTGCAATCCCTTTGATACCAACAGTATTAGCAGACCCTTTAATGGTATGCGCGATACGTTGAGCAACGTCTATGTCTTTTGAACTACCATTGCCTGATTGTAACCGCTGGATTGCTTCGGAAAACTGTTGCATATAGACGGGCAGTTCTTGTAATAACAAATCAAGCAGTTCTTTATTAACGTCATCGGGCAACGCTAGAGAAATATTAGCGTCGGTAGCAACTGTTTCGCGGCTATCGGTTTCCGCAGATTCATCATTTAATCCCTTAACCTGCATAAGTGGTAACAAGTTCGCACTGGCTTCGGGTGTTAGCCGCTGAATCCAATTCGGGTTGCTCATTTGTGCCAATAATTGTTTACCAGCCCCGTTTTTGCTAAACGCTAATAAATAGGCTTTAACTTCGCTAATCCACTGAATTAACAATTCATGGTTAGTCAACCTGAAGCTGTCAATGTGTTGCAAATAGAGCGCGATATTGGCGTTGACCTGTGTACAAGTTGCTGCTAAACCTGCAAAACCAACCATTGTTGCCGCATTGGTTAGGCGATCTAATTCTTCGCTTGCAAGCTGTAAATGTTCTTTTCGTGAGTCAACTGGCTCATCAAAAGAAATTGCTAGAAAACGGTAATTAATTAATCCTGCTTCGGTATCCAGCAGTTCAACCAGTTCTTGTGCCATTGCTGATAAGGGTTCGGCAATGTCGTTATCGTCATCGGCTACTGTTGTTAAAGTGTCTAATTCATCGGGTGTATTGTCAAAGACGGTATCAACAGCCTGTTCTACGTTGTCCTGACTGCCTATTTCTTCAACAAGTAGGGTGTTAAAAGTGGTGAAATCATCTTCATCAAACGGTAGGTTTAAATCGGGATGTCGCAGAATACTTATGATGTTATCAATAGCGTCTAGGGAATTTTGTCGATAGGCATTACACTCCCGACACCAGTTGTCGAGCAATGAGGGTAGGTCGGTTGTTACGGCAATCGTGCTTTGTGATAATTCGTGTAGCGTGTCTATGATAAGCAAGTTAAGGCTGTATAAACCAGAATAACCCTCTTTATTCACTAATTCGGCGAGTTGTTCAATAGTCGTAATATAATCGGTAATTAGAGTAAGCGGTAACGCAGAGTCTTGATGGGTTGTGGCGGTTTCATTATCAACTTCAGCGCACTCTATTATTTCACTGCTTGATAACGACCAATCGTTAAGTGAAGAAAATAGATTCACTCGTGCAACGGCAAATTCATCGGGTGATAATTGGCGCAGTACATCTTCTATCAATAAGCAAGCATCGTATAAATCACTGTAACATTCATTGAGTGCCGCTTGATTAGCGAGATTTTTAAAGGCATCAATATAATCTTCAACAGAGCTTTCAGTAGCTGGCGGTTCGATAAAAATACCGTTGTCGTGTGTCTTATTTTGAGAGGTTTTAAATTCGCGCAATAAGTGCAGACCTAGTTCTAGTTCTTCTAACGTTTCGCTATTATTAGATTGTTGAATCATGATGCTGTTTCTTCGGCTGTATATTGACGACCTAGTGTTTTGAATAACTCATCAAACTGAACATTGAACCAGAGTTGGTCATTTTGAAAATAACCACCCGATACACAGCGTTGTAAGATACTGGGAAGCGGTGGTAGCTGTTTAAGCGACTGTGTAAAAATGTGTTGTATTTCTGGCAGTCCATCAATCCAAAACGCCATTGCTTTGTCGCCCTGACCAATAGCAAATAATTGCCGCTTTTTACGGTCAGTAGAGGCTTCGCCTAATAACAATTGTAAGTCAATCACAGGAACAAGATCGCCCCGAAGGTTAATCAAGCCACTGAACCACGCTTCGACATTAGGCAGTGGATTAACTTGTAATTGTTCAATTACTTCACAATAAGTGCTACTGGTCACTAAAAACCCTAAGCTGCCCACGCGAAAACCAAAAACGGCTTCAGCGTGAGTGGCTAGATCGGCTGTATTCACCTCGGCTGCCAATGGTAAAAAATGCGTTAATGCGTCCGTTGGAGAGAGCCAATCAGTGTCTTGTTGTTTGGCTGTTTTGAGGTGATTTTCTGCCATTAGTGCTGTACCTTTTTATAAAGCGTTAAACAATAACTAATAACTAGCGATTACAGTGCCGCCAGTGCAGCTAGAATTTCTTTGGCATCGCCTGGTTTACCGATTAAGTCTTTAGCACCTTGCATTTGCGCCCAGACTTTATCGGCTTTTTGGTTTTTTGAACTGACAAAAATAACAGGAATATGTTTTGTATCTGGGTCTTCATGTAAAGCGCGGCAGGTTGCAAAACCATCCATACCTGGCATAACAATATCCAGAAAAACAACGTCTGGTTTTTCTGCTTTGGCTTTTTTTAGTGCTTCAGCACCGTCTGTTGCTTCAATGAGTACACAGTTTGTGGTTTGCAAAATGTTTCTAATATTGGCAAGATCAGCAGGTGCGTCGTCACAGATTAATATTTTTTGAATGGCCATGATTTTTCCTATTGGTTTTGGTTTAAAAGCGTCTACTGTTAAGGTATTTTTTTATCCGCCAACCATGTCATCATACGATGACTTAGCTTTTGAAATGCCTCATTTTGGACTGGTTTGGTTAAATAAGTGGTACAGCCTGCGACAATGCCTTTTACCTCATCGAGGGGAGAGCATTTTGCAGAAATCATTACTATCGGTGTTTTTTTGTACAGTGGTTTTTTACGCATTTGCGTACACGTTTCATAACCATCAATACCTGGCATCATCACATCCAGAAAAATAATATCATATTGCTTAGCTTCGATTTTCTCTAAAGCCATTTCGCCGCTATCAGCAAAATCAATTTGACCAATGTTGGGTAGCGTCAATAAATTCAGTTCCAGCGATTTTTGTATCGAAACACTGTCATCAACTACTAATACGCAATAGCTATTAGTCGTTTCTATTGGAGGAGCATCGTCGCTTTTTGGTATATCAATTGCAACTGTTTCGAAAGTAGAAGAGCTATTCGACACTTTATCAAGAACACTCAATATTCGGGCAGCGAGTAGAATACCATGAACTTCATAAGGATGAAGCGGATAAGGTATCGATTCGTCCGATAAAGCCACTTGGCTTGCAGCCACAATGTGAGCATTAGGGCAGTATTTACTGATAATAGCGTCTTTTTTAGCTAACACTAATGGATTGTCATAATTCACTAAAAAAATATCAACCTCCCCACCCGTGTAAGGATGAACAGCGGTATAGGCTCTCTGTCCTAATCGCTCACGCTGGAAAATTTTTTTCAGTTTCTCTACAACATCCGCATCAAACCCTAATGGCACGACGCGCATTGGTTGGTTTTGCTGTAGGTCGTTTAATTCCATATTTATACCCGTCATTCTCAATAATAGATTAGCTTATCTGATAATACACTATCAGATAAGTGGAAACTATAGTGCTCTAATTAACACTCGCAGCGTAGTTGAGTTTTTAACTATTGTTAGAAATTTAAGAATTAACGCCTTCTTTCAATAAACGTAATAAATATTGTCCATAGCCATTTTTAGCTAACGGTTGGGCTAATTTTTGTAGTTGTTCGGCGTTAATAAAACCATTGTTGTAAGCGATTTCTTCTGGGCAAGCTATTTTTAAGCCTTGGCGATGTTCGATAGTTTCAATGAAATTTGATGCTTCAATCATACTTTCATGTGTACCCGTATCTAGCCACGCATAACCGCGTCCCATGATTTCTACTGATAGTTGATTGCGTTCCAGATAAATACGATTAACATCGGTAATTTCTAATTCGCCGCGTGGCGATGGCTTAAGATTAGCGACAATATTGACGACTTCATTATCATAAAAATATAAACCAGTGACTGCATAATTAGACTTAGGCTGCTCAGGTTTTTCTTCTAAGGTTTGTGCGCGACCTTGTTTGTCAAAACTGACCACACCGTAGCGTTCTGGATCGGCAACATGATAGGCAAATACGGTCGCGCCTTCAGTTCTTGCTAAGGCATTGGACAGTTGCGCTGGCAAGTTTTGACCATAGAATATGTTGTCACCCAATACTAAAGCGGAAGGATTATTACCAATGAAATCTTTACCAATAGTAAATGCTTGTGCCAGACCATCTGGACTGGGTTGCACTGCGTATTGCAGATTAATACCCCAATCGCTACCATCCCCCAATAATTGTTCAAAGCGGGGCAAATCCTGTGGCGTAGAAATAATTAAAATATCGCGAATGCCAGCTAACATCAAGGTGCTGAGTGGGTAATAAATCATCGGTTTGTCGTAAATAGGCAGTAGTTGTTTGGACACTACCTTAGTGACAGGATAAAGCCGAGTGCCAGAACCGCCAGCGAGAATAATACCTTTTCTATTTGTCATCATTATTGTCCTAAAATTTCGGTGAGCATTCGTGCTACACCTGTTTGCCAATGGGGTAAGTTTAGATTAAAACTAGTACACAGCTTGTGAGTATTCAATCGTGAATTAAGAGGGCGTTGAGCGGGTGTGGGAAATGCGGTGGTCGGTACTGGGGCAATGGCATCATCGGTTACCTTAATGGCTACGCCTGTATCACGCGCAAAATTCAGCACAAAACGTGCGTAGTCATGCCAACTGGTTTCACCACTTGCGACAAGATGATAAAGCCCTGCTAGTTCGGGGTGTTGCTGTACGGTGCGAATGGTATGAGCAGTGACATCTGCTAATAAATCCGCGCCTGTGGGTGCGCCGATTTGGTCATTTATAACAGTGAGACTGTCGCGGTCGCCTGCCAGTCTAAGCATGGTTTTAGCGAAGTTCGCACCGCGTGCGGCATACACCCAACTGGTACGAAAAATGAGGTACTGACAACCAGAGTTAATAATGGCTTGTTCGCCTTCCAATTTAGTTGCCCCATAAACACTCAATGGTGCGGTGGTATCGGTTTCTAACCACGGTGTATCACCACTGCCATCAAACACATAATCAGTGGAATAATGCACTAACCACGCATTGCAACGTTTGGCTTCTTCGGCTAAAACACGCGCTGCGTGGGCATTGATAGTCCGTGCTAATTCTGGTTCGCTTTCGGCTTTATTCACCGCTGTATGGGCAGCGGCATTGACGATAACATCAGGCGCGATGGCGCGAATCGTGTCAGCGATACCCGTAAGATTAGTAAAGTCTCCGCAGTAATCTTCGCTATTAGTATCTAGCGCAATCAATTCACCCAAGGGCGCGAGGCTACGTTGTAACTCCCAGCCAACTTGCCCGCCTTTACCGAATAACAGAATTTTCATTATTTCATAATCCTCATCGTGATTTATATCATGTCCTCACTTTGCGTTACTCAAATGAAAGTAAGTAAAAGTCAGAGATAGAGTAGCGCGAATAAACTCACGCCCACAGCAGGATTATAATACATTAATTTGGTAGCAGTAACGCGGGAACACTCGAATAAGGTGACCAGTCGCTCAGTGATCCGCGACAGTTTATTCGGCGTTAGCTTGTTGTCGTAGTTGAATTCGAGCGCGTATCAGGGACGCAATAACGGCGATTATCAAAGCGAGTAAGGATAATTCCAGCATTAGAAACGCTGCCACTTTAAAATAAGCGAACAGTGGATGAGCAAAGCGCACTAGCCAGCCAGCAGCTTCATCGGCTAATGCAGAAATGTAGGTTAAGCCGCTCACCCAAATTTTTAGGCGAATAGAGAATTCAGTCATTAACATTAAATGCGTTAGAGTGACGACCAACATCCCCATCGAGAATAGATGAAAATGCGATACTTCTAGCATCCCTTGATAACTGCGAGGTGCGGTGAATTGTTCTTCAGAACCCAGATAATAGGCAATCACGGAGCTGGGATTTAAGTCCATGTGATGAAAATACATCATGCCATTACTGACCCATAACAGAGCAACATAGCCTAAGAACATGAGTATTAAGGCATTTAGCAACGATTTACGCTGTTGTTCACCTGTTACAAAATAGCGCATAGTTTCACTCTGGTTTTTTAACTAACACTTGGTAGATTGCCATCACCTTACGAATACTGTCGAGGTCAGCGTGAGTACTGAGAGTTGCCCCTGAAATACCATCGACACCTTTGTTAAAATCCATATCGGCTAACGGACGCTTGGTGAATTGTTCAAACCAGCGTTCAGGTGGCATATATTCGGGCGGTTCGTGAAACGCAAGCGTGTAAACGTTGCGTAGTTCACCGTCAGGCGTTAACACTATCATCAAGGTTTCAGGTTTAGTTCTGACGGTAATCGTTTCTATTGCCGCGTAACCGAGAATTTTATCTTGGTTTTTACCGACATAAAAAGTAAATAGCCCTGACTCTAGTTTAACTTTAGCTAGTTGCTGTATAGCGGCGGTTTGTTGCTCGTTAGGAAATAAAGCTAACTGCTCTACGGAAGTGTCTTTACCAAATGCTAATTCCATTGCTTCGGTTTTACTGTAAAAAACAGTCGCAAAACTGGAACTAACGGCAGTTAATAGCCCTAAAATCAGGATAGATTTAATGAAATTCATAGCGGTTCTTTGTTGAATTGACGCGGGGCGTTGATTATAGCAGACCAGACCTTTGAGGTTTTTAAAACCTCAAAGGTCTAAGATGTTTTGGTGCTAGAAAATAAAACCAAAACCTAGATTAAAGTCATCGGGGACTGTGCCTTGTTTGGCGGTGAAGTTACGGTAATCCGCTTTAATGACGACATTTGGAATGGGCTTGTATTGCAAACCCACTTGGTAAATTTGCTGGTTTTTATTATCATTATCAATGTAACCATCGGGTGCAGTGGCAATGGTATCTAAATGCTCATAACGGAAAAATGGAGCTAAATATTGGCTGGTTGCGGTAAATAACGGTAAGACATCATAACCAATTTCAGTGTACCAACCGTAGTTTGATGAACCGACAGTTTGCTTTTTGGCTTGACTTAGAACGTCAGCATCATCTATATGTCCGTAAGAACCCAAGGTGCGAAATTCTACGCCCCGATATTTTACTTGTATATGACCCTCATAAAGTTGGGTAAACGCATCTGCCCGTTGCCCTGCATAGGTTTGATTCTGCCCAGAATTACCCAAATAAGCTGAACCACCGAATGACACGCCCGTCAAAAAATCAGGTGCGTACTCCAATTTTCCAACAAAAGCTAAATCTTCAGCCCGCGCTTGTGCGCCTTGCTGTCTGCCTGAGCGTATGCCATTAGAATCAAATCCAGCCGCATCCAAGCCACTCACACCGTAAGCGGTATAAGTTAAGTTCGGCAATAATTCACCAAATATACCGACACCGACATCACGCCATGTGCTTGGAATAATGCGCCGCTCTGTTTCTGGGCGATTATTACCAAAATAAAACGGTGGTTCGTGAATGGTATTAATAAAGCCCATCGGCAATAACACCATCCCCGCACGCACATTGAACATTGGGTCAATAAAGAAATCAAGAGCCGCCATCTCTACGGATACCGTTCCCCCTTTATCAGTTGAACCATGCTCGAATTCAATTTCACTGTTAAATAAAATGTTATCGGTGAATTTATAACCCATATACATTACCAAACGTTCAAAATCGGCATTGTTATGTAGATTGGCACTATCTCCATTTTTTTGAGGGGTTTCATCATTAACTATCGCTTGATAATTCGCTTCACCATAACCACCAATAGATAGCCCTTTACCTACCTGATAGACCTTTGAAGCCGCAGGGCCTAAGCCATAAGCACTTTTTAGTGCTTTCTCTTCAGGAATGGCTAAATTAGTCCGTAATTTTTCCACTTCTTGCGTTAAGACATTAGTTTTGTGTTCTAAATTCTGCACTTCGGCGGCAGATTTATTACTCATAGGTGCAGTCGTCGCTGCCACTCTCTCTGATTTCATCTCATCAATTTGCTTTTGTTGCGCCTGAATAATTTTCCACATATCGTCCATAGTTTGTGGTTTTTCTAACGCATTAACTGACGAACTTAAGGTAACTAACGCAGTCAGTATCCCCGCTGATATTGCTGATTTATTGAACATTTTCATTTAATACTCGTATTAACAATAATTTAGATGGGTAAATTATATGTAAATAGCTATAAAGATGCAAATGATTGTTATTTGCAAGTAAAGCAATAGCTAGCGGGGAGTCGCTATTTTTGCGAAAGTAATCGCTGCAAGTGCATCGTAGCCACAAACGCGGCAAACAGGTGATTTTTGATAGCCACTTTGCCGCGAACTTGGAAGTGTTCAATATGGCAGACTTGTTTGATAGTGCGGTGATATTGCTCAATCATCCAGTGCTGGTCATGTAACTTGGAGAATTCTGTGCGTCCAAAAGAGCTGAGCGATTCTTCGTTGGGCAAGTGGACAACATAATGGCGCAGTGGGTCTTTCAACTGCGTCCTGAATAATTTCACTAACCCAACTGCTTTAACCAAACGACTAGCGCCTCTTCTGGAATCACCAGTTGTTGGGCTTGTACCCACTCGCCTTTTTCGACCGAAACCAAGCGGTTACTCTCCAGTACAAACAGCAAGCCCAGTTGATAGTGCTTTATCAACTTCAGATTTGCCATACAGCTATACCAGCTATCACCCGTCACAAAGGCAGATTTCAGTCCCATGCCAACACCTTTTTCAGCATCTCTTGAAAGTAATCATTATTGGTTTTACCTTCGCGTTTGTCGTAGCCCCGAAAGTTGATGGATTGATGTTGATTGTGAATATCGGTGTAATAAAGCGTAATCAGGTTGATACCTTTGACTGTTCAATGATGCTTGCCTGACCAAAAATACCCCACCAATTCCATGTACTGACTGTACGGCTTGTCCAATACCGTATCATCAACACTCAATGTCCCGCCCTTTAAATTCAATGATCCTCGGACTTCTTCAAATAAATCCAACGGCGTATACGCTTCTCGGTACAAGAATCGGTTAACGCTATCGTGTGAAATGCTCATGACTTCTCTTAAACGGAAACAGCGACTGGATTTCGGTTCACTCAGTAAAAAACTAATGGTCATCGGCAACGTACAACCTGCCGTTGGCGGGCGACTTGGTTTCCTTATCACAATCTTGCTATCTTCTTAGTTAAGGGGTCACTCGTATTTTATAGCAGCTGTCAATGCGTAACTTCTAGTTTATATTGTAGGGCGTGGTCGCGTAGCGTAACCCAACATAATGTGACAAAATCGTCGGGTTACGGCAAGCCTAACCTGACCTTATACATTAACCCTCATCACCGCAATGGGCATCGTGCGGGGTTTGGATTTATTGAGCGGTGAATAATTGCCGCGTATTTGTTAAACAGGAGTAAAAATGACAGGTCTTGTTCTTGAGTTACAAAGGGATGCTTTGAATAGTGAAATTACGGTATCTAATCTTCTACGAAAAGTTTTTGTTATATCCAAAAAACTGAATATTGTCGAGATTGAAGGCTGGGTAAATAAAGAGTTAAATGGTTATTTAACAGGGGATGAAATTCCAGAATACAGAATCGTTTACGGTGAAGTAAAAGCATGGAATCCTTATCGTGGGTGGATACCTGCTTTTTTTCAAGATACGCAAATGGCAGAGCTTTTTTCAAAGCGCAATATGAGTTTATCAATTGGAGAAATAGAGTCATTAACTGAAAATGAAGCGCATGAATTACAAGTTTCTTTTTCTCCAGATATGGAAAGCTATTTAATAAGAAATACAAGACTCCAGTTCAAGCCTAGCTTAATCATTGGAAAAACTGGCATTATTAATATATTAGAAACTGTTAGAAATAATGTTTTAGATTGGGCATTAGAACTTGAACGACAAGGCATTTTAGGAGAGGGTATGTCATTTTCACCCGAAGAAAAAAAGTTAGCGCACCAAACAAACATTACTAATAACATCGGCAGTATGCACAATTCGCAGATTCAACAAGATTCTGCGGGAGCAACGCAATCTTTAGCTATCACAGAAACAGATACAACGGAATTAAAAAAATTTGTTGAAGAATTGAAAAACGCTATGGCTGGTTTTCAATTAGCACAAGAACAATCTCAAGATTTAAAAGAAGCTATTGCTACGCTGGAAATTCAAGTAAATTCAGCGAAGCCAAAAAACGTAATTATTCATGAATCACTGCATACTGTAAGAAATATTATCGAAGGTATGACTGGCAGTGTTATTGCATCAGGATTAATTTGTCAGTTGGGTTTATTTTTACCAGCGGTATAAATGTCAGCTTCCTATCGTTCCCATGCTCTGGCATCACTGTCATTAAGTTAAGAAAAGGTAGGCGCGAATTTATTCGCGCAGTACGCTTTTCAGCTTAACTTAAGGCAGTGACGTTAGAGCTTGGGAACTATAACCAATGTGTGATATGACGCATTTTTTCGTTTAACTAGGGCATATCACGCATTTTTCTTGATGTTCTTAATGGATGTAAATTAAAAATACATTAACAATCAGTTGGTTAAAAAACTGGCTTACATATTGCTGTCAATAACGCACTAACGCGTTTGTTATTTGGTTTGAATGTATTGATAATGCCGCTATTGACGCTCCAGCGTCTTCTTAGACGCACCGCTAATACGGTGTCAGAGGAATTCCTACGCTGGAGCGTAGAAACTATAAAGTGATTATGATTAAGCCAATTTTATTACTAGGCTACGGCAATCCTAGCCGTGGTGATGACGCGCTGGGCGTGTTATTGTTGGAAAGGATACCTGCGGCGTGTTTGCATTCAGTGGAATTATTGACCGATTTTCAGTTGCAAATCGAACACGCGCTGGATTTAAAACAGCGGCAACTGGTGTTGTTTGCCGATGCGTCGGTGGCGAATACTCAGCCGATTCATTTTAGGCAATTACACGCGGTGATTGATAATAGCTATACTACGCACGCTATGAACCCAGCTAGTGTCATGCAGGTTTATTCAGATATTGAAAAAACCGCGCCGCCACCGTGTTTTTTATTGACGATGCAGGCAGTGCAGTTTGAATTAGGGGATGGTTTATCTGCGATAGCGGAAGAGAGTTTGCGACAGGCGGTTGCGTTGGTGGAAAAATTATTCGCAGAGCCTAATTTAACAACGTGGCAGGCGTACACGCGTGCATGAAATTTCATTATTAGAAAGCGTGCTGGAGTCGCTGGAAGCTCAAGCCAAACAACAAGGTTTTCAGCAAGTCAAACAAGTGGTATTAGAGATAGGTGCGTTATCCTGTGTTGAAGCGGACGCGCTGCGTTTTGGTTTTTCGGCGGTGATGAAAAATTCCGTGGCAGAACACGCGGAGCTAGTCATTGTTAAAATAGCAGGGCAGGGCTTATGTCCGACGTGCCAACAAACTGTTTTATTAGAAACTCGCCATGATCCTTGTCACCATTGCGGCAGTTTTGGTGTAAAGGTGTTACAGGGGCAATCTATGCGTATCAAAGAATTAATCGTTATTTAGGAGTTAAGTATGTGCGGTATTTGCGGTTGTGGTTCTTCATCTAAAAGTAAGTTTTCCCCTCTTAAACCCCATCATCACTCTCACGATGATGCACATTCACATAGCCACGCGCACGAAACGCATGGTGAACGGTTGATTCGTGTCGAGCAGGATATTTTGGCAAAAAATGACAGTTATGCGGATGAAAACCGTGCGTATTTTCAACAACACGGTATTTTTGCGTTGAATTTTGTCTCTAGCCCTGGTGCGGGTAAAACCACGTTGTTGGTCGCAACGATTAATGCACTGAAAAATACTCGTCCTATTTTTGTGATAGAAGGCGATCAACAAACGGATTTAGATGCCGATAGAATTCGTGCGACAGGTGCGGCTGCCTTACAAATTAACACGGGTAAAGCCTGTCATTTAGATGCGCACGATATTGGTCATGCCGTGCAGACTTTGCAAGTCGCCGATAATAGTGTGTTAGCCATTGAAAATGTTGGTAATTTAGTTTGCCCATCGTCATTTGATTTGGGCGAGGCTCATAAAGTGGTGGTGTTATCAGTCACGGAAGGTGACGATAAGCCGCTAAAATATCCCGATATGTTTCATGCTGCCGATTTGATGATTATCAATAAAATTGATTTGCTGCCGTACACTAATTTTGATGTGGCGCGGTGTATTGAGTTTGCCAAACGCATTAATCCTGACATTGAAGTGTTGCAGTTATCAGCGACGCAAGAGCAGTCGTTGGGTGCGTGGCTAGAATGGCTTAATCAACACTGAGTGCGGTAAAATAGCCATCGCGCTGAACTTAATCTATTTATATAAACTGCGTGGCAATCGCTTCTTGTAGTAGTCATACAAGAATGTCGATACACCTAAGATAAGGTAATGATTTTTATAATGTATTTGTTAAATAATACGGTATCACCGATGATGGCAAAAAAAGGTTTATGGGGTGAGATGTTGACGGCTGAAGAGCAACCTCAATCTATGGGAGGCTTGTTACTGACGTTAGTGCTGTTGCTCCACATAGCGGGGTTGTATTTGTACAATTCAAGCACGTCTATCACGGTAGCAAAACCAGAAAAAATCATGGAAGTTTCTTTGATTGCGATACCGCTTCCTGTTGCAGATGTACCACCGCCTGCACCTACGCCACCCACACCACCCAAGCCAGCAGAACCGCCTAAACCTGTGCCACCCAAACCTGTGGTTAAGCCTAAGCCTGTGGTTAAGCCTAAACCAAAACCTGTGGTTAAAGAGTATAAGACTGATCCTATACTAATACCTGTAGCGAAAGAGCCAACGCCGTTACCTGTAACTCAACCCGTTTTTGCCCCCACACCTGCACCTGCAAAAGCCGCGCCAGCTAAAGCGGCTCCGCCTGCGCCAGCAAAGGAAAGTTTCACTCAGGCACAAGTAGGCGCGAATTATGGTTATAACCCTAAGCCGAAATATCCTAGTGTAGCGCGTAGTCGCGGTTGGGAAGGTAAAGTAATATTGCGTGTACAGGTCTCTGCGGATGGAGATAGTGAGGGCGTGACAGTTGTACAAAGTAGTGGACACGACATACTGGATGAAGCGGCGGTTGATGCTGTGGAAGGTTGGCGTTTTGTGCCTGCTAAACGGGGTGATAACGCAGTTTCGAGTACAGTGAATGTGCCAATCAACTTTAAGTTGGACAATTAATTTTTTAAACTCAAAAAGGAGAAAAACCAATGCTTGACCATGCTGCACACGCTGAGGCTATTATTGATGGCACAAAATACACCCTGTACGCCTTTTCGGTGTTAACGTGGACACTGATTTTTTTTAAAATCTGGCAACTGACTAGAAATAGCTCATACAATAAAAAATTTAATGAGGTATTTTGGAGTTCAACTAATTTAGCGGAGGCAGAAAAATTATCTGATGAGGTTTTTAAAGGCTCACAAGCGCGTATTGCCCGCGCTGGTTTTCAATGGTTACGCGAAAGTGTGACTGCTATGGGCAAAACGCTAAAATTTCACGGTGAACCCGCAGAATTATTAGAACACGCACTATTAGTACAAATGCAAAAAGAACAACACACAATGGAAGGTGGCTTAACCATACTCGCTAGTATTGGTAGTACCGCGCCGTTTGTTGGTTTATTTGGTACGGTACTGGGCATCATGCACGCTATGCAACAAATTACTGCCAGTGGATCAACCAGTTTAGAAGTGGTTGCAGGGCCTATCGGTGACGCATTAGTGGCTACCGCTATTGGTATTGCGGTCGCTGTGCCATCCGTGTTGGCATACAATATGTTTTTGCGGACAGTCAAACAACAACGCGTAGAATTAGAAAATTTTGTGGCTAGTTTTATGCACAACGCTTTCAGCAAGGATTAATTATGGCATTCAAACCACAAGGCGAAAGCTCAGAAGCGATGAGTGAAATTAACGTCACACCGCTGGTCGATGTGATGCTGGTGTTGGTTATTATTTTATTAGTGACCGCGCCATTGGTGACACAATCGGTACACATGAAATTACCTGAAACCGCTGAAACCACCGCAGATATTGACAAACAGCCGTTTCAACTGGCTATTAATGCAAAAAATGAGATCACCCTTAATAAAATTCCTTATGCCAATTTGGTCGATTTAGAAACTGCGTTAAAAGCAGAGTTAGCAAAAAATCCTGAGATGGAAATCCATTTACACGCCGATGAAAGCATTGTGTATGGCAAAGTTGCCGAATTAATGGCAACCGTGCAGCACGCGGGCATTGTAAAAATGGCATTTGTGACGGTAGAACAGTAGTGCGATTACCCATCAGCAAGTAGCTTAAAATAGAACCTAGCGAAATCTGGAGTTTGTCGCTAGGATGCTATGGTTCTGTGCTACGCGCCGATTTTTATAGGCATCACTTTGTGATAGCATCACGAAAATTTAATCCCCGCCCTATCTAACTGCTATATTATGCCCTACACCTCGACCGCTATTTTCTAGGAACAATATGAAGCTTTTTCTTATAATTACTGCATTCCTCTTTCCTGATTTAGTTTTTGCAGCAGAAGCAATGACTCCGCTAGATTTAACTCATCATATTGTCGGTTATCTTGCCGTGTTGATTACGGTAGCATCCTACATAGCGGCAATGTCTGAGGAAGTGATTGAATTACGAAAATCCAAACCAATGGTCTTAGGGGCAGCATTAGCGTGGTTTGCGATTTGTATTTATTATGCCCTTGATGGACACGCTAAAGTTGCATCGCTAGCATTTGAAAGTAATTTGTTGGCTTATGTTGAGTTGCTGTTATTCATTTTGGTGTCCATGACTTATCTTAATACGATGGAAGAGCGCGGGATTTTTGATGCGTTGCGCATATTTTTATTAAATAAACGTTATAGCTATCGGCAATTGTTCTGGATTACGGGGTCATTAGCGTTTGTGCTTTCTACGATTATCAATGGGTTAGCAATTGGTTTATTAATGGGTGCCGTTGCCTCGGCAGTGGGAAAAAAGCAACCGAAATTTGTCGCTTTAGCCTGCGTCAATGTGGTGGTCGCTGCTAATGCGGGTGGGACTTTCAGTCCTTTAGGCGGTATTTCTACGCTGTTTGTTTGGCAACATGGCATTTTGCAATTTACTGATTTTTTTCATTTAGCCATTCCGTGTGTAGTCAACTTTGTAGTACCCGCGAGTATCATGCACTTTTTTATTCCTAAAGAAACGCCTGATGTCTCACCACAAACAATTAACCTGCGTCGTGGTGCTAAATGGGTGATTGCGTTGTTTGCACTGACCCTAATGATTACGGTTTGCTCTAATGTATTTTTACTATTACCACCCGCCGCTGGAATGATGGCTGGATTGGGAATATTGCAATTTTTTAATTTTTATCTGAACAAAACTGCTCATGAAGAACAAAGCGATTTTGCCCACGTTTATCAACTTTTTCAGGTCGATGTGCCTAAAAAGAATAGTAATCAAACCTTTGATGTTTTTAAAAATGTTGGGCATATTGACTGGGATACCCTGCTGTTTTTTTATGGCGCGATGATGCTGATTGGTGCTATCGGTTTTGTCGGTTATTTGGATGCTATTGCCCACTTTCTATTTGGTCAAATGAATACATCTGTCGCCAATATTTTAATTGGTCTGTCATCGGCTTTTGTTGATAACGGTACGCTGATGTTTGCGGTGCTGAGTATGCACCCGCCTATTCATGCGGGTCAGTGGCTATTATTAACCTTAACCTTAGGTGTAGGCGGAAGTTTGTTAGCCATCGGTTCAGCACCCGGTGTCGGTATGCTGGGACAAATTAAAGAATATTCGTTTAGTTTTCATCTGCGTTGGATGCCTGCTGTTTTGTTAGGCTATTTTGCGAGTATCGCTGTACACTTTTGGGTTAATGCTGCGTATTTTTAATCGGCATATAGTTTTTTACTATGGAGTGACATAAGGTAGACTATAAAAATATAGCAACGTTATTGACACAAGTATTTCTTTTTTAAACAAAGAAATGTTTACAACACCTCTCCCGTTTATTCAATAAATACCATGTCCACAAACTCAAACAATTATTCTAAAAAACAGCTAGCTGCTTTATCACTCAGTGCCATAGGTGTTGTGTTTGGTGACATTGGCACTAGCCCTCTATATGCGGTTAAAGAAATTTTCGGCAATCATTTACTCATTGATAAACTCCATGTATTGGGCGTGTTGTCATTAATATTTTGGTCATTGACTTCAGTGGTTGCCATCAAATACGCCACTTTTATTATGCGGGCTAATAATAAAGGTGAGGGCGGTATCATGGCATTGATGGCGTTAGCGTTGCAGAGTTCTAAAGACCATCCAAAACGCCGAGGCTTTATTATTACCATTGGCTTATTTGGTGCGGCGTTATTTTATGGCGATGGCATTATTACGCCTGCCATTTCAGTATTAAGTGCGGTCGAAGGTTTACAAATTATTGCTCCGCCTTTAGCACATTACATACTACCCATCACCATTGTTGTCCTGAGTGGCTTGTTTATTTTGCAAGCTCGCGGTACGGGAAAAGTCGGGATATTATTTGCCCCGATTATGTGTGTCTGGTTTCTTACCTTGGGCGGTTTAGGTGTCGTTAATATTATTAAAAATCCAGAAGTATTAATGGCAATTAATCCCTATTACGCAGTACACCTACTCACTGAATTAGGTTGGACAGGCTTGTTAATTATGGGATCAGTGGTCTTAGCGATAACAGGCGCGGAAGCCTTGTATGCTGATATGGGGCATTTTGGTTTGAAACCAATTCGTTATGCGTGGTTTGGCTTTGTGTTTCCGATGTTATTGTTGTGTTATTTTGGGCAAGGTGCATTGTTATTGGAACATCCTGAAGCGGTGAAAAATCCTTTCTATTTATTAGCACCTAAATGGGCAATGTATCCACTGTTAATTTTAGCCACGCTCGCCTCAGTCATTGCCTCGCAAGCCGTTATTTCTGGCGCGTTTTCAGTCACTCGACAAGCCATACAACTAGGTTATTGTCCGCGTATGAAAATCGCACATACCTCAGGTCAAGAAATGGGGCAAGTTTATTTATCCACTGTTAATTGGCTATTGATGGTGTGTGTGTTTATCGTAGTCTTGAGTTTTCAATCGTCATCTGCACTCGCTTCTGCTTACGGTATTGCGGTCACAGGCACGATGATTATTGACACCGTGTTAGCATTTATTGTCATTCAAGGGCTATGGCAATGGAAAAAATCTACCAGCTTTCTATTTTTATCCACGTTTTTGATTATTGATTTTCTATTTCTATTTGCCAACAGTTTAAAAATTCCCACGGGTGGTTGGTTGCCATTAGTAATAGGCACAGTGCTGTTTTTAATCATGACAACGTGGATTAAAGGACGTGCTTTATTAGCCAATTACATGGATGAACATCGTCTATTATTTGAGGATTTGGAAGAAAAAATAATCACGCATCAAGCTGTTTTTGTTAAAGGTACGGCGATTTATTTAGCGAAAACTTTACACGGTGTGCCGCAAGTGTTTTTACATAACTTTGAACATAACCATGTTTTACATGAACAAATCATCATTTTGACCATCGTTACCAAAGACGAACCATACATTGATTATGAACACCGCGTTAAAATTCGTCGTTTCGGAGCTAATCATAATTTTTACCGCGTGAAGTTTTATTACGGTTTTCAACAAAGTCCAGATGTAAGACAAGATTTAGAATTGTGCGCTCAGGGTGGTATTCATATTGATTTTCAAGACACTTCATTTTTTATTGGCAGTGAACAAATTACTTTTAAGGAAAGAAACTCATTACCCAGATGGCGTAAAACCTTATTCCTATTCTTATTTCACAATGCGGCTAGCGCGATAGATTTTTTCAAAATCCCAGTTGAACGGGTGATTGAACTGGGGATTCGCATCAATCTTTAGGTGACACGCTAAAAAACCACATCTGATACACGCTGAGTAATACTTGCAGTCCCATTGAAATGCCCATTAACGCGCCACTTAACACGACAACATAAGCAAATGACGGCACGGATTGAGTAATAAACCATGACAGTGTATCTAATAACATGGCGGCAAAGGGAATTATGACGGCGACTCTTTTGACATAGACATTAATGTCACAGAGTAAAAATATTTTGCCGACAAAAAATAAAATAAAGGCGATACCAAATAAATGAATATGGGACACGCGAATTAAGGAGGCAGTGCTTACTGCGCCTGAGTGGGCAACTTCGGAAACGCCTTTGTAATTGCCTAAATCAGGCAGACTAGGATTAACACTGGGGTTATGACACATCACGCAATCACGATTCAATATCGGGGCAATTTTATTTTCATAGCCTGATTCATCTGCACCCGATTGTATCCACGCCAAAATGACATCTTTATCACTTTTTACTTTTAGATTAGGAAGCATAATGCCATTAATCGCCGTCCCTAAGCGTGTTTGTTCATCAGAACCATGATAATAAATGGTGACATCTTCAATAGTAAGCCCTGCTTTACCATCACGCCCTTGATGGGTGTAGTATAAATTAGCCAGTGCGGCGATGTAACCCAGTCCTATCGTGAGTAGAAATACGGTATTTAAAATCCGTTCGCTAATAGAAATATCTTTGAAACGTGTATAACGTTCGTTAGTCATTATTGCCTCTTTAGTGCTGTTAGAGCTAACGTACAATAAAATGATGCCGTTCGTGGTGAGCTTGTCGAACCACATTCATACTTCGACTGTTCGACAAGCTCACAGCTCAGTGCGAACGGTTTTGTAATCATTTTATTGACGGTTGGCTATAGATAAAAAAAACGCAGAGACCAAAAGCCGCTGCGTCTAAGTGTACTCAATTTACGACTTTATTTTTTTGGATTTTTTAGCAATCTCAGTGTCTATGAGTGGCGCGGTTAGTTTTTGATACTGTTCAAATAAAAATGCCACTCGTGCGGTGTCATCTTTGCCGCCTTTGTAGTCGTAAGCGGCATCAACGGCTTTGTCTAGGGCGGTATGGGCTTTGAGTAAATCAATGGGCATATTACCAGCGGCGTAGAGGGTGGCGAGTGAGTATTTTTGACCTTGCTCAGTGCATCGTTTTTCTTCGGCTTTTCGTGCATTCAAAATCTGTTGTGCGGCGGTTTCGATTTTGGTTTTTGCCGCTGTTGTGATTTTTTCAGGGAATGGGAAGTTGTTGTAAACGATGGTGTTGGAATAGTTGTAGTCGCTTTTTAGTCGTCCGCAAACGGTTCGCATCCATGCGTTGTGTATGTGGCTAGTCAATATGCCAAAGTGAAACAAACTGGCATTGGGAACAAAGAATACTTTATTGCCGCAAATGACGTTAGCATCCAAATAGCCAATCGGTATGTAAAAACGATTTTCTGAAGAAACCGCTGGCATAGCTAAATAAGGCTGGTCAGTTTGTCGAATTTCACCAAACAAATACGGTGTTGCTGCTAATTTTTGCGTGGCTTCGCGTGGACTTTCTAAACGATTTTTTTTGACTTGTTCAACGCGCTTTTTGATTTCAGGTGAGTTAAGTCGGTCATTTGAGGTGCTATCTTTTAACCATAAACAGTAACGTGGGATGTTGTTAATAAATTCATTACCCATCAAAAACGGACGAATGTATTTAGCGGCAATCGGGTCATTTTTACGAATAGTGTCGGCTTCTTCTTGTGACAGTAGTAAATAACCACCATCGTTGGGCATATTGCCAAAAACCATTTCAGGTACATCTGGACTTAACGGCTTACGGCGTTTATCAATTAACACCGTGGGCGCGTCCACTAAATACGGATTAATTTGCGTGGCTTTGATTTCAATCGGTTCGCCTTTGATGTTGTCGCCATAATCAAATAGTCGGCACGTTTTAGGGATGTTATCCCTTGAAGGGATAACATCCCTGTCTCCTAAATGAAACCCCATAATCACACAATGCACAGCGGCAACGCCTTTGCCTTCGTTGCTCCAGCGAAAAGTACGATGAGCAAAATGCAGTTTTACTTTTAGCTTTAATAACTCTGTCCACAAAATCGCGACTTGTTCACCTTGCGCTACACTGTTGGTAGAGACAAACGCGACAGGAATATTTTTATTATTTTTTTTTGATTCAGGTTGAATGTAACGCGCCGCTTTAACGTGCCAAGCCGCGACTAAATCCAAGACACCCGCGCCATTCATGCCTTGAAAAACTAAGGCTAAATCATCTTTTTGTTCTTTAGTTTGATATTGCCTACCGACAAATGGCGGATTGCCCATAATAAAATCGCAATCCTTAGGTTTAATCACCGTTGCCCAGTCTATTTGTAAGGCATTGGCACACACAATATTGGCTTTTTTCACCAACGGAATGCGGTTGTAATAATTGCCCAATACCTGCACTTTCAAATTCACTTGATGGTCGGTTAGCCACATAGCAACCAGCGCGATATGTACCGCGCTTTCATCAATGTCGATACCATGAAACTGGTCAACATCACATAAAATCAATGATTGAATTTCTTTGTCAGTCGGCTTAGCACCGCATTGTCTTTTGATAACGTCTAATTCTAATAAGCGTAATTCACGGTAGGCGATAATTAAGAAATTACCGCAACCACAGGCGGGATCAAAGAAGTTTAATTTTGCTAGTTTTTGATGAAACGTCACTAATTTTCGTTGGTGGGTTTTTGGAATGGCATTAAATTCAGCGCGTAAATCATCCATAAACAACGGGTTAATGACTTTTAAAATATTGGCTTCGCTGGTGTAATGTGCGCCAAATTCACGGCGTTTTTTGGTTTTGGCAGTCGCAAGCTCATCATCAAAGTGCATAATGGCTTGAAATAATGAGCCGAAAATCGCAGGGCTAATTTCGCTCCAATCCAAATTCGCGCATTCAATTAAGATGGCGCGTGAGGATTCATCAAAATAACATTCGGCTAAACCGCCTTCAAATAACGCGCCATTAATGTAAGGAAAATCGGCTAAATGTTCGGGTAGATTTTTTAGGCGTTTTTTACCTTTGTAATCAGGATGTTCAGCTAAATATTTTTCATCGGGCGTGTTTAAGGTGTCAAACAGCTTATTTAACGCGCCATGCAGGTCTGAACCATCGGCGACCGTCCACGTTTTCAGGTAATGTAAAAACGTGCCATTTTCACCAAACAAGCCCGTATTATCAGCAAATAAACAGAACAATAAACGCACTAAGTAGGTTTCTAAGTCTTTGCCTGTGTAGTCTGTGGCTTTGATGGCATCATGTAAGACTGCCATTTTATCAGCGGCTTCTTTGCTAATTCGTTCTAGCCGTTCGGTGACAATTTTTTGATAACCTGTTAAAAAACGAAACCGCTCAATGTGTTGCGGTAATTCGGACAGTTTTATTTTTAACGGCTCTTCTTTGGTTTCTTGATTATATAAATGCAGGTTTTGAAAATCACTGACTAATACGCAACGCGGTAAATCCTCTGTTTTTAAGCCGTCAAAATACTCAGTTGCTTGAACGTAGGCTTTATATAAATCTTCACCTTTTGATTTCATTTCAACTAACAGCAAGCTAGGAAAAAACGCATCAATACGCCCGTGACCGCTGGCTTTTTTAACTCTATCTTCAAAACGGACGGCTTTGAGGTAGTCCAATTCAAATACATTGCACAATCCGAATATAAACTTTTGCCCCTCTCCCATTTCATAATGGGCGGCAGAAAAATCGTTAGCAAATTTGGCAGCGTTATTTCTCAGGGTTTCAATGGTTATCATAAGTTGAGTGGGATTAGATGAAGTTTTTACGCGCTAGACTAGAGCTAACGCACAATAAAATGACACCGTTCGTGGTGGGCTTGTCGAACAGTCGAACCACATTCACACTTCGAGGAGCTTAGGTGCGAACGGTTGGCAGGTGTTAATCGTGCAACCTAGCAAAATAGAAAAGGGTGTGTCCTGTTTAGTGTAATTATATTAGCGAATCGGGAGCGGTAATATCAACACTGTGTTCTTGGCATATTTTTTCGCTATCACTGTGACTGAGTGTGCCTTTGGTCAATCCGCACTGAAAGCCATCGTCCACGTTCGTAAAATAGCGACACGTTTTGCATAAGCCAAACGATTGTGAGCTATTGGATTTTTGTAGTGCTACCAGAGCTTCCATGAAGATTGTTTCAGGATTTATAAACGCATTTTCTGCAAAAACTGCCTCCGCCCGCTTAAATAAATCAGCTTGTCTTGTTTGGTTTAAAATCGTTTCACCTTCAGGTAAAAGACTAAGATGTACTACACGCCGATCTGCATTATCGGTAGTTTTTTCGATGTATGATTTTTTTTCTAGCAATAACAAGGTTTGTGAAACCGTCCCCCGCGTCATGCCTAAATAATTAGTCAGTGCCGCAGGCGTATCACTGTAGCGATTACAGCGTGATAAATAATCTAGCACTTGTAAATGCACGGGTTGCAAGCCGAATTCTGTGCATCTTTTGCGCTCTTCTGAACGAATCAACGCTGCCATACGTTCAATCAAATCAAACACACTCACTGTTTCCATAGAACCTATACGGGCATAATTATTAATTAAATTGACACAAAAGCGTAGTTTAATCTACTCTTAAGTATCGAATCGATATTATTAGTGTATTTTAAATAATTGCGTCACGCAAACTAAGGTGACAGTTAATAATGTAAAAATCGATTTATCATTTTACGGCGACATCAGTGCCGATTTTTTTGAAGGAAAACCTATGTCTATTTCCCATGTGTTTGACACTTACGCCAAAACAGCGAAAGGTAGAATTATACACTTTGATGTAATACTTGATGAACAAGATCAGCAAAAAGCCTTAGATTATGCGCAAAAATGGTTACAAAGTATCGGAGAAACCACGGCAACGGTCACATCGGGGAATTGTTATTTTTGTCACAGTATCGAAGCACCCGCAGAATTAAGACTGCAAATCGACTTGCAAGGTTACGCTATTTATCCAGATTAGCGAAAAACCCGTCTCTTTAGGGCGGGGATGTATTTCTTTGGTGAATACACCACGCCGATATTTTGTTACGAAGACCAAATGAACGATGCCCCATGAAAACACAATGCCTGCCTGTTCTTATTTCCATAAAACCATTGATAGAGTTGATTAAAAAATGCTAGGGTGGCGTTCATGAAACCCATAATCAAAACACTATCTGTCAGAGTCCGCGACAAGCACGCAAAACAATTGCGTCAATGGGCTTTTGAAGTTAATCAAGTGTGGAACGCGGCTAACGCGGAATCCGCTGAATTTTCGTGGGTGGGTATTCCCGAAGTGGGTTTCATGAATTGCCAAACGTCCGAATTCGATTTGAACAAATCATTAGTTGGGATACGCGCTGAACGCAACATGACTATTGGAGCGGCTACCGTTCAATCCACCATTGCGCAACACGCAAAATCACGCAAACAGTTCAAGAAAAACAAGCTGAATTGGCGGTGTTCTGGTGGTGCTAAAAAAGCACTTGGATGGATACCTTTTAAAGCCGCTGGCATTAAATGGGTAAACGGGTGTGTTCGGTTTTGTGGTCAATATTTCAAAGTCTACGATTCTTACGGGCTTAGCCAACTTGAATTAGGAACTGGTTGTTTTAGCGAGGATTCACGCGGTCGCTGGTACTTCAACACCACTGTGAAATATCAACCAACTCCTAGGCAAGCCGAAGGTGGGCAGATTGGCATTGATTTAGGACTGAAAACCACGGCTACCTGTTCAAATGGCGATAGCTTGGAACGTCAAGATTGCTACCGAAACTTAGAATTAAAACTTGGCAAAGCCCAACGTGCTAGAGACAAAAAGCGCGTTAAAGCGATTCATGCAAAAATCAAAAACACCCGCAAGGATGCGATACACAAATTCACCAACAAAATTGTTTGTGAAAACAGTTTAATAATCGTTGGCAACGTCAGCAGTCAGAAACTAGCAAAAACCAAGATGGCTAAATCCGTTCTTGATGCAGGCTGGTTCATGCTGAAAACACAACTTGAATATAAGTCGATAGCGACGCAAGGCGTGTTTTTAGAAGTCAACGAAAGCTACACTACCCAAACCTGCTCGTGCTGTGGCGTGATTAGCCAAAGTAGTCCGAAAGGTAGAGCAGGTTTGCGAATAAGAGAATGGACGTGTGCTGAGTGTGGCACTACGCATGATAGAGATATTAATGCGGCTAAGAATATTCTCGCGCTTGGGCATAAGCGTCTAGCAGTAGGAATCCCCCTGCTTTAGCGGGGGGAGGATGTCAAAAATTAGAGGGTTGTCCGAAATAAGGCGCGTATTACTAGAAGATTGTCGGTCAATAGTCAAGTTGAGTAATCGCATATCAAAAAATCATTGACGAATTTGTAAAATCGCTTGTATAGTGTCGAATCGCTACTAAGAAAGTTGCAATTATAGCAGTGATATTTATTAACGACTCAATAGTATGAGGTGTAAAAAATGAGCGAACTAGAACAAGAAAAAGATAGATTTTGGTGGTATGTAGGCGGTGCTATATTGGTCATCGTAACAGCCATTTTATTAATTAAACAAAGTGAAAATGAAAAATTCGCACCGATTAAGCAACAAGTAGAAGCCGAAAATGCACAAATGAATATTCGGGTTTTAAGCGATAGTACAGAAAAATAATAATAACAACGAGGAGTAAGTCATGAAATTGAAACCCCTATATCTGTTGGCGGCATTGAGTTTTTTTTCGAGTAGTGCCTTTTCGACTGAATATATTTACCGAGACTTAATGGCGAATACCTTGGCATCGCCTAGCTGTTTGGCAGAGTCTGAAGCCATTACTGAAGCGTCTAAACCGTTTAATTTGAGTAAATACAGTAAGCGGTTTTGTCAGTCACAAGGTTATGGCTGGCACGTTGAACAAATCAAGGATAACGGTAAGCCTGTTTGCGTCGAATGCACAGGGGTTAAAAGTGCTAAAAAACAATGTCACTTAGAAGATGTGGTGGTGACGTGTAAACGGATTAAACCAGGGTCTGTTGGTATGTTACCTGGAAAAAGCTGATAACACTGTTGAGGCTTGAAATTTTTCAAAAGAATCGAACTCTTGGAGTTCAAAATATTTTTTGTACTCCAGTTGCCTTTATAAATATCAATAAGTTCATTGTTCGGGTTAGCATAATCTAACTCGACACAAACCCTATTTATATTT
Source organism: Crenothrix sp. D3 (assembly GCA_002134785.1). Taxonomy (GTDB): domain Bacteria; phylum Pseudomonadota; class Gammaproteobacteria; order Methylococcales; family Methylomonadaceae; genus UBA4132. The sequence continues at coordinate 125,020 of MBQZ01000029.1, forward strand.
AGGTTACGGCTATTGCCTAATCTAAGCGACAAAATATCTTTTCTCACAGGTTAAATTCTTCATACCCAAACAAACCATTCTCGTCGTAGATGACGAAGCCAAAATGCGTCGTCTGCTGGAAATTATGCTCACTCAAATGGATTATGCGGTACTGCAAGCAGGTAATGGTTTAGAAGCCCTTGCTGTATTAGAACAACAAGCGGCTTATTAAAACAGTTACGCGAGCTAGCCAATAACATTCCTGTCATTGTTGTCACTGCTTACGGCACGGTAGAAACGGCGGTCGATGCGATGAAATATGGTGCGAGTGATTACATCGTGCGCCCGTTTGAATTGGATGCAGTCGAAGCCGCTGTGCAACAGGCATTAACCTTAAGTAAGGCGCAACGAAAAAACCGTTATTTAGGGCAGGAAAATAAAAAAAGCTGGCAGGGTTTTATCGGTTCTAGCGTTGCCATGCAGCACATTTATACGCTGATTAAACAAGTCGCGGCTACTAAAACTGAAGAAATATTTTTAATTTCTATTTTCGTTAAATATCGTCTGTATCAGACATGATAACAGCTAGGGTGCAGTTAGCCTGAACATTAAGGGCGGTGATGATGGGGTCGATGACTGGGTCTATTGCCACCAGTAAAATAATTGCCACACCTGAGGGTAAGCCGAGGGGGTCAAGAATCATGGCTATCATACTTAAACCAATGATGCTGGGGGTACTGGATGAAGCTAAACCCGCCAGCATGGAACCCACAAAAATAATAGTCAATTCATTAAAATCTAATTCCATGCCGTAAATTTGTGCAATAAATAAACTAGAAATAGCAAATTGCAATACCGAGGCAGGAGGATTAATCGTCATACCTAAAGGAATCATTAAATCACAGATGTTTTTATCAGCTTTTAAATTATTTTTTAGGGCATTTAATGCGGCTGGAATGGTGGCAAAACTACTAGCAGTTCCTAATGCAACCAGCAATGGTTGACGTAAACTGATTAAAATCTGCACATAAGAAAATCTGTGTTTGAGTTTCCACCACATTATTAAACTATAAATAAATAACGAGCTAATACAGGCAATATAAATAAGGGTGATTAATTTCGTGGTTGCCCAGACAATTTCTAAACCGACTTTAGCAATTTCTTCGGCAAATAAACATAATAAACCGAGCGGTAAAAAATACATCAACCAGCCAATAATGGCTAAAAAACCATCATAAAAACCGTTAATGACCATTAACGCAGCTTTATTAGCATCAGATGTTAATAACCCCATGCTAATGCCCGTTAAAATAGAGAAAAACAATACGGCTAGAATATCGCCCCCTGATAATGATTTGAATATATTCTCAGGAATAATAGCTTGTAAATAAGTAAATAGACTGGGTGGTTCGAGTTGTTCACTCAGGTTTTGTTCGGTTTTGCTAATGGTTTTACCTAAAATAACTTGTGCTTCATGAGGTAACTCTGTACCAGGATTTCCAAAAATGCCCACAATTAAGCCAATTAAACTGGCGATAATTAAGCCAAGAAAAAGGAAGCTAATTAATTTAATAACCTGACTTTTTTCCATGCCAGAAACGAATAAATTACCTAATCCAGAAATCACCGCAGTGACTAACATAGGTAATACTAGCATTTGTAAGAGCCTGAGATATAAACTACCGAATGGCATAAGTTTATGTGCTAATTCAACATCAAAGATGCCAATCAGCGCACCTAAAAAAACACCAATAAAAATAAACCAAGGGCTTAATAACCAAGATAGTTTTGGTAAGTAGGATTTTTCAGCTGACAGGGGTAGATTCATTAGTTATTAGTTAAGGAGTTGCTATAAGTAGTGTGCAATTTTTTTAAAAAGTTATCTTTAGATTTTTCGATATATAAATCTAACCATGATAATAAATGCGTGTCTTGCCAGCGCACCGCAATGGCTAAGGTGTCGATACTTTGAGTAATAAAATCTGTTTTTAAAAATAGGCTATCTTCGGGGTGTAGATTATTCCAATTCATTATTTCTACTTCATCATAAAGAAACGCTAAGTTATTGGATTTTTTAGTGTCTGCGATACCCTCAGTTAAGCTGTCATAACTAATAATATCAGCCTGAGGAAATAATTTTTTGGCGAATTCTATATATGAACTACCTTTTATTACCCCGATACGAATGCCTTGTTGATTTAACAGTAATTCGGTTTTTTTGAAATTAGGATTATTTTTATAGCTGGATAGTTTTAAACGATTAATTAACAGAGCTTGTCTCAATGACCAATACGGCGTGCTAAATCGTACTACTTTAGCGCGTTCTAGGGTATCGCTTAGAGCACTGATACCAATATCGGCTTGTTGATTGACGACCGTTTTAATAATATCGTCGTAGGTTTTTGAATTACGATTGAATTTTAAGGTTACGCCTAGTTTTTCAGCAATATCACGCGCTAGTTCAATATCAACACCAATCAGTTCATTATTAGCATTGTGCATATAAAAGGGGGGTACGTCTTCATAATACAGGGCAACAATTAATTCACCGCGTTGTTGAATACGCGCTATATCAAGTGGCGTAGCGGCGTGTGTCCACGCATTCATAATAATGAGCAGGAAAAAGCACTTAAAACTTAAATGACGCATATAGCATTCCTTGCACCCATGTTTTATTACCGCCTAAATATTGTTGCCCCGCTTCACTGGGGACAAATGTTTCTAACCCTGCGGCTAAATCTACAGTAGCATTAACTGCCCAATCAGCCAGTAAATCGATTTCATTACCATAATGTGAGTCCGTTAAATTAAATGCACTGGGATTAACAAATTCATAATTTAAGTAAATTAAATTCAGGCTAATACGTTCAGTAGGTGTCAGTGTTAATCTACCTACTTGGGTAATTAAATTGGAGTTATCTAAAATAAATTCACCATTAATTTCCCCTTGAAACCATGTTCCCCATGTTTTAAATCCATACGCCATACTATCAAAACCTTTACCTAATCGAGTATAACGATAACTTAAGGTCGGTTGCCACGAGAGTTCTGAGAATTTATATTCAATTTGTGCATAGCCACCTTGGGCAATATGACGGTCAACAACAGCGGCATCAAAAATAGGTTGGGTAGTGATGTTATTGTGCTGATTAACATATTCGCCACTGATGGATAAATCAGGTAATGCAGTGGCTAGAGGGATAAAGCTTAAGCGAATATTATAAATATCATTGTCCATGCTAGTGTAAGCGGTATTAAATAATGAGCCTTCTTCGTGGATGTTACGCTTATTCCCTTTGTTATTGGCATTAATATAACTAACGCCAACAGTGGCAGTATCATGATAGTTATATTCTAAATTAACGCCGTCATAATTACGTCTAGTGGTTGGATTACGCGGACGGGTTTCTAAATGAAAGCCTTCCAGTTTAATGCCATTGGTATTAATGCGAGCAATTAGGGTATTGGTAAAGGCAGTTCTTGAGCCTATCCAATATGAACCACGATAACCGCCGTCGTCAGTGCCATTGGCTAATAATAATCCAGTGCCTAATTTGTAGTCTTGTGCGCCTGCGGATAAATCAAGCATATTTGCATCGAATTTTTCTAATAATTTTCCAGACTTCCAGCCTATATATTTTTCTTCTGTTAAACCAGCATCTTTAAAATTTTTATAATAACCATATTCCGTAAAATCGGTTTTTTCTAATGGCATAAGCACGCCATGTTGGGTAATACCTGAGGGGTCGTTGCCTGATATGGCACTATAAATAAAACTAAAGCCTGCGTATAACTGGCTTTCTTTGGGTAAATTAATAGTGGCTTTGACATTAGGTTCTACGGTTAATTCACCGTACACATCACTGAGATGCTGTTTAGTTGGATCGCCTGAACGATTATTGCCTTCTAGTAGGGTTGCGGTTTGAATCTGTAAGCCCGCTGATAACGTGCCATAGTCACTTTCATAGAGTGTTTGTTGAGCGTAACTGAGCGAGGAGTAACTTAATGCGATAATAGCGAGGAAGCGGCGCATGAGCTTAGCCTAGGTCATCAGGCGTGGTTAATGCCGTGTAGCCGAATTGATTAATCGTCCATTCACTACAGACATAATCGGTGGGTAATTCTTTAGTTAAGGCAATGAGCTGCATCTCTTCTCTGCTCATATTAAGCACTTGACTGTGTTCAATTTTATACGGAAACGGCAAATAGCCGACAAACTCACGGCTTAATTTGACCATTTGTTCAAGACTGCCTGTGTGTTGTTGTTCCCATGCCAATGCTTGGGTATGTACAGATAGCATTTTGTCTATGAGTTCATGATTAGGAATTGGGCATTTACGGTGGTCAGCAACTAAAAATTGAGTCGCGCTCAGATTGGCAGGAAACAGCGGATACCATGAACAATCTATCGGTTTTAAATCGCCTTGTTGACAAGGTTTATGGCACACGGCGTGGGAATGGTCAGCGTCAAACGATAAATGGGCTGATTTTAAACCCTGTTGTACGGCTTGTTCATGTTCACCTGACAGTAACATAATCCAGTTACCCGCTGTAAATTTACAACACGCGTAACCACAAAGGTTTTGCCTTTGTGTGCAAGACGGCAGCATACCATCGTCTTTTAAAACCGTTTCGCCTGTATTAATCATCGCGCACCATGTAAATATAATTGACTACAATTTTCCAGCTTTTAGCCTCTGGAAAATTCACTGTTTGCCATGCGGCAATTTTAAATATAGTTTTGCCATTATCTGGAAAAGAATAATAACCCACTCCCTCAGGCTTTCCGACAATGAGCCGACCAAACGCAACGACGGAAGGAGACTGGTTGTTAAGCGTATCAGTAAAAATATTGGTGCCGCGATATTTTTCTTCTACATCATAAAAAATTAAACCATCTTCCTTCATCAGCCAAATATCTTTGGGGTGACTACTATTGAGTTCGACAGGGAACAATTTAGGTAGCACTTTTTCAGGGAAAACTTTGGCAACTAGGTAGCCTAACAGTTGATCTTGTTTTTGTACAGGAGCTAAAAAGACCAGCACCACTTTACCCTGTTCACTAATCATTATCGGCGCGTCGAATTTATGAGTGATGGTTTTCCAGTCTAAGGTGGCTATGGTGTTGTCTGTTTCGAAAGTAAAGGAAGTAAAAGCTGGATATTGATTGTGCAGGGTCGTCAATAACGCATTTTGCGCGTCTGGCGATAAGGTGCTGAGCGTGGTAGCCGTCTTTTTCATATCAGCAAATAGTTGGGTTGCACTGCTATTAATATTGGCTGAAATAGTGTTTGCCTGCTGTTGCGCTTGTTCACCTAACGCAGTCACCGAAATTAATGCTTCTTCGGCTTTGGTTCTAGCTTGATCCATTTGCATGGCATAATTAACAGAAAAAATCGCCCCAGCGACTATCAACGTCAGCAACAACGCGAATATCACCACGACAAATTTATTTTTTGCTAAAAACCGCCGCAATAACTCTTTTTTAGAATAGCTGTAAATATTGACCATTCTACCGTCGCGATAGGCTTTCAGTTGATAGGACAATTCACCCGCATTGGCAAAACGGTCAAAAGGATTTTTCGCCATCGCTTTTTCACAAATTGCCCCCAACTCAGGCGAAATAGTTCCTAGATAATGATTAGGCGATGGTGAAGGCTTATCATCCAATAACCGCGTTTGAATAGTTTGCTGATTATTGCTTTTATAAGGTAACTTGCCTGTAATCAGTTTAAATAAAATCACCCCCAAGCTGTAGACATCACTGGCTTTACTCGCTTTACCTTTCAATTGTTCGGGTGCCATATAATGCAGTGTTCCCATGCTTTGGGTATTATCATTATCACTGTAAGTCTGGGCTTGGTGGGCTTTTACGGTTCTAAAAAAATCACCGTCATCGTCGTCATCATCTAAGGCTTGTGCTAAGCCCCAATCCAAAATGATAGTTTCGCCAAATTTGCCACTGATGATATTACTGGGTTTTAAATCTCGATGAATCACACCTTTAGAATGTGCATAAGCCAGTGTGTCACAGCTATCAATGAGCGTATCCAGTAGTTCCATGCGTTTGTGTAATGCTAATTCGGCTGTACTCTGCTGTTGGCATTTATCCAATTGTTGTTCTAAGGTCTTGCCTTTGACATAGCGCATTACATAATACGCTCTGCCATCCTCACGGTAGCCGAGTTGATAAACAGGGATAATGCCAGGGTGTTCTAATTTACCTGTAATTTTTGCTTCATGAATAAATGACTTTTCTAGTTGTGCATTATTTTCTGCCCTGTCGAGCAGCTCTTTAATCGCAACTCTGCGCCCGATGGTCTCATCATAAGCAAGGTAAACGCGTCCGACACCGCCTTCGCCAATCACCCGTTGGATGGTTAAGTTTTCAGCAAATTTTGCCGTGTTTTTTGCTGAATTGGGTAAGGCTGATGCTAATGGTTTAGGCTGTGGCGGATAAGCGACAGTGGTTTCAAGCGTGCTAGTGGTTTCATTGTGCTTCGCCCACAGTACAGTCGCCTCATCGTCCGTGGTATTTAATATATCTGAAAGTGATTTATCGTTACTTGTCATGGTAGTGGCTTGAATCATCTCGGTAACTTAAATTGAGTTAGTGTGTATAAACGACTAAAGCTCCAACTCTATTAATAGAGTAGAGTGATAATAGATACCTTTACTTATCCGTCAAGTAAATTCGTAATATTCATTTTCATCTTTAGAAATAATAAGCAATGGGCTGAGACACTTGACTCGGATACGCATTTTTCAGAGACTCACAAAACAATTTTATAATGACTAAAAACAACGCTGGTTTTTGTTGAATCTGTGTAAGAAATTGTATGAATTCTAAGGTCTCACTTCGAGGTTAAGTTGGTTATTGGTACAAAAATTAAGCTCAAGTGATTGATTTACCTTGCTCAGTTCAAAACAACAGCATTGATAATACTAAGGTATCGTTTATAATGCCCGTTGTTCTATTGTTTGAAATGAAGAGCAAAACAATACTCACACTTATCGTCACGTTTGATAGGGTGCTTGATTACAGCAAGATTGTAGCAAGTTATCAGACGGGATAAGTGGCGGCGTAACCCACTCGGATAATATCCGAACTTTAAAATCTTAGGAGAAATAAATGGCAGCAGTATCCATGCGTCAAATGCTTGAAGCGGGTGTTCACTTTGGACACCAAACTCGTTACTGGAATCCCAAAATGGCACCGTACATTTTTGGTGCGCGTAACAAAATCCATATCATCGATTTGGAACAAACGCTTCCTATGTTCAATGACGCTATGAATTATCTGAGTCAGATGACTGCAAACAAAGGCACTATTTTGTTTGTCGGTACTAAAAAATCAGCGCGTAAAGTAGTCGCAGAAGAAGCAACAAAATGCGGAATGCCTTACGTCAACCACCGTTGGTTAGGTGGCATGATGACTAATTTCAAAACCATCAAAAAATCAATTACGCGTCTTAAAGAACTGGAAGCAATGAAAGCTGACGGTACGCTTTATCACCGTTTTGGTAAAAAAGAAGCCTTAGGCATGGAACGCGAACTAGAAAAATTAGAACGCAGCTTAGGCGGTATTAAAGATATGCGCGGTGTGCCAGACGTTATTTTTGTATTGGATGTCGGCTACGAAAAAAATGCCATCAGCGAAGCCTTAAAATTAGGCATTCCTGTCGTCGGTATTGTTGACTCTAACAATTCACCTGAAAAAATTGACTACATTATTCCAGGTAATGACGATTCAATTCGTGCTGTTAAACTGTACTGTGAAAGCGTTGCGGCAGTTGTATTAGACGCAAAAACAGCAGGTCTAGGTTTATCAGCAAAAGCGGATGATTTTGTTGAAGAAGCCGTAGCAGAATAATTTTGTAAGGTACGCATTGCGTACCTTACCTTTAAACATCCAAAAACGCCTCCTTTTAAGGGGGCGTTTTTACAATAAACAGAGTGAGAAAAATGAGCGTAACAATTAGTGCAGCAATGGTTAAAGAACTGCGTGAAAGAACCAGTTCTGGCATGATGGAATGTAAAAAAGCCTTAGTAGAAGCCGATGGCGATATGGAACTAGCCATTGAAAACATGAGAAAATCAGGCGCAGCAAAAGCCGATAAAAAATCAGGTCGTATTGCCGCTGAAGGTATTATCGGCGTTAAAGTTAGCGAAGATGGCAAAGCAGTTGCTATTGTCGATATTAACTGTGAAACTGATTTCGTGGCGAAAGCCGAAGCGTTTGTGGCGTTTGTTAATGGCGTTACCGAAGGTTTATTAAATGCTGACATTGAAACTGAAGAGCAGTTAATGTCCATGCCTTTAGAGGGTGGCGTTACCGTTGATGAAATGCGTCGTGGTTTGATTTCAACCTTAGGTGAAAATATCACCGTTAGACGTTTTGAAAAATTCAAAACGGATGGCGGTACTGCGTGTTACTTACACGGTAACAAAATCGGCGTTATCGTTGAGTTAGCGGTTGCTGATAGTGAATTAGGTAAAGACGTTGCTATGCACATTGCAGCTAGCAAACCTGTTTGTGTGTCTGAAGATCAAGTCGCACCAGAAGCCATCGAGAAAGAAAAAGCGATTTTCTCAGCACAAGCCGCTGAAAGTGGCAAACCTGCTGAAATTATTGCCAAAATGGTTGAAGGTCGTATCAGCAAATTCTTAGCAGAAGTCACTTTATTAGGACAGCCATTTATTAAAGACGATAAAATCACTGTTGGTAAATTAGCCGCCTCAAAAGGTAACACTGTCGTGCGTTTTAGCCGTTTTGAAGTTGGCGAAGGCATCGAGAAAAAAGAAGAAAACTTTGCTGAAGAAGTTGCGGCGTATGCCGATAGCTTTAAGCAGTAAGGTGTAGGTTGGGCGTAACCCAATATTGACCTACGTTGTGTTGGGTTACGGCTATCGCCTAACCCAACCTACCTTATTTAATCTGTTAGGGGGAATTATGCAATGGCAAGATGTATTAGCAGATAAATCCTTACGCGATTTACCTTACAAGATAGAATTAAACGAATATGGTCATATCGAAATGTCCCCCGCCTCTTTTACACACAGTTATTTACAAGGCACATTAGCTTTTTTATTGCGCACTCAATTAGCTGGTAAAATTTTTACTGAATTAGCTATCGTAACGAATAAAGGCGTTAAAGTACCTGATGTGGCATGGGGTTCAGACGACTATTTTCAACGTCATAAAAATGATATTACTGCCACTGCCGCCCCAGAAATTTGTATTGAAATCATTTCATCTTCTAATAGCAAACTGGAAATGAAAGAAAAAATTAATGTGTATTTAAAAGCAGGTGCGATTGAAGTTTGGCTGGTCAATGAACAAGGTGAGATTCAGTTTTTTGATGCGCATGGGCAACGCGAAAGCAGTAGTTTTAATGTAACTATTGATAAGTTAATTTAATACTGCCAGATGACAGAACAACAGCCGCGTGTATTATTAATTGATTTAGAAAATTGCCCAAGTCAAATTAATCAATTAATGGAAAACTTAGAGCAGTATTCACAGGTTGTGGTGTGTTATGCACAAAGCGGAGCAAAAATCCCCATTGATTGGATTATGGCTTTAACGGCTACTATCAATGATAACCGCTTAAAGCTAGTCAAAATGCCAACAGTTGGTAAAAATGCTGCTGATTTTGGTATTACCTTTTGGGCTGGCATACTTATGACACAATTGCCGTCAAATACACATTTTGATATTGTCTCCAATGATGCAGACTTAGATTATGCGGTCAGCTTATTAATTGACCAAGGACGTAGTGCAGAGCGTGTTGGTATTACAAAAGAAAATCCGCCTGTATTGACGGAAATAAAGACGACCATATCTGGTTTGGAAACCCAAGATTATTTACACGAATATTGTTTATATTTGATTAGTCGAGACAATCAAAGACCACAAAAAAAACAAACACTGTTGAATAGTATTGGTGCTACATTCAAATTTGATGATATGAATGCGCCTAAATTATTTGAAATATTGGTCGAAAGAAAGGTAATTACTTTAGATGCAAATAAAATTATCTACAATCAACAAAACCTAAATAAATTTTCTCGTATTATTTAGAAAATTTTCCATACACTCACATAAATAAACCCCATGACTAAATTAATTTGCCAAAGAATTTTACTGAAGTTAAGTGGTGAAGCCTTGAGCAGCGACACTGGTGGCAATATCGATGCTGATATTGTTAGTCGTCTTGCTACTGAAATTAAAGAACTCTGTGACGCGGGTATTCAAGTCGGCTTAGTCATTGGCGGCGGTAATATTTTACGCGGTGCAGAAAAAGCCTCAGAAGGTTTAGACCGTGTGACCAGCGATCAAATGGGAATGTTAGCCACCGTCATTAATGCCTTAGCGATGCAGGACGCGTTAGAACATCAAGGGCAACGAGTACGGGTGATGTCCGCGTTACAAATCAATCAAGTGTGTGAAAGTTACATACGCCGCCGCGCTGTTCGCCATTTAGAAAAAGGGAGGGTCGTTATTTTCGCGGCGGGTACAGGTAATCCATTTTTTACCACTGATTCTGCCGCCAGTCTTCGTGCTATTGAAATTAATGCCGAGTTGATGATTAAGGCAACTAAAGTAAAAGGCGTTTATTCCGCTGACCCTGAAAAAGTCAAGGATGCGATTTTTTATCCACACTTAACGTATGACGAAGCACTCGACCAACGGCTTAATGTCATGGATACTACCGCCTTGGTATTATGCCGTGATAATAATGTCCCGATGCGGGTCATGAATATTTTTGAACAAGGGGCTATCATGAGACTCATGATGGGTGAAGAGATAGGCTCTCTTATTGAACGAGGAACAGCATAATGATTAATGATATTCAACAAAGTGCAGCAACCCGCATGGGCAAAAGCATTGAAGCCTTAAAACAGGAATTTTCCAAAATAAGAACAGGGAGAGCGCATCCTAGTTTGTTAGATCAAGTGGTTGTGTCTTACTACGGCACGGATTCAGCCATCTCAGCGGTGGCTAATGTTGCCGTTGAAGATGCCAGAACGCTCAGCGTTACGCCGTGGGAAAAATCAATGGTGCAAGCGATTGAAAAGGCGATTTTAAAATCTGATTTAGGTTTGAATCCCATGACCAATGGTATGACTATTCGTATTCCATTGCCCGCATTGACTGAAGAACGTAGACGTGGTCTGGTTAAAGTCGTTAAACACGAAGCCGAAAATGGACGGGTAGCGATTCGTAATATTCGCCGTGATTCTAATTCTGAAATTCAACGTTTATTAAAAGACAAGAAAATTTCTGAAGATGATGCACATGATTCGGAAGAAAAAATTCAAAAAGTAACGGATCAATACATTAAGGATGTGGAAAAATTATTGGAAGCCAAAGAGGCGGACTTGTTATCAATGTAATTCACTTGTGTGAGATTAGCCATGTCTACTGATGAGCAAGCGCAGCACCTGAATCCTAACCCCCGTCATATTGCTATCATCATGGATGGTAATGGGCGTTGGGCGCAACAACGCTTTATGCCGCGTGCGCTAGGTCATCAAGCAGGCGTTAAAACCGTGCGCAAAATTGTTGAATATTGCGCCACGCAAAAAATTGAAGCACTGACGCTGTTTGCGTTTAGTAGTGAAAATTGGCGACGACCCGATGCCGAAGTGTCTTTGTTAATGACGCTGTTTATGGCAACTTTGCAACGGGAAATTAATAAACTGGATCGTAATAATATCCGCCTACGTTTTATTGGTGACAGAAGTGCGTTTTCCGACAAGTTACAACAAAAGATGGCAGAAGGCGAAACGCAAACCGAAAATAACACCGCGCTAACCTTGGTGATTGCTGCTAATTATGGCGGTCATTGGGATATGTGTCAGGCATTTCAAAAAATTGCTGCAAAAATAGCAACGGCTGAGTTAACGCCAGAAGACATCAATGAAACCTTGATTGGTCAATATTTATCAACGGCTGATTTGCCAGAGCCAGATTTATTTATTCGCACAGGCGGCGAGCAACGGGTAAGTAACTTTATGTTATGGCAATTAGCTTACACAGAAATGTATTTTACCCCGAAGCTCTGGCCTGATTTTACGCCGAGTGTGTTAGCAGAAGCGATTGCCAGTTTTAAAAGTCGCCAACGCCGCTTTGGGCATACGGGCGAGCAAGTGCTTAATCAAGCCGTCACTTTACAACCTTAACCTTAGAATTTATCAATATGTTAAAACAGCGAATTATTACCGCAGCCATTCTAGTCCCTTTAGCAGTTTGGGCAGTGCTGGCGTTACCACAAGATTTTTTCTCTCTAATGATCGCTTTGATTACCTTATTAGCGGCTTGGGAGTGGCTTAATCTTATTAATGTTGCGTCTATACTCAAACGTAGCGTATTTCTGTTTGCTCTGATTGTACCGATGTTGGTGTTACATTTTTGGACACAAATTCTCGAACTTATCGCCCTTACTTTTGATTGGACGGATGTCAGAGATCAGTCGGGTATTTTAGAATGGTTAGTCATACCGCCCATCGTATTCTGGATTATGGCGATGGTGTTAATTCGCAGTATGCCCACAACTTTATTAACCCTAGAACTAAAAAAGCGCACTAAAGCCTTGATTGGTTGGGGTATATTATTAGCAACGTGGTTATTTTTGACTCGCTTACGCGTGTTTTATTCACCCGAAATGGCAATGTACTTTTTAGTATTAATTTGGGCAGCCGATATTGCCGCGTATTTTGTCGGTAAAAAATACGGTACAACTAAATTATCACCCGAAATTAGCCCTGGAAAAACGGTAGCAGGTGTCTACGGTGCGTTAATCGCAGGTGCTTTATGCAGTATTATCGCCAGCCTAATTTATGGTTTTGCTTTTATATTTGCCGCCGATTTAGTGTTGCTGTCAGTATTAACGGTGTTAATTTCTATCTATGGCGATTTATTTTTTAGTTTAGTTAAACGTCAAGGTGATTTTAAAGACAGCGGTACTTTATTACCTGGTCATGGTGGGATTCTCGATAGAATTGATAGCTTGATTGCCGCTATTCCGCTGTTTTATGCTGGCATCTATTTAATGAGCAGGGCAGTGGCATGAGAAAAGGTATTTGCATACTCGGCGCGACAGGTTCAATTGGAGTCAGTACCTTAGATGTGGTTGCTAGACACTCGCATCTTTATAAGGTGATAGCCTTAACCGCTAATACTAATATCACTGATTTATATGAGCAGTGTTTAGCTCATCATCCTGAAGTCGTCGTGGTGGTCAACGAAGCTAAAGCGGCAGAATTTAAAGAGCTGCTGAAAAATTCACCTGTGGCTGATATTCAAGTGTTATCTGGCGCGGCGGCATTAGAACACGTTGCAACGCTCTATAATGTTGATTCTGTGATGGCAGCAATTGTTGGTGCGGCAGGTTTATTACCCAGCTTGGCGGCGGCAAAAGCGGGCAAAACCATTTTGCTTGCTAATAAAGAGGCACTGGTGATGTCAGGTGCAATTTTTATGGATGCTGTTGAAAAATCAGGCGCACAATTGTTGCCGATAGACAGCGAACATAACGCTATTTTTCAATGTATGCCCGCCGCTTATACCTCAGGTGCGAAAGCTAAAGGCGTGAGACGCATATTATTAACCGCGTCAGGTGGCCCGTTTCGCCAACTGCCAATCGAAAAAATGGTTGATGTCACGCCCGCTCAAGCTGTCGCGCATCCTAACTGGGACATGGGCAGAAAAATATCAGTGGATTCTGCGACTATGATGAACAAAGGCTTAGAAATGATTGAAGCCTGTTTACTATTCGACATGAAACCTGAGCAAATCCAAATCGTTATACATCCGCAAAGCGTGATTCATTCGATGGTAGATTATGTCGATGGCACGGTACTCGCGCAAATGGGTAATCCCGATATGCGTATTCCGATTGCTTATTCCTTAGCATGGCCAGAACGCTTTGATTCAGGTGTTGCCCCGTTGAATATTTTTGACGTTGCGCGGATGGATTTTGAAGAACCTGATTTGCAACGCTTTCCGTGTTTACGACTGGCTTACGAAGCGATTAATGCAGGTGGCATTATGCCAACAGTATTAAATGCGGCGAATGAAATCGCGGTTGAATCGTTTTTAAATGAACAACTACGTTTTACTGATATTGCCGTGATTATTGAACGCACAATGGCACAATTTACCGCCACCGCTGCTGATAGTTTGAGTTTTATCTTAGATGCAGATGCACAAGCGCGAGTGGTTGCTAATCAACAAATTAGCGATCTGAGCCATTAATGGATTTTCTGCATACTGTTTTTTATTTCATCATTGCCATCGGTATTCTGGTGGCATTTCATGAATTTGGACATTTTTGGGTCGCCCGCAAAGTTGGCGTAAAAGTGCTACGCTTTTCCATTGGCTTTGGCAAAGTGTTCTGGTCATATCAAAAAAATCCAGCCGATACTGAATATGTTTTATCCGCGATTCCTCTGGGCGGCTATGTCAAAATGGTCGATGAGCGTGAAGGCGAAGTTGCTCCCGAAGATCTGCCGTTTGCGTTTAATCGTCAACCTGTCTGGGCAAGAACCGCCATCGTTGCCGCAGGGCCGCTGTTTAATCTCATGCTGGCAGTGGTGCTGTTTTGGGCAGTAGCCGTTATTGGTGAAAATGGACTTAGACCGATACTGGGTGCGGTAGAACAAGGTACATTGGCAGCACAAGCAGGTTTTGTTGAAGGCGATGAAATTACGGCCGTTAATGACAAGCTCACCCCAACGTGGGTAGAAGCAATGGAAAGCATCGTCTCTTCTGCCCTAGAAGGTGAGCAAACCATTAACGTCACAGTCATACATGACAAAGAATCCACCCTTGTTAGAACCCTCACGCTTGACGAACAAGACAAACTGGATGCCGCCGCATTCTACAAACGTCTTGGTTTTAAGCCGTGGACACCTAGCTTAAAACCTATTATTGGTCGCGTATTACCTGACAGTTCAGCCTTAGCTGCTGACTTACAAAAAGGTGATGTCATTATCAGTACTAATAACATTCCGATAACAGATTGGCAACAATGGGTCGATATAATTAAAACCCATCCTAATATTGCCATGCAGTTAATTATTGAACGCGATGGTGCAAGAATGCCACTCAGCATCACACCCAAGGCGACACCCGTTGGCGATAAAACCGAAGGTAAAATCGGCGCGGGCGTATTTGTCCCCGAAGACCTGATGAAAGCTATCACTGTTGACCGTGCTTTATCACCACTGGAGGCTATCCCTGCCGCCTTTAAAACCACTTATTTTTACTGCACTTCAACCCTAAAAATGATGGGCAGAATGTTAATTGGCAAAGCCTCAGTTGAAAACCTCAGTGGCCCGATTAGTATCGCGCAATACGCTGGGCAATCTGCCGAGATGGGTTTTGTTGCCTTCATTAAATTTTTGGGCTTGGTCAGCGTTAGTTTAGGCGTGCTAAATTTATTGCCCATCCCCGTACTAGACGGTGGTCACTTATTATTTTTTGCCTTAGAAGCCATTAAAGGCGAACCTGTTTCAGAAAAAATACAAGCATTTTTTCAACAAATCGGTGTCGCCTTATTAATGTTATTAATGTCTGTTGCTATGTTTGTCGATATACAGCGATTATTCCAGTAATCCACTTAAATCAATACGAGAAAATCATGAAAAAAATTATTACACTGGCAGCCGTATCATTACTCAGCCTAACATTTTCAGCTGTTCAAGCGGATGAAAATACTATTAAAGCATCCATCGCCAAATCCATGCCTACCATGAAAGTTGATGCCATTAAGCCTTCTGAAGTTAAGGGGCTGTATGAAATTTCAGTGGGTTCAAATGTGTTTTATGTGTCTGATGATGGTAAATACTTGATAGAAGGGCATTTAATCGACATTGCCGCTAAAAAAGATTTAACCGAAGGCAAATTAAGCGAATCACACGTCAAAGCCATAAAAAATCTAGGCGTAGACAAAATGATTGTCTTCAAAGCGAAAGACAGTAAATACACTGTGACTATTTTTACCGACATCGACTGTGGCTATTGCCGTAAACTACATTCCGAAATTGATTCATACCTCGCCGAAGGCATCACCGTCCAATACATCTTCTTCCCAAGATCAGGCAAAGACACCGAGTCTTACAAAAAAGCCATCTCCGTCTGGTGTGCAGATGATCGTAAAGTCGCTTTAACTGCTGCCAAAAAAGGTGAAACCATCAAAGAAAAAACCTGTGCTAATCCTATTGATGAACATATGAAACTCGCTGGCGAATTTGAGGTCAACGGCACACCTACTATCGTGTCAGAAAAAGGCGTAGTCTATCCTGGTTATTTACCCGCTAAACAATTAGTAGAAATGCTGAAAGGCGAGAACGCACCTAAATAATTGCATAACTATAAGAGCAGGCAACGCTTTTTTGCCCGCTCTTTCTCCTCGACTGTACACCGCGTTTTATGTGTACATCATTGCTAGTTCCAAAGCTCTTCCCATTACGCAAAGCTATTCAAGGAATTATCATGAGCCACTCGCATCAAGCTCCAGCACCTAATCGCCAAACCCTTTATGTCGCTATCGCATTGGTGTTAGGTGTCATAGTGGGTGAATTACTCAATTTGAACTTAGCAAAGGGTAGCCCTGTCTTAGTGCAAATTTTAGAAATCCTTACCGTGTTAACCGATATTTTCTTGCGCTTAGTGAAGATGATTATCGCGCCGTTGGTGTTTGCTACTTTGGTGGTGGGTATGGCCAAAACAGGTGACGTTAAAACCGTCGGACGAATCGGCATTAAAGCGATGCTGTGGTTTTTCTCTGCGTCCCTGTTCAGTTTATTACTGGGTATGTTGCTGGTTAATATCTTTCATCCTGGTTCTTCGTTACATATCGCACTACCGCCTGTTGATGCCAGTACGGGCTTAGTCAATGTGAAGCCGACCTTGACTAATTTTGTCGCGCATATTTTTCCGAAAAGTATTATTGAAGCAATGGCGAACAATGAGATTCTGCAAATCGTGGTGTTCTCGATGTTTTTTGGCATTGCCTGTGCGTCGTTAGGCGAATTGGCGCACCCGACAGTGAAATTACTCGATTCACTGTCTCATGTCATGCTAAAAGTCACCAGCTATGTGATGCACTACGCGCCTGTCGCGGTATTTGCGGCAATGGCGGCAGTGATTGCACAAAATGGCATCGGCGTGTTGTTGAACTATGGGCAGTTTATCGGTGAATTTTATTTCGCGCTGTTGCTACTGTGTACGTTGTTGGGCTGTTTTGCAACGCTGTTTATCGGGCAGCGTATCTGGTCTTTATTACGCCATATTCGTGAACCGATGTTATTAGCATTCGGTACGGCAAGCAGTGAAAGCGCGTATCCCAAACTATTACAACAATTAGAACGCTTTGGTTGTGATGAAAAAGTCTGTGGTTTGGTATTACCGCTGGGTTATTCGTTTAATCTGGACGGAAGCATGATGTACATGACCTTTGCAACACTGTTTATCGCTCAGGCTTATGGTATTGATATGCCACTCGGCGAACAACTCATGATGTTGCTGATGTTATTGTTTACCAGTAAAGGTGTCGCGGGTGTACCGAGGGCTTCATTGATTGTGATTGCAGCAACGCTATCAATGTTTGATATTCCCGAAGCGGGCTTATTGTTATTGCTAGGTATAGATCAAGTTTTGGATATGGGACGCAGTGCGACTAATGTTTTTGGTAACAGTATTGCCGCCGCGTTGGTCAGTCGTTGGCAAGGTGCATTGAAATAGAAAAACTTAAAGCTAATAATGCTGTAGTTGTCCTCAGTGTGTGCGTAGAATAATCGCTTCATTAGTAAATTTTAATATAGGAAACGATGATGAAACGAATAAATCTAGCTGCTGTGTTATTGGGTTTGTCGATATTTGGCAGTGCTGTTTATGCTGATGTTACATTACAATCCACCGCAGAAATGGAAGGTACTTGGAAGCTACAAACCAGCAAAAATACCTTAACCGATAAAGATCCTGTGACTCGAGAAGATACTTGGGTATTTAAAGATGGCAAAGTAACGATTTTACATATTCCGCGTGAAGGAAAATATTACGACCAACCCCCCGTCAGTTACGAAGTAGAAGACGGTAAATTAAAAGTCTCGCTGGTCGGCAATAACCGCTTTGACCTGTTTACCGTTGTGGAAAAAGACGAAAAAAACATGACGCTGAAAGGAAGATATGGCGGCTATTATTTTTTTGAAAAAAAGTAATATTAAGTCTCTAGCCAAAAGTTCGTAAGCTCAGGTGAGTTTACGAACCACAACAAAAACAAGCAATTAAACTTAAATATCGCGGTTCGTATCCACTCAAACTTACACAATCATACCAGTATCGCAGGACGATACAACGCATTAACCACCATGAATCTCCGCGTGTAACGCCAGATACTCAATAGTCAATTTATGATTAGGCACATAATGAATTAACGGTTTGGATTCGCTATGGGATTCTCTGATTTTGATAGACGGTGAAATCATTGCGTTTAATACGGGCAGACCTTCAGCAATCAATTGATCGACTAATAAACGCGGCAGATTCGCTTGGCGTTGAAATTGATTAACGATAATGCCTTCAATTTCCAGATGTTGATTGTGATCGGCTTTTACTTCGGTTAATGCGTTCATTAACGTATACAACGCTTCTCTGGAAAACGTATCACAATCAAACGGAATCAAACATTTATCTGCCGCAATCAATGCCGATTGGCTATAGAAATTTAAAATCGGCGGCGTGTCGATATAGATAGAATCAAAACCTTCTAATTTTTCCAGAGCTTCTTTTAATTTGAAAATTTTAAACCGTGATTCTAAACGACCTTGTAGCGGCTCTAAGTCTGGATGTGAAGGAATGACATATAAGTTAGGAAACGGTGTTTCGTGAATTACACTGTCTAAGCCAGTGCTGTTATTACCACCGAACAGAGAAATACTTAAACAATCTTTAAAGAAGTGAGCGATGGTTTTATCGCTGTCACTGACTTTTTGTCCTAGCAAGTATTGCGTTGAATTGCCTTGTATATCTAAATCAATCACGAGCGTGCGCTTGCCTTCAACTGCACTGATAGCCGCTAAATTACAGGTAATGGTGGATTTTCCGACCCCGCCTTTTTGGTTGAATATGACTCTGCGCATGTTGTTGTCCCGTGAAATCAAATAGATAAAATTAAGTTATAAAGCGTGTTAGTTGTTTACTAAATGCGAATAAACGTTTTCGCATGACAGGCAGGGCATTGGGGAATTTCACTGGGAATTTTAAATGCAATTTCTTTGCCGCATTCATCACAAATAAACGTCCCTGCAAAAGTAATATCGCCGCTGTGATAAGTGTGTTTTGTTGCTAATTGTTTAATTTTTTCCAGCTCTATACGGGTTTTATCTGCCACACTTAAAAACGCATCGAGGGCGAATTTTTCAATCAATTCGACATCAAATTTAAACCATTCGGATAATGACTCATTATCGGCTTCATCGGATAAGCCCTCCGCCGCGTGTTCAATATCGCGTTGAATATAACTAGACAGCTTATCCAATTCAGTATCAGTCAAATCGCTGGTTTTACGGGTTTTTTCCTTAGAAATTTCCAGAGCTTCCGAAAAAGTATGCAGGGTATCTTCCATTGTTTCATGCAGATGTTGCATGAATTCGCTATAGGCTTTAATAAGTTTGTCTTTATTCATGGTGTGTCACTCCTAAAATTTATAATGATTGTTCTGTATTCTAACGCTTTTAAACAATAAAAACCGATAGTGATAGCAGAAAACACTTAAATCAAGTGTGGCAACAGGTTGGATAGAGTTGTAGATACAAGGTCTGGTTAGCGACAATGTAACCAGCCCCCTGTTTTAGGCGTTATCGTTTAAGCCAGTTTTCGTTTTAAGCGTCGCCAGCCGATGATAATGCCCGACGCGCTTACCATTAATCCACCTGCGCTGAATATAATCATCAGGCTATCCCACAGTGGTCGGCTATTCAGTAACGGCACCCAATCCCAACTGTGCAGAAAGGCAAACAACCAGCGGCTGATTCTTTTATAGGCATCCAGTTTAGTGACATTGCCTGTGTAGGGGTCTATGTGCAGCCATGTCGAATAGGCATCATCAAATTCCAGCCGTAATATCGGCAGTCTTTTTTCAATATGCCCCGTCATGGTGTGTGCGGCGCGTTGATAATAATAAATATCGTAGTCCGTCAGAATGCTGGACGCACTGGGTTTAGATGCTCCCATTAAACGGGTTGCCGCGTTTTCCAGTTGTTGCCATGCAAATTGTTTGAACGGTGTCGCATTGGTTTCGGCAGCCAGAATGCGGCTTTGCCCGTTGTTATCAAAGCCGATGTAATAGCCTTTGCCGTCCAGCAGTTGCCATTCCAGTTCACGCGGATAAAATCCCGTGGCTTGAAAAGCGATAAGTGCTTTTTGAATGGACAAGGGGAAATGCAGCGCGTCCAGTTCACCTGCCTGATAGGCGTTGATGTTTAACTTGGGCGCACCTGAGTCAAAAATTTTCCACGGGTTCATCGACATAAGTCCGCTGAATATCCATGTGAAAGTAATAATGCCAAACACCAAGCCGAACAGGTGATGCCAGCGCATCATGCCTGTTCGATAAGGCGTTTTGCCGCCATGCTTGTATTGCCCGACCACTCGCCAGCGCAACACGCCGACTATCATGCCTGTCAGCACTGCAAAACAGCCGATGAGTGAGCTGTAAATAATGATGTTTGCCGACATCTGATGACTCATGGAGTCGCCACGAAACGGATACAACCAGTGTATCCACGCGCCCAGCCAATTCCAGCCGCGTTCCATCCCAGTGGCATCACGCACCACCTCGCCTGTGGTACTTGATACATACAATAAGGTGTCGTCGGCATCGTGCATCAGCACGCGGTGTAACGGTCTTTGCGCATCTAAAGCGCGTGAATGTGTCCACGCATCTTCATTCACGCTATCTGTATAACGTCCTGTTGTGTGCATAAAGGCTTGTGCATTTGCCAGAGCTTCCGATTCTGAGACCGCAGTAACGCGCTGTCCTGTGATGCCATCAACAGCAAACTGATTATGTTTGCCGTAGCTGAGTATCAATCTCGGCGTGTTGTTGACGCTGGTGAGACGAATATTTTCGGGGCTGGTTTTTTGACCAGCCACCGATAATACCGTCGTCAGCTCTGCACAACATTGCCCGCCGTCTAATGCGGGCAATGCGCTGAGGCGTTCCGCCATGCTCAGTTTGGGATAACCGACATACATCATCACCACGCCTGAAATAAACCACATCGCCATGAATAAGCTCAGTATTATGCCCAGCCAGCGGTGTGTGAAATAGAGATAGCGTTTCACGGTGACTCCTAGAAATCCAGCTTGAGTTCCATTTGGAAAGTACGCGGTTCACGCATTAACAGCATAGGCGTATTACCACCGCGTCCCCATTCAGAATACACTTCGTCGGTCAGGTTTTTTACGCGGGCGGTTACCATTGCATGGGGATTGAATTGCCAATCCATTTTCATATCAAACACAGCATAAGCGGGCATTTTCATCAAATTAGCGTTATCACCATAACGATCACCAACATAACGTGCGCCAAAATTCCACCGCCAGTCTGGATGAAATTGCCACGTCAACCAGCTGTTCGAGATCCATGTGGCAACGTTAGTGGGGCGATTGCCCACACGCGAAATACTTTTTCCTGCAACCACTTCGGTAAAGTCATCAAACTGGGCATCGGTGTAAGCCATATTGCCTTGGACACTCCATTCAGGGGTGATTTGCAAGCCCAAGTTGGCTTCAACACCAATAGATGATTGTGCGCCGACGGGTATAACACTGTTGACATTATTCGGGTCAGGCATAGAAAGATTTTTTCGTTCTATATAATAAGCGGCAACTGTTCCCGAACCGCGTTTATTCCAAAAATCAAACTTAGTGCCGATTTCCGCTTGTCTGCCTGTGGTTAAATCAAAGTTTCTAAAGTTGTTTAATGAACCAGTCATTAAAATGCCTGAGGGCGGATCAGCGGCGGTACTGTATTGCGCGTACACATTGAAACTTTCGGTCACGTCATACATTAATGCCGCACGCCATGTGACTGCGTCCCAATGACGATGAAAGCTGGCAGGTGAACCAAACGGATTGGCTGCCGTCGGTGCAGTCGGCGCAAGAAAGTTTTTGTTGTCTAAATCAATACTATCAACACGCAAACCCGTGACTAAATTTAATTTCGGAATCAACGTTAAACGGTTTTCCATAAACCCTGACACCGTCAATAATTCATTTTTAGCACTGAGTTTCGCGCTGTTGCTTTCGTAAGTCAGCGGCGTGTAATTGTAAGGGTCTGTTGTCCATGTGGTCGCGGCAATTACACCCGGTGAGCGGTATTGTTTGTTATAGACCACATCAATACCCGCAGAGGTTTTAAGCGGCATTCCAAATACTTTACCGTCATGCGCCAATTCCATTTTATCGCCTAACATACTTTGTTCATGTTTAGTGGCAAACGGTGATGAGCGGATAACAGCGGTATTGGTATTATTCCAGTCATACACTTCCACGTTTTTATACTGGCGGTTGGCATCGTAAAAATACAGGGTATTTTTAAATTGCAGACTGGATGAGAAGTTGTAATCAATAATGTCGCGTACCCACGTTACTTGCTGGTCAAACACCGAGTCTCTGACGTTATAGTTTTTAAAACGGGTATTCGGATCAATTTGCCCCTCAACAGGCGAGGTAATACGCGCATCACCCCACGGTATGATTCTGCCGCCAATCGTTGGATTTAAGACAGGCGTTCCCCAGTAGGAATCCCTGTCTTCCAGTTGATGCTCAACGGCAATTGTGTGTGACAATTTATCCGTTATATCGCTGAGCAAAGAAAAGGACATCACACCAGAATCGGCTTTAGTTCTGTCAATATAACCTTCACTGCCCAGATAACTGACATCGGCACGAAACCAGTTTTTAGTGTTGCCGATTTGCCCGTTATAGCCATAAGACGCACGGCGATTCAGGTATTCACCCAAGCCTAACAGCGCGGTGTGATGACTGGTTTCACGTTGCGCGATTTTAGTGACATAGTTGACCGAGCCGCCGACCGCACCTTGTCCGTAAAGAAAACTGGAAGGGCCGCCTAACACCTCCACTCTATCCATTAACCAGCTGTCAATCGGACGCGCGGCAATCACATCGTACTGCACAGACAGTCCGTTAAACAATTGCGTCACCGAACCACCCGTAAAACCACGCATGGACACCGAACCTGCTGAACCGGGTTGCGACGAAGTAATAATACCTGGTGCGCGTTCTAGGGCTTCTTGGGTGGTTTGTGCGCCGCGTTGTTCAATAGTGGCTTTATCAATCACGGTGACAGAAGCAGGCGTTTCGCGGGAAGTTAATCCTAAACGGCTACCTGTTTGTGTTTTTACATCCAATTGCGGCTTGCCATTTGGCGGATTGAGGTCTGTTGTCGCTGTCACAGTCATCGGAGCCAAGGTCGTCGGTGTTGATTTTTCGGATTTTTTGCTGTCATTCACAGGTTCAGCTGCATGGGAATTTACTGTAGCAAGTAAAAATAATGCTGTGTAGCAACTACGTCGGGAATTTGTGAGTGTTTGTGATTTAGCTAATAATATTAATGAGTTACAAGACATATTGTTTCCGTATTAAAAATAATCTACCGTTATTATGTGTATTGGAATGCGATAATTTGTTGCAATTAGAATGCTGTCGTCCACGTCACATCGACACTACGCGGTGCGCCGATGTAAACCTGAGTAGCACTGTAACCAGACCAGTTGGCATAAAACTCATTCGTCATGTTGCGTCCTTGTACTTTGAGCGTACCGATATTTTTAAACTGATAGCTCAGCGACAAATCAAGTAAGGTGTATCCAGCCACTTTGATAGTATTGGCATTGTCGGTATAAAAATTACCGCTATTGTGAACAATGGCACCGAAAGTCAACGGGATAGAAGGCAAGGTATAGAAAGTAGATATATTAAAGGTGCGTAAGGGAACATTGGGCGGGGTTTTTCCTGAGCGATCAGCTCCGCCCGCCTCAAGTAATTGGGTAAATTCTGCATCAAGAAAAGCCGCGTTAGCATTAACGCGCCATTGTGGAGTCAGTGCCACTGATAAATCCGTCTCTATGCCACGAGAACGCTGGCTACCACCTTGAACGGTCAGTTGGGGATTGGTCGGGTCGCGGGTCAAAATATCGTCTTGCGTAATATGGTAAAAGGCGGTGGTCAAGGTCGCGCGATTATCCCAGAACGAAGATTTGAAACCTGCTTCAAAAGAATCGCCTGTTGTCAGCTTAAATGCGGCGCGTTGTGAACTACTTACTAGTAAAGACGACACTGGAGACACGGCATGATTGTACTGCCCATAAATCTGGATGTTCTTGGTCACATCGTAAACTGAACCAAAACGCCACGATAAGGGATCAAAACTGCGACCAAAATTGGATGTTGCTTGCGTATTAAGATCGTAAATATTGCGATCCAGTTTACTGTGTTCAAAACGTACACCAACGACAGCAAGCCAAGCGGGTGTCAGGTTGAGCGAGTCTTCCATAAATCCCGACACAGTGTCTACAGAGCCGCCAAAATCCTGACGGGTAGAAAAATTCGCTTTGGTATCAGTAGGGAAATTACTACGAACGGGTGTAAATGGATTAACTGAGCTTGCTGCACCAAAGCGGCGATTTGAATCCAGTTGCGTATTGATATATTCAAAACCAGATACAAACCGATTGCGATGCTGAAATAGATTGCCATCAAAACTGGTGTAAATACGTTCCGACCAAATGTCCTGATTATGAGTAATCAGTGTGGTCGTGCGATCTAGCAGGTTGGTTTTGGCATTGAACGTATAATCTTCAGAATTAGCCCAATACCTGTCGGCGTGAAAGAACCCTGCTTCGTTGATTAAATGCCAGTTATCAGTCAATTTATAGTCGGCTTTGGTACGCACCCAGAAATTATCGGATGTCATGAGGCCATCGTTCACATTGTAGTTGGTTTTGCCAATCGACTTGTCGAGGACGTATCCATTAGTAGTAGACACCACGCCGCTGGGGCTTTTGGCGATACTGCCTGGAAGTAACGGTGCGCCTTGATAAGGGGTATCGAAATGATCATGGAAATATTCAAAGTCAGCGGACAGCGATAAACGATCTATTGGTTTGACAGTCACTCCTGTGGTTATTGCCAGTGTATTCGAGCCAGTATCGTTAATATAGCCGCCAGATTTACTGTAAATGATATTGCCGCGCACCGCCCCTGTGTCGCCAAACGGTGTATTACCGCCTACGCCTACGCGCAAGCTATCAAAACTGCCGTAGCTCAATATGCCCTCAAATGAGGTTTTTTCATGGCTGGGTTTTCTGGGCACCAGATTAATTGCACCCGCCAACGCACCTGTACCATGCAGCACAGAAGAGGGTCCTTTCAGAATTTCGATGCGATCAAAACTCCATGAATCAAAATTACGCGATACCAGTAATGAATCGACGACCCGCATTCCATCCACCATGTATCCAGTCGCTGCACGGGAAAAACCGCGCATTGATGTAACTCCTGGCTCACCTGGAAGATTACCCGCACTCACGCCAGGCGCAGAAATATAGGCTTCAATCAGGTTGCGTATGCCTTGCTGTTGCATTTGTTCCTGAGTAATGACATTCACTGTTGCAGGTGTTTCACGAATGGTCAGACCCAATCGTGAGGCGACGGCGGGAGAAGCATCAAGATGTAACCCTAAGCCGTTATCGCTATCGAAGCCCTGATTAATGCTTTTAGTGGTCACCGTCATTTCAGACAGTGTGGGCGTTTTATTGTTGACTGTCGGTGTTGCGGTCTTGGCTTTGGCTTTGGCTTCCTCTGTATTCTCGGCATTCACGGCAAAAGGTAGCGTGAGCAATGTACAGACAGTCAATGATTGAAAAACGAAGTTCTTATTATTTAAGTATTTCAGACGTGATGAAGTCTTTTGTGTGCGTGATGTAGTAACTGAATCAGTGGGCATTCTGCGCTCCTTATTATTGTTATATTAAAAAAAGGGTATAGCACTCTGATTTGCCGCGTAACACAGCGGTGATTTATGAGAGGTGCGGCAGTTTAATGGAAAAATCAGGCGTAGAAATGTGGCATATTGCCGCGCGACAATATGCCGCTAAAAATGGCATAGTCTGTGCTAATTAACATTAATTTGCGCTATGAAAACTCAGCAGGGGCAAAGAAAGATTGGGGCGTTAAAAATGTTTAATGGAAATAATAAGGCATTTCACATGGCAATATAGGGTATATGACGGAAAAATACCCTCAACTTGATTTTTGTAGTCGCTAAAAATAAATGAAAACATTATTAAAACTTTTTTCAACGCCAATTACGAGACAATCGCGGTATAAAACTCCCATACAGACTAATCGACACCCCCTGTTTACGATAATTGTCGCTTTTTACAACACCCTGAACTCTGTTAGAATCGTTCCATTGTGCTTTACACTCTGAATTCTGCCCCCTTGCCCTCTATATTATGATTATTATTAAAACCGAAAGTGAAATTGAAAAAATGCGTGTTGCTGGCAGATTAGCCGCTGAAGTTCTCGAAATGATTGAGTCTCATGTTGTGGCAGGTATTACCACGAATGAATTAGATTTAATTTGTCACAACTATATGGTGGATGTGCAGAACGTAATTCCCGCGCCGCTTAATTACAAAGGTTTTCCTAAATCTATTTGTACGTCAGTTAATCAGCAAGTCTGTCACGGCATACCCAATGAGAAAAAATTGAAAAATGGTGACATTATCAATATTGATATTACCGTCATTAAAGATGGCTATCACGGTGATACCAGTAAAATGTTCTGTGTTGGTGAAGTCAGCGCACACGCCAAGCGGTTAATTAAAGTGACTGAAGAATCTATGTATTTGGGCATTCAACAAGTCAAAGCAGGAGCAAGATTAGGCGACATCGGTCATGCGATTCAAAAACACGCTGAAGCTAATCGCTATTCGGTGGTGCGTGAGTTTTGCGGTCATGGTGTCGGCAAAAAATTTCATGAAGAGCCGCAAGTACTGCATTATGGCAAAGCAGGGACAGGCGAAGTATTGGACGCAGGCATGATATTAACCATTGAACCGATGATTAATTTGGGCAAAAAAGAAATTAAAGTATTACCCGATGGTTGGGTAGCCGTTACTAAAGATCGTAGTTTGTCTGCTCAATTCGAGCATACTATTTTGGTCACTGCAACGGGTTATGAAATCCTAACTTTACGTCAAGAAGAAATGGAATGAGCTTAATCACAACCATTGATGCCGCACTCTTTGCTCAAAGCGATAGTTTGCTACAATTTAAGCAATTATTAAAACAACACGATACTGAGTTACGGCAAAAATTTAACCCGCAACACTCGGTTTCAACACTATTAAAAGAAAAATCAGCGTTCATCGATATAGTCCTTAGTTGTTGTTGGCAACATTTTTTGAGTGATCATGCGTCACAGCTCTCATTATGTGCGGTCGGTGGTTACGGTAGAGCAGAACTGTTTCCTTATTCTGATATTGATATTATTGTGCTATTGGATAGCAATGATGCGGCTCACTATCAAGAACCACTCGCTAACTTTTTCACTTTTCTGTGGGATATTGGCTTAAAGCCAGGGCAGAGTGTTCGCACCATTCCACAATGTGTCACCGAGGCGTTAAACGATCAAACCGTTATGACCTGTTTAATGGAAATTCGTTTAATTAACGGCAATACAGCACTTTTACAAGAACTTAAACAAGTCACTGCACCCGATAAAATCTGGTCGTCCGATGAGTTTTTTGCTGCCAAAATGGAAGAGCAACGGCTACGTTATGCGCATTTTCACGATACAGCTTATAATCTTGAGCCGAATATCAAAGAAGGGCCAGGTGGATTACGCGATAGACAAGTCATTGCGTGGGTATTTAAACGCCATTACAACGCACCTACATTGAAAGAACTGATTCAACACGGTTTTTTACCGCAATCAGAATATGCCGAATTAGTGGCTGCTTTAGATGTGCTGTGGCGGATTCGTTATGCGTTGCATCTATTAACTAATCGTGCGGAAGATCGCTTACTGTTTGATTATCAAAGAGATTTGGCACAACAATTTGGTTTTAGTTCAGAAAATAGTCAATACAATCAAGATGTCGAACAATTCATGCAGTTTTATTTTCAAACCGTACAAGGTTTGGAGCGATTGAATGAAATGTTATTGCAATTATTTAATGAACGGTTTGTCGGTGATGATGCTCATTGTGAGCCAATAGTTGTTAACAATAGTTTTGTTGCCATCAACGGCTATCTGGAAGCAAGAAATGAGCAGGTATTTGAGCAATACCCGTGTTTATTATTAAAGATTTTTTTAATTCTACAGAAAAATCCAACACTTAAAGGCATTCGTGCCACAACTTTGCGATTGATTCGTAAAAATTTACCGCTAATTGATGATGCGTTTCGTGAGAATAAAACAGCCAATCAAGTTTTTATAGACATTTTAAGTCAACCTAGCGGTTTGACTCACGCATTAAGACGTATGAACCGTTATGGTGTGTTAGCAGCTTATATTCCTTGCTTTGCTAACATTGTGGCAAGAATGCAGTATGACTTATTTCATATTTATACCGTTGATGAACATACGCTGTTTGTCATTGCCAATTTGCGCCGTTTTTCTCTAGCAAAACATGACACGGAGCTACCTTTTTGCAATAAAGTATTTTTACTGATTGCCAAGCCTGAAATACTGTATCTCGCCGCCTTATTTCACGATATAGCTAAAGGCAAAAACGGTGATCATTCAGTTATTGGTGAAGAACTCTCTAAAAATTTCTGTATCCAGCATGATATTTCCTCACAGGATACTAAGTTGGTTGCGTGGCTGGTGCGTAATCACTTGGTGATGTCGATGACCGCACAGCGAAAAGACATTAGTGATCCCGATGTGATTCATGAATTCGCGCAAAAAATGGGTAGCGTCGAATATCTTAATTATCTTTACTTGCTGACTGTTGCTGATATACGCGCCACGAATCCTGAGTTATGGAACTCGTGGAAAGATACCTTATTAAGAAACCTCTACATAAGCACACATACCGCCTTACGTCGTGGATTGCAAAATCCTATCGCGATGGCGGATCGCATCGCTGAAAATAAACAAGAAGCGAAAAGTAGGTTAATCAAACAAGGTTTACCAGAAGCGGTGATTGAGCAAGCATGGCACGAGATTACCGATGATTATTTTTTGCGTTACTCAGCGGATGAAATTGCATGGCATACCGTTATTATCACTGCCCACACTGAAACAGATTTCCCTCTTGTCATAGTCCGCACACAAAATCAACGTGGCAGTGCCGAAGTGTTTATTTATACTAAAGACAAAGAAGGTATTTTTTCCATCAGTACAGCCACACTGGATCAACTAGGACTCACTATCCTCGATGCGCGTATTATGACAACGCTGAATAATTATGTACTGAACAGTTTTCAAGTGTTGGAACAATCAGGTGCGCCCATTACTGAGCCGTTTAGAGATGCGCATATTTGTAATGTGTTACGGTTGAATTTACTGCACGGTGAAGTGAAAGAACACAAAAATATTCATCGCCAAGCCAAACTCAGGCAGGCACAGCATTTTCCTATCCCCACTAGTATTGAATTCCATGATGACTCACTGAATAGACACACCATCATGGAGCTAATCACCACCGATCATGCTGGTTTGTTATCAAAAATAGGTCGCGCCTTTATACAGCAACACATTCATCTACACAGTGCGAAAATTACTACCATTGGTAGCCGCGTTGAAGATATGTTTTACATCACTGATCAACAGTTACAACCTATTACTGATAAACATAAACAGCAACAAATTCGTGCGGAGATTTTAAAAGCGTTGGGTGTTAGTGAGTAGGCTTAATGGGTCAGTGTTGTGCGGAGGCAAATGTTGGGGTCGATTTGAATTTTGTAGGGGCAATCCCTTGTGGTTGCACATTTCCCTAATAACATACCGTTTTATTCAAGGGCAGGTACAAGACCTGCCCCTACTTTAGACAGTGGTTGATTTACACCCCCAACTGTCGCATAGGTGTTATTCTTCGCTATCGTCGTCTAGTTCGTCTTCAAATTCCAACTCATCATCAAATTCCAATTCGTCTTCTTCGCCGTCAACTTGAAGCAAATTTTTAAGATAACGGTACAGCAAGCGCGATGATTTTGGGGGCTTAGCCGCTTCAGCTTCTTTTTGTGCATTACGCATGAGTTGTCTAAGCTGTTGCCTATCAGCATGATGATATTCATCAAGGAATTCAGTCAACGCCTCATTGCCTTCCGCAATCAGCTTATCGCGCCACTGTTCAGCCATGTGATGTTCTCTGACTGCATGCGCACTCTTGTTAGTGATACGCGCCATTCTTTCCAGAATGGGGCTAACATCAATTTTATGCAAATGCCCTGCAATGTATTTTAACAAGCGTTTTTTCGCGCCTGAAGGGGACATTTTTGACGCTTCAATCACTGCTTTATCAATAATTTCAGGTAATTCAAGGCTTTTTATGTGAGTTGCCGATAAAGCTGCCATTTCCTCACCTAAGCTAAAAAGCACTGCCATTTCTTGCTTAATAACCGTTTTATTGGGACGGATAGCATAATATTCCGTCTCATCTACTTCTTCGTGTCCGAATTCTTCGTGTATCATTCATTCTTACTCTATAAAAAACTGCTTAAACGGTGGGCAAAAAAATCTTGCCCACCTTACTTTTTAAGCCATTGCTCTCACAATAGCATCACCCATTTCAATCGTTCCCGCTTTGGAATCCGCATTCAAATCAGGAGTCACATAAATACCTTCATTGACTACTTTTTCTACGGCGTTAATGACTCGATTAGCCGCTTCATGTTCGCCGATATGATTTAACATCATTGCGCCTGCCATAATAACAGCAGTTGGATTAGCCAAATTTTTACCCGTAATATCAGGCGCACTGCCGTGTACGGCTTCAAACAACGCCGCATCTGCACCAATATTTGCGCCGGGAATTAAGCCCAAACCACCGACTAAACCTGCGGTTAAATCGGATAAAATATCGCCAAACATATTGGTAGTCACAACGACATCAAATTGATGTGGATTCATTACCATGTGCATACACGCGGCATCAACGATTTTTTCATCAAATTCAATATCGGGATACAACGCGGCAACTTCTCTAGCAACATTCAAAAATAAACCTTGGGTATATTTCAAAATATTAGCTTTATGACACACGGTGACTTTTTTACGCTGATTATCACGCGCATATTGAAACGCATAATGAACAATACGTTCTGAAGCCACGCGGGTAACGACTGCCAAACTTTCGGCAATATCTTTTTTCGGGGTTAGATAATGCTCCAGACCTGCATACAGCCCTTCGGTATTTTCACGGACTATGACAATATCAACATCTTCATAACGAGTTTTAATACCTGCCCAGCTTTTCGCAGGACGCACATTGGCATATAAATCATATTGTTGACGTAATGCCACATTAATACTTCTAAAGCCTGATCCCACCACGGTTGTTAAAGGCCCTTTAAACGCCAAACGCGTTTTATCAAACGAAGCCAGTGTTTCATCGGGTAATGGATTACCAAATTTCTCAAACGCCGACAAACCCGCGTAGGCTTCTTCCCATTGAATTTTCGCACCCGATGCGTCAATCACTTTTACTGCCGCCTCCATAATAGAAGGGCCAATACCATCGCCTTTAATCAACGTTACAACGCGCATAGTTTTCTCCACCATAAAAAAAAATCTAATCATACACAGAAATTAGGCGTTGTTCACAGAAAACTAGCCGCTCTTTAAAGCGTGAGCGTGTAGAATTATCCTTGTTTTAATTCACCAACGCGTCAGCAACCCAGAAACACACTCAGGAATTATTTATGACTAATCCAATTAATGGCAGTCCTATTACTTTACAAGATGGCAAATTAATTGTGCCATTCAACCCTATTATTCCATTCATCGAAGGCGATGGTACGGGAGCTGATATATGGCGAGCGACAGTGCGCGTGTTGGATGCCGCTGTCGCGAAAGCCTATTTAGGACAGCGACAAATTCACTGGTTAGAAGTGTATGCGGGTGGCAAAGCCTTTGAATTATTGAATACTTGGTTGCCTGATGCCACCGTTGACGCGTGTAAAGATTATTTAGTGTCGATTAAAGGACCATTAACCACGCCCATTGGAGGCGGTATTAGTTCATTAAATGTGGCATTGCGGCAAAAACTGGATATGTATGTGTGTTTGCGTCCTGTGCGTTGGTTTAATGGTGTGCCTTCACCTGTGAAAAAACCAGAATCGGTTGATATGGTGATTTTTAGAGAAAACACTGAAGACATTTATGCAGGTGTGGAGTTTGAGCAAGGCAGTGATGAAGCGTTGTTATTCCTGCGCTTGTTACAAGAAAATTTCCCCAAGCAATACGCAAAAATTCGCTTTCCTGAAACGTCGGGTATTGGCGTTAAACCTGTGTCACAACAAGGCACAGAACGTTTAATTCGCTCCGCGATTGATTACGCAATAACGAACAAACGTAAAAGCGTCACGATTGTCCATAAAGGCAATATCATGAAATTCACCGAAGGTGCGTTTCGTAACTGGGCTTACGCCTTAGCAGAGCGAGAATATGCGGAGCAGACTTACACTTGGGCGCAATGGGAAAGAACCCGCGCCGCGCAAGGTGAAGCCGTCGCTAATCAAGAACAACAAGACGCACTCGCCAGCGGGCGAATTTTAATTAAAGATGCGATTGCCGATATTGCCTTACAACAAGTATTAACCCGTCCCGATGAGTTTGATGTCATTGCCACGCTCAATTTAAACGGTGATTATTTATCGGACGCGCTCGCCGCACAAGTCGGTGGTATCGGTATTGCACCGGGGGGCAATATTAATTATGCAACAGGCGTGGCAGTATTTGAAGCCACGCATGGCACTGCGCCTAAATACGCAGACTTGGATAAAGTGAATCCTGGTTCATTGATTTTATCGGGGGAAATGATGTTGCGTTATATGGGTTGGACAGAAGCCGCCGATGCCATTATTGATGCAATGGATGCGGCGATTGCCAGCAAACACGTCACTTATGATTTTGCGCGGTTGATGGATGGGGCGACAGAAGTGAAATGCAGTGAATTTGCCGATGTGATTATTGCCAATTTGTAAATGATTAGTAGGGGCAATCCCTTGTGGTTGCCCTAACACACCGTTTTATTCAAGGGCAGGTACAAAACCTGCCTCTACTTTAATAATCAGGCAACGTAGCTCTGGGTGCAACTACTTCTGTTTGTAGATTAGAATCAAAGAAACACAGTGTATTTCTCCCCGCTGTTTTTGCTTGATACATCGCCACGTCCGCCTGTTTCAATAACTCATCTACTGTACTTTGGTGATTATAAAACAGCACCACGCCAATGCTTGCAGAACAACCATGTTCACAGGCATCCAATGAATAAGGCTGATTGAGTGCCACGAGAATTTTCGCACCAACAGTTCTGGCTTCGGTAATGGCTTCTTCAATATTAATACTCAAATTTTCTAGCATCACCACGAATTCATCGCCCCCCAATCGTGCCACGGTATCATCTTCTCGTGTGCAGGTAAGAAGACGTTTTCCGACTTGTTGTAGTAGTAAATCGCCTTGATGATGACCGTGGGTGTCATTTAGGATTTTGAAGTTATCCAAATCAATAAACAAAATAGCCCCGATGTTGTCATGGCGACCACTGGCTGCCAGTGCTTGATTCAGTTGGGTGAGTAGCTGGCGGCGATTCGGTAAATCGGTTAGTGGATCATAGAAAGCCAAACGTTCGATTTCATCAGATGCCAGCCTGTTTAAAGTAATGTCGTCAAACGTAGCGACATAATGACTCACTAAGTCGTTTTGATCCCGCACAGCGGTGATGGTGAGGCGTATGGGATAGATTTCACCATTTTTACGCCGATTCCAAATTTCACCTTTCCATAATCCTTCTCGATTAATGCTATCCCACATTGTTTGGTAAAAATAAGCATCGTGGCGACCTGATTGGAACAAACGGGGGGTTTTGCCAATGACTTCTTCAGCAGCATAATCCGTAATTTTGGTAAAGGTTTGATTCACGCGAAGAATCACACACTTGTTATCGGTGACAAATATACCCTCTTGCGATTCAAACACAGCGGCGGCAATGCGCAATTGCTGTTCGGCTACTTTAATTTGAGTTATGTCTGTCATCGTGATGCGCAGCGTAATAATAGGCATCGATTCATTTTTCGTTTTCATAGGCAGACAATCGAGGTAGGCGTAAAAAACCGTGCCGTCAAACCGCCGCATATTTAATTCAATGCTTTGTTTACTGTTTTTTTGCTTGCTGTGCAGAAAGTGACAATCCCAGCGATTTCTGTCTTCAGGGGCGATGAAACTGGAAAGCCGCCGTCTAATGAGTTTTCGGCGATCTAATCCGAGTAAGCTAGCCCCCGTTAAATTAATTGCATCAATGAGACCTTCTTCAGTGATCGTCAAATAGCCGATAGGCGCGAATTCGTATAAATTAATATATTGATCGCGTGCTTCTTCTAACTCAAGCTGTAGTCGGCGCAATTCTTCATTCTGCATTTCCAATTCAATTTGATGGACTTGCAATTCGTGCAGGCGTTTATCGGTGTATTGCATCAGATGATAGCGATCACCATTAGTTAGCTCAATACTTGCCAGCTTCGCTTCTGCCCGCTCCCGAAGTCGGCGGTCAATTTCCCAACTGTCGGGTTTTTTCTTTTTCATGATGCCTCCTTTTATCGAGATTAACGGAATGAAATTTCTGTTCGATTCAAGAACAGATTTACGCGAGTAATACTGCAATAATACCTGTTAAGAAAATACCATCGAAAGTACCCGCTCCGCCAATTGAAGCGATAGGGGCATTTAAGCGGCTTATGTCACCTAGTCGAAGTATATCCGCGCCAATCAACACACCCAATACGCCACTGACGTAGGCTAAATGAGCCGCATGAGCTGGATTCAGCAATAGCGCGAGCAGTGCGGAGACGATGGGTGCAATAAATAAAGGCATACCAATGCCTACATGAGGGATGACACGGCTACATTGATAACTTAATGCGGTTATCGTGACCAAAGCAATTAATAAACTGATGGGGTCAATTAATTGTAATGAGATAAAATAAACACTCAAGCCAACGGGAATGAGACAGCCACCGACGTTGACAGCGACCACGATTTTTCCTTTCTTAGCAGGCTGAAATAATTCCCAGATTAGATGTGTTCGCTTGGGTAATAAAATCAAATGCTCAGATTGTTTAGTTTTTAATTCAAAAAGTCGTAGATTTATTCCGCTACCCAATAGGGTAGTTATCAATAACAATAGCGACGTTTCAGGCGTTAAACCGAGTTTTGCAAAGGCGATTTCAAAGAGATGAATCTGTACCATTGCTATCAGGATTAGCGAGGTCAGCAAAAATATAACCAACGAAATAACTGGCATAGACATTCCCCTTAGTGGGATTACATTTATCGTTGGATACTGAGCCGAGACCTAAAAACTTAGATTCATACGTCTGACAAGCTCTGTTGGCGATTAAATAATTTTAATATTTTTGCGTTTGTTTTTTTTAGTTTTTGGCATCGCAATGGTCAATATCCCGTCTTTGAACACCGCAGTTGCATTTTCACCATCGACATGGTCGGGCAAAGACAGAGTACGCTGAAATTCACCGTGCATAATTTCTTTGCGGAAATAACGTCCTTCTTCCTCTTTTTTTTCTTCCGTGGTGGCGCGGATAGTAATCTCTTGGTTGTTAATCGATACATCCAGCGTGTTTTTATTGATACCGGGTAATGCAGCTTGCACTTCTATTCGGTCGGCGTAATTGATAATATCAACTTTTGGAACCTCTTTTTCTGTACCGAATTGACGAGCCAGAAAATCATCAAAAAAATGATCAAATTCGTCAAATGAAATCATACTGGTTGCCGCACGATTTGTAGTCAATTCAGTGCTTGCCTTGGTATCTTTGTTTTCAATGCTCATAACATTCTCCAGTGATTATTGGCTGTTGTTAAACAGCTCTTTGGTTAATTCATTATGTTTCTCTAGCGGCATCAAAACAATCTTCACGCCAACAACAAGCCATTTGGTCACATTCACCCGCATAAGCGGTGGCGATACAAGGGAAATTGCGCTGACTGATTTGAATGCTTTTTATTAATTGGATTTTTGAAATGTCACCATTGGCGCGAATACCATAGGTTCTAGCAATCGCATCTATTTCTTTTAGATTCACAAGAGCATCCTGTTTAAGTATTTTAAAAAAAACTGCACTCACCACTACCC
This sequence comes from Crenothrix sp. D3, assembly GCA_002134785.1. GTDB lineage: Bacteria > Pseudomonadota > Gammaproteobacteria > Methylococcales > Methylomonadaceae > UBA4132. Next base: position 161,425 of record MBQZ01000029.1, read on the forward strand.
CACTCGGTATGGACTTTGAGTGCAGCTGTAAAATAGCGATTTAAAAAATCACTCGCGGCTAATAGAGAGCATCCCAACCGCACAGTTATTTTCGCTTAGAAAAATAGCTAATGCAATCACTTCGAATGGTCTATTAAAGGGTATAAAATAGGTATTAGAAATACCTACTAAAGGGGGAAATAAGTAGTCGATCAAAATTTTTTTAACAAAATGGCAAATCAGGCTTAACCGTTCGTCCTGAGCCTGTCGAAGGAAGCCTGTCGAAGGAAGTTTGTCAAAGGATGGTCGATGGTTGTTAAGCCGCTCATGGTTCGACAGGCTCACCACGAACGGCTTAATAAGCCTGCTAACCAAAATGTTAAAAAATAGATGACGAGCTACTTAGATGGCGGGAATAGATGGATTGTGCGGTGTTTTGTGGGCGTGAATAGTTCTTCACGCCCACAGTGACTCATGAGCTTATTCGTCCAAGGAGAGTAAATAACCATAAAGACTATCATTGCTCCCGTTCAAGCCCAGTTTTTTACGAATATGTTTACGGTGAATGCCAATCGTACCTGGTGAAAGTTGTAACGTGGCGGCAATTGTCTTGGTGGATAGCCCCTGTCTAATCATTGAGGAGACTTGTATTTCAGCAGGGGTTAACTTTTGATAAATAGAGGCGAGTCTGCTATCACGTCCATAACTGAGTACCAGTTGATGTAAATTGCTTTGAATAACATCAAGCAAATACACATGATCCTTATGGAAAATTTGTTTCCTTAGCTTGGCTAAAAAAGGAAAAACCGTTTTTTCTACGTTGTATGACAGTGTACTTTGAGCATCGCATTTGTCAGTTTCGCGGTATTTGAGCAACACATCCAGCGCGGTATTGGTTCTTATCGAGTCGTCTTTGACTTTTTCTAATTCCTCTTGAGTGTCTGCTACCAGATGTTCCAACTTCTGGTGATCGTCCAACAATAATTTTTCCGCCTCTTTTTGTACCGTGATGTCAGTAAAAGATCCTACATAATGTGTGGTAAAGCCATTGTTATCAGTGACATTGGCAATAGTCAGCCAAACTGGGAATATTTCGCCATTCTTGTGTGTATCCCAGATTTCGCCTTGCCAATAACCATCGGATGCTATAGAAGCCCAAATGTTTTTATAAAAGTTCTCATTATATAGCCCAGAATTCAGAAAGGACAGGCTATGCCCTATGATTTCTTCGGTAGAGTAGCCAGTAATCTGCGTGAATGCCCGATTCGTTTTGATGACTAACTTCTTTTCATCAGTGATTAAAATACCCGCCTGTGTTTTAAAGGCAACGGCAGCCACGCGCAGCTGTTTTTCTGCTTGTTTGCGTGGAGTAATGTCAGTCAGGGTGATGCGTAGCGTTGACTGATCATAGTCTTTTTTTATCAACAGAGAATCGATCTGGACGACCAAACGCGTCCCATGAGTGCTGCTCAGTGTCAGTTCAATGCTCTGTTTACCCGTTTGTTGTTTGCTACGCACAAAATAATGATGCCAGCGTTCTTTATCTTCGGGAACAATGTAAGTCGCAAAATGGTGCTTGAGTAGTTTCGCCCGCTCTACGCCGAGTAGAGTCACGGCAGCGAGATTGGCTTCGATAACCATACAGCTGGTATTAAGCGTGAGATAGCCCACGGGGGCGAATTCGTACAAATCAATATAGCGGTCGTGGGATTCTTCTAATGCCACTTGCGCCTGTCGTAATTCTTCATTCTGCATCTCCAACTCAATTTGATGCACATACAGTTCGTGCAGTAGTTCATTGGCTGGAATAATACTGGGGAGGGACTCAAGCGATTCCAGTTTTTTTTCAGCTTTTGCTCGCAATTTTTCGGTTAGCTGTTGATAAATATCGGCAGTTTTATCAGTCATGAATAGCGTCCATTGATAATAGAATCAACTGTAGTAGCCCCGTATCACTGACGATACGACGGGCATTGAGTTGTAATTTAAGTTGTCCGATAACGGGGAAGTCATGTTTCAGTTCATAGTTTTCAACCACTTGACTGTGTGGCAATATATTTTCCAATAGTTCATGCAAGGCAGGAATATTCCACTGCTTATTGCCAAGATGATAAATTTTTCGCCCCACAGTGTCTTCTTGTTTGGCGTGAAATAGTGTGTAAAACGATGGGCTGGCAGATACGATGACCAGATTGCTATCAAGTACCAGAACGGGTTCACGAATAGTATTGACGATACCGTCAGCCAATAACAGTGCATCTTGGTTTACTATGGTTTTGACGCGGGTGCTAATATCAGTAAAGGTCAACACCACGCCATCAATCATATTGTCCAGTGTGCGGTAAGGTTGAATACGGGCTAACAGCCAAGTATTTCCGTCAAAGTGTATTTCACGTTCGTAAGGAATCAGTGAATCCAATACTTGTTGAGCTGCATCTAGCAAATCATCTATCTCCACCACACTTTTAATGTCAATTAGCGGTCGCCCCACATCGGTATTAACCAGTCGATACACTCGCCCTGCTTCACGCGTGAAACGGCGAATTTTCAAGTATGTATCCAGAAAAATAATACCGATATTGACATTATCTAGCAAGTTTTTCATGTCGTTCTGCATTTCCGCCAGTTGCTCAATTTTGGTTTGCAGTTCTGAGTTGACGGTAATCAGTTCTTCATTCACCGATTGTAATTCTTCTTTGGAGGTTTCTAATTCTTCGTTAGTGGATTGCAATTCCTCATTAGTCGATTGCAGCTCTTCATTGGTGGATTTGAGTTCTTCGTTAAATGCCTGCTGTTCTTCAATACTGACTTGATAGTTTTCTTTCAACAATTGTAAATCACGCTCCAATTCGCCAATGCGCATTGATTCAGGGGCTTGAGTGGCTTTTTTGCGCAACGGTTTTGGGGTGGCGATGTCTTGAAAACTCACCAGCAACTGGTTCTGTATACCTTCGGAGTCTAAAAGTGGACGAACACTCAGGGCAACTGTACTGAATCCACCATTGGTTTTAACCTGTATTTCTCGGCTCAGCGTGAATGTACCATTAGTAGCAGCCGCGTGAATAGCCGCGTGCAATTCCAGAGTCAGTCCCTCGCGTGCCATCTCAACGATATTCAGTGATGCTAACCCCAGCGCGGGACGCAGGTATTTACCCGTATCGCCATGCACATACAAAATATCACCCCTAGCATCGGTAATCACCGATGCGGGCGCGAAAAATTGTGCTAATAGTCTGGGGGCGGTATCAGAAAAGTTGATGTTTTTATTAGGTTGCGTAACTTTTTCGACGGTCTTAACCTTGCGTTGTTCTGCAAATGTTGCTTGCTGGCTTGTCAGTAGATGTGTGGATAGTAAAGAGGGTATGGCTTGGTAAAACTTCCATTTGCGGTCAAGTGCTGAAAACAGTTCGGTATAATTGCCGATACCTTCTGACGGTGATAAAAACAGCACGCCATTGGGATTGAGGGCGTAGTGAAAGGTTGGAATCAAACGATTTTGTAATTCAGCTTCCAGATAAATCATCAGATTGCGGCAACTTAATAAATCCAGTTTGGTAAACGGTGGGTCTTTAATAACGTTTTGAGTGGCGAATACCACCATCTCGCGGATGTCTTTTTTAATGCGATACCCTGACTCTTCTTTGATAAAGAAACGCTGCAATCGGTCTGGCGTAACATCCGACACAATATTGGGTGCATAAAAACCTGCGCGGGCGACAGTAATGACATCCTCATCTAAATCAGTGCTGTATATCTGCACTTTAAATTCTTGACGGGTTTTAGTCATGAATTCGCGTAACAATATGGCAATCGAGTAGGCTTCTTCGCCCGTAGAGCAGCCTGCTACCCACGCACGAAAGACAAAATCATCAGTTTTATCGGCACACAGAGTGGGCAAAATAGACTTTTCAAGCACCGCAAACGCCTCGGTATCGCGGAAAAAACTGGTGACATTAATCAGCAATTCTTTGAATAATATCCGCGCCTCCGCTGGATTCTCTTTCAGATAACGCGCATAAATGTCAATGTTGTCGATATTATGTTGCAACATTCGCCGCTCAATGCGCCGACCGATAGTGCTTTGTTTGTATAAGGCAAAGTCATGACCTGTAATAGCGCGTAATTGAATCAGTATGTGTTTTATGCCCATGACCGTTTTGGAAGGGGCTGCGCGTTCAATATGCAGGCTAACGTTACGCATATCAGCTTGCAGTGTTGACCACATTTTCTCAATAGGCAGACTATGGGTGGCATAACCTGCATGAACCACGCTAGTTGGCATTCCGTCATATTTGGCTGTGCTAGGTTCTTGCGCTAAGACGATACCGCCCGCACCATGAATAGCACGCGCTCCTTGTGTGCCGTCAGTTCCTGTGCCAGACAGGATAATGCCGATGGCGTTTTCTTGCTGATCCTCTGCCAATGAGCGCAAAAAGTTATCAATCGGCAAGCGTTGCCCGCGTGGCGCAATGGGTATAGACAGTTGCAATTCACCATGAAAAATTTCCATATCCCGATTAGGTGGAATGATATAGACATGATTGATTTCAATAGGAAGCTCATTCAGTGCCTCAATCACTGGCATGGTGGTGGCACGTTGCAAAATTTCCGTGAGCAAGCTGCCATGACTGGGGTCAAGGTGCGGCACTAATACAAAAGCCAGTCCACAATCCACGGGCATAGCATGAAAAAATTGCTCAAAGGCTTCTAAGCCAACCGCTGACGCGCCGATACCAACGATAGGGAAATTTGTATTTTCAGTGCGTAGCGTTGCGGCAGTGGTTTTTTTAGTAGTCATAAACAGGGAAAATTGAGGTTTCGATGAAATTTAGGTAATCCTACACCATAAAACAATAGTTTTCATTGCATTCTCTCGTGGCGTGGTTAAATGTAGGGGCAATCCCTTGTGGTTGCCCATTGCCCATAACATTCCATTTTACTAGGGGGCAGGTACAAGACCTGCCCCTACGTTGCTTATGTTGTTACCAACATTATAGGGACTGGGAAAACTCACTATTCATCCCTATTTCTATCAAATGCTCAGTTATGGCAATAATATTTTTTTCTTTATATCCGATTATGTTAGCATTTAAAAAACACACAAATGGAGCATTTAACCATGACTAAAACTACCACTAAATCCGCGCCTAACGCAGATGCGCAGACAACCGTTGAACCCGATGCCGACGATGATGAACTTTTTGATGGCGGTGAGTATGTGCCGCCATTACCTGTTCTCGACGAAGAAACGGTAAAAAGAGATGCACGCCGAAAAATTGAAATTTATTGGGAAAAGAAACGCTTAAAAGAACAGTTTGACGATTTTGATGAATCTGAATTTGGCTTTTAGAAAGCTGTTTAACGTTGCAATAACAATCCTTCCAATGCCGTTTTTATAGTTTGCGTTCTTATTTGATGCCGATTGCCGATAAATTGTTTTCTAATAACTGTCGCGGCTGCATTTTTATAACACCATGCAATGAATACCGTACCAATGGGTTTTTCTACACTACCGCCATCAGGCCCTGCAATGCCTGTCACGGCAACCGCGCAATCGGCAGTGCTGTGTACTAACGCGCCCCGCACCATTTCCAGTGCGACTTCTGCACTGACTGCACCCTGCTTTTCTAAGGTGTCAGGTTTGACCGCCAGCATTTGTACTTTTGAAAGATTGCTATAAGTGACGAAACCTCGGTCAAACCACCTAGAACTGCCCGCAATTTCAGTCAATGTGTGTGCAATGCCACCGCCCGTGCAGGATTCAGCGGTGGCTATCATGCTGCCATTCGCCGTTAAATGCTGCCCCAGTTGTGTTGCCAATGCGATTAATTCAGCATCCATTATTTTCCCCGACTAAAAAACCATGAGTATAGAACAAAACCCGCATACCCCGATGATGCAACAGTATCATCGCATCAAAGCGCAATATCCCAATACGCTGGTTTTTTATCGCATGGGGGATTTTTATGAATTGTTTTTTGATGATGCAAAAAAAGCCTCACAGTTACTCGATATAACGCTCACCAGTCGCGGCTCATCGGCAGGCGCACCGATTCCAATGGCAGGCATTCCCTATCATGCCGCTGAAAATTATCTGGCGAAATTATTACGCCACGGCGAATCGGTGGCGATGTGTGAACAAATTGGCGACCCTGCGACCAGTAAAGGCCCAGTGGAACGTAAAGTGGTGCGCGTGGTGACACCTGCCACTGTCACCGATGAAGCCTTATTGGAAGATCGAAAAGATAATTTATTAGTGGCTGTTTGTCAGCTTGATAAACACTACGCACTTGCCAGTTTAGATTTAACCAGCGGACGTTTTATTCTGCAACAAGTCGATGCTGAACATTTATTACTCAGTGAAATTGAACGCTTAAACCCAGCCGAATTGCTTTACAGTGAAGACTGGATTCTGCCTGCCAGTGTCAAACAACGCACAGGTTTATGTCGCCGTCCTGCATGGCATTTTGACGGTGAAAGTGCGCGACAACAATTGCTAAAACAATTTAATACGCTGGATTTAAAAGGCTACGGTTGTGAAAATTTACCTGTTGCCATTGCCGCTGCGGGTGCATTATTGCATTATGTCAAAGACACGCAACAAAGCGCGTTGCCGCATATTCAAGGCATTACCACCGAAAGCAGTAACGATACTATTCTGCTAGACGCTGCCAGTCGGCGTAATTTAGAACTGGATTTTCACCCGTCTGGGCAGTTACAACACACGTTATTTGGCGTACTCGATAACACCGTCACTGCAATGGGCAGTCGCTGTTTACGCCGTTGGTTACACCGTCCACTGCGCGATCAAACCGTACTCAAACACCGTTACGCCTGCATTGATAGTCTGCTTAACAACCGCTTACATCAAAACGTACAAGCGCATTTACGTCATGTTGGCGATATTGAACGCATTAGCTCGCGTATCGCCTTAAAATCGGCGCGACCGCGTGATTTGCTGGTGTTGCGTAACACCTTGGCTGTGCTGCCTGATTTACAAGCCACGCTTGCCATCAGCGATAATCCACAGCTCCAGCGTTTAAGCCAACAAATCGGTGAACAACCAACGTTAGTCGCGTTATTACAAGCGGCGATTATCGACAATCCCCCCGTGTTAATTCGTGATGGCGGCGTGATTGCTGACGGTTATAACGCTGAATTAGATGAATTAAGAAACCTAAGCCAAAACGCTGACCAATTTTTAATTGAATTAGAAAACCGTGAAAAAGCTGCCACAGGGTTGAATTTAAAAGTGAATTACAACCGCGTGCATGGTTATTACATCGAAATTTCCCGCTTACATTCTGAAAAAGTCCCCGCGCATTATCTGCGTAAACAAACCTTAAAAGGCGCGGAGCGGTACATCACCGAAGAACTCAAAACCTTTGAAGATAAAGTATTGAGTGCGCGGGGCAAGTCATTAGTATTTGAAAAGTTTTTGTACGACGCATTACTGACCACCATTGCCGCTGATACCGTCGCCTTGCAACATTGCGCCACTGCCTTGGCTGAACTTGATGTGCTGGTTAATTTTGCCGAACGCGCCGACACGTTAGATTTAGCACAACCCACATTAGTGACTAAATCGGGAATTCATATCGAAGGCGGACGGCATTTAGTCGTCGAACAAGTGTCAGAGATTCCCTTTGTCCCCAATGATTTAAACCTGTCAAACAGCCGCCAAATGCTGGTGATTACTGGCCCTAATATGGGTGGAAAATCTACCTACATGAGACAAGCCGCGCTAATCGTACTCATGGCGCATATCGGCAGTTACGTTCCCGCTAAATCTGCCACCATCGGCGCGATTGATAAAATCTTCACGCGTATCGGTGCATCCGATGATGTCTCTAGTGGTCGCTCTACCTTCATGGTGGAAATGTCTGAAACGGCTAACATTCTGCACAATGCTACAGCGAAAAGTCTGATTCTAATGGATGAAATCGGACGTGGCACGAGTACCTTTGATGGTTTATCGCTGGCGTATGCCTGTGCGGATTATCTCGCCAAAACCACCAAAGCCTTCACGCTATTTGCCACGCATTATTTTGAACTCACGACACTTGCCGATGAACAACGCAGTATCGAAAATGTACATTTAGACGCAATGGAACACGGCGACAAAATCATTTTTTTACACGCTGTAAAGGATGGTGCGGCAAGTCAAAGTTATGGCTTGCAAGTCGCTGCTTTAGCAGGCGTGCCGCGTTCAGTGATTGAAAAAGCCAAATTGAAATTACGCCAACTCGAAGATAATGCCTATTTGGAACAACAGGCCGAGGCAGGCACACAGCAACTGGATTTATTTTCAGTAAAAGACGTGCATCCTGCGGTGGATAAACTCAAAGATTTGAATCCCGATGAGCTAAGCCCTAGGCAAGCGTTAGAGTTGCTTTATCAGCTTAAAAATATGGTTTGATTGATTGCGTTATACTCAAGGCGAGACCTTTCGGGTTTTAAAAACCCGAAAGGTCTATATTTAGTAACTAACTTAGCTTACTTTTCCTGCCGCTGTTGCTTCAGGCACTTCAATCAAGCGACCTGATTTAACATCATAAATATACCCATAAACAGGAATATCTGACGGTACTAATGAGTGGGCTTTGATACGTTGTACGTCTTCCAACACACTTTGCGCCTGATCTTTAATGGTCAACCAATTAATATATTTGCCATCCGTTGAACCACCACCTTCACAGCAATCATGCCAACCAGTAGCATCAACAGAAGCGGTTTTTAAGCTGCCTGCTAGTAAGTCACTCATGATTTCATTGTTAAAGGTTTCCATGCCGCAGTCAGTATGATGAATCACAAACCACTCGCGTGTGCCTAACAATTTATAAGAAATGACCAAAGAGCGAATCGCGTCATCACTCGCCCGTCCGCCTGCGTTACGAATAACGTGTGCGTCACCTTCTGATAAACCTGCATATTTCGCGGGGTCTAAACGCGCATCCATACAGGTTAAAATCGCAAACTGCCGTGCAGGTGGCATAGCTAAATCACCTTTTTCAAAACCTGCGACATAGTCACGATTAGCACTTAACACTTCATTTAATACTTTTGTCATTGTTATTCCTCTAGTGTGTTAATAATTGACCACGATTGACCTCATTACCAATCAAGACGGTCGGTTTATAATATCATGGAGGCTAAGTGAAGTATAAGCGTTTGCTTGAATACGACGATTGACAGTAGCGCGGAAGGATTAAATTAGAGTTAGCAGGTGTTTTTCTAGGTAGTGATTAAACATCATTAAATCAAACCAATAGAGTAGATGGCTACACACAATCAGCCAGAATACTATTTGAAAGGATAGTTTCTTATTTTTATGGCGTAATCCGTGTTGAGCAAGTAACGCACCTGCCCAACCACCAAAAAATTCGCAACAATGTAACGTAAATTCAGAAATTCGCCATTGCTCTCGTATAGCGCGATTTTTATCAAGGCGATAGAGTAAAAAAGTAACTCCGCCCATCAGTGTGTAAACCAATAAAGGGATAAAATTTTGAGTTTGGTAAAAGAGGGTGAGTGAGAAAATAAACGGCAGTAGGATGATGGTAGTGGTGAATCCATTTAAGCGGCGGCGATTAAATTGAGTGGACATTATAAAACTGTCCAGTTGGAAAAACAGGCGGCTTGACCTTGATAAATACCGTTGGTATCGGTGAGATTCCAAACGATAGCGTTGGTTATTGCAAAACGTTTACCTGTTTTAGAAATACGCACCCCTTGATAATCAGTGATAAAGCCTTGGGTAGTGACTTGGTGCATTAATTGTGCGCGTGCCGCCTGATTAATCGGTTCTGCGGAAGCGCGAGAGGGGAGGGTGATGAGTTGTTGCCAGTTTAATTCAAACAGTTGTAGACCTTGCGCATTGGCATAGTTAAAAATGGGGTCTACTTCGGTATTATGCGATAGCAGGACAAACGGCGCGTGATACAAGCGTTCGGCTAAGTTGTCCGTATCAGGAAGGAGTGAATAACCCAGTAAGTGTTGGAAACTGCGGGTGATTAGTTCAATGTGGTCGGCTAGATAGTGATTATTCGCACAGGGTGGGTCGGGAAAATAGTTCATGGTTCAAAGAGGGATGTAAATCGTAGGAGTCCCAATAACTTAAGCTATTGGACACAAAACCGCTAAAGCGGTTTTATGTCTGTTATAGAGCAGCGACTTTGGTATCAGCAGTGGGTGATGATGAAGGAGTGAAGTAGTTACGCACACCACCAAAAATAGCCCCTGCCATTTTGGTTTGGTAGTCGGCATTCAACAGATTCTCTTCTTCGCTAGGATTGGAGATGAACGCTGTCTCTACCAAGATAGAGGGGATGTCGGGTGATTTTAGTACCATAAAACCCGCGTGTTGTACGGCATCTTTGTGCGTTTCACCGACGGCACTACAGTTTTTTAAGACACTTTTAGCTATATCGGCACTGGCTTGTTCGGTTGCACTTTGTGATAAATCCAGTAACACGGAGGCTAATACATCTTCTTTGTCTTCAAGACTTACGCCGCCAATCAAATCAGAGGCATTTTCACTTTTTGCTAACCATAACGCGGCTTCACTAGACGCGCCACTGCGAGACAACACATAAACGGATGAGCCTTTAACGGTGGTATCTTGAAAGGCATCGGCATGAATAGAGATGAATAAATTGGCGTGTGCGGCTCTGGCAAGCTGCATTCTTTTTCTGAGACCAACATAGTAATCACCTTTACGCACCATGACCGCTTTCATGTCAGGTTGTGAGTTGATGAGTTTTGCCAGTTTTTTGGCAATAGCAAATACTACTTGTTTTTCTTCAGTGCCGTGTGTGCCGTGTGCGCCAGAATCATTGCCGCCATGTCCAGCATCAATAGCAATGACGATTTTTTCTTGTTTACTGGTCAGTTGCTGGGCAACTTTTTGTAGTCCAGAAAATGCTCTTTCGGCTTTATTTGCCAAGGTTTTTGGTGGCTCTACTGGTAAGACGGGCATTTCTTTTTTGGCAGTTTGAACACTGTCTTTGTTGGCAATTATTTTGTTTGCTACTGGCGCGTTTTTGCTCGTTAAATCAATAATTAATTTGTGTTCATTCTTGTTATTGGAACTTAAAGAGAAATTTTTTGCAGTAATCGGTTCTTTTAAGTCAACAGCGAGGCGCAAATTGTCTTTGGTTTTTTCTAAAACGTGGATGTTAGCAAACAGTGGGTGTGATGCACTGGGTTGGATTAAGGTCTGCCCTAATTTAGCATTTTTAATCTCAATGACTAATTGAGCAGGATTGTTCTGTACGAAAACCCGATGCTTGGGTGAGGCACTGACATCAAACACCATCCGTGTTTGCTTTGCTACTTGCGAATAATGCAATGAATTAACATCAACTTGTTGCGCGTAACTAGACGCAGACAGCGACAGCAATCCAAAAATCAATAAATCTTTCCAGTGACTTCTCATGGCTACAATCCACAACAGTAATAATTTAGATTAGATTATAGCAGTATGTTGTTGTTTTTCCAGAATAGGTGATTATTTTTTTAATCGTGTGACACCGTATTAAAGCGAATATTTCGACCTAAGCCTTCGGCTGTTAAGGAAATAATCAACTCTGGCTGAGGTAAAAAACCTGTGCCGCGTTCTGCCCATTCGATAAAACACAGGCAATTTTGCTCAAAATAATCACGAATTCCTATCCATTCCAGTTCTTCAGGATCATTTAAACGGTACAAGTCAAAATGAAAAATTTTGCGCTCACCGAGGGTGTATTCTTCAACGAGGGTAAATGTTGGACTTTTTACCGCGCCTTTAAAACCTGAGGCTCTTAAAAAACCGCGTACTAGGGTGGTTTTACCCATACCTAAATCACCTTGTAAAAAAATCACCCCTTTTTCAGGTAATAGCGTCCATAATGCGGCACCGAATTGTTCAGTCGCTTCGGTTGAAGGTAAGTATTTTTTCATTCATTGACTCCTAATCTGAGATAGTGCATTAAATCACTGGCTAATAAGCCGCGTTCACCGTTGGCTTGTGCGGCACAATCTGCGGCTTTGCCATGCTGATAAACGCCTTGTTGTGCAGCTTCTTGTAAAGTAAGACCTTGCGCGATTAAGCCCGCTATTACACCTGTCAATACATCACCCATGCCACCTGAAGCCATGCCTGCATTGCCTGTATGTGAGACTGCCAAGGTGTCGCTACTGGCAATTAACGATCCTGCACCTTTTAAAACAACTGTGCCTTGGTATTTTTCTTGCAGTGCGGAGACGGCGGCAAATCGGTCTTGTTGGATGTTTGCCGTTGAGCAGTTTAACAGTCGCGCGGCTTCGGCAGGATGTGGCGTTAAAATCCAGTTTGGATTGGCTACGGGCTTACGCGCCAGTAAATTCAAGGCATCAGCATCAATAATTAATGGTTTTTTCTGAGTTAATACGGCGGCTAATAATTCGATTGCCCAGTCACTTTGCCCCAAGCCTGTGCCGATAGCGATAACACTAGCTTTGGCTAATAAAGGCATTAGTTGTTCAGCCGTGTCTACGCCATGACACATGAGTTCTGGGCGGTTTAAATTCATCAAACTTGCGTGACTGCTGCGCGTTGCAATGCTCACTAAACCTGCACCCACGCGCAATGCCGCTTCACCTGCTAAGCGTGCTGCACCTGAATAGCCTTGTTCGCCGCCGATAATTAACACATGACCATAATCGCCTTTATGCGTACAACGTAAACGGCGTGGCAATAGTTGGTTGATAACACGCACCGACGAAACGCGTTGCGTTGCTAAAATTGGCTCAGGAATGGCTAATGTCGCATAGCAAATAATTCCACAATAATCTGCTGCTTGCCCTGTAAATAAACCTTGGTGTAAAGCAATAAACGTCACGGTCACGTCAGCTTTAACGGCAACCCCCATGACATTGCCCGTATTACTGTCTAAACCTGAAGGCATATCCACTGCCAGCACAAAAGCGGGGCTTTGATTAATTGCGTCAATCGCGGCTGCATAATGACCTGTGACGGGTTTATTCAATCCAGAACCTAACAACGCATCAATAATTACGTCTGAATTTAAATCTAAATCCGCTTGGAAAGGCGTAATCATGCCTTGTGCAGCGACATAATGCCAGTAAGCTGTCTGTGCATCACCTTTGAGTTTTTTGGGGTCGCCGACACTTACCACACATACCGATAATCCCGCTCTTAGCAATAAAGTGGCAACAATATAACCATCACCTGCGTTATTACCCGACCCACAAAAGACTTCAAACGTCTGTGCGTTGGGATAATAGCGGATAATTTCTTGAAAAACCGCATACCCTGCGCGACTCATTAATTCAAAACTTTCGATACCGTGTTCTCGTATAGCGAGTTGCTCTAACTCTCTAATTTGCGCGTTACGGTAAAGATTAATCGGTAATGTTTGCATTATGTCACCTGCGTTAGTTTTGCTAGAGTGGCTAGTACCTCTGCTAATAAATCTGCTTGCCCTGTTTGAAAACACAGCGCGTCGGTTTCTTTGCGTAACCAAGTAAATTGTCGTTTTGCCAATTGCCGTGTGGCAATAATGGCGGTTTCAATGAGGGTGTCTTTATCAATGTCGCCTTGTAAATAAGACCACGCTTGCCGATAACCCACTGCGCGTATAGCAGGCATAGTTTCATTTAAATCCCCGCGTTGATAAAGTGCTTCGACTTCTGCCATAAAACCTTGCTCCATCATTGCCATAAATCGTTGAGCAATCACGCCGTGCAGAATTTTTCTATCTGACGGTGCGATAATCAGCTTAATCACTCGATAGGGCAGGGATTGTGCAGGTTCAGCGGTAAAAAATGAGCTTAATGATTTGCCGCTAATGGCATACACTTCTAAGGCACGCTGTACACGCTGTGGATCATTGGGGTGAATACGCGCAGCAGCTTCGGGATCAACCAATGCCAAACGTTGATGCAGTGCATTTTTCCCCAATTCTATTAAGTCTAGGTCAAGTTGCGCACGAATCGCGGAATCAGCGACAGGCAACACCGCTAAGCCATTGCTTAAGGCATTAAAATACAGCATTGTCCCACCGACTAAAATCGGCAGCTTACCGCGTTGGCTAATATCTGCCATCAGCGCGAGGGCTTTATTTCTAAACTGTCCTGTCGAAAAGCTGTCGCTAGGATCAATAATATCAATTAAATGATGAGGAATGCCTTGTCGTTCTGCGAGTGTTGGTTTTGCTGTGCCTATATCCATGTCTTTAAACACCAACGCAGAATCGACACTGATAATTTCACCATTCAGCGCGTGTGCCAGTTGTACCGCTAACGCGCTTTTACCTGACGCGGTAGGTCCCATTAGAAACAGGGCAGGGGGGAGATTTTGCATTGTCATCATCATTTAACTTAATGTAGGGGCTTCCCTTGTGGATGCCCTATTAAAATATCGTTGATTAAAGAGTAACCACAAGGGATTACCCCTACTGACCACGCAAGAAAAATTTATCCAATTCTTGCTTGGATAATTCGACCCAAGTGGGTCTACCGTGATTGCATTGACCACTGCGTTCGGTTTGTTCCATGTCACGGAGTAAGGCATTCATTTCGGTGATGGTCAAATGGCGACGCGCACGCACTGCGCCATGACAGGCTATCGTTGCCAGTAGTTCATTGGCTTGCGTTTCTATGCGGGTACTCATGCCTTGGACATTAATATCTGTTAATACATCGGTAATCAAGCCAACAACATCTGTTCCTGCGAACAGCGCGGGGCTAGCGCGTAACACGATGGTTTCCAGCCCTGAACGTGTTAGCTCAAAACCCAGCGATAGAAAAAAATCAGACTGTTGTTCGACTAAGTCAGCTTCTGCGGAACTCACGGTAATTTTAATAGGCAGTAACAAGGGTTGACTCGGAATTTCACCGTGTTGATGTTGTTGCTTTAATCGCTCATAAATAACACGTTCATGAGCGGCGTGCGCATCAACTAATACCAAGCCATTAGCCGTTTCTGACAGAATATAAATATCATGCAAATGGGCAATTGCAAAACCCAGCGGCGGGATAACTGACGGGGTTGCTGGCGGCACGACTAATTCGTCTTTCGTGTGTAAGGATGAATAAGCCTGTAAGGTTTCCGCGACTGTAAACGGCAGTGACGATTGTTCGGTTGGACAATAAGCGGCGGCGGGTGTTGTTGCAGTTGGCATAGTGCTTTCTGCTGGGAACGGGGGTGCTACACGCTCATTGAGTGTGACGCTGTTGTTGCCAGAAGCAGGTCTTATTTGTGCCAAGGAACGATGCAAGGCACTGAATAGAAAATCATGTACTAAACGACCTTCTCGAAAGCGAATTTCTTGTTTAGTGGGATGCGCATTTACATCAACCAAGTTAGGGTCTAGGGTGAGGTATAAAACAAATAGCGAGTGTCGCCCAGAAAATAATACATCTTGATAGGCTTGTTTAATGGCATGAGAGATTAGTTTGTCGCGTATTAAGCGACCATTCACATAAAAAAATTGCTTATCGGGTTGACTGCGCGACAACGTTGGTAAACTCACCCAGCCTGTGAGTTGTAAATCTGAGGCGGCAACATCAATTTTTACGGCGTTATTGATAAACTCAACACCGCAAATTTCTGCCACACGGTATTCTTGCTCAATTTCGCTAATCGCAGGTTTGAGCTTCAATATTTCTTTTTGATTATGTGTGAGCGTGAAGCCAATATGAAAACGACTCAACGCTAGTTTTTGTAATAACGATTCAATATGGGTAAATTCAGTTTTTTCAGTTTTTAAAAATTTACGGCGGGCAGGGGTGTTATAAAACAAATCACGTACTTCTACCGTTGTGCCTTGTGGATGTGGGTCAGGTTGTAAATCAAAAGCCTGTTCTGAGCCATCACCCCTGATGTGCCACGCACACTCAGTATCCGCAATGCGTGAAATCAGCGTTAATCTGGCCACTGAACTAATACTAGGCAACGCCTCGCCACGAAACCCCATGCTGGTAACGCAATCCAAGTCGGCTAAGCTGCTGATTTTACTGGTAGCATGACGTGATAACGCCAATGGTAAGTCTTCTTTAACAATGCCACAACCATCATCCCTGATTTTTATCAGCCGACTACCGCCTTGTTCTATGTCAACTGTAATCTGTGTCGCACCCGCATCAAAACTATTTTCTAGCAATTCTTTGACCACGGCACACGGTCTTTCAACAACTTCACCTGCTGCAATTTGGTTAATTAGTTGGGAGGGCAGTAAGTGAATGCGCATAAACTAGCCTGAAGAAAAACTGAGTATTTTAACTGAGAAGTGCAAAGCGTAGCGTGACAAATTTAACTTTCAGGGGACAATTACATTTAAAAACACTGGAAAATCGACTTTAGTCTTTAATGCGGTAGTTTCTTTATATCGAACTGAGGTTAGTTAGGCAATGGTGGGCAATTTGCTTCTGTGTCATAACCTAAGTAATAGTAATCAGACCAAATCAAGCTACTCTTGTAGGCTATTTTGCTCCATATACTGAATTGGATGCCCTCAGCGGTAGAGCAAGAGTAAAAAGTATCTTTTTGCCCATCTCTATTCAAGTCCAATAGTTTTTTTTCAGAGCGAGTATTGGCTTTGTCGCTATTGATTACGCCAATACCTAATTCAATTGGTTTTTTAGACGATACCGTATAAAAATGGATTCCCTCTTTAAAATTTATTGGGCTACGCTCTTCACGCAAGGCATTACATTCATCCCCATTACTGGCTTCTTTCATAATTTTTGCATGAGTAATTTGTTGTTTGTTATCCAGTTCAACAACGGTTAGCAGAGTACCGCTGGGTATGTGAGCGTCTTTAACTGCAAAACAATTGCCATGCAGCCAGCCAACAAAATTTTCAGGGTTTACCTTATTATCCAGTCCCTTGGATTGAACAGTCGAAGAGCAGCAAATAATGTAAATTGCTGATAATATATTGATTAGTAACACACATTTATGAGTAATCTTCATGATTATTTTATCCCCCATTAACCGACCAATGTGGCGCATCAGTTGTGCGTTTTATCACATTGTAAGACGCACCTATCGTATGTAAAACCGTATTAGCGTTTACGTTCGCCATATAGATTACCGATACTTCAGTATTGTCTTTTTTCTTAACTTTAATCGTCCCAGTCCATGTGATGTCCATATCAATAGCTTTACCTGCTATATGATTACTGGTTAAAGAGGGGGCATCGGTACTTTGCGGAGGAACAGCTAATCCGAATCCAGTGACCATTTCGAGTGCCGCAGACTTACTCTTTTCGTCATCACCGTGATCCCATTCTATATCGACACCTGCCATTTTTTCGGCATCAGAAGCCTTACATTTACCTAGAGCTATTTTCCATGACCAATGAAACAGATAAGCACTTTTAGCACTTCTTTTGGTATTTCTAATTTTAACCGTTGCTCCAGCATCTTCTAATGCTTTAATAAAGGCTTCAGCATTGGCCTTAAATGCAGTGTTTAACTCACTCATTTTGCGGCTATTTTTGGCATTGTTTTCTACCCAAGTAACCCAATACGCACCACTTTTTATGGGTATAATGGGTGCCAAACCTTCTTGAAGTGCATTTTTTACATCTGCTACCAGTTTTTTTTCAGTGTCTGTCAGTTGTCTTTTACTTTTAACGGGTGTCAACGTATGTGTTCCAGATGTTTCTGGCGTGGGCATTCGTGTTCGGCTCAATGTGCCTTCATCAATGCCCTCGTCTGTCATAAAGCAAATAGGACCAGGTATTCTGCCTACCATAATTATTACTCCATCAATTGAGCGGTGATTAGCAAATATATCTTAGCTTTGAACGTAAACGATATAGCTAAAGGGCGTTGGTGCATGAATAAAACACTTATCAATCAATATGTTACTTTGATTTTTTTGATGGAAAACGCTCGTTTTTTTACTACATCAGAAATTCATGATAAACAATCTCTTTATTTTTCATGATTTTACATGATATTACATGACTTTATTTATGCACCAACGCCTAGCTAAAGCACAATAAAATGATGTAGGTGCGAATGAATTCGCACCTACATCATGCTTTAATCAATTTATAGTACGTTTACTATAGCGTTAACCACCAATCAACACCGTCGGCATTCCAATAACAATTGTACCGCCATGCGCCATCATATCGCCCATTCTGGCGGCGGGTAGTTTGCTAATTAACACCGTCATTGATCCTTTGGCAATGACATCAGGTGGTCCTACACACACTGCCATGTCGGTGACACGGGCAGCGGGTAAGCAGCCAATCAATACCGTAATTGCACACGGGGGCAGTATCGGACCACCAACGTGAGGTACAGGCCCAGTAAACATTGGGCAGACGTGCATATCTAATAGTCTTGCGGCGGGTTGTCCCATGATGTTTCCTCCTTACTGTGAAGGGTTAAGGCGTGCTTTGTTGAACAGTACGACCATCGCCACCACTGGCGATATTGATACCTTGTTGCAAAAAAAGCTGGTATTTGTCACTTACTTTGTTCGCTTCGCCCTGAGTGGCAGCCAGCATAACTGCGCCTGTTACCGCTTTAGCATAGAGCTTTTTATCGGGTGGAATAACAGCTTCGGGTACGGGTGATATATCGTCACCACTCCAAAATGCGGCAATCGCAGCCCAACTGGCAGAGTTTTTATAGGCGGTGGCATCCGCTGCGGGCAGGGTTAATTTTCGATTGTCTTCCGTTGGCTTATAGACCCACGCTTCGGCAAGTTCGATGGCTTTGATTTCATTAGCAGGGGTTTTATCAGTCAATCCATTGCGAGCGCATAAACACGCCCACCATGTTGCTTCACGGTTAGGTAAGGCATAAGCTAAAAAACGCACGGCATCGGGGTACAATTTAAGTGCTATCAGTTGATGCAGATAATCCGCCGTTGTGGGGTTGTCTTGCAATAATGTGATAGCTTGTTCGTCAAGCTCTAAGTCCTGACAAATGGCTAGTGCGTGGGTTGGTTTTATTTTGGTAAACGTTATTTCAGTCATTATAAAGTCTCCATTAGTTAATCATGGTAACGCCGCCTTTCAGCGTCAATACACCATCGCCTTTCACCGTCGTCAGTGGGCTTTTGGCCTCTAACATTGCCGATCCTTCTACATTTACCATAATGCCTTTGATGGTAATGCCTGATTGCTCGATTTTGATACTGTTGGCACCGACTTTTAATTCGATAGAAACCATCGCTGTGACCGTGGCTTTGCCCGCATTAACGTCGAGCGTGTAATTACCCAAACTGACCTTAGTTGCACAATTACCTGTTTTAACATTTAACGTATCATTACCCGTATTGACATTGTTCACCCGATTACCTGTTTTAACATTCAAAGTGTTATTACCCGTATCGACATTGGTTTCACGATTACCTTTTTCGACCGTTAGCGTGTCATGCCCCATTTTTAAAGTCGTGGTACGGTTGTTGTAAATTTCTGTGGTTTGATTGCCTGCATCTTTTTTGACTAGCCCAATTTTTCGGGTCTCATTGTTTTCAATCACGCAATTAAAATCTTTTTCGGCATGAACATAAACTTCTTCTGAACCCTTTTTATCTTCAAAACGCAGTTCATTAAAATTATCCGCAGTGCCTTCTTTAGAGCTGCGACTTTTTAAACCGCTTTGGGTTTGATTGGCAGGTAAGGCGTAGGGCGGCATTTGATTGGCGTTGTAAACACTGCCTGTTATCAGTGGTCTATCGGGATTGCCTTCTAAAAAACTCACCACCACTTCTTGACCCATACGCGGCAACGAGACCCAACCCCATTGTTTACCTGCGATAGGCGTGGCAACGCGTATCCAACACGAGCTGGTTTCATTCTTTTTGCCATTTCTTTCCCAGTGAAACTGCACTTTGATACGCCCGTATTTATCTGTCCAAATTTCTTCGCCGCTTTTACCCACAACGGTGGCGGTTTGCGGCCCTTGAACAAACGGCACGGGGCTTAAGCGTTGGGGACGAAATTGCTGGGTGGAGCGAATGGCCTTAAAACTGCATTCATATTGCGTTTCTCCCGTTGTGTTTGATCGATATTGGTTAGATACGATAAGAAAATTGGCAGCAATGACAATATGTTTGGTGTTTTCAGGGGCAATGTAATGATCTTTTAACGTAAATAACATTCCCGTAGTCAAGCCCATTGCATTACCTCTGCCCTGCATCACTTCATAATGGGTTTGTAATTCATTGAGTCGGATATTAGAGTAGGTCTCGCCAACGGCGGATTCAAAGTAATTACCAGGATAATCATATTGCTCACCTTCAGCATGACTATGCTGTTTTTTCTCGGTGAATTTAGTGACTAGATTACTATTAGGTTTTTCAAAATCGTAATCGTTTAATACATAAGTGCCAGATTGGACTTGGTGAGCAGTCTGCCACTCAAAAATATGATCTTGTTTTCGCCGTGCTATATTTTCAGGTGGAAAATAAGGGATGGTTGCATAGTCTGCTATGGTTTGATAGGCATTGACAGAATCCGCAATGACCAGTGTATGCTTGGTTTTTTCGTGTTCAAAAAAATAGAAAATACCCTCTTCTTCCATTAAACGACTGACAAAATTAAAATCCGTTTCGCGGTATTGAACACAGTAGGTTCGGGGCTTATAGCTGCTGGTTAGTTCTAGTTTAAAGTCACTAAAGCCATTGTCGCTGAAGACTTTTTTGATGATGTCAGGAACAGATTTTTCCTGAAAAATGCGGCAGTTACTGGTGCGCGTTAAAAACCATAACCACGGACGCAACACGGCACGGAACAAAAAACCATCGTCTGTCACACCGTGATGTCTAAATTGAGTCACTAGCCCATGAAAATAGCGTATGCCGCCAGAGGGTAAGTCAAAGGCAATCGACATTGCTTGTCCAAGCACTTTATTGGTCGGAAAACCTGCGGTTACCATTGCCCTGTTGCTGTTGTCTATCAGTAGGTCTAGCTCATATTCAAACAGCCTACTCATTTCCTCACCGCCACTCATGCGGCTAAATAGCAGTATGTCTTTACCTAAAGGGGTCGTAACTTGAGCGAAACGATTATCTTGTGATGGCATGACTTAAGGACTCCTGATAAAAAATGAATAAGCTGGGCGTATAAATTGAACTATCAACGCGGTCATGATACTACTTTTTTTCATATCATAACTACCCCATTCATCATCAATTAACTCCACTTGCGGGTTGAATTAAATCTACATTCCGAGTAACTTGAAATTGAGACGCTATTTCATTTGAGGGTAGGGGGGAATTATGTATAATCCGTTCTTGAGTACGCGTTTATCATGCTATTCGCCTGACAGATTTGTGGCGTGTTAATTTTGAATTGATAACGCAGTTCACGGTCTGGTAGCTCATTTAGTCAACTGGCTAAGCGTTCTTTATTTTAATATCTTTGGGGAATCTTATGAAAATACAACACTTGTTATTTTGTCTATTTGGCGTGATGGTACTGAGTGAAGTCGCTTATGCTGACGTTGATGTGGGCAAACAAATTCCATCAGTCAATCAAGTGATTGATGCACTGAGTCCTGCGGCTAATCCAGATACGCCACAACCAGACGGGGATGAGGTGAAAACTGGCAAAACGCGCTCTATTGATATGAGTAAACTCAAGGCAACGCCTGCGACAACTAAAAAACCCAAGTCTAAAAAACAGCCATTATCAACGCCGAACTCTACAGAAACGACCGCTGCCTTATCTATGGAAATTATTTTTGGTTATAATTCAGCAGATCTAACTGATGCAGCAAAGGCGCAACTCAAACCTGTTGGTGAAGCACTGGCTTCTGGAAAATTAGCCAATTTAAGTTTTGTTGTTGAAGGTCATACCGATGCGGTGGGTGGTCAAGCCTATAACAAGACATTATCAGAAGAACGTGCGGCCTCAGTAAAACAGTTTTTAGTAAATGGCTTTAATCTTGACCCTACGCATATTCAGATTATTGGTAAAGGCAAAAGTGATTTACTTGATCCTAACAATCCAGCCAGCGAAAAAAATCGCCGAGTACGCATTATTGCTAGAAAATAAAGATGTTATCTTGGTAATATAAATCGTTCGTTGTACTAGATGGATAATAATGTTTTACAACGTTAATTTTTATACTTCACCTTAAAGTGGTTTGGATCTTTCATGCTAGAAAAATCGTACACTAATTCAAATGATACCGATGATGTCACGCGTGTTAAATCGGCAGATACCCACGGTGAATTTTCGCTCAATGCCCAGCCGTCTGCCGTGCAAACGACGAATGAAGAGGCGACTCGTATCATGAGTCATATAGACACGGGTATAACTAATTCAAATAGCACTGATGTCACGCTTGTTAAATCGGTAGATACTCTCGGTGAATTTTCGCCCAATTCCCAGCCGTCTGCCCCGCAAACGACGAATGAAGAGGCGACTCGTATCATAAGCGATACAGATACCAGAGCTACAGGTACAAGTACAGCTACAGCTACAGCTACAGATAGCCAATTGTACATAGGCAGCGTGGTAAAAAACACCTATGAACTGGTGCAGGTACTAGGTGAAGGCGGCATGGGTACGGTTTTTAAAGCACTGAATAAAGATTGGGCAGAAGTCGGAGCTAGAGACCCTTATGTAGCTCTTAAGGTGCTAAAATCAGAATTGTCAGATAATAAAGACTTGGTTATGGGCTTATTCAGAGAATTTGACCGTACTAAAATGCTTTCCAACTGCCCGAATAATATTAAGGTTCACGACTTTGGGCGAGATGGTATTAATGTTTTCATGACTATGGAGTACCTTACTGGGCAAACGTTAAGTGAATATCTTAACCGTCAACCAATGACGTTGACTCAAGCGTGGTTCATTATTGAAGGCGTTGGCAACGCCCTCGCTTTTGCGCATGAACACAATATTGTTCACCGTGACATTAAACCTGGAAATATTTTCATTACCAAGGAAGGTCTCGTGAAAGTGTTAGATTTTGGTATCGCTTCTAAGATAAATGAAAACGAAGACGATAGAACCAAATTTAATGGTGATGATCTGGGTGCATTTACACTAGCCTATGCGTCTCCCGATACTCGACTGGGAGACCCTCCCGATTGTCGTGATGATATTTATTCATTCGCCTGTGTTATCTACGAAATACTAGCGGGCAAAAAGTTTTTTGATCCAAAAAGAAGAAGCAAAAAAGCTGAACCCATTCACGGAGTAAACAGTAAACAAATGGAGGCGTTAAACAAAGCCTTAGCGTTTGAACGAGACCTGCGTACCCCTAGTATTCGTGAGTTACTGGATAAATTACGCCCTGTTAAAATACCTTGGGTAAAATACGGTAGCATTGGTAGTGGCGTAGTGACTGTTGCAGGAATAGTATTATGGTGGTCATTATCTTCAACTGATGTTAAACAGCCGCTAATACAAACACCTGTTATACCAACACCCGAAGTTAAACAAGTGCCTGTTGTATCCGTACCCGTACCCGAAATCAAACAAGTACCTGAGCAAACACCTGTTGTACCCATACCCGAAATCAAACAAGTACCCGTGCAAACGCCTGTTGTGCCAACACCTGAAGTCAAACAAGTACCCGAACAACTACCTGTTGTAATTGAGCCTAGCAACAGTGCGACCAGTAGCAATGGCATCGTCCACCTAGAAACATCAAAGCCTGAGTATAAAAATGGTGAATATTTTCACTTAAGTTTTACGCTGGCAGAGCCTAGCTATGTTAGAGTCATTGACCGTGATGCAATAGGTGAAGTCACAACGTTACGCCCTAATCCTAGTCAGGTAGATAAATTACTCCCTGCCGATAAAGAACATATTTTTCCGCCAAAAGACATTAACGTTCCCGTGCAAGGTAGTTCGGGTAACAGCACGGTAACTATCGTAGCAAGTACACGACCTTTCCCAAAAGAGATTAAATTACTTAACGCCGATGGCAGTGTGTCTGAACAAGTGAAAAGTGGCGTGTATTCATGGACACAAGTCCACTATACGTTGCAGGATTAATTCACCCTAACTCCCTAAAGAAAAGGAAGATATTAAAAATAAATAAATAAATAAATAAATAAATAAATAAATTAGGAATTATTATGAATAAGTTATTAAAATCAGTATTAATCTCAAGCTCTATTTTTGCTAGTTATTCTGCTCAAGCAGCAACATGTACCCAAGATATAATTGCAGCGGATATAGCAGCATCAACTGGTTCAACAAATGCGACCATTTGCGGTCAACAAGTGTCTTGGGCAGCGGCACTCAATAATCAAGAACTTGTCGATATTTTTTCGGCAATCGGTTCTCCTGGCGATACCGTTCTACCTGGAGTGCCTGGCGATTATCAAATAATAGTGAATGGTCAAGTCTTTTTTGCGGGAACTACGCTTACGCAAGCCGATAAAACCGCCTTTTTATTAGCCATAGGTTACATTGAGCAAAGTGCCGCTTTAGCAAGCACATCCTTAGCGAGTACATCGGCTAGTTCAAAAGTGAGCGATACCATTTTCAATACTATCATCAATCCTGCAATACAAACACGAACGCAGCAACAACAAAGCAAAACATTGCAAAAACTCATTGTCTCAGTTGCCGATTTGAAATATGAACGCGCTCAATTTACTGATACGAATGACAAAGGTAATATTGGCGGATTTACTGCAAGTGCCAGTTACGATATAAATGAAAAATTTTCATTTGGTGCAGTGATTCCTTATGATTACCTAAGCTTTAATACCTTTCAAGCGCATCGTACGGGTGTAATCATCTATGCTAAAAATACCTTGAAATTGCCTAGTAGCTTTGAACTGAGTACAGCTATCAATGGTAACGCGATGTACACAGCAAGCCAAGATAGAGTGACTAACAGAGTCACTCAGTTAGGTACATTTGGTGGGGGTTTTAGTACCCGTTTAAAGTTCGACAACAATAACAGTAATTTTGTCCCCTCAGTCGCATTTTCGTACCAATACAATCAAGATAGCACAAACATTCAAGATAATTATCAACACTTAATTAAATTAGGTCCTTCTTTAGGTTACAGGGTTCTCGACAATGCAACGATTCAAGTTGCTGGAAGTTGGACTAAAGATATAAGCCAATATAAACAACTACAGAATGGTAATGATTTCTATGATGTAGGTGTCGAAGGCACTTGGCTTATTTCTGATGAATGGCAACTCAGAAGTGGATACAAGAAAGTCTTAGGACTCACGAATTTTGAATCTGATAGTTTTTATCTGGGATCTTCTCTTAAATTCTAGTTAAGTGGTAAATTAATAAATCACCACCTTAAATTAAGGTGGTGATTCAATAACGATGATTTAAACGCCAAAGTAGAGGATAAAAAAGTGAGCAAAAAAATTTTAAAATCTCTTTTTATCATACAGTTATTATGTGCAAATATCTGTTATGCCAATGATATGGTGGCGGTACTAGGTTATCAAAACGCCACTAATGATGAATTATGGCAACAACAAAAAATCGGTTTTGGTATTAAAAGTTTATTACAACAAGCATTATTAGATAAAAATTTCTCATTATTAGATGAAAAAATAGTGTTAGGTATGGATAACCAAAAACTGACAGAGGAGCAGTTAAAGAATAATTGGACGTATAACGAAAATCAAACTACTCCAGAAAGCTTAAATGCGTTAGCTAAAAAACACAATTTAAACCATATTTTTTGGGTGAAAATTACTGAGTTTGATGAAGGAAAAAATAGCCTTTCTTTAGGTCCTTTTCATAGAAAAGAATTTAATAAAACTTTAACCCTAGAAGTTTGTCGTTATTCGTTATTATCTAATAATACTGAATGTCGAGAAGGAGAAGCCACAGAGTCACGAATACTAACAAGTACAGGTTATGAAGCCAGTGATAAAGTCAGTTTTAAAGACACGGGGGCAGGACAAATGAGTCAGGATGCGATTAATCAAGCTTTAACGGAGTTATTACATCATGAATAATAAATTTTTTAGTGTATTGGTCGCCACTATTTTATTGGTAAGTTGCGCTCATGTAGAATCGCCGTCATCAAGAAAAATCACTACTCAAGAAACAACGGATTCTTTAGAAAAGTTTAATTTAGCAAATTATCACGGTCTAAAACTATCAGTTAAGGTGTATCCGTGGCGAATTACTGATGTTGATTTAGCCAAATTCCCTATATTAAATAATTACCATATTGGTTGGGGTGTCAGTAATCGTTTAACAGATATTTTATTTGATGTTGATCGGTTTAAATTTTATGAAGAAAAGCAAGAAATCGCCTCTTCACAGCTTTGTAACACTTGTAAAAATAACCAGCAGGAAAATGTTGACTATATTATTTATCCAGAGGTTTATCATCTGGGTATTGAAAAAAATACCGATATTACGGGTATCGACACCGCTAATCGCCAATCCATTGAAATAGGTATTCAAATAAAATTAGTGAATGCAAAAACGGGAGAAATAAAAGCCGCTGGCAGTTATATAGGACAAAAGGTATTAACCAACGAAGGTGATATTATTAATAATCCCACTATTGATTTTAGTGAATCAGCATTGGGCAAAGCAACGGATGCGGCTATTAAAGGGGCTGTTGCCAAAATGCTAAAACGTTTTGACAAAGTAGGTGGCACTGACACAATCGCAATCAAGACACAAGACAGCACGGTAAAACCAAATACAGAGGCTACCGATGACAAGTATCGTACTTTCAATGTTGATACTACGCATCCTGCACTCACAAAGACAACAAGCTCTAGTGATCTTAAGTCACAAAAACGTTTAGCATTAGTCATCGGTAATGCACAATACCAATTGACAGGTGTCTCGCTTGCTAATGCAACTAACGATGCTGAAGATGTTAGCAAAATGCTGACACAACTGGGCTTTGAAGTGTCTTACTATGCCAATCAAAGCAAACAAGGCATGGAACAGGCAATTCAAGCATTCGGTCAAAAGTTAAAAGCATCGGGAAATGGTACAGCAGCTTTGTTTTATTATGCGGGTCATGCCTCCGAGATAGAGGGCATTAATTATATGTTTCCTGTCGATGTGCAGCTTAAAGGGGAATCGTTGGTCGGTACAGAAGCTGTACCAGTGAATTCAGTGGTCAAGCAAATTAAAATGACAGGTAATGATTTAAATATTTTGGTATTAGATGCCTGTCGTGATAACCCTTATGCACCTGATAAACGGTCTTTTAATACCCAATACAACCGACTTGCCACGATGGAAGGCCCTAAGGGAACGATTATTTCTTATTCTACTGCGTCAGGAAAGCAAGCGAGTGATGGTGATGGACGCAATGGTTTATATACAGGTATATTATTGAAAAATATTCCTAGTCCAGGATTAAAAATTGAAGAACTTTTTAAAATAGTACGACTAGCCGTCAGTGAAAAATCAGGCAATGATCAAATCGCTTGGGAAAATTCATCATTAGTCAGTGATTTTTATTTTATTTTGCCGCAATAAACTACAAATTTAACGTGGATAGAGAACATGAGCTTAACCCTAACTGTATTATCATTTAAAAATCAGCCGATTAATGAAGTCAATACCGTCTCTATTGGCAATGATGGCGGCAGTATTGGGCGGTCTGGTGATAATACCTTAGTGCTTCCTGACACCGAAAAATTCGTTTCACGGCATCATGCCACTATCAGTGAAGAAAATGGTTGTTATTATGTGACTGATACCAGTTTGAGTGGAATCACTATTAATGGACAGGATGTTTTACATAATGCCACTGAACGCCTTGATAATGGAACGCGATTAAAAATTGGCGAATATGAAATTGCGGTTGCTATGACCACTGAGCCAGTCGCGGATGATTTTTCTTTTGCGTCTATTGAACCTACGGTGATACTGCCTATATCCACTGATTTTCTTGCTGTCGATGAGCCGTGGGTGGAGTTGGAAAGTAGTGGCTTCAATAGTCTGATGACAGATAATTTTCCACGCCATGACGAGCTGATACAACAAGATGATAACGCCCATCCTGCTGATTTTTTAAGCAATTTACAAGGCAATCAATCGCCGTTATTTGATAACTATATCGCACCTAGCATCATCTCATCACCGCCCACTACGCCTTCCGTTGAACAAATCCCAGAAGATTTCAATTTCGATGATTTTTTTTCTGCGAGTAATCATGAACCACAGCCGACTCAGCCTGTTAATAAACCAGTAGTCAATGACGATTTTGAAGATTTTTTTGGTGCCGCTATCAGTGATATGGCAGCAGAAAGGGAGCAATTTGCATTAATTAACGAGGAGTTACCCACAGAGCATGACGATTTAGCTGATTTTTTTGTCAGTGAAGAGCCTGCGATTGAACCCATTTCTTCCTTTGAAGAACCAGCGGTTGAAGAACTCACTTCTTCCTTTGAAGAGCCAGTCATTGAACCTATTTCTTCCTTGTTTGCAAGCACAGAACAGCCAATTGTTGTCCCTGTTAAAATAGACGCGCCATACAAAAAGGAAGAGAGTAATATCAAGACGGTAGAGCCTATTGCAACGCAGGTTGTTAATAGTCAAACTAACACAATTAGCGTCACCGATAGCCAATTGTTTAATGCTTTTCTGCACGGGGCGGCGGTAGAATGCAGGGAAATTCGCCCTGAACAGCAAGCAGAAACCTTGCACAGAATTGGGCAAATGTTTAGAAAGTTAATTGATGGCACAATTGCCGTTCTAAGAAGTCGTGCGGAATTTAAAAGTTTATGCCGCGTCAATATGACTGTCATAAAAGCGGCGAACAATAATCCGTTAAAATTTACCGTATCAACCGATGATGTATTAAGGCAATTGTTGGAAAATAAAACCGACGGATTTTTGGCTTCAACGGTGGCTATTGAAGAAGCCTTTACCGACATTATGAATCACCAGCTAGCGATGCAGGCGGGGATTCAAGCCTCTTTAACGGATTTATTAAGAACCTTTGATCCAAAAATCATCGAAAAACAATTTGAACAAGGTTTAGTGTTACAAAAAAAATCCAAGTGTTGGGATAAGTACGAAGAAACCTATCGCAACACGGTAGAAGATGCGGTGGACAACTTTTTTGGTGAAGAGTTTGTCAAAGCTTACGAAAAACAAATGAGTTTATTAACTAACACTCGCAACAAATCTTAACGCAAACCTGCGAGGTTTTTAAAAACCTCGCAGGTTTATTCAATAAACAGGAGTGCGATGAACAATGTCAGAAAATAATAAAACAGTTTGGTCGGAGGGTATGTTCCTTAGACCGCAGCATTTTCAACAACATGATCGCTATCTTGAAACCTTCGTGCGCGAACGCTGTGGAGGTTTGCAACCTTATGACTGGGGGGTTAAAAAACTCAAAATAGACAGCCGTCAATTAGGGATGGGCAAATTCGCACTCGCTGAATGTAGCGGTATTTTTCCTGATGGCACTCCCTTTAATCTCCCCGAAGATGATGACTTACCGCTGCCCATCGACATTCCCATTGATGTAAAAAATAATATTATTTATCTATCGTTACCCGTACAACTTAAAGGTTCGGTTGAAGTAGATACGGATGAAAATCCTAATAATCTTGCCCGTTATCACGCCGCTGAACTCGAAGTCAGAGATGCTAACGTAGCAACCAATGCGACTTCTGCGGTCATGATAGCCAAGCTACATACCAGTTTGATGCTAGAAAGACAAGAACGGGCAGGGCATATTTGTATCGGTATTGCCCGCGTGATTGAATCACGCATTGATAAAAATATTATTCTCGATGAATACTATATTCCCCCAACTGTCGATTGTAATGCCACCCTCCACACCAAAGGCTATATCAAAGAGCTATATGGCTTGCTGCACACACGCGGCGAAGCGTTAGGCGCGAGGGCTTCTGAAGCAGGTAAAGGTGGCGCGGCAGAAATTTCCGATTATATGCTGTTGCAATTAGTCAATCGTATAGAGCCGTTATTTGAACATTTACAAAATGTCCCGTGTCTACACCCAGAAAATTTTTATCGCGTGGCTGTCCAGCTGGCAGGGGAGTTATCCACGTTTTGTAAAACCAATAAAAGACCGATTAATTTTCCTGCCTATCAGCACGATGATTTGCAGAAAACTTTTAAATATGTGATGGATGAATTGCGTTTATTGCTCAATGCGGTATTAGAACAAAACGCTATTTTTATTCCGCTAACCGCGCCAAAATACGGTATTCGTGGGGCTAAATTACCTGACCTTAATCTACTAAAAGATGCCGTGTTTGTGTTAGCGGTGAGTGCGCAAGTGTCTATAGAACAATTACGCAGTGGCTTTCCGACGCAAGTAAAAATCGGCCCTGTAGAAAAAATTAATTTGTTAATTAACAACGCGCTACCTGGCATTACTATTCATGCCTTGCCTGTAGCACCGAGGCAAATCCCCTTTCATGTGGGCTTTGCTTATTTTGAATTGAATAAACAAAGTGAGATATGGAAACAAATGCAAACATCGGGTGGTTTTGCCATCCATATTGCAGGTGAGTTTCCTGGGCTTGAATTAGAATTCTGGGCAATTAAAAACGGATAGTTTTTCAAAACACAATACGACCACACAAAACGGATGACACCATGAGCAACGACAATCCTTTTGGCAATAGCTACATTGATGATGATAAAACGATTCTTAGACCGATGCCAGGTGGGCGAAAACCACAAGGATCAGGATCGACACCGTCAACGCCACCACCTACCCCGCCGACTCAGCACAGCATGTCAGGCATTTCTGAAAACTTGCGTGACCAAATCGCCAATGCCACCAGTAACCCCATCACAGGTGCTGCTATTTCTTTGCTGTCTATGGTTGCGCAATTACGCAATACCGCTTCACACCCTGATGTTGCAGGTCTTAGAGTCAGCGTTATTGAAGAAATAAAACGGTTTGAACTTAAAATAAAAAATCAAGGAGTCTCTAGCGAACAAGCGCAAGCGGCACGGTACGCACTCTGCACATTACTGGATGAGACGGTACTTAATACACCGTGGGGCTGTAATAGTCTTTGGGGTACACAAAGCCTGTTGATTTTTTTTCACAAAGAAGCGTGGGGCGGTGAGAAGTTTTTTCTGATTTTAAAAAACTGTATGCAGCAACCAGGAACGCATTTAGATTTGCTAGAGCTGTTGTATTTTGCCTTGTGTTTAGGGTTTGAAGGTCGATACCGTGTTGAAGACCGTGGTGCGACTAAGCTGGAAGAAATTCGAGAAAACGCTTATCAAATTATTCAACGGCAACGAGGTGATGTTGAGCGGAGCTTGTCACTGCATTGGCAGGGAGTTAAAGACAAACGCAATATTCTTGCTAACTTAATCCCTTTTTGGGTGATTGGCTCAGTTGCCGCTGTGTTATTGATGCTAAGTTTTTTAGGGTTTCTTTATTTAATTAACGCTGCCTCTAATCCATTACTTGCTAAATTATATGTGCTTAAAGACAGTTTTACTGTTCAGCCAGTTGTTGTTGCACAAGCCGCACCTGTCATCGAAACCCCTGCCTCGCCCGCCTTGCTTGATGAATTAAATACCTTTCTTAAGCCAGAGGTTGATAGTGGTCAAGTGCAACTCCTTAAACAGAATGGCAAAACGGTCATTCGTATCATGAGTAAAGGGCTGTTTGCTTCGGGTAGTGACAAAATCATGACGCAATATTATCCACTGCTCGAGAAAATCAGTCAGGCTCTTGGCACACTGTCTGAGCGTATTACAGTGGTCGGTCATACGGACAGTTCGCCCATATTTTCTGCAAGATTCCCATCTAATTGGGATTTATCTAAAGCGCGTGCCTCATCGGTGCTAGAACTATTAATGAGGAACAGTAAAATTTCTGCCCCGATTGTCTCCGAAGGCAGGGCAGATACTCAGCCGATGGTACCTAACGATAGCTCTGAGCATAAAGCTATGAATCGCCGTGTAGAAATCATTTTATAGTCGCCAAGGATAAGCCATGAGAACAGTGATAGATTTTTTCAAAAAGAAATGGGTTATTCAGCTGCTAGGCATTATTGCCTTGAGTTTATTAATTTGGTTTTTTGGCCCACTTATTGCGGTAGCAGGTCATGTTCCGCTTGAATCCGATATGGTCAGAGGGTTTGTAATTGTGACCATAGTGATGTTATGGGTAGTATTGATGCTACTCATGCAATTAAAAGCTAATCGAGCTAATGCACAAATGGCAGATGAGTTAGTCGCTCCCGCTGACGCACTGGCGAGAGAAGCCGATGCCGAAATTAATACCATTGCCACTAACTTTGATGTCGCCTTACAAGCATTAAAAAAAGGTGCGAAAAATGCCAAGGGTCAAAACTATCTCTACGATTTACCGTGGTACATCATCATAGGCCCTCCAGGTTCTGGTAAAACCACCGCACTGATTAATTCAGGGTTAGAGTTTCCGTTGGCCGATAAGTTTGGTAAAGGTGCGGTACGCGGTGTCGGTGGTACACGCAACTGCGATTGGTGGTTCACTGACCAAGCAGTGCTGCTAGATACCGCAGGGCGTTATGTGACGCAAGATAGTCACGAAGCGGTTGATAAAGCAGCGTGGCTGGGCTTTTTAGACTTGCTGAAAAAACACCGACCTAGACGACCTGTGAATGGCGTATTAATCACCATGAGCTTGTCGGATTTACTGAAACAAACCGAAGAAGAGCGCAGTCTACACGCCCAATCTATTCGCCAACGTATTGAAGAATTACACACGCAGTTTGGCATTCGTTTTCCTATTTATATGCTGTTCACTAAAGCCGATTTAGTGGCAGGGTTTAATGATTTTTTTGCCACCCTCAGTAAAGAAGAACGGGAACAAGTGTGGGGTGTCACGTTTCCCGCAGAAGATCCCAACAACCCTGTTGATATGATTGCTAGAGTCGGCAACGATTTTGATGATTTGTTAGCGCGTATTAATGCCCATTTACCCAGACGCTTACAAGAAGAACGTGATTTATCACGGCGCAATTTAATTTTTGGTTTCCCACAACGCATGGCATTACTGCGTGAAGGCTTATTGAGCTTTTTACAAGAATGTTATGGTGAAAATCGTTATCAAACCGCGCCCTATTTGCGTGGTGTCTATTTAACCAGTGGCACACAAGAAGGCACGCCCATCGACCGTTTAATGGGAATGCTCGCTAACACATTTAAGCTGGATAGAGTGAATGTGCCGTTATTTAGCGGCAAAGGTAAAAGTTATTTCATTACCCGCTTATTGAAAGAAGTTATTTTTGAAGAAGCTCTATTAGTGGGTATGAATCCACGTCTTGAGCGGCTACAAACGTTAATGCGTCAAGGTATTTATGTTGGCTCTTTAGCTATCATTATATTAATGTCGGGTTTATGGCTAACCAGCTATAACAAAAATCAAACTGCACTCGCTGAGTTAGATAAACAGATAGAAGTATACAACACCGTTGCTACTGCCACACCTAACTGGCAAACCGACTTTGCCGCGCTGTTAAAACGCATGAATGCAATGCAAGTTATTACCCAAGTTTATCCTGATGATGTGCCTTGGTTAATGACGTTTGGACTGTATCAAGGTGATAAATTACAACCCGTCATCATTGAAACTTATGACACCTTATTGCAAAAACAATTCTTACCACTCATAAAAACCCGCTTAGAACAACGTATCAGAGATAAAATGGGCAATCCTGATATATTATATTCTTTGCTAGAAGTGTATTTAATGCTCGGTGATAGTAAACACTTCAAAGCTGAATCAGTTAGCCCGTGGGTGAAAGTAGATTGGGAAACCACTTATGCTACTGATACCGACACACAAGCAAAATTGTTTGAGCATTTGAATGTGTTACTCAAATTGCCATTAGAAAAACAACTACTTGATGAACGTTTGATTGCCGCTGCACGCGGTATTCTTAATCAGATTCCCGTCGCGCAACAAGTTTATATGCGTATTAAAAATGATGCTCTGCAAACTAAAACGCAAGATTTTAAATTGCAAGATGCCTTGGGTATTAATGCTGACAGAGTATTCGCCACCAAAAACGGCACACTGGCAGGAAAAACCATCCCCTATTTATTCACTTACGATGGGTTTTATAAATCGTTTTTAAAACAAAGCAAAGAGCAAGCAGAAGATTCAATAACAGGCAGTTGGGTATTGGGTGATTCTGCCAAAGCTGACGTAATTGATAGCGATAAACTACAAGAAACCATTCGTGACTATTACTATCAAGACTACATTAAATACTGGGATGAGTTACTGGCAAGTTTAATCATTAAACCTATTGGTAACGCCCAACAAGCAGTTGATGTGCTGGAATTTGCTTCTGCGCCCGATTCGCCGTTGCGTAGATTGCTAGACGCGTTAAACAAAGAAACCTCGCTAACTGTTAAACCTGCTAGCCCTGAAGACACCGCTAAAAACGTTCAGGCATCAGGACTGGTAACCGTTGATAGTCGTATCACTAAAGCCTTAGCATTAGCTAAAAAAGAAGGCGTTGCAGGACAACCCGCTAGACCGTTAGGCAGCGTGGTTGAAGAACACTACAAAGATTTAACGGTGTTAGTCAAAAGCTCAGCAGCGGGCGCACCAGTTCCTTTGGATCGCCCTATGGATATTTTAAAACAACTCTACGTCCACATGATAAGCCTAAGTGGCACATCAAACGTGGGCGGCGAGGCGATAAAGATAGCGGCACAAAGTGGCGGTGGTGATCCTGTTGCACAAATGAAAGCTGAATCCGCACATTTACCAGAACCACTGAAAAGCATGACTAAAGCTTTAGCCGAAGGTAATCAAGATGTGATTTTGGACAGCAGTAAAAGCCAGTTAAGTCGGCTGTGGCAAAGTGAAGTTATGCCTTTATATTCATCGGGCATACAAGGTCGCTATCCATTTGCTAGAGCCAGTACGAAAGAAGTGACGCTAGAAGATTTCAGTCGTTTTTTCGCACAAGGTGGCATTGTTGATACGTTTTTTAGTAAAAATTTACAAGCGTTTGTTGATACTAGCGGCAAAAGTTGGCGCATGATTTCACAAAATAATCAGGCGATTGCGGTTTCACCCTCCGCATTAAATCAACTGCAAGCGGCGACCAAAATGCGACAGTTATTTTTTGCAGGGGGTGGCACGGCACCTTTAGTAAAGTTTAATCTGAAGCCGTTATCATTAGATCCCAATGCCACGGCGTTTTCGCTGACGATTGAAGGGCAACAAAGCAAACTCAGTCCAGCTGAAGTGGGTAAAAGCGCGGCTTTTTCATGGCCTGGAACAGATGGCAGTCGTTTAGTCAGTTTTAGTTTTGATACTAAAGATGGCAAAAAATTACATAAAGAAATTGAAGGGCAGTGGGCTTGGTTCAGAACATTAGATATGGCGCGTATTCAAAAAATTGACCAAACTAAATACCTGCTGACCTTCGAGATAAATGGGCTACAAGCCCGTTATGAACTCAGTGCCAGTAGTGTGGATAATCCATTCTCATTGGGCGTGTTTGATACTGTTCGCTTTCCATCGAGTCTGTAATCGTGAATACAATCACTGGTTTTTACGGCAAGTTACCCATCATTGGCGATTTCGTCTCTCGACGCTTGCCTAATACATTTATTAATCCTTGGGATAGCTGGTTACAAAATGCTATCGCTGCCAGTCGTGAAGAACTGGGTAATGAATGGTTAAATAGTTATTTAACCAGCCCGATATGGCGATTTTTATTGAGTGCTGGGGTGTGTGGCGACAAAGCAGTTGCAGGTATTGTCATGCCTAGTGTTGATAGAGTCGGACGGTATTTTCCTCTGACAGTGGCAGTAATATTTGAACAATCACCTGCATTGCCGTTTTTATTTACTGCGGGCAATACTTGGTTTGAACAGCTTGAAGATGCTGCTTTATCTGGTTTGGAGGGCAATCTGGATATTAATGCGTTCGATCAACTGATTCAATCTATTCCTGTGTTTTCAGTTCCCCTAAATCCATCGTCTAGGCAACAAGCGGCTGGCGAGAAAAAATCATTTTATACAGAGATGGATAATATTGGGCAAATGGGCGATGCTTTCGTTGGACTCAATACAAAACTATTAGCCAGCTTTATGTCAGGATATAGTTTATGGAGCAATGAAGGCTCAGATCATGTCGCTCCCGCGCTATTAGCCTGTGAAGGCTTACCGTCTGTCGGTAGCTTTACTGATTTTTTAACAGACAGGGTGAACAAGAAATATTTTACACCCTCTGAACTCGCGCATGAATTACTCGACCACAACAATCCTAATGTGACGACTATGGAAGAACAGCAAAGTTTAAGTAGTATTCTCGCCAGCAATAATTCCGTTGAACCTTGCTGGCAATCATGGGGAATTACTCATACAGGTAAGCGACGCAAACATAATGAAGATTCGTTATTAAATAAACCTGAAGCGAATTTATGGGTGGTTGCTGACGGTATGGGCGGGCATAAAGCGGGCGACGTTGCTAGCCAACTAATTGTTAATGCCTTGAAAGATTTATCACCCACTAAATCACTTGAAAATTATGTCAAAGAAGTAGAAAATCGCCTGCAAGATGTTAATGTCCAATTACGGCAATTGGCAGCTAAAGAATATGGCAGTCAGCTGGTTGGGAGTACCGTAATCGCGTTGGTTTGTGGGTCACAGCAGTGTGCTTTTTTATGGGCAGGGGACAGTCGTTTATATCGGTTACGCGATAATAAACTACAGCAACTCACTCAAGATCATTGTGCAGAGTGTGAGCAAAATTCATCAGCTTGGTCTGTTAAAAGTTCTAATGTCATTACGCGGGCTATTGGTGCAGATGATCAGCTTGCGTTAGATATAGAAATTATTGATGTACTTGAAGGCGATGTTTTTTTATTATCGAGTGATGGCTTAGATAAAGAAATGAGTTTTAACGAAATTGAGCATATAATGCAAACCAAAGCCCTTTCAGATATTGCTGAAGCCTTGATTAACGAGGTCTTAGCGCGTGGTGCGAGGGATAATGTCACCGTTATTGTTGTAAGTAAAGAAAGCGTTTCGTAAACTTTACAAATTTAGGAGGAGCGGTAGTGGCTATTGATATAGATGCGTATTTGAAGGACATAGACTCCGATGATGTATGCGGTAAGGATTTGCAATATGACCCAAAGTTTATCGAACTTGAACAGGCGATTAAAGGCAAGCCCGAGCAGCAAATGGGGGGTACTGTTACCGAGGCAGAGCCGCCTAATTGGCGGGATATAAGGAAGCAATGTGAGGCATTATTATCACGCACGATTGATTTGCGCGTTCTGGTTTATTACTTACGCGCACTTGTCGCGCTTGAGGGAGTTTCAGGCTTACAAGACGGTTTGACACTGATTAGAACCCTCGTTGAAAATCGCTGGGACACCCTTCATCCTCAGCTCGATCCCGATGATGATAACGACCCCACTGAAAGAATTAATACCCTCGTTTCCCTATGTGACCATGACATCATGCTGTGGCCTCTACAACAAACACCTCTACTTGAATCCAAATCACTAGGCCGCTTTAATTTTCGTCAAGTCAGCATTGCCTCTGGAAAATCCACCGCTACCAGCAATGAAAAAGAAGTCAATCAAGCCACCATTGATGGTGCTATTCAAGAGTGTGAAATAGCATATTTACAAAAAACTTTGCAAGCAATCACCGTCAGTCTTGACAACCTCGATCAATTGGAAAATGCAGTAACTGATTATGTCGGTATTACTGAAGCCCCTAGCTTTGCTGAATTACGCAATTTTTTAAAAGAATGCAAAGTGTTTTTAATAACCGCTCTTGAAACAAAAGGCGTTAGTGGTGATACTGCCGATCAAGAGTTAATCACCGATGAAAATATATCAGCAGCCAATGCTGTTACTACCGCCTCAGAAAAATCAATATCAGGTGCTATTAATAACAATCAAGATGTAATAAAAACTCTGAACATGGTTTGCGATTATTACAAAAAGCACGAACCATCAAGTCCCGTCCCCATGTTTATTGAACGAGCGATAAAATTAGTCGGTAAAAATTTTATGGATGCCCTCAAAGATGTTGCCCCCGCTGGAATCGATGAGGCTAGGTTTATTTTGGGCAAGCAAAACGAAGAAGATAAGTAAACATTAACAATAATAAGTGGAGGTGTTAAATGGCACAAAGTAGTCAAAAATTTATAGCGCGTAATCGTTGCCCTAGAGTTCAAATCGAATATGATGTTGAATTATACGGTGCTGAAAAAAAGGTACAACTGCCTTTTATAATGGGCGTGTTAGCCGACTTATCAGGCAATCCCACCGATCCTCTCGCTCCTGTTGGTGAGCGTAAACTACTAGAAATTGATGTCGATAATTTCGATGAACGGTTGAAAGCAATGAAACCCAGAGTGGCTTTTCGAGTGCCTAACACCCTCACTGGCGAAGGTAATCTTAATGTCGATATTACTTTTCAAAGCATGGATGACTTTTCCCCTGCGGCAATTGCTAGAAAAGTCGCAGGCTTAGACAAATTAATGGAAGCGAGAACGCAACTAGCAAATTTAGTCACTTACATGGATGGTAAAGAAGGCGCGGAAGATTTAATTGCTAAAGTGCTTAAAGACCCCGCATTATTGCAATCGTTAGTCGCAGCACCCAAACTTACTGATACAGCTGAAACTCAAGAAGGCGGAGAATAAGTCATGGCAGAGTTAGAAAATGAAGTAGCCGCGCAACCCACTGGGCAAGTAGAAGAAAGCAGTGATTTTTCTCTGCTGCTGAATAAAGAGTTTAAACCAAAGTCAGATAGAGCCAAGGCGGAAGTTGAAAATGCAGTGCAAACATTGGCGACTTTTGTTCTGAAAGACACATCAGTGGTATCCGATGATGCCATTGCGTCAATCAGTGCAATTATTGCGCAAATTGACAAAAAATTAACCGAACAAATCAATCTGATTCTTCATAATGAAGACTTCCAAAAACTGGAAGGCTCATGGCGAGGACTGCACTACATGGTTAATAACACTGAGACTGATGAGATGCTTAAAATCAGAGTGATGAACATCTCTAAAAAAGAGTTGGGCAAAACCCTGAAAAAATACAAAGGTATCTCGTGGGATCAAAGTCCGTTATTCAAAAAAATCTACGAGGAAGAATTTGGTCAGTTTGGTGGTGAACCGTTCGGCTGTTTAATGGGTGATTATCACTTTGATCATTCGCCACAAGATGTTGAACTATTAGCGCAAGTCGCACAAATTTCTGCTGCCTCCCATGCGCCCTTTATCGCAGGTGTCTCTCCGACTACACTGCAAATGGAATCATGGTCAGAATTGGCTAATCCACGCGATTTAACCAAAATATTTTCTACCCCTGATTATGCTGCGTGGCGATCACTGCGTGAATCTGATGATTCCAGATACCTTGGTTTGGCAATGCCGCGTTTTCTCTCCAGATTACCTTATGGTGCGAAAACCGATCCTGTTGACGAATTCGATTTTGAAGAAGACACCGAAGCGGCTCAAAGCAAAAATTACACTTGGACAAATGCCGCTTATGCGATGGCGACCAATATCAATCGTTCATTCAAACTGTACGGTTGGTGTTCAAGAATTCGTGGTATTGAATCAGGTGGTGCAGTAGAAAACCTGCCTGTGCATTCGTTTCCTACCGATGATGGCGGCGTAGACATGAAATGCCCCACTGAAATCGCTATCAGTGATCGTCGTGAAGCAGAACTAGCAAAAGCAGGCTTTATGCCACTGATACACAAAAAGAACTCTGATTTTGCGGCGTTCATCGGTGCGCAATCATTACAGAAACCCGCCGAATATGACGATCCAGATGCCACTGCAAACGCTAATTTGGCAGCTCGCTTGCCTTATTTGTTTGCCACCTGTCGTTTTGCGCATTACTTAAAATGTATCGTGCGTGACAAGATTGGCTCATTTAAAGAAAAAGATGATATGCAGCGGTGGCTCAATAATTGGATTATGCAGTATGTTGATGGTAATCCAGCCACCTCCAGTGAAACCACTAAAGCGATGAAGCCATTAGCAGCCGCTGAGGTACGAGTAGAAGAAGTAGAAGGCAATCCAGGTTATTATCGGTCGCAGTTTTTCTTGCGTCCGCATTATCAGCTTGAAGGTTTGACAGTCTCTTTACGATTGGTCTCTAAGTTACCTTCCGCTAAAGCAGGCTAGATTTAAAACTCGCCCGTAAAGGAGTCCGGATTTAGGGGAGAGAACTGAACAACAACCGGACAATCATTTGCAATCAACTTAACTGAGTAATAGAGGAGAACAGCCATGGCTATGGATATGTTTTTAAAAATTGAAAGCCCTGCGATTAAAGGCGAATCAAAAGACGATAAGCATAAAGAAGAGATTGATGTGTTGGCATGGAGTTGGGGTGCATCCAATTCTGGTAACGCCCAAGTCGGTGGTGGTGCAGGCGCGGGCAAAGTCAATGTGCAAGATTTATCGATTACCAAATACATCGAAAAATCGAGTACCGATCTAATGTTATCTACCTGTAACGGTCAGCATCACGAGACCGTCACTCTGGTGGTCAGAAAAGCGGGTACTAATCCCGTGGAGTATGTGAAAATCACGATGACTGAAGTGATGATTACATCAATGAGTACAGGTGGTTCTGGCGGTGAAGATAGACTGACTGAAAACATCAGCTTAAACTTTGCCAAGTTCAAGTTGGAATACACGCCACAAAAGGCAGATGGTACGTCAGAGGCGGTTCAAACCGTCGGTTGGGATATTGCGGCAAACGTCAAACTTTAACGCTTAGCTTGACTGTAGAAGCGATGCGCTCGTTTTTATTCGGGCGCATTTCTTTTTGTGTAGTAACCCATTACTATCGTAAGGAGTATCGCAATGCTTTTACAAGCGGAACAAAACTTAATTCAAGGCGATCTGACAGCCGCTTTGTTGAATTTACAGGCAGCAATTCGAAAAAATGCCGCTGATGCTAGGCTCAGAACTTTTTTATTTCAGCTTCTCACCGTATTAGGTGACTGGGATAAAGCCTTAACGCAATTAAATATAGCTGGTGATTTGGATGCGGCTAACCTCGCGATGGTACAAGCCTATCGAGAAGCCATTGCCTGTGAAGTGTTACGCAAACAAATTTTTCAAGGTAAAAAAACCCCCTTAGTGTTTGGTCAACCCGAACAATGGATTGCCTTATTACAGCAAGCCCTGACCTTAACCGTTGAAGGGCAACATAAAGAAGCCCAAACCCTGCGTGATGAAGCCTTTGAACTCGCGCCTGTCACGTCTGGCACTATTAACGGTGAAGCCTTTGAATGGATAGCCGATGCCGATGTCCGCTTAGGTCCTGTGCTGGAAGCCATTGTCAATGGTCGTTATTACTGGATTCCTTTTTCCCAAATTCAAGAAATTCAAATTGAAGAGCCTGCCGATTTGCGTGATGTCGTGTGGATGCCAGCGCATTTTGTTTGGACAAATGGCGGCGAAGCATTCGGCTTAATTCCTACCCGTTATCCAGACTCAGAAAATTCCGAAGATTCAGCACTACGCCTTGCGCGTAAAACTGAATGGACAGAATTGAATGAGGCAACTTTCATTGGTTTAGGGCAACGCTTGTTAAGCACCAATGAAAATGATTACGCGCTCATGGATATTCGTGAAATTAAATTTAACACCGTGATGTAACAGTCGTGGCTGAATTAACTCAAAAAGAACGTCTGCAACCCTCGCTATTAGATCGCCTAGCCGATGACGCGCCTGAAAAAGAACAAGAATCACGCGAACAACGGGTTTTATCAATCAGTAAACTGCGCCAATGTGTATTGAGAGATTTGGCGTGGTTATTAAATACCAGCACACTAGACACGATTCAAAATTTGAATGACTATCCTTTAGTGAGTCATTCGGTTGTTAATTATGGTATTCATGACTTGGTCGGTACAACGCTATCCAGTGCGGATGTCCCCGACATACAAAAACAAATACGCCAAGCAATCTGGGATTTTGAACCAAGAATTTTTCCAGCATCCGTGGTAGTAAAAGTGTCAGTCTCAGACAATGAGATGAATCACAATGCCATGACCTTCGACATTGAAGGCGATCTTTGGGCGCAGCCGTTGCCATTACGTCTGTATCTTAGAACCGAATTGGATTTAGAAACAGGCAATATGGATATTATAGACAGGGGGGGTTAAGCAATGGATCCGCGATTACTCAAATATTACAATCATGAGCTACAACACATTCGCGAAATGGCGGGCGAGTTTGCCCTCGAATACCCAAAAATTGCAGGTCGGCTTGGGCTAGACAGCTTTGAATGTGCCGACCCTTATGTTGAGCGATTGCTGGAAGGCTTCGCCTATCTGTCTGCCCGCGTACAACTTAAAGTCGATGCAGAATTTCCGCGCTTTACTCAGCATTTGCTAGAAATGGTTTACCCGCACTATCTGTCACCGACACCGTCAATGGCAGTCGTGCAGTTGCAGCCCGATTTAATGGAAGGTTCACTTAATGAAGGTTTTTTAATCCCCAAAGAAACCGCCTTGCGCAGTCAAATTGGCAAGGGTGAACAAACCG
The DNA here is from genome assembly GCA_002134785.1 of Crenothrix sp. D3. Classification (GTDB taxonomy): domain Bacteria; phylum Pseudomonadota; class Gammaproteobacteria; order Methylococcales; family Methylomonadaceae; genus UBA4132. The sequence continues at coordinate 203,855 of MBQZ01000029.1, forward strand.
CCTGTGAATATCGTACTGCTCATGATTTAACACTGTGGCCTATCGAGTTAGTCGAAGCGGAATATCTCAACGGTGTTGGTGCGGTTGCTAATCTGGGTATTCCTAGTTTATCTGGACTGAAAGCCGCCATTCGTCTACGGTTAAAAACCACCGCTGGCTTAACCTTTAACCAAATCAAGTTAGATAACTTGCCACTGTATCTGCGCGGTGTTGGTGAAGTACCCATGCAAATTTATGAACAACTGCACGCCAATAGCATAGCGGTAGTGGTTCAGCCCATTAACCGTCCGCTGGTATGGCAACACATTATTAAACAATCGGCAGTGTTACCTGTCGGTTTTACCCAAGAAGAAGCCTTACTGCCTTACACCCCGCGTTCATTTCAGGGCTATCGCTTATTACAAGAATATTTCGCGTTTCCAGAACGCTATATGTTTGCTGAATTAACGCAGTTACAACCTGCGTTGCAACAATGTGAAGATAATGAAATTGACATTATCATTCTCCTAAATCGTAGCAACCCACGGCTAGTTAATGAAATCGATGCCACACGCTTTGCCCTATTTTGCAGCCCTGCGATTAACGTATTTCCCAAACGTGCCGATAGAATCCACTTAACCAACCAAACCAACGAATATCATATAGTCCCCGACCGTACCCGCCCATTAGACTATGAAGTTTATCAGATTCGAGATGTGACAGGCTTTGGGGCTACGGCTGACAACCAGCAAACATTTTTGCCATTTTATCAAGCCAGTAGCGATGCCAGTCACGCGCAACAACGGGCTTATTATTCCGTTATTCGCTCACCGCGTGTTATTTCCACTAAGCAAAAATTACAAGGTCCGCGCTCCAGTTATGTTGGCAATGAAATTTTTATTGCCATCGTTGATAGTAATGAGGCACCGTTTAACAGTGAATTAAGACAACTAGGGCTAGAAACACTCTGCACCAATCGAGATCTCCCCTTACAACTGCCTATTGGCATCGGCGACACTGATTTCACCATTCAAACAGGTGCGCCTGTTAAATCAATACGCTGTCTATCAGGGCCCACTAAACCAAGACCCTCCAACGCCCACAAAGATACCGCGTGGAAGCTCATTAATCATTTATCACTCAATTATTTATCACTACTGAATAACAATGAAAAAGAAGGTGCGACCGCCTTTCGTAGCTTACTGTCTTTGTACGGTGATAACAGTGATTTAAGTTTTCGCAAACAAATAGAAGGCGTATTATCCATTCAATCCAAACCTATTGTCAGACGTATTAATACCGCAGGGCCGATTGTGTTTGGACGTGGGCTAGAAATAACCGTCACTGTTGATGAGGCGGCTTTTGAAGGCAGTGGTGTGTTTTTATTAGGCATGGTGTTGGAGCAATTTTTTGCCCAGTATGTGTCCCTAAATTCATTTACCGAAACCGTACTAAAAACCAGTGACCGTGGAGAAATAATGCGATGGCCAACGAGACTAGGGCAGCGGCATCTTGCTTAGAAGAATCACTGCAACAAGAGCCGCAACGTTACGGCTTTTTTCAAGTGATGCGCCTGTTAGAATGTGCGTACAAAGACAAAGCTCGCTTTGGGCATTCCCAGCGTCCTAGCCACGAGCCGCCCATCAGATTAGGTCAACACGTTTCCCTGACCTTTGAAACTGCAACACTTAGCTCCTTTTCCAGACGTAAACAAGGGCTAATGCCCTTATTGAAACAGCGTTTTTTTGGCTTATTCGGCACGAATGGACCAATGCCCACCCATTTAACTGAATACATCCACGAACGAATTCATTACCATCGCGACCACACATTGTCTGGTTTTGCCGATATGTTTCACCATCGGCTACTCTGCTTATTCTATCGGGCGTGGGCAAACACCGAACCAACCGTCAGTTTTGACCGTCCCGAAAACGACCGTTTTTCCACTTACATCGGCTCACTCGCAGGCTTCGGCGCAGACTCCTTGCGTGACCGCGATGCCATGCCCGACCTCGCTAAATTTCATTACACAGGCTTTTTATCCTGCCAAAGCAAATCCGCAGAAGGGTTAAGAGCCTTGCTCGCCGATTATTTTCGCCTGACTGTCAGCGTTGAACAATTCGTCGGCGAATGGCTAACAATTCAACCCTCAGATTTAACTCGACTCGGTGAAAGTCATTTAACAGGTGAACTCGGTTGCTCCGTTATCCTAGGTTCACACGTCTGGGGCTGCCAACATAAGTTTCGCATTCGCTTTGGGCCTTTGAGTTTACAGGAATATATCAGCCTATTACCTAACGGCTACCGACTCGAACAACTGGTTGCCATTATTCGTAATTACAGCGGTGATGAATTGAGCTGGGATGTTTTACTGGTATTAAAAAAAGCCCAAGTTCCGCAAGCGCGACTTGGCGAAACGACCCATCTAGGCTGGACATCGTGGCTAGGTGAACGTAGTAGTGAGTACGATGCTGATGATCTTAGATTGAATCCGTTTTGGGGTAAGCTTTAATTCAGTATGTAAGTGTAGAGTAACGTGACTTGTAAAACACCCAGTGAAAGCCATTATGAATAGCCATCAATGCGATGGATTTCACTATATTCTACCCATCCTACGAACAGGGATATTATTAGAATATTAGCGTTGTTCCTTTAAACGAAGATTTTAATCGCACTGTTCACAATAGAATAGTGTGACAAGTTGCATCTACACTTTTTATAAACAACTGTATTGTCAATAGGCTGATAAAAGATGTATTTAATTAAATTACTTGTAACAAAAAAATGTTTGATGACGGTTTTTGTTTTGTGCTGTTTATGCGCTTGTTACCAAACAGTGGCAGCTCCAACTAAAACGGGTATCAATAAATCCACTATTCAGGAGGGTAAGAAAATGACTAAAAAAAGTTTAGGTATGCCTGCGGGTAAACGAGTCGGTCCAGCGGATGTTAATCCAGTAACAACCAATGGGGTACGTTACGAAGTGCTGCACTGGGGACGAGAGAGAGGCTTGGAACAAAATGGCGGATACATTGTTGCTGTAGACAGTACTAGTGGTAAAGAGCTGTGGTTAGCCAAGATTTATAAGGTTAACTATAAGCCAAAGTTAGAAACAGATGTACAAGATGTATTTATTCGCTCTATTGAATTATCAGATGACAACAAGCTTTTAAACATTATCGATGAAAACGGACATCAATTTACACTTGATCTAAATACTCAAAAAGTTACAGCACATTAATGAGGTGGCGTAATGAACAATTTTACTGAAGTTTATAAGAAAGCGCGTACAGTTCTTAGGAATCAAAAATTTGCCATAGATTGGCAGGATTTTTTACAAGAAAAGTGCCAGATAAGAGACTTTTTAGGTCGTCATGGATTTAGTGAATCTTATGAGAGAACACCAGAGCATATCAGGGACAAGATTAAAGCGGCCGTGAAAGCTGGCGTGACAACATCAGGGGATGTCATATACGAAGCAGCGACAAACAAGTCTCCTAGCAAACAATTAGAGCGTGAGCGTGCCGCATCACTAAAAATGGTTAAGCATGTTTATCACGCACAGAAAAGCGGTGGACAAGATGTATGGGTTTATTCGCCACCCGCATCAGATTCAACTTGGGTGTTTGATGAAATCGCGGGGGACATAACGACGATTAAGGCTCGTTTGGCTAGAGAAGATGACATTTTTAGTATCAGTGAAAAGGAATGGATGTGTAGCGCGTTAATGTTATCAAAGAAAATCTCTGAAGATACTAAGTATAAATTAGCGGGCAAGAGTGTTGATGCTGCGACTAAAGATATGGTAAGAAAATGGTTTCTTGATGAAGATAGTACCGATGCCACTTTAAACAAAGCCATAACGAAACTACACGCTGGATTTAAGAAAATTGCTATTTGTTGTAACTCTAACACCTTAGTGTTTACTGACTATCCTGATTGGCGAAAAAAGCGTGATGAATATTATGGGGCAGCTTTTCGCGGTGGAGAAGGCGGCGGTTTTCCAGTGATTTATCTGGAAGGGGCATTTACCCGATTAACAGGTAATTCAGGTAAGCAATGGCTATGCGCTGAAACTATTATTCATGAAATGTCGCATCATGAAGTATCTACAGTAGATCATCGCTATGATAATCAAGGTTTAAAACCCAATAAGGCGGCTTTTCCCTATACGAAAGCCATTGTTAACGCTGACAGTTGGGGATATTTCGCTCTTGATTTAGCGGGCTACTTATCTAAGGCTGACTCTGATAATACATGGAAATAATTTTGTTTGGCTAATGAGACCGCGTAGTTTGGTTACTACTACAGCCGCGTAGGTTGGGTTGCCGCTTTTTGGCAACCCAACATAAAATCAATACAGTCGAAGGTTTTGTTGGGTTGACTATCGTTAGCCCAACCTACACAAATTAACGCATAACAAAAAGGACACAACAATGACTGAAATAAGCCGAGTTGCCTTATTTGGCAAACTTAACACTGTCTGTTACAAAGGCATAGAAGGAGCAACGGTATTCTGTAAAATGAGAGGTAATCCTTATGTTGAATTAGTACATTGGTTGCACCAGATATTGCAATTACAAAACTCCGATTTACATATCATTATCCGTCAATTTAATCTCGACCCTTCGCGCTTAGCCAAAGATTTCACCGATGCTTTAGATCGTCTACCCAGAGGCTCAACCTCTATTTCCGATTTATCCCAACATATTGAAGATGCTGTAGAACGTGGCTGGGTGTTCGGCACGTTGATGTTTGGCGAATCACAAGTACGCTCTGGGCATTTAATTGTCGGCATACTCAAAACTAAAGGCTTAAGTCATGCCCTAACTAGCATTTCCAAAGAATTCGAAAAAATAAAAATTGAAACCTTAACTGACCGTTTTGATGAAGTGTTAAGCGGTTCACCCGAACACGGCTTAACGGCAAATGATGGTTTTCAAGTCGGTGGTGGTGCAGTTCCTGGTGAAGCCAGCGGCGCAATGTCACCTGCGCAAATGGGTAAAGGGCAAGCCTTAAAACAATTCACTGTGGATTTAACCGAACAAGCGCGTTCTGGCAAAATGGATCCCATTGTTGGACGTGATGAAGAAATTCGTCAAGTCATTGATATTTTAATGCGCCGTCGGCAAAATAATCCAATACTCACAGGCGAAGCGGGCGTGGGTAAAACTGCTATCGTTGAAGGCTTTGCACAAAAAATTGTCGCAGGTGATGTGCCGCCGTCTTTAAAAGATGTGACCTTACGCACGCTGGATGTGGGCTTATTACAAGCTGGCGCGAGTATGAAAGGCGAATTTGAAAACCGCCTCCGCCAAGTCATTGACGAAGTCCAAGCCTCCGAAAAACCCATTATTTTATTTATCGATGAAGCCCATACCTTAGTGGGTGCAGGCGGTGCAGCGGGTACGGGTGATGCTGCTAATTTATTAAAACCTGCGTTAGCGCGTGGCACATTACGCACCGTTGCAGCCACTACCTTTGCTGAATACAAAAAACACATCGAAAAAGACCCTGCTTTAACGCGCCGTTTTCAGGTCGTACAGGTCAATGAACCTAGCGAAGAAAAAGCCATCCTCATGATGCGCGGCGTTGCCTCTGTCATGGAAAAACACCATCAAGTGCAAGTGTTAGATGAAGCCTTAGAAGCTGCCGTTAGATTATCACACCGCTACATTCCCGCTCGGCAACTGCCTGATAAATCAGTGAGTTTATTGGATACCGCCTCTGCGCGTGTCGCTATCAGTCAACACGCTGTTCCCGCTGAAGTCGATGATTGCCGTAAACGTATTAACGCACTGAACACCGAACTGGAGATTATCGGTCGTGAAAAAGCCATCGGTATTGATACTAAAGACCGCGAAACTAACGCCAATGAAAAATTAGCAATAGAACAAGACCGCTTAGTCGGTTTAGAACAACGTTGGACGACTGAGCGTGATTTAGTGAAAAATATCCTCGATATACGCGCCAAACTCCGCGCCTTAATCGGTAAAGTGGAAGGCACAGACAGCGAGTTAGAAAAAGCTGCCGATGCGATTGCAGACACCACTGCTGATCCCGTGTCGCGTGAACAATTGCTGGAAGACCTGAAAGAATTACAAGCCAAACTGCATGAATTACAAGGTGAATCACCGCTTATTTTACCCAGTGTCGATGCCCAAGCGGTCGCCTCAGTGGTCGGTGATTGGACGGGTATTCCAGTCGGTCGTATGGTGAAAAATGAAATCGATAACATTATTCACCTTGCCGATAACATCGAACAACGCATTATCGGACAACGCCACGCGCTGGATATGATAGCCAAACGCGTACAAACCTCTCGCGCAGGGCTGGATAATCCCAATAAACCCATCGGCGTATTCATGCTCGCTGGTACGTCAGGTGTTGGTAAAACTGAAACTGCCTTGGCACTTGCAGAAACCTTATACGGCGGTGAACAAAACGTTATCACCATCAACATGAGCGAATACCAAGAAGCCCACACGGTATCTACTTTAAAAGGCGCGCCTCCAGGTTATGTTGGTTATGGTGAAGGCGGTGTTTTAACCGAAGCCGTCAGACGCAGACCGTATTCAGTGGTGTTATTGGATGAAGTTGAAAAAGCTCATCCCGATGTGCATGAAATTTTCTTCCAAGTATTTGATAAAGGCTGGATGGAAGACGGTGAGGGGCGGGTGATTGATTTTAAAAACACCCTAATCCTGCTCACCACCAACGCAGGCACAGACATGATTATGAACCTGTGCAAAGACCCAGACCTCATGCCCGAACCCGAAGACATTGCCAAAGCCCTGCGCGAACCCTTATTAAAAGTTTTCCCGCCTGCGTTGTTGGGGCGTTTAGTGGTGATTCCGTATTATCCATTAAGCGATGAAATGATTTGCGCGATTACCCGTTTGCAATTAGGACGGATTAAAAAACGGGTTATGGAAAGTCATAAAGTGCCGTTTACCTTTGATGATGACGTGGTGAAATTGATTGCCAGTCGTTGTACGGAATTGGAAAGTGGCGGGCGGATGATTGATGCCATCTTAACTAACACGCTATTACCGCGTATCAGCCAAGAGTTTTTATTACGCATGATGGCAAACGAGCCGATTGAGCGGGTGCATATCAGTGTGCAAGATGGGGAGTTTGGGTTTAGTTTTGATAATGTTCAAAGTTAGCCTAGGTAGGGCGGGATAGTGAAGCGTATTCTGCCGAATGTTTTTAATCACCATGTGGCTATTGCCTATTGCCTATTGCGCCTTACGAGTTACAAGATATTCGCGTTATATAAATCAACGGTCTTAGGTATCAGAATTGATGCCTAAGATATAATACACGATCGGAAGGGGAGATAAGTTTTATGGCTATTCCAACTTACAAAAATTGGATAGAACGAACCAAACAGGATGCGTTCCATCGTCGGAGTGATGTTCTGCGTCTTTTGGATGAAGCCCTTGAGGTTTATGACAAGAACAAGAGCAAAGTGAACAAGAGTCGTCTTTCAGATCGTCTGAATGATTGGATCAAGGCAAAAGGGGACGGGGAGGAATGGAAAGACAGCAGGCGCAATAAAAAAGACGTAGTGCAGGAGCTTTATGACGCTCTGAGTCCAGTTCGTGAGGACTCACTGAAAGCTGAATACACTCAGGTGATCCGACCCGCCTATGTTAATGCAGGGTATGATCGTGAGGGGGCTCTTCCAGCAGATTTGTCAGTGGATCAGAGCCTTCAAATTGACGGTCTTGGCAGTCCTGGATTTGTGCAGGTTAGCATGGGTGTAGTTAACGAGCCTAGGGATTGGTTGCGGACGTTCGCTGTAGCACACGAGACTGGGCATGCAGTGGCCTATTTGGTGTGCCAAGATGCTGGTACTACCGCTCCAGAGATTTTAAGTTACAACGTAGCGAAAAGACACGAACACTTGGCGGACTTGATCGGTATGCACGTTCTGATGAATGTCCACCAAGGAGCGGACGTTATCAATAACTTGAACATCCTGAGTGCTTGGCTCGGATACGGAGATCCTCAGCATCCCTCTGGTGCGCAGCGAGCAGAACTCATTCGGAGGTTCTACAATGACAGGGTTCATTTCAATAATTTCATAAGGAATGTTGCAGACCTTCATGTGAACCTAGGACTTTGACAACTCGTAACTCGTAAGCCATGTAGGTCGGGCAACGTCTTTTTGTTGCCCGACATTTTCACATTAAAACATATAAATAACGTTGGAAAAACCCATCGGCATTTCGATTCCGACCACTAAAATGTTGGGTAACGATAAAACTGTTGCCCAACCTACCTTGGGCTTGCCTTCCATTTCCACATTGAAACCTCTATACATGACAAAAAAATAACTCATTGAAATATAATATAATATTGTATTTTTTAGCGGCAAGTAAACGTATGCAACAGGGCAAACGCATTTGACTTTTTAAATTATCGTATAATCAATGGGTTACATTTAAAAGCCCTGTAGGTCGGGCAACGTCTTTTTGTTGCCCGACATTTACGCCTTGAACTGGCATTAATGGTATTGCGAAAATCCATTAACATTTCAATAATGTTGGGCAACGATGAAGCTGTTGCCCAACCTACCTTGGGAATATTCTATGCAATACCGCCGCGCTAAAACAGCTGGGGCGACCTATTTTTTTACGGTGGTGATTTTTCGGCGACGCAAGATTCTGTGCGAACCCGAAAACCGTGTGTTATTGCACACCTCATTCAATCTCACAAAAACGCGCCATCCATTCATTATCAACGCGTTTGTACTGTTGCCAGACCATTTATAGCCAAAGCACAATAAAATGATGCCGTTCGTGGTGAGCTTGTCGAACCACTATAGCCCTTCGACTGTTCGACAAGCTCACAGCTCAGGGCGAACGGTTTTATAATCAACTTATACTGCGTTAGCTATACATTGTATTTGGACACTGCCACACTCCGATTATTCAACACGCTGGAATGCCATAAAAGGGTATTTTTCTCGCTATTGTCTGGACAAATATAAAACTCAACCCTCAGCGGCTCAAAACTGTAAACGGGCGCAAACAGTTTGGCAACCGCGCTTCTGGGAACATCAAATTCGTGATGAACGCGATTACGAAAACCATTGTGATTATATTCATTGGAATCCTGTGAAACACGGTCTTGTTTCGCGGGTTGGTGATTGGTCTTACTCAATTTTTCACCGTTTCGTGTAGCTTGGAATCTATCCTCAACAGTGGACAGAGCCACCCAAAGCTTGTATTGATTGTTCCGATAATAATTATGGCGAATAATAGTCTTAAACTCTACACGCGATACGCTACGTTTCCTATAGTATTTTTGGTTTATATTAATCCGTTCATGGTGAGCTTGTCGAACCATGAACACCCTTCGACAAGCTCAGGGCGAACGGTTGCGACTTAACCAAAAACTGAAATACTATATCACCGTGTAATCATCACACTACTATAAAATCAGGTGCAATCATGAGGGCGGTTATTAAATTTATCTTTTTCTTACTGCTTCTTGGCGGTTATTATAAATATAACCAACAACTCGTAAGATGGGTAAAGCAATAGCGGAACCCATATAACCCCCTGTAAATGATAGATTTCACTGCATTCTATCCATTCACGAGCTATGAGCTTAACGCAGTAAAACGCAATTTGTAGGGTAGTTTAGTCGTTGGTAGTATGCGCAATAAGTGATTACTGCTCATTTTATAATTCAAACAAGGTGGATATTGACATGGGAAAATTATTTTTACCAAAAGAAACCAAGGGATTGTACGATCGTGCTAACAAAACGCTTACTATTTTCGTTGGGGAATCGGCGACTATTGGCTTTTCTGGCACACTCAATGAAACCCAATCGGTGCGGTTTTCGGCGTGGGGTAATATGACAGGTGAGCGGGCTAATGAAGTTTATCGAGTAAACTCGGGAACACTTGAAGCTAACATCGATACCTCTTCGCCTGCTAGGCTAACTTTCGAGGCGACCAATGGTGACGGCAAGGCAATGGCACCCTCGATTACTATCCTCATTCGAATGCGACCTAAATACGGTGACTACAATTCAGTTGGGCAATTTGATGCGAATGCCTGTTGGGCGGCTTCTCTCGAATGGTGGCTGGCAGTGCTACCTGACCGAACGTCGATTTCCCAACTGGACTTGATAGGCAAAGCCAGTGGTATGTGGAATAAAGATGGCACGATAAATCCAAATAAACTCGAACTATTTGTCAAAAAGAGTGGCTTTAAAATGCACACTGCGCGGGTACAAACCAAGGATTTAAAAAGCTATATGGGATTCTGGCCATTGATAATAGGCTTCAAAGCGCCAGGGGGCTTTGGTCACATGAATGTGCTGTATAACTATGACTGGCAATTTGACATGGTGGATGTCATGGAGCCTTGGTATCCAGACCCCTCTCTCGATAACGCGTATGAGAGTAGTGAGTATGAGGGCGTGCCAGTTTATTCCAAAAAAGGTTCAGGGGATCCGTTTGAATTCACAGGGGGTAATTTTCATCGCTCCTACAGTTATTACGGCAATAATCCCTTGAAGGGCGGCTATTTTTGGGTAGGCTTCCCACAGGAATACTTAGAAAAAATATAATCGTTATTTGAAGCGCGTCTTAGCAAGACCATCTCCCCAAATCAATCACAAGCAGAAGATTATCCTGTTTGAGTTTGATAGGGGGAGTTGGTGTTTTAAGACACCAAAACAAATCTGTACTAATTTTCGCATAGCCGCGCCGAGTGCGGGAAAGCACTTGAATACCATTCAGTCTAAAGAAAATCAGTGCATGGGTTTATACCTCCTGCATGAGAAAGCTACTGATTACCCTGAGTTCAATGGTTAACAGTCAATCAGAATGGCAGCCAGATTTCGCAGGTTTTACTTGATTTTTAACACGGTTGCCCGCAGGTCTAAAGACTATTTATAGATGACTAACAATGCTTGATTTTATCGTGTGCAACTGGAGCGCGTGTTGTCCTGATTTGGATGTTGGCGATAACAGGCTGATAACAAAGGACAATGTGACTGTGCCTGCGTGTGTGCCTAAAATGCTACAGCGTAGATTAACGCCATTGGCTCGAACAGTTTTTTCGGTTGCCGATGCCTGTATTAAAGCGAGTGAATCACTGCCTGTGGTGTTCAGTTCGGCACACGGTGAATTGAGTAAATCCTTGGCTATGCTACAAGCCATTCAAGCAGGTGAAGAATTATCACCGACTGCATTTAGTTTATCGGTGCATAATGCAATTGCGGGGCTGTTTTCGATTGCCTATCAGAATCATCAAGAAATTACCGTGATTGCTTCAGGGAAAGAAGGCATTGCACCTGCGTTTATCGACGCGCTGGGCATACTGCATGAAGGCGCGGCGGCGGTGTTGATTGTTTTTTATGATGAACCTGTCGCTGATTTTTTCCCTACTGCACCGTTTAATCTCAGTGCCGCGCCGTGTGTGTTGGCGTTACGCATTGCTTTGAGTGGCGAAGGCTTGCCATTATCATTGCGCCGTGCAACAGACAGTCGTGATGCAGGTGAGCATTCTGTACAATTACTGGCATTTTTAAAATTTCTGCTTGCTGATGAGCAGGCGGTGTATTTAGGCAATTGGATAGTATGCAAAAAATAATGCAAAAATTAAGTTATGGCTGGCGGTTGTTTGCCACAGGCTTTAGTTTTGTTTGCTTTGGGCTGGGCGGTTTGTTGTTGTGGGCTTTGGTGTTTCCTGTGTTGTCAGTGTTGCCGATGAATCGTTTACAACGTATCAGCCTAGGGCAACAGGTGGTACATTACAGTTTTTATGTGTTCATTGGTTTGATGCACCGCATCGGCATCATGACTTATGAAATAAACGGTTTGGAAAAGCTGAATAGGGCAGGGCAGTTGATTATTGCCAATCATCCGACACTGGTCGATGTGGTGTTTTTAATCAGCCGCATTGAACAGGCAAACTGCATTGTTAAAGACAGTCTGTGGCGTAATCCGTTTATGCGCGGCCCAATTTTAAACGCAGGTTATATCAGTAACGGCGATCCTGAAAAGATGATTGCTGACTGTGTGGCGTGGTTGCAATCGGGCGGTAGCATGATTATTTTCCCAGAGGGTACGCGCTCTGTGCCGAATAATCCCTCTCATTTTCAACGTGGCGCGGCGGCAATCGCGTTGCAAGCGAATACAATAGTCACTTTAGTTACGCTGTCCTGCACGCCCAGCACCCTAACAAAAGCCGAGCCGTGGTATCACATTCCTGAACGCCGTTTTCATTTAGTCATGAATGTCGGTGATGATGTGGACTTAACGGAATTCACCGAAATAGAACCGAAATCAATTGCTGTGCGCCGCTTTACTCATACTTTAGAAAATTATTATTATGGAAACTGAATTAAAACAATTAATCATTGACGCGTTGGCGTTGGAAGACCTCAGTGTTGACGAGATAGACAGCGACGCGCCACTGTTTAATGAAGGTCTGGGGCTGGATTCCATCGACGCGCTGGAATTGGGTTTGGCGATACGCAAAAAATATGGGGTAAAAATTGAAGCTGAAAAAGAAGATGTAGTGCGCATTTTCGCGTCAGTGGCTAGCTTAGCCGCTTATATTCAATCGGTGCGGGGTTGAGACTATGGACACGCGTGAAGATATTTTAGCCGCTATTAAAACTATCATGGTCGAGTTGTTTGAGCTGAATGCCGATAATATTACGCTCGATGCCCGTTTGTACGAAGATCTTGATTTTGACAGTATTGATGCCATCGACATGATTGTGCGGCTAAAAGAAATGACGGGCAAAGCAGTTAAACCTGAAGATTTTAAAACGGCGCGGACGATTGGGGATGTGGTTGAAGCGGTTTACAGTATGCTGCATACTGGAATACAAGCCTAGGTTTGTACTCCTCAACTAATATGCGCCTACTCATCAATGCCGTTATCGGCTTTCTAACCATACTCTACCCATTCGCTGTTTATTTCGGTACGCAGTATTTAGAACCGTGGAAAATAGCCACTGTGTTGTTTATATTGCTAGGCATTAGGCTCGCGGCAAGTTATAGCGTTAAACATTGGAGCAGTCCTCTGTTAATGGTTGGCATGGTGTACTGCGGCTTTGCTGTATGGAGTAATGAATTGCTCACGTTACGGTTTTATCCTGCGATTGCTAATACTGCGATGTTGTTGTTATTTTCATGGAGCTTGTGGTCGCCACCCAGTATTATTGAACGGCTGGCGAGAATTCAACACCCCGATTTACCGCCTGAAGGCGTTGTATATACTCGCCGCGTGACCCAAGTCTGGTGTGGATTTTTTATTCTTAATGGCAGTATTGCCCTCGCCACCGCACTGTTCAGTAGCGTTGAAATCTGGAGTTTGTATAACGGATTTATTGCTTATTTATTAATGGGCATTTTATTTATCGGCGAATACCTAGTCAGAATCAAAACTCAAAACCATGCCCGATAAGCCTCACGCGATGTTTTCTCAATGACTGAAACCCCCATTGCCTATCATGCAGGGCGTTATTATTACGCCGCTGCGTTTGATGCCGCTGTCCGTTATTGGGTTAAGCAATTGCACGCCCAGCCATTTCAACGTTATACCTTATACACCGACGATGCTTACCCGTTTGCAGTGTTGTTATTCGCCTTGTTTCATGCGGGTAAAGAGGTCTGGATTGCAGGCAATAATCATACAGGAACAGCCGAACAATTAACCCAACACCAGTGCCAGTTAATCGGCGATTGGCAAGGTTATGCAGCGTTCGATTATCATCTCGGCAGCACAGACTACACGTTGCTCAAACCTGCGAGGTCTTTAAGACCTCACAGGTTTATTTGTCCATTAAATCCGCATGACACCCGCTTGGTGATTTTCACCTCAGGTTCAACAGGGCAAGCCAAACCGATAGAAAAACGCCTGATTCAATTGGAACGCGAGTGCGCCACTTTGGAAGCACAATGGGGCAAACAACTGGGTGATGCTGAGGTGTTAGCAACCGTGAGCCACCAGCATATTTACGGCTTGTTGTTTCGCGTGTTGTGGCCGTTATCAGCGGGTCGGTGTTTTCATAGCCAAATCGCCATGAACCCTGAAATGCTGGTTAATGCCATTCATAAACCCGCGTGTTGGATTGCCAGTCCTGCGCAATTAAAACGACTGGATGCCGATTCACCGTGGCAGGGTATCAGCGATATGTGCGCGGTGTTCAGTTCAGGCGGCGCATTGCCCGAAACCGCTAGACAACAGATTTTTGACCATAGCAACCAGCAAGTCATTGAAGTCTACGGCAGTTCAGAAACAGGCGGTATCGCATGGCGACAACACGACACCGCGTGGCACACATTCGACGGCATGGTGTTAAGTTGTGTTGATAACAACTGGCAGCTACAGTCACCGTATCTCGACGCGCTTTTTACTTTAGATGACAATCTCAGCTTACAAACCGACGGGCGGTTTATCCTGCATGGACGTAAAGACCGCATTGTGAAAATCGAAGAAAAACGCCTGTCGTTGTCGGAACTGGAACGGCGATTGATGGAGTCGCTGTGGATAGCCGATGCGTTTACCCTCACGATTACCAACAATAGAGACAGAGTGGGCGCGGTGATAGTGTTGACCGAAGCAGGTGTGGAACAGCTAACCAGCATCGGCAGAAACGCCTTCATCAAGCAATTACGTTCACAGCTGCATAACTGGTTCGATGCCGTGGTATTGCCCAGAAAATGGCTGATAGTGAACTCCATTCCCTTGACCACGCAAGGCAAAATTAACCAATCGCTGCTTAAAGTTCTGCTAGATACCGATACGCAAAAACTACCGATAGTACAAAGCGTGAGCGTGACAGACAACAGCGTGGAACTGACACTCAAAGTCCCTGAAGAACTGATTTATTTTCCCGATCATTTTGCCGAGTATCCTGTACTGGCTGGCGTGGTACAAATCGCGTGGGCGGAACATTTTGGCAAAGCATTTTTCACGATAAACCAACCATTTGCGCTACTGGAAGCCTTGAAATTCGTTAAAGTCATTCAACCCAATGCCGCGCTGACACTGACGCTGAGCTGGAACGATAGCACGCATAAACTGCATTTTAACTTTAGTTCAGACGCGGGAACGCACAGTTCAGGGCGACTTGTTTATGCTACCCAACCCTGAGAATCCAATGAAGCCCTGCATCATCATCCCTGTGTACAACCATGAACACGCTATCGTTGAAGTTATCGCCAATTTAAAACCACACGGCATTCCCTGCTTGCTGGTCAATGACGGCAGTTCCGCCACTTGCACCGCCGTATTGGAAGAGCTTGCCAAACAACAAGCCGATTGGCTAACGCTGATAAACCGTGCCGAAAATGGCGGCAAAGGCGCGGCGGTGATTGATGGTTTTAATGAAGCCATCAGACGCGGCTACACACACGCACTACAAATTGATGCCGATGGACAACATAACACCGCTGATATTCCGCGTTTTCTGGAAGCAAGTCGGCAACACCCCAACGCCATGATTTTAGGCAAACCCGTGTTTGATGACTCCGTACCAAAAAGTCGCTTATACGGTCGGCAGGTAACTACTGTATGGATAGCCATTAACACCTTATCATTCGCTATCGCCGATGGAATGTGCGGCTTTCGCTTATATCCGCTGCCTGCGGTACAACAATTAATCAGCAGCCACCAAATCGGGCAACGCATGGATTTTGATATAGATAGCGTGGTACGTTTGTACTGGCAAGGAGTCGAAGCAATCAACCTGACAACCGCCGTTAACTATCCCCTAGACGGCGTATCCCATTTCAAACTGTGGCGCGATAACGTGATGATTTCAGCTACCCACGCTCGGTTATTTTTTGGAATGTTAATCCGCTCGCCACGGCTATTATTAAGGCACTGGCGATGAAACACTGGGCGCAAATAGAAGAACGCAGTTTTATTTCAGGGATACGTTTATTATTGCGCGTCTATTTGCTGTGTGGGCGCACAGTGTTACAAGTGTTTCTATATCCCGTCGTCAGTTATTACTGGCTAAGCAATCGCCCTGCCAGACAAGCCAGTCAGGATTATCTGCACAAAATCGCCGCGTTCACGCCGTTAAATGCGGGTTTGTGGCTTAGCTTCAAACATTTCATCAGTTTTGCCAATGCGCTGATTGATAAACTCGCCGCGTGGTCGGGTGCGTTATCGCCTGACGATGTACGGCATTACGGACGGGATGAATTACTTGCCGAAACCAAGAAAGGACGCGGCGTGGTCGTGTTGGGTTCACATCTTGGCAATCTGGAAGTGTGTCGGATTCTCGCTGATTTTGATAAAGCCCTGCGCATTAACGTGTTAGTCCACACCAAACACGCCGAAAAATTCAACCAATTATTAAACAAAACCAGCGACAACAGCCGCTTACAGTTAATCCAAGTCACTGAAATCACCGCCGCGACTGCCATGATGCTCAGCGATAAAATAGACGCAGGTGAACTGGTCATTATCGCCGCCGACCGCACGCCCGTGAGCAATTCACAACGGGTAAGCCGCGCCACGTTTTTGGGTGCGGAAGCCTTGTTTCCACAAGGGGCGTTTATTCTCGCCGCGCTGTTAAAATGCCCTGTGTACACAGTATTCTGTTTGAAACAGCAGGGCAAATACTCAGTTTACTTCGACCATTTCAGCGACGGCTTACACTTCCCCAGAAAAAACCGCGAGCAATCCATTCAGCACGTCGTGCAGCGTTATGCCGACCGCTTACAAACTTACTGCCTCACAGAACCGCTACAATGGTTTAACTTTTTCGATTTTTGGCACATCAATAATGACTAACCACACTCCCATCGTCTTTAACGGGCAAGCACTGAGCATTGAAGACATTTGCCAACTCGCCCAGCAACACGCACCGCTGGAATTGAGCACCGCCCCCGATTTTATCCAGCGCATTGATAAAGGCGCGGCATTCATCGAAACGTTATTAAAAGAAGAAGGTTTTGTGTATGGCGTAACCACAGGTTTTGGCGATTCCTGCACCGTGTCGATTCCGCTGCATTTAGTCGAACAACTGCCGCGTCATTTATATACGTTTCACGGGTGTGGCTTGGGCAAACATTTTGATGCCGAACAAACCCGCGCGATTTTAGCGACTCGGTTAACCAGTCTGGCGCGTGGCTATTCAGGCGTGCGTTATCAGCTATTGCAACAGCTAGCCACCTTATTAACGCTGGATATTTTGCCGCTGATTCCACAAGAAGGATCAGTCGGTGCCAGTGGTGATTTAACCCCGCTGTCGTATTTAGCCGCTGTGTTAGCAGGTGAACGCGAGGTGTTATACCAAGGTGAAGCGCACACCACACAAGCGGTTTTTGCGCAGTTAAACATCGAACCGCTGACGCTAAAACCCAAAGAATGTCTCGCCATTATGAACGGCACAGCGGCAATGACGGGCATTGCCTGTCTCGCCTATCAACGCGCCGCTTATCTGTCGCGATTAGCTACCCGTATCACTAGCTTGGTTTCCATCGCCTTAAAAGGCAACGCCTACCACTTTGATGAACAACTGTTTGCCGTTAAGCCTCATGTCGGGCAAAACCGTGTCGCTGAACGCATCCGCGCCGATTTACAAGTCACCGACCACGCGCCGCGTCACGATACCCGCTTGCAAGACCGTTATTCATTACGCTGTGCGCCGCACGTTATCGGTGTACTGGAAGATTCGCTGCCGTGGCTACGGCAATTTATTGAAACTGAATTAAACAGTGCCAACGACAATCCCATCATAGACGCGGAAAACGAGCGCGTACTGCACGGCGGGCATTTTTACGGCGGGCATATCGCCTTTGCAATGGACGGACTAAAAACAGCGGTTGCCAATCTAGCCGATTTACTGGACAGGCAAATTGCGCAACTCATGGACACCAAATTTAATCACGGACTGCCCGCCAATTTATCAGGCGCGACCGCTGAACAGGCAATGATTAACCACGGTTTCAAAGCCATACAAATCGCCGTCTCCGCGTGGACAGCCGAAGCCCTGAAACTCACTATGCCCGCCAGCGTATTTTCCCGCTCCACCGAATGCCACAATCAGGACAAAGTCAGCATGGGAACCATCGCCGCGCGTGATTGCATCCGCATTTTAGAACTCACTGAACAAGTCGCGGCGGCAGTATTATTTGCCGCCGTACAAGGCGTAGAACTGCGCGGCAACCTCAACACCTTAAGCCCCGCGTTACAACACACCGTTACCTCAGTACGCGACATCAGCCCATTCCTAAGCACCGACCGCGCCCTAGAACAGGAACTCCGCGCCTGCTTAGCCCTCATCCGTCAACAACACTGGCAACTGTATGATTAAACACACGATTGATATACAAATTCCGTTTCACGATGTCGATATGATGGAAGTCGTCTGGCACGGTCATTACGTCAAATACTTTGAAATCGCCCGTTGCGCATTGCTGGATACCATCGACTACAACTACCGACAAATGCGCGATTCAGGCTACGCATGGCCAGTGATAGATTTAAGAATCCGCTATGCCAAACCAGCAGCATTCGGTCAGATAATCACCGTCCACGCCGAAATCGTCGAATGGGAAAACCGCCTGAAAATAAACTACCAGATTACCGATAAACTCACAGGCACAAGACTCACCAAAGGTCACAGCATTCAAGTCGCCATTGATAGCCAGACCAATACTATGTACTTTGAATCGCCTAGGGTGTTGTTGGAGAAGTTGGGGGTGGATTGATGAGAGGGTATGGGCGCGTTACACGCACCCATAATGCGATTTTTAAATACAAGGACGAATTGCAATCCGCTCCTACATTGGCTATTTAACTTAATAGTAACAAGGCCTCAACCTACGTTCCGTCCATAGGTTGCCACCTCAAAATCAACGCCTTCTTCGCCTATTCCAGTATAAGGTTTCCCATTTAACTGGCGACCCCAGTGGCAAAGTTCGTGAAGAATTGTGGTGCCGACTACATAGACTGACCTACCTGAGCTGGTTAATTCAGTCGCGGCCGCGTCTCCGTTTTCGAATTCAAGGGCGCGATCTAATGCAATTTCGATTTGATCTGGAGAGGCTGCACGGAAACAACCATTCGCAGCGGGTACGCCACATTGTCCAGTTGAAAGCGGGGTAATGATAATGAGTGGATTGTTGCCCCACGCTAATGCGTGGCGAGATTGGGTTGCACTCAGACTTCCATAGGTTTGTAAATTGTTAATGATGGTTCCTACAGTCGCGACTTGAGGCATTGAATAGCGAATGTAACGGTAAAGTTTTGGGTATGTTGCACGATCAGCGATTGAAAATTTCATGACACGAACCTCTTGCTGTTAACGAACGATGGTTTGAATATTGTCCAAACACAAAATTGGCGGCGTTTTTTCACCTTTTTTAGGATGCGGCTTGATAAGCAAACCCGCGTTGATGTATTTGGGATCGATGACAATCATATTGATGGGGTAGAGATACCGAGTATATAACTGGCAGGTTGAATTTTTGCTGAAATCCGATTCAATCTCCCAATAACTACGACCATATTGGGTTCCAGTGTATTCGCCGTTTGCTTCGCGCTTGAGAAAAAGAAGGCGATTGTTACCCGTTTTAATCCGTTGCTCATGGACTTCACTCGTCCAAGTGATACGGAAATTTTCTGGTGGTGCTATCCCCTTGATTGTTTGTTTTGCGGTAAATAAAGCGTATCCCTCGCCATAGGCATTACTTTCAAATTTAATCGGTTGTGCAAATACAATAACATCGCTGTGTTTGATGAGGTCTTCCAGCAAGGTTGAAGATAAATCTGCATTCGCGTTTGAGATTGAGAGACACGCTAGTAGCGCGAATGTAAATCGTAGCAACACACCACCCAAGCCACTTTGAAACTTGTTGTAGAGAGTTATAAATCTGACTGAAATGCTTGGATGATACGTTGCTTCACTAAACGAAGATAAAGAACACATTAACTCCGCCCCACATCGGGTTTTATAAAGACTTTTGAGAATATCAGACATTTTTCCTCCTTCGAGAAAATACCTAACTTGCATTGACGCTGAGACACGCCTAGAGCTGTTGTAAATTACACCTGAGTTAAGCATGGGACATCAGCAAGTGACAAACACACTGAACTAAGTTTAGCAAACTTAATTAGAACAACGCGGTAACGTTACCCCTAAATAAATCAAAAATCAATGTGTTTTTTACCACTTAAACTATGGACTTATACGCGCTATTTTTGAAGTATATAGAATGAATGGACTGAGGGGGAAAGTTAGGTAGGGTACGCAAACATTCATAATATTTAAGCTGGAATGCGTGCATTTTAAGTTATTCCACTTCAAGGCATATCACGCCTATAATACTCAAACCGCTGCTTAACCTATTTCTTACTTATCAACACACTATGAAACAATTAACTGATAATCCAGATGTACTTGACACAGAAACTCAGCAGATTAGCTTAGAAGACGCATTACAGTTTGCTATTCGTTTACATCAAGCCAATCAATATGAATACGCGGAAGATATTTATCGTCAATTACTGGAGCTTGCGCCAGAAAACCCAAATATATTGCATTACTTTGGTTTGCTCAGACACCAGCGAGGTTATGCGACAGAAGGTGCTGAGTGGATAAAAAAAGCATTGGCATTAGTGCCAGATTATGTGGATGCAGAAAATAATTTGGCTAATATTTATCTGCAAACAGGGCAGCCTGAATTGGCAGAACTGCATTTTCGGCGGGTCATTGACATCAATCCGAACTTTGCCACCGCTTATGGCAACTTAGGTATCGCTCTTAAAGAATTACAGCAGTATCAGGAAGCTGTCGCGTATTTGTGGAAAGCAATTGAGCTTCAACCTAATAACGCACATCACTACCAAAATTTGGGCAATACTTATCGTCATTTAAAGAATTATCGAGAAGCGGTGAGTATGTATAGTAAATCACTGGAACTCAAGCCGTTTGATGCGGATGCTTATAGAAAATTGAGTCGTACTTTCTATCTAATGGGCGAAGTCGAGCAATGTGTTGACGTATTGAAACAGTGGTTGAGTCACGATTCTGAAAATCCAACAGCGTTACATCTGATTGCTGCCTACACGCGTACCAATGCACCACCTCGTGCGAGTGATGCTTATGTGCGTGAAACCTTTGATAGCTTCGCCATGTCTTTTGACGGTGTGCTAAAGCGGCTGGATTATCAAGCCCCTTTTCTGGTTCAGCACGCGCTACAACAGGTAAATCCCGATGCTAACAACTGGACGCTATTAGATGCAGGTTGCGGTACGGGCTTATGTGGTGCGTTAGTAAAAAAGCTGGTAAAACGCTTGGACGGTGTCGATTTATCACCCAAAATGCTGGAACGCGCTCAGGAGCGAGGCATTTATGATGGCTTATTTGAAGCCGAGCTGACAGCGTTTTTTTTGCAAGCTAAATCTGCTTATAACGCCATAATTTGTGCAGATACTTTCTGTTATTTTGGCGATTTGACCGATGCGATGCACGCCGCTGCCAGTGCGTTAATGCCAGAAGGCTGGTTTATTTTCACGCTGGAAAAACTGGAAGAGACTGAGAAAGGCGAGGATTTTCGTTTGAATTTGCATGGTCGTTACAGTCACACCGAAGCATATATTAGCAAGACATTAATCGATGCAGGGTTTCGTATTCATTGCATTGAGACTGCGGCACTACGCAAGGAGGGCTACGATAAAGTGGCAGGATTGGTGGTTACTGCACAATTGCTGTGAGGTGAGAGTAAAAACTGAGTGATCGGCGTATCAAAGCGTGATGCAATCAATGCAACTAGTCAATTCGTATCAGGCATTATAAATACGCTTAGATGGGCTTCCTTGCGTCAGCCCATCCTATTTCCGTATCCATACGAAAACCGATTAATCATCCCCCAACTGCGTCAATAATTCGGCTTGATGTTCACTAATCAACGGATTAATAACGTGTTCTAAACCGCCCTGCATAATGTCATCCAATTTATACAACGTTAAGTTAATACGGTGGTCGGTTAAACGGCCTTGCGGGTAATTGTAGGTACGAATACGTTCGGAACGGTCACCGCTGCCGACTTGTAATTTGCGGGTTAAGGATTGTTCGGCGTGGTGTTTTTCTTGTTCAGCGGATAATAAACGTGAAGCCAATAACGACATCGCCCGCGCACGATTTTTGTGCTGTGAACGTTCATCTTGGCATTCGACCACTGTGCCTGTAGGAACGTGGGTAATGCGGATTGCGGATTCGGTTTTGTTAATGTGCTGCCCACCTGCACCCGAGGCGCGGTAAGTATCGACTTTTAAATCAGCAGGGTTAATGTCGATGGCATCCACTTCATCCACTTCTGGCATGATGGCGACGGTACACGCGGAGGTATGAATTCGCCCTTGTGATTCAGTTTCAGGGACACGTTGCACACGGTGTGCGCCTGCTTCAAATTTTAATTGTGAATACACATCTCGCCCGATAATGCGCAAAATAATTTCTTTATAACCGCCGTGATCGCCGAAACTTTCGTTGATAATTTCAGTTTGCCAGCCGCGCCGTTCAGCATACCGTTGATACATACGCGCTAAATCGCCTGAAAATATCGCTGCTTCATCACCGCCTGTACCTGCTCTGACTTCTAAGAAGATGTTGCGATTGTCGTTAGGGTCTTTAGGCAATAACAGTAATTGTAATTCGTGATCGATTGTATCTAGCTCATTTTGCGCGTCGCTAATTTCTTCTTTTGCCATTTCACGCAATTCGGGGTCATTGTCGCTTGCCATGTCTTGAGCGACCGCTAAATCTGCCAGCGTCTGTTCATAGCGTTTATAACAATCGACTAACGGAGCAATTTGCGCGTACTCTTGGCTCAATGTGCGGAATTTATTTTGATTGTTTTGGGTGTCAGATTCTGACAGCAGGGCAGCAATTTCGTCGTAACGTTCGCAGAGATTTTCTAATTTTTGTTGTATGGATTTTTTCATGATTTGATAAATAATGACGCAATATTATCGTCATAATTTACCATTATTTGGGATTTTATGTTCAGAAAGTATCGCTAATTGCAGAGGTATCGATAAGTGACACCTCTACAATTATTATAAATTTTGGTAATTAACCACCAAATTTAATCGAGTCAATAATCTGCTGTAACGCAGGACGACAGGCTTCAAACTGCTCAGTTTCAGCGGCTGCCATCAGATTAATATAATAATTCTGCTGATCATACACTTGATAAATAATACGTTGTGGGCTACCCGCTTTACCTTTTTCTGTCAATTCCCAGCCGCGTACCAACTTCACTTGTTTGCCATTGACCGTGCCAGATTGATCGCGACGTTTAGCAGAAAGATTTTTATCAATAGCAATGTCTTTTTTAGCACTGTCTAAAGAGGCTTTAACTGAGGCTTCTGCGGGGAAATCTTGCTGCATACGCGTCATGTGGAACTGAAAACTACAGCTTTTTGATATAGGTTCGATCATAAACAAAACGGTCTCGGAATTCGGATCACCATTTTGCTTAGCCCAACCTGCGGGAATGGTAAATGAGAAATGCCGATCTGTATTGGTATAAGTCACTGCCGACGTTGAAGCCGCCGATGACGCTGAAGCTGAACCAGCCTGCTCAGTAGGTACGCCTGCTGCGCCTGCGGCGGCGGGCATCGCTGAACTGACTGCTTGGTTAAGTGCGCTTTGACCTATACTCGCCGCATTACAACCAGCTAAAAGAGCAGAACACGCTAACGCGGTGGCAAGAAATGATAGTTTTTTTTTCATAACGGAATCCCCTGAAGTTGTGTTAAATAAATGTAATCTACGGTATCTTTTAAATTACTGTCTGATTCTATTAGATTCAAATAATTAACGCACATATTTATCATTTTTAGAGAAAAAGAGCATCGTCAATCTATGTTAAAATTCCGCTGTTAATAACTCCACAATAAGGTAAACATGAAAGCAAATATTGGTTTAATCGGCTTAGCCGTCATGGGGCAAAATTTAGTCCTCAATATGAATGACCACGGTTTTAAAGTCGCTGTTTATAATCGTACTATCAGCGCAGTCGATGATTTTTTAGCTGATGCGGCTAAAGACACACAAGTTATCGGCACGCATTCGTTAGAAGAATTGATTGATAGCTTAGAATCGCCGCGCATTGTGATGTTAATGGTCAAAGCGGGTGAAGTGGTTGATGCCTATATTGAAAAATTAGTGCCGTTATTATCAGCGGGTGACATCATTGTTGACGGTGGTAACTCGTTATTTACTGACACCAACCGCCGCACTGCCAATTTAGCCGCACAAAACATTCTTTACATCGGCACAGGCGTTTCAGGTGGTGAAGAAGGCGCGAGAAACGGACCCTCTATCATGCCAGGTGGTAACAAAGTGGCGTGGTCTGCGGTTAAGCCGATTTTTCAAGCCATTAGCGCACAAGTTGACGGCGCACCGTGTTGTGAATGGGTCGGTGATAACGGCGCGGGTCATTATGTCAAAATGGTACACAACGGTATTGAATACGGCGATATGCAGTTGATTTGTGAAGCCTATCAATTGATGTCGGAAGGCTTGGGTTTATCGGCCGATGAAATGCACGCCATTTTTTCTGAATGGAATAAAGGCGAACTCAGCTCATATTTGATTGAAATTACCGCAGGTATTTTGGCGTATAAAGATGAAGACGGTTTGCCATTGGTGAATAAAATTCTCGACACCGCAGGGCAAAAAGGCACAGGCAAATGGACGGGTATTAACGCGCTGGATTTGGGCATTCCGTTGACGCTGATTGGTGAATCAGTATTTGCCCGTTGTTTGTCAGCGCAAAAATCGGAACGTGTTACCGCTGCCGCTGTGTTACCTAAACGCGTGCAAGCGTTCACAGGCGACAAGCAAGCCATGATTGACGCTATTCGTGACGCGCTATACGCGGCAAAAATCATTTCTTATGCGCAAGGTTTCCGTTTAATGCGTGAAGCATCAAAAGAATACAACTTGTCATTGAACTACGGCGAGATTGCCTTAATGTGGCGCGGCGGTTGTATTATTCGTAGCCAATTCCTGAACGACATCAAACAAGCCTACGACAGCAACCCTGCCCTAGAAAACTTATTACTGGCTGATTTCTTTATTGATGCCATGCAGAAAGCTGATGCAGGTTGGCGTAAAGCGGTTATTTTAGGTGTAGAACTGGGTATTCCTACTCCCGCATTCTCCTCTGCCCTCGCCTATTTCGACGGCTACCGCACTGAACGCTTACCCGCTAATCTGTTACAAGCACAACGTGATTACTTCGGCGCACATACTTATGAGCGCACCGACAAACCACGCGGTGAATTCTTCCACACTGACTGGACAGGTCACGGCGGTAAAACAGCTTCTTCGACTTATACGGTTTAAGACGTAAAGTTTCACTCATTCCTACGCACAGCACGGCGCGTGGGACTGAGAGAAATGCTATCGCTAAAATTATTCATAGGCTTCCATCTTTAATAACCGTTCCACACTGACAATTTTATAATCCTGTTGCTGGGCAAAAATAAGCGTTTGTTCTAATACTTGAAGGGTTTTAGCGGAGGTGTCATGCAGCAGAATAATTGCGCCTGATTTTATCTGTGATTGTACGCGCTGGGTGATGACTTCTGCGCTGTCCTTGGTGGTATCTAATGAGCGAATGTTCCAGCCGATGATGCGGTAATCCAATAGCTTGGCGGCTTTGGCGAGATTGGGTGTTGTGACTCCGTAAGGTGGGCGGAATAATTTCACTCGTTTGCCTATCACATTAAAAACCAGATCGCTAGTTTGGTTTAATTCATCTTTAAAGCCCTGCACATTTTTAAAGTCGATAAAAAAAGAATGGCTATAAGTGTGATTGCCGATGCTGTGTCCTTCGGTAATCATTTGTTTTAACAGGCTTTCATTGCCGTGAATGTGTTTGCCAATCACAAAAAACGTAGCCGTTGCTTCATAGTTGGCTAAGAGTGCTAGCACTTGCGGTGTGTATTGTGAATCAGGGCCATCATCAAATGACAGGGCAATGATTTTGTCTGTGGTGTCGGCTGAGCAATAGGCAGGCGCGAAAAAATTGGCTTGAATCACTGATGAGCCGTAAATGAGACACGCCAGATAAATCACGCTGGGCAATATTAGCCACCATAAGCTCACGGTGAAAAACGTGTGTAATAAGACGATAATGGCACTGGCAATTATCAAGTAACATCGAGTTGAATTATAAGTCACGCATTTCTCGCTGGTGGTGTATGTGTCTGTTATTTTTATGACTGCCAGTCTTTTAAAGGACTGGCAGTCATCTTATCCCGTCGTTCTATGCCCAACTAAGGGCGAAAAAACCAGCGCAGTTAAAATACCCACCGCCACTGTAAAGCCGAAAGCATGAACAATTTCGGTGGCACTGACGGCTAATAAACCGAATGCTAACAATGTCGTTAAGGCGGATAAAGTCACCGCCAACGCGGTGCTGACCCGTTTGTCATGGTCGCTGGCTGGTGCGTTATCTGCCATAAAAAAGAAAATCGCATCATCAACGCCGATACCCAATACCAGCAACAGCGCGAATAAATTAAACAGGCTGAATAATTGGTCAAACCAGCCCATTGTCGCCAACGCAACCAAAGCCGCACTGACAGGAACAGCGGTAATCGTCACGCTGTTGCGCCAGCCAAATTTGAAACCCAAGCCGATAAACACCAATAAATACGCCGCGATAATCAAGCCGCTGACGCGCACGCGATACCGCGCAAATAAGGATGATAGCTGTTCGACCTGATCCACCCAAGTGACACCTTGCAGATTTTGCAACGCGGGGAATACCGATAAATCATGAATCCCTGTTAAAGACACCATACTCAAACACCGCTCCGCATTACAGCCTAGCCACAATTGCTGTTTCGTTTCATCGGCAGTTTTTAGCCAGTCGGGTAATGAAATCGTTTTATCTTTCGCGTCGTTAAATTGTGTTAATTCGGTGTGAATCGCCGCCTCAGTAAAACCCAATTTAGTCATATAGCTCTTGAATAAGCCTGATTCATACAGCGTTTTGTTGAGTAATTGGTAATTGGTTTGCTGGCTTTGCGCGTCCGACCAATAATCACTGATGCCCTGATAAGTCATTAATTGATGCTGTTGCGTGACTGATTTTAATCGTGCTAACAGTTGCTGTTCATTATGATGCCAGTCATTCACATCGCGCCCTGATACCAGAAAAAACTGGCTTTCCTGACTGACGGGCAATAACTGTTTTATTTTATCGGCGGTTTGCAGTAATTCAGCAGGTGCAGATTGCAATAAGCGCACATCATCACGCGGTGTGAGTTGCCATAATCCACCCACGACAAACACGGTAAAAATCGGCAATAACCAGCGTTTATTTTTTAACAGCCAGCGGGGTGAATGCTGTTGCCAATAGTTGGCGAGTTTTAAAATGGCAGGTTCATGGCTGTGTTTAAAACCTGTCAGTAATAACGGAAACAATAACACCACCGTCAGCCACGCGACCAACAAGCCCACCGCCGAAAACAGCGCGACTTCCTGTAACGCAGGAAACGGCGAAAATACCAGCCCGACATAACTTAATAAATTAGTGCATAAACCGATCACTAGCCCTGAGAAAATATAGCGCAAGCCCTGACGCGGTTGCCAATCTTTTGTGCCGAAACTGTCGCACATAAAATGTATCGCATAATCATCGGCAACTCCAATCAAACTCGCGCCAAACACCAGCGTAATAATATGCACTTTGCCAAAAAACAGCACACTCGCCACCAACGCGGCAAACAGTCCGCAGCCAATGGCTATTGACGATAACAATAATGGTCTGAGACTGCGAAACGTTAGCAACAGCAACACAATAATGCCGACACTGGAACCAACGCCCACGGTGGAAATTTCCCGTTTCGCCGAATCCGAACCGTAAGCGGTAAACAGCGGCATTCCTGTCACCATCAACTCACCGCCCGCCGCGTGCAGTTGCGCAGTACCGTTATTGACCAGCGTCAGCAAGGTTTCCAATTTATCCAACTGCAAATGCTCGTCTTGCAAATCGCTCAATAACACCGCCCAAAAACGATTGGCATCCTGCACCACTATCACGCCCTGTTCCACATTGAGTTTAAGCGGGTGTTGCGCATTAAAATAACGGCTGAATAATAACAGCGGATCATGTTCCAAATCACTCGCCAGCATTTGCGCCATCGGGCTATACAGGGTTTCCATATTTTGACTGAGCAGGTCTTGGGGATGTTGGTTTAAGGTGAGTTTGGTCTCTGCATCCAGCAATTGATAACGGTAAGGAAACAACTGTTGATAGTTGTTCGCCGTCTGCTGCATCGGCAGTTCCAGCATCAACTGGCTGAACAAACCGCTGTGTTGTAATTGCTGTTTCAGTTGCCGCGCTTGGGTAATCGCCTCTTGAGAACTTACCGCCCCTGTCAGCCAAATCACTTTGCGATTCATGAGTTGATTGTGTTGCTGCACCGCGTTGGCAATATCTGGCTGTTGTTCAGTGACAGGTAGCAACGCCAAAAAGCCCGTTTCCAGCCAATCCGTAGTCAATACGCGACTGCCCAGCACGCCGATAATCAGCATACCCAGCAACCATAACCACGCGGTGATTCTAGGGTGATAAACGTTCAAAGTCGGCTTGTTGCTCGCTGGTGAGTTGGTCGGGGTGGGTGATTTTCGTAAAACTAATACGGGTGATATTGCTGTTCACTTCTTGCATTTCCAGCACCCGCAATTCCGTATCGCCGTTCAGCACGATAGAGCTGATTATTTTTTTCAGCATCTCATCTTTGGGTGTGAGCTGTAATGTCCACGCGGATTTTTTATCTTCGCCCGTGATAACAAAACCATCGCTCAACTGCTTCAAATCCCCGCCCAGCATGGCTTTAAATACCTTACCAAACGCAGGCGGCACAGCTTGTTCACCTTGCCCTGTCAATAAATGCGGGTCATTCACCAACAACAAAGACGGAATCGGCGTAAGCGTTTTCCAGATAACGCCGTTGCTTTGCGAATAAGTAAACACCCCTGTAGAAATTAACGGCTTGCGTAAAATCTTCAAGCGTTTTTCTTGTTGAAACTCGCCTTGGGTGATAGGGGTTTTGATTAATCGCGCAGTAATATCAGCCAGCACATCGGCGGCGTAACTGCGATTGCATGACAGTAGGAACAGGAGTAAGACTTTTGAGGCGATTAGCTTCATTTGAAAACCTCGATTTCTGAAATGACGACTTGCCGTTTCATTACTTTTTCTCAAAAAATAACGAAACGCTTCTATCGTCATGTTTTCAACTGCTTAAAATATAAAGTCAGGCAATAAGATAACTAAAGATTACGCGGCACTAACAAGAAATAATGCCCTTTTGATTTCATTGGCCCTGCCATTTGACCTGCTTCTGCACCTTGCCCCCAATAGACATCACCACGAATCACGCCTTTAATCGCACCGCCTGTGTCTTGTGCCATCAGCAAGCGTTGCAATCTTTTTCCTTGTACAGGATGATCCGCATCTAGCCAAATAGGAACGCCATAAGGTAAATTTTTATTGTCGATAGCCAAGCTGTGTTGCGCCGTCAGTGGCACTGCCATTGCACCTGCGGGACCTACATTTGGGTCTACAGGCGTATAGCGGAAATAGATGTATGAAGCATTGCTGAGCATCAGTTGCTCACCTTCAACAGGGTGCTGTTCTATCCACGCGCGAATGGTTTGCATGGAAATATCCGCTTTGGCAATTTCGCCATTCTGTACCAGCGTTTTACCGATTGCATAATATTCATGTCCGTTACCGCCTGCAAAACCTAAGCCGACGATACTGCCATCATCCATCACCACGCGCCCTGAACCTTGGACTTCCATAAAAAAAGCATCAATGTAGTTATCGACCCATAATAATTCCAAGCCTTTACCCGCTAACGCGCCTGCTTTTATTTGAGCGCGACTGTGATTGCGTAATCCGCCACTGGGTGTTCGGTAAATAGGCACGTTATAACGCGCTGATTGGTGGCGTGAACCATGCAGTTCGGGTAAATAATAGCCTGTGAACATACCATCAAATTGACCGTTTTCACTGACAGCGTAGGGCTTAAACCATTGTTCAAAGAACTGGCGTTCTTGTCCGCGCATGACAGGCTTAGCGCAAACGGCTTGCCAATCAGCAATACGCCCTAAATTAAATGTGCCGCTCATGACTTTATCGGCTGACATACCGTTCCAGCGTTTACAAGAATATTTAAAGGCTTTGAATGCCGCGACATGATCGTCAGTCATCCAACCTGCTAGCACATTAAAATTGCTGGGATGGAGTTGAACGTTACTGAGTCGTGTACCAATAGGTGCGCCTGTTATGACGGGTGGCGTTGCGGGTTCTGAGACGATAGGGATAGTGGGTCGGTTAATAGTAACAGGTGGAGTAGGTTGGGTCGGTTCATTAGGGTAAACAATGGGTGCTTGCGTGACTATCTGTGTTTCAGTACAGCCAGCGAGTAACAGTAACGCTAATAGCGCGGTGTGGCGAATAGGGTGTGATTTCATGACATTTTCCTGATAATGGTAGGGGTAATCCCTTGTGGTTACCCTTCAAATGAGTAGGGGCTACGCCTTGTGCTAGTCCCTACATTTGATTAAAAATTAATAGCTAGTAGTTTTTAAAAACAGTTTTGCCTCATGCCAAAACGCATCCAATTCATCTAATGCACAATCCTTCAAACTTCGACCCGATGCTTCCACTTGTTGCTCAATATAATTAAAACGTTTAGCGAATTTTTTGGTGCTTTGTTTGAGAGCGACCTCGGCATTGACGTTGAGATGACGCGCCAGATTAACAGCGACCAGCAATAAATCGCCAACTTCTTCCTGAATATGCGCTTGGTCACCTGATTGCCACGCTTCTTTGATTTCATCGAGTTCTTCTAAGACTTTATCAAAGACAGGCGGCACGGTTTTCCAATCAAAACCATGCTGTGCGGCGCGGTCTTGAATTTTTTCACATTCAATCAATGCAGGCAGGTTGCCTGCTACGCCTGATAATACGCTTATAGGTTCAAGCGATTGGTTTTTTTCCAGTCGTTCATCGGCTTTGGCTTGTTCCCACGCTTGATGACGCTGGGCATCGTCCGTAAACACGGCATCACCAAACACATGAGGGTGGCGGCGAATGAGTTTTTCGGTAATGCCAGCAGCGACTTGTTCAAAGGTAAACAAGCCGCGTTCTTCGGCAATTTGCGAATGAAACACCACTTGCAATAATAAATCGCCCAATTCCAGACGCAAATCATTCAAATCATTGCGCTCGATGGCATCGGCGACTTCGTAGGCTTCTTCAATAACGTAGGGAATTAAGCTGGCGAAATCTTGTTTAACATCCCACGCGCAACCTGTGTCAGGGTGTCGCAGTTGCGCCATGATGTCTAATAATTGTTGGGTGTTTTTTAGCATGAGAGTCTGTGGTGAAGGTGTTTCATTGTCCACGAAAAGCACGAAAGACACGAAACAAACGTGTCTTCCGTAGAGTGTGATTTCTTAAAACGAATGCCCGAAGTTTTCGTGGTAACGTTGTTTGAAGCCGTCCATATCAAACGTATGGTTTTGTGTGCCGTGATGTTCGATTTTAATCGCGCCCAGTAATGACGCAATACGCCCCGTGACTTCCCAATCCAGCTCATTCATTAAACCGTATAACAAGCCCGCACGGTACGCATCACCACAACCTGTTGGATCATTAACATTATTGGGTTGTGCCGCTGGAATATCAATAACGCGCCCTTCAGTGTAAATTTTAGAACCTTGGCTGCCTAAGGTGACAATTAAGGCTTCCACGCGGCTTGCCATATCTTCTAATGATAAGCCAGTACGTTCCTGCATGAGTTCAGATTCATAATCGTTGAGCGTCATCCAAGTGGCTTGGTTGATAAACTTTAACAATTCCGCGCCGTTGAACATCGGCATTCCTTGACCAGGATCAAAAATAAACGGAATTTCTAATTCGGCGAACTGCTCAGCGTGTAACTGCATACCGTCTTTACCGTCAGGCGAAACGATACCGATGCTGATGTCTTTGTTATTAGTAGGAATAGAATTAACATGAGAAAAACTCATTGCACCTGGGTGAAAAGCGGTGATTTGATTATCGTCTTCATCAGTAGTGATATAGGCTTGACCTGTGAAATGATTATCTAAGACATGAATAAATTGGCTAGATAAACCATTCGTGCTTAACCATTCGCTGTACGGTTCAAAATCATGCCCGACCACTGCCATAATTTGCGGCTCTTCACCCAACAAATTCAAATTGTAAGCGATATTACCTGCGCAACCGCCATATTCACGGCGCATGGTAGGCACTAAAAATGACACATTCAACATGTGCGTTTTTTCAGGCAAAATGTGATGTTTAAATTTGTCGTGAAACACCATAATAGTGTCGTAAGCCATTGAACCGCATATTAATGCACTCATATTTATCTCTATCCTCTTTATATTAAAATTAATGCCCACGTCGCCGCTGCCCATATCAGCGACAGCATAACAGCGGCTGAACCAATATCTTTAGCGCGACCTGATAATTCGTGATGCTCAAAACCCACACGGTCAACTACTGCTTCTACCGCTGAATTGAGTAGTTCTACCAACATCACCAATACGATACTACCAATCAGCAATACTTTTTCGATGTTGGTGTGTCCCAGCCAGAATGCGAGTGGTGTGGTGATAACAAACAAAATCACTTCTTGTCTGAAGGCTTCTTCATGTGTCCACGTTGCTTTAAAACCAGCGACCGAAAAGAAACACGCGTTAATGAGGCGTTTAAGCCCTTTTGCATTTGGATTTGCCATAATAATTATTGGTTGATTAATTGTTGATAAGCGTCCGCATCAAGCAAAGCATCCAACTCAGTTAGAGTGTCCGCTTTAATGCAAAATAGCCATGTTTGGTAAGGCTGGTCGTTGACTTGTTCAGGCTCATCAGCAACATTTTCATTAATAGCAATGATTTCACCCGACACAGGGCTGAATAAATCCGATGCCGTTTTAACGGACTCAACCACTGCACATTGCTCACCCGCATTGACTTTACGTCCCAGTTTAGGCAAATCAATGTAAACCAAATCGCCTAACTGCTCTTGAGCAAAATCCGTAATACCCACGCGAACTACATTATCGTCTTCTAACTGCACCCATTCATGGGACACTGCATACTTTAAATTTTTAGGTAAATTACTCATTGTTAGCTCTCAAAAATAATCATAAAGAAGACGTAAAGTTCAAGGCAAGCAGCTTGAACCATCTGTTAAACTACAGTGCATTATATTAACAAACATCTACAAAATATGCCGAACATCCTTATTTATACTACCAAAATATGTCCTTACTGTGTCATGGCGAAACGACTGCTTGATAAAAAAGGCGTGAGTTACACCGAAATCAACGTCGATGGCGAGCCACAACTTCGAGAAGAAATGATGCGTAAAACCAACCGCCGCACCGTCCCGCAGATTTATATTGGCGATTTTCATGTGGGTGGTTTTGATGAGTTATACGCATTAGAGCAACAGAAAAAACTGGATGAATTACTGCAATGCCATCAATAAAAAATTAGCTAACGCAGCAGTTATAATCGTTATCTCACACGCTTACGCAATAAATTAGGTGTGTGGCTAACATCGGCAATCTTTACGATTATTTAAGTGTTGTAAGAAAATCCCATAAGGATATGGCTAAAAATAACCTCCCGATGTCCAAATAAACCGTTAGCCCTGAGCTTGTCGAAGGGTGTTGTGGTTCGACAAGCTCACTACGAACGGATTTAGGGAAGTTATTCTTGACCGTATCCTTAGCACAAAGGAGTTCATCATGTTAGACCCACATCCACGCGCCCAATTGTGCTTTGTTATTAAGCAATATGGGCAAGTCATTATTACCGAACCGAAACGCTGTAAAGGGATGTTAAGTGATTTAGCACCACACCATCGTTTAGAAATTAATTTACTCATTGCGGCGTTAGAGCAGAAAGTCGCACAGGAATTATTGAAACCTACCGCTTTAATTCCCGTCGCTATGCAGTTGGATCGGTTAGCACAACGGCTGCATGACACTGTGGGTATTAAAGAAAGTTTTGCTTATTGGGCGGTCGAATCGTGGGCGTTGGCTTTGAATGTGATTCAACAGCCGATGCCTAAACAAACAGATCAATCAATAGCAAATGTTTCCCCGTCGCCTAAAGTTGCAGTGACACCTCCACCCGCACAAAAACAAACAGTTCAATCAATAGCTAATGTTTCCCCTCCTCCTAAAGTTGCAGTGACACCTCCACCCGCACAAAAACAAACAGTTCAATCAATAGCTAATGTTTCCCCTCCTCCTAAAGTTGCAGTGACACCTCCACCAGCGCAAAAACAAACACTAACTGATGCGTGGCTGGATGAGTTGATTACTTGGGCGGATAAAAATAATATTTCAAAATATAAGATTCCGCGTGATAAACGGGCGATTTTGGCTTTGACTACGTTGTATTTATATGATGGCAAACTCACGGAACTGCCTGAATCCATTGGTAAGCTGACTAATTTGACTACGTTGTATTTATCGAGCAACCAACTCACCGAACTACCTGAATCCATTGGCAAACTAACTCATTTGACTTCTTTGTATTTAGTGAGCAACCAATTCACTGAACTGCCTGAATCCATTAGCAAGCTGACTAATTTGACTTGGTTGGATTTAAGAAATAACCCTATCAAATCCCTATCCGCCCAACACAGCCATCTCAGCCGCATCACTAAATTTTAATAAACCCACCCCATGCACAATAACATTCTAAAACGCCCATGAACCAACTCCTAAAACTCAATCAAACCGTCCAACTAGATAACGGCGCAAGCTGTACCGTGCAGGCATTCTTAGGCTCAGGCGGACAAGGCGAAGTCTATCGTGCTGATTTAAACGGCGCGGCAGTTGCACTTAAATGGTATTTTCCCCAACAAGCGACACCTGAACAATACACTGCGTTACAGCATTTGTTAAAAATAGGTGCGCCGAATGCTAATTTTTTATTTCCACTGGCATTAGCCCCACCAACAGCTAACACGGGCTTTGGTTATGTCATGCCCTTACGCCCTGCCAATTACAAAAACATTTCCGATTTAATCAAACGCCGTATTGAGTTGGACTTTAGCCAATTATTGACCGCAACCATTGAATTAACCGATAGCTTTCTACAGCTTCATGCCAAGGGCTTGTGTTACCGCGATATTTCTTTTGGTAATTTCTTTATTGACCCTGATACGGGCGCGATTTTGATTTGTGATAACGATAACGTCACTATCAATGGTACGCAAACGACGGGGGTGATTGGTACGCCGCGTTTTATGTCGCCTGAAATTGTTCGCCGTGACAGCAATCCCAACAGTGACAGCGATTTGTTTTCTTTAGCAGTGTTATTGTTTTATCTACTATTTTTACATCATCCACTAGAAGGCAAGCGCGAAGCTGATATTAAATGCTTTGATTTACCTGCGATGAATCAATTATACGGTTCGCAACCAATGTTCATTTTTGATCCTAACGATAACAGTAATTACCCTGTAAAGGGCTATCAAGATAACGCGCTTATTTATTGGGCAATTTATCCGCAATTTATTAAAGATTTGTTCATGCAGTCGTTTACTAAAGGCTTGAATGATACCCACAGTCGAGTGCGCGGTAGTGTCTGGCGGCAACAGTTATTGCGCTTAAAAGACAATATTATTGAATGTGCGTGTGGAGCGGAGAACTTTTATGATTTTGTTCAGTTTAAAGCGACACGACAAATGCAGCCTTGTTGGGCTTGTAATAAACCCTTGCAACTACCGCCGCGCATTCGCATTAAACATCCTACACAAGAAATGACGGTGGTTTTAAATAGCGGTACGCAATTATATCCGTATCATTTGTATCCTAACCGCAAGAATGAGTTAAGACCTGCGGTTGCTCAAGTGGTTCAGCATCCACAAAACCCCACTATCTGGGGCTTAAAGAATTTAACAGCGGAGGCGTGGACATTCACCGAAAACAATGTTGTTAAAACGGTTGCTCAAGGGCAAAGCGTGACTTTAACGACTGGCATCACGCTTAATTTTGGGCAAACGCAAGCCGAAATTCGCATTTAATCTACTGGAATACAAACCTAGGTTTGTACTCCGTATGCAATTTAAAACCGCTGTATCACACCAAACAACAGGAAATTTCATGACCAACATAAAAAAACGCCCTGGTGGAGAATTAGCCACTCGTCCCTTGCATTTTATATGGATAGCCGATTGTTCATATTCAATGGACGGCAGTAAAATTGAATCCCTCAATCACGCCATTAAAGAAGCCATTCCTGCCATGCGACAGGTAGCGGCTGACAATGTCAATGCAGAGGTGCTGGTAAGAGCGGTTAAGTTTTCTAATGGCGCACAATGGCACGTTGCACAACCTACCAAAGTCGATGAGTTCAACTGGCAAGATTTACACGTTGAGGGCATGACGGCAATGGGTGCAGCGTTACATCTAGTCGCGGATCAATTGAAAATGCCACCAATGGAAGAACGCGGTTTACCCCCTGTATTAGTGTTAATCTCAGACGGTCAACCGACCGATGATTTTGCCAGTGGCTTAGCGGCGTTAATGAAATTACCGTGGGGTAAAAAAGCCGTGCGCATTGCTATTGCCATAGGTGATGATGTCGATTTAGACGTGATGGAACAATTTATTGGTAATCCAGAATTGCCACCGTTACAAGCGCAAAATGCAGAACAACTGGTTAATTATATTCGCTGGGTATCAACGGCAGTATTACAAGCGGCTTCTGCACCACCCAGCCAAGTCACTACAGAAACCAGTAGTAATGTACCATTACCCGCTATTCCCACTGTTGACCCTACAACATCGGCGGACGTATGGTAACTTGGCAGGTTTTAACAGAAAGTGTACGCGGTGCAACGCATCACCGTAATGGCTTGCGTAATCAAGATGCAGTTGACCATTATCAAGCGGAAGGAGGCTTACCTTTGATTGTTGCCGTTGCCGATGGTCACGGTAGCGCACGTTGTACGCACAGTCATTTAGGCGCGAAGTTTGCTGTTGAAGCAGCAATTGACAGTGTGCTAACGGTGTTTGATTCACCTGATTTGACTTTGCCACAAATTCGCACTTTAGCAGAAAAATTGCCGCAAACACTTACTCATTGCTGGCACGATAAAGTCGATAGTTATCTAAAAAAATTGGGTATAGAAGATTGTTTACGCACAAAAGCATTGACTAAAAATCGTTATTTACCCTTTGGTACAACCTTACTGGTTGCCTGTGTTTTAAAAGACTGTATTTTATATTGGCAAATCGGTGATGGTGATATTGTTGTCATTCAAGCGGATGGAATGCTAATTACGCCGATTCCAAACGATGCACGTTTATTGGGCAATGACACCACTTCTTTATGCAGTAAAAAACCGTGGCAAGATTTTCGCTATACGTTTTCGCCATTGGTGAATGTTCCACCAAAAGCCATTTTTTTAATCACCGACGGTTATAAAAATTCGTTCAAACAAGTGGACGGTTTTTATCAAGCCTTAACCGATATTAACGACTTTATAAGCACCGATGGCGTGGATTCAGTGAAACAAGATTTAGCAGGCTGGCTTAATGAAACATCACAACAGGGCAGTGGTGATGATATTAGCTTAGCGGTCATTTATGGTGCTGAGGAAAAATAAAATGCTAGACCCACATCCTCGCGCACAACTGTGTTTTATTATTCAGCAATATGGTCAAAATATTATTACTGAACCAAAACGTTGTCGCGGGATGTTAAGCGATTTAGCCCCGCATCATCGCTTAGAAAATAATTTACTGGTTGCCGCATTAGAGCAGAAAGTCGCACAAGAATTATTACAACCCAGTGCGTTAATTCCCCTCAATATGCAGTTAGAGCGTTTAGCAAAACGCTTGCATGATACTGTCGGAATGAAAGAAGAGTTTGCTTATTGGGCGGTGGAATCGTGGGCATTGGCTTTAGGTGTGAATCAATCGACGCTAAAAACATCACCAACACCACAGCCAGTAAAAGAAGGAAAAGCAGATCGTGTCGAAGTGGTACGCAAAAAACATCCTAATGCCTATGCAAAATGGTCTGCGCTTGACGATGATAGCCTAAGGAAAAAATACGCGGAAGGTTCTACAATTGGCGAACTAGCCAAACTTCTGCACAGAACAGAAGGCGCGATACAATCAAGATTAACAAAACTTCACATTCAACCACCACTACCGACAAAAACTATCACAATACAACAACGCATCGGTAAATTTATCGTGCAGGTTGGCTATAATGCCAAAGGTGCTGTTAGGCTTGTTCGAGGAGGACATAAAGTTGCAACGACATCTCCTCCTGAGACAGTAAAAACCCAAACATCACCGCCTGTTGTACCAGAGTCGTCATCAAAATTTTTTGCATGGTGGATAGTAGGATTTATTTTTATCGCTACTGTTTACATTTATTCTGGCTCTCAATCTGAAAATAATAATGCTCTTGAACAGCCTACAGCAGCTTCCATACCAACGCTAAGTCCGCCACAAGCTGTAACAAAAAATACCTACTGTATTGGCAACTGTATAAATGGACAAGGGACGCTTACTTACACCAATGGTGATAAATACATTGGTAATTTTGAAAATGGCAAAGCAGATGGACAAGGAACATTTACTTATCAAGATGGAAGTAAGTACGTTGGCGAATTTAAAAACGGTCAACTCGTCAAAAATAACCCACAAGCTACAACGCAAGCTGACAATAGAAAATTAGCCCCCGATGCTGTGACCCCACCATCTAAACCTGACAAAACACAAGCGCGTTGTATTAAGGGCAACTGTGTTAATGGACACGGCACACAGACCTATCCCGATGGTAGTAAATATATTGGCGAATTCAAAAATGGTTTATCCGATGGTCAAGGTACATTGATATTACCCAATGGTGATAAGTATGTCGGTAAATTCAAACAGAATAAGTTTCAACAGTAAGATACGTTGCCGAACGTATCATGTGAAGGAATTCCATGTTCCAGTTTCAATACGCAGGTGAACCATGCCCCTTTTTAGGTCAATAGAATTTTAATGCGATTGCCCTAATGCCTTTACGGTGCTTTTTGGGTAAATCGAGCAAAAAAGTAAAAAACCAGCGACAATACTAGAATCGAAAACGTTAAATCTTTCACATTTAGGTTAGGTATGAAATCACAGCAGCAACACCAACTAATAGCATCAACTCATGATCAATTGTCATCGCCTTGTGTAAAAAACTGCTGTTTGGATGATAATGATATTTGTTTGGAGTGTTTTCGCTCGCTGGAAGAAATAAGAAAATGGCGGCAAGTCGATGATGATACTCGTCACTGTTTTTTAATTAATGCACAATGCCGTAAAAAAGACCATAAGACTAAAATAACACCAACGTGCGATACAGGAGATTTGCAATGAAACAATTACACCGAAAAGATTTATTTGGCTGGTCAGAGTTTAATAAAGAACGCAATCTGGATTTTCACAGTGTGTTGTGGGTGCGCGAGGCGGGCAATGTGTTAATTGATCCATTACCGATGTCTGAACACGATCACGATCATTTACAATGTTTGGGCGGTGTTAATTATATTGTCATCACTAACAGCGATCATTGTCGTGCGACAGAACAAATTGCCAGCAGTACGGGGGCGATAGTTTATGGCCCAGCGGGTGAAGAAGACCGTTTTCCTATTGTATGTGACCATTGGATTCATGATAAAGAAGAGATATTTCAAGGACTGATTGCCTATCAATTGCATGGCTCTAAAACAGCGGGTGAACTCGCGTTATTATTGGATCATCACACGTTGATAACGGGCGATTTAATCCGTTGCCATATTGCAGGCGAATTGTGTTTACTGCCCGATGCTAAACTTGCCGATAAACAGTTGGCGATAAAATCGGTTAAACGTCTGGCTGAACTACCGAATATTAATGCAGTATTAACAGGTGATGGCTGGCCACTGTTTAGTCATGGTAGTGAAGCCCTGCACCGTTTGGCGCGGTCATTGTAATTTGTAATATCGGCGTACAAACCTAGATTTGTACGCCGAACCCACTTGGCTTAAACGCTATTTTGCTACATTCGCGTTCACTTTTTGGCAAACCGACAGTTGAATTATGATTAGAAATATTTCTTTAAAATTTTACAGTCTGATTGTTATTGTTATTTTCAGTTGTTTTGCGGTGGTTTATAGCGATGTGTCTCTGCTTACGACGCATAAAATAAGTCCGCCAATACCGATTAATAACCAACACGCGCCTGTGTCTTATACCAAAGACGTTAAACCCATATTGGACTCGCGTTGTGTCGCTTGCCATAGTTGTTATGATTCCCCTTGCCAATTAAAACTGACTGCCTCTGAAGGCTTGAGTCGGGGCGCAACTAAAAAAACGGTTTATGACCATGAGCGACTGAAAGCCGTTGAACCGACACGCTTGTTCATTGATGAAACCAGCACCGAAGGATGGCGCAAAAAAGACTTTTTTGCGGTCACTAATGAAGCCAATAACAGCCCAGAAGATAATCTTAACAAGTCGCTGATTGCCAAATTACTGCGTTTAAAACATGATAATCCGTTACCAACGACAGGCAAACTCCCCGAAGACATTGAGCTAAAATTAGAACGTGAATTGCAATGCCCTACGTTAGCTGAATTTGATAAGCATCAACAAAAACACCCGCTCTGGGGTATGCCTTATGGGATGTCACCACTGACACAGCAACAAGACAGCACGTTGTTAAATTGGCTGCAAGATGGGGCAGTTATTGACCAAAAACATCAATTATCTACATCGGCGATTGCTGAAATCAGCAAATGGGAAGCGTTTTTTAATGGTACGTCATTGAAAGAACAGCTCAGTAGTCGTTATTGGTATGAACATTTATATTTAGGCGATTTGCATTTCAAAGGTCATCCAGCAACTGAGTTTTATAAACTGGTACGGTCTAAAACTCCGTCTGGGCAAACCATCGCAGAAATTAACAGCGTGAGACCATTTGATAATCCAAACACTAGCAAATTTTATTATCGCTTGCGCCCGATTACCTCTACCATTGTTGATAAAGACCATTTCGTTTACACCTTAAGCGATAAAAAAATGGCACGCTTACGCACGCTGTTTTTAACACCCGACTACACGGTCACTAAATTACCTAATTACAACCAAGTTAGCGCGGCAAATCCGTTTGAAACTTTTAAAGAATTGCCCGAAGTATCGCGTTATTCATTCCTGCTTGATGATTCCCTGTTCTTTTTTTCTGGCTTCATTAAAGGCCCTGTGTGCATGGGGCAAGCGGCGTTAAACGTCATTCGGGATCAATTCTGGGTGGCGTTTCTCAAACCGCAAACTAACTATAATAAAGAAAGTATGCAATTTTTAGCCGATAACAGTGAGCATCTACAAATGCCCGCTTCTGAAGGTGAAGGTATCGGTTTTAACGCATGGCGACAGTTTCAGCAACGCCAAGAAAATTATTTACAAAACAAAGATACCTTTATCAGCGACGTATTATGGCAACAGCAAGCACCTGACTTAAATTTAATCTGGGACGGTGATGGAGTTAATGAAAATGCCCTGCTGACAGTATTTCGCCATTATGACAATGCTACCGTGGTGACGGGTTTACTGGGGAAAACGCCGTTGACTGTGTGGGTAGTGGATTACCCGATATTTGAACGCATCCATTATTTGCTAGTGGCAGGTTATAACGTCTATGGCAGTGCGGGACATCAAGTGACTACCCGCTTGTACATGGATTTTTTACGCATGGAAGCGGAAAATTTGTTTCTTAAATTTGTCCCATTAACTGC
This sequence comes from Crenothrix sp. D3, assembly GCA_002134785.1. Lineage (GTDB taxonomy): Bacteria > Pseudomonadota > Gammaproteobacteria > Methylococcales > Methylomonadaceae > UBA4132. The sequence goes on from MBQZ01000029.1 coordinate 245,709, forward strand.
CCAAAAAACGCTGCATGACAGTTGGTATCAGGGCATTGACGTTAAGTTGTTCGGTTATTTTGAAACACCCGATTATGGCACGAATAAAGAACCTGCCATTGGCTATCAAAGCAGTGATTATAAAAGCGAATTTTTTGCCCAAGTGCAGCAAAAAGCAAAGCAAGCGGGCGGCAAAGCGGATTTAATTAATCGCTGTCAGCACAACTGCACACTGACCGACAGCACTAACGAACAACAACACATTGACCAGTCCATGCGTCAACTTGCCAACTTGACAGGCAACGACCTGAGCGTGTTACCCGAGGTATCATTTTTACGCGTCAAAACCGCTAATCCTGAACAAGATCTTGCGTATACGCTGATTCGTAATAAAAAACTGCGTAATGTCTCGTTTATTTTTGCCGAAGATTTACGCCGTGAACCTGAAAAAGACACGCTCACCGTGATTCCAGATTTTATTGGCAGTTATCCCAATGTCTTTTTTGGTGTTCCAGTGACGCAATTGGACAGCTTTATTGAGCAACTTAAACACAGTTCAACTGATGTAAATAAGGATGATTTTTACGGTCATTACGGTATTCGTCGCACTAATCCAGAGATTTGGCAGTATTATGATTTTTTCAATCAAAAACACCTCAGCGCACACCCAGAAACTGGCGGTCTTTTTGATATGAATCGCTACGAAAACCTGTAAAAAACGAGCGTTGCCAGCTAAATCGGTATCATTATTGTATTTTATCCAAACGTCTTCTATTCTTTACTCATTATGTTAATGAGTCTAAAAACAGCAGAATTGAGAAAAATAATAATGAACATAATTGATTTGCGTAACAAATTACAGCAATCATCAATGGATTTGCGGATAGCTGACAGGCGTAAGGTTGGTTATCTATTTGGTTCACCAGAATGGCTGGAATACACAAAAAACAATAACCTAAAATCCCTAGCAGCGGATCGCCGTAACACGATTCGCCGTAGCGAAGATCGAGAACCTGCAACCAACACTAAAATTATTGATTCTAATACACACTACAAACGGATTTTTTTAACGGCAGGTGAAAAAAGATTACTTCAAGATATTTATTTGAGTGACTTTGATTAGCTACATAAATGTAGGGTGGGCAAATTTTTTGCTTACCCTGCGCATCACTTAAGGCAATTCATAGCTCGACGATTCAATGTTCTGGCAACCATTTTTACCTTCCCACCTTGTTTATTTCAAACGCCTAATTTATTCACGATTGGTTATAATGAACCTCTTTATTTAACCTTGGAGCAACTGTGAAAATTAATAACCTAAAAAAACAAACTGCTAATTTGGTACTGGCATTATGTTTAACAAGCGCACTGGTAGGGTGTTCTTCTATTCAGTCAGCAAGTAATGATGCGAAGGATGTGCTGGTTGCACCCGCACCTAATGCAGGTTTTATTCAACAACCTGAACGTGATACTAAAATAGCCTATTTACCGTTTCAACGGGCTTGGATTGACCCTAATTTCAACAAGAGTAATTACACGCAGTTGGTTGTTGCCCCTGTTAACACCAACTATATGCTAGAAATGGATTGGTTACATCAGCTGAGTTCTGCGAGTGTACTAAGTGATGTCAAAAATGATATGCCTAAAATTGCTCAGTATTTCCATGATCAAATAGTCAAAGAATTCAATGAAGACCCTAATCATCGTTTTCAAATTATCGACTCAGTTGCACAACGTACCGCACCCGCATTGCGCTTAGAAATTGCTTTAGTGGAAGTAGATCCATCAATGCCGATGTTACACGCGGCGGGCTGGGCAGTGGTTGGCGGTGGAGCGGCTGCTAATGTGATTAATCAGCGCAAAGCTGCGTTTGAAGGTCGTCTGCGTGATTTGCAAACCAACAAAATAGTGGCAACATTTGCTGATCGCAATATGCAGGATGTCGCGCCCCTCGATTTAACCAATTTAACGTGGTACGGCCCTGCTAAAGGTATTATGGATGGCTGGGCGAAAGAGTTTGTTGCTGTTGCCAACCGTAAACCAGGTGAGAAAGTAAGTAGCCCTACTGCATTTACATTAAGACCGTTCTAATCTGTTAATCGGCGTACAAACCTAGGTTTATATGCCAGCATTTTTATGGTTCACTCTATGGAAGATGTTATGAAAATCTTGCTAATAATAATGTGTGAACTGTTTACTTCGTGAGAAATTTTGTTTCCTACTATGTTGAAATTTATCAAATGGTCGTTGCTGAGTTTGATGTTAGTAGCGACAACACTCTGGGCAGTGTTGGCGATTTATTTCGGTGATTCACAGACTGGCATTTTACAGACCAGCCTAGCGGCGATAGTCGGCACGCTTGGTTTAGCGACGCTGATTAGTTTGGGCTTCGCTCAGTGGCGAAAACGTTTCTTAGTTGCTTATTCACTTCTATTTACAGTGATTTTAATTGGGTGGCTCTTGGCTGTTCAGCCCTCTAATAAGCGGCAATGGCAAGCGGATCTTGCTGTACTGCCTTATGCGACAGTCGAAGGTGATTTGGTCACCGTTCACAATATCCGCAACATGGATTACCGCAGTGAATTCGATTTTACCCCCGCTTATTACGATAAAACCTTCGATTTGAATACCCTTGATGGTGTCGATTTGTTTGCCGTTTATTGGATGGGGCCAGCGATTGCGCATACCATTATGAGTTTTAATTTTGGTGAGCATAATCATCTTGCGGTATCCATCGAAGCACGCAAAGAGCTAGGTGAAGGTTATTCGACCATTAAAGGATTTTTTCGCCAGTATGAACTGACGTATATCGTTGCCGATGAACGCGATGTGATTCGCTTGCGGACTAATTATCGCAAAGACCCCATTGAAAATGTCTATCTTTATCCGCTACACCCACCCAAAGAAAACCTACGGCGTTTGTTTCTGGAATACATTCGGCAAATCAATGAACTGCATGAAAAACCGACATTTTATAATACTTTGCTGGATAACTGTACCACCGCTATTTGGTTTAATACCCGTGTCAATGCAGGGCATTTACCCTTTTCGTGGAAAATTTTATTGAGTGGTTATGTGCCTGAGTATATTTATGAATCGGGTGGTTTGAATACACAAATTCCGTTTGAACAATTGCAACAACAAGCGCATATTAATTCAGTTGCTAAGACGTTGGATAAGTCGCCCGATTTTTCACAGGGTGTTCGTGCGGCTATTGAAAAACCGACACAAAACACACAGGAATAAAACCATGAAAAACCGTATTGTAAACACTCGATGGTTATTGTCATCCTTTTCCGTCGCGCTATTATTAGCAGGTTGCACCAGTATTGGTAAAGGCGCGATGGAAGCTTTTTTGGAAAAAGCTGAAAATGAAGATACGCGCCAATGTCAGGTCTGGGGTCAGCCTTTTACGGGTATTGAAACGGAGATAGCGAATAAAAATAAACATACCAAAGTGTTGTTTGTGCATGGTGTTGGCGATCATATACCTGGCTATACCACCGAATTTTTAGAAAAATTAGCCAAAGATTTAAATTTAAACGCGCGTTCAGCAGAACAGAAAAACATTGAGCTGAACGCTCCCTTACTACCCGATAAAAATCTGGGTAACTTACGCGTCTCTCATTTGCTGAATGAGAAAAATGGACAAGAACTGACATTTTATGAATTAACGTGGTCAGAAATCACCCGCCCAGAAAAGAGAATGTTAGCATTCGATACCTCTGGTGACTACGATTTTCGCCGCGCTAAAATCAACGGGCTATTGAAGAAATTCAGCAATGATGCAGGGGCCGATCCTGTTATTTATGCTGGAGAAAGCAGAGAACCTATTTTAATGGCATTCGCGCAATCAATATGCTGGATGATAACAGGTGATTTTCAAAACCTGCCCAAAAGTGGCAAACAAACGTGTAATGGTTTGAATGATGAGGCTATTGAGTATATCAATAGAGATAATTATGTGTTTATTTCTCACAGTCTAGGTAGTCGTATTATTACTGATGGCTTGGATAGGCTGGTTGGAATGCTGGCAAATCCTGAAAAATACACGGTCGGTAATAAAAAAGTAAATATGACCACCAAATCAGTAGAAGCACTGCAAAATAAGCGTGTCCCTATCTATATGTTGTCCAACCAACTGCCAATGTTGCAATTGGGTCGCAAGCCGCCCGAAGTGGCAGGACAAGATGCCAGTTATTGTGAGGCTAACGGGGCTAATTATAAAAAACGGATGTTCAAAGAAACTGACATTGTTGCCTTTAGCGACCCCAATGATTTATTAAGTTATGCCATACCCACTGAGTTTGCAGAAAAATACATTGATTCTCGACTCTGTGCCAATATTACCAACGTCAATATCAATATTGCCAAAGTCATGGATGCCTTTGGTTTGGCTGATTTGGCTAATCCTATGGCAGCCCATATCGGTTATGATACTGATGACCGTGTAGTTGCCTTGATTGCTCAAGGGATTGGCACTAAAAGCGAAGCACCGCTGATAAAACAACGTTGTGAATTTACTAAAGAAGTGAAATAGCATCATTCGGCGGATTACGCTATCGCTAATCCGCCCTACAACATAGATTTAATAATACTCTCAACGGATTCATAATGACCCGCCGCAAAACGCCAAAGCAATCACCGTTTACATCTCGTTCAAATTCACCCAAGAAGACACCCTCAATAATTAAACGCTGGTCGTTTTTGCTGCTTGCTGTGTGCTTGTCGGTGTTAGTTATGACGGGTATTTATATTTACCTAGCCGATACCAAGCCCGCTGCTGAAGTTGAGGTGAGTGTAGAAAAACCAGCCGTTATGCCAGTCGTATCGCCGCCAGAGCTTGTGGCGAACGTTGAACCAGCAAGCTATGTCGGTGCGGAGAGTTGCAAAGAGTGTCATCAAACGGAGTTTCAGGCATGGCAAGGTTCGCATCATGAGTTAGCCATGCAGGAAGCCAATGAACAAAGCGTATTGGGGGATTTTAATAATGCTAAATTTAATTATCACGGACTCGTCTCAACGTTCTTTAAACGTGACGGCAAATTCATGGTACGCACCGATGGCAAAGACGGCAAGTTGACCGATTATGCAATTACCTACACCTTTGGCGTTACACCATTACAACAATATCTGATTGAATTTGATGGTGGGCGTTACCAAGCCCTGAGTATTGCGTGGGACAGTCGCCCCAAAGTTGACGGTGGGCAAAAATGGTTTCATCTGTATCCCAATGAAAAAGTGAATCACAATGACCAACTGCATTGGACGAAACGCTATCAAAACTGGAATATGGAATGCGCTGAATGCCATTCTACCCATTTACAAAAAGGCTATGACGCGGCAACTGACAGCTATAAAACCACGTTCAGTGAAATTAATGTCGCGTGTGAATCCTGTCATGGCGCGGCATCCAAACATATTGATTGGGCAAAACAAGATAAGTCGCCGACTTCGGATGATAATAAAGGCTTAGCGGTAAAACTAGACAGTCATTGGCAAGACGCGTGGCAGTTTGCTGATAATCATGACGGTATCGCGCACCGTGACCAGCTTGCTGACGAGTCGCTAATGAATACTTGCTGGGCGTGTCATGCCCGCCGCTTACCGCTGGTTGAAAATAGCCCATCGAGTACGCCGTTGGAAAACACGCATAAACCTTCGTTATTAACTCAGCCAACCTATCATGCCGATGGTCAACAGCGTGATGAGGATTACACTTGGGGTTCATTTCGTCAAAGCAAAATGTTTCAACAAGGCGTGACCTGCATGGATTGTCATGAGCCACATTCGCTTAAACTTCGCGCCGAAGGTAACGCGCTGTGTACTCGTTGCCATGATGCGGAAAAATTCGATACCGAAAAACATCATTTCCACAAAGCCGATTCCAAAGGTGCGTTGTGTATGGATTGTCACGCACCTGAGCAAAATTATATGGTCAATGATGGACGGCACGATCACAGTTTTCGTTTGCCAAGACCTGATTTATCACCAACGCTAGGCAGTCCAAATGCCTGTACGCAATGCCACGCAAAACAAAAACCCGAATGGGCAGCAAGCGCGATGGATAAGTGGTATGGCACTGGCTGGCGTGAGCGTCCACATTACGGCACGCCCTTACACGCCGCTGTGACCGATGGTATTAAGGCATTACCTTCATTGCTTGAACTGGCGCAAAATGCAGCCACGCCTGCAATTGTCCGTGCTACCGCTGTAACACTGATTAAGCCGATGATGAGTCCAGATTTACTCACTTTTGCACGCGAGCAGTTAAAGGATACTGATCCGTCGGTGCGCGTAGCAGCACTGGGGTTGATTGAATCGCTTGATCCCATTAATCGTACTTTGTCCGTGTCACCGTTGTTGGATGATTCAGTGCGCGGTGTGCGCATTGAAGCGGCGCGTGTGCTTGCCGATATACCCGATAGTCAACTGTCAGCGAATAGAATTGACAGTCGTAACAGTGCGATGCAGGAATACAGGGAAGCAATGAAACTGAATGCCGATTGGCCCGCAGAGAATAGTAATTTGGGTAATTTGTATCTACGGCAGGGAAAAATTGATGAGGCGATTACTGCTTATCAACGTGCCTTAACCCTAGACCCACAGTTTGTGGGTGCATATATCAATCTCGCCGATGCTTACCGTCAACAACAGCATGATGATGAAGGTGAACAACAGTTACGCAAGGGCTTAGCATTAGTCGCTGATGCAGCGGATTTATATCACGCGCTGGGTTTGCTATTGGTGCGTAAAGGCGATAAAACAGCGGCACTCAAAGAATTTTCTAAAGCAACTAAGCTCGCACCGAATGATGCACGTTATGCGTATGTTTATGCCATCGCCCTGAATTCATTGGGCAAACAGCACAAAGCATTATCGGTATTGAAAGCCGTTGATAAACGACAACCGCATAACTTGCAAATACTCAGTGCGTTGATTTCCATAAATCGTGAAGCAGGTGATAACAAAACCGCGTTGCTTTATGCACGCAAAGCCGCTGAAGCCTTGCCCAATAATAAAGAAATAGAGCAGTTAATTACAGAATTAACCCCGTAGCTTGAGTTACGCGAATTGGCAAGTGGGTACTTTAACCTACCCCGCACCGCATTCCGCTAGCATGGAGCTTGCGGAATGCGGGGTAGTTCAGAAAAATAACGGGGGGTTGAATAACGATTTTATCGTAGTCGTGTCCTGTGTAAGATTGTCGCACCGTGTACCTTTTTTGGGCATTTGCTTGTTATAATGCCCGTTATTTTGTAATTGTAGCCATTCTGGTCGAGAGATTTCATGATTCAAGGTAGTATCGTAGCGTTAGTAACACCGATGGATGAAAGCGGGGCAATTGACTTTAAACGGCTGAAATCGTTAGTTGCTTTTCATATTGAGCAAGGTACGGATGCACTGGTTGCAGTGGGTACAACAGGCGAATCGGCTACGCTGGACGAAGGCGAACATTGCACTGTTATTAAAGCTGTGGTTGATTATGTGAATGGTCAAATACCTGTGATTGCGGGTACGGGTGCAAATTCCACCACAGAAGCCATTAATCTGACGAGTAAAGCCAAACAAGCAGGTGCGGATGCCTGTTTGATTGTCACGCCTTATTACAATAAACCCACGCAAGAAGGCTTGTATTTACACCATAAAGCCATTGCCGAAGCGGTGAATATTCCACAGATTTTATACAATGTTCCAGGTCGTACCGCCTGTGATATGTTGCCAGAAACGGTTGGGCGTTTATCTCATGTCACTAATATTGTCGGTGTTAAAGAAGCGACAGGTGATTTATCGCGTGTTAAACAAATCCGTGATTTAACAGGTGACGAGTTTGCAATTTACACAGGTGATGATGCGACTAGCCGCGAGTTTTGTTTATTAGGCGGTAACGGCACAATCACCGTCACAGGTAATGTCGCACCTCGTTTAGTCCATGAAATGATTATGGCAGCAATGGCGGGTGATAATGACACTGCTTTAGCGATTGATAATAAATTAATGGCGTTACATAAAAATTTATTTATTCAGTCTAACCCGATTCCTGTCAAATGGGCGGTTGCTGAAATGGGATTAATGGATAAAGGGATTCGTTTGCCGTTAACGTGGTTGACGGACGATTGTTTTGCAGCCGTGCGTAATGCCATGCAACTAGCGGAAGTTATTTAATGAAACGTAAAATTTTAATTCGCTTAACGTGCGCGGCAGTAGTGATTCACCTATCAGCGTGTACCACTATTAAGGAAGCCTTTCCTGACAAGGAAAAAGATTATCAGTTCACCACTGAAATTCCTAAACTCATCATACCTGCTGATTTAGCAAACGGCAGTAGTTTAAGCGCGGCAGCAACACGCCCCACTCCAGCGGTTGCAACTGAGACCGCACCTGCCACAACTGAAGCCGAGAAAAAATCTGCTGAAGACGCTACAGCAACTGAAGCGACCGATGAAGCCTTTGTAGAATCAAAATCTGTTACCGTGGAGTTACTTGAAGCCAGTAATAAAGTGAGCTACTTACGCATTGGTACACCGTTTCTCAGAGCATGGCGCATCGTCAGTAAAGGCTTAAGTCGTAAATCTATTGAAGTCAGCGAACGTAATCAAGAAGAAAAAATATTCACGGTGCAATATGACCCCGATGAACAACCCGTAGAAGACGGTTCTTATTTGAATGAAATTGATTTTATGTTGCACGGCTTTCAAGGCAACGAAAAGGAATATAAGCTAAAGTTGGTCGAAACTAATCAGCAAACTGACGTAGTGATTTTGAATGAAGAACAAAAACCCGCATCGGATGAAGCGGGTTTAAAATTACTGAAAGTGTTAGAAAAAAGTATGAAAGCGAATTTAGCGGGAAAATAACCCAACGCTTGGGTTAGTCAGCGTAACCCCTAATCAATAGACCACACTGTTGGGTTACGCTGCGCTAACCCAACCTACACTAACCGTTTTACTCATCATGCTAAAAATCTCTGGTAGTTCTGCTTTATCTGACTTTCGTGTCAACAATTTATTACTTTCTCTGCAAGCAATAGAATCGTCTATCACCGCTGTGACTGCACGGTTTATGCACTTTGTCGGAACTGAACGCGATTTAGACGACCAGCAACTAGCAATACTCAAGCAGTTGCTCGCTTACGGTGGCGACAGTATCGACACTGAAACACAGGAAAATCCTCTGTTAGTTGTGCCACGTTCAGGCACGATTTCACCGTGGTCTAGTAAAGCGACTGAAATAGCGCAACGTTGTGGTTTGTCTACCGTTAAACGATTGGAACGCGGCATTGAATACACGCTCACCGCCAACAGCGAATTATCAGAAGAAAGTAAACACCAGTTAGCTGCATTACTGCATGATCGTATGACGCAAACGGTTATCTATGACGCTAGCCAGTTAGATTTATTTGCCGAACATCACCCCGCGCCACTACAAACCATTGCTATTATCGAGCAAGGACAAGACGCACTCGTCAAAGCCAACATCGAATTAGGCATGGCGTTATCCGATGATGAAATCACTTATTTGGTTGAAAGTTTTCAAGCCTTAGGCAGAAATCCATCGGATGTTGAATTAATGATGTTTGCGCAAGCCAACTCTGAACATTGCCGCCATAAAATTTTTAATGCTAACTGGACAATTGATGGCGTGGAACAAGCTCATACGCTATTTGGCATGATACGCAACACTGCAAAACAAAGCCCTGCTGATATTTTATCTGCCTACAGTGACAATTCATCGGTTATCGAAGGCTCACACGCTAAAGTATTTATACGCAACGCCATAACAGGTAAATATGGATATGTGGAAGAACACGCGCATTTATTAATGAAAGTCGAAACTCACAATCACCCGACCGCCATTTCACCGTTTTCAGGTGCAGCGACGGGTTCAGGCGGTGAAATCCGTGATGAAGGTGCGACAGGACGTGGCTCTGCAACTAAAGCTGGGTTAACAGGCTTTTCGGTTTCTCATTTAAAAATCCCTGACTTCGCGCAACCGTGGGAACAAGATAACGGCAAACCAGAGCGTATTGCTTCCGCGTTAGATATTATGCTGGCAGGGCCTTTAGGCGGCGCGGCGTTTAATAATGAATTTGGTCGTCCTAATTTAACAGGTTATTTTCGTAGTTTTGAACAACCTGTATTAGGTACTGACAACGCATTTCGCGGTTATCACAAACCGATTATGTTAGCAGGTGGCATGGGCAATATTCGCCCGATGTTAGTAGAAAAACAAAAAATCCCCGCAGGTTCGTTGATTATCATCTTAGGCGGCCCTGCGATGTTAATTGGTTTGGGCGGTGGCGCGGCTTCGTCGCAAGCGTCAGGCGCGAGTTCAGAATCGTTGGATTTTGCTTCCGTACAACGCGAAAATCCTGAAATGCAGCGTCGTTGCCAAGAAGTCATTAATCACTGTAACTCGCTAGGTCACGACACGCCGATTATTTCCATTCATGACATAGGCGCGGGTGGCTTATCAAACGCTGTGCCTGAAATTATTCACGACTGCAATAAAGGCGGTCGTTTTGAATTACGCAAAGTCAACAATGACGACATCGGAATGTCACCGATGCAAATCTGGTGTAACGAAGCGCAAGAGCGGTATGTGGTTGCCATTAAACCCACGTCATTACCGTTATTTACTGAGTTTTGTGAGCGTGAACACTGCTTATTTGCGGTGATTGGTGAAGCAACTGATGAAGAACATTTAACGCTCAACGACTCATTATTAGGTGACAAACCTGTCGATATTCCCATGTCAGTGTTATTTGGCAAACCGCCGAAAATGCACCGCAATGTGACGCACAGTCAACCTGCAACCGCCTCGCTAGATTTTAGCGGTGTTCCACTTGCCGATGCTGTGCAGCGTGTACTCTCATTTCCTGCGGTAGCGGATAAAAGTTTCTTGATTCATATTGGCGACCGTTCCGTGACAGGTTTAGTGGCAAGAGATCAGCTTGTTGGCCCGTGGCAAGTACCTGTTGCCGATGTTGCTGTCACTGCCTCAGGTTTTCACGCCTTAACAGGTGAAGCAATGGCATTAGGTGAACGGTCACCAATTGCTATTATTGATGCCCCTGCGTCAGGTCGCATGGCAATTGCCGAAGCCATTACCAATATTGCAGCGGCGCGTATTGATTCATTGAAAAAAATCAAACTATCGGCAAACTGGATGGCAGCGGCTGGTGCAGAAGGTGAAGATGCCGCCCTTTTTGATACTGTCAAAACTGTTGGGATGGAAATCTGTCCCGCGCTAGGTATCGCTATTCCTGTCGGTAAAGATTCTTTATCGATGCAAACCCGTTGGCAAGATACAGCGGGTGAAAAAACCATGACTTCACCGTTATCCTTGATTATCACCGCTTTCGCGCCTGTATTGGATGTCAGTAAAACCCTCACGCCACAACTGCAAGCCATCGATGACAGCGTATTGATTTTAATTGACTTGGGCGCGGGTAAAAATCGTTTAGGCGGTTCAGTATTGGCGCAAGTCTATTCACAATTGGGCGACACTTGCCCTGATTTAGATCACGCTGAATTATTAAAAGCTTTCTTTGAAGCCATTCAAACCCTGAACAATCAAGAAAAAATACTCAGTTATCACGATCGTTCTGATGGCGGTTTATTAACAACTGTCGCAGAAATGCTGTTTGCAGGTAGAGTGGGTGTTTCGTTAAACATTGATAATCTAGGCGCGGATGTACTCGCCGCCTTGTTTAATGAAGAGCTAGGCGCGGTGATTCAAGTACGCGAAAGTGATAGTGAAGATGTTATTAAGCTGTTAAGACATTTGGGTTTAGTCGATTGCATTTATGTCATCGGTCAGGTTATTCCTGAGCAACAACTCACTATTCACCATGACAATGAACGCATTTATTCTGCCAGTCGCGCTCAACTGCAACGTATCTGGTCGGAAGTCAGTTTTAAAATGCAGGCATTGCGTGATAATCCAGATTGCGCTCAACAACAGTTTGACCGTATTTTCGATGACAATGACATTGGTATGCACACTAAACTGAGTTTTGATGTTCATAATGATGTGTCCGCGCCGTTTATTAATCTCACCCGTCCAAAAATCGCTATTTTGCGTGAGCAAGGCGTGAATGGTCATGTCGAAATGGCCGCCGCGTTTGACCGCGCAGGTTTTACCAGTGTTGACGTGCATATCAGCGATATTATTCACGGACGTGTCAGTTTAGCGGACTTTACAGGCTTGGCGGCGTGTGGCGGTTTCTCTTACGGTGACGTACTCGGTGCAGGTGGCGGTTGGGCAAAATCAATTCTCTTTAATGCTCGCGCGCGTGATGAGTTTTCCGCGTTTTTTCAACGTACCGATACCTTTGGTTTAGGTGTGTGTAATGGTTGCCAAATGATGTCAGGTTTAAAAGACATTATTACAGGCGCGGAACATTGGCCGCGTTTTATGCGTAATACGTCTGAACAGTTTGAAGCTCGCGTGGCAATGGTTGAAGTACAAAAATCAGCCTCTATATTGTTTGCAGGTATGGAAGGTTCAAGAATGCCTGTCAGTATTGCCCACGGCGAAGGACGTGCGGTGTTTTCAGGTAATCCACAAGCAGCATTAGATGCAGGGGCGGTAGCGTTATGTTACGTCGATAATTACGGCGCATTGACCACGGATTTTCCTGCTAACCCGAATGGTTCACCGCTAGGTATTACAGGATTAACCACCACCGATGGTCGCTTTACCATTATGATGCCACATCCTGAACGTTGCTTTAGAACTGTGCAGAACTCATGGTATCCGAATGATTGGCGTGAATATGGCGTATGGATGCGTTTGTTTAGAAACGCCAGAGTATGGACGCAATAATCCAATTGGAAAATGGGTTACTTCTTTAGGTTTTTAACTTTACTTGGAGTTTAGATTTGAATTTTCCTGATAAGTACACGAGTTGCCGTATAGTGTTCTGGCTGTGTATCGCTATACTTTTTGCGATACCACTTGAGGTATTTCATTTATTACTGGGGGTTTTCCATACCTTATTTGAATGGATTGAAGTCACATTAGATTTCATCATTGAAGTCATTTTTGATACCACGGTACATAACACCCAAATAGTTGTTTTTTATATCTTAATAGCGGCTTTTTTCTATGGCTTGTACCGTTTATGGCGAGGATTCCCTGATTTTTATAGCCAAAAAAAACAGAATCTGCACATTCTTTTATTAGTAGAAATAGATGTCATATTGGATTATTGGCAGGAATCAGTTATGAATAAAATCAAGCTATTAAGTATCGCCACTGGGTTGATTTTATTGTTACTTTTTTAATAAAACCCTCTAAACATGACAAAAATAACTCGTTGAAACTATGGTAAAACCTCTGTATATGACAAAAAATCACTGGCACCTAGCCATCTGTTTCAATGTAATAAATGGAAGCAATAACTTAAGCACATTGCCAAAGTCATAGGCTAACCTAAACAAAGCTGTATTGATAAACGGCGTTAAAAGCCAAGCCAAATTCCTCAACCCCGACAAGCTCAGGGCGCAGCTGTCCCTAGCCGAACGGAAACGGGCATTCCAAGAGCGGTCATAATATTCATGGCAGCAATGTGCATAAGAACTTCAGTGACCTGAGATTCAAAAAGTCGGGAAGCCAAGTGATTGCCGAACAGTTGTTTGAGGCGATACATGCTGTTTTCAGCGAGGCTGCGTTGATGATAACCTGATGCGTTTTTCCATGCTCTCATGTCGTGTGCAGTGATGGCTTGATTGCGAGAATGCCCGTCTTCCCAAGGCACAGCACCTTCTCTTGGTGGCACGATTACGGTCGCGACGCGTTTGCTCGCGGCGGCATAAACCCATAAACTCCATCAATATTATTAATCTGTTCAATCGTACTTTCAATTTGATCTAATAAACCTTCAAATACCTCGCAATCTACCCACTCAGTGACACCGATAACATCCAATATCGCCGTATCAATGGCAAGATGCACCTTTCGCCATGTGCGCCGCTTACATAGCCATGTTGACGCACTTTCCATTCGCCCTATTCGACAAGCTCAAGATAGGCTTCACCGTAAACATTAAGTCCTCACAACGTGCAGCTGCTCATTGTGGACACGGCGGGGAATCACCACGGATAAGGTTTTAGCGTGGCGCGAAAGATGGCTGTGATCAGGGGTGTTCAATTCTAGCCCCCATCACACTCATTAAGGAACGAGCAAAACCTTCTAATGCTCGGTACGGCAAAGAATATACCGCCTTTAAGGTCAGCAAGGTTTGAATAGCCGTCTCTGAATATTGAAACGATGCACCACGTTTGCCAGTCGCCTCAGGCTTCCAATACTTCTGCACCGCGTTTTCATCAAACCAAACGGTAAGATTACCCCGTTTCACTAATGCCGCATCGTACTCTGCCCAATTCGTCACTCGATAGCAGGGTTTTTCTGTTGTTTCTTTGGCAGTCGATGCTTTTGCGCTCATTTCTAATCCTCACCGTGGAAACTTGTTCCTGATTAGAAAGATTCATCAGCACAATTCAGAAGGCGCATACTGTTAGCAACAAACAGAGGAGTACAGGTCATGGCAATGAATCGTATCCAATTTCAAACGGGCTTATCGCTACCTTCGTTTCTTGAGCAATACGGCACTGAGGCGCAATGCGAAGCTGCACTGGAGCTTGCACGCTGGCATCAAGGTTTTCGTTGTCCCGCTTGCGGCGAAGTGGGTCATTATGTGCTTAAGGACAAAACGCATAAGACCTTTCAATGTAAGGGCTGTCGGGTGCAGACATCGCTGATTGCGGGGACGTTGTTTCACAGTACGCATCTCGCGCTGACTGTCTGGTTTTTGGCAATCTACTTGGTCAGTCAAGCCAAAACGGGCTTGTCAGCTCTGGCGTTGAAACGGCAGTTGGGTGTGAGTTATCCGACCGCTTGGCTTATTCAGCAGAAGTTGATGCAAGCCATGTCCGAACGTGACACGCTCTACACGTTACAGGGTAAGGTTCAAGTGGATGATGCGTATCTGGGTGGTGAACGTGTTGGCGGCAAGGCGGGGCGCGGCTCTGAGAATAAAGTTCCTTTTGTGTCGGCGGTTTCGCTTAACGCCGAAGGACATCCGATGTACCTCAAAATGGCTCCCGTTTCAGGTTTTACCCGCAAAGCCATTGTCGAATGGGCGAAGCAAGACCTGAGTCCAGATTATGTTGTCATGTCCGATGGGCTGAGCTGTTTTACGGGCGTACTCGACGCAGGCTGCCAACACCAAGCCATTATCGCAGGTGGTCGCAAACCAAAAGAGTTACCCGAATTTAGGTGGATTAACACGCTATTGGGTAATCTTAAAACCAGTTTGGGGGGTAGTTATCATGCTTTCAACTTTGCCAAATACGGTACACGCTATCTGAGTGCGTTTGTTTATCGCTTCAACCGACGATTTCATCTCGATACGCTTCCCATGCACTTGCTAGTTGCCGCCGTTAACATTAAACCGCGTCCTGCAACTTGGCTTCGCCAAGCTGAAGAATCTTGCTAATCAGGAACTTGTTTGCTTTATTTTACAGTTAGACGGGATATTTATGCACCAACGCCTTAGCATTTTAGTTTATAAGGTCTCCCAAAATTATGGTTTCCCTTTTGGGTAGTCCTAAAAAGCGAGTTATATTGGCTAAGTCAAACCGTTCGTGGTGAGCTGTGAGCTTGTCGAACAGTCGAACCATGAGCGGATTGTGACGTTCACCCTTCGACAAGGTCAGGGCGAACGGTATTTTCATCACTCGCATTAAGTGTAAAAACCACTTTCTGTGTTTGATAAAAATGTTAAAAGACTTATGGGTGCTTACTTACATTGAACCAGATTACTAGAGGTTACAGTGGTTTTTTGTTATGTACTGAGTAAAATCACACAAAAAAAGCCCCTTACGGGGCTTTTTTGTATCATTACAGAGTACTATTTTAGAAATTCAAGAATCGCTTCAGCTAATTTTTTTTGTTCAGCTGAGCCTTTTTTAAACACCTCTTCAGTAATGTCTTTTGCTGCTTGTGCATCACCCATATCAATATAAGCTCTTGCCAAATCTAACTTTGTTTCCATTTCGTCCATATCGTTCAAATCAGGGGAATCAAAATTAGAACCCTGTTCATCTACCCCAGTTGCAGGCATATCAAAGTCGAAGTCAAAGTCAATAACATTACTTGAGTTAATAGACTCAAAGTCGTCTTTGCTGTCCAGTGCTGGCGTTTCTGTGGCAACAGCAACGACTTCTGCTTTAGCATCGTCTAGCGCGAAGTCATCAAAATCAAAGGAATCAAAGTCGTCTTTGCTGTCCAGTGCTGGCGTTTCTGTGGCAACGGCAACGACTTCTGCTTTAGCATCGTCTAGCGCGAAGTCATCAAAATCCGACATATCGGTTTTTACTAAGGATACGTCAGAAACTGTCGTGGCATTAGTTGCGTTACTTCCAGAAACTGATTTGCTAGTTGTTTGGCTCACATTATTTTCAGTAATAAGTAATGTGGAATCAGGGCAAATTTCGCTACCCATTTCCATCACTTTCTCCCAAAAATCAACATCTCCTTTTTTGCCTTCTCCTGCTAATTTGCCCGCGTATGCTTCGAAAGCGTCCCTATTTTCACTGGCATAGAAAATTTCTAAAAGCTTCAATTTGCATTCATCACGATCAGGCTGTTCTTTGATAGCGTCCCGCATCAATTCTTCGGCTTGTTGATAACGCCCATAAGCTAAATAAACATCCGCTTCAGAAATTGGATCAATATCATTCTGTTCGGTATCTATATCAAAACTATCCCAATCACCAAATGTACTTTGACCTTGAATTTCGGGTGAATTAAACGACGCATTAATGCTACCGCTTAGATTATCTTCACTCACGACAGGCTGAGTACCTTTAAGTTCAACTTTAGTCGAAGCAGGAGATTCCCATCCTTCAATAGCACGCTTACGATTTCTCCACCAAACAACCCCAAGCATAGAGAGTAAGCCCAATCCGCCGCCACCAACTATCAAGTAGTAGGGGTCAGATAATTCCATAAATACTGATTCATCTTTTGTAACTTCCGCTGGAACAACAGGTTTTATTGCTTCAATTGGTGCAACAGGCTTTACAACTTCCGCTGGAACAATAGGTTTTATTGCTTCAATTGGTGCAACAGGTTTTACAACTTCCGCTGGAACAACAGGTTTTATTGCTTCAATTGGTGCAACAGGCTTTACAACTTCCGCTGGAACAACAGGTTTTATTGCTTCAATTGGTGCAACAGGCTTTACGACTTCCGCTGGAACAACAGGTTTTATTGCTTCAATTGGTGCAACAGGCTTTACAACTTCCGCTGAAACAACAGGTTTTATTGCTTCAATTGGTGCAACAGGCTTTACGACTTCCGCTGGAACAATAGGTTTTATTGCTTCAATTGGTGTCGCTGGCTTTATTGCTTCAAGTTGCACAACTGGTTGTATCAATTCAAAAGATGTTGCGGGCTTGATTACTTGAAGTGGTATTGATGGCTTTACCACTTCAATCGGTGCGACTGGCTTTACTGCTTCACTCGGTATAGCAGTGCTTATTACCTCCGGCACGATTACCTGAGCTTCATTTTTTATCGTATCAACTTTTTTTTCTTTAGTAGCAAGTGCTTTTTTCGTTGCCTTTAATTGTTTCTCAAGCGTGGCTACTTTGTTCAATAAGACCGTGTCTGCTGACGATGTAGCTAACTGTTTAGCGGTTTCTGGTGTTACTAATGGCTGCTCAGTAATTTTTTTTTGACTATTATCTACAGGAGCGACAGTTGAAATTTCTGGGTTTACTGTGTTTGCTGGTGTTAGAACAGGCTCATTGACAACTTCTTGTTTAGCAACGACTGCGTTAGGATATGGCAATGTTACGCCACTTTTCCACGCTTTTTTTTGCAAAGCATATTCGGCGTTTGCTTGAGCAGGGGATATTCTAACAATTTCTTTTCTTTCAGGGATTTGCAGGGTTTTTCCTGACATTAAGCCAAACACATTGTTTCTCTGAAACGCATTAGGATTGGCTGTATAAATCGCTATTAGCATTTGTTCAACAGACACATTACGTTCTTTACTAAATTTTACCGCTACACTCCACAATGTTTGTTTGTTTACGGGACGATAACTGCTACCGCCACCGCTATGCGGAACATTTTCTTGCGGCGCACCTGTTCCTATAATAGGTTGATTAATAGCGTTTGTGGTGGGTTGATTGACCACGCTTGTTTTTGGCAAAAAAATATCGGTAACTGCTGATGGCTTACCAACAGCAACGGGTGCTGTGGTAACTACTGGCGGTTTTCTGGTAGCAACTGGAGTGACTGTGACCACGGGTGGTTTATCAACAGCAACGGGTGTAGCAGCAATTACGGCTGGTTTGTCAATTGCAACGGGTGCGGTTGCTGTAGCAACCACAGGCGGTTTACTAGTAGCAACTGGAGCAACAACAGGCACTGGAGTCTTATACGTTGAAGGCGGGTCAATAAGTACCGTATATTCACGATACAAGCTACCTTTTGGCCAACTCACTTCGACCAATAAGTTCAAAAAAGGCTCTTTTAGAGCTTCTTTTGAACTCACCTTAATAGTCACCGTGCCTTTCGCATTAACTTCTGTTTTAAAGTTGATTTTTGATAAAAAATAAGTCCACGGTACACCCGCCTCATCAAATTTAGCAGCAGGAGCTAGGCTAACCTTGATGTCTGCCGCGCTTTCACCCGTAGACAGGGTTAATGGAATTTCAGCATTTAGATTTTGGTTCAGGGCTGAATGCAACTTAAAATCGCCTATCCCTAATGGATACCCGACAACTGGGGTCAATAACGATAGTATCGCTAAAGTTTTAGTTAAATTGCGCACACCACTCTCCTTCACACGAGTTACCACAGTCTTATACCACCAACAGTAAAATATACAGACAAGCTTAGCCTAGATGTATTTTTTTACCAGCACTTCTGCAATTTGTACGCTGTTTAGTGCCGCGCCTTTACGCACATTATCACCAACGACCCATAAATCAATGCCTTGAGGATGCGATATATCTTCGCGAATACGCCCGACAAATACATTATCATTGCCAGCAGATTCAGTCACGGCGGTAGGATAACTGCCATCAGTACGGTCATCTATTACCGTTATTCCTTCAGCTTGTTTAAGCAAGGCTTTAACGGCTTCGGCAGTAATTTTATCACGCGTTTCAATGTGTACTGCTTCGGAATGACCATAAAACACAGGTACACGCACCGCAGTCGCATTCACTAACACGCTATCATCACCCAGAATTTTTTTAGTTTCCCAGACCATTTTCATTTCTTCTTTCGTGTAACCGTTATCCATAAAAACATCAATTTGTGGCAACACATTAAAGGCAATTTGTTTGGGATAAACGCTAGGCACTATAGGCTGTAAGCTCAGTAAATTAGTAGTTTGTTTAACTAATTCTTCTATTGCTTCTTTACCTGTCCCTGATACTGCTTGATAAGTACACACATTAATACGCGTGATACCGACCGCATCATAAATAGGCTTCAAGGCTACTAACATTTGAATCGTTGAACAATTAGGATTAGCGATAATTCCGCGATTTTTATAATCGGCGATTTTTTCGGGATTCACTTCAGGAACAACCAGCGGAATATCATCGTCATAGCGAAACTGTGAGGTATTATCAATGACAATACACCCTGCGGCAGCAGCAATAGGCGCGTAAATTTCTGAAATCGAAGCACCTGGCGAAAATAAACCGATTTGCGCTTTAGAAAAATCAAAGGTTGCTAAATCTTCTACTTTTAACGACCCACCTTTAAAAGGAATACGTTTGCCAACTGAATTACTACTGGCTAACGCATACACTTCACCGACTGGAAAATTTCGTTCTTCTAAAATAGTCAGCATCGCTTCACCGACTGCGCCAGTCGCACCAACGACTGCCACGTTATACAGTTTTGTCACATTGTTCTCCATTTTGTTAATGTTTTAGCCGAGAATAGCAAATACTTTTGCAGTAATTTCATCGACGCTACCAACGCCTTCGATAGAATCGAATTGAGCGGGTTGTTCAGCGGCTGAATAATAGCCAACCAAAGGTTTAGTTTGTTCATGATAAACATTTAAACGATGACGCACGGTTTCTTCTTTATCATCATCACGCAAAATCAATGCCTCGCCTGTGACATCATCAATGCTTTCGACTTTAGGCGGATTAAACAAGACATGGTAAGTGCGTCCTGAGTGTAAATGTACCCGTCTACCAGCCATACGTTTAACGATTTCTTCATCAGCAACCACGATTTCAATGACGTTATCAATAATAACACCCATTGCTTGTAGCCCTTCTGCCTGAGCAATAGTGCGAGGGAAACCATCTAACAAGAAGCCATTTTTACAATCTGCTTGAACGATACGTTCTTTAATCAGCCCCAAAATAATACTATCAGACACCAACCCCCCCGCATCCATGACTTTTTTAGCTTCAATCCCTAATGGCGAGCCTTCACGCACTGCGGCACGCAACATATCGCCTGTTGAGATTTGTGGAATAGCATATTTTTCGGTAATAAACTGAGCTTGAGTGCCTTTGCCCGAACCAGGGCTGCCTAACAAAATGATTCGCATGAACTAACTCCGTTGTGTCGCTATGACTGTTGAATAGTTAAGATTAATAAGCAATAATGAAATTCATGACCAAATGGCGTATTGTATAAAGCACAGCCTAATTTTATCTCTTTTGACATCACACTCATCCTAAAGGACGAGGATTCCATAGTTTAGCCTTTCATGCCAGAAAGGGATATTTCTGAAAAACACCTTATTTCAACCCATCTGTACCTACGCAGTCAGACAGAGAAAATACACAGCAACAATGTACCCAACGGGAAAATATTAACACAAAAGGCTTAACTAAAGAAAATCAAAGCCCCAGTGCCTCTTACCTAAAAGGAAGGATATTTACGGTATTTTTGGTAAAAATATGTTTTTCCTCTATCCTTGTCCAATTCACTTAAATTTTAGGAGACTTTTTAATGCGCGTTGAAGACATCATGACCACCAAAGTATTTACCGTCGAACAGAACGATTTAATTGATCGAGTGTTTTTCCTCATTCACTATGAAAAAATTCGTCATTTACCTGTTGTTGAAAAAAATAAAGTCATTGGTATTGTTTCCGACCGAGATTTGTACAAAGTCTTAGGTCCAAAAAATAATTCTAATGTTATCGAAGGCAACACAGAACTGCACGTTGTCCACAAAAAAGTACAAAATATCATGCACCGAGGTGTCATCACTATTCACCCTGATGCGTATGCCTCTGAAGCGGCAACCATAATGGTAAATAATAGAATTGGTGCGTTACCCGTGGTTGACAAAGACAATCATTTGCTAGGTATCATCTCTGCCACTGACATATTGCGTGTTTTTTCTAAAATTGAAAAAGCCAGTGAATCGCGAAGCAAACGTATTGAGAACGGTACTGCTCATAAATAATAAAAAGCCCCTTCCTAGGGGCTTTTTTTTAACTCAAACATCACGCCTCATAAAGACATTAAAAAGTGACCTCAGTAGTTGCTTGGCAATCAACAGCTTCTGACTTACTATAAAGATAAATTCTCACGTCACAAGTTGGATAACTACTTTACAATGAGTTCATTGATTAAATTTTTTCAAGAATCCTCTTCACTCTATGGCAGTAACGCTAGTTTTATTGAAGACTTATATGAGCGTTTTTTAGAAGACCCTGAATCTGTTGAGGTCAGTTGGCAAGACCATTTTAAAAGCATTCATCAAGGTAGTCATTACGAAACGCCGCACAGTCCAGTCGTTGAGCGTTTTGCGCAACTAGCCATAAAGTCACCCAGCAGACTAGCGGCACTGCAAGGCTTTACTCAAGAAAGTGTACAAAAACAATCTGCCGTTGCTCGACTGATCAACCATTACCGTGTGCGTGGACATCAAATTGCTAACAATAATCCATTAGGTACAACAGCCCTATCCCCAGCTGATCTCGATCCAAGTTATTATGGTCTTGCTGAACCTGATATGGATACTTTGTTCGATACGGGTGCGTTATATGGCATAGATAGACTACCGTTACGCGACATTATTACCAGCTTAAAAGAAATTTACTGTGGCAGTATTGGCTCCGAATATATGCACATTGTGGATACAAAAATTCGCCGCTGGTTAATTGCTCGCTTAGAAAGTTCTAAAACCAACTTAGTAATTGATGCTGAAAAAAAACGTTTAACGCTCAAATTGCTTACTGCTGCTGAAGGCATAGAAACTCACTTACAAAATAAATTTGTCGGGCAAAAACGCTTTTCTTTAGAAGGTGGTGAAGCCTTAATTCCTGTATTGGATGAGATAATTCAATGCGCAGGGGCTAAAGGGGCTAAAGAATTGGTTATTGGCATGGCGCATCGTGGACGCTTAAATGTACTGGTTAATATTTTAGGCAAAAGTCCAGCCAGCTTATTTGATGAATTTGCAGGCAAAGCTAAACCGTCAGCGGGTACGGGTTCGGGTGATGTTAAAT
This sequence comes from Crenothrix sp. D3, assembly GCA_002134785.1. Taxonomy (GTDB): domain Bacteria; phylum Pseudomonadota; class Gammaproteobacteria; order Methylococcales; family Methylomonadaceae; genus UBA4132. The sequence continues at coordinate 268,216 of MBQZ01000029.1, forward strand.
ATCACATGGGCTTTTCGTCAGACGTTGGTACAGAAGGTGGCGCGGTACATTTAACACTGGCATTTAACCCCTCTCATTTAGAAATTATCAATCCAGTGGTTGAAGGCTCAGTTAAAGCCCGTCAAGATCGCTCAAGTGATGATGGTAAAGCGACCATTATTCCTATATTAATTCATGGTGATGCGGCTTTTTCAGGGCAAGGTATCGTCATGGAAACCCTCAATATGTCACAAACGCGTGCCTTTTCTACAGGCGGCACAATACATATTGTGATTAACAATCAAATTGGCTTCACGACCAGTGATCCACGCGATGCCCGTTCCACGCTCTACTGCACCGACATTGCCAGTATGATTCACGCACCTGTGTTTCACGTCAACGGCGATGACCCAGAAGCCGTGTTATTTGTGACAAAACTCGCGCTAGATTTTCGTATGCTGTTCCAAAAAGATGTGGTTATCGACCTTATTTGTTATCGCCGTTTAGGGCATAACGAAGCGGATGAACCTGCGACCACGCAGCCGTTGATGTACAAAAAAATTCGTACTCACAAAACCACACGCAAACTGTATGCGGAAAAACTGATTAGCGAAGGGGTGATTACGCCAGAACAGTCTCTCGCAATGGAACAGGATTACCAAAAATTACTAGAAGCAGGTCAAGTGGTCTCTCGACCTGTATTATCAAGCGATAATTATCTGTATAGCACGCAATGGAATAAATTTCTCAATAATAGTTGGGACACGCCCTGTGATACCGCAATTACTATGCAGCAGCTACGCTTCTGTAATGAGCGTATGCAGCAACTTCCTGTCGGCTTTGAATTACACCCGCGTGTTGCTAAAGTCATGGAAAACCGCCGTAAAATGGCAGCAGGTGCAATGCCCTTAGACTGGGGGTTTGCAGAAAATTTAGCTTATGGCTCGCTGGCAGCTGAAAAACATAATATTCGCCTCACAGGGCAAGACGTAGGACGCGGAACATTTGTTCACCGTCACGCCGTATTGCATAATCAAACCCAGAACAATACCTACACACCCATAGAAAATATGGCTGAAGATCAAGGGCAAGTACAAATTTTTGATTCGCTGCTGTCTGAAGCGGGTGTACTCGGTTTTGAATACGGCTACAGCACTACTACACCACATACCTTAGTGGTATGGGAAGCGCAATTTGGCGATTTTGCTAATGGTGCGCAAGTTGTTATTGACCAATTTATCAGTTCTGGCGAAACTAAATGGGGACGGCTATGCGGTTTAGTCATGTTACTGCCACATGGTTTTGAAGGGCAAGGCCCTGAACATTCCTCAGCGCGGTTAGAGCGTTATTTACAATTGTGTGCCGAGCATAATATGCAGGTGTGTAACCCGACAACCCCCGCGCAAATCTTCCATTTATTGCGTCGGCAAATGATTCGTCCCTATCGCAAACCATTGATTGTGATGAGTCCTAAAAGTTTATTACGCCACAAATTAGCGATTTCCAGCTTGGAAGACCTAACGACAGGACAATTTCAGCCTGTTATCGGTGAGCAAGACGACATCAACCCTAAAAAAGTAACGCGACTAATACTCTGTACAGGCAAGGTGTATTACGATTTACTCGAAGCCCGTCGCGAAGACAATCTTAAACACGTCGCCATTGTCCGTCTTGAACAAATATATCCCTTTCCTAGTGACTTATTCAAAGCAGAAATAGCCAAATATACCCATTTAAAAGAATTTGTCTGGTGTCAGGAAGAACCTAAAAATCAAGGGGTTTGGTATAATTCCAATCACCACTTTGTTGATAGCTTAGACTCGCGTATCAGTGTCACTTACGCTGGGCGCGTTGCCTCTGCCGCGCCTGCGGTAGGTAAATTTCACATCCATATTGAACAACAAAAAGCCGTCGTTCACGACGCGCTCTACGGCAAACTTTCAGGAAAATAATATGAGCATCGAAGTCTTAGTACCCGCCTTACCCGAATCCGTTGCCGATGCAACCCTGATTACTTGGCATAAACAAGCAGGCGACACAGTCAATAAAAACGATAGCCTCGTTGATTTGGAAACCGATAAAGTCACTCTCGAAGTGACCGCATCACACGCAGGCATATTGACTAAAATACTCAAAGAAGCTGGCTCGATAGTGGTTGGTGGTGAATTACTTGCAGTCATAGAAGAAGGTGGCGAACAAATCCAGCAAGCATCGACCGCGCCACAAACTGCCGAAACTCCAGTTGAACACGTTAAAGAAACTGGCATTCCGCTCAGTCCGTCAGTACGCCGTTTGATTAATGAAAACACCCTAAACCCTGCGGAAATTACAGGTACAGGCAAAAGTGGTCGTCTCACTAAAGTCGATATAATTGATCACCTTAACAAACAAACACCCGAAAAATCTGCGCCTATCACGCCACCACCCATAGAAAAAGTAGAGTCAAGTTGTAATCCCGCGCCCATAACTGCGTCAAATCTACGCCCTGAACAGCGCGTTCCCATGACTCGACTAAGAGCAAAAATCGCCGAACGCTTGTTACAAGCTCAACAAAATGCGGCGATGCTCACTACCTTTAATGAAGTCAATATGCAGGCAGTGATTGATCTGCGTAATCAATACAAAACGCGCTTTGAACAAAAACATGAAGTAAAACTAGGTTTTATGTCATTTTTTGTTAAAGCCTCTGTTGAAGCATTAAAAAAGTTTCCTGCGGTCAATGCCTCTATTGATGAGACCGACGTTATTTATCATGGCTACTACGATTTAGGGATTGCTGTTAGCACCCCAAAAGGCTTAATCGTGCCTGTGTTGCGCGATGCTGACCAACTAGATTTTGCAGGTATCGAAAAAAGTATCAGTGATTACGGCACAAAAGCCCGTAACAACAGCTTAACTTATGATGATTTAAAAGGCGGTACATTTACTATTACCAATGGCGGTGTATTTGGCTCAATGCTATCCACTCCCATACTTAATCCACCACAATGCGCTATTCTAGGAATGCACGCTATTAAAGACCGTGCCGTGGTTGAAAATGGTCAAATTGTGGTTCGCCCCATTATGTATCTTGCTCTTTCTTATGACCACCGCTTAGTCGATGGTCGCGAAGCCGTACAGTTTCTAGTCACTATCAAAGAATGTCTGGAATCTCCCGCTCACCTACTGCTGAACATTTAAGACTATGACAGACTCACCAACACATTACGACGTTATCGTCATCGGTGCAGGGCCAGCGGGTTACACTGCGGCTCTGCGTTGTGCGCAACTCGGCTTAAAAACTGCCTGTATTGATAATTGGCTAGATAAAGACGGTCAAAGTGGACTAGGCGGTTTTTTTCTCAACGCAGGTTGCCTTGCTTCCCTCGCCTTGCTGGAATCAGCAAAAATTTACCACACCTTAACGCACGATTTAAAAAAACACGGCATCTCTGCACAAGCGATTACACTTGATGTACCGTTAATGATTCAACGCAAAAACGACATTATTCAAGCCCTCAGGCTCAACATTGCCGAAGCCTTTGCTTATCATCACATTGACCGCTACCCTGCCAGAGGTAAATTGCTCAATAATCGACAAGTTGAAGTCACTTTTGTTGGTGATTCAGAGCGTCCACCTGTCATATTAGATGCCAACCACATTATTTTAGCAACCAGCTCTACGCCTGTTAAATTAGCCTGCGCACCTGTCGATAACGAATTTATTATTGATTCGGTTGCCGCGTTAAACCTCAGCTGTGTTCCGAAAAAATTAGCCATTATTGGCGCGGGTGTTGTTGGACTGGAATTAGCGGCTATTTGGAGTCGGCTGGGTGCGGAAGTTGTTTTATTAGATGCGCAAGAAAAATTTTTATCCATACTCGATGAACAGATTGCCATTGAAGCCTATCAAATCTACAGTGCGCAAGGCTTAGATATACGCATGGGAGCGCGAGTAACCGCGACTAAAAAAGATCATAAAAAAGTCAATATTGACTACCAAGATCGAGATGGCACACACACTCTGCGCGTTGATAAACTCATTGTTGCTTCAGGTAAATCACCCAATACCGAAAACCTAGCTGACTCTAACGCCGAGTTACTGCTGGATGAAAATGGTTACGTCCACGTCAATGAAAACTGCCGAACTAACTTGCCAGGTGTTTACGCTATTGGTGATTTATCCTTACTTGGCCCTATGTTGGCGCATAAAGGGATAGAAGAAGGTGTCTTTGTCGCCGAACAAATTGCGGGGATACACACCCCCATTGATTACGACATTCTGCCTAGCGTTATTTATACTGATCCTGAAATTGCGTGGGTGGGTCAAACTGAGCAAGCATTACACGCCATGGGCGAAGCCATCAAAGTGAGTGTTTTTCCGCTAAAAACCAACGCCCGCGCTCAAGCCATAGGCAAAACCGAAGGCTTGGTTAAAATCATTGCTCATGCCGACACCGATGCTTTATTAGGTGTTCACATCATCGGCGCATACGCCTCTGAACTCATCACTGAAGCTGTATTAGCTATGGGATTTTCTGCCAGTAGCGAAGATTTAGCCAGCACCATACACGCCCATCCTGCTCTGTCTGAAGCCTTGCATGAAGCGGCACTCGGATTTAAAAATAAATCAATGTATTCACTGTTAAGTAAATAACATTTGAAAGTGGAGTCCAAAAACACAACGTGGACTCCACTTATCAAAACTTGCACAGACTGACCCTATAAAACCCTCATTGTATGATGCGCTTAAAAACTAAAGAGGTGTTGATACCGCCAAAGGCAAAATTATTACTCATAATATAGTCGCAGTCTATGTGCCGAAACTCACCTTTAATATAATCCAGTGGCGCACACGCCGAATCAATATTATCCAAATTAGCGGTAGCATGAAACCAGCCTTCATTCATCATGTTAATTGCCGTCCATGCTTCCAACGCGCCACACGCTCCCAGTGTATGACCTGTAAAACTTTTCAGTGAACTAATGGGTGTATGCGTACCAAATACAGCGGCAGTGGCATGACTTTCAGCAACATCACCATGCGTCGTTGCTGTGCCGTGTGCGCTGATGTAACCGATAGCTGATGCGTCCAATTGTGCATTCTGCAACGCCAGTCGCATCGCGGTTTGCATACTATGACTATCTGGTTGCGTAACGTGCAGACCATCTGAATTAGTACCGAAGCCAACCAGCTCCGCATAAATCGGCACACCCCGCGCTAGTGCGTGGTCACGTTCTTCGAGAATTAACGTACCTGCGCCTTCACCTATTACTAAACCATCACGATCACGGTCAAAGGGTTTGGGGCTTTTATCAGGGGTGGCGTTGCGTAGACTGGTCGCAAATAGGGTATCAAAGACAGCCGCTTCCGAGGCACTGAGTTCTTCTGCACCACCTGCCACCATTAGTGTTTGATAGCCATGTTTAATAGCTTCATAAGCATAACCGATGCCTTGACTGCTAGAGGTACAGGCACTAGAGGTAGTATAAATCCGTCCATTAATACCGAAAAACAAGCCGATATTCACTGCTGTAGTATGTGCCATCATGCGAATATAAGACGTAGCATTGAGACCGTTGACGGTATGGTTAAGTAGCATATTGCCGAATTCTGCCAGCGCGTCAAGACTACCTGCTGAACTGCCGTAAGCAATACCCATCAAACCGCTGTTAAGACAAGGATTATTCAGTAGTCCAGCATCAATAAGTGCCAATTCAGTTGCGTAAGTTGCCATTAACGCCACGCGACCCATGCTGCGTGTTTGTTTTCTGGAATAATGCGCAGGTCTCGTAAAATCAGCGGGAGCGGCTAAGCGGGTATTTAAACCAATGTATTTATCCCAGTCGGGCATGGTTTGAATGCCCGTAGCTTGGCTTTTAAGCCGTGCGGCGACTTGTTGCCAATCATTACCTATCGGTGAAATGCCAGCCATGCCCGTCACAACAACACGTTTCAACATAAGCCACCGTTTACTGAAATAACTTGTCGCGTGATATAACCCGCATCTTCTGACATTAAAAAAGCCACCGCTGCGGCGACTTCTTTCGGATTGCCAACTCTGCGTGCAGGAATCATTTTTTTGATGTCATCCAGCGGTAAATCATCGAGCATTTCCGTGGCAATTAAACCAGGTGCAACGCAATTGACGGTAATATCACGTTTTGCCAATTCCAACGCTAAGGCTTTAGTTGCGCCGATAATACCCGCTTTTGCCGCACTGTAATTAACTTGCCCACGATTACCGATAAGCCCAGACACTGAGGATAAGGTAACAATACGCCCTGCTTTGCGCCGTCTTATCATTGGCATAATCACAGGTTGCAAGACATTATAAAAACTGTCCAGATTGGTGTGTATTACACTGTCCCATTCTTCGCCCGTTAAAGACGGAAACGCATTGTCGGCAGTAATACCCGCATTACACACCACGCCATAATACGCGCCGTGCGTGTCTATATCTTGCGTCAGTTGTTCGGCACATTGTTCACGATTAGCAATATCAAATTGCAATAACCGTGCTGATTGCCCAAGCTGTTCAATTTCCGCAATCACTTCTTCTGCCTGTGCTTGCTGGCTACGGCAATGCAGTACTAAATCAAAGCCGTTTTTTGCCAGATATAAGGCAATGGCTTTACCGATACCTCGACTTGAGCCAGTGACTAAAATGGTTTTTTTCATGATTACGTTTCTATGGAAGGTTGATAAACATTAAGATTGGCAGTAATTTCGATACCTGCACCGTGAATTTTACAATCAAAAACGCCCAGTTTATCGTCTTGAATAATTTTTGTTACTTGTAGTGTTAACATCGTGCCAACCGCAAAACTGCCCACATTGCTGGTATAGCGGCGTGTACCCAATAAAAAACCTATTTTTATCGGCTCGCCTACTTGTTTTGCTTGAATGCCCGCATAAGCGGCAATGGCTTGTGCCATGTATTCAATCCCTGCATAAGCAGGTACGCTGTTAGCATCTCCCAGCAAGCCGTCATTTCGCACGGTTAATTCAGCTGATAATGACAGCTCATCAAAGTCAATAATTCTATCCAGTAACACCATGCGACCGCTGTGGGGGATGAGTTCGGCTATGTCAGTACGATTCATTTTTTAGTCTGTGAAAAAACATAATTACACACGGGCAATCACAATAGACACATTATTTCCGCCAAAAGCAAAAGAATTACTCTGACAAACAGTAATGCTACGTCCTAGCGTTGTGCCTTGTTGCGCCAAATTCAAGGACGGCAACTCACTATCTAACTCGTCATCATTGATATTAGGAATTAACGCGCCCTGTTCGTTATCAGTCAGTAATAGCCAACAAAATCCCAGTTCCAATGCCGCCGCCGCGCCTAGCGTATGCCCTGTCATGCCTTTACTGGAACTGGCAGCAACACGACTGCCGAATAAGGCATTAACGGCTTTGCTTTCCATCGCATCATTCAACAGCGTTGCCGTGCCGTGCAGATTCAAATAATCAACCTCATCGGTTTGTTTGCCCGCATCGTTTAACGCCAGTTGCATAGCAGTGATAACCGCCGTTCCTTCGGGATCAGGTGCTGAAAAATGATAAGCATCACTACTCGCCCCAATACCTAATAATTCCACAGCCGCAGGTTCTTTACTCAACACAAACAAACTCGCCGCTTCACCGATATTAATACCATTACGATGAAAACCAAACGGTTTGCAATAACCTGTACTCAAAGATTCCAACGCGGCAAAACCGTGCAGTGTCAAACTGCATAAACTATCCGCACCACCGACAATCACCGCATCACACACACCCAGATTAATTAAACGACGGGCAGATGCAAATGCCTTGCCACTCGATGAACACGCGGTGGAAATGGTGTAAGCAGGTGCAGTTAAACCCAAATGCGCCGCCAAAAAATCCGCACCCGCGCCCATTTGTTGCTGTTTATAATGAAACTGTTTAGATAATGCCCCCGCCAATGCCAATTCGGTATTTCTAACGCCAGAGGTACTTGTCCCCAACACCACACCAACACGATGACAACCAAATTTGGCTATCATACTATCCACGGTAGGTTTAATTTGGCTTAACGCCGCCAACAACAATTGATTATTGCGACACGCATAAAACGGCGAATCTATTTCAGGTAAGTCCCCCGTCACTTGCCCAACAATCGCAGGAAAACCAAACTCACTCGTGGCAACTAAACCCGAACGGTCGCCCGACAATAAACGTTTTAATATCTCAGCACGAGAATTACCCACAGCGCACAACAAACCGACATCATTCAGATAAAGTTTCATAACTGACGGTTTTAATGTGTAGCGTGTAATGATAGCGGTGATTAATCACTGTAACCGACTTAGCCCACACGGTATCAGGCTGTAAATAGTCAACCTCGGCGCGGAGTTCATCGTCATAGTACAAACGGCGGTGTTTATTATCAGCCTCTAAACGCCAGTGCAAAGGCAATAATTTTTGTAATTCGACAGGCGACCAGTACACCAATTGCAAATCTTTAATAATATATTCAGGCGAAAAATCGGCGGGTAACAACGGGCTTTTATCCAGCGACAGCGTTTTGCCGTCATAGTTTAAATTAAATAAACTCATGCCCTCATTGCTTAAGCCTGCGATGGCGATATGTTTTTTATCCAGTTCCAACACACATAACAACGATTCTTGTTTGTTCTCCCAGATAGCGGTAATTTGCTGCACAACACGTCTGGGTGGGTCTATCGGTGCTGCCAGCGGTATAACGGATTCAACAGGTGTCAACGAAGCACAACCCTGTAAACAAACCAGCAACACCCAGATTAATCGGCGCGGCATAATTCAACCAGCGTATCCAATCGGCTACGCGCATTTTTAACATAGGGATTAGCTTCATCCCACGCATAACCTGCCAGTATCGAACAAATCATGGCTTTAACCTCAGGTTGCTGACGGTCATGAAAAATCACATCCTGAAAACGCCCGTCATACCACGCATCAACAAACACTCGAAAAGTATTCACGCCACGCTGCAAAGGCAGAGCATAATCCGCATTCCAATCCACCGCTTCCCCTTTAAACTGCCTATCCAACACCTCAGCGGCAAGACTGGCAGATTTCATCGCAATGGTAACACCCGATGAAAACACAGGGTCTAAAAACTCCCCCGCATTGCCCAATAACGCATAACCCTTACCGTGCAGACTTTTAACATTGGCAGAATAACCAACAATGGCATTAATCGGCTCATCAAACACTGCGTTTTTCAATAACTCACGCAAGCCCTCATCCTGATTAATAATATCCCGCAACGCGGTTTTATTATCGTCCATCGACGAATAAAAACTTTCTTCGGCAACCACGCCAATACTGCTACGCCCATTACTAAATGGAATCAACCAAAACCACACATCTTTATGCTCAGGATGCACGGTAATGCGGATTTTATCTCTATCAAACTGCGCGTTATCAATACGGTCTTCAATATGCCCAAACAACGCCTTTCTGACAGGAAACCCCGACGGCGATTCCAAATCCAACAAGCGAGGCAAAATCCGCCCAAAACCACTGGCATCCAGCACAAAATCCGCTTCATAATTCACCAATTCACCAGACGGTTCACGCACCTCCAGCTTCGGTTTATCGCCCGAAAAATCCACCGCGATAACTTCCGTCTGCCAGCGTATATCCACGCCCATACGCTCCGCTTCCTGAGCCAGTATGTTATCAAACCGCCCGCGCTGAACCTGAAAAGTCGTTCCCATGCCCGCAGTAAATTTATCTTCAAACATAAATTCCGAACGTTGCTCACGGTACACAAACGCCGCCCCGTTTTTAAACTGAAACCCCGCATTCACAACCGCATCCAGCATCCCCGCTTGTGCAATAAATTCCATACACTGCGGCAACAGACTTTCACCAATACTAAAACGCGGAAACAATTGCCGCTCCAAAATAGTGACTTGATAGCCTTTATTCTGCAACAACGCCCCAGCAATACTGCCAGAAGGTCCTGCACCTATGATAATAACGTGTCGCATTGAATGATTATCCTGATTAACAACAGTGAGTTCGTAAGCATCATTCTAACTGAATTTCACAGGCTCAGTTGAAGCTAATCAAACCCTGACAGCCACAACGATTTTTAGCGGTAGGTTTTGAGCGTAGTCAAGTAGAATACATTACGCGAGGCTTATAGCACTTGAATACGACTTCTACTTGTTCACCTGATAATAAGGCATAAAGTTCATCTATCGCGATTAATCATCAAACTACAAAAAAATTATCCAGTTTCGGGTTAATATTAAAACCTGCACAATAACTTGTTAGCTATTAAGGATATTTCATGGGGCCAATTTCACTTTTCGATAAATCATTTTTACAATCTCTAAATATTAATGAGTCCGTATGGTTTGATAACTTTTACTCAATAAATATATCTCCACTTTTTTATATTGAAACTTTGGCTGATTTAGACAAAGAAATGAAGCGGGGACGAACAGCCGAACAAGTAGTTGGCGAAATTGCATCAAAAACTCCTGAAATGGGGGGTTCACCAAATGTTCACCATATGGATTTACTTATAGGGAATCTACTGGGGCAAAAAATTGCAATGGATGGACGACCAGTTATTGCAGGTGGTAAACCTGTTAAGTCAGGTGAAAAGAAGGGGATGAATTTTGATGTATCTCCAGAAGCTAAAGCGTACAGTCGATGGCAAGACGGGCAATATTTAGATATTGAAAGAGAGTTTGCCAAATCTTGGCGTACCCAAGTTAAAGCCATGACCTTTGAAAAATCAGAGGGATATGCTAAAAAACTTGGCATTGATATTTCTGAATGTAAAAATATTGATGATGCGTATACTGCTGCTAATCGTATTGTTCAATCGAATGATAAACCGTATGAATTAATGGAATTCGTTCTAACTTCTTTAGATATACCTCATAATCTTCATGCACAAATAGTGCAAAGATATAGTATCAGAGGCTTTCCAGCGTTCACTGTATTTGCTCCATATGCTGCTCATGTAGTAACCGTTGAAATATTTTTTCATATTTGCGTTTCACGCAGCTTTATCTCTTCAGAAAGACCATCAAACAAAATTGATGTTGCCTACTTGCATTATCTTCCTTTTTGTAAATTATTTATCTCTGGTGATAATCTTCACAAAAGAGTAGCACCTTTGTTCATGCGAAAAAATCAGCAATTTGTTTGGGGGAATGACTTAAAAGCAGACCTTGCAGCACTAAATAAACATTATATGAAACTACCAGAAGAAGTTAGAGATACTGGAGTTATGTCTTTTGCAAATAAACCACCAGTTGAAGGAAACTTTCTTACAACAAGTCTGTGGGATGAAATGAATCCAGAATGGAGACTTAAGCGCGAAATTACTACTCCGCTATCTAAAGACAGTAATGACAAATTACTTGAACATATTAAGAGGTTTACAGAAGCTCCAACTTTAAATCCAGAGTTGGTTGATTTTGAACTAGATGACCTTGACTCATTATCATTGCAAAGATCAGTAAAACAGAAAAAGGGCGATTGGTTTCAAATTCCAAAGGATTTAAAAAATAACTAAGAAGCTTGGGAAGCTCCAAGACCTCGCAGGTCTAAACGACTATACGAAAAGTTCTCTGATTACCACTAACAAACAAGCACAGGCTTAAAAATCATGATTACTGCTAACGAACTCAACACCCGTGGAATTGCTTGTTTAGAAGAAAGTCTGCAACAACATTCAGAAGAAATTATTACCGTAGAAGGTAAAGAACGTTTTGTGGTGATGCGCGTTGAACAATATCACTATTTGCGTGAAATGGAATTGGAGGCGGCTTTATTGGAAAGTAAATTAGATTTAAAACAAGGCAATTTCAGTAAAGACGATATAGATGCTCATGTGGCTGAGTTATTTGATTTATGAGCTATACCCTGATATTCACCGATAGCTATAAAAAACGCGCTAAACGCTTTGCTAAAAAACACCCTGAACTGGCTGGGCAATATCGTAAAGTTTTATATTTACTTAAAGAAAATCCACAATACCCCTCATTACGGCTGCATTTGTTAAAAGGACAATTACAAGATGTGCATTCCGTGTCTATCAATATGAGTTATCGAATTACGCTGGAATTATTGATTATCGAAAAAGAGATTATCCTGATTAATATCGGTAGTCATGACGATGTTTATTAAATATGCTTGATTTTATCGTGTGTGACTGGTTTGCGTGGTGTCCTGATTTGGATGTTAGGGATGACAGGCTGATAACAGCGGATAATGTGACCGTGCCTGCGTGTTGCACACCGTTGGCGCGGGCGGTGTTTGACACCAGCGGCTATGATTTACTTGCTAAGTTTGTGATTCATACCGTTGGGGGCGCGTGGCTTTAAAAGCATTGCCTTTCCAGCCATCAGTTGTGGCGTTTGTGGTTATCCCATTGCCAACGCCTGTGAGATTGCGATTATTGAAGTGAAAAAGGCGATTGCAAAAGACAGCACTATTCAACAGGTGATTTTTGCCTGTTTCAGCGATGAAAGTGAAAAAGCACTCAAGGATGCGTTAGTAAAAAGTAACAGAATGTAATAGGGTTGTATTTTTTGTGGACACGCTTGCTTAAATCAGTTAGTAACATAGCTGCATAATGCGCTATAATCCGCACATAAAAACATTTCCCCGCGCTTTCGCGCCTCCCCAAAGACTCCATACAGGTACATACATGTCCAACGATGTTTCACCATTACCCACTTTCCGTGATTTAGCACTGATTGAACCTTTGCTAAAAGCACTTAACGATGTCGGTTATGAAACACCTTCACCCATTCAAGCCCAAGTTATTCCTTTCATGCTGGAAGGCAAAGACGTTTTAGGGCAAGCACAAACAGGCACAGGAAAAACTGCCGCGTTTGCACTGCCGATTTTATCGCGCATTGATTTAAAACAAAAAGACCCACAAGTGTTAGTTCTCGCACCGACACGCGAACTCGCCATCCAAGTTGCTGAGGCGTTTCAACGCTATGCTGCGCATTTAAAAGGTTTTCATGTGTTGCCGATTTACGGCGGACAAGATTACAGCACGCAATTACGCCAACTAAAACGCGGCGCACACGTTGTTGTTGGTACACCTGGCCGCGTCATGGATCACATGAGAAAAGGCACGCTCAATCTTAAATCACTTAGCACTTTGGTGTTAGATGAAGCCGATGAAATGCTACGCATGGGTTTTATTGATGATGTTGAATGGATATTAGAGCAACTGCCAGAACAACGCCAAATTGCGTTATTTTCGGCAACTATGCCGTCAGTGATTCGCAAAATCGCGCAACAATATTTGCACGAACCTGAACAAATCACTATTAAAGTAACCACTGCGTCTGCGGAAAATATTCGCCAACGTTTTTGGGTGGTTAGTGGTGTCCATAAATTGGACGCACTGACACGCATATTGGAAGTGGAAACCTTTGACGGGATGATTATTTTCGTTAGAACTAAAACCGCGACTGTGGAATTGGCTGAAAAATTAGAAGCGCGTGGTTATTCAGCCGCTGCTATTAACGGTGATATGTCACAAGCTCTACGCGAACGTAGTATTGCCCATTTGAAAAATGGCAAATTGGATATTCTGATTGCTACCGACGTTGCGGCGCGTGGTTTAGACGTGGATAGAATCACCCACGTTGTCAATTACGACATTCCTTACGACACTGAGTCTTACGTTCATCGTATCGGTCGTACAGGTAGGGCAGGGCGTACAGGTGATGCGATTTTATTTATTGCGCCAAGAGAAAGAAAACTGCTGGGCAATATCGAAAAAGCGACTAAACAAAAAGTTGAAGAAATGGGCTTGCCGTCTACTGAAGTCATCAACAACAAACGTATTTCTCGCTTTAAACAAAATATTACGGATACTTTAGCCGCAGAAGAACTGAGCTTTTTTAGTCAACTGATTGAACAGTATCAACAAGAACACAATGTTAGTGCCTTAGAAATTGCATCTGCTTTAGCTAAATTAGCGCAAGGTGAAACGCCTTTATTGATGCAACCACCGAAAAAAGTCAAAGAAAGCCGTGAAGATAGCCCACGCCGTGACCGTGATGATAGACCATCACGCGATAGAGGTGATAGACCTGATCGTGGTGAAAGAGGTGACAGAGAACGCAAACCAAAACGCAGTTTTGGTAGTGATATAGAAATGGAAACATTTCGTATCGAAGTTGGTCATGCTCATGGTGTAAAACCAGGTAATATTGTTGGTGCAATTGCCAATGAAACAGGCATTGATGGCGATCATATCGCTAGAATCAAAATTTCTGACGACTACAGCACGGTTGAGTTGCCTGCGGGTATGCCAAAAGAACTGCTACAAGAATTGAAAAAAATTCGCGTTGCTGGGCAGTTACTGAATATTTCTAAAATGGATGGCAGTAAAATAGAAGCGGGCGAGAAAGCACCCGACAAAAGTAAAAAACGTATGAGTTCAACCTCCAGACGTGCTAAACCAAAAGACGAATAGATTGTAAAGACTTTGCCCACAAGGTCTGTAAGCAATAACGTAAAAAGCCTTAGTTGAAACCAACTAAGGCTTTTTTGTTGGGCGCAGTAAAACTATAAGATGATACCGTTTGTAATGAGCAATACGCTTGTCGAACAGTCGAACCACATTATAGCTAACCGCACACAACCGTTCGCACTGAGCTTGTCGAAGTGTGAATGTGGTTCGACAAGGCTCTCATGAGCGTAGCCGAATGGCTCACCACGAACGGTATCATTTTATTGTGTGTTAGCTCTAGCACTTCGACAGGCTCATTTTGCAATCAACACAAAGAAGAAGGCTTTCAGTGTGCGGGTGCTACTTTGTCCGTTCCCACTTTCTTCAAAAATGGCGTGACGCATAACGAGGCGAAAAAGATAAGCGCGATAGTTTGAAACAAATTATTGAAGGTCATGACTTCAGCTTCGCGCCACGCGAGGGCAGTGAGTTGTTTTAACGCGGCAGTATCGGGTTCAGCGATTAAGGCGTTACTTAGGGTTTGCCCTAAACCCACTAATAATTCTTGTGCAGGTGCGGTGGTCGCGGTGACTGATTCACGCAAGTTCGCATAATGGAGTTTTGTTAAATATTGCATTTGTGTATTGGCAACAGCCAAGCCGATTGCACCGCCTAAATTACGCATTAAATTGTATAAACCACTGGCGTTTTTGACTTCTGCAATCGGTAATAAGCCCAGTGTTAGCGTGTTAATCGGTAAAAAACACAGCATCAACGCACCACCGCGTATGGCCTGCGGCACGAAAAATTCCCAGTAACCTGATTCAGCGGTGAGTTGTCCATTTAGCCATGAACCCAAAGAAAATAAGCCAAAGCCTAAACACATCATTAAGCGCAAATCTATTTTCTTTTCTAACGGCCCTGCAACAAATGCCGACACCAATTGAAATAAGCCCACCACCATTAAATAATAACCAATTTGTAAGCTGTTTAAGCCTTTGACACTGCCTAAATAAATCGGTGTTAAATAAATAATGGTGTACATCCCCACACCGAGTACAAAGCTATAGCCACAGCCGACCGCGAAATTACGATTTTTAAAGGCGCGTAAATCAATAATAGGATGTGGCGTGGTTAATTCCCACCAAAACATAATTGTGCCGCTGATGGCAGCGATTATTGCCAATGTTAAAATTACATCATCTTCAAGCCATTGATCTTTCGCACCCTCTTCCAGCACAAACTGCATACAGCCCAAGAAAATAGCAATTAAACCAATGCCAATAAAATCTATTTTTTGTAACAATGTCCATTCTGGTTGATCGAGGTCTAAGAATCGCCATACAAACACGCACACTAAAAACCCTGGAATAACATTGATTAAAAACAATAATTGCCAGCTGTAGGAATCGGTTAAATAACCGCCCAATACAGGTCCTATAGTGGGAGCCATTGTGACAATTAAGCCCAATACGATGGTCATGGGTGTTTGTAAGCGGGGTGGAAATAACATAAAAATGACGGTGAAGGTCATGGGAATCATCGCGCCACCGAGAAAACCCTGTATACAGCGAAACACAATCATCGAGGGTAAATTCCAAGCAAACGCACACGCTAAACTTGCCAGTGTAAAGCCACCTACCGATAACACGAATAGATAACGGGTAGAAAATACCCGTCCTAGCCAGCCTGATAGCGGAATAATAATAACTTCAGCGATTAAATAAGAGGTTTGCACCCACGCAATTTCTTCTTGCGTGGCGGATAGCCCCGCTTGAATTTCTGACAGTGAACTAGCGACAATTTGAATATCCAGCACTGCCATGAAGACACCAATCGCCATGCTGAAAAATCCAATCCACTCGCCTGTGGTGAGAATTCTTTCACCGTTTTCATTTACCGCTGTCATGGATTTTTAACGCGTACTTTAACAGTGATGGACAAACCTGATTTTAATAACGCGGTATCAGTATTGGCATCAAACACAATTTTTACAGGTACACGGCGCACGATTTTGGTGAAATTACCTGTCGCGTTTTCAGGTGGTAGAATGCTAAATTCTGATCCACTCGCAGGTGAAAAACTGTCTATTTTGCCCGTGAATGTTAAATCAGGATAGGCATCAACATGAATGTTTACAGGTTGTCCAATTTTCATATTTTGCAACTGGGTTTCTTTAAAATTGGCTTCTGCCCAAATTTTTCGCACTTCCAGTAAATACGCCAGCGTCATACCTGCACGCACTTGTGAACCAAGCTGCACGCCACGGTGCGCAATCACACCATCGAATGGCGCGATAATTTTAGTGTGTTCCAGATCAATTTTTGCCAGCGTCACTTGTGCTTGTGCTTGTTTAACGCGGGCTTCAGCTTCGGCAATGTCGCCATCAAAACTGCTCATTTGTTTTTGTTGTGCGGATACTGTCGCTTGTGAACCAATCAATTCAGCCGCTGCTTGTTTGGATTCCGCTTGAAGTTTATCCAATGATTGTCGCGGTGCAGAGCCGCGTGCAACTAGGGCATTAAATCGCTGTAAATCTTGATTAATTTGTTGGCGTTTCGCTTCAACAGCAGACACCGACGCACCTGCACTAGCGATATGAGATTGTTGGGTATTTTTATCAGCGCGTAGCCGTTGAATATGCGCCAGTTCTTCGGTAACGTGGGCTTCGGCTTCGGCTAGTTTGGCTTGATAATCACGGTCATCAATCACCGCTAAAACGTCACCTTGTTTGACCGCTTGATTATCAGACATTAACAATTGCATGATAGTACCTTGCACCTGTGGCGTGATTAACACCTGATTGGTTTTTAAATACGCATTATCCGTGCTTTCGTAATTTTGCCGCTCGACTAACCAGCGAAACAGAAAAAACGCAGCACCCACCACTAACACACCCACGAAAAATACAGTAAACAAACGCTTCATAATGACCTTGATAAACTAAACGGTTTAGTTTATTCTAAATTATCTTATTTATTTAGCAAGTGTTGTTATCAAAATGACTGAATCCATTGAACCGTCAGTTCCCAAACGGCACGCCATTGTGCAAGCCGCGACGCATCTGTTTTTAACGCATAATTATCGCAGTGTCAGTATGGATAAAATTGCTCACGCCGCGCCTGTGTCTAAAGCGACCTTATACAATCATTTTACCAGCAAAAATGACTTATTCGCAGCGGTAGTCGGTGAATTATGCAATTCATTATTACAAACCATAACGCTATCCGAAGAGGATAATGCAGAGCAGACTTTGCAAAAAATTGCTGCCTCGTTTGTTGAATTGCTGTATTCAGCCGATGGCTTAGCAATGTATCGCTTAGTGATTTCTGAAAGCCACGAGTTTCCCGAATTAGGGCAACTCATTTATGACAACGGGGCGCGTTTGGCATTAACGCAATTAGAAACCTATTTACAACAATTGCAAAACAGCGGGTGCTTTCACATACCCGACACCCGTTTTGCCGCCGATGCGTTTTTTAGTTTATTAAAAGGTGATTTACATTTTCGCTGTTTATTGGGTATCCAAGCCGCACCCACCGAGCAGGAAAAAACCGCGCTGTGTGAATCAGCGACCGCGTTTTATTTGCGGGGAATTCTTCATGCTGCGTAATGCTCTGGGTATAAAGCTAACCGTTAATAAAATGATTACAACACCGTTCGCACTGAGCCTGTCGAAGTGTGAATGTGGTTCGACTGTTCGACAAGCTTACAGCTCACCACGAACGGTATCATTTTACTGTACGTTAGGTATAGTCATGGCGTGTTTGTCGTTTGTCAGCAATGCCGAAACCTTAGAAGCCGCGTGGACAATCGCCTTGGAACATAATCATCAAATCAAATCTGCTCAAGCAAATACGGCAGCATCGGAACAACAATTGCAATCAGCACAAGGACAACGCCTGCCAGAATTGAATGTCAACACAGGTTATACGCAATACAATCAATCGCCTGCGGCTATCGCCACGTTTAACGGTGAAACCACACAATTTGCAACTGCTCAAGCGGGTAGCGCGAAAGCTCAAGCAATGGTTAGCGTACCAGTTTATACCAGTGGTCGAATTGACCATTCGATTGATTCTGCAACATCCACTTTAGAAGCGACCCAACAACAACAAGCCAGCACTGAACTTAATCTTAAAATGCGTGTAGCAGAAGCCTATATCAACGTATTACGCGCCAAAAGTGCGGTTCAAGTCGCAGACAGTCACGTCGAAAGCCTAGCCGCCGACAGCAAAGATGTGAATGATCGTTTTGAACAAGGCATTGTTGCCCGCAATGATGTCTTAGCCGCCAGTGTCGCGCTAGCCAATGCCGAACAACAACAAATCAAAGTACAGCATCAACTCGATAATGCCAAAACGGCTTACAATCAACTACTGGATCGTAGTTTAACGAATGAAGTGTCTCTGGATAGTCGTTTACCCGAACTACTAGCGGGGACATTAGACGAATTAACCCGCACCGCGCTTAAACAACGCCCCGAACTGACCGTATTGAATGCACAAATTGAGGCACTGCAACAGCAAGCAGCCAGCGTCAACGCCAGCCGTTTACCGCAAGTCAACGTTAATGGCGGCTATCAATATCAGCAAAACCGCTATCAAGCCCACGAAGGTTTATGGGTCGCAGGTATTAACATGGACTGGAAACTATTTGATGGTAGCTCAGCGCATAAAAGTGATGCGTTAATGAGTCAAGCCATTTCCCTTAAAGAACAACGTGATGATTTAACCAGCCTAATGGCAATGCAGGTACGTCAAGCATGGCTAGAAATTGAAGAAACTAAAAAACGCCTAGCCACCGCCGAAAAAACCATTGCCCAAGCCGATGAAAATCTAAAAGTAGCTACCGACCGTTATCAACAAGGTTTAACCATTCACACCGAAGTCCTCGATGCCGAAAATTTGCGCCTAACCAGCCACGATAATCTAAACAACGCGCATTATGATAGCGCGTTAGCACAACTGCATTTACGCCATGCAGTGGGGGTTTTGTAAGAGTATTTTGCACCAATCACTCAGACCAGACAAAATTGAGTTCGTCTAATTTCAATTATGTATGGCATTTTTCTTGCCTTTAAAAAGGTAGCGTGTCATTCTCATCATAAGCCGATATACGTTATACGGTGTTTTTTAATAGTTAATTTAAGGTATTTATATGTTCGAAGTTGTTGTGTTGTTCCTGTTTGTCGCTGCCGCATGGGTTATCCTCCCGTCTTTTTTTAAACCCCGTGTTGTAGACCACTCAATCTATTTAGAGCAACTAAAAATACCACAAGATTCAGTGCTTAAACGTCATTTCATTGCCCATTTGAAAAGCGAAATCGAATCCTCACTATACCCATGCCCAACTGATCCAAAATTACGTCAACGTTATGATGCACAAGTTGCCGCTGAACTAAAAAATCGTTTGGCAAGAGCTATATAAGACGTATAAAACAGGTTGAGGCTTTCTTGCCTCAATCTCTTATAGCTGGGTGTTTATTGGTTTAACTAGCGTGTTGCTTATACCATTCAGCAAGTTCACCCCGACTGACTTTACCGTCTGCTAGATTTAAAAACAGGATTTCCTGCTCCTTATCTATTTCAACCTCAAGCTCATAACCATTCTTTTTCAGAAAAATAGAAGTTACGCATTGACAGGGCATAAAAGTTTAGAATGGACAGCCCCATTAGTTTTAAAAAAGCCATTTGACCTTGATAAGACACATAACACGACCAAGCACAGCCCGTTGCAATTTATTGATGTACATTGGTTTTTTATTGAGCGAACCCAAGTATGTCAGTTGTCGTCGGTTGGGAGAAGTGATGAACATTTCGCATGATAGCGTGAATCGTTTTTTGAACCGAGAGTCGTATGATGGCGAAGATTTGTTCAATGAAGTCAAGTTGCTACTGAATTTAGAGGGAGGAACATTGAGTT
>MBQZ01000030.1 GCA_002134785.1 Crenothrix sp. D3
AAAACGGTTTAATCGTGTGGTTGAAAGGCTATGGGAACGTTAAACTTTTCAGGACACAGCTAAAAGACCAGCTGCGCCACACTGTGGTTTATTTACCCGACGAAGAAAAACTCACCGAATTTAATCACTCTGAATTTAACACTGAACACGCTAAACATTGGCAAATCGAACAATATCATCGTGCCATCAAGCAAGTTTGCAATATCGAAAACTTCCAAGTGTGGGGGAAACAGGCAACCAAGAATCATTTGTTTGCCGCCATTTGTGGCTATGTTCAATTACAACGACTTACATAGATGCAATCCATCACTGATTGTTATCAAGTTCGACGCGAATTGTTCACAAATGTGGTGAAATCTTTTATTTCGGAATTTCTCGTCAGTAAGGAAAACTTGAGCCCACTTTTTTCATCTATCGTCAATGCGTAACTTCTAGAATCTTAAATGAGCTTGAAATAAGAGCGTTAGCGCGGCACACACCCGAAGCCAATTTATTGAAGTCTACAGAGTGTGCTATCTGGATTGCCTTATCAACGCTATGCAGAATTGGTGAATTATCGAAAGCCAAGTTTTCAGAGATTGATTTTGAATTGAAGACCTGGACGATACCCGAAGCTAACAGCAAGAACGGCAAAGCCCATACAATTTATTTATCAGACTTTGCGCTGGAGCAATTCAAGCTGTTAAAGCTAATCGCTAAAAGTGAAACATGGATTTTTGCGAATCGTGATAATTCTAGTCATGTGTGCGAGAAGTCTATCACCATACAGATACGCGGACGGCAATCAGCAATCATCCTTAGTAATCGGTCTAAAGATTCAGAAGCATTAATACTGACAGGCGGTAAATGGACACCGCACGATTTACGCCGTACAGGTGCAACTATGATGGGTAATTTAAGAATCCAGCCCGATGTGATTGAAAAGTGCTTGAATCACACCGAAGAAAACAAAGTGAAGCGTATTTATCAACGACAAGAATTGAAATTAGAGCAAGCCGAAGCGTGGCGCGTGTTGGGTGAGCGGCTTAATTTGTTAGTGACAATGGACGGCTCTAATGTAGTATTAATGCGCTCACACCAAATATAAGAGGCTTAAGCGATGACAACGACACCCTATCAAGACATTATCACCATAGAAGCCGATAAACGCGGCGGCAAGCCGTGCATAAGAGGCTTACGCATTACTGTTTATGACGTGCTGTCATGGTTAGCCGATGGCATGACACCCACAGAAATTATTGAAGACTTCCCCGAATTGACAGCCGATGATATAAGCGCGTGTTTGCGTTTTGCCGCGAATAGAGAGCATAACCTAGTGAGTGTAAAGGCGTTATGAAGTTATTACTGGATGAAAATATATCGCGGCGTGTCGTGCCATTCATTCAAGACCTTTACCCTGAATCAACACAAGTGGTATTAGTCGGATTAGAAAATACAGGGGATAAATTAATCCGACAATACGCCATAGATAACGGCTTTGTAATCGTTACCAAAGTCGCGGATTATTACGACATGACGGTACTGTATGGGCAACCGCCTAAACTTATCTGGCTAAAAATGGGTAATCAATCCAAAGCAGCTACTATCAAAACACTACAAGATAACCACCACGCCATAGAGCAAGCCTTAATAGTGCATGACAAGGCTTGTATTGAGATTTTGTAAACGGCAAAACAAGATAAAATAATTTAATTGCATCGGGCATCGAACCCGACAAGCGGTAGTCATTACACTGTTTCCAGTTATCCCTTTCGTGAGAAATAGCCATGCAAGAATATGAATTCACCTTAAAATTGAATTTTTCGGATGCGTCAGTCAATCCCGAATCATACCTTGATAACCTTGCCCAAGTCGGTTGTGATGACGCGCTGATTGGTATCGGTCAAAAAGGTAGAATCGCGCTTAATTTCAATCGAGAAGCAGAAAGCGCGTTGAATGCGTTATGTTCTGCCATTGAACAAGTTAAACGCGTAATTCCCGATGCACAGCTCATTGAAGCCACGCCTGATTTTGTCGGATTATCCGATATTGCCGAAGTCGTGGGCTATTCGCGGCAAAATATCCGAAAACTCATGTTAAATAATCAAGCCTCATTTCCGTCACCGATACACGAAGGCAGTTCAGCCCTATGGCATCTTGCCACCGTGTTAGACTGGCTAAAAGAAGGCAAAGGTTATGCAATTGATGATTCTTTGCGCGATTTAGCCAAAGCCACCATGCAACTGAATCTTGCTAAAGAAGCCTTTAAACTTGACTCTGTGATAAACGCATAGTTAATGCTGTATTTTCATAGTTACCCTACTTTTTAATCATCCTGCCATGAAAGAAATCATATTTTTAGTTGAAGACGCGCCAGAAGGTGGCTTTACTGCCAGATCACTAGGCGATTCAATTTATACCGATGCTGATACAGTTGCGGAGCTGCATAGCAATGTACGCGACGCGGTTGCCTGTCATTTTGAAGACGCTGAAAAGCCTAGCATTATTCGCCTACATTTTGTTCATGATGAAGTGATTAGTGCATGAAATTACCACGCGATTTAACAGGCTTACAGCTAGTCAAAATTTTAGAAGCGTTGGGTTATCAAGTAACGCGGCAAACAGGTAGCCATATCCGACTAACGACTTCACAAAATGGCGTACATCACATAACAATTCCCGCGCATAACCCATTAAAAACAGGCACGTTATCAGCGATATTAAACGATGTTGCCCAGCATTTTAATATCAGCCGTGATGAATTATTGAATCTCTTACTTTGAGAAAAGGAATAGCAGTGGCGGATAATGACAACAATAACGACCGAGTGGTGCAACGATGAACTGGCTAAGCAATCTATTATTCGGTAACAAAGCCCCCGCTAAATCACAAGACCCGCAGACTCAACACCTGCGGGATAGTTTACACACCATCAAACAACAAGCCCCGCCACCCGCTAAACCAGACCCACACGCCCGCTACTTACGCGATACCCTGCACTTTGCCAAGCAACAACACAAACAGCTACAGGATAAACACCATGAACGGGAACGCTGGCAACAGCACTATGGTTCACTACACATTGACGAACTGAAAAAACTCAGTGGTGTAGAATTTGAAAACTACCTTGCTGAACTGTTTACCCATCACGGCTATACAGTCGAAACCACACCGATTACAGGTGACTATGGCGCGGACTTAATCCTGCACAAAGACCAACAACGGATAGCCATACAAGCCAAGTGCTATACAGGCAGTGTCGGCGTATCGGCAGTACAAGAAGCCTTATCAGGCATGGCGTATTATCGCTGTCACAGCGCGTGGGTAGTGACGACAGGCAACTACACCACCAATGCAATTGAACTGGCTAGACAATCCAAGGTGCGGCTATTGAGTCGTAATGAATTGGGGCAATTAATTCTACAAATGCAAAACTCAACGGCAAAATAACATGGCAGAACAACTATCGACTATGACTAAATAAAGCGTAGGATGCAATTTACATTGCCTTTGAATAGATATAACATCTAAATGGGAAGCTAAAGGCATATATTCGCTATTTATGATTATGTTATATGCAATGTATTCATAATAAAAACTATAAAGGAGATGTAAATGTTTTCAGAAATTCGAGTGACACAAATGGCAGCCTACCTGCTTAAAAAACGGGGCGGTAGAATGGCTTACATCAAATTATTAAAGCTGCTTTATCTGGCTGAACGACAAGCAATGGCAAAATGGGGCGAATCTATAAGTGGGGATTTGTTTGTGTCAATGCCGCAGGGCCCTGTTTTGTCACAGACTTATGATTTAATAAAAGGTGACACGCAAAGTCCTTGGAATGACTTGATTAAAGGTGAAGCTAATTATGAAGTCTCTCTCGTTCACGATATTGAAGCCGAAGACTTGGATGAACTTTGTCCAGCCGAACTGAAAATTCTTGACCAAATATTTGAAGAATTTGGACACATTCCCCGCTTTGAAATCGTGAAATATACCCATGACCACTGCGCCGAATGGGAAGACCCACGCGGCAGTTCTTATCCTATCGAACCTAAAAATGTTTTTCGGGCTATGGGAAAAAATGAACATCAAGTGCAAAAATTGTTAGAAAAACACAACGAACAACAGCAATTGGACTTATTAAAAGCGCGTTTGGTATGACAAACGTGTTTATCCCTATGAAAAAGGGAACTATTTTAATACCAACAGGTTCAACGGAACACCTACACTTTATTTGTTGTGACACTGTTTTTTACCCCGCTCTTGGAAAAGACTGTGTACTTGTCGTTAATATCTCAAGTGTCGATGATGACTTGGAGTATGACAAAACTTGCCTATTGGATGTTGGCGACCATCCATTTGTAACCCATCCAAGCTATGTTTACTATCGAAAAGCCGATGTCTATGGGACTAATAATATTAGTCGAAACGTTGCAGAAGGTAATTTTCGTATTCACCAACCATGCAGTGAAATTACATTTAACCGTATTCTAAATGGATTTAATGAAAGCGAAGAAGTCCGTTATAAAATCAAGCGGTTTTATGAAACGTATTGCAAATAATCCGCATAGTTAGCCAGTCCAAAGCTGTGTTTCACAACCAGACTAAGACAACACGCTAACACCTAAAGTTACCCTACTCTTTCTTTACACTCCGCATTGGCAAAACCCAACGGCAAAATAATATGGCTGAACAACTACCGACTATTACTAAATCCCATGCAGTTAATACGACTGCGAGTCCAGCGAGTAGTTTGTTGAGGCGGGGGTTGAATGCCATTCAGAGTAGAAAATTGGTTATTTCTGAGGAATATGACGAAAACAAATTGTGCGAGATTATATGTCAGGCTATAGATACTGCTTTAAAAAATGGACATTTTGCCTTTAAGCAAAATGCTAGATTTGTTCTTGATTCTATACAAAAAAGATTTGGTGATGATGCCGCTAAAACAGTTAGTCTCCGTCAATTACAGGGAATGTATATCGCTATGGTTGATGATTACACAAACCAAGGCACTTCTCTCAAAGATATTATTGCTGTTTTTAAATCACTTGGTGATTTATACCTTGAAGAAGAGTTATTGAAAGTGGGTATAGAAACGGCTGTATATCATATTAAAAGAGGGATTAGAAAATATCCAGAATATACTCAAGTTATGATTACATCTTTAGGCGAAAATATTCGCCCTTATTTAGCTCAGATATATGTGTGTATTAAATTTCAACCAGAACCAGATTTTGATAACTCAGGCATGGAGGATGCTGAAACGATTGAGCGGATAATTTCAGCTAATCAAGGCAAAGCAGATAGCCAACATGACTGAACAATTACCCGTTATCAACACGTCTCACAATGTCACTGCTACGAAAGGAGAATCCAGTAGTTTATTAGGGCGTGGATTAGCAGCAATTCAGCGCAAGGAAACGGGCGTTGTGTTGTCAGATTTAGATAGTCGTTATCGGCAAGCACGAGATATTTATAATCGAATCACTTATTATGGTTTGGAGAATCTCTTTACACCAAGCGGGCAACTTAGCCTGTTTGAAGATGATTTATTATTTCAATTGCAGCCGTTGCAACAACTAGCAACAGTTTTTAGAATATTTCAGGAATTAGCTAATCAAGGTTACGGCAAGTCGTATTATTTACTTGCCAGTATGTATCAAGGAGGACAAGGAATAAAAGGGAATACCGAAAAAGCTAATTATTATAGTCAGTTAGCATTTAATTGGTGTTTTGCTAATCAGTCATTACATGACCCAGAAATATGGAATGATTTAGGGATGATGTACGGAAAGGCTATGGGAGTAGTTCAAGATTATAATCAGACCGTATTTTGGATTCGCAAAGCTACCGAACAAAATTATGCAAATGCACAATACACCTTAGGCAATCTTTACGAATACGGGTATGGCTTAGCACAAGACGATAAGCAAGCCGAGTTCTGGTATCACAACGCGGCAGAACAAGGTCATGCAATTGCACAACATAATTTAGGCATAATATATGACAATGGAAAAAGCGTAGAACAGGATGATGAGCAAGCCGTGTTTTGGTATCGCAAAGCTGCTGAACAAAGTTATGCGAAAGCGCAATTGCTTTTAGGCTTAATGTATGTGAAAGGACGAGGCGTAGAAAAAAACAATGAACAAGCTGCATTCTGGTTTCGCAAAGCCGCTGAACAAGGTATGGAGAACGCGCAATTTAATTTAGGTTTAATGTACGATAGCGGACAAGGTGTAGAACAAGACGATGAACAAGCCGTGTTCTGGTATCGCAAAGCTGCTGAGGAAGGTCTTGCGAATGCGCAATTTAGATTAGGCGTAATGTATGAATATGGGCGAGTCTTAGAGCAATACGATGAATATGAAGAAAATGAACATAGTGCAGAGCAATATGATGAAGAAGCTGTATTCTGGTATCGCAATGCAGCTAATCAAAGTCATGCAAAAGCGCAATACAATTTAGGTTGGATGTATGCAAAAGGACGTGGCGTAGAACAAGACCATGAACAAGCTAGATTTTGGTATTGCAAAGCGGCAGAACAAGGACATACCCAAGCGCAAGAATATCTCACAGAACTAGGCATCAACTGGCAGGAGTCATAATGCTACCCGAAGAATACGAACTTAACCGATTAGAAAGTGAACAAGCGACACTGGAAGATCAGGTTGCCAGTGATGAATTGACCTTAGAAACGCTCAAAGCAGAAAGCGCACAGTTTGAATACCATTATTATCAAACCGTTGGCTTGCTGTATGTCGAACTCGACAGGCTGATTGCACAAATCGCCAGAGCCGAAGCGGGGCTGGATTTAGACAATGCGAAAGCACAGGCAGAAGCCGAAGCCGCTGAAGAACAAGCCCGAAAAACCGCCGAAGAAGCGGGCGTAGTAGAAAAACAACCGCCACCACCGCCTGAAATAACTCCTGAGTTAAAACAAACCTTTCGCCAAGCGGCTAAACTCATGCACCCCGACCGCGCCACCACCGATGCTGAACGCGACCGCCGCAATATCATCATGGCAAAAGTCAATGTTGCCTACGCAAAAGGCGATCAAGCCACTATCGAAAAACTGATTATTGAATTCGGTCAAGACCCCGAAGCCATTACAGGCGGTGATATTGTATCACGTTTAGTTAAAACCATTCGCCGCATTGCTCAACTACGCCGCCGCGCCACCGAAGTTGAACAAGAAATCACGCTGTTAAAACAAAACGAGTTAATCGAATTAATGACCACCATCACCGAAGCCAAAGCCCTAGGCGGTGACCCATTAGCCGACTTAGCCCAACAAATTATGCAGCAAATCTCAGAACGCAAGATTGAGCTGGAAATGATACGGCAACGGCGAATGGCACGGGTATGAAGAGAATAGAGATAAGCGGTAATTTACACCGTTTCCACTTTTGTAATGATTGCACTTTGATGGGGTGTGAATGAATTCGCAAGAGATTAATTACGAAGTTTGGGCTACATACCATAGCCTAGATGCTTTCAATGCCTCAGCCCTATGGTGTAACAAAAATCCTTATCTTTTTGATCAATGGAGCGACTTGGAATTCATAGAAGTCCGTAATCTAGCTCTCCACTTAATCGGACACTGTTTGAGAGCAGAGAATTATCCAGAGGATAAGCTCATGTTCTCTATTATGGAACTAGTAAAACGGTTTGACAAAGGGCGGTTTGAGTATACAGAAGAATCAAGGAAATATATTATTGCCAGAAATCGATTAAAGGAAATTGCCGAGAAAATAGGCGTGATGCCAAAGTTCCTTGCCTTTAATAGCATTAAAGTCGAACAGCCTACCAATAACCCTGTCCATTACCCACATCTTTTTAGCTAATAATAATCAATCTGTTAGGTGATAAAAAAGTGGATTATCCTATCAAAGTTATACGAACAATGAAGCATCAAAAACAGAAAATCTGGTAGTTACAACCACAAGATGTCTTTTTTATACTTCAGTGCGGCAACTTATCAACGATAGATTTTCTGTAACGCTATAATTTTAAGGCTATTTATATTTATTAACGACAAATATAAACGTAATACATTGATTTTAAAAAACTAAGGTACTTGTGGGTAATGGACAGACCAATAACCAAGCAATACCTGATTATCTTGACAAAAATCACCCCATGTTTAGTGATGAGTTGTTTATTGCAATTGAGGCATGGGAACAAGTGTTATCTAGCAATCCAGACAAACCAAAAACAGGCAGTAGGAAAAAGTTAATAGAAGATTGGTTAAAAACTAACCATTCTGAGTTAAATCAATCAGCAATTGAGCGAATAACAACCATGTTAAATCCCGATAAAACAGGTGGCGCACCCAAAACAGAATAAAACCTACCCACCGCTTAACGCCACGAATAGCAAGGCTTTGAGATAACCTAACCACCCTTTTTTAGCATAACCTACCGAACCCTTACATCTGTTTTAAGCCGAATTATCCTTTCAAAATAGCCATTAATTCAACAACGTACAGAGAGACGTAAGATGGCTACACAACCAAACCCACTTCCCCAAACAGGCTTTTCCCGTCTGCCGCCAGAAATTGGCTTAAGACTTAGCCAGAGCGTAGGCGACGAAAAAACCAACACTAACGAATTAATCCCCATTGGCAAAACCACGTTTTTACAAGGCGTGATTCCCTTTGGTGGTTCATTTGGGTATTCAGAATCAAAGAATGAACCGTGGTGACAACCTAAAGCCAGTGACCATTTGGATATGCGACAAAATAATTATTGTCGCTATTCAGCACGGCTGGGTTCTCGATTACAGCACGGGACTTTATGAAGTCTGGCAAGTTTCACGCGCTACCCCTTACAGCGCAGAAGAACGCAAAGCCTTTGCCGAACAATGCGAACGTGACCGTGCAGCGCGTGAACGTGACAGAGTAGAAGCACAAGCGAAAGCGGCACGAAAAGCCCGCAGATTCTTGGATAACGCCACCTTTGCCGATAGATGCAACGCTTATCTTAACCGTAAGAAAATCCAACCCAACGGCGCGAAAACAGGCGGCACGACCAACTTACAAGACGTGTTGATATTACCCGTTTTCAGTTTTTCAGAACAACACGGCTTGAAGCTGGTCAACGTCCAATTCATAGCCCCCAACGGTGAAAAACGCTTTTTATCAGGTGGACAGAAAAAGGCGTGTTTTTGGTGGCTAGGCAAGAAAACCAGCACGATATTAATCGCTGAGGGTTTCGCTACCGCCGCTAGTCTCTATGAGTCTACAGGCAATCAAGTATTCATAGCCTACGATGCTGGCAACCTCATTCATGTGGCGCGTATTGTCAGGGCTAAGAACCCAACGGCTGAGATTATTATCGCGGGTGATAATGACGTATCAGGTACAGGGCAAACAGCGGCACGGGCGGCGGCGTTAGCAATCAATGGTAAGTACATCCTACCGCCTACCGTCGGGTATAATTAGAATGACCATGTTAATTCTGGTAGTGCGTAACTGATGATGAATGGGGGATAAACCATGACTAGCGATTTAAACAGATTTCTGACTGCACAACAGAGCGGGATTTATGAGAACGCGCTTAGCGAGTTAAAAAATGGTCGTAAGCGTGGTCGTTGGATGTGGTTCATATTCCCACAGATTAATGGCTTAGGTTACAGCGCAACAGCCAAATATTATGCCATCAAAAACAACGAAGAAGCTGAACAATACCTAAACCATCCTGTACTGGGCGAACGCTTATTGCACTGCACTCATGCGGTTCTGACTATCGAAAATAAAACCGTATTAGAGATTTTTGGCGCACCTGATAATTTAAAACTCAACTCCTGCATGACACTATTTGCACAACTCCCCAATGCCAGCCCTGTTTTTAGCCGTGTGATTGATAAATATTTTAATGGCAAACCTGATACAAAAACCTTGGCATTGCTGGGGAATGGCTGATTAATTCAATAGGCGAATATTGTTATTAAGCTCGATGTGATGGGTTTTGCGTTGCTCTTCGTATATTACGGATTAATTAAATTTCTCTAATATTGGGGAAGTTATCTAAATTAATATTTTCAGGACGCTCTAATTCTCGAATAATAGGAAAAATATTTTTCTTTTTTCTCTTGTCAGCTTTCTTTTCTATCTTTAACGATCCATCAATTTTATTCAAAAAATCCATCCACCCTATTGTTTCAATAATAGATTGAACAACAATCCAATAAGGTGACAAATTCATAATATTTGTCCCTCTACCTGCTGCTGTTTCTAATTTAATTATATTTTTCAAGCAATCTAAATTTTGAGATAGATATTTAAGTAAATCTCGTGTATTTTCTGCTAGTCTTCTCATATCATTTGGTAAAAGCTCTTTGCCCCAGTTTTCTCGGTAAAACTGCATAATATTATTTAGTTCATCAAGTCGCTTATCACTTTTTTGTAATATCTTAGCTTCTGATAAAAGTTCCGCATCACTAAGAGCCATTTCTGCATTTTCTAGCAATGCTTTTATTTGATACATTAACCGCTGTTTAGCCCAAGAAAGATTTCCATCTGTTTTATAAGAAAAATCATGGCTTGCTTTACCCCACGCCTCATCTAACAATGTTTTTATTTGTATTTCAAATACTTCATTAAAAACTTGTCTTTCAAATACTTTATCAAGATGGTAGTAAGGAGCATCTATATCTGGCTTGGACGCTTTAAAATACATTCTGACAGAATCAAATGTGAATGTTTCAGCTGAAAATGAAGATGTTTCAAGATTGGCTGGTCGTTTAAGTTGAAATTCTATTCCAAGCATCTTATTTTTTTCAAGTTGCTCACAGCAATCTTTTACGTCGAGTCTATTTTTAACAATAATAGTCCCTGCATATACATCATCTATTTTATTAATGTGTAATTGCTCAATCTTTTGAGCATAACTTTCGTCTTTTTTTATTCGATCAACATAAAGCCAGTTATTGCTTTTACACCAATCTGAAATTCTAAATCCTAATACTCGTTTTAATTCAATAGCATTTTCTTCTTGCTCCTTAAATCTTTCTATTACAGAACGAGAAATTTTCATTGGCATAATTACACCTCTAAAAATTGCTTTAATGCCTCAAGCCTTGCCTGTCTTTGTGGTTTTTCTGTTGTAGCTCCTGTTGCATTCGCATAATACGACATTGCAATTTTTCTTTTCGTTTCATCTATTGCAATATCTTGCCAAGCCGACTCATCTATTTTTTCTAGTTTTTCAAAAATATCGAACAACTCTTCATACTTTTCTTTAAATTCTCCTATATTATCGGGTATTTTTATTAGAGCAAGATAAGTCCAGAGGGTGTATAAATGCGTTGTCCGTTTTTTTCCAAATATTTTATTTATTGTTAGAATATCAGAAGGTGACTTATTCAAATCGGATATAAACATTTTTATATCTGATAACTTCTTCTCAAATTCATCAATATCATCTTGAGGAATTGCGTAAGAAACAAACTTTTCATCAAATTTTAATTGAGAGTCATCTTGTTCATTTCCATCATTTAAATCATCAAAAGATTCATTTTCAAAAAACGTTTCTTCTGTTTTATCTGATTCTGATATTTCATTATATCTAGCATACAAAATATCTAAATCACCTTGTGGAAAACCGACAATTTCACCCTCCAAAATAACAAGCATCAGTATTGATATAAACTCGACATCTTTCATTCGCCGCGCTTTAGAGGTTGATGATATTTTTATTTCTTTCCAAAAAGGGTTTTCCGCCTCTTGTTCTGCACGATTTATTAACCAACCATCAAAGCGTGCGTGCCTTAACTCTTGATGAGAAAGTGTTTTAGCATTTCTATTTAGCCGATCAAAGACTGTATTCCATCCCGTATAATCAAGAGAATCTAACGTTTCAACACTAAAACTGTAATTTAAAAAATTCTTTTTAACTTTATCATCTTCAATTTCCGACCACTTCTTATTATTAAGGGTTACATCACCTAAATCATCTGGCAAACGAATCTTGTTGGCATAAAACTCAATAACTGTTGTGAGACGTTGTTTGCCATCAATCACGTTGTAAGTCGTTTTATAATGTTCATCTGTGTACTTTTGTAGATATATTGCAGGACAGGGATAATTATTTAAAACTGTATCAAGAAAAAAGCGTTTATCTTTCGGCATCCAAACGCTTTTACGCTGATAGGGCGGGTTTAAATTTAATTTTCCTTGTGCGTAAAGATCCAAAAACCAAGAAAGGTCTTGTTGTGTAGGTCTACGATCAATAGCCATTATTTATTACTCCTAAGTCGTCTGCTTTTAACTTTTGTGTATAGGTTATGAATATTTGTTATATCTGCCTCAGATATACCTATAGAAGACAGAATCCTACGGTCATTATCTAAAAGAAACTCTTCGATAGAGTTTTTTTTGTTAAATATTTTTATGAATTTTTTATAATCATTAGGTTGAGCTACATATTTTGGAATAGGTAAACCTTTAAATTCATTGGGTGTAAGCTCTAAAACCCCACCTCCATAGTATCTGCCATTTAGTTCAGCAAATAATAAGGTCAATGAATTATAAAATGACATGGTAAAGTTTTCCATACTCATTCCATCTTTCATTTTAATTCTATAAGCCGAATCTGTAACATACACATCAGCTTTATTTACTAAAAGTTTAGGATAATGGTGTCCCCGCTTAAAAAAGAATCCTTCGCTCTTCCAAATAGACGGTATATCAAACCATCGTGTTCTAATTTTACACTTATATCTTTGTGGAATGTCTTTTTCTTCCCCAATTTTTAGATAAGATTTTAATTCATCTGTAAAATCACTCTCTAAAATATTATTAAGGTCTAAAATATAGCACGGCTTATCTGCTTTTTTAAGATTATTATAGTCCTTCTTAGATAACTCAGCAGAACCATTAACGAACATTCCCTTTTGAATGATTGGCTTTACAAAAGAGTGTAGCTCATATTTATCTACTATTTTTTGGGAAACTATAAAATAATCATTTGCGGCTGTCACAATACCCGCAACAGAAGAGCATAAATCAGATACTTTTGAACATTTTTGTGCAATCTCTTTGATAAATCTTATTTCATCTTCTTTCAGAATATATGAAGACCATTTAGAGTCATTATCTCCATGATGTATATCAAAGCTTAAATTTTCTGTTAGCTCATTAACAGAAGTAGCTTCCGAGAAATATAAACCTTCTTCCTTATGTAATTTATAAGCTATCAATATTACAGTATCTTGTGCAATAGATTTAAAGGTCAAATTTCTGAATGATATAACCTCAATTCTTTTAAATTTCGCTGAAAGATAATTTCTAATTTCTTTTGCATAATTAACTTGTAAAAGCTCAGTAGGTAGCACAAATGCCAAAATACCTTTATCTGAAAGTATTTCAGAACATTTAACGACAAAGGCAGTCCAAATATTAGCAATCTCCCTATCCTGTAACTCTGCCATGATATGTATATTTTTACACTGTATAAATTGATCACGATTTAAAACTTTCCTCACTATATAAGGAGGATTGCCTAGAATTACATCGTATCTTTTTTCATTTTTCCAAAATAGAAAATCTTCATGGTAAAAGTTTACGTTTGAATGTTGGTGTCTAGCCTTTTCAATAGCCACGCTTTCATATTCAACAGCATCTATATTTATATGTTCTTTGTATGCAGATAATTCATTAATAGCTTTTAGAAAAGAACCATCGCCACAGCTTGGTTCTAAAATGTGAATTAACTCATTTTTAGGCGTATTAAGAAAAGCAGAAGAAAGTGATCTTTGAGATACCCATAGAGCTATATCTTTTGGTGTATAAAAAGAGCCTATTGCTTTATGATTCATGTAATATGATTTTTAATGTTGTCAATTTAATTATTCGCTGGTTCAAGTATAAAAAAACAGTCAGCTTGTTGATATTAATCGACAAAATCTTATCAAATATTAAAATATTTTTCTTAAACACAAAGCCAGTATAGCGTGTAAAGTGCAATAATTTTCTAAATATTAGTACAAATTTGTCACAAGCGGCATTAGATAAATAACACTAACTGATTAAATTGGTCGGAACGACAGGATTTGAACCTGCGACCCCTTGTCCCCCAGAAAGGTAAGCTATCGTTTTTTACCGTTCAACAAAATTCAATCAATCCATTTTTACCCTTTAATTTCATTGTGTTACTTGATATTAGCGTCCAACAAGGTACAATGAAATTCAGCTAAATACAATTATTTTGCTATCCCGAATGCTATCCCGAAAAATCGAACTAACTTATTGATTTTGGCAACGCCTACCGCTTGTCAAAACGACAAGGGGACTCAAAAAATGGCTACCAACAGAATAAAACCACTGACTTTTAAGCACCTAAAACCCACTGACAAAGAACAGTTAATACCCGATGGTGGTAATTTGTACGTTAGGGTAAGACCTGTAACCGATGGCGGCGCGGTGTCGTTTCGTTTCTTCTATCGTTTTGAGGGTAAGCAAAAATGGCTAACTCTAAAAGCCGATGATTTACCAGCGGCGCGACAACAACGCGATATTATCACACAAATACTAAAAGACGGCATAGACCCCAACCTTGAAGCGAAACTCAAAAAAGAGCGGGTACGGAAACAACAGCTTGACGAACAGGAAGCTTTAACCAAACTAGCGGCGCGTGTAACTGTCAGGGATTTGTTTAGCCGATGGCGCGATACTGACTTAATCAATCGTAAGGATGTTAAGGAAGTGGTGCGAATGTTTGAAAAGGATGTGTTGCCAATATTGGGGCATTTATTTGTTGAAGATGTGCGCAAGGGACACGTTACCCAAGTGACAGACTTATTGAAACAACGCGGCGTTAATCATTTGGCACGAAACATTCTAAAATTGATGCGGCAAATGTTCAGGTTTGCAGTTGATAGGGATATTATCGAGTTTGATCCAACAGCAAGTCTTAGTGTGACCAAGACCACCACCAAGCCTACTGAACGCGATAGAATCCTAAGCGAGCTTGAAATAAGAGCGTTAGCAAGGCAATTACCCGAAGCCAATTTATTGAAGTCTACAGAGTGTGCTATCTGGATTGCCTTATCAACGCTATGCAGAATTGGTGAATTATCGAAAGCCAAGTTTTCAGAGATTGATTTTAATTTGAAGACGTGGACGATACCCGAAGCGAACAGCAAGAACGGCAAAGCCCATACAATTTATTTATCAGACTTTGCGCTGGAGCAATTCAAGCTGTTAAAGCTAATCGCAAAAAGTGAAACATGGGTTTTTGCGAACCGTGATAATTCCAGTCATGTGTGCGAGAAGTCTATCAGCATACAGATACGCGGACGGCAATCAGCAATCATCCTTAGCAATCGGTCTAAAGATTCAGAAGCGTTGATACTGACAGGCGGTAAATGGACACCGCACGATTTACGCCGTACAGGTGCAACCCTAATGGGTAATTTATTGATTCAACCTGACGTTATCGAGAAGTGCTTGAATCACACCGAAGAAAATAAAGTAAAGCGCATTTATCAACGGCAGGAATTGAAAGCAGAACAAGCCGACGCGTGGCGTATATTGGGGGAGCGGCTTGGCTTATTGGTGACTATGGATGATTCAAATGTTGTTGTGATGCACAAAGCATAATTCGGTTGTCAATTGACAACTTATCGCCATTCTAATACCCTCTACTCAAAAAAATAATTTATGCCAAGAAAAAGTCATCCGAAACAAGAGATTGAAGACGCGCTACGTTATGCAGAATCACACGGCTGGCGCGTTGAAGTGGGCGGTTCTCATGCGTGGGGTAAGATTTATTGCCCTTACAATGACAAACAATGTCGTTGTGGGGAATTCTGCATTGCCAGTATATGGAGTACCCCAAAAAATGCGGGTAATCATGCCAAACAAATAAAACGAGTGATTGATAACTGTCGCACTCGAAAAAAGTCAGATAACGAGGAATAGCCATGCAAGAATATGAATTCACCCTAAAATTCAATTTTTCGGATGCGTCAGTCAACCCCGAATCATACCTTGATAACCTTGCTCAAGTCGGTTGTGATGACGCGCTGATTGGTATCGGTCAAAAAGGTAGAATCGCGCTTAATTTCAATCGAGAGGCAGAAAGCGCGTTGAGTGCCTTATGTTCTGCCGTTGAACAAGTTAAAAGCGTCATTCCCGATGCACAGCTCATTGAAGCCACGCCTGATTTTGTCGGATTATCCGATATTGCCGAAGTCGTGGGCTATTCACGGCAAAATATCCGAAAACTCATGTTAAACAATCAAGCCTCATTCCCGCCACCCATACACGAAGGCAGTTCTGCCCTATGGCATCTTGCCACCGTGTTAGACTGGCTAAAAGAAGGCAAAGGCTATGCAATTGATGATTCTTTGCGTGATTTAGCCAAAGCCACTATGCAACTGAATCTTGCTAAAGAAGCCTTTAAACTAGACCCTGTGATAAACGCAAAATTTAATGCGGTGTTGTCATAGTTGCCCCACATAAATCCCATGAAAGAAATTATATTTTTAGTTGAAGACGCGCCAGAAGGTGGCTTTACAGCTAGATCACTAGGCGATTTTTGCTATACCGATGCTGATACAGTTGCCGAACTGCATAGCAATGTACGCGATGCAGTTGCCTGTCATTTTGAAGACGCTGAAAAGCCTAGCATTATTCGTCTGCATTTTGTTCATGATGAAGTGATTAGTGCTTTAATATGAGCTTTACAGTAACCACTACAAAGTAGACATAATTATGAAATTACAAGTGATGATTCACCCCGCTGAAGAGGGTGGATTTTGGGCAGAAATTCCTGCTTTTGCAGGTTGTGTTTCCGAAGGTGAGACCTTAGAAGAAACACTGTTAAATATCAAAGAAGCGGCAGAAGGTTGGTTAGAAGTTGCTGCATTGCGTATAAAAAACGAAGCCCAAGTTCAAATTGCTGAAATCGAGTTATGAAGTCTATTTCAGGCAAAGCCTTTTGTAAGCTACTGCATTTGTATGGCTGGGAGTTGCAACGCATTCGTGGCAGTCATCATATCTACACGCACCCTGATAAGCCCCAAATTCTGACAGTTCCCGTCCATGCTAATCAAGATTTAAAGATAGGTACATTAAGCAAACTGCTTAAAGAAGCGGGTTTAACTGAGCGACATTTATTTTAAGGAAAAGTGAGCAGTGGAGGATAATGACAACAATAACCACCGAATGGATCAACAATGAACTGGCTAAGCAATCTATTATTCGGTAACAAAGCCCCCGCTAAACCACAAGACTCACAGACTCAACACCTGCGGGATAGCTTACACACCATCAAGCAACAAGCCCCAACGCCACCCGCTAAACCAGACCCACACGCCCGCTACTTACGCGACACCCTGCACTTTGCCAAACAACAACACAAACAGCTACAGGACAAACACCATGAGCAGCAGCGTTGGCAACAGCACTATGGTTCACTGCACATTGACGAGCTGAAAAAACTCAGCGGTGTAGAATTTGAAAACTACCTTGCTGAACTGTTTACCCATCACGGTTATACAGTCGAAACTACACCTGTGACGGGTGACTATGGCGCGGACTTAATCCTACACAAAGACCAGCAACGGATAGCGATACAAGCCAAGTGCTATACAGGCAGTGTCGGCGTATCGGCAGTACAAGAAGCCTTATCAGGCATGGCGTATTATCGTTGTCACAGCGCGTGGGTAGTGACGACAGGCAACTACACCACCAATGCAATTGAACTGGCTAGACAATCCAAAGTGCGGCTATTGAGTCGTAATGAATTGGGGCAATTGATTCTACAAATGCAAAACCCAACGGCAAACTAATATGGCAGAACAACTACCGATTATTACTAAATCCCATGCGGTTAATACGACTGCAAGCCCAGCGAGTAGTTTGTTGGGGCGGGGATTGAATGCCATTCAGAATAAAAAATCCGTTATTGTTGACGTGTATGACGAAGACAAAGTATTGGAAATCGTTTGTCAAATGACACTCACGGCTTTTAGAGCGGGACATTACGCATTCAAAGAAAATGCTAGATTCGTTCTTGATACCATGCACGATAAGTATGGTGATGGAGTTGTGAAAATGGTTATGCTTAACTATTTAAGAGGTGCGTATATAGGTATCTGCACAAAATATGAAAATCAAAAAACATCTTTTGAAGAAATGATTTTGTTTAAATCAATTGGTGATCTGTATCTTGAAGAAGAGTTATTGACAGTGGGTATAGAAACGGCTGTGTATCACATTAAAAGAGGGATTAGAAAATACCCAGAATATACTCAAGCTATGATTGCATCTTTAGGCGAAAATATTCGCCCCTATTTACCTCAGATATATGTGTGCATTAAATTTCAACCCGAACCAGATTTTGATAACTCAGGCATGGAAGATGCTGAAACGATTGAACAGATAATTTCAGCAAATCACAGTAAATCAGATAGCCAAACATGACTGAACAATTACCCGTTATCAATACATCTCACAATGTCACTGCTACGAAAGGAGAATCCAGTAGTTTGTTGGGGCGTGGATTAGCGGCAATTCAGCGCAAGGAAACAAGCGTTGTGTTGGCAGATTTGGATAGCCGCTATCGGCAAGCGAGGGATATTTATAATCGAATCACTGATTATGGTGAAGCATACCGCTTTGAGGTTGAATTGTTACCCACACAAGAGGAATTACTTAACGAACCCTTATTAAAGCAATTGCAGCCTTTTTATAACTTGATGAAACAATTGAAAGATGTTTTTGCTGTGTTTCAAGAATTAGCCAATCAAGGTTATGGTAAGGCGTATTTTCCGCTTTCGCGTATGTCTCAAGGAGGACAGGGAATTAGTAATAACGAAAAATGTTACTACGACGGTTCTTTAGCGTATGAATGGTGTTTTGCTAATCAAACATTGAACGACCCAGAAATATGGATAGATTTAGGCTGTTTGCACTATTATGACGGTGAAAATGAGGAAGCTATATTTTGGTATAGCAAGGCTGCTGAGCAAGGAAGTGCAAAAGCACAAAACAAATTAGGTCAAATATTTGAAATTGGAGATTCTGAAGATGTTATAGATTATCACGAAGCGTTTTTTTGGTATCAAAAAGCGGCGCATCAAAATTATGCAACGGGGCAAATGAATTATGGATTAATGTGGTTAGGTGTAGAAGACTTTGAACAAGATTTTGACGAAGCAATATTCTGGTTTCATAAAGCGGCTGAACAGGGTTACGCGAATGCACAATACAATTTAGGGAAATTGTACGAAGATTGTGATCAAGGATTAGGTTTTTTTCAAGATGATGAAATGGCAGTATCACATTATCAGGATGCCGCTAAACAAGGCTACGCACCAGCACAATTTAGTTTAGCCTGTATGTATCTCAACGGTTCAGGAATAAAACAAAATGATAAACAAGCTATATTCTGGTATATCCAAGCAGCAAATCAAAATAATAAAGGTGCAAAAAGTTTTCTCAAAAACCTAGGCATCAACTGGCAGGAGTCATAATGCTACCCGAAGAACAAGAACTTAACCGCTTAGAAAGCGAACAAGCGATACTGGAAGATCAGGTTATCAGTGCTGAATTAACACTGGAAACACTCAAAGCAGAAAGCGCACAATTTCAATATTATTATTATCAAACCGTTGGGCGGCTTTATGTCGAATTGGATGATTTAATTGCACAAATCGCTAGAGTTGAAGCGGGGTTAGAGCCAGACAACACCGAAGCACAGGCACAAGCCAAAGCCGCCGAGGAACAGGCACAAAGAACCGCCGAGGAAGCAGGCGTAGCAGAAAAACAGCCGCAACCACCCGCAAAAATAACCCCTGAATTAAAGCAAGTTATTCAGAAAGCCCGCAAGCTAATGTTCCCCGACCATTTCCCCGCTGATTCTGACGAACACAAACGCCGTAGCGCATTTATGGCACAGGTGAATGTCGCTTTTGATAAGCGCGACCAAGCCGCTATCGAAAAATTGATGCTTGAATTTAGCCAAGACCCCGAAGCCATTAAAGGTGAAGATGTCGGTTCACGACTGGTTAGGGTATTCCGAAGCATTGCCCTATTACGCATTCGCGCCACCGAAGTTGAACAAGAAATCGCGCTATTAAAACAAAGCGAGATAATCGAATTAATGACCACCATCACCGAAGCCAAAGCCCTAGGCGGCGACCCATTAGCCGATTTAGCCCAACAAATCATGCAGCAAATTTCAGAATGCAAGATTGAGTTAGAAATGATACGGCAACAACGAATGGCGCGGGTATGAAGAGAACAGCGATAAGTGGTAGTTCATACCGTTTTTAGTTATCCCCTTTCGTAATGATTGCGCTTTGATGGAGTGCTGATATTTTATATCTTTGAGTAAAAATCATGGAGACGCTAAAAAAAGTATGCAAGATAATTTTTTATATAGCTTTAATTGCATTTGCAATTAAATACGGAATGATTAAATCAATTATTTTTGATTATCTAAAGCTTATATTTTCCTTGGCTTTAATATGTGCAATTGTATTGTTATTTAGATGGATATATGAAAAAGCAGGGGAAGACAATAGATGGACTATAACAACAGTTATTGTCATTATTTTAATGATGCTCTCGATGTGTAGTGACCATAAGCGCATAGATGACGATGAAGAAGCATATTGTGGTGGGTCTGGCAGCAGTAAATTCTCTCCTTATTGTTAAAAGTCATGAATAAATTTTTACTCTTATTGCTTTGCATCCTCCCAATAACAGGAAATGCAAAAATCGAACGTAGCCAAGCGGTTAAAGACTTATTCAAGCAAAACCACCTATGCCCTCAAATGGCAATAATTACGGTGCTTGTGATGGCTATGTGATTGACCATATCAAACCGTTAGCCTGTGGCAAGATAGACGCACCAGATAATATGCAGTGGCAAACCATTGAAGCGGGTAATCGGCTTTTCGTGGTGATATTGAACAGTAAGACGGGTTAATAACCTGATACAATCTAATTTAACCAGATAGCCTTAGCGGGCGATAAGCGGGATTCGTTACCCCGTTTTTGGTTAATCCTTTCGTAACGATTGCACTTTAACGGAGTGTGTTTGA
Organism: Crenothrix sp. D3; assembly: GCA_002134785.1. Classification (GTDB taxonomy): domain Bacteria; phylum Pseudomonadota; class Gammaproteobacteria; order Methylococcales; family Methylomonadaceae; genus UBA4132. Next base: position 21,043 of record MBQZ01000030.1, read on the forward strand.
TGTATAACTCACAGAACAATTGCCTTAGATATTGGGACTTATGCCCCGTTTTGACCATTGATGCCGCAGTCGCGCTTTGGTGTGATGTAGCACCCTCTATGCTTCAATCGTTAAATTATTCAACGCACTGCATGGACGTAAAACGAGCATTGATAGAACAAGCCTTAAGAGAAAGATGCTTGGATTATGAGGTAGGTTTTTTAGAGGGTAGGAACGGCTATGTAGTCACAGACCCATCTATTAACGAGGCAATCTTAAAAAAAGCGGTAATGATTAAGGAAAGATAGCTTGCGCCGATGGTTTGAAAGTATGCCAATTAACGATAGACCCGCTTTTTTGTTTGATGAATCAAGAGCTATCACGCCCGATGGTAGCGAAGTTGCTGAAATGAATACTCTCAAAGCTCTCGCTGTTATGGCGTGGTTACTGGCTGAAAACAGCAGTCAATACAAAAAAGGGAATAAACCTAATTGTTCAGCCATCAAGAATGCCCTACTAAACCGAGCTACTGATGCGGGGATGGATACAAAAGGCATTGCATCACTGGAAAAAAAGATAGCTACCGCGCTGAATTTATTTGACATTGATAAACATAATTTTCGTTGATAGCTTTTAAAAACTGAAAATCAAAAAACTTTTCTGCATTTTCAGGTATTGCTTAACACTATGTAAAATAATAAGCCCATGTTCAACAAAGTTCTAATAAGGACAAAGACATGGCAAAAGAAGCAATACCACTAAAACCCAACCCAACCGCTAAACCAGCGACACCCGCAAATCAATTACCCAGCACTGGCTTTTTTCGTTTACCGCAAATTATCGGTACTAAAGGCAATCCACCATTAATTCCTGTTAGTCGTACAACGTGGCTAAACGGGGTGAAGTCTGGCAAATATCCCAAACCCGTGAAGCTTGGAGCGCGTACTAATGGCTGGCGCGTTAGTGATATTTACGCGCTTATTGAGAAAATGGGGGCTTAAGTCATGGATGAACCACGGCTTATTCCTCAAGGAATAACCAGTATGCAAACACTTAATGAAAGTGGCGCGGGTGTTAAAAATGCTTGTTTTTTACAAAATATATTAAGCCCAAAAAATTTCCATGTTACACCAATTGATTCAATCCTAGCTGATATAAAAAACGAGCGGCACAAAGCGGCAATTGCCGCTTTGCCAGATAGTGTAGCCAATGAAAAAGCCTACAAAGCGGCTAAAGAGAAATTGCCCGCGTGGGCTTTTAATGGCACGTTTAGCGGTAAAGTTGATAACGCTAGTTTCGTTGAATCAAACGGATTTTTTCACATTGACGTTGACGGCTTAACCATTGAACAAGTGGAAACCGTAAAGCAAAAATTAATAGTCGATTGTCCTCACCTTTACGCGATATGGGTATCACCAAGCGGACGCGGCTTAAAGATACTGTTACGCATACCCGATGACTCAATCCACAATGACAGCGATTTTAAAAAGGCTTATGCTCAAATTGAACCCTATTTTTTAGGGCTTGGTGTCACTATTGATAAGTCATGTAAGGACGTTAGGCGGCTTTGTTTTGTCTGTAGTGATGCTGATATTTACATTAATGTTGACGCGCCAGCGTATCTGTTTGATATGGCTATCTGGGAACAAATAAATAAAACGAAAAACACGGCTTTACCCGCCACCGCTCACCCAATAGCCACACCTGCACCGACAAATAGCAAAGATTTTGCGCTTAACAATGTGCGTAATATCCTGCTACGCGCCAGTAAGGGCAATTACCATGAGTCACGTCTTAAAGCGGGGCGGTTAGCAGGTGGTTATGTGGTGGGCGGTGTACTCGACCAAACAGTGTTAAATGAACTGGACGCGATTAACAGAAGTATTCACGCTCAGTATGGCGATAGTGAGGAGGTTCAAAAAACAGAGGCTATGGCGATACTGGACGGCTTTAGCTACGGCATGAGAGACCCTATTACCAGCTCTTCAACGAAGACTATCGAAACATACCTTGCTAAACCTTTTCTCGACAATCTTTATAAAATTGTTGGGTGTGATTCTCAGGGCCATACAGATAATGAAAATGTTATCAGCTCACAATCCGCACCCGTGCTGACTACACCGACATTCAAAACCTTATCACTACGCGAACTATTAAACCGTAAGTATGTGACTAATTGGCTGGTTAAGGGCGTTATTGAGCGTGGCAATTTAGCCCTGTTTTTCGGTGACAGTGCCAGCGGTAAAACCTTTTACATAATGGATATGTGCTTTTGTATCGCGGCGGGTATTTACTTCAAAGGCAAAGCAACTAAACAGGGCAATGTTCTTTATATTTGTGGTGAGGGGTTCAGTGGATTACAAAAGCGGTTCATGGCTTTGTATCAACACTACGGCGTTATGCCTGAAAACTTGCACTTATCAGAGCGACCAGCGGCATTGATGGATATTGCCAGCGCACTCGCGGTAATGCGAAAAATAGAAGAGATAGGCAACGTGTCACTAATCGTAATTGACACCTTTCACCGCAATATGGGCGGTGGTAGTGAAGATAGCGCAGAGGACATTGGCGAATTTTTGAAAAATGTTGATGGTTTTCTGAAACCAACTGGCGCGGCGGTGGCGATTATCCATCATAGCGGACATGGTGAAAAAGGGCGTTCACGCGGTAGTAGCTCAATAAGGGCGGCTATGGATGTTGAGTATCAAGTAACAAAAGACCAGCTAACAAATAGGGTGACAGTGACCAATACCAAAATGAAAGACTGGCAAGCACCACCCCCCGCTTGCTTCAGTATGAATGTGGTTAATTTATTGGATGATGATAACCAACCCATAAGTGATGAGGATGGCGAACTATTAACGAGCGTGATACTTGAAGCCGCTGAACCTACCACAAGCAAGAGTAAAGCCTTAGATGGCAGACAGCAGGACGTTTTAGCAGAACTGCACAAAGCGATAGAAAAGCACGGCATACCGCCTACCGATGATATTAAAAACTTGTTTCCAGATAGTCCGCAAAACATACCTGATAAGGTTGTTCATTCTGACAAGTGGCGCGAATTAGCTTACAAAGTAATTGATGTGAATACTCAAGACGCGAAGAAAAAAGCATTTCAACGGTGTACAAGTGCATTAAAAACCGTGTACAAAATCGGATTCCATGATGATTATTACTGGATTATTTAATCAACGGGACAGCGGGACACGGCGGGACAAAACGGGACAATGTCCCGCCGTGTCCCTCTATCAGACGGGACACAACGGGACACACCCCTATAGGGTGTCCCGATGTCCCGCTAAAACACCAAAGAATGGCTAAAAAGATTATTAGCCCTTCTTGGAGGATAAAACGCCGACAATCGGCAAACCCAAGCAAGAGCGAACGGGATTTAAGGCAAGAGCCATAAAATGAATAGAGAAATTTATGGACACAACAAAAACACTTTTCAGAGAATTTGCGTTTTCATGCGCTGATATTGAATTGCCGTTTGATATTTATGCAGATAATAAAGAACATCGTTTTAAACTGAAAACCGATAAGCAAGGGCAGTTATCAGGTGTCTACGCTTTTGGCAGTACAGGCGGCTACGTTGGGGACTCCCGAACAAACAGGCGGCTATACTGGAAACCACCGAAGCATTTTGATGGCGCGTTAAAAGGGCAAGGAACTACATTAAGACCAATGGAATCATTTAACCGCGATAATAGGCAACGTGAACACACCAATTAAGCCTAATAGTCGAAACTGCCCCCCGCATGAGTGAGGGCAGTAACACCAGCAACCATTGATTAAACAAGGAAAAAGCAATGGCGTTTAAAAAAGGCGTTAGCGGGAACGCAAAAGGCAGACCACCTGCAAACGTAGCAACAGCGGCAAAGGTTAGGAAGTCGATAGCCGATGATATGCCCGACATACTTACCAAGCTAATTGAACTAGCTAAGGGCGGGGATGTGCAAGCTATCAAACTTCTGTTAGAGCGCGTATGTCCTGTATTGAAACCGCAAGCTGTACCGATAAGCATCCCTTTTGCTGAATCGTTAGCAGAACAAGGTAACGTGATTATTAAGGCAACGATGGCGGGGCAGATACCGCCTGATATTGGTAGTCAATTAATTACCGCATTAGCGAATCAAGCAAAGATTATTGAAATTGATGATCTAGCTAGGCGTATTACAGAATTGGAGGTAAAAAGTGAATCTAAGAACTAGGGTAGATAAATTAGCCAAACTTGAGGGTAGTGGCAATCCTTGGGCTTTCGTGAAATTCATTAAGTCGCAACCACTACCTGCTAACAGCGATCCAAATAGCGATAGTAAGCGAGTTAAACGTGAACCCATAGAGCAAGTTGAGTGGGAAGAACTTTGTCGCAATCCGCTGAGTTTGGCTAAAAAAAGTAAGGTAACAGCATGAACATAAAGACCAGAGTAGAAAAACTTGAGGAAGTAACCATGCCAACACTAGAGCCGCGTTGCTTCTTTATTCGTTTTGTATCACCTAACTGCACACCCACAGAACCATTGGGTTATACGAGTTTTGACCAACACGGTAAAGAGACCAGCATAACGCGCTTGGCAGGTGAAAGCGCGGACGAGTTACGCATTAGAGCGAAAGAATCCGTGAGTATTCCAGAGGGTAATAATGGCGTTATATTTTTTGAAGTTCATTAGAATTTTGCTTGTGATATTGCCGCGCATTTGGATAAATAATGCCACGGCACAATCCCCAATTGTCGAAACATGAAAACAACTAAACAAGGTGAACCCAATGATAACTTACGGATCAATGCAAACCCAGATAGCGAAACGACTAAAGGCTTTAAACCCCAAGACGTACCGACAACTGGAACTAACGCACGAACTACAACCGCTTCTAAAAGAGAAAACGGAATCGGCAATGATGCAACTGGATCAACTGACGAAAGCAGGGTTTCAGGAACTAGAAGCAATGGAGATAATCAGAGAGGACGTGATGACCTCGTTCTAAATGACAACTTTTTATTGCAGCATACAACAGAATGGCTAAGCATTGCCTACGCGCCACAATAGCGGCAATGATTGCGGGTAGTTTTATTTTTTCGATATGCGGTCAATAACTTTCAAATGCTATCCCGATTGCTATCCCGAAACGGCTATTTTGAGTTTTTACTGAAATCTGAATTTTGTAACTAATTGATTTTATTGGTCGGAACGACAGGATTTGAACCTGCGACCCCTTGTCCCCCAGACAAGTGCGCTACCAAGCTGCGCTACGCTCCGATTATTTTTTTGGTGATTTTATTGAATGAGATTGTGAACACAATCTCTGGTAAAGCAAGAGGGCGGATTATACAGCATCCGCCCTGTTTTTGTAGCTTATTTTAGTAATTCTAAAATATCTTCGAGATCGGCGACCATTTGATGAATAAGCTGTTTGGTGATGGTGGCATTGTCTTTGTTGTCATCACTGCTTAAATGCGCTCGTGCGCCGCCGATGGTGTAGCCTTGTTCGTAGAGTAGTGAACGAATTTGCCGTATCATCAATACGTCATGACGCTGATAATAGCGGCGATTACCGCGTCTTTTTATGGGGCTGAGTTCGGTGAATTCTTGCTCCCAATAGCGCAGTACATGAGGCTTGACTCCGCACAATTCACTGACTTCACCAATGGTGAAATACCGTTTTGCGGGAATGACGGGCAAATCATTATTACTCGGATCCAACATACGCTTCTACTCGGGCTTTTAGTTTTTGACCTGAACGGAATGTTACCACACGCCGTGCTGTAATGGGTATTTCTTCGCCTGTTTTTGGATTTCTTCCCGGCCGACTGCTTTTGTCGCGCAGTTCGAATTTACCAAACCCAGAGATTTTTACTTGCTTTCCTTGTTCTAGGGAGCTTTTGATTTCTTCAAAAAAGAACTCCACCATGTCTTTTGCTTCGCGTTTGTTTAAGCCTAGCTCGTCAAACAAGGTGTCCGCAAAATTTGCTTTCGTTAATGCCATGAATCAATCTCTCAATTTTGCGCCCGTGTTTCGGGTCAGTGTGTCTAACAACGTGCTAACTATAGCATCTATTTCTAAATCTGTAAGGGTTTGCGCGTCATTTTGTAGGGTTATACTTAATGCGACACTTTTACAGCCTTCTGCTACGCCTTTACCGCGATAAATATCAAAGATAACAACATCTTGTAAGGTAGGTTCATTGCAGTTTTTAATGCAGTCTATGAGTTGGTTGGCGGTAACGTCATCATTAACTAGCAACGCTAAATCGCGACGCACTGAGGGATACTTCGATAGCGGTTTAAATTTAGCAGGTGTTTTAGTTAATACTAGGTCTTGTGCTAATTCAAATAAAAATACTTGGTTGTCAAAGCCCAGTTGTTTTTCCAGATTAGGATGCAGCATCCCTAACCAGCCGATACTTTGCCCGTCTTTGTTGAGTATTTCAGCGGTTTGGTACGGATGCAAGGCGGTTTGTTCAGCGGGGACAAACTGCACTTCACAACCCGTTAAACCAAATAAGGCTTCGACATCAGCTTTAACGTCAAAGAAATCGACTTTGCGGGTTTTTTCGCCCCATTGTTCGGTGTACGCGCTGCCTAAGGCTAAACCTGCGAGCATTTTTTCCTGCTGGGTTTCGCCGTCTCTTTGTACGAAACGCAAGCCTGTTTCAAATAAACGCACGCGGTTTTGTTGGCGGTTGGTGTTGTGTAATGCCGCTTTGATTAGCCCGCACCATAAGGTGGTGCGCATGACTGCCATGTCGGCAGAAATGGGATTTTTTAAGCGTACCACCTCATCATTGGGCGCGATGGTTTGTTGAATGTCTTCATCAACAAAGCTGTAGGTGATGGCTTCCTGATAACCTCTATCGACGAACAAATCTTTCACGCGGTCGAGTTCCAACACGCTTTCAGTCGCTTGTCCTAATGAAGAGCGCATAAGTAAACTGCTGTTCGGCAGGTTGTTATAGCCAACAATACGCGCGATTTCTTCGATTAAATCGGCTTCGATAGCGATGTCAAAACGAAAGCCTGTGGGTTTGACTTTCCAGCCGTCGGCTAGGATTTCTACAGCCAGACCTAAGCGTTGAAAAATCGACACCACGCGCTCATCGGCAATGGCGATACCTAAGGTTTTTTCTAGGCGTGATTTTCTTAACAGTACGGCATCACGGTTTGGTAATGCGGCTTCTGTAGTGACTTCGGTAATTGCGCCGACGCTACCGCCTGCAATCTCGACGATTAATTGAGTGGCGCGTTCAATGGCGCGGGCTTGCAAGGTGAAATCTACGCCGCGTTCAAAACGGTGTGAAGAATCGGTATGCAGACCAAACGAACGCGCTTTACCTGCGATAGTTTGCGGGGTAAAAAATGCGCATTCTAAGAAAATGTCTTGCGTGCTATCGCTCACCGCTAATTCACTGCCGCCCATCACACCTGCTAGAGCTAAGGCTTGTTTATCGTCAGCAATCACTAACGATTCAGTGTCGAGTTTGATGGTTTGCCCGTTTAATAACGCCAATGCTTCATCGGCGTGCGCATAACGCACGGTGATACCGCCTGATAATTTAGCGGCATCAAAAGCGTGTAGCGGTTGCCCTAATTCGATTAACACATAATTAGTGACATCAACCACCGCGCCTAAACTGCGCACACCTGAACGGCGTAAACGCTCCTGCATCCATAACGGCGTTTCGGCTTGCGGATTAACACCTTTGATTAACCGACCTAAATAACGCGGGCAGGCTTCGGGGGCGTTTACACTGATGGTTAATGATTCAGCATGAGCAACCGCGCTGTTGTCAAACTGCGTTGCCGTCCAGTCCATTTCATTTAATACCGCAACTTCACGCGCAATGCCTTCCACGCTTAAGCAATCGGCACGATTCGGGGTTAAATCGACTTCAATAATCGAATCATTCAGCGATAAATACTCACGAATATCGACACCGACAGGCGCGTCATTTGCCAGTTCCATCAAGCCGTTGGCATCGGCGGCAAGTCCGAGTTCTTTTTCAGAACACAGCATTCCAAACGATTCTACACCGCGTAATTTGGATTTTTTGATTTTAAAATCTTGGGGTAATACCGCGCCGCATAATGCCGCTGGAATTTTCAAACCCACGCGCACATTCGCCGCGCCGCAGACAATTTGCAACGGTTCAGCTTCGCCAACATTGACACGGCACACGCGCAATTTATCCGCGTCTGGGTGTTTTTCCATGTCGATAACTTCACCGACCACGACACCGCTGAATACTGCCGCCGCAGGTGTAACTGAATCGACTTCCAAGCCTGCCATTGTTAATTGCGCGACCAATTCTTCGGTCGTAACGGCTGGATTTACATACGTTCTTAACCATGTTTCACTGATTTTCATGATGACTTCCCTGTTAGTTAAATTGTTGTAAAAATTTCAGGTCATTTTCAAAAAATAACCGTAAATCATTAATGCCATAACGCAGCATCGCCAAGCGTTCTACACCCATACCAAAGGCAAAACCGCTGTACTGTTCGCTGTCGATACCCACGGATTTAAACACTTCGGGGTGAATCATGCCGCAACCCATCACTTCCAGCCAGCCAGTGTGACTGCACACGCGACAGCCTTCACCGCCACACATCACGCATTCAATATCGACTTCGGCAGAGGGTTCAGTGAAGGGAAAATAAGATGGACGGAAACGCACTTGAATATCTTTTTCAAAAAAGGCGCGTAAAAATTCATACACCACGCCTTTTAAATCGGCAAAACTGACATCGGTATCGACTAAAAAGCCTTCCACTTGGTGGAACATCGGCGTGTGCGTTATATCAGAATCACAACGGTACACGCGGCCGGGGGCAATCACTTTTAACGGTGGCGTTTCCGATTCCATGACTCGAATCTGCACGGGTGAAGTGTGGGTTCTTAATACCCGATGGGCATCAAAATAAAACGTATCGTGCATGGCACGGGCTGGGTGATGCGCGGGAATGTTCAGGGCTTCAAAATTGTGATAATCGTCTTCAATTTCAGGGCCTTCAACGACATTAAAACCGACGCTGGCAAAAATTTTGTTGATGCGACGTAGCGTGGTGGTGACAGGATGCAAACCTGCAACCGCCTGTCCGCGACCTGCGAGCGTGACATCAATGCGTTCACTGGCTAAACGTGCGCTGAGCGCGGCGGATTCCAGTGCGGTTTTTTTTGCTTCCAGTTCGCTTTGAAAGCTGTCTTTGGCTTGATTAATCACTTGCCCAACAGTGCGGCGTTGCTCAGGATCAAGTTTGCCCAGTTCTTTCATTTGTTCAGTAAATAAGCCTTTTTTGCCTAAATAATGCACGCGCACGGCATCAAGCTGCATAAGGTCGGTGGCAGTCGCAAGGGCTTGTAAGGCTTGCGCGAGAAGTTCGTCTAAGGGTATGGACACGGTGTGAATTCGCTGTATGGTGTTAAAAATAGGGGGATTTTATCACGGGATTGCATTATGGCGGCTAAATGGTGGGCAAAAATCACGCAACAACCGTCATTGCAACGGTGGCAAAAAGTCTGCCCACTCTACATAGCTTTTAAGGTAACGAAAAAATCCCCGTTAACCGACAAGATTAACGGGGATTTCTAACAGCTTAGTGCTAACTAAAAATAAGCAAGCTCATTAGATGGCACACCAACCAGTTCGACCTGATTATTAACAACTGTAGCTGCCCAATCATTAACTGCTGTCATATTAACGGTCGGTAAATCACGTTCACCGACTGCCAATGTTGCATCCATCACATCATGATCATAGCCCAGCACATGACCAAACTCATGAACCACTGTGGATAACAAATCAACATATTGAAGATTGACTTCGCCAGCTCCTGTAAACCAACCGTAACCCGCTGCGTCATCATCAATAGTCACCACATTTGCTGCATCTGTTAGCCCCAACTGCGTACCACCCAAATCAGCAATCTGCACATGAGTTCCTCTCAGTGCCGCCAAATCAACTGCATCCACGCCTTGTTGCGCCCAAAAAGTAATAGCTTGACTAACAACAGACTGAAGCTCCGCTGTTTGTAGAACAGGCGCATGACCATCATGAACTGCATCACCATCAAGCATTAGCGCGGCAAATTTAGGTGCTAACGTAATGCCTCCGATGGCGGTTTCTTCAATCGTACCATCTTTGCCAACATCGGTGGTGAACGTGTAATTCACCGTTGGTAAAATTGGATTGCCTGATGAATCCTCTTCTAACAAACTCGAAGTAGTAACTACTGCATTAGTGTTATATTTAACCGAGATCATATATAAAGAATCAACTGCATCGGGTGTAAATTTGACTACCACATCACCCAAAGAAGTCGTGGTATCAGCATCTTTGTCACTCCCCAGCGTGATGTCGCTATTTCTCAGTTGAACCTGAGTGGCTTCGATAATACCATCATGGTTACTATCACTGACTTTAAAGAGCTTGACATCGTTATTCGTCGTAGTAAACGCACCGACATCGCTGTTCTTATCGTTCTGATCAATAAACACTGTCACCTTTCCATTCGCTGGGTCTCCTTTAATAGAATTAGAAAGCCCCGTGTAATAAAAGAACACGCCTGGGTCAGTATTACCTATCGTATAACTTGTGTCATGAGTACGTTTATCTGTGACTGAACTAACTCCATACCGCACAGCCCCATTATGATTAGTATTATCCCCATCTTGAAAATCATAGAAATCACTAAAATCCTGTGCTGTACCGTTTATGTACTGTTGAGGAGTCGCCCCAGTAGGTGAAATTTGCGCGTAGTCAACAAACCTCACAGATGCAGTATCTGTATCTGTAGCAGTCGAACCCTCATTATCTTGTCCAATGACAGTATAGCTAAAGCAGTATAATTTGATTATTTTAAATTAGATGACATATTCAGCCGATTTCCGCCAAAAAGTATTGGCGATTAAAGAACAAGAAGGGTTAACACAAGCGGAAGCGGCAGAGCGTTTT
>MBQZ01000031.1 GCA_002134785.1 Crenothrix sp. D3
TGTAGAGCTAACCCACAATAAAATGATAACGTTCGCACTGAGCCTGTCGAAGCCTGTCATGAGCTTGTCGAATGGTGTGAGCGTGGTTCGACAAGCTCACCACGAACGGTTTTGTAATCATTTTATTAGCGGTTAGCTATAGTTGCCAACACTTCCGCACTTTCCAAATCTAATCCGCTAATCTCGTCCATAATCTCCAGCGGACTACGATGCACAATCACTTCACCACCTGCGGGATTTTTCACCGATAAATCATAAGTTTTTCTGTCAATGCCCGTCACATCAACGCGCCAGCTTTTTGATGACTCGGCAAAGGTTTTTTGCAAGTCCACAAAATCCAGCAAATCCGCATCATTGAGCGGGTTGGTTTTGCCCATATTGCGCCCGACATCCAACGAGTAAAACCAAACCTTTTCCGTCGCCGCGCCTCCATCGGCTACACTCAGGACAGGTTTGTCAAAAAACAACACCACGGTTTTAAGACCCGCGCCTTGAAATGTACCACTGGGACAATCTAATACGGTGTGCAGATTACAACTTTCTAACAGCAATTTTCGCAAACTGACTGAGGCGTTATCGGTATTGGATAAAAAGGTATTTTTAATCACCACGGCAGCGCGTCCGCCTGCTTTCAGCATCTTGATAAAATGCTGTAAAAACAAAAACGCGGTTTCACCTGTGCGAATATCAAAGTTTTGTTGTATCTCTTTGCGCTCTTTACCACCGAAAGGCGGATTAGCCAGAATCACATCAAAGCGGTCTTTGTTCTGCACATCGGCAAGATTTTCAGTCAGGGTGTTGGTGTGCAGAATGTTGGGGGCTTCAATGCCGTGCAGAATCAGGTTTATGATGGCAATGACGTAAGCCAAGGATTTTTTCTCTTTGCCGTAAAAAGTCGCCGTTTGTAAGGTCTGCACATCGGCAACGGTTAAATTCGGCTGATTGCGTAAATAATCATACGCTTCGCATAAAAACCCCGCTGAACCACACGCGCCGTCATAGACTTTCTCGCCTACTTTAGGCTTAACGACTTGAATCATGGCGCGAATTAACGGGCGTGGCGTGTAGTATTCGCCACCATTACGCCCTGCATTGCCCATGTTTTTAATCTTGGCTTCGTACAGTTCAGACAGTTCGTGTTTTTCAGCTTGCGATTGAAAACGCAGGCTGTCAATTGAGTCAATGATGTCGCGCAGGGTGTAGCCGCTGGCGATTTTGTTTTTGATGGAGCTGAAAATAATGCCTATCTTTTTTTCAATGGTATTTTCATCGGCGGTTTTCTGTACAAAGCCGCTTAAATAACGAAACAGGTTGTCATTCACAAAATCGTGTAAATCATCACCGCTTAACGCTTTGTTATGGTCAATCGCGCCGTTAGCGTCTTTTGGTGCTGCCCACGTTCCCCACCGATACGGCTCATCCAAAATATAGCTGTAGGGCTTGCCATCCAACGCGGCTTCCAGTTGTTTGCTGGTTTCTAAATCATCGAGGTATTTAAGAAATAACAGCCATGAGGTCTGCTCGGTGTAATCAAGTTCAGTGGTGCAGCCCGCTTCTTTTCTAAGCGCATCGTCGATATTTTTAAAAATTTGTTCAAACATGAGGATAGGAAGTTTTTAAAGAGGGGAATTCTTTCACTGTACGCCAGTGGACTATTTTGGACAATAAAAAAGCCTTGAGGCTATTGCTATCAAGGCTTTAAATGCGTTGTTGCGAGTGTAGAGAGGCTTAATCTTTCACTGCCATAATGCAGACAAAATTAAACCATTGAAAGTAAGTATCCATGCGAGTAAAACCTGCGCGTTTTAATAATGAATAGTCTTCATCAAGGCGATAGGGAATTAATACATTTTCCAAGGCTTCACGTTTGCGTTGATTTTCAGTATCTGAATAACCGCCTTGTGATTTTTTAAAGCTCAAATAATGGTCGATATATAAACGATTAAAGTCTGAATCTTTACCGAGAATTTTTTCTGATAACAATAAAATACCGTTAGGGGCTAAGGCGTTATAGCAAGTGGTCAGTAATTGTTCTCTATCAATTGGGCGCACAAATTGTAATGTCCAGTTGAGAATAATCACGTTACAGGTAGGCAGTGCAGGCAAATCGCTTAAATCCGCAAAATTCAAATCAATATGTGCATTGCTGACGGAGGCTGATAATTTTTCGCGGGCTTTTTCCAGCATCGGTTCAGAATTATCATAGCCAATAAACCGCACACTGGCAGGGCAGTTTGGATGCTTAGCGAGATGCTCAATAGTCGTTCCTGTTGAACAGCCTAGATCGCAAACGACACCGCCTTCTTCGGGCAGAAAATCCATGACCAGTTCGGCTTGAATGCGTTGCACTTCGGTATAAAAAGGCACGCTCCGTGACACCATATTGTCAAAAACCTGCACAACGCGTTCATCAAACGCAAAATCTTCAGTTCGACCTGTTTGTAGAAATATTTTATCTTGATCAGTCATAGTGTTGTGTTATCGGTGGCAGTTAAAGAAAATAATCAGCTTGTTACACAAGTTTTGTTGTCATTTTATCATCGGCACTGGCTTAAGGCACTGTTCATTTGTCATGACAGGCGGGTGGCTTGCTTTTTAACTTTGCTTTAAACAAGACTATAATCGACACGATTTAACACTGAGCTTTTTTATTTATGAATTCAAACTGGAAAAATTTCCTACTCTCTCATTTAGCGGTTTTAACCGTCAGCGGTCAAGACGCTGCGCAATTTTTGCAAGGGCAAATCACTTGTAATGTGCATGATGTGACTGCCACACACAGTAGCTTAGGGGCGATGTGTAATCCAAAAGGTCGTGCGATTACCACGTTTTTATTGGCAAAATCAGGCGATGATTTTTTGTTGATATTACCTGCTGAACTACTGGAAACAGTTAAAAAACGCCTGTCTATGTATGTGTTGCGTGCCAAAGTCACGCTGACAGATTGCTCTGATAGCTTGTGTTTGTTGGGTTTCATGGCACAGTCAACTGACGCTTTCTTGGCAAGCTATCAGCAAGATGGCGCAGTGCGTATTAATGTGGGTAATCGTGATTTAGTGATTGCCGATGCGCATAATGCGTCTGTTATGTTTGCTCAAGGTGTTGAAACTATTGATTCTATGCACTGGCAAACGCTTGATATATTAGGCGGCATTCCGTGGCTAACAACAGCCACTAGCGAACAATTTATTCCCCAAATGCTTAATCTGGATAAACTGGGCGGTATCAGTTTGACTAAGGGGTGTTACACAGGACAGGAAATTGTCGCGCGGACGCATTATTTGGGCAAAGCCAAACGGGCGTTATTTGTTGCCGAATGTGAAACCGCCACGCCTGAAGCCAATGCCAGTATTATTGATACTAATGGGCAAATAGTTGGCAATGTATTGTCTGCCAACGATGGTAAATTGCTCATCGTGTTACAACTGGGCGATACTGACACGACTCAACTACAGCTAAAAGATTATAATCAGGCCCTACTCACTTTATTAACAGAAGAAGCCTCATGAATCCGCAAACCCTATTACGTTTTCGCACTTTAGGTCTATGGACTATTTTATTTGTTTACTTGGTTATTATTGCAGGCAGCGTGGTTCGTGCCTCAGGTGCTGGCATGGGTTGCCCCGATTGGCCCACTTGCTTTGGACAATTAATACCGCCTACCGATGAAGCGCAATTACCCGCTAACTACCATGAAATTTATGCTGAACGGGGTTATGAAAATACCCAGTTCAATCCTGTTAAAACGTGGACAGAATACGGCAATCGTTTACTAGGTGTGACGTTGGGGCTATTAATTCTAATGATGGCATGGAGTTCACGCCATTACCGTGAAACTGATAAAACGGTGTTTTTTTTAGCTTTAAGCACGGTGTTTTTAGTCGGCTTTCAAGGTTGGCTGGGGTCGGTCGTGGTTGCCAGTAATCTGCAACCCTTTAAAATTACGATACACATGGTGATGGCGTTATTTTTAGTCGCTTTGTTGATTTATACCGTCACCCGTTCACAACGCGATTTTTTAATTCAGTTGGATGTGAGCGTATTACCCACTAAAGTCAAAACCGTATTACTGGCCGCATTAGTCATGACGTTATTGCAAATTGGCATGGGAACACAAGTGCGCGAAGCGGTTGATGGTATTTCCTTGATGCAGGTTGCCAGACAGTTTTGGCGTGAAGATTTCCCCATCTTGTTTTATATACACCGCTCGTTTTCCTCGATTATTCTGTTCACCAATTTGTGGATAGTGTGGACGATTGTTAAAACCATCGACAAACAAAGCCCGTTGTGTCGTGGTGCTATCGCCTTAGCGGGTGCAGTGATTACAGGTATTTTGGCAGGTGTTAGTTTAGACAGATTAGGAATGCCAGCGGTTGCACAACCGATTCATTTATTAATGGCGAATTTAATTTTTGGTCTACAGTTTTTTCTGGTTCTTGGTTTAGGTTACGCTACCAAAAAATTGTCTGATACCTAAGCCTTTTTAGGTGGTCATAAAAGAAGTCAATCCGTTCGTGGTGAGCTGTGAGCTTGTCGAACAGTCGAACCACATTCACACCATATTCGACAAGCTCAGTGCGAACGGTATCATTTTATGGTGCGTAAACTCTAAGTGACTCACTGAGCCTTCATTATTTTGTACACATAATGCTCGCCCGTTGCGTTTTCTATTTGCGCCATGATTTCAACTGAAAAACCAAACGCAGGGCAAATGTGTTTGGGGTCATGTTCTTCGCCAACGAATTGAGAGTACGCCATATAAATTCGGGTGTTCTCGTGAATATAGTCGTCAACTTGGCTAAAAAAGCGTTTTAATATCACTGCGCCGCCGTCTTCATTTAAGCCAAAATCGCCGTTTGACGGGTAGTAATTAAAATTAAAAACAATCACATCAAATGTCGTTACGGGAACACTATCAAACAAGTCGCTGTGTATAAACTCTATTGGGTGCAATAACGGATTGCGCAAACTATTTTTTGTCGCACAGTTGACCGCATCAATATTGAAATCCACACCCAGCACCTCAGTACAGCCTATTTTTTTCAGCAAAAAAGCAAAATAACCACTGCCGCACGCCATATCTAACGCGCTAGTACCTGCGTCTTGTTGCAAGATAAAATCACCAAAAAAACAGCTGGTCAGTCCAAAATTAGAAGGAAATACATTTTTTGCTATCTCTAAGGTAATGCCATCTAGTTCCGTCATATAAGGTTGTTTGTCCAAATAATCGGCTAACTCGGATTCTCTTTTTGCGATGCTCATGGGTTGTTTTTGCATGGTTTTTGGTGTGATTTTTTTGGGGGAATGGTTTGTGGGGTGAGTAAACGATAACGCTGTTTACCATTAATTAAAGCGGTTGCTGTTGTAGCCACATACACGCATTTTGATTACGGTCAAGAGTACAAGCGGTATTTGCTTGTAATAGCGATCGGTAATAATTACAAATATTGGGGTCTCCGCCGAAACAGTTTCTGCCCATCTGATAGAGTCTACAAGCTGATTGAAACCCGCGAATCTCACAGGAATTCTGGTGATAAGGTACGCAGTTTTCAATGCGTCCTGTGGTCAGGCAAGCACTTTCTAGGTTTGCGCTTGAGTCTGGTCTGACGCATTGAAGTGGATTACCGTTTTCATCCCATCCACAGAGTGCCTCTGGATTCTGTGCAAAGGCAAGATTTAATGGGAAAATTCCAGATACCATCAATAGAGTGACTAATAAGCCCAGTGATTTTAAGATTTTCATCGTAACTACTCCGTATAAAGTGAATTATTACAAATTTGTAGTCGTTAATGGGGTAGCCTGAAATCTAACTAATACCAGCTATATAGGGCAGAAAATCAACACCCTAGCTTTATTCATAACCTTCTGGATTGTTACTCTGCCACCGCCACGCATCAATCAGCATATCATCAAGGTTTTTTTCTGTGTGCCAATTGAGTTCTGCAAGTGCTAATGCGGGATTAGCGAAATATTCGGCTAAGTCACCCGCTCTTCTGGGCGCGATTTTATAATTAATGGCGCGACCTGTGACTTTTTCAAAGGTGTTGATAATGTCTAATACGCTGTAACCCATGCCCGCACCTAGATTGTAGGCTTTGCAGTTACCCGTTGCAAATTGTTCGCCGTCTAACGCGGCGAGAGCTTTGATATGACCTTTAACGAGATCAACAACATGAATGTAGTCTCTGATTCCTGTGCCGTCCCGTGTTGGATAATCATCACCCCACACAGAGAGTTGGGCTAGTTTTCCACTGGCAACTTGTAATATGTATGGCAGTAAATTATTGGGTATGCCATTCGGGTCTTCGCCTATCATGCCGCTTTCATGCGCACCGATGGGGTTGAAATAACGCAATAAGACGATTTTCCACTTTCTAAGCTGCCTGTGCGGCAGTAAATCATTGGTACGCATGAAAGAGGCATGATTGATTTTATCGGCTGCTGAGACATCTCTTAATATGTCTTCAATCATTTGTTTGGAGCGACCGTAGGGATTAATCGCGCCTAAGGACAAATCTTCTGCATACTGCTGACAAGTCGCTTCGCCGTAAACGGTTGCGGATGAGCTAAAAATTAACTGTTTAACATTGGCGGCTTCCATTGCTTCCAGCAAGACCAATGTGCCATAGACGTTGTTATTGTAATAAGTGAGCGGTTGTTGACAGGATTCACCCACGGCTTTTAAGCCCGCAAAATGGATAACAGCATCAATGGTTTCGTTAGCAAAGAGGTCACTGAGGGCTTGTTTGTCACGAATATCGGCTTGATATAGCGTTGGTGATAACCCAGTGATTGCGTGTACTCGACGTAACGATTCGGGCTTGCTATTGGAAAAATTATCCACAACGACGACATTGAAACCCGTTTGCAACAATTCAACACACGCATGACTGCCAATATAACCCGCCCCGCCTGTGACTAATATCGTTTTCTTGTTCACTATACCTAGCACTTTTTTAATTTGATTAAATGAATACGGCGATTGTCTGCTTTGATGACCTCAAAACGCAAATTATCAACGGTGAGATTGTCGCCTTTTTTAGGCATGTGTTGTAGTTGGTGAACCAGAAATCCGCCCACAGTGTCGTATTCATCGGTGGCAAGCTGCGTGGCAAAATAATCATCAAACTCATCCATCGGCATGAGTGCTTTAATCATAAATTCATTAGGATGTCGCTCAAACACATAGCCCTCATCCTCATGGTCGTCGTGTTCATCTTCAATTTCACCGACGATTTGCTCTAATATGTCTTCAATAGTCACTAGCCCTGCGGCTTGACCATATTCATCAACCACGATTGCCATGTGATTGCCTTGAGTACGCAGTTCTTTCAGTAGCACATTTAAGCGTTTACTTTCTGGGACGACACTGACACAGCGCATAATTTCATGCACTTTGAGGGTTTTATTTTGTAAAATGCGTGCCAATAAATCTTTAGCTAAGAGAATACCAACTACTTTACTGCGGTCGCCATCA
The DNA here is from genome assembly GCA_002134785.1 of Crenothrix sp. D3. Classification (GTDB taxonomy): domain Bacteria; phylum Pseudomonadota; class Gammaproteobacteria; order Methylococcales; family Methylomonadaceae; genus UBA4132. The sequence goes on from MBQZ01000031.1 coordinate 7,479, forward strand.
ATGACAGGGTAACGGGAATGCCCAAATTCGGTGACTAACGGTAGGATGGATTCTAAGTCAGCGTCTTTGGGAACAGCTTCCATTTGCACACGCGGAATCATAATATCGCGCACTCGCATTTGTGAGACTTGTAACACGCCTTCAATCATTGCTAACGCATCGGTTTCTAATAAGCGGTTTTCTCGTGCTTCTCTTAATATATCCACCAGCTCATTGACATCTTGCGGTTCACCACTGAATAAATGGCTAATTTTATCCATCCAGCCTTTGCGTGGTAGGCTGCTACTTGGAGGTTGTTCATCGCTCATTAATCTGCTACCTGTTGATAAGGATTAGGAATATTCAATTTTTGTAACAAGGCTATTTCTTTATTTTCCATGTCTTCGGCTTGCTCATCATCAAGATGATCATAGCCCAGTAAATGTAAAACACCGTGAATAATAATATGCGCCCAGTGGTGAGCTAACACTTTGTTTTGTTGTTGGGCTTCTTGTTCAAGTACGGGGGCGCAGATGACTAAATCACCCAATAAATTTAAGTCGATACCCTCGGGGATTTCAACGGGAAAGCTAAGAATATTGGTTGCACCTTGTTTATGACGGTATTGCTCATTCAATTCGGCACTTTCTTGTTCATCAACAATGCGCACGACAATTTCGGTATCATGATTAACTTCTTCGAGGGCAGTATCAACCCACAGTTGAATGTGTGCTTCGCTAGGTTGCCCAGCAGATTCAAAGATAGTTTGTATTTCTAGGCTGTTCATCGTTTGGTTGGATGTTTTTTTTCGTACAGTTCATACGCAGAAACAATACGTTGTACTAAGGGATGCCTGACCACATCACGCACCTCAAAAAAAGTAAAACTAATGCCTTCTATGTCTTTCAGCACTTCAATTACATGAAGTAACCCCGACATTTTACTTGAAGGTAAATCAATTTGTGTTACATCACCCGTAATCACTGCCGTAGAACCAAAGCCAACGCGGGTTAGAAACATTTTAATCTGCTCTAGCGTCGTGTTTTGGGCTTCATCCAAAATAATAAAGGAATCATTGAGCGTTCTACCCCTCATAAATGCCAGTGGGGCAACTTCTATTTGCCCTTTTTCCAGCATTTTTTCTACCCGCTCAAAACCAAGCATATCATGTAGCGCGTCATACAAAGGGCGTAAGTATGGATCAACTTTTTGCGCCATATCCCCAGGTAAAAACCCTAGTTTTTCACCCGCTTCAACCGCAGGGCGTACCAAAATTATTTTTCTGACTTTTTCGTGTAACAAAGCATCAACTGCGCAAGCAACCGCTAAATAGGTCTTACCCGTTCCTGCTGGACCTACACCAAAATTAATATCGTGGCGGGTGATTTTGCGTAAATAGTCTTGCTGATTAAGACCGTGTCCTTTAATTAGCCCAAACTTGGTTTTAATTACAATGATTTGTTGCGTGGATAATTCAGAATCGGCTAATAGTGCATCAATAGAGGCATCTTGTAATTCTAAATGTAGTAATTCACTGGTTAGTTCGTCTGTTGCCGTGCTATCAAACACTGTTTTCATGACTGTGGCAGCGGCTTGAACTGAGACTTCCTCGCCTGTAATTTTAAATTGGTTACCTCGATTGGAAATATCGACTTGAAGACGCGCTTCAATCTGCCGCAAATGACAATTGAGCTGCCCACAAAAATTAGCTAATCGGGCGTTATCAGCGGGCAATAAGTTAATTTCTTCAGAAATAATAGGCATAGTGGTTTAGTGAGTATGGATTATTTTATCAACCGAGGTTTCAACTAATCGACCGCGTAATGAATTAGGCAAGGCTTCAGCAATGAGTACATCGACAAACTGCCCTGCTAGACGCGGATGACCAATAAAATTAACCACACGGTTATTTTCAGTTCTGCCTTGCATTTGAAGAGGATTCTTTTTTGATTGACCTTCGACTAATACCGTCTGTACAGTGCCGATCATGCTTTGTGAAATAGCCATTGTCATTTCATTAATGCGCTGTTGAAACCGCTCTAACCGCTGTTTTTTAACTTCAGCAGGAACATTGTCGGCTAACTCTGCTGCGGGTGTTCCAGGCCGTTGGCTGTAAATGAAGCTAAACGATAAATCAAAACCAATGTCTTCAATGAACTGCATGGTTTCTTCAAATTCGGCATCGGTCTCATCGGGGAAACCAATAATGAAATCCGATGATAGACAGATATTAGGACGCACTAGCCGTAATTTGCGGATGGTTTCTTTATAGTAGGCAGCGGTATGACCGCGTTTCATGGCTTTTAAAATGGCATCACTGCCACTTTGTACGGGCAAATGTAAATGGTCAACCAATTGGGGAATTTCAGCAAAAGCTTCAATCAAACTGTCAGTAAATTCAACAGGATGTGAAGTGGTAAACCGAATGCGATCTATACCCTCTATTGCCGCAACATAATGAAGCAACAAGGAAAAATCGGCAATGTCGCCATCATCCATCATGCCACGATAGGCATTGACATTCTGCCCTAATAAATTAACTTCACGCACGCCTTGTTTGGCTAATGAGGTGATTTCAGCTAATACATCGGACAACGGACGGCTGATTTCTTCGCCACGCGTGTACGGCACAACGCAAAATGTGCAGTATTTACTACAGCCTTCCATGACTGACACAAAGGCTTTAACGCCATCGGCTTTCGGTTCGGGTAATGCGTCAAATTTTTCAATTTCAGGAAACGAAATATCCACTACAGGTTTATGTTGCTTACGCGCTTGATCCAATAATTGGGGTAAGCGGTGCAGCGTTTGCGGGCCAAACACAATATCAACATACGATGCGCGTTTTTGAATCGCCGCGCCTTCTTGACTGGCAACACAACCACCGACACCAATAATCACATCGGGGCGTTTGTCTTTGATTTTGCGCCATTTGCCTAACGCAGAGAATACTTTTTCTTGGGCTTTTTCGCGGATAGAACAAGTGTTAAGTAATAACACGTCGGCGAGTTTTGGATCATCAGTCAACTCAAAACCATGTGAGGCTTGAAGTACATCACGCATTTTGTCAGAATCGTATTCATTCATCTGACAGCCATTGGTTTGAATATACAGTTTTTGGGTCATATTTTATGTGGATAAACTAGCTAAATAATATAAAGAGTGCGTTGTGCAACAGGTGTAGTGAATTATAACCTGAACACTATTAAAGTAGGTTACGCATTTAAAAGGTCACTACCATTAAGGTAATGGATTTTATAAGTACGATACTCTATATTTTGGAATAGTCAGTGGCTAAAAAAAGCAGGCAACAAAGCGTAGTCGGGAATTGATTGAAGATGAAGGGTTTAAGGGGCTGCATCGAGAAAGGCAAAAGACTTCCTGATTAGCAAGATTCTTCAGCTTGGCTTCGCCAAGCTGAAGAATCTTGCTAATAGTGTTCTTATTGATTTTTAATACCCGTGCCGTATCGCGGATACCGCTGCCATTGATTGCCATTTCCACTAAGGATGTTTTCTTACTTCACATTGCCAGAGTCTAATTCTTGTTGGCAAGTCAAAAACATTATCTTTCATGCTATAATGCTCAATTTACCGCCCTACACGTCCAAAGAGGTTGTTATTCGTGGCAAACATTATTACTCGCAAATCTGTAATGACACTTTTTTCATCGCCAACGTGCGCAATGAGTCATTGTGCCCGCTTCGTTCTACACGAAAAAGGGGTTGCCGCAGACATAGAATATTATGACCCGAACAATCCTCCCGAGGATTTACTTGAACTTAATCCAACAGGCACATCACCCACTTTAATAGAACGCGATTTAGTTCTTTACGACTCGCGTATTATTATGGAATACCTTGATGAGCGATTTCCACACCCCCCATTACACCAAATGGATCCTGTATCGCGTGCCAATGCCAGAATGTTGATTAAGCGTATCGACCAAGATTGGTATCAATTGCTGGATGAAATTTTATTTTCAGGTGAGAAAAAATCAGCCCGCGCTAAAAAAATGCTTAGAGAAAGCATCTTATCAGCCACACCTATTTTTGCTGCTAGCCCCTATTTTATGAGCGAGGAGTTTTCACTCATTGATTGTGCTATTGCCCCTCTATTATGGCGATTGCCCAGCATCGGTATTGATATATCAACGCCAGATGAAGTCATTACCCACTATGCACAACGATTATTTAATCGCGCAGGATTTAAACGCAGCTTGAGTGAAGCTGAAAAAGAGATGGCTGAGCCTTTAAAATGACCTCTTTAAAACCTTATTTAATCCGCTCAATTTACCAGTGGATTCTTGATAATAATCTGACACCACATCTATTAGTCGATGCCGAAAATGCGGATGCTATTTTGCCGATGCAATTTGTTGATGACGGTAAAATTGTCTTAAATATTCGCCCCCAAGCGGTAGAGGCACTTTCTCTGGGTAACGACACCGTTGAATTTAATGCGCGTTTTAGTGGTAAGCCAATGCACATTATCGCGCCTGTTGTAGCTGTCATGGCTATTTATGCGAAAGAAAATGGCAAAGGCATGGTTTTTAGTCAAGACGATGAAGACACTGATGCCCCACCTCCACCAGAAAAAACGCCGCCAACCAAGCCCACATTACGCGTGATAAAATAAGCGGTTATTTTTTAACCATTACCCGTATTGTTAAAAATCAGTTGATTCAAATAACAACATTATTATGGAAAACTCGATTCTTGTTCTCAATGCGGGATCATCCAGCTTAAAATTTTCAGTGTTCGATTTGCTCAGTGATGGACAGTTAAGTCAATCAGTCACAGGGCAAGTTGAAGGCATTGGTACTGCACCACATTTCAAAGTAAAAAATGGCGATGCACAGACCATCGTCGATATTCATTGGCAAACAACAGACATTGCCAATCATGCCCACGCCCTGCAACAAATTACCGACTTCCTACACACCACATTTCCACAACTGCTATTAGTCGGTGCGGGTCATCGTGTGGTACATGGCGGTGCAGATTATGCGAAACCTGTGCGCATTACCGCAGAGGTAATGGCTAAACTCGATACCATCACGCAATTAGCACCATTACACAATCCTCACAACCTCGCTGCCATACGCGCAATGATGGAAGAATCCCCCGATTTACCGCAAGTCGCTTGTTTTGATACTGCCTTTCACCGTCAACAAGACACCGTAGCAAAATTGTTTGGTTTACCTTACGAATATTACGAACGCGGCATTCAGCGTTATGGTTTTCACGGACTGTCTTACGAATACATCGCATCGGTTCTACCTGCTGACATTGCCACAAAACGTGTCATAGTTGCCCATATCGGCAGTGGTGCGAGTTTATGCGCTATTCATAATGGACACAGTGTCGCTAGTACCATGGGATTTACCGCATTAGACGGCTTATTGATGGGAACGCGTGCAGGAAGTTTGGATGCAGGCGTTATCCTTTATCTGCTACAGCAAGAAGGATTAAGCCCCAAACAACTTGAAGACCTGCTGTATAAACGCTCTGGTTTGTTAGGATTATCAGGTATTAGTAACGATATGCGCGTCTTGTTGGATAGTAACAAACCGCGAGCAAAATTGGCGATTGATTACTTTGTCTACCGAGTGAGTCGTGAAATAGGCTCACTAGCGGCGGCAATGGGTGGTTTAGATGCCATCGTATTTACGGCGGGTATTGGTGAAAATAGCCCGCAGATTCGACACCTTATTAGTCAACAAGCAACATGGCTAGGCATAGATTTTGATACAACGGCGAATGAAGCGAACGCAGCTTGCATCAGTCAAACAAATAGCCGCGTTTCCGTGTTGATGCTACCTACCAATGAAGAGCTAATGATTGCTCGTCATACCCGTACAGTGTTAGGGCTTTAAAAAGCAATAATGATACATAAATTATTTAAACGGAAAGAACTCATTCAAACTAATAAGCAATATTCTATCAAAATCGTTGCTATTGTTTTTTTATTGGGTTTAGCTAGTCAATCTGCTCGTGCCTTTGAATGGACATCCAGTGATATTCAACTGCTGCATGGCAATGATTTTAAACTGGGCGATAAAGAAAGAACCACCATCACGGTAGAACATGCCAATGGCTGGCAATACGGTTCTAATTTCTTTTTTGCCGATATTGTTGACCGTAACGATATTGGTGTGGAAGTGTATGCCGAGGTTTACTCGTATCTGAGCGTAAATAAAATATCGGGGCATGATTGGTCATTCGGTGTAATTAAAGATATTTCCCTAATGGGGGGATTAAATATTAGCAACAAGCCTGAAAATGGCAATTTCAAAGCTTACTTGTTGGGGCTTAATTTTGAAATCGCCGCTCCATTGTTCGATTATTTACAAATCAGTGTATCGGCATATAAGGATGATAATATTAGCCACAAATATGGTACACAAATCACCCCCGTTTGGAGTGTGCCATTTGAACTGGCTGAATTAAAATTCAAATTTAGAGGGTTTACCGATTTTAATATCGGTAACACCAATGCGGCAGGTATTTTTAGTATTCTTTCTCAACCACAATTACTGTTCGATGTCGGTGATTTAGCGGGTTTGAAAAGCGATAAAGTTTACATAGGTACTGAATATCAACACTGGCATAATAAATACGGTGTTAAAGGGGTTGATGAACACGTTGTGCAGGCGATGATTATTGGGTTTTTCTGAATAAACAATTTAATGCACTGTACCGTTAAGGGAGCAGTGCATCTCCAGAGTAAAATGGGCTGCATTAACAGCCAATTGATGTGTCAACACTTTTCAGGACACATTTTTAAGCAGCTTTGAACTGCTTTTCAAATTCTACAGGTGACAGGTATCCATTGTTAGAATGGAGGCGTTGTCGGTTGTAGAAGACTTCGATGTAGTCAAAGATGGATTTTTTAGCCGCTTCATGGGTCGCATAGTTTTCATGGTTTACGCATTCGGTTTTTAATGTGTGAAAGAAACTCTCGGAGACGGCGTTGTCCCAGCAGTTGCCCTTACGGCTCATGCTTTGCTGAATGCCGTGTTGTTTAAGTAGTTTTCGATGGTTATCAGAGGCGTATTGACTGCCACGGTCGGTATGCCAGAGCAAGCCTTTAGCAGGTTTACGTTGCCAGATTGCCATAATCAGTGCATCGTTGACTAGCTTGGTTTTCATACATTCTGCCATAGACCAGCCAACGATTTGCCGTGAGTAGAGGTCTATGACGACGGCTAAATATAACCAACCTTCTTGCGTGTAAATGTAGGTGATGTCACCGACATAAACTTGATTGGCTTGATTTACCTCAAACTGGCGATGCCCATTGGTTAGGTGCAATAGGCAGATCGTGTTTAGAATTTGTGGTTGCTCTAAACCGCCGTTTGGTTTTGCACACCAACCCTGCCTCCTGCATGATGCGCCCAATGCGTCGCCGACTCGCGCTATCGCCTTGTTTTGCCAATACTGCTTTGAGACGGCGTGCGGCACGGTTTTGAATGAAGGCGGCGGTAATCACTGTTTTTAGTTCCTTATCGCGCTTGGCTTTGCGACTTTCAGCCGCTGTCGTCCACGCGTAGTACGCGCTACGGCTCACAGAGAGCATCGAACACAATAATGCCACACTATAATCCACACTTTGCTCCAGAATCCATGCGGTCTGAACCGTATTTCTTTGGCAAAGCCTGTCCTGAGCATCACGAAGGGTACGCTGCCGCCTTGTCCATAAATCGCGTTCCTCCGTCAAACGCGCAACGTCTTTTTTCAAGCGTTTCAGCTCATCGTATAAATGCTCATCCGTTCGCACTGCCTTATCAACCTTAGCGGGGCGGCTATACTGATAAACCCAGTTGGTCAACGTATTCTCCTTTATCCCCAACTCGCGGGCGGTCTTTGCTACATTACTCGATTCATTCGCACGCTTTACTGCATTCTCTTTAAACTCAGCGGTGTATTTTTGTTTGGCTTGGATTGTCATGTAAGCACTCTCAGGTCTTTTCAGTAATTTTATAGGAAAGTGTCCTGTTTAGTGTAGTCACATCACAGTAACACTAAGCCGCACAAATGCCATATTGCGGTAGCAGATTGTGAATAATAAAAAAGCGGTGTGCTAACAACGCATCATGAAACATTTTCCAGTCACTTTTTAGAAATAAATCGCTATAAGGGAAAATGTCTGTTGGATCATCAAAAGGTTTGGTGGTTTTAATTGCCTGATATTTCCATGAGTTCACACCTTTTTCATGATATTCGAGTTTCTCAGCCGAAAAACCGAAAAAACCAGCTTCGATTTTTTCTAACCATTGCCGATGCCGCCTCTCACCGTCTTCGTCAGTGAACAATAAAAATAATTCTTCAATTTTGTCTTGTGCATCTTGAGACAGTCCTCGCACTCGTGCATCAGGGTCTCCTAGCTGATAGCGTTGCATGGCTTGACATAGTCTATCGGCAGCTTCGAGAAAAATTTTAGTATTATCTCTTTTCACCAGTTGATTGTTATGATCGTGGTATGACCATTTTAAAAACGGCTTGTCTGGCTGACTTAATGCCGCGCCGTGTCCCAAAGGTTTAACATCGCCGATAAACTTTCCTATCACCTGATTAAATATATTTTCAACGATACCCTTTTTAAAGAAATTCTTTTTTCTGGCTAAAAAGCTTTCATCTTCATTGCCTTGTTCATCCAAAGCGTGAATATCATTAACATCGTGCGTCACGCCCGCAAAACCTTGGTGCGCCCAAGTATCCGCATAAACGTGCATAGTGATGCCGAGACGGTGCAGGCTATAGGACTTATTTCTATCGTTAACACATTCGCGCAGCATATCCTCGGCAACAGGACTATTAGGGCGACAGATTAGTTTTTCTATGAAATTGCCATCAGGATTTGCACCCGCAGGCTGTTGACCATTAGCGGGTAAAAAATGAAACGGAATCCAGATTTGATGATTACTCAGCTCATTAAAGTCACGATAGTCTAATGTCTTATGAGACGATGAGCTATAACGGTACATTGCGCCGTTATCAAACCTTAAAACCCCGCTGTTGGTGGCATCGTCAACATATTGAGAGCAGTAGGCAATAATTTCCGCCTCTGCGTGATTAAAACCCGCATAACGGGCGACAACGTAAGTTGTTCCATGATGAAAGTCGATTTGCATGATACGTCTCCTCAAAAAATTTTATTGTGTAATATCAGCGACACAATCGAGCAGTTGTTCCTCACTCATAAACTGTCGATTGTTATATTTTGGTGTTAATCCCAGTTTTTCCAGTTTATCTATCCATAACGGGTTGTAGGGCATCAAGTAGACTGCCTTAATGTTGTGTTTTTTAAAAAAATCGCCTATCTCTGAGAGATTTTTTTTAGTTGCAGTAATATCTGGTATTAGGGGAACTCTGACATTAACGGGTATGTGTGCTTCCTGAATAAGTTGAACCAGATTATGCAAAATAGGTTTATTAGATTGCCCCGTAAAATGCCGATGCGTGTCTTCATCCATTAATTTAAGATCAAAATAGATGCAATCTAGCCACGGCAGTAGGTGTTTTTTGAAGCTGTGGTAATTAAAAAATCCGCAGGTCTCCAATGCGGTAGAGATACCTTGTTGTTTTAAACGCTGTAAAAATGTTTCCAAAAATGCGGATTGCAGGGTCGCCTCGCCGCCCGATACGGTCACACCGCCACCGCTGGATTGAAAAAAAGGTTTGTCTATTAATACGCGGTATAGCAATTCGTCTACGGTAATTCTGTAACCAATCGTTTCTAATGCGTGGGTAGGACAGTTGTTTATACGGTGAAATAGCTCCAATTCAGAATGCGTCATGGTCAGACAATGTGCAGGGCAGAGTCCGCATTGTTCTGGATGACATAAATCTGACCTGAAAGAAATATTGGGTTGCCGTTCAATACCTTCTGGATTTTGACACCAGACACAAGAAAGCGGACAACCTTTAAAAAAAACCGTCGTCCGAATACCCACGCCATCTTCACTGCAATCTCGTTTGATGTCGAAAATTAAAGCGGTATTATCATTTGCAAAGTTTCTGTTCATTCTCCACCGCATTAAGGTATGAAGAAGACCGTCGAGGTTTTAAAAACCTCGCAGGTCTGATTAACTGAATACTCGCTACTGTATGCTCAAGCCATTTGACTGAATGACTTGCTGGATATTTGCACCGATAGCACCCAGCTTAAACAAATGCCCGACATTGCCGCAAAGTTGCACGATGTTATCCAGCAATAGTCCGACAATATCAACATTCGCGCCGCCGATAAGCCCTAGAATTGATTCTACGTCTTTAAAACGAATCACTAAATCAACCTTATCGGGTTGGCTTTCCAGTTCTTCGGCTTCTTGTTCCGTTAATACCGCTGTCTCTATCACTTCCAATGAGTTAATGGTTTCACCCCACGGCATTAATGTAAATAGTTGATCAGGATGCGGGCAGAAGCAAAACAGCACATTCATATCATCGCCCGCACGGCGAGTACGAATCAAGAATTTGCCTTGATAATAGCGTTTTCCGTCGGGGGCTTTGGGGTCGATAATAACAAAATTATCTTCCAGAAAGGCTCTGGCTTGGGCGGCTTGTTGCTCATTCAGTAGACTATCGCGCATAACGAAACCAAAACCCAGTTTCAACAGCAACGCCATACTGTTTGCGAGTAATGTACCGCTAGTGCATGACAGTAGCGGACGTAAAACATCGTCTGCATCGGCACCGATACGCAACACATGAATAAGATTGGTGGTAGATTGGGGAAATCCTGCGTGCATGACTATCTCCTTAAGCTTATAAACTGTGTAAAACGTGCTGTTCTTGTTGGTTTTCCAGCGCGAAATTGGCGCGTTCAATAATCTCTCTGCGCATTTGCGGACTCAAGGTAATGTAGTAGGCGGAGTAGCCTGCAACACGAATCATTAAATCTTTGTAAGGCGCGAGTGCCAGTTGTTCCGCGTCGCCCGCGTTGGCTTGCGTAGCGGCGGTAGCGGCTTTATCTGCCTCGATTAAATCATTAATGGAAGACACGCACATTTGCACCAACACGCCATCATTATCGGTAAAGGCTTTCATATAACGGGCAAATAATTCGGTATCTTCTTCTCGGTGCGTGACATCACGGGTTGTTAAACTCAGATTATAGGTATAGCCGTTCTGTACGGTATCGGCATTGACTGACGTGATGGACATCATGTGATCGAACAGCATGACGGGGTCGCCATTTGCTTTGACCACGTTAGGGCAGGGGGTAATGCCTGAGGCAAATGCTTTTCTTGCTTTGCGTCCGTTTGGCGTTGCCTCGGCAAGCATTCCAAAACCCGCATGATTGGTCATAGACCAGTAGCCCGCAAGATAACGACCACCACGATGAGTGCGATATTTATAAAAAGTATCGTGAATGATTTGAGTCAATAACTGCGTGTAATGTACAGCCAGCGCGTTGTTGTAAATTCCGCCTTCGGTCTCATCAACCCCCGCGCCATAATGCGGTGCTAAAGGCATCATCTTGTTTAATGTTGCCAATCGTTCGTCCGATAATGCGGCTAACGCGCTTGTGTCTTCATGACGAAACCATAGCCGTATATGATCCAGCAGCTCATGCCACCAATCTTTTTTGGCTTTATCACCTTGGACGTTGGATTGAAAGTCGCATTGCAGGGCGGCTAATAATTCTTCCGCACTGATTTTGCCGCCAAATACTAAGCTATCAATAATACAAAATGAGTCGATAACATCCGCTAAGCCAATGATAGCAACACCCGCCGAATTATATTTTGCGCCGCCCGCCGCGACATCTCGGAATTTTGCACCCGCACTGTTGGGGGTATTGGTCGGGCCAACATACAAACCTGACAAGAAAGGCGATGCGCGTTCTTGTTCTAAAAAGCGTCCAAAGTAATTATTGCACTGCACTGCGTGTCTTGCCATTTCATCCAGTTGAAAACGAAACGCATCAATAAAATCTTGCATAGACTTCATTTCAGTGAGCGGTACGCTGGTGTTATTCGGGGTGTCGTACAATAAATTAGGGTCGCTTGCGCCGACACCGTCACTACGGTGTTTACCACCGAATAGCGTTAATTCCAGAACGGCGGGTAATACAAACAGCGTAGAGCCTGTATTGCCATAATGTTTACCTGCGGCGTTCTGTTCAATACAACCAATGGACGCATAATCATAGGCATCCGCCAAGGCTTCTTCTTTGCTCACACCCGCATGAGCGGCATAATAATTAGCCATGCTATGCACGACGGGTGCATCACCATGTAAAGCAGGCGTGGCTCGCGTCAGAATATTGACCTGACAAACGCGCCGCAGATAAGGGGATAACACCTGTTTGGCAAACTCATTACCTTGCGCGTCTTTGTTATGTATTTCTTTGTGATAGCGGGCGTGAATATTGGGATCGCGAATGCTCAGCAACTCAGTCGCCTTTAGAATGATGTAAGTCATATCATTGACTGCATCCACTACTTTGCCATTTTCGTAACGGGTACCACCGACTGTCAACGCCTGATTAGAACCACTGCCCGCAAATAATACCTCTGAACCCATCGTAGATAACGGAACGTGATCAGAGCATTTCAGAAAAAAATGACACATCAATTCAACCGCTCTTTTGGTGTAATCAGAGCGTTGTTGTTCGGTTTTCAATGCGCCCCATTCTTTTAAGTAATAGGGATTGAGTAGTTGATCGACGCGACCAATAGATAAACCGAAATTAGTGTTTTCCTGTAACAGCAAATGGTAACAAATCCATAACGCGGCTAAGGCTTCATGCAGGGTTTCTGCGGGTTTAGCGGGTACTTTGCGACAAATAGCGGCTAAGGTATGATTGCCCGCTTGTTCAGCGGCTTCGGCAAGATGTTCAGCATAAATCATTGCCCCTTCAAACACATCTATCACGCCTTCGAGAAATTGTACTTTATCGTCAGTATCGGCTTTGCCAGCCCTTATATCGTGCCGCATTTGTCCTATCAAATTTTTAAGACCGTATTTCAACAGACGTTCCCAATCAGGCACGGTGTGTGAAACACAGGTGGCTTTATCGGACAGGAAAAACGCAACCCGTTCCATCAGCTCCTGACACTTCGGCGTTTCGCCCGCTTTTTTCTTCAGCGGTGGATCAATAGAATCACCGTCATTCACGATATCCATATTTGCATAGGCGGCGGTGTCATAATCACTGTAACGCGCTTTTTCCTGTACGGGTTTATGCTCCAACCAAAAAGGAAAAATTTCCCGATTCAGTCGCTCCGCCACTTCGGGTTTTATAGTGAATGGGTTCTGCGCTCGGCTGGTCACTGTTTTCAATTCGGGCCAGATACAATAACCAATGGTGTCCATATAAACCACAGGACCGACAAAACTGGTGGTGGTTTTTCCCGCCATTAAATCAGTATTGGAAACCAACGGCGTTTTATGGGTAAACAGATAACGCACTGCCTTGGCGCGGCGCACTCTTGGTGGCAAGGCAGCAGCTTCATCACTACGCATATATTCAGTCAGATGACGCGGTAATTCATCACAGATTTCAGGCTTCCAAGCGGGATCAAACAGTTTCGCCCGCCATTCCTCAACCACTGGAAAATCGCTACGTTTTATCTCGACTAGCGATAAATCTTTCAGTGTTCTAACTGTATCAAGCGTGTCATTCTTAATAGGAAAAACGCCGAGTAACGGATGATTACTGTGTTGAATAGGGGCTGTTGTAGCGTCTAATTCGACTTTTATACCGCCTGCGGTTTTGTGTAACTGGGTCATGATTTTTCTCCTCGTTTGGAATTCGTCAATAAACACCCACACTCGACTTTTACTACCTTTACATAATTTAATCAAGGTATTTTTATTGCATTTTTAAAGAAACCTTATAAGATGGATATTGTTAAAAACAGTAGTTTTTCACCGCCAATCTACCCTTTTTAATAGGTCATTATTTAATCCATTCAAGAGGAACGCCGTGATGAAATATCTTAATAGCAGCAACTTCCCTTCCGCATCACAAGAAGAACAACAGCAACTTGTAGAGTCTTTGAAAACCGTATTGACAACTGATTATCAAGGTAGTTTCTTTAAACTGTTTGGTGACTATAAAAAAATCTTAAGTGACAACAATCGCAAAGACGAATGGGACGACATTAATAATAAACTGACGACCCTATTAAAATGCGGAACCAGCACGCCTATCGATGGCCCGATGATAGGCGTTTCTGTGTCAATCAGAGACTTTGACTACTTTAAACAAACAGCAAAGCTTTTTGGGCATAACCGCTCAGCGGTCGCCAATATTGAATGGATGGCGACGTTATGGAACAACACCTTTGGCAACACAGGCATTTGGATGGGCAAAACCTTTGAGCCTGTTGATAAAGACATAGCTGCACAAAAATGTCATGACAATCCCTTGTTTATGGCGCGATACAATCCTGAAACCACGCGTATCGGACGAAATTTTTTTCGTGATCCGCTGTCACCTGACTTCATACAATTAGCGGGCATTCCCGTACTGACCTCGCTTTGGCAATTAAAAGATCGTCCGTTATCAACCGATGCGCAAGGCTTTGACAGTGTGTTACTGGAAAAAAATCTCGCCTTAGAGAAACACATACCCTATAGCAAAACAGGCGGTTATTTTCTGGCGGAAACAGGGGCTTCTGTGGCAGCAGAAATGAAAGGCAAAACAGTCTACCAATTAAATTATCGCTGGGCTGGACTTAATCCAGCGTATCCGATGACGCGCTTGATAGATGAGCTGGTGCAGGTTGACGAAGGCATTTATCTGGGGCAGTTGGTTATGGCGACGAAGCACTACAGCCTCGGAACGACAACATTTTCCCTGCTTGGCGAAGAAATAACCCAAAGTTTAGGTGAAGAATACAATCCCGTGCCTGACGAACATAAGGGCGGATTGACTGGTTTATTGACTGAGCTGCAACACTTGTGGAGTCATGCGCACGACACACACGATTATGGCTATCAAAATAACGGCTTTTTTCTGATGATTGACCCACGGTTTGCCAAACAGGCTTATGCCGATGATGCGTTTCCTCAACTGAAACCCGCGCCAAACGAAGTGGGTTACTTAGAATTAGGCTACGATAAACAGCCCTCTGCGCCCGATATTCATGTCATTGATCCCAATGAATGGGTGTTTGGCTGGAAAAAAAATCCAGACTTAGCGAAAAAATTCACCACCTTTTGTACAGAACCCTCGCCCCGTGCAGATGATAGTGACGTTCATGAACTCTTACAAGCGGGTGAATCCATCCTGCAAATGCTGCAAAGAATTCAAACAACTATCAATGCCCAAACAAAATACGATGACCACCTTAAACATTTTGAAAAACTCAACCGTCTATTCCGCAGTGGTGTTGCACCGAGCGTAAAAAATGGACTGTTTCAAGGTTGTGGTAAAGGCTACAACACCCGTTATAACGGCCTTGAAGATAGACAATGGTATGGGCAAAACGAACCGTTAGTCGGTTTTGATTACTATCATGGCGCGACACTCAATCTACATTGGGGCTTTGGCGACAACTTCCGCCCAGAAATCAACGAATCGGTTGCATCGAACTTACTGTTTCCCGCTGCCATTGCCAGCCTATTTAAAGACGGCATTCAAGAACCTGCGGTGTTAAATCAAGTTTGGCAAACCATTGGACGCTTCATTTTTCCGTGGGCAGGAAAATCATTTGAACACATCAGCGGACGTAAACTGAGTATGTTACTGGACGAATCGGATGACCTGCGTAGCCGTTATCCAGAACGTACTAACGAACTGCACAGTCATCTTGCCAGTTGGCCGCATTATGATTTGGTGCTGAAAAATGAACAGCATTATTGGTCAGAAGAAAGTCTATTTGCGGCACATCTCAACAGCGGCGCGTGGGATAACGGCATGACTGATACGGACAAGGACTTCTGGAACAATGAAGCGGATAGTAAGTGGATTTTTGGGAATAATACTCAAGATGCTAGGATTCTTACTGCCGATGCGTTCTTCCGAATGCTGGATATGAACTACCACACCCCAGAACAACCATTACTTGATTTGGCAAACGCCGCGCCTAGCCCATTTGTCCGTCAAGGCTACAGCTTCCTTGGTGTTGCCGACCAAGAATCCATTATGCCCATGAATAATGGCACGGATAAGAAAAAACGGGTGTTTCAATTCCACTACCGTTACCCGATGATAGGTGGCGCGGCACCGATAGGAACGTGTCTGGACGAACTGGTAGAAATTGCCAAAGGTCTGTATCTTGGTCAGCTTATCTACGCGACTGAACTATTCACGCCGTTTCACAGTTCCGTTAATCCAGAAGCGTACAAATATCAAATATTCGGGTATTTTTTATTACTGGATAATGACTGGGAATGTCATAGACAGGCAATTAAACTCGATACCGTGAAATAAGAAAATCACAAAAACGGGTCGCACATTAGGCGACTCGTTTTCTGAACATTCAACGGTGAATTAATACACGTTCAAACAACTTTCTCGCACTTCTTTGAGTTCTAAGGCAATTTCACGGCGCAAACGAAAATCGCGTTTAGAATGGGCAATGCTATAAGGAATATTAGGATTTTTTTCATATTTAACGGCGGTGCGAATAATGCCTATCCATTGTCTGTCATTGTCTTCCATTTCTTTAAAGCGATGACGAATGCGTTCTAATTCTTGATTGCAATAAGTGATAAAACCAGCGGCATAAAAGACACTGTTTTTTAGATAATCTTCTAGGGCGGCTAAGTCACCGTTGATTTCTGCCACTACTGCATCAAAGCTATTAGGTTCGGGAGCTTTTTCTTGTTCCTCTGGGACTTTTTTGGTGATAGTGACCATTTCAGGCACGATAGCGGCGACCATTTCTTGCGCGGTTGTGGCTTTGGCAGCTCTGCTTTTTCCTGCTGTTACCACGGATTGACTAAGCTGTTTTTCCCATAAACCATAACGTAAATAATGCGTCAAACCGCCTTCTTGTTTGGCTTTATCTGTACCTTGATAAAAAGCTTCTAAGGTTTTAATTTCGGCGGCACGTTCACTGAGTAAACGTTCCCGCGCTTGTAGGGGTTTGGCAATAAAGGCTTCTACTGCGACACGGCTAAAACGCAAAAATAACACTTGAAAACCGTGGCGAATTCGCGCTTGCTCCAAACTTTCATCGGCATGAGAATGTAATAATGTTTTGCGCACATCATCGCTATTCCACAATAATGACTGAGTTTTCTGCACAATTTGATCGATTAATGCTTGTAAGGCTTGCGCTAATTGGTCGGTCATTTCAGTTTCAAATTTTTTCTGAATTTCTCGAAACAATTCCTCACGAATTTTATAATTTCCTTCGCGCGGATCAGGCATGGAGATTGCACCGCCTGCGGTATAAATACGTTTCAACTCATCGGGTTGGGCAGTGATTAGCTGGCTAAGTAGCGATTCAATTTTGCTGTCATAAGCGGCGCGTAAGGCCGCGAGTTCTTGATGCTCAGAACCGATCGCGTCGGCTTCTTTGCGTCCTTGAATCACTTCCGCATACCAAACATCAAAATCTTTTTTGATGCGTTGCCATTCCCTGCCCCACCATTGATTAAATTCTTTACCGATTAAATCATCTTCTTGGGCATCCCCGTCAACGACTGTCCCATAAATGGGTTCTAGCTTGGTTAATATATCGCCAGCAATTTGCCGTATATTATTGACCATTGCATCACAGCGTTTTTCTAACACCATCGCTCGTTCGTGATCGATGTAATGATTCACCGCTTCTTTTAGTTGTGGTATGCCATCAGTGATACCAAGTTTTTTCATTTTGCCTTTATCATCGGCACTTTTAGTTCTTCGGAGCGTGTCTTCTGATGGTATGCCATATTCAACTAAATGCGACCTAGCACACACGGGCAGTAAACGGCGTTCAGGCACAGTCGGCCAATAGTTACGATGTTTGGCGAGCGTGTCTTTAAAATCAATTTGATCGTCTAAGGCATCGGCTTGAGTCAGTACCACAAACACTTTATCAGCGACGCGAATACTGGGATCTTCCTCATCGGCAATCACCAACATTTCTTTTTCAGGCCCAGTAATAGACGGCTGTTTCATTTCTTTGGCGTAAATAATCGCATCGCAATGTTTAAGCCGTTCAATGGCTTGTTCGGCGTGCATTAAAATTCCCGAATTAAATCCTGGAACGTCATGAAAAATAATGTCTCTGTCGCTTCTTAGCCGTACCGTTTTTACCTGAATACGTTTGATAGCTAGAGATTGAGCGCGGTTTTTAAAGATTGCCGCTTGAAGTTGCTCATTGATTTCACTGATGTCGATAAAAGATTGGCTATAGCCTTCAGTGTGTTTAGTGAATTCGTAAATAGCACTGAGATTTTTTTCAGTGTCATCAAAATCCTCTTGAATTTCTTTGCGTTCCCGCTCACCAAGCAAGCCTAATAACGCGTGGCTACGTTGCTCTTGCAACTGATTGATTTCATCTTGGCTGTAATATTGAATCCGCAACAGTTGATCTTGTTCCGTTTGTGCCGACCAAATTTCAGTGCTGGTAAACGTGCAACGCTCGCGTGCTGACGGTAGAATTTCCTGCCCTAACCACGCATTCAGCAATGCACTTTTGCCCGCTTTTTCCAAACCAATAACCGCGACTTCAAAGCGATTAGCGTGCAAGCGTTCTAATTGTCGATTCAGCCGTGGGCGTTCGCTATTGAGTTTTTTCAACAGTTCAGGAGCAATGTCTACGCCTGTTTTATTACTGAGCGTCACTAATTTATCCGCTAATACAGCAGTTTTTTCTAAGCGTGCCAATTGTTGTTGGCAAGTTTCTAACCAAGTCGTCATTATGTATTCCAGTGTTGTAGGGCGTTGCCTTAAATTCAGAGTACAAACCTAGGTTCGCACTCCTGTTAGGATTCGTTCGATTGGCTACTATTTTACTGTATCGAGGCTATAAGTTCATTGCCTTAGTCGTGTTATTCACCCGCCGCATACCAATATGCGGATTGAATAATTCCCTCTTTACTGATGAAATATAAATAATCATGTATACCGCGCCAGTAATAAACAAGCCGTGTTTCATGCGGAGGAATAATTCCCGCGTGTTCATCTCGACCCAGTGTGGCTGGTTGATAGTCTCCTGCCGTCATAATTTCATCGGGTTGCCCCATGAGTCGAATTATATATTCTTGAGAGTAGTCTGGTTTTCCCAACTGCTTGCCCAATTCGGCTAACACGGTTTCTAGTTTACCGCCAGAACCGCTTAATTCTTTATCAAAAACACCAGCGGGTAATGCTTGTTGTCTTGCGCGTAATTGTTTGTATTGTTCTGCTAGGGCGTTGATAGGGTTATCGTTCACTGGCATGGTAGTACACGAAGCGAGCAGAACGGCAATAAGCAGAAATAGCCAGCGAATAATGGCACGGTGTTTTATCAATGAGTGGTTCATTTTTTGAGTTTTTATTCAGCAGTTTTTCAGAAACACCTGTTTTCGCTTAGGCTCAAACAGGCTTATTCCGACCTACATGACTAATACAGCGGTTTTTTCTAAGCGTGCCAATTGTTGTTGGCAGGTTTCTAACCAAGTCGTAATGACTATTACAGTGTTGTAGGGCGTTGCCTTAAATTCGGAATACAAACCTAGGCTTGCATTCCTGTTAGGATTCGCTTGATTGGCTGCTATTTTACTGTATCGAGGCTATAAGTTCATTGCAATACGTTCGTCTGTATAAATAAACCTCCGAGGTCTTTAAGGTGAGTGGTTTATACACCTGTCCATTACCCACAAGTACGTTAGTTGTTTAAAATCAATATGTTACGCTTATATTTATCATTCATAAATATAAATAGCATTAAAATCATGGAGTTACACAAAGTTTATCGTTGATAAGTTGCTGCACTGAGGTATAAAAAAGACATATTGTGGTTATAACTACCCAATTTTTTATTTTTGATGCTTCATTGCTCGTGTAACTTTGATAGGTAATTCATTTTTTATCATCTAAAATATTGATATTATTAGCTAAAAATATGTGGGTAATGGACAGGTTTATACACACTTAAAAACTTAGCGTGAAGAGCAAGACGTACAGTTATTTCAGTCATAACTTGCTTATTAACAATCCACCTTTATAATCAAATGCCCATCTCAGTTATATAGACGAGTTCAGCAATGCCAAGTGATACAGCAAAAAGAATGTACGAAGCCTTATTAGTAGAAGTTAATAATGGTCTTGTGGGGAAAATAACATTCAAAATGAATACAATAGAATTTGAAATAAACAGTAAAGATGGCATAGGTGGACATATACAAGAATGGCTTGAAAAATGGATGGTAGAAAATGGAATTATTTATAGCTCTCCTTCCAACTCTCAATCATTTCCAGATTTTTTTCTTCACCATCCACATGACAATAAAATATCCTTGCTAGAAATAAAATGTTTTGATATGAATGCAGGTGCTAATTTTGATATTGCAAACTTTCAATCTTATTGTCAATCGTTAGCTACTAATCCAGAAAGAATCTATTCTGACTACTTAATTTTTGGTTATATTTTAACTGAGGGAAAACTGGTTATTAAAAATATCTGGTTAAAGAAAATATGGGAAATTTGTTGCGCTAGTGAACGGTTTCCATTAAAAACACAAGTCAAACGTGACGTTATTTATAATATTAGACCTGCATCATGGTATGCCGCCAATCCAACTTATAAACCCTTTAAGACTAAAGATGAATTTGTTAAAGCGTTATATGAGACCGAAGAAATGTATTTAAAACGAGTTTCTGAAAACAAAGGTGTTTATTTAGTCAACAAGCTACTGTAATAATCTGAGTGCTACTGATTTTACCACGGGAACAACAACTGTATTTCCTATTAAATCATATAATTTTTTATTAGGAATATTAGATTGATAACTATCTGGAAATCCAAAAAATCGTAAGCATTCTTTATCGGATAATCTTCTTATTCCTTTACCATCTACCACACCTATTCTATCAACCTCAGTAGCAACTAAAGTATTCGCTATGTCTTTTGGATGTAAAATCTCATTAAACTCAAAGCTTAATTTGCCTGTTACAATGTTATAACCTTTATCTTTACTTGTATCTGGATGGCGTTTATTTTTCCCATCAACAGTCATTATATCTTTTGGATGCTCTAGTTTGACGTAACCTTTTTTCTCCAAATCCGATAATAAATTTTTGAGTTGTTCAGCTGGAATATCTGTGCAAAATGAAGCGATCTCATGAAATGTAAGCGGCATTCCGTCCATCCATGTAATGCCTTTTAATTTTGCCCAGTGTTTTTTTCTTCTTTCGCGAAGGAGGCGTTCCAATATTATTTTTTGATAGCTATTAATTTCGCCTTTTATTGCTATATCCCAACTGTGAATATTATCTTTACCGCCACGTTTATCTTTAATAGCCTTTCCTTTAAGCTCATCCACATTATAACATCTTAATAATTTCTCAATAAAATCAGTTGTCATTGTTGGCAATCCCTGTTCTAAAATATCGCCAATTTTACTTTTTCTAAAATTAAAGTTTTCTAAATTTGGTTCGGTTATTAAATGACCTATTATAAAAATTCTTTTTCTTTTTTGAGGAACTCCAAAATTTGCAGCATCTAGCACTTTCCATGTAACTTTATAATTTAAATCCTTTATCGTATTTAAGATGGTTCTTAATGTTCTACCTATTTCATCGGTTTTACATACTTTATCATGCGTTACAAAGCCATCGACATTTTCAAGAATAAAGCCTTTTGGTTTTTTTTCTTTTAAAATCCTAGCCACATCAAAAAATAATGTCCCTCTTATATCATCAAACCCTAGTTGTTTTCCTGCTGTACTAAATGCTTGACAGGGAAAACCTGCTAACAAATAATCAAAATCTGGAATATCACTCGCGTTTATTTGTGTAATATCGCCATGAATATAATTTTCATTGAAATTATATTTATATATATCTATTGCATGAGGCTTTATCTCTGAGGAAAAAACACATTCATGATTTAATCCAAGTTCATCACACGCTTGACTAAATCCCAGCCTAATTCCACCCATACCTGCAAATAAATCTATATATTTAACTTTTGACACGTTTCTGAATTTCTCTTTATGAAGTATATAAGGATTCATTTTAACAAAATATAAGCAGTGGTTCCAGTAAATAAACACATTAAGTGCGTCAGGCGATAGGATGCGCCTTTTGTCGTCGCTATATCCTCACACTTTAATTAGCCTGAATAAACGCATTCACCTGTTCTTCGCTCTCGCCGATGGCTTTGATGTCTTTGCCTTGGGGGGAGACTAGCCAATATTCTTCAAAAGACCCGCCTTCGTTGTCGTGGTATTTGTGTTTTGAAACGATGAGATAGTTTTGGTATTTACCGTGTGGGATGAGTTCCAGACTGTTGCCATCGGTGATGAAACGCTGTGTGTTAGTGCTTAAGTCGATAACGTGAACTGCGTTTGATGTTGCCCACGCTTCACTGAGGAAATAAACGGCTTTACCATTTAAGGAAAATAGCGGGGTATTTAAGCCTGTTAGGTTTTTCTTCACATCGTCGTCATAACGTTCATGCACGATAGCATGAGCGTTGCTGCCCGACGCGTCCATAATCCATAATTCGCTAGTTTTGTTGGGTAATTCTCGAATAAAAACTTGTTGTGTGCCATCGGGTGACAGTGCCAACTGACTGTCAGTAATCTGCTCCGCGTGAACAGGCGATAAATAGGCAAAATTGATTAATAATAGAGCGAGTATTTTTAACATGGGCTGATTTCTCGTGGTTGCTTGGTTCTTAAATTGATTTTACTTAACAACCACCAGCTTTTAGCTGGTGGTTGTTAAGTATCTTCTCTAGCTGACCTTTTTCCTCTTCAGTCAAATCTACTCGTCCTATTATCATCTTTCTTTTTGCTGTACTTCGTTGTTTTCCCTTATTCTAATACATAGCTATTTGTTGCTTGTAACTTAAAGACCGGCTTTAAAAACTCGCCAAATGAAGCCACATATAGCCAAAGCAAAATAAAATGATTTAAAAAAGCTGAGAAAACAGCGTATCAGTGGAACAGTTTTTCTTTCTTCTAAGAGCTTTAGCTTGCGCCCATTTGTGTTCAATAGGATTTAAGTCAGGAG
>MBQZ01000032.1 GCA_002134785.1 Crenothrix sp. D3
TTCAGTCAACTGTTTGTGTGTTTTCATCGCTTATCCATCTTTGGTCGGATTGAGAGGGGATGAAACTATAGCAGTTGACCCCTTCTAAATCTCTAAAAATGAATTGCATTTGTTAGTTGAATCTAAGTCACCTAATAGCGTGTTAATCCACCTAAATTCTGGCATCTCTTTTGGTTTGCGAGCACCTGCGATAATGGCTTGGTGTTGACAGCCTGCATCGAGTACGCCAGTAAAACAGCTCAGCCCATCGGACATGACAACGCAACCTGGACTCAGGTCTTGCTTTGCCCATTTGACAATGGCTTTGCTGGTAAAACCTGAAACGGGAGTCATTTTGAGGTACATCGAATGCCCTTCGGTGTTAAGCGAAACCGCCGCCACAAAAGAAACCTTGTTCTCAGAGCCGCGCCCTGCCTTGCCGCCAACACATTCACCACCGAGATAAGCATCATCCACTTGAACGTTGCCGTGTAACGTGTAAAGCGTGTCACGTTCGGATATGGCTTGCATCAACTTCTGCTGAATAAGCCAAGTGGTCGGATAACTCACACCCAACTGCCGTTTCAACGCCAGAGCTGACAAGCTCGTCTTGGCTTGACTGACGGTAGTCCCTACAAAACAATGCAGGTTGTTTTTAACCAAAATAGGCATCACGAATAAGAATATCCAAGTTAATGCGTCTTGAGTCAATCCCATAGCCATGGCATGTGTTCGATGCGTCCATTTTTTTTGGAATCGTGATACGCTAGGAACTGTCAGTGGCAGCGTTAAGCTTTTATGATGGCATCGATAGTTGTAGTCATAGAGATTAATCCAAAGAGCGTCTGTAAAGTTTGCTTTCTTTTTGCAATAACCCACTGTTTTTCTTTGTAAATAAGAGACTCGTTGTCTTAGCGTCAAATTGAAACGTTCAATATAAGAGGTATTTTGGGTTTTCCCTTTAAAATCGTCCTTAGTTCCTTTTACAAAACACTTCTTAACGGCGTTGGTGCATAAATAATGACAAAGCCAAAAAGCCCCTACCCAAAAAACTCAGGGCGCAGCTGTGCCTACTTGATCGGAAATGGGCATTCCTAGAGCCGTCATGATATTCATGGCAGCAATGCGGACATGAACTTCAGTGACTTGGGTTTCAAAAAGGCGGGAAGCCAATTTATCGCCGAATAACTGTTTAAGGCGATACATGGCGTTTTCAGCCAAACTGCGTTGATGATAGCCCGTTGACTTTTTCCATGCTTTCATGCCTTGTTCGGCAATAGCCGCCAGTACTTTTGTGCGTGGATGATCGTCGTCCCAAGGAACAGCATTTTCTCTAGGTGGCACAATCAGTCTTGCACCCCGCTGGCTCGCGGCTTCATAAACAGAATGGGTATCATAAGCTCCATCGACATCAATCTGCTCAATAGTCCCCTCGATTTGATTCAATAAGCCTTCAAATACTTCACAATCCGCCCATGCTGGCGTTGTCACTTCTACGCCGATAATATCCAATATCTTGGTATCGACGGCAAGGTGGACTTTTATCCATGTCCGCCGTTTACTCGCACCGTGTTGGCGTACTTTCCATTCGCCTTCGCCGTATACTTTTAAACCCGTTGAATCAATCACAACGTGCAGTGGCTCGTCGTGTACACGACGAGAAATCACAACATTCAGCGTCTTTGCACGCCGCGAAAGATGACTGTGGTCAGGTATTCGTAAGTTCAAGCCCATTAAGCTCATCAATGAACAGCCAAAACCTTCTAATGAACGATACGTCAAACTGAAAACATTTTTTAACACCAGTAGCGTTTGGATTGCCCCATCAGAATACTGCATAACTGCTCCTCGTTTCCCTGTCGCCGCTGGCTTCCAATTCTCCTTGACCTCGTCCTCTGCAAACCAAACCGTCACGTTGCCTCGTTTTACCAACGCAGCATCATACTCCGACCAATTCTTCACCCGATACTGGACTTTTTCCTTTTGCTCATTGGCTGACAATGCTTTCTTGCTCATGACCTCTACCCTTGGATTATTCGTTCTCGTGCTTTATTCTATCTCTGCCGCATTATTTATGCACCAACGCCCTTCTTAACCGTTACTAAGCGCATTTTTATCCTTTTCTTAACGATTTGCAGATAAACATAATCTATCTCCGTGAATACCGACTGTAGCGCATTTTTGTAAGCGGCTAGTTTGTCGGTCGTGACCTTTACTGGATTAATCCGAGACAGTTTGCTGAGGTAGTGATTGATGCGCATCACCCGCTTGGTTGCGGTATGCGTGGTGCGACTGCCTAACTCAAAGTTCATCCAAAAACGGGAATCCACTTCGAAGCCAATAAACACCCATAACTGGCTGTTTTTGTTTTTCAAAAACGACCACAACTCATCCACCACAACTCATCCATCTGTATAAATAGAACCGTCAATGTTTTCGACTGTCTTTGAGCAACACATCCGCTATAGCATCAACTGATAAGCTGTAGCAGCTTAACTTACACATTTGTTCATATTCTTTGAAGCTGCCATGCTTGCCGAATAAATCACTATAACCCGTCTCAGAAAAACGATGTTCTCCTTTTCCGCAGTAAAACATCTGTCGAACCACGCTATCATTTTTGGTCGTGTAGGTGCCGTCTTTGGTTATCTTGTTATCCAAGGATCGATGGTAAGGACAGCCTCGTCTTGAGCAAAATAAGTTTAATTCGACATTAAGTTTGGTGGGTGCGTAGTTCATACCATCAGTACTGCAAAGTTTGGCTCTGCACTATGTCAAAAATCGATAAAAATTACCACCTGCATTGTTTTGTAGGGACTACCAGAAAATCTATCTTCGACACCATCGAAGTCTTCTACAATCGACAACGCCTCCATTCTAACAATGGATACCTGTCACCTGTAGAATTTGAAAAGCTGCTTAATAATGTGTCCTGAAAAGTGTTGACACATCAAACAATAGGATTCAGCGAGTAGCGGGGATTTTCTAAAACAAGCGTTTCCTATGCGCTATTTTGCATTTCAATAATGAAGTTTTCAGAATTACGTTCAGTTTGGGCATTGTCATTGCGTAAGGCTTCTATGCGTTCCAGATAGGCATCATCAACGTCACCTGTGATGTATTCATGACTAAAACATGAGGTGTCAAAATGTAAGATATTTGGATTGCCTTTCTGCACAGCGGCGATTAGATCATGCAAGTCTTGATAAATGAGTTTATCCGCGCCAATTTCGACACAGACTTCTTCTTCAGTGCGGTTGTGAGCAATCAGTTCGTGTGCCGCTGGCATATCAATACCGTACACATTGGGGTAACGTACAGGCGGCGCAGCTGAGGCAAAGTAGACTTTTTTCGCACCCGCATCGCGTGCCATTTGGATGATTTGCGCGGAGGTTGTGCCTCTCACAACCGAATCATCAACCAGCAATACGTTTTTACCTTCAAATTCCAGTCCGAGGGCGTTGAGTTTTTGTCTGACAGATTTTTCACGCATTTTTTGACCTGGCATGATGAAAGTGCGCCCGATATAGCGATTTTTCATGAAGCCTTCACTGAATTTTACATTCAATTTGTTTGCCATTTGCAGGGCAGCAGTGCGGCTGGTGTCAGGAATGGGAATGACTACATCAATGTCATGGTCTGGCCATATTCTTAGAACTTTGTCAGCTAATTTATCACCCATGCGCAACCGCGCTTTATAGACGGATATATCATCAATAATGGAATCAGGGCGGGCAAAATAAACGTATTCAAAAATACAGGGGCAATGGTCAGTTTGTTCGGCGCATTGCTTGGTGTGTAATTTACCTGAGGCTTCGATAAAGATGGCTTCACCAGGGGCGATGTCGCGAACCACGTCAAAATCCAATACGTCTAGTGCGACACTTTCGGAGGCTATCATAAATTCTGTGCCTGCTTCGCTTTTGCGTTCGCCATAGATAATGGGGCGTATACCATGCGGGTCTCTAAAACCTAAAATACCAAAACCTGCAATCATGATGACAACTGCATAAGCACCGCGACAGCGACGATGTACGGCTGATACCGCTTGAAAAACGTCCTCAACGCTTAGGCGCAGTTTGCCTAACGTTTGCAATTCATGGGCAAAGACGTTTAATAGGACTTCGGAGTCAGAATCAGTGTTGAGATGACGCTGATCTTCGATGAATAAGATTTTTTTTAATTCAGCAGTATTGGTTAGATTACCATTGTGTGCCAGCGTTAAACCGAACGGTGAGTTAACGTAAAAAGGTTGCGCTTCGGCTGAGCTGGTGCAGCCTGCGGTTGGGTAACGAACGTGAGCTATGCCCATATTGCCTTTTAGTTTTAACATTTGCGCGTTGGTAAATACATCACGCGCTAAGCCGTTATCTTTGCGCAAATGCAAACGTCCGCGTTCACAGGTGACGATACCCGCCGCATCTTGTCCCCGATGTTGCAGGACGGTGAGTGCATCATATAAATCTTGATTAACAGCTTGATATGAAACGATAGCAGCAATACCACACATTATATTTAATCCGATTGTAAAAGTTGTTAGTGATGAAGGTATCTCGGCAATGTTGTGAGATATGATTTGTCGTAGGGTGTCGATGTACGAAACTCAGCAAACGCTATCGATGGGCTTTATTGTGACAAAGCCCATCGACGGTATTCAGTTTGTATTACTCAGCTATCAGTACATTACTTACACCTTGTTTATCCAGCTTGGCTTTGTTGGCGGCCGCTTTCTTTTTATCAAGGTCAGGCCCTATTTTTAGTCGATACATAGGGCCTTTAGCATTTTGAATAGTTTCTATCGAAACAGGTATTCCTTGTTCGCGTAGTGTTTTCATTAGCGCGGTGGCATTGTCTTTTTGACCAAAACTACCTGCGTGAATAGTCCAGCGGACTAATTCAGGAGGTTTAGGTTTAGCTACTTTTTCAGACGGCACAGCAACTACATTTGTCGCAGCGGGCTTCACAGTGGGCTGTGGTTTAGCGGCTGGCAGGGATTTAGGGATAGCCACTTCTGGTTTTTTAACCACAGGCTTAACAGTTGGAACTGGCTCTGTATTTATAGGTTTTGTTGTTGGTAATAGCTTAGGCGTATTCGCTTCTGTTTTTTTAATAGCGGGTTTAACCATTACTTCGACTTTAGGCTCTATCGGTTTTGCTGGTTTTTTTACAGGCGGTTTCACCTCATCAACAACACCTGTGTCCAATGGTTCAGAAGGGACATCCTCTTCTTCTGCTTCAATAACGGATTGCTCTTTATCAACGCTTACTACGGTGCTGGCTGGGTGTGGTTTTGATCCATTAGCGGCAGGTGGCTCTGTTGCCTCGGCTTCGGCATCGTCTACTATTTCCGCATCCACAACAGGTTCAGCAGGATCGTCTTCGGTATCACTAGGTGGCTCAGTGGTGGTGTTAGGTTTGTTCAGAATTTTACTCGCAGGAGTCGGCAATTTATTTGCAGAGACTTCTGGCGACTTGATAGGTGCGACAGGGATGGGTAACTCACTGACTAATGTCCCCTTTTTGTCAACTGGGTCATCAAACAGCATGGGAATAAAAATAGTAGCTAGTGCGGTCACCACTGCCGCGCCAATCAACCGTTGTTTTAGCTCTGGATTCATGTTGTCAACTCACTTTGTTTCAAATTTATTACGCAATCGGACACTAAAAGAAACGATCCGAAAACTAACAGTAGATCACCTTGTTGCGCCTGACTTTTTGCCGCTTGGTAGGCCTCTGCAAAATCAGTAAAGCCAAAGGATACATGAGCAACTGAACTTTGGGAAAAAATTTTCTGCATCATGGCTTCTGTTGCAACTCTCGGATTTGCTAAGGGCGCGAAAAACCAATCGTAAACCACAGGGTTCATAATCTCAAGCACACTGGCGATGTCCTTGTCTTTCATCATTGAAAAAACAGCGTGTATACGTTTTTCAGGGAAAGTAGTAATGAGATACTCAAGCAGTGTTTTCACTGCTTCTGGATTATGCCCTACATCTAATAATGTGGGAATCTCAGTGTTAATTAATTGAAAACGTCCTGATAACTCGACATTTCTAAGCCCCTGTTGTATGGCTTTTTCGCTGATAGGCAAGCGTTTAGCTAAGGTAGTGACTGCAAAAATAACGGCGGCGGCGTTACGATATTGATGCTCGCCTTTTAACACAGGATTGGGTAAATCCAGAGAAGCATTACCAGAAAACCAATGCCACCCTGATAATTTTTTTTTATAGCCAAAATCTTTACCAATATAATAAGCAGGTGTGTTTTTGTTTACCGCACTTTGCAGTAATGAGTTAGGAGGATCTAAATCGCCGATAACAGCGGGTGTTGCAGTACGAAAAATCCCCGCTTTTTCCCAACCTATGGCTTCACGCGTTTTCCCCAACCAATCAACATGATCAATACCAATACTGCTGATAATAGCAATATCGGGATCTATAATATTGACTGCATCGAGTCGTCCGCCTAAACCTACCTCAAGTAACTGCACATTCACCTTTGAATGGGTAAATATTTCCAAAGCGGCGAGTGTACTAAATTCAAAATAGCTTAATGAGATATTACCGCGAGCGGCTTCTATTTTTGCAAATGCTGCGCAAATCAGCTCATCAGATACAGGCACACCATCTATTTTAATGCGCTCATTGTATTTTAAAATATGCGGCGAAGTGTATGAGCCAACATGATAACCTTGTGCAAGATAAATAGCTTCCAGTGTTGCAATACAAGAACCTTTGCCATTGGTACCAGCCACAGTAATCGTGGGCGGTTTAGCATAATTGGGATTAAGTGCTGCAAAAACAGTTGCCACTCGCTCTAACCCCAAATCTATTGTTAAAGGATGTAAACTTTCCTGCCAAGCCAGCCAGTCTGGTAGCGAATCAAAGTGCATTAGCGTTATGCAGTTTGTTCAGCGTCGATGCTAACCGCTGTTAAACTTGATTCAGTCATACTGATTTTATTTGCCATCAACATCGCTAAAATACTGGCACATTTATCACGCATCTCCCGTCTATCAACAATCATATCGACAGCACCGTGTTCTTGTAAAAACTCGCTACGTTGAAAGCCTTCTGGCAGTTTTTCACGCACCGTTTGTTCAATAACACGCGGACCTGCAAAGCCGATTAAGGCATTGGGTTCCGCAATATTAATATCACCTAACATCGCTAAACTAGCAGATACACCACCCATCGTAGGATCAGTCAAACAAGCAATATACGGCAAACCTGCCTCTGCCAACTTGGTTAATACCGCACTGGTTTTTGCCATTTGAAACAAAGAAAACAAGGATTCTTGCATACGCGCCCCACCGCTAGAAGTGAACACAATAAAGGGAATGCCTAATTCAATGCTTTTGTTGACACCACGGACGAATTTTTCACCCGCTACCGACCCCATAGAACCGCCCATAAAACTGAATTCAAACGCGGCAACGACAATCCCTTGACCATGCAGTTGTCCTTGCATGACTACTAATGAGTCATTTTCTTTGGTTTGTTTTTGTGCTTGGCTAATGCGGTCTTTATATTTTTTACTGTCTTTAAATTTTAATGGATCGACAGGTTTAACGTGTTTAGCAATTTCTTCACGTCCTTGTTCATCTAAAAATAAATTCAAGCGCGTGCGGGCTGAAATACGAAAATGATGCTCACATTTTGGGCAAACGCTATAGTTTTTTTCCAGCTCAGAATTATAAAGAATCGCGCTACAGCTAGGGCATTTATTCCATAAGCCTTCAGGCACAGTGACTTTTTTATTAGAGCCTTCGGTTCTAATCGTAGATGGGACTAATTTTTTAAACCAACTCATGTTTTTATACTCTCGCTTAACTGTCCATTACTGAACGCATGGCGGTTAATAATTCAATTATTTCGTTTTTCGCTTGACTTGGGTTGTCCAAGTTGGCTTCAATTTTACTAATTAACGCACTACCGACTACCACGCCATCACCTAATGCCGACACTGCTTTTGCTGTCTCTGCATCTTTAACGCCGAAACCAACACCCACAGGCAAATTGGTACGCGCTTTAATTTGATGTAATTTTTGTTCTACATCAGCAGTATTCAAATGCCCAGCCCCCGTCACACCTTTAAGAGACACATAATAAAGATAGCCGCTACCGAGAGCGTCCATTTTTTCAATGCGTTCATCTGTGCTGTTTGGGGCTAACAAAAAGATAGGGTCTATACCGCGTGCTTTCAATAACGCTGTGCATTCTGCCGCTTCTTCGGGGGGTAAATCAACCGTCAGCACACCATCAATATCAGCTGTCTTGGCAGCATCAGCAAAGGCTTCATAACCCATCGCTTCAATTGGATTCAAATAACCCATAATCACCACAGGCGTAGTTTGATTGGTTTTGCGAAATTCTGCCGCAATTGCCAAGGTTTTCCGTAAACTCATTTTATGGGCTAACGCGCGTTCACTGGCGCGTTGAATGACTGGGCCATCTGCCATCGGATCAGAAAACGGTACGCCCAATTCAATCACGTTTACGCCTGCGTCTACCATTGCGTGCATCATCGGCACAGTAAAATCAGGACTGGGATCGCCTGCGGTAATAAATGGAATCAAGGCTTTGCGCCCTGTTTTTTCCAGTTCTGCAAAAGTTGCTGCTAATCGGCTCATAATTCTATTCCTTCACGTTTCGCCATTGTTTGCATATCTTTGTCGCCACGACCTGATAAATTAATAATAATAATTTCATCTTTGCGCATGGTTGGTGCGAGTTTCATGGTGTACGCCATTGCATGAGCGGATTCTAGCGCGGGAATAATGCCTTCCATTCGAGTCAACGCATGAAAACCTTCCAACGCCTCGGTGTCAGTGATATTGACATACTGAGCGCGTCCTGTGTCTTTCAGCCATGCGTGTTCAGGGCCCACACCTGGATAATCCAAACCAGCAGAAATTGAATGGGTTTCGATAACTTCGCCGTCTTCATCTGACATTAAATAAGTACGGTTGCCATGTAACACGCCCGGTTTACCTGCACATAACGGTGCGGAATGTCTGCCTGTCTCAACGCCATCACCTGCCGCTTCAACACCGATTAATTTAACCGATTCATCATCAATAAACGGATAAAACAAACCAATTGCGTTAGAACCGCCGCCCACACACGCCACTAAGGCATCGGGTAAACGTCCTGCCTGCGCTAAACATTGTTGTTTGGCTTCACGACCGATAATCGCCTGAAAATCTCTGACCATAGCTGGATAAGGATGTGGCCCTGCGACTGTACCAATAATATAAAAGGTATTATCGACATTCGTAACCCAATCGCGTAACGCTTCATTTAAAGCATCCTTCAAAGTTTTAGAACCTGATTCAACCGCCACCACAGTCGCGCCCAATAACTTCATGCGATACACGTTTAATGACTGACGGGCAACATCAACCGCGCCCATATACACTACACACTCCAAGCCTAAACGCGCCGCCACGGTCGCCGTTGCAACACCATGTTGCCCCGCGCCAGTTTCCGCAATAATGCGCGTCTTGCCCATGCGCTTAGCCAATAAAGCTTGCCCCACCGTGTTATTAATTTTATGCGAACCTGTATGATTCAAATCTTCACGTTTTAAATAAATCTGCGCACCACCTAATTCACGACTCCAACGTTCCGCATAATACAAAGGCGATGGACGACCGACATAATACTGCAAATCAGCATCCATTTCGGCAATAAACTCAGGGTCATTCATATACTGCTGATAAGCAGCATTCAACTCCTGAATAGGTGGAATCAAAGTCTCGGCAACAAACAAGCCGCCATAAGGGCCAAAATGTCCCCGCACATCGGGCATATTATATTTTTCGGTCATGTTATTTCTCTATCACTCTCATTAACTTGTTGTATAAATGCTGCTACTTTCAGGGCATCCTTAACGCCCCTGCTTGATTCCACGCCGCTGCTAACATCGAGCGCGTAAGGTCTTACTGCTTGTATCGCTTGTTTAGCATTGGTTTCATCCAAACCACCTGCCAAAATAATCGGTAATGCACATTGTTTAGGGATTAACTCCCAATCAAAACTCTGCCCTGTGCCGCCTTTGGCATCCGCATGATAGACATCCAGTAATAAACCAGCGGCATCATGATACTGTTCGGCAAGCTGCACAACATTCGTAGTCGCCTGCATACGCACCGCTTTAATATAACGTTTACCATAAATCCTACACGCACCAGACGATTCATCACCGTGAAACTGCAAACAATCAATCGGAACGTGCTTTAACACGTCGCGAATCCGAGCCTCAGTTTCATCGACAAATAACGCCACCACAGTAGTAAATGCAGGCAGTGCGTTAGTGATGTTAATCGCCTGATCAATCGTCACGTTCCGTGGACTAGGTGAGTAAAACACTAAACCAATTGCATCTGCACCATTATGAGCTGCGTAAACAGCCTCTTCAACACGGGTAAAACCGCAAATTTTAACGCGAGTTCGCATAAAGTGATGTGGAAAACTATGAAAAACAGAACGCGATAGGATAACACAAAATACTTTCTAGATTTTTTGAAGTTATCATCCATTCAGGGCAAGCGCATATAAATTACCTTAAAAATCAGCGATACTGAATTATTTTGAGGAATAGCCAGTGGCGTTAAGTTTACAAGAAGCGTTTTCATCGGTGGAAGATCCACGGGTAGAGCGACACAAAAGGCATCACTTGATGGATATTATTATTTTAACGATCTGTGCGGTGATAAGTGGAGCAGAGGGATGGGAAGCGATAGAGTAGTTTGGCAAAGAAAAACAAGCGTGGTTGAATTGTGGATAGCGTTAGAAAACGGCATACCGTCACATGACTGTATAGCGCGAGTGATGGCTAGAATCGAGCCGAGCAAACTGACGGAATGCTTTGTTGCGTGGGCGCGAAGTGTAGTGGAACTGACGGATGGCGAAGTGGTTGCCATTGATGGTAAAACGGCGCGGGGTTCTTACCGTCGCAACGATAAGAGGGGAGCAATCCATGTCGTCAGTGTGTGGGCGAGCCAAGTAGGTTTATCGCTAGGACAAGTAAAAACCGCTGAGAAATCTAACGAAATAACAGCGATACCTGCATTATTGGCGTTGCTTGAAGTCAAAGGCTGCATCATTACCATTGATGCGATGGGCTGTCAGACTGACATTGCTAAAAAAATCATTGAAAAACAAGCGGACACTGTCTTAGCGGTTAAAGATAATCAAAAACAGTTGCATGAGGCAATCCGTGATGTGTTGAGGTCGCTAGGGTTGCTCATCAGCCCGAATTATGCCAACTGCAAGGGCATGAAAATATTGATGCCGGGCAGGGGCGCATAGAAACACGGCGGTGTTATTTATCAACCTGTCTTGATACCTTGCCCAATGCCGCTCGTTGGAAAGGTCTACAGAGTATTGGCGTGGTTGAGTGTGAACGCATTATTAATGGCAAAACCAGCATCGACCAACGCCATTACATCACCACCGTAACCGATGTCGCCGCCTGTGCTTCACGCAGCACGCGCTCATTGGGGCATTGAAAACTCCTTACACTGGGTTCTGGATGTCACCTTCAAAGAAGATGATTCCCGTATTCGCACTGGATACGCCCCTGAAAACTTTAATATCATTCGCCAACTTGCTATTAATCTTCTAAAAAAAGAGCCTTCTAAGTTGAGTATAAAGCGAAAGCGTTTTAAAGCCGCTTTGAGTGATACCTTTAGAGACGATATTATTTTCTCTGTCTAATATTTATATGCGCTTGCCCTGGAGGGTAAAACGGAATTGCGAGCATTACGCGGTAGGGTGCTAGGCTTAGAAGGTAAGGTGAATAAATGATGTCAGTCTGTTTGCTCAAGACCCATCGCATAACGACTTAATAAAGATTTTGCTTGAGGAATGTGATCCAGCAAAGTGAGTCCTAGGTTTCTAGCAGCCGCTAATGGTAACCAGTCATTAGAAAAAATGCGTATGACGTTGTTAGTGAAGCCAATGACTAGGTCGTGGTCTTTTTGTCTAGCTTTGGCGTAGTTTGTCAGAAAATCGGCGGCACCCACATCTTTAGCGGCTTGATGTTGGGTGGTCAACAGTCGCGCTAATTCGATGACATCACGCAAACCTAAATTAAAGCCTTGCCCTGCGACAGGATGAAGTTGATGCACGGCGTTACCAATAATCACTGCACGACTGGCAATCATTTTTTCAGCGCGTATGAGCGATAAAGGGAATGACCGTATTGGCGCACTTAGACTGAGTTTGCCTAGTTTATAGCCAAAACAGCTTTGTAATTCTGCTAAAAAATCGGCTTCGCTGACTTGCATTAGGGCTTTTGCATCTTCTGTCGTGCGTGTCCATACGACTGAGCATTGGTTGTGAGCTATCGGTAATAATGCCAGTGGCCCTGAGTGGGTAAAGCGTTCAAAGGCAGTGTTGTGATGGGGGCGTGTTGAGGTGATGGTGGTGACTAAAGCAGTTTGCCCGTATTCTGTCACTTGTTGATTGATATTAAGCAGTTGACGGATTGAAGACTGTCCGCCATCGGCACCAATCAATAATTTAGCGGTCAATGTGAGCGATTCATCGCCTTGTTGAATGTTGACATTAATGTTATCGGTATCAGAACTTAAGCCCACCACTCGCGCAGGACAAAACTGCACCGTGTTAGTTTCAGTCACCCGTTTAGCTGCGTGGGTTTCTAAATCACGCGCGGCAATTACATAACCTAAGGCGGCAACCTGTTCTTTTTCAGCACTTAAACGGGTTTTGCCAAAATGCCCTTTATCAGAAATATGAATGTGTTTGATGGCGGTGGCGGCGTGCTGAATGCCTTGCCAAACGTTTAAATGTTCAAGTTGTTTGACTGTACCAGCGGCTAATGCTAACGCACGGTCACCCGCAGGTGAGTTCGCTAGTTGTTCAGCGGTGCTGGCTTCAATAATGGCGAAACTTAGTCCAGCGTCTTTTAATGCCAATGCGAGACAGTTACCCGCTAAGCCACCACCCACAATGATTAAGTCATAATCGTGCTGCATTAGTGCGTTGCCTGCATTAAGCGTTCAATGTCAGCGATGGTTTTAGGCACATCACGGCTGAGTATCTCATGCCCGTCAGCGGTGACTAATAAATCGTCTTCGATACGAATCCCGATACCACGCCATTGTTTATCAACAGTTTTGCAATCAGCGGGAATGTAGAGGCCGGGTTCGATAGTTAATACCATGCCCTTTTCTAATAATCGCCATTCTTGATTAATTTTATAATCACCAACATCATGAACATCCATGCCTAGCCAATGTCCAATACGGTGCATATAAAATTGTTTATATTTTTCGTTTTTAATCAGTGTGGCGACTCTGCCTTTTAGTAGCCCTAATGAGACTAGACCTTTAGTGAGTACATTAACCGAGGCTTCATGAGACAACTGCATGGATTGCTTGGGTTTAATTTCTTCAATCGCCGCCAATTGGGCATTAAGTACCAATTGATACAGTTGTTTTTGCGGCTCGCTGAAAACCCCAGACACTGGGTAAGTACGCGTAATGTCAGCGGCATAATGGTCGCATTCTGCACCTGCATCCACCAACAATAAATCACCGTTTTTTAATTTAGACGCATTGTCGGTGTAATGTAGCGTACACGCATTTTTACCGCCTGCAACGATTGACGGATAAGCAACGGCACGCAAACCATCTTGTAGAAAATGGTTAATAATTTCGGCTTCAATTTGATATTCGTATAAGCCCGCTTTACATTTTTGCATCGCTTTAATATGCGCGGCTGCTGACACGGTCGCGGCACGGCGCATTAATTTCAATTCTTCCGCACTTTTAAACAAGCGCATTTCATGCAGAACGTGTTCTAACGATACTAACTCACCTGGAGCAGTAACGCCTGTTCTTGATTGCCGCCGAATGTGATTTATCCAATCGAGTAATTTATGATCCAAATCTGAATCGCGCCCCATTGGATAAAACACTTTGGTTTTATTTTCCAACATTCCTGGCAGAATATCGTTTAGATCTTCAATAGGAAAAGAATCATCGGCTTCATAATGGGTAGTCGCGCCTTCCAGACCTGCGTGCGCACCTTCCCACAGGGCTTTTTTCTCATCAAATTCACGGCAAAATAAAATATATTCGCCTTGTTCGCGCTCAGGAATAAACACCGCTAACGAATCAGGTTCATTAAAGCCAGTCAGATAATAAAAGTCGCTATCTTGGCGAAAGGGGTAATTGACATCACGGTTACGCGCGTGGGTTGAGGCACTGCCTATCAAGGCAATATTACCTTTACCGATACGCTGCATAAGTTGTTTGCGGCGTTTTTTGAATTCACTCTGCTTCATATTGTTCCATTTTTGTGCTGGGGCTTAACTCATCGCGTAGCAACAACACTGCGGTGCGTAAATATTCCGTTAGTTCCATTAGCGCGATTTCATCCTCTTCATTTTCGTCTTCAGTGTTGGTATCTAACTTGGTAAATTCGGTAATGTCTTTTAAAATGTCAAGCGCATCTCTTGAGTAGTTTGACTGAGAAGACTTAGCACCTATACCAAATAAAAAACCCTGACACCAGCTTTTTAAGGCTTCAATTTGTTCGACAAACGGCGCGTCATCATCGGGTAAAAATAAATCAAATTCAAATTCATCCCCTGCCAATAATCGACGGGTTTCTTCAAATAATCTAATCAGTAACAATCGCTGTTCATCTGCCATAGCAGGGACATTGTGCAGTAATTCACTCAGCCAATAATCACTGCCCGTTTTTTCATCCGCACATAACAACCCAGCTGCCATACCATGTGCCTCAGCGGCACAAAAATCAGCTGCATTTTTAACAAGTATTGCGTTAATTATCGGGTAAGCCATAATAATGTCACTATCGCTAAACTAAAAATAATGCTTATGCTACCATTGATTGTTAGGGATAATAAAAATTGTTAAAGTTGATTGTGTAACAATTGGTTATGAATCCCATTAAAATGTGTTGCCTACCGCCATTCCGAAAAACTTAATTTAAAATATTAGCTGCGTGTACTTACCGTAATTATGACAAAAACATATCAATCGTTAGAATTAAAAGACCTCGAAGATAAGCTCGACCAGCTCATCTCGCAATACCAATCGGTGAAAAATGAAAATAGCTCACTGAAAACCAAACAAGAAGTGTTGGTCATGGAAAAAACCCAATTACTCGAAAAAACCACGCAAGCCAGAACGCGCGTTGAAGCAATGATTACTCGTCTAAAAGAAATGGAGCAAGGCTCATGAGTCAAAAACCCCAGCCCGTATCACTGACCATTATGGGCAAAGAATATAAAATTGCTTGTGACCCTGACGAACAAGATGACCTAATTCGTTCAGCACATCAACTGGATGCGCAAATGAGCAAAATGCGTGATGCAGGTAAAGTCAGTGGTTCTGATCGCATTGCCGTCATGGCCGCCCTTAATTTAGCCCATGAATTACAGCTAATGAAAACTCAAAATGCCCTGCTGACTAGAAATTTAAATGAGTGTTTAGTAAAACTGAGTAAAAAAATAGAAAACGTTTTAGAAAAACCCTAAACGCGTTAAACTAGCGAGGTATTTCCTGCGGCGTTCGAAAGTGGGCTGGGTGTTTCCTGAACCTATATTGACCCCGGGGACGAATATTTATCATGGTGTGTAAGCCCATTCAGTTGGGAAACCCGATTGATAGAAAGCGTCCCCACTTGAACCTTCGGTTCAAGGACGAAAGCACATAGCGGCGCACGCGGGTCATACTTCTATTATCAATAAAAGCACGAAAAATTTGCTTTTATCCTCGTAAAAATCCATCCCCGATACGCCTTAACTATTCACTTTTGGTGGCTATTATTCAGTTTCTCCGCGCTAATCCACCGTGATTAAGTAATTATGCGCAACTTATTGATTTCAATAGTTCGAACAGTTTTTAGAAAAGAAGAAATCTTTTGTTAGAGGACAATGTTTTTTTTCAAAAACCAGCAACTGTTGAAGATAAGATTTCCATGCAATGACTAGAAACGATTTTAGAATTGTGTCCAGCCTTCCCAAGCCACAAAAAAATTTTACGGATTTTCTTAATCAGGTTGATTTACTTGCAAGGCAGGGCGACCTATAGCAATCTGAGTCGTTACAGTGAGTTGAATGAAAAGACTTATCGTCGTTGGTTTGGAAAAAGCTTGAACTTAATTACTCCTCGCCTTCAAATACCCAAGCCCTAAACAATTCATAACCTAACGCTAACACCACAGGGCCGACAAACAAGCCAATAATGCCTGAAAATATCATCCCACCAATGACACCGATAAAAATAATAACGATAGGAATACGACTGCCTCTCCCCATGAGTAGCGGTTTAAGGACGTTATCAATTAAGCCAACAAAAATTGCCCATGCCGTGAATACCAATGAAAATGCGGTGTCATGACAAGAAAAAATGTAAATGGTGACGGGTAACATAATAAAACTTGGACCCAGTTGAATAACCGCTAGGAAAAAACAAGCCAATGTTAATAAACCCGCACTAGGGACATCGGCAACGACAAAACCCAAACCTGCTAATAGTGATTGTATTAAGGCAACACCTAATATCCCCGTCGCCACACCGCGAATAGTTTCCTGACTAATTTGCTGAAACTCTTGACCTTTTTCGCCAACAAAACGCTTACCGATTGCCTCTGCTAAACTTTTCCCACTGTCGGCATTAATCAACAGTATGCCACTGATAATAATGGCTAATACTAATTGTAAAACTGACATAGTGAGTGAAAAACTGCTGGCCAATAGCCATTTACCAAAAATTTTAATTTGTGGAGCTATTTGCTGTAGAGCCTCGACCACATTGGTAGAAGCTAATGTCCAATACTTGAAGAGCGACTCACCAATTAACGGCCAAGCAGCCACTTTTTCAGTCGGTAAGGGGATGGTAAATGTACCATCCAACAATTTAGGGGCTAGATCTTCGACATTATGCGCAATAATTGAGCCTAGAATAATACATGGTACGACGATGATTAACAGCAATGTGCATACCATTAAAACAGCCGTCAATTTCTGCCGCCCACCCAGCAGTATTATTAGGCGACGATAAGCGGGATGAATACAAATGGTAATAATCAACGCCCACGCCAGCGGCACAATAAAGGGCTGAACAATATAAAAGCACCATACAAATAACGATAAAATCATGCCTAATTTGATGGTAGTTTCTACGCTTTTTTTTGTAAAATCGGTGTTATCAGTAGTTGTTTGCGTGTTCATGATATTACCTATGGATAAGTTGAAAACTGACTGTGATTCTACAGTGAATTTTTAAAAATGCGATTACACCCGACGATTTAAAATTCCAGTCGTGTCCTTTTATTTAAACGTATTAAGCCTATAATCGCAAAAAAGTGAAACAAGCAATTATTCAACCTAAGGAGTATTCCCGTGACTGACTTATTTAAACGTATTAACGATGTAATCAGTGCCAACATCAACGATTTAATTGACCGTGTTGAGGACCCTGAACGCATGGTGAAACAGATTATCCGTGAAATGGAAGACAATATTAGCAAAGCCAAAGAAGGCGTGGTGTTGGCTATTGCCAGCGAAAAACAATTACAAAAAGAGTTAGAGTCGAATCAAAAACAAGCCGCTGACTGGTTAAGCCGCGCTGAAACCGCGTTGAATAATAACAATGATGAGTTAGCTCGCTCCGCACTGGGGCGTAAAAAAGAACATGATGCGATATGTAAAGTATTAGAACCCTCATGGCAGTCAGCAAAAAATAGCAGTGACCGTTTAAAATCGCAGTTAAAAGCCTTGGAAGCCAAGTTAGAAGAAGCACGGCGCAAACGCACCAGCTTAACAGCCCGCCAACACGCCGCCCAAGCGCGTCAACAAATGGATAAAACGCTATCGAATTTTGACGCAGGTATTAAGGCGCAGACTAATTTTGAACGCATGGAAGATGCCGTTATGGCAATGGAGGCGCGAACTGAAGCCTTGGAAGAATTGAGAAATGACAGTTCACAATTAGAACGTGAATTTTTGGACATGGAAGTTCATGCTGAAATTGATGAAGAACTCCGTAATCTCAAACAGAAAATAAAAACCCAACCCAAAACAGAATCGGAGACCAGCGCGGTTAATTCAAACACTATTTTGCTATAAGTAGGAGCGTGTAAGTTAATCGTTATAGATAACATCCCTTTGAGGGATGTTATCTATTTAAATTTTTGATAACTTTTAAACACTTACTTAACGCTGAATTATGAACTGGTTTATTATCGTTGTGCTGGCACTTTTTCTAGTAAAAAAACCCGCTGTTGGTATCACAGGCATAATAATTTATTTTATTTACTCGCGACTTCAAAAACCATCTCAGCATGACGATGAAACCAATCAACTCAAACCCGCACAACCTAGTCTTTCGTCAAAATTAACAGCGAGTGATTTAGCCGATTTAGTTTTATTACGGCTGGAGTTACAAAGTTTGTTTGAATCAGGCGTATGTGATAGTGAACAGCACGCGATGCTAACGCAACACATAGACACATTGTGTAAGCAACATCTAGCTGATTTTTCCGCTGTTCCAGATAATGAGTTATGGCAAAAACGCCGTGCCATTGCGTGGGAGTTACTCAATCATCATGCCGAAACCCCGTTAGGGCAACCGCCTTGGCGTGAACCGATTCAGGCTATCGACATAATTGACACTATTAAGCCTGATTTTTCTGTACCCATTGAACCAGAAAAACCCGTCACGCAACCTGCTACTGCGGTTGAATTAAGCAATACTGTCGGTTGGGTTAGCGATAGCGTAAGCCAACAACCCGCCACGTTTACTATTGATGAAACAGATCATTCATCGACACTATTGCACCGTGTAGATTCAGTTAGCCAACCACCCAGTAAACCCAAACAAAATTTCACCGAATACGCGTGGCAACCCCACGAACCGACGCGTTTAGAACGCACACTAACCGCGTTATCAGGTTGGCATTCATTGGCAGTGCCTTTTTTGATGCAAAATATCGGTTGGTTTATCGGTGTATTTTGCTTTATCGCAGGTTCGCTGTTTCTGGTGCATTCCACCACAGGTTATGCCAGCAAGCTGATTGCCTTCTTCGCCTTCTTTATTTTTACCCTCGCGTTATTATTTGGTGGCTATTCGCTACGCCAAAAACGCCCCGATATGTTCACCTCCAGCACGGTCATTTTCATACTCAGTATGTTGTTGATACCGCTTACCACCATCACCGCCACGCAGTTACTGATAAGCACCGACACGGTAGGTTTACAAATCGTTAGCGGCTTGTTGGTATTAGTGGAATTGGGCGTGTTTTATGGCGCAGTGACGCTGGTTGCTGGCTTAATGGATAGGAGTTTGCAACAGGGTTTACCGCCATTTTTTTTAATGCTCACTGCGACTTCTGCACTCCAATTAATCGTGCTAGTGCTACCTTTTTGGCAAGTGTTAGCGGTTATTCATTTGCTGATATTAGCGATTTTAAGTGCGGGGATTTATAAATATGCAACCCAATGGTTACAGTCGATTTTTGTCGATCAACATAACATTGCCTATTTTGCCGCTGGCACGTTGGTCTATGCCGCGTTAGTCTCATTTGTGTTTATCAGCACAGGTAATGGGATTGATTTACCCGATGGCTATTACGGATTTTTCCTGATGCTGTTGTGTATGCTGCTGTTTTTTGTTGATGGGCAGTTTAAACAATGGACTGAACAATACGCTTATTTATCACGCTTTAGCTTTTTTGTTTATGGGCTGTCGGTGCTGGCGTTGTGTATCGTCGCGCCTTATTCGCTTGTCTGTATGTTGACGTTAATGCTGGCGATTGGGTTATACGGTTTCATTGTGTGGCGTTATTTAACGTTCACGCCGCTGAGTATTTTTTTAGCGTGTTGTTTTTGGTTGTATGGCTTAGTCGTACTGCAACATCTACCTGCGCCGACGCATTTACTCGCTAGTTTGCCTGTCTTATTAGCCTTACACCGCGCCGCACAATGGGCATTAGCCAAACGCCAATCGGCTTATTTAGCCCTGATTGTGTATCGCGTGCTTTATAGTGTGCTGGTTATATTAACGGTGTGGAGTCTTGTGCAGAGTGAGTCGGGATGGTTAGCTATGCTCACCGCTATCACCGCAGGCACGTTACTTTACTACGCGCTTAAATCTGCACCGCAGGCGATTTTTACGCCGTATTCCAAAATAGCCAATGACCTTAGCTTAGATAATTATCAAAATTTACTCGCTAGTCGGTGGTTTTATAGCTTGCCTGCATTGGGGGCAGTGACGGTTTTTTACGCGCCACGTTTTGCTTTATTCGGTGAAGCGCAATTTTCATTCGGCTTGTTGTTATTGGCTGGATTTTGGGCTTATTCAGGGGTATCGACATTTTTTAAAGCCAATAGCGAAAGCGACACTATCGCGTACCGTATTAATAGCGCGTTACTGAGTTTGGGCGTTGGCTTATTACCGTTATGGGCAATGGCTAATCCGTCGCGTATTGCGGTGCTGTTGATTGCAGGAGCTATCACGCTTTGGCTGAGTTATAAATTATTATCGCGCGGCTTGTTTTATCTGTTATTTATCTTATGGGGTGCGGCATTCGCGCTGTTAAAAGCGACTTATTTTCCACAGCCATCAAATGGCATGGTGACGGTCGTGTTAGGCATTATTATTTGGTGTTGGCTTTGGTACGT
Source organism: Crenothrix sp. D3 (assembly GCA_002134785.1). GTDB lineage: Bacteria > Pseudomonadota > Gammaproteobacteria > Methylococcales > Methylomonadaceae > UBA4132. The sequence goes on from MBQZ01000032.1 coordinate 20,668, forward strand.
TGAACGCCAAGCGTTGTCAGAGTTGAACGTATTACAACGCGAACACGCAAGCCAAAAAATGGCGGCACTTCCCTCATTCCGCTTGCTGGGCATGACTTCATTTCCCAGTTCAGCAGTCTTATTTAAAGAGGTCACTCACGCGCCATTAGAACAGTTAATGGTATTAGCGTGGTTACTCACTATGAAAGCGGTGATTATACGTTGGCTAATGGAATTACCAACTTATGGTTGGCTGGCGGCAATTTTCTTAGCAAGTTTATTGGGTGGATTGCTCATTATTCGTTATCTACTGATTAAGTTATTGCCCGTGCCCATCGTGCTGGTGATGGGCGCATTATTACTGTTGCTTAAATTTATCGGCTTATCGACGGACAGCTTGTTATTAGTTTGTGTGTTATTCGGCTTAGTGATATGGCAATTGGTGGTTTATAGCATCGCCCAGCCTTTTTTTATCAAGCTGGCGACCGTACTTAACCCGCTGTTGCCGAATGAAAGTGAGCGTATTGTTTACGTCACTCATCACACTGCTTTTTTCATAGTAGTGAGTGGTGTGGTGTTGCAACTGTTGAATGCCAATGGCGCACATTCGCTCATCGTGTTGTTGACCTTACTGACGACCGCAGGGTTTTTATGGTTAAGCGATAGAACCTATTCACAATTGATTGTGCGTTACTTGGTGCTAGGGTTTGCGGTGTTGACGGGCATTGAATGTGTGTCGCTGACTTTGCATCCGTTCACTAGCCAAACGTTAGCCACCGACGATTATGCAGGTTTGTTATTCGCGCTATTCAGCTTAGCACTGGCGGTATTGTCTACGCGGGGTACAAGCTACGCTAGACCTGCCTCTATCACTGCCATGATGCTAGCGTTTGCGGGGGCTTATCTACAAACGCTTGCGGTTATCAACAGCACTGGGATAATCGCACCGTTAGATTATTCAGTCTTAGTGTTAGCAGGATTCAGCTTATTACTGGCTAACGCTAAACTCAATTGGAGTGCCTGCAATTTTTCGGCGATTGCGCTGTTGGTCGTAGCGGTGTTGTGGCTAGAAAATAGTTTATTACACGCTAATCAACCGTTTAGTTGTTGGCTGGGTGGTCAGACTTTTGCCGATTTATGGGTCGTGTTAGGGTTACTCAGTTTGGTGCTGTCGTTAGGGGCGCATCGACTCGCCTTTTTGAATAAGCTAACGGTCTATTGTGTTCCGCTTAATACCGTGGCAACCCTGTGTTTTGTTTGGGCATTATTAGGCACACTGACCTTATTTTTCGCTAGTGCAGGTCAGAACAGCGCGTTGCCTCTGATGTTACTCATTTTATTAGTGACGACATTTTCATTATCCAAAAACTGCACGGGTGCGGCACAGTTACGCGGATTGGCGAGCGCGTGTTTACCGACACTGGCAGTGTTTAGTTTATTGCCTGCTACGCTTGATGGGGCTGCATTACAGTTGGCGACCGTTTTGTCGGGTTACGCGCTGTGGCTAGTGGGTAGTTTTGTGCTGCCACGTTTTAATAAACGCACTACCAACTGGACAATAGAACCCCTATTTTTCCCGTATTTAGGTTTATTACTGGTCGTGTTCAGTGGCTGTTGGTGGCGCGTTATTAACGAAATCGACATCGGTATTTATTGTCTTGAATTATCAGCTTACTGTTTATTAATGTTGCGTTATAGCGCGTGGCGCGGGTTTTCGTGGCTGGCGGCGTTTGCATTTACGGGCGCAGGGCTGGTATTTAATGTTGATAATGAAAATCTGCCGATTAACTTGCTGTTATGGGGCAATTTACAACTGTTACTGGTGAATGCGTGGAATCGTAAAGGCAAAGCACTTGCCCAACGCTGGCAATGGCAATCATCGGCATTGGCGCAACCGTTTGAGTTTACTGCGACGCTTATTTTCATTGGTTATTTGCTAGTCGGTAGCGTGCTTTTTTGGATAACGTTTGTTGATAACGATGATTTTCAAGAAGAATCGTTACTGGTTGGTATTTTACTCAGCTTGTCATTTTTACACGCTCTGTGGGTGCGCTTTGCTATCGCCACGCTACATGGTTTTATCTACGCGCTGTTTTTAGTGCTGTGGTCGATTTATATCACTTACCTGAATACGCTGTTTCACCCGCCGTTATTATTAGCTTTATGGGGTGCGGTTTTATTGGGTCTTATTTATGCGTGTTCACGCTGTGCATTCAAACATCAAAGCCAACTAACAGCGGTTATCACTCATTGGCTACAAGTCAGCGTATTACTGGCGACGCTTAGCCTAGTGACTTATTCCATTATCAACACAGAATTATTAATATCACTCGCCATTATCACTGGTTTGAGTGCCGCTTTAGGCTGGAAGTTATCACGCTCTTCATGGCAACTTGCCGCAGGGGTGGAATTTCTAATTTTCTGTCATCTCTACCCCTTGTTATTCATTAACGCCTATTATTTTTGGGGCTTATTACCGTGGTACGCCTTACAACTGATACTGCTTGCCTGCGTGTTGTTGCGACTCGCACGCGTTGGGTTACGGCTAACACCTAATCCAACCTACGCACTGGTCGCATTAAGTCTAATAGAGCTGTGTATGCACGGCGTATTAATCAATATCTGGGTGATGACTGATTCACCGTTAAACTTCTTACTTGCACCGTGGGACGCATTCGTGGCTATTAGCACAGGGCTGATTATCAGTGTTATTGGTGTGCGTCACGTTCGCCATCACCTTGATTCTCATTGGTTGTATGGCATTGTCATATTGATTAGCGCGTTAGGGTTTTATAGTCGATTATTGTTATTAGGCAATGCGCCCGTGAGTTTATGGGATACCTCGCTATTGATAGGTTTTGCTTATAGCCTGTTCTTCTTGCAACGGTTCTTTCCGTCAAAACCGTTGCTCAACATGGCATTATTGATGCCTGTATTAGCCATTTTTACCGTGCCGCTCCAACTCGCCTCATCCGAAACCAGCGGCACGTTAATCATGACAGGCTTGCTGTATATGATGATGCGCCGTCACACCCAGCAAAAAATTCCACTGTATCTGGCGTTATTGGCATTTAATGCGGGGGTTTATGTGTGGATACCTAGCCTAGTAGACAGTAGTCAACTCATTCAAATTTATGTTATCCCTGCGGCATTGACGAGCTTATTATTGCTGCATCTGCATAGCCGTGAACTTAAACCTAGCGTGTTAATGGCGAGTCGTCTTGCAGCCACGGGAACGATTTATGCCTGCGCTACCGTTGATGTATTTTTACGCCCTGAACTGAGTATTTTTATTCTAGCAATGGTGTTGAGTGTGGCAGGTATTCTAATTGGCATTGCTTTACGCACGCGGGCATTTTTATACACAGGCGTGAGCTTTCTGTTGTTAAATGTCCTAGGGCAATTACTGCGTTTTTATCCCGAACAAGGCTTAGGTAAAGCCATTGTGCTGATGGTCATGGGTGCGGTTATTCTCAGTGTCATGATTTGGTTTAATATCAAAAAAGCAGCTATTTTACAGCGACTCAGTGTGCTTCAAGCTGAAATGCAGAGCTGGGAATAATGCCAAAAATTATAAATTTATTAAGGGGTAGAAAGATGCCAAGTATTTACGCTATAAAACCCGCTTTTCAAAACCTGTTACGTCCGCTGTGTCAATGGTTAGCGGAGCGCGGTGTAACCGCTAATCAAGTGACAGTAGTCGCGCTGTTGTTGTCGTTAATCACAGGCGGTGGACTGGCATTTTTTTATGCGCAACCGTGTGTATTTTTGCTAATCCCTGTGGTGCTGTTTGTGCGCATGGCGTTGAATGCGATTGATGGAATGCTAGCGCGTGAACATAATATGAAAAGCGCGTTGGGTGCGATTTTGAATGAATTATGCGATGTGATTGCCGATGTTGCCTTGTATTTGCCGTTTGCACTATTAGCAGGCGTGTGGGCTTGGCTAGTGGTGTTGGTGGTGATGATTGCGATAGTGACGGAAATGATGGGCGTGATTGCTATACAAATAGGCGCGTCTCGGCGTTACGATGGCCCAATGGGGAAGAGTGATAGAGCATTTGTGTTTGGTGCAATTGCCTTAGCGTTGGGCTTGGGCGTAAACGCAGGGCTGTGGTTGAACGGGCTATTTATTGTGGTATTGGTGTTGACTGCGTGGACGGTGGTTAATCGCGCTCGTCATGCTTTGGCGGAGATTGCGTCATGAACTGGGTTGGTTTGCCTGTCAGTGTACAAATCGCTTTTATGGCAATCGGCGGCTTGCTTGCCGTTGCCAGTTTAGTGTCACTCTGGTTAGTGCGCTCTAAACCTGAGCGTAACTATAGTGAATTGCGCTTACGCATTAAAACATGGTGGATTATTGTCGGAGTGTTTGCGGTGGCAGTGTTGTTTAATCGCACGGTATCGGTAGTCGTGTTGGGCTTGGTAAGTTTTCTCGCCTTTAAAGAATATTTATCCTTAGTGCCAACGCGCCGCGCCGATCATCGGGTGTTGTTCTGGGCGTATTTAGCCATTCCGATACAATTTTATTGGGTGTGGATGGCGTGGTACGGAATGTTCATTATCTTTATCCCCGTGTTTGTGTTTTTATTTTTACCGATGCGGATGATTTTAATCGGTGAAACCCAAGGCTTTTTACGCGCTGTCGGTACATTACAATGGGGCTTGATGATAACGGTGTTTGGCTTGAGTCATGCCGCGTTTATGTTGGTACTGCCCGCTGAAATCAATCCCGCAGGTGGCGTGATGGGCTTGCTGATTTATTTGGTCTTTTTGACTGAATTTAATGATGTTGCGCAATATATATGGGGCAAAAGTTTCGGCAAACGGAAAATTTCCCCTAAAGTCAGTCCCAATAAAACCGTCGCAGGTTTTTTGGGTGGCGTATTAACCACGACAGCGTTGGCAGTGTTACTCGCGCCATTTTTAACACCACTGGCACAGTATGAAGCAGTCGGTGCTGGGCTATTAATCGGTTTGAGCGGCTTTGTTGGTGATGTCACCATTTCGGCGTTGAAGCGTGATATTGGTGTCAAAGACAGCGGCAGTTTACTACCCGGCCACGGCGGTATTTTGGATAGATTAGACAGTTTGACTTATACCGCACCGTTGTTTTTTCATTATGTGTACTACTTATACTATTAGGCGACTCATCTATGCTACGTACGCTGTTTTATCTGCTGATTGTTAAGCCGTTGGTGTTATTGATTTTAGGGATTAATGCCAGAGGGAGGGAGTATTTACCGTTATCTGGCCCTGCGATTGTCGTGGCAAATCACAATAGCCATTTAGATACGATGGCGTTAATGTCGCTATTTCCGTTGAGCGTGATTGATAAAGTGCGTCCTGTTGCAGCGGCTGATTATTTTTTGCGTAATCGGCTTATCAAATGGTTCGCGCTCAATATTGCGGGCATTATTCCCATTGAACGCAGAGTGCGAGAAAAAGGGTGTGATATTTTCGCGCCTGTTATTGATGCGTTGGATCGTGGTTCAATTGTCATTATTTTTCCCGAAGGTACGCGCGGTGAACCAGAAACCCTGAGTAAATTAAAAAATGGTATTGGTCATCTATTAAGCGCCCGCCCCAATGTGCCTGTCATTCCCGTGTTCTTTCATGGTCTAGGTAAGTGTTTGCCCAAAGGCGAAGTGATTTTAGTGCCGTTTTTCGTCGATGCCTTTATTGATGAGCCACTGCGTTGGGAAGGTAGTCGGCAACGCTTCATGGATACATTAGCTGAGCGAATGCACGAACTTCAAAAAAAAGCGGTTGTTGTTGATGGTTTTTTATAAAGCCAAGGTAATGCTGGCGTTTATGTGATTGTCCACATTTAAAACCTCTATTACCTGTGCATCTAAATCAACAAACCGAAGTGAGTAGATAGGAATAAGCCCAACCGCCCAGTAGTGCAGGGTGTGCGTTTCCGACAGCGTACCCTACCCGACTGCGTATCATCTGTAATCTTGCTTAAACAACCCTTTTACTACAATACAGTGGCAAGAAGATTAAAACCAAAAATGTACCCCCGCAACGAAACGCGTTTCTTCAACCGTATTACCATTAGCTCTTGTATAATTCGCGGTATTACCAACGACACTCGCCCATTCCACACCGATATACGGTGCAAATTCACGGCGGAATTCATAGCGTAATCGCATTCCCGCTTCAATGTTCGATAAGCCATTACCCAAACCATGCGCGGCATCGTTTTTACTGTAAAAATTCGCCTCGATACGCGGTTGTAAAATCAGCCGTTGGGTTATTAACACATCGTATTCCAACTCAGTCCGAAACGCCACGCGTCCTTGTTCATTCACATAAAGCGTTGCTTCGGTGTAGAGCCAATAAGGAGCTAAACCTTGCACACCCAATGCCAACCACCCCCGATTACGCCCTGAACCACTGTCATAACGCACACCCAAATGCGAGTCCCAATAGGGCGTGATAGCGTGCGCCCATAATAATTCAGTACGAGCATTCTCTGATTTGCCGTTCTGCATTTCACCTTCGGCTCTTATTAACGCACGGTTATAAGTTTGCCCTGCCCACGCTTGCAAATCATAGGTCATGGCGGCGTTGCCTGTTGTCGTCACACTTTCTAATCTATCGACTAACAGTGAATACAGATTATGCGAATCATTGTGGTAAAACGGCAGGGAGTGAAGCGTCTCACCATCAGAATAGGCGTGTGGATCTCGCGCATTTTCAGGCCTATCACTGCCCTGCATGGACATCTCCGCATGACTCATCGTCGCATGATTCATTTTACTGTGATCCATCGGTGGTGATTTTTTTTCAGGTATCTCGGCTTCCTGCATCTTCATATCACCGTGGTTCATTTTACTGTGATCCATCGGCGGTGATTTTTTTTCGGATATCTCCGCTTCCTGCATCTTCATATCACCGTGATTCATTTTGCGATGATCCATCGGCGGCGATTCTTCTGCCCATGCTAAAGATTGCCACGATATAGTCATTATTAACAAAAAGGTGGGGGCGAATTTATTCGCGCTTTCAATGTTTACTGCGCGAATAAATTCGCGCCTACACTCGACACAGCTCACGACACCACCACTGTGCGAAACATTCCAACGTGCATATGGTAAAAAAAATGGCAATGCCACGCCCAATACCCCAGCGCGTCTGCCGTGACTAAAAAACTGATGCGTTGCGCGGGTTGCACGCTAAAAGTATGTTTACGCACTTGAAATTGACCGTCGGGCGTTTCCAATTCACTCCACATACCATGCAAATGAATGGGATGAGTCATCATGGTGTCATTGACCAAAATAACCCGCAACCGCTCACCATAACGAAAATGTATCGGCGTGGAATCATCAAATTCCACACCATCAAATGACCAGCTATAGCGTTCCATATTGCCCGTTAAATGCAGTTCAATGTCACGTTGCGCGGGGCGTGAGTCTATCGACCCGCCAACCGTATGCAAATCTGCATAAGTCAACACCCGCCGCCCGTTATTGCGTAGTCCAACCCCCGCATCATCCAAATTGGTACGCGGCGTATCAACACGCATATCGACACTCGCACCGTACTCAGTTTTAGCATGATGTACCGCAACGCCACCACTCATATCACCCATCATATCCATCATAGACAAAGGTTCGGCTTTATCCAGCGCAGGCACAGCCGCCGTTAAACCCGTTCGCGTTGTTAATGTCCCGCGTGCATACCCTGTTCTATCCATAGACTGCGCAAAAATCGTGTAAGCATCGTCTTCAGGCGTGACAATCACATCGTAAGTTTCTGCCGCGCCTAATCGAAATTCATCGACACTGACAGGCTCAACGTTCTGCCCGTCCGCTTGCACCACGGTCATTTTTAAATTCGGAATGCGCACATCAAAAAAACTTTGCGCAGCCGCATTAATAAAACGTAAGCGTACCCGTTCACCTTTAGTAAACAACCCTGTCCAATTCGTTTCAGGCGTGTTGCCGTTCAGTAAATAACGATAGGTGTACGCAGAAATATCCGATAAATCGGTCATATTCATGCGCATTTCATTCCACATGGCGCGTTTATCGACGGCAGACATTAGCCCATTCTGAGCAACATCGTGGGCAAAATCCAACGCGGTCAGTTGATTGAAATTGTAGTAATCACTTTGCTTTTTTAATGTATCCAGCACTGCCATTGGGTCTTCATCCGTCCAATCGGACAACACGATGACATAATCACGTTCTGCAATAATCGGTTCAGTCTTTAACGGTTCAATGATAATCGCACCATACAAACCCGTTTGCTCCTGCATACCCGAATGCGAGTGATACCAATAAGTACCTGATTGCTGCACTTTAAAGCGATAAGTAAAGGTGCTATTAGGCGCGATACCCGCAAAACTAACCCCATGCGCACCGTCCATTTGATAAGGCAAAATCAGCCCGTGCCAATGAATAGAACTGGTTTCATTGAGTTGATTAGTGACATGGATGGTAACGGTGTCGCCTTCACGCCAACGCAAAGTTGGTGCAGGTAATGAGCCATTCACCGTCGTCGCTAAATGCGGTGTACCAGTAAAATTAACGCTGGTTTGTGCGATGGTCAAATGGAAAGTCGAACCTCTGAGTATCTCAGCAGGCTTTGCGTAAACGGTTTTAAACAGTGGCGATAAACTCACCGCAGCTAAGCCTTTAAGACACTGACGACGTGAAAGCAAAGGTAATATGGGCTTTTTAGTGGTGGCTTTCATCGTAAACTGTCCTTTTGTTGGGTTACCGCGTGGTGATGAGGGAACGGCGGTCAGGCGTTAAACATACCAGAATTAAGAGAATTCAGGTAATTTACCAAAAAGAGTAACGAAAATTTGTCGAGTAATTTGAATATGGGCGTTGGTGCATAAATAATGCGGCAGAGATCTTGGATTCAAGTCATAAATGCAATTCCAGAGTTCATGCAGCTTTGCGTTCAGCTTGTGCAAAAAACACCGCATAAGGTGTTTGGTAATTTAATCCTTTTCGAGGGCGGTGGTTGAGGCGGTGCATGACTGCTTCAACCTGTTCATCGGTAATGTCCTCAAAACTGCTGCCTTTGGGGAAATACTGACGAATCAAGCCATTGGTGTTCTCATTCAAGCCCC
>MBQZ01000033.1 GCA_002134785.1 Crenothrix sp. D3
CCAAAACGCTCTGCCGCTTCCGCTTGTGTTAACCCTTCTTGTTCTTTAATCGCCAATACTTTTTGGCGGAAATCGGCTGAATATGTCATCTAATTTAAAATAATCAAATTATACTGCTTTAGCTATACTACCGCAGAAATTGGCAACGGTTTTCAGCCTTGTACTCAACGGTCACAATTTTATGATTTTCCTTCGGTCAGTCATCCGATTATTCGCTTTTTAGATACACGCGGCTTGGGTGAAACCGCTTACGACCCAAAAGAAGATTTAGAGCAGTGTGCCAATCAAGCGCATTTGTTGATGGTGGTTATGCAGGCGTTGGATATGAACCAGCATGACATTGTTGAAGCGGTAAAAAACATTCACAAAGAACATCCCGATTGGCAGATTATCGTGTTACAAACTACGTTACACGAAGGTTATGCAAGCCATACACAGCAACACATTGAGCCGTATCCCTATCAAAACACACCGTTTCCCCCGATTGTTCCGCACGAATTAGCACAAGCCTTATTGCATCAACGCGATTGGTTTAAAGGCTTGCCTGTGCATTTTGTGCCTGTGGATTTTACCTTGCCAGAAGATGGTTTTGATGCGGTCAATTATGGCTTGGATGTGTTGTGGGATGTGATTGAAACAGCGTTACCCAAAAGCGTTATCGGGTTGTTGCGTGCCAGTGAACAGCACAATGAATTATTAGATTTTCATGCGAAGGAAGCACACCCGCATATTATCGGTTATGCCTTGTTAAGTATGGGTGCGGGGGCAATTCCTTTGGTGGGCTTGCCGCTGGTGTTGGGTGTGCAAGGTAAGTTATTTCATAGCATTGCTTCCATTTATAACTTGGAATTAACGCGCCGAATATATGGAGAATTTGCCGCCCTGATGGGGACTGGCTTTGTCGCGGGAATGCTAGGGCGCGAGTTGCTTAAAATCATTCCTGTTTATGGCTGGGCAGTGGCAGGTTTATATTCAGGGGCAATGACTTACGCATTAGGGCAGGCGTTTTGCGTGTATTTGAATGGCTTTAAGCGAGGTGCGTTACCTACGCATGATGAATTAAAGGAAACTTATGATTATGCGTTTGTTCATGCTCGCCAATTTTTGAAAAATAAGGAGAAGTAAAATGTCGGCGCGATTTCTTTCAATAATAGTGGTGATTTTTCTATTACCATTTTTAGGCTTTATGGGACTTGGCTTGTATTGGCTATGGGAACATAACTGGCTTTATCAGGCTTCTGGTATTGCAATAGCAAACAGTCTTTTGATTTTCGTTTTACTTCGTTCTCGAAGTGAAAAAATAAAATCTAAAAATAAAAAGCCGAGTGTGATTTTTTCAGATGAAAATTGGATAGATAACGAGAAACTTGTCTCTAATGCTCTGGAAACAGTGAAGGAACGCTGGATAAATAACCCTGCTTTATTTATCAATTTTAAAAAAAATGCGGTGCAATTAACGATGGAGGTTTTATTCATCGTTGCAAAACATTTTCACGCCAATTCAAAATCAAAATATCCGCTTTTAGCATTTTCACTACCGATTTTACTCAAATTTATTACGCTCGTTTGCAATGATATTCAGCGTGAAGTGTTAGATAGGATTCCTGGCAGTCACACTCTGAATTTAGGCGAGTTGTTACTTGCTAAAGAACTGTTTGACGGAGCTATGGTAGTAAAAAACATATATGACGCAGGGAAATCATACAATGTATTTAGTTTTTTGATGCGGAAAATGAATTCTGTGCTAGATGGAAAAAGCATTAGCTATATTAAGCCCGAAATTTCACAATTTGTAGTCAGTAAGTATGTAGATATATTAGGCAAGTACGCTATTCAATTATACAGCGGTCAAATAACGCTAGATGATATTGATCCAACCAGTATTTTAACGTCCGATTCAAAAGCGGATAAAAAAGCGTGTGCAGAACATGAAAAAACGCTTGAGCCATTACGCATATTGGTATTAGGTCAAGTCAGTTCAGGTAAATCTAGTCTGATCAATGCGGTGTTTGGTGAAGTGAAAAGCGCGGTGTCTGTGTTGCCGACAACCTCAGCAATAACGCCTTACACTTTAGAGCGTGACGGCTTGCAACAGGCGATTATTTTGGATAGCGCGGGTTATGGCGGCTTAACAGATAACATTATGCCCGACGACTTGAAAAAAGAATGGACTAAAATTGATATTATTTTAATGGTGTGCAGTGCGTCCAATGCGGCGCGTAGTGGGGATGCTGCGCAGTTAAACGCTGTCCGCGATTACTTTCAAGAGCAACGCAAGCAAGCTATGCCCGTGGTGATTGGCGTTGCCACGCATATTGACCGTTTACGCCCACTGCAAGAATGGCAACCGCCGTATAACATAGAGAATCCAGAGCATATCAAAGCGCAAAACATTCGCGCTTTTTGTGATGCAATTGCCAAGGATTTGAGTCTCCCAATGAAAAATATTGTGCCTGTATGTCTTAATCCACATACTGAAATTTATAACATCAACGAGGGTTTGATTCCAAAAATTTATGAGCAGCTTAATGATGATGCGCAACGTGTACGTTATTTGCGCTGTTTGCGTAATCAAGAAGATAAAAGTTATTGGGAACAACTAGGTAAACAGGCATTAGGATTGGGGCGCGTGTTTTTTGGTTAAAAATTAATGATTGAATAGGCAACACGCTACAAGATGAATTATTGGAAATGTGGACAACACAACAGTTTCATAAACTCCCGCCTTTGGAATAATTATTATGAGTCCGCCTAAAATAATTTCTGTGCAACCTTTCAGGTTTTAAAAACCCGAAAGGTCTTTTTTATGATGTGTTGTTAGATTAATAACTATCCCAGCCGCTTTTACGCCGCCAGCTTATTTTGGGCAAAATAAAACCTAGGAAAATACCGATAATCACCAGCGCACCGCCATAAATTAGCCAGTCTTGTTTGGTGGTGTCTTTTAACGCTTGATTCTCTAGTTTAAGTTGTTCCAAATCGCGTTCGCCATTGACTACGCGCTCTTGCAGTAAATCATGCTCTTCTTTTAACTGTATGGCATTGGCAGCCGTATTTTTTAGTTCGTTAAGTTCACGGCTTAAATGGTCGCGTTCGGTCGCTAACGATTTTTCTAATGACGAACCAGGCGTAATCGCCTCAGTTGCTTTGGCTAACTGCTCTTTTAAGGTACCGATTTCAGTCTGTAATAGCGTCATGTTTTTACTGGTAGTGTCCTTTGCATCATGCTCAGGCGGTTCTTTTTTAGTGTACTTGCTTCTAATATAACCTTCGGTACCGTCAATCAGACGAACTTTAATAAAGCCATTTCGCGGTTCACCAACAACCGTCACTGACGTACCTGTTGGTAATATTCTTATCACTTGACCATAACTACTTGCTCCGTTTCTGAGAGCTAAATTAGTATCGTCAGCAATGTAAAGAATATCCGCGCGCGCTGAACCAAACGTCATAAGTAAAATAAAAAACGAAAAGTATATTTTTTTCACTGGTTTCTCTGTGGTTAATAATCTAGTGGTCACTATAGTAGCGTTATTTTTTAGTCAGCAAAAATTCTAATAAGGCTTTTTGTGCGTGGAGACGATTTTCTGCTTCAGGAAAAACAACACTTTGCACACCATCAATGACATCGGCACTGACTTCTTCACCACGATGGGCAGGTAAGCAGTGCATAAACAGCGCGTCTTTATTCGCCATTGCCATGACTTCGGCATTCACTTGATAGTCTTTAAAGGCTATTTCGCGTTGTTTTTGTTCTTCTTCTTGCCCCATACTTGCCCAGACATCGGTGACGACTAAATCTGCTTGCTCAGCGGCGGCGAGAGGAGTGTCAAAAAACTTAACCCGCTCACCAGCGGCGGCAACAATCGCTGTATCAGGCATATAACCTGCTGGGCTAGCAATGTGCAGGGTAAAATCTAACACAGTAGCCGCATGAATATACGAATGGCACATATTATTGCCGTCACCTATCCACGCAACCGTTTTGCCTTGAATATCGCCGCGTAATTCAAAATAAGTTTGCATATCCGCGAGTAATTGGCAAGGATGCTCTTGATCGGTTAAGCCGTTAATCACTGGCACGCTAGAATATTGTGCGAACGTCGTCACCATGTCATGACCGTTAGTGCGAAGCATAATGCCATCAACCATACTGGAGATGACTTTAGCACTGTCTTGTAAAGGTTCGCCGCGTCCTAATTGCGTATCTCTGGGTGATAAAAAGATAGCACTGCCACCAAAATGACTCATGCCCGCTTCAAAGGAAATACGCGTGCGCGTCGATGATTTTTCAAAAATCATTGCTAACACTTGCCCCTTCAAAGGCTGGTAATTGGAATCACGGTTATTTTTAAGTTCGATGGCGCGGTGAATTAAGCCGCGAAACTCGTCGCTGCTTAAATCAAGTAAGCTAATGAAGTGTCTAGTCATGATGGTTTTGTTGAGTGTAGTCTCGAATAAGAGTCGCTAAGGTGTTCACAAGTTGCTGAATTTGTTCTGCATTCATCACTAATGGTGGCAACAAACGAATAGTTTTTTCATTAGTGACATTGATTAATAACTGTTGTTGTAAGGCGAGTTTCACTAACTCTGCACAAGGCTGGTCAAGTTCAACGCCAATCATCATGCCCTTATGACGGATTTCAACAACGTGAGAATTGTTTTGTAATAAGGCTTGTAAGCCTTCGACTATCTGCTGTCCTTTCTCTGCCGCTAGATCGATTAAATTGTCTGCATCCAGCGTTGCTAAGACTGCCAATGCCGCACTACACGCCAATGGATTACCGCCAAAGGTAGAGCCGTGATTACCTGCGGTTAAAATAGTGGCAGCTTTACCACGCGCTAAACACGCGCCGATAGGTACTCCATTGCCTAAGGCTTTTGCCAGTGTGCAGACATCGGGAATAATATCGTTATGCTGAAAACATAAAAATTTACCCGTGCGTCCAATGCCTGTTTGAATTTCATCCAACATCATCAACAACTCGTGTTCATCACACAAGGTGCGGATTTTATTGAGATAATCGGATGAGGGAATATTCACGCCGCCTTCACCTTGAATCGGTTCAACCAATATGGCGACAATATTTTTATTGTTAGCAATTGATTGTTGAATAGCGGGAATGTCGTTATACGGCACACGCACAAAACCTGTTACCAAAGGTTCAAAGCCTTGTTGCACTTTAGCATTGCCCGTCGCACTTAATGTTGCCAATGTACGACCATGAAAACTTTTGTCCATGACAATAATGCTCGGTAAATCTATACCGCGTTCATGCCCGTATTTACGCGCCAATTTAATCGCTGCTTCATTGGCTTCCGCGCCCGAATTACTGAAAAATACGTTATCCATGCCGCTTTTTTCAATGAGCTGATCGGCTAATTGTTCCTGAACCGCTATGCCATATAAATTAGACGTGTGCAGTAATTTTTCGCTTTGCGCACAAATCGCTGAATGCACCGCAGGATGAGCATGACCTAAATTACACACCGCGATACCCGATAAGGCATCTAAATAACGGTTATTATTGTCATCCCACAACCACGCACCTTGACCGCGTGCAAAGGTCACGGGTAAACGTTGATAAGTTGGCATTATATGGCTAGTCATAACGATTGCAGTTATCCAATAAAAAAGGTTCGATTATAGGTTTCTTGTCGCTGACAGGCAAGCGTTGGCTTAGCCCATTTTAAAGCCAGCAAAAAAACCCACTGAGCCGCTGACACCTTTACTAGTGATACTAGATAAACGGTTGACTAAAAAACTACTAGAAGATTTTGCTGCATCAGTAGCAACATCGGCAGCGTGTTGTAAGCCTGCATCATCAATGTGGACAACACCATAATACTCACTAACAAACAGCATAACGATAATCGCCCCGCCAATAAATAACGCTGTTTTCAGCGTTTTTTTAGCAAAATAACCCACCGCCATGCCAATAACAAACGGCGCACCGACACTGCCTAATAAAAAAGGCGCGGAAAAAATATCGGTGGAAGAGGTAACACTGTTATTCATAGGTTTAATATCCGTTGTGATACTTGGCATATCTGTAAAAAGAGCGGCGATTTTAGCCTTGTTAAGCAAAAAAATGCAATTTAGACCACATTCATTTTAATCCTATGAAACGATAAGCCTGTGCATTAGCGGTGTTCTAGTGCTAGGAATTATGAAGGGATGAAGGGGTTGATGCTTGTTTATATAGGTTGGTAGTATGATGGCTGTGTGGCGCGGCGTGCCTAGACTGCATTCCCACACGGCGCGTGGGAACGAGAATAATGCGTTACAATACCGACAACAACATAACGGCTGGAAAGTTTACGGCTATGTCATCCTAGAAAATCACCTGCATTTAGTCGTACAAGCAGACGATTTACTCGCCGTGCCACTGTTTAAATCCTACACCGCACGGCAGTTGATTGATTATTTAAAAGAATGCCACGCTGAACGGGTGTTGAAACAAATGGCGTTTTTTCGCAAGGCGCATAAATTGGATAGGGAATACCAATGCTGGGAAGAAGGTTCACACCCTCAGCTTATTCAAAATGCAGAAATGTTGCGGCAGAAGTTGGACTACATTCATTTTAATCCTGTGAAACGGGGGTATGTCGATAAGCCTGAGCATTGGCGGTATTCCAGTGCTAGGAATTACGCTGGCTTGGAGGGGTTGATGCCTGTTTTTATGGATTGGTAGTATGATGGGTGTGTGGCGCGGCGCGCCTAAACTGCATTCCCACGCAGCGCGTGGGAACGAGAAAACTTAGGTTACTTACCAAGTTACGGGCTGACTTACTGTGTTTTAATCACAATTATCTGTTCCTCCGTCACAAACCCTTCCATCAGCCAAACATCTTGCAACACAAGCAAGGTATCCCGCCTTATTTTTACACCTTGCCGCGCATTGTATAGCCCTAAGATAATCTGGAATACTATAGGCTAATCCTGCTGCTAATGACTGCATACCGCTTTCCATTGACTGTATATCGTTTTCTATGGTTGAAAGATCGTAGCGTTTAACAATTTCCCCTTCGGTTGGGTGTATTATGCGTATCTCAATCTTAATGTCTTCGTTCATAAAAATTCTCCTAACCCTATCTGTTAATTTTAGTATCGTTCCAGTATGGAAATGCCGCTTTAGCATCTTTTTACACACCGCTGGAGCGGTATAGGATTTATTCACACGAAAACAGTGGGAACAATAAAAAGTTTACTGCAAAAACGACGGTTTCATTATGTTAGAATCAACCCAAGAAATCGCCATCCTGATACTCCACATTTTACTAACTTAAACCACACATTATGCAGACTGAAGAGCTACAAAAGAAAATTGGCGGGGAAATTAAAAAACTGCGGATTATCAATGAATGGACACAAGAACAGGTAGCTGAACAGCTTTACATTTGCCGTGATGCTTATGGCGATATAGAGCGTGGCAAAACGGATATTTGCCTGTCCCGTTTGGCACAAATTGCTGATTTTTATCATGTCGATGTCACTTTTCTGTTTGGCTCTAGCCCTTGCACTACAAACTATACCCAATACAACAGCCATGTAAAAAATGGCTACTATCAAAACCACTGTCAACTTCATCCTGCGGAAGAAAAATTACAGCACGAATTAGAGAAAGCGCAATTGACTGTAGAACATTTAACTCAAAAGGTTGAGGATAAACAAAAAATAATTGATGTTTTAGAAGCTAAGTAGTTACCTCAACACCTCGTTCCCACGCGCCGCGTGGGAATGCAGTCTCGGCGCGCCGCGCCATACAACACACACTCAACCACCCACACAAAATCACTTATGACCTTCAACCAACTCGGCTTATCCGAAACCCTACTAAAAACCATAGCCGAACAAGGCTACACCACGCCCACGCCTGTGCAAGAACAAGCGATTCCGTTAATCTTAGCGGGCAAAGATGTACTGGCAGGGGCGCAAACAGGCACAGGTAAAACTGCCAGTTTCACCCTGCCGTTATTACAAAAACTCACGGAAACCTTCAACCCACAACAAACACCACGCCGCGTGCGAGCGTTGATTTTAGTCCCCACCCGTGAACTTGCCGCGCAAGTCTATGAAAGCGTGCAGACTTACGGCGCGAATTCGCCACTACACGCGGAATTAATCGTCGGTGGTGCGAGTATTGGAATGCAAACTCGCCAATTGCGCCGTGGCTGTGACATTATCATTGCCACCACAGGACGCTTAATCGACCACGTTAAACAACGCGCCGTTAATCTAGCCAATGTGGAATTTTTGGTCTTAGACGAAGCCGACCGAATGTTAGACATGGGTTTTTTGCCTGACATTAAACAATTGATGGGCTTGTTACCCAAACAACGCCAAACACTGTTATTTTCCGCCACCGTGCCGAATGGCGTTAAAGCCCTCGCCGCGCAATTGCTGAATAATCCTGTTGAAGTTGCCGTTGCCAAACAAAACGCCATCGCCGATAACGTATCAGAAATAATCTACGGTATCGGCAAAGAATATAAACGCGAGTTAATTTCTTATTTAATTGGCAGTAATAATTGGCAACAGGTGTTGGTGTTCGTGCGCACTAAACACGGCGCAGACCGTTTAGAAAAACAGTTGATAGAAGATGGCATACGCACGGTGGCTTTGCACGGCGATAAAACCCAAGGGGCGCGAAACAAAGCCTTGGAGTATTTCAAAACGGGCAAAGTACAGGTATTAGTCGCCACCGATGTGGCCTCACGCGGCTTAGATATTGATAATTTACCGCACGTCATTAATTTTGATTTGCCGCAAGTAGCAGAAGATTACATCCACCGCATCGGACGCACAGGACGCGCAGGTTTATCAGGCGCGGCGGTTTCGTTAGTCTGCCCAGAAGATGCCTATTTATTGGTAGAAATTGAGAAATTATTGAAACGCCAAATTCCGCGTATTGCCGATACGGGTTATGAACCTGTCTCTTTGAAAGTGATTGATGCACCAAAAAAGAACGCGCCACATAAAGACACAGGCAAAAAAGATTTTCGGCATACGAAAGACAAGACCAAAGCGAAGGACGGCAAACGCGGTGCGGGTAAACCTAGCAAGCCCAGTGATAGCAGACGTGGGACTGGTAAACCCAGTAAATCACGCTAGTTATTAGTGAATAAGACCTGCGAGGTTTTAAAAACCTCGCAGGTCTTTTGCGTTTAGTGACTAGCTCAAGTGGCTGGCATTACCGAAATTGAATTGTAAGACAATAGCTTGCCCAAAATAATAGCGCGGTTTTATGAGTGATAAAAAAATTAGATTTAATGATACGCACAGCGTACCCTACCTGACTTTAGCTATAACACACTCAGCCTACGAAACTTGGAGCATCATCATGTCATTAGTTGCTATCAAAGGAACTTACCAAAACGGACACATCACCTTAGAAGAAAACATTGCGACTAAAAAACCCATCGCGGTGATTGTCACTTTTTTGGAAGAACAATCGTCAGAATCGACTACTAACGTGTGGGAACAGTGGTTTGCATCCATGTCACAGTTTTCCGATGACTTTATGGCAAACGGACGCGAACAACCCCCCTTACAAGAACGAGATTGGAGCGCGTTTGAATGAACCGTTATTTGCTAGACACCAACATCTGTATTTACCTGATTAAAAAACATCCGCCTGAAGTATTAGCGCGTTTCCAACAGATTCACATTGAACAACTACACATTCCAACGATTACCGTGTTTGAGTTGTACTACGGCATCGAAAAAAATAATTCACAGCAACGTAACCAAGCGGCATTAGAAAACTTTATCGCCCCTTTAACAATTGTCGATTTTTCACTGGATGCAGCGAAAAAAGCGGCAAACATCCGTAATGCACTAGAAAAACAAGGCACACCGATTGGCGCGTATGACATTC
This sequence comes from Crenothrix sp. D3, assembly GCA_002134785.1. Classification (GTDB taxonomy): domain Bacteria; phylum Pseudomonadota; class Gammaproteobacteria; order Methylococcales; family Methylomonadaceae; genus UBA4132. The sequence continues at coordinate 9,882 of MBQZ01000033.1, forward strand.
AAATAGCGGCGATTGCCTTGTCGTTAGACATGACCTTATTGACCAACAACACCCGCGAATTTGAGCGCGTGCAAGGTTTAAAACTGGAAAATTGGGTGAATGCTGTATGAGTGAAAATAACAATCTGCCACAGAAGAAAGACAGTGCGGAGGTGGCTTTACAGAAAACCACCCGTTTCGTAGGGTGGGCAAGCGTCTTTTTGTTTGCCCACCCTACCCGACTTTAAACATTAACAACTCGTTTATAGCCAATTAAAAATGGGTTATATTATTTAGTTTATGAACAGTTTAAATTTATCGTTTGAATCAAATAACTCCACATTAGATGCGACCGAAAAATTCGCTAACATTGTCACCGCGATGCGTGACGAATACTTATCTGAAGCACAAAACTACCCGTGGATAGTTGGCTTTTCAGGTGGTAAAGACAGTACCTTAGTAGCTCATGCTGTTTTTGATGCTTTGCTTTCTGTTCCTCCATCAAAACGAACTCGCCATGTTCATATTGTTTCTAACGACACATTAGTTGAAAGTCCTTTAGTTGTAGCTCATTTACACGCTACACAGTCCGTCATTGAAATAGCCGCGCAAAATCTTCGCTTGCCCGTTACCGTTATCACTACACAACCAGATTTAGAACAATCTTTTTGGGTTAATTTAATTGGTAGGGGTTATCCTACACCCAATCAAACTATGCGTTGGTGTACAGACCGCTTAAAAATACAGCCTAGCAGTCGTTATATTCTTGATTCGGTTTCTGCGTGTGGTGCGGCTATTATTTTGTTAGGTGTGCGCTCAGAGGAAAGTAATTCACGCCGCATTAGTATTGAAAAACGTGGCAATCTCGCTGACAGCAATCTTTCACCACATTCTGCATTATCAGGTGCATTGGTTTATCGTCCTATTGTTGACTTAACGACCGATGAAGTGTGGGAAATTCTCGCCTCACAATCACCACCTTGGGGCGGTACACATCGTGGCTTAATTCAACTTTACCGTGATGCAGAAGGCGGAGAATGCCCCGTTGTTCTGTCCAAAGATGAAGCGGCAGGATGTGGCACTAATTCCAGTCGTTTTGGTTGTTGGACGTGTACGGTGGTGGATAAAGACAAGAGTCTACAAGGTTTTGTTGATAGCGGAAAATCACAATATAGTTGTTTAATCAATTTTAGAGACTGGATAAAAAGTATTCGCAATGACCCCACCATGCGGCAAGTAGCAAGGCGTAATGGTCAAGTTACTTTCAATGTAGAAAGAGGCATACACATTCCAGGCCCTTTCACGATACAGGCACGCGGAATAATTTTACAAAAATTGCTTGAAACCCAAGCAGAATACGGCGAGCCATTGATTAGCGAAGCGGAGATTCAAATCATTCGCCGCCTTTGGACAGAAGACTTAATAAGAGAATAAAGGGAAAAATATGGAAGAATTTAATGAGTTACCGCTATGGCGCGATGATAACGCTTACCGTGTATTGGAAGAGTTATGCGCTACTCATCAAGTGCCTATCGACGTATTGAAAGAGCTAGTTACTATTGAACGCCAAAACCAACATCGTGAGAAAGCGAAAGGAATTTATTTCGAATTTGATAGTGCTTTTGAGCAAATGGATTAATTTATGTGGATAGAAAAAATTGAATTAACTAACTTCAAGGTCTATCAATATCAACGTTTTGAATTTCCAAAACCAGAACAAGGACGAAATTTAGTTTTGATTGGTGGTATAAATGGCTTTGGAAAAACGACATTACTAGAAGCCCTTTATTTATGTTTATACGGTGAAGATGCAACTCATTATCTTGCGCGTGCTGGTTTGAAACGTAATTCGTATGCAAAATTTTTGCAGAATGCCTTACATGGACGCGACCAAATGCGAGTGTCAGTGCGCTTAATGACAAAAGTTGGATATGGTTTTGAAATTACACGCACTTGGTTTTTTGATGCTAAAGGCGAGTTATATGAACAGGAAGTTCGATTAGATGAAATTCGTGATGGTATTTCTACACCAATGGACAAAGAAAATTTAGCTTTTGTGTTAGAAGATCATGTTGTACCTGCTAATCTCGCTCCGTTTTTCTTTTTTGATGGCGAAGAGGTAAAAAAACTAGCTGACCAAGACCGCACAAGTTGGATTAAACAGGGTATGGAAAGTCTTATGGGCGTAGTGTTAGTCAAAGCACTTCGTGACCGTCTTCTCCAATATCAAAATAATCGGCGTACAAACGGAGGACACAATGTCGATAAAACCAAATTGGATGCCATGCTTAATGCACTGAATCAGAAGATTGAACAGCAAACACAACTTGCAAATGATTTATATATTTCTAATGAAGAAATTGCTCGTAACCAAATAAGACGTGATGAAGTGCAACGCGAATTAATTTCACTGGGGGCAGGCGGGGGTAATATCAAAAGTATTGAGGACATTCTTCGTGAAGAGGGTGAAAAAAAGCACGATTTAGACGATTGTCGAAAACAATTAGAAAATTTACTAGCAGACCGTCTACCTTTTCATTTGGTTTCTGACAACCTTATGCTGTCTATTAAGGCGCGATTATCGGAAGAAAGAATCCGACTTGATTGGGATGCTCAAAAACAGGGATTAGAACCACAGAAAAATAAATTTATCACCGCACTGTTCAATACTCAACCCATGCTTAAACTGACAGGCAGTAAAAAATCAGTGTTAGAGTCTTGGTTAAAACCCTGTGTAGAACAAGCATGGGAATCGCTTTATTTTCCACGCCCGACCCACTGTGCAACGGAACTATTGCATGATTATTTAGAACTGCGTCAACGCCAACGCTTAGAGGAATCGCTTTCTACTACGCAACTGGGAGCAAATCAAATTCGCACATTGATTAAGCAAAGAAGCGATCTTAAAGATAGATTAGAAAAATTAAAAATGCGGCGCATCAAACTAGAGAGTGTTCATGATGATGGTGTCTTAGAAAAACTCAATCATAATTTAACAACTGTCCAAGATGAACTAGAGCAACAAAATAAACACTTAGGAGACTTAGAGCGACAGGCAACTGCATTAGATGCCAATATTGAAAATGAACGGTCGGCTTATGAACGCGAGAATGCTCACTACATAAGTGCAGAACCCACTAAATCAATCGCTAATAAAGCTCAGAAAGTGATTCGTTTAATTGATGAATTATTGCCGCGTTTATTTGAACTAAAAACCCAAGAACTTTCTCAAGCCGTGACTCGGCACTACAAACAACTCGCACATAAGAAACAAGTTAATACTATTATTATTGAGGCAGATGGTAGTTGTCATTTATTTACTAAAGGAGGAAAAGAAATTAAATTTGATCGTTCTGCGGGTGAAAATCAAATTTTTGCAACGGCGTTATATGCAGGTTTGGCAGAAGCCTCTGGTTATGATATTCCCTTAGTTGTCGATACTCCGCTGGCAAGACTTTCTAGTGAACATCGTAAAAATTTACTGAATTATTGGTGTTCTAACTCTGATAGGCAGGTCATTTTATTGTCACAGGATACAGAAGTCGGTAAAGAACTTATGGAATCTGTACGCCCTCATTTAAGTAAAACTTATTTGTTAGAATCCAGTTTAATTAGTGATGATGTTTATAAAACCGTTGCAAAGGCAAATGCCTATTTTGGAGAACAAGCATGAGTGACATAGACACCACTAAAGTTTGGTTAGCTAACTTCACAACCAGCGCAGAAGCAACTAAACAAGGAAAAGAACTTTTTAATTGGCTGGGCTTTTCGGCACATTATCAAATTGCACGTTTAGCAATTGGTCGGTCATTGGGTGAACCTGATTTTCCCAAAGCCGCACCCGATGCAAAAGGCATTACCATCAAAGGTAATTTGTTGTTTGGCGAAGAACAGCAAGGCGCGTTACTGTGGTTAGGTTTGTTAGTAGAAAATATCAATCAACATTCACCGAATAAAACGATTAACTTAGAAACGTTACAACACGCCGTTAGAGACCATTGGCAGCGCGGTATTTTCTTGTTACAACAGGATTGGGATATAGCGGGAGATTACAATAAATTTGTCGAGTTATTGATAACACGCCGTGCATCATTGCCTAGTGAGGCTGATTATTTAGCCACCAATGACAAGGTAAAAAGTCAGCAAGACAAATTGAGTTCGGGAGCGGTCGCGCTTAATTTAGGGCAGGATAAAGACTCAGGCGAAGTCATGAATTGGGTTATTAATGGTCAGGGTTATTCACCTAATGTAGCCATTATGGGACAAGCGGGTTCAGGTAAAACTCGCATGATGCTTAAATTATTAACACAACTGCGTGAACTAACGGGTGTCCCCGTATTACTTATTGATGCTGGTAAAGATGAATTAGCTGAACGTCCTGAGTTAGCCAATGCACTGGGCGCAAAGGTGTTAAAAATACCTAGTCAGCCCATACCGTTAGATATATTTGCGGGTTCTACTGTCAGTGCAGACGAGGCACGCGATGTGACTATGGCATTTCGTGAATCGTTAGATAAATCCTTAGCAAAAGGCTTGACCGATAATCAAAAAATGCGAGTATTGGACGCATTAAAGCCGCTCTTTGCTAAGCGGAAAAATATAACCATGCAGGATATTAAACAGGCTATCGAACGTCATTATGAAGATAACAACATTAAGACAGACCGCGTTGTTACTATTCCTAATGAGCTTTGCCAATACACGTTATTTGAACCCACGTTATCACCCGCTGATTTTTTCAGTCAAAGCTGGATATTAACCTTTGGTGGTGCGCCCGCTGAAAGTCGGCGACTAACGATGTTTTTATTATTCGATGCTTTGCATCGTTATTTACAAACATTGCCAGAATCGCCAATGGATGAAAATAATCACCGTGCGGTTCGTATGGCAGTGGCAGTGGATGAAGCGCGTCCTTTATTGGATGCTAAACATGATGGTTTGAGCAAAATGGTACGCTTGCATCGTTCGCACGGTTTGACAGTTTTCATGGCTTCGCAAAGTCCAGATGATTATGCGGGGCAAACAGATGATTACATGGAGCAAATAGGTTTGCCGATTTGTTTTAAAACCAATGCAACCAGCACCACTGTTTTAAACAATATGTTTAAAGCGAAACCTAATTTTTCTTCATTGGAAGCAGGAACTTGTTTGACGGTTATAGAAAACAGTACGCGTAAGGTTCAAGCATTCTAAATATTCAGCTAATAGCGCACAAAGGTCTGTTATCTGAATTGTTGAATAGCATTTTGCCTGAAACTCAATGGCTTGGAATGCTTTTCAAAAGTTATGGGTGATAGAGCCAAAAAGTAGTGCGGCGACTCCAGAAAATCTTACTATTGACGAACAGTGTGTGTTTCAACAGTTAAAAAGCCAATCCATTCGTTTGGAGCAAGAACGGATTGGTTTTAATGCGCTTCTCGATGTAGTAGGAACGCTTTAGTCGATTACAAAATATTGGCGTAATCCTGTTCCAATTGCCGAAAATTTAATGACGACATAAAGCGGCTAAAGCTCATCCAAGTGGATAGCCCCATTAAATCCTGAAAAGGTGGCGGGAGAAAACGGGGGGCGGTTACTGTGCCTTCTTCGACTAAATCCGCTAGCACTTTCATGTCTTCAATCATGGTTTTACCACAAAATAGCAACGGAATACGGTCGGGTTTGCCTTTGTAAACCGCTAGGCGCATGAAGTTGTAAGTTAATACAAAGCCTTTGATATAGGTTAAGTCTTTAGTAAATGGCAGTCCATCGGGTGTGCTGCCTCTAAATACGCGGCTACTGAGTGTGTAACTGTCTTCTTGGTCGCGCCCTTTGTCACTGAAAAAAGCGAATATATCCATAAAATCAGCACCTTGTTCGGCGAGGGTTATGGCGCGAACACGGTCAATTAAGCGCATGAGGCGATTGGGTGTTGAGCTGAGGGTTAAAATTTCCATTAAGACCGCTAAGCCTTCTTGCGTCACGGTTGCGGAGGGTGCGCCTTTACCCAAAAAGGTGCAATACGGTTGCTCTAATCCGTTGAGTGTTGTGCCTAAATGCACCCAGACTTCATGCACTTCTAACACCCGTAAATCTCGCATATTAAATAGAGCATCGGCGCGTAATTTAACGTAATCAGTCCCCGCCGCCGCATCGGCAATAATGCCATCGCTAATCATGGCGCGTAAGCCTTCACCAGGAAATACCGCTTGTATGCGCTCATTCAAAATGGCAACGGCATCACTGGCATTGATGGTTTTAGGTTCTTCGGCTAAAAAATCCAGTTGCACCAGTTGTGATAACGTTTCTTCCATCATGCTACCTAGGGCAGCAATAGACGGATCGCCAACATGAAATACGTCTTCCGATGAGCCGTATAATTCTTGAGAAATGTTAGCAAATGTGGGCGTGCCACGCGCATCTAACATATTCACCACGTCTTTATATTCTCGACACATACGGCGCATGATGACGCTAAGCGGATTGAGTTGCCCTAGTTTACGCACTAAATCACGCTCGATTTGATGAAACTCTTGTGTCTTTTCTGAGGGGTCAAAGCCTAATGGACGATTTTTATAATAATCAGCAGTAACCATCGGTGGTTTTTTGCAATGGCTATCAAAAAACGCTTGTTTAATACTGTCATCCCATTTCACGGCATCCAAAATACGAATCGGTTGCTGGGCGGCAACGATACGATCTGAAAGAGCTTTAACTTCGGTTAAATAGGTTGAGGGTTTGATGATTTTTTGACGCATAAGTGTAGTACTCCATTAGCAAGTTGAGGCATCAACATTTTTCAGAATACATTATTAAGCGGTGTTGTGCTGTAATTCATAGAGCTAAGGCTAAAAACTTTTGTACAAAGAACAGTAAAGACATACAAATCTCGCGTAGTAGTCAAAAAAATGCGACTTAGCAAAGGCTAAGCCGCGCTTTTTTGTCTTACAGTTGTTTATTTCCAACCAGCGGCAGCGTCACAGGCTTGCTCTTCTGCTTGATGAGTTTTTTCCCATTCGGTAATTGATTTTGTCTCACTTTCGCTCATTTTTTCATTCATACAACTGCAATACTTGGTAACAGTGCCTGCTGGCGCACCTTCTTTAGCGTTGTCTTTTTCACATTGAGCAATCCACGCTTTATCATCTTCGGGCGTAGCAAATGCTTGAGCACTCACTAACATCAACATGGCAATTGAGAACGCACCTAATATTTTTTTCATAAATTATCCTAATAGTGTTTATTATTAAATTGAAAATAACGTGAGCTTGCAAAATAACGTCTATGGTAAAAAAGCTGTTTTTTTAGCATTAAACCTTAATTCAGCAGTTACTTGGCAAAAAACGGTACAAATCTCTATTAAATTAGCACCACCTTTACCGCTGTTTACAAAACCCGAAAGCATATTACATTGATTTTTAAAAAACGAATAAGTAAAGTTTCTTACCTGTGGCTTATTGTTAGTGAACATCACACAAATGCTATAATCGCTTCATTTTAACTACTTACTACACAAAATTATGAGCATCAAATTATCCAACAGAGTCAACGCCGTAAAACCATCGCCTACGTTAGCCATTACTGCCAGAGCTGCCGCTATGCGGGCTGCGGGTAAAGATATTATTGGACTCGGTGCAGGTGAACCCGATTTTGATACGCCAGACCACATTAAAGCAGCGGCAGTTGACGCTATGAACAAAGGCTTTACTAAATATACAGCCGTTGATGGAATTGCCAGTTTAAAAAAAGCCATTATCACTAAATTCAAAGATGACAATGGTTTGGATTACATACCTAAACAAGTATTGGTATCGTGTGGCGGAAAACAAAGCTCTTACAACCTCACGCAAGCCTTGTTGAATGCAGGTGATGAAGTCATTATTCCTGCGCCGTTTTGGGTATCTTATCCAGACATGGTGTTATTAGCCGATGGCGTACCTGTCATTATTGAAACCACACAAGCGCAACATTTCAAAATGTCGCCTGAACAACTCCGCGCCGCGATTACTGATAAAACGCGATTAATCTTCATCAATAGCCCGTCTAATCCATCGGGTGTGGCGTATTCATTAGAGGAATTAAAAGCCTTAGGTGACGTGTTAGCCGATTATCCAAACATTATTATTGCCACTGATGATATGTACGAACATATTCTGTGGGAACAACACACGTTTGTGAACATCCTTAACGCACATCCAGAATTTTATGACCGCACTGTGGTGATGAACGGCGTTTCTAAAGCCTATTCAATGACAGGCTGGCGTATTGGTTATTGCGCAGGCCCTGCTGATTTAATTGAAGCGATGTGTACCATCCAATCACAAAGCACGTCTAATCCAACGTCGATTTCTCAATACGCTGCCGAAGCCGCGTTGACAGGCGATCAAAGTTTTATCACCAATATGTGCATCGAGTTCAAAAAACGTCATGACTTTGTCGTTGCTGAACTAAACAGTATTGACGGTGTTGAGTGTTTAGCAACTGACGGCACGTTTTACGTTTTCCCTAACGTCGAAAAACTGATTGCTCGTTTAGACGGCATTAACAACGATTTAGAATTTTCGGATTATTTGATTGAAAAAGCAGGCGTGGCGTTAGTGCCAGGTTCTGCATTTGGTACAGAAGGGCATATTCGTATTTCTATCGCGACTAGCATGGATAATTTGAGTAATGCGTTAGCGCGGATTAAAGCAGCGATTTAATCTATTTATTGTGATCTAGGGTACGCAATGCGTCACTGCCATTAAGTTAAGACAAAAATGTAGGGGCTGTGCCTTGTGCCAGCCCTGCGAACAGGTCGTTATCAGGGCAACCACAAGGGATTGCCCCTACAGTAAATCCTTAGCTTAAGGCAGTAACGCAATGCGTACCCTACCCTACTGCTATTTTGTCACAGGCGCGGCGGGTTGGTTTTTCAAGCTGTCTTTCACTTCAGGCGGCATATAATTTTCATCGTGCTTGGCTAACACTTCCTGAGCAATAAATACGCCGTGACTATCCAACTTACCGTTGGCAACAATGCCCTGCCCTTCACGGAATAAATCGGGCAAGATACCTGTGTATTCCACGGTGACTTCTTTGCTGAAATCAGTCAGTTTGAAGCGTACCATCATGCCATCATTGGGGCGTTCAACTGAGCCTTTTATCACCATACCGCCTAAACGAAATAGCGTCTCTTTAGGGGCTTTGCCATCCATCACATCAGTGGTGGAAAAAAAATACATCAAATTTTCATTAAACGATTTTAACGCAAACCCAGTCGCGACACTGGCACCGAGTACCATTAAGCCGATGAGCATTAAACGTTGTTTTCTAGCAGGTTTCATCATTATTTTGACCGTTGTTGCTTAAGAGATAAAGAGCGTAATAATTGTTTGCGTTGCCAGATGGGAATGATGATATTTGCCAGCAAAACAATCAGTGTTAAACCGTAAGAACCCCACACATAAAAGGCATAACCGCCCATTGCCAAAAATTCAGCGAAGCTGTTAAACGTCATGATTGTTTCTCCAAAAACCTGTTTTTCACCCATTGGGCATTGCGTTCACGTTGCAATAATTCGACTCGCGCCCGTTGTAACATGGCGATGACATAATACATTTTAAAGGACAATGCCATTAATAACAGTGGCACTAACATCGTGACATGAATCGAGGGTTTATCCATTTTAGTCACCGTCGGGCCTTGATGCAGGGTATTCCACCATTCCACTGAATAATGAATAATGGGGATATTGACCACGCCAACTAACGCTAAAATTGCAATCGCTTTGGACGCAACGCGCTTGTCATCTATCGCGCCGTACAAACCAATCACGCCCAGATATAAAAATAATAAAATCAGTTCAGAAGTCAGCCGTGCATCCCACACCCACCACGTTCCCCACATTGGTTTGCCCCATAATGAGCCAGTGACCAGTGCGATAAAAGTAAAACTCGCTCCGATAGGCGCACTGCTGATAGCGACCACTTCCGCTAATTTAATGCGCCACACCAAGCCGATACCGCCTGCCGCTGCCATCACCATATAAATGAACAGCGACATCCACGCGCTGGGTACATGAATATAAATAATGCGGTAACTGTCGCCTTGCTGATAATCAGGCGGTGCTAACACTAAACCGCCGTATAATCCTGCGGCAGTGAGCAGGACAAAAATCGTCACCAACCACGGCATTAATTTTTCAGTAAAGGCATAAAAATGCGGCGGTGAAGCCATGCGATGAAAAAAACGAACAACTGCATCTGGAATTAAAAACATGATGTATCAATTTAAAGTTTGAAGTAAATGTTGAAATGGCAGACGGTGTTAATTAAGCCGTCGCTAATGCTGCATTATAACGTAACAGCGTTTTGATTTTCGCCGATTGTTGTTTCAAACTAAGATATAACACTTTACTGATAACCCGACCTCATCATTCATGCGCAAAATCCGTCTAAAGACTGCCCATAAGCTCATCATCGTTATCAGTCTGTTGATAATGAGTGGCATAGTTTATGTGCATTACGCGCCGAAACCGCCGCTCTCCAGCTTCTATACCAATTCGACTGCGATTTATGCGCGGCACGGTGAATTATTGCGTTTAACGCTGGCACAAGATCAGCAATATCGGGTCTGGACACCGTTAGCCGACATTCCCAATAGCGTACAACAAGCAACATTACTGTATGAAGACCGCTGGTTTTATCGCCATCTGGGCGTGAATCCGTTTGCCTTATCGCGCTCGGTATGGATGACGTATGGCAAAGAAGCGCGGCAAGGCGCATCGACCATTACCATGCAGGTAGCGCGGCAGTTATACGACATCAACAGCCGCACGATAAGCGGTAAATTGTGGCAAATGACAGCGGCGTTTTGGTTGGAATTGCGTTATTCCAAACAGGAAATATTAGAAGCGTATTTGAATATCGCGCCTTACAGCGGCAATATCTCAGGCGTTGCCGCCGCGAGTCTGATTTTTTTTCATAAACCCGTGAGTGAACTGAGTTTAACGGAAGCTCTGACATTGGCAGTGATTCCACAAAATCCTGTGCGCCGTGCGCCTAATCGGCAATTGCCGCCTGCATTATTAGCAGCACGACAACGATTGTGGCAACACTGGTTAAAAAAATACCCGCAAGATAAGCGTTATGCGACTGATTTTGCCCTGCCCTTAGCCGTGAATGCCAGAGCTGATAAGCCGTTTCTCGCGCCGCATTTAACTAATTGGCTACTCAAGCATTACCCCGACCAGCGTAGCATCAGAAGCAGTATTGATTTACCCGTACAGAAAAATACCAAGCAATTGGTGGATAACTACATTACCCAGAATCGCTCCGCAGGGATACGCAACGCGGCGGTGTTATTGCTGGATACCAACACCATGCAGGTGAACGCGCTGGTGGGGTCGGCAGATTTTTGGGATAAACGTATTTCTGGGCAAGTGAATGGCGTATTTGCGAAACGCTCTCCAGGTTCAACTCTAAAACCGTTTGTTTATGCCTTAGCCTTAGATCAAGGGCTAGTGCATCCGCGTACCGTATTAGCCGATACACCTACCTCGTTTGGCGCATTTAATCCTGAAAATTTTGACGGGCGATTTATCGGCCCTGTGACCGTGCAGGATGCGTTGGTACGCTCACGCAATATCCCCGCGCTAACAGTTGCCGCAAAATTATCCTCGCCCAGTTTATACGGTTTTCTTAAACAATCGGGGGTTTCAGGGTTGAATACCGAGGAGCATTATGGGCTGTCTTTAACGCTGGGTAGCGGTGAAGTCACAATGGAAGAATTGGCAAAATTGTACGCCATGTTAGCCAATCGGGGCGTGTTGCGTTCTGTCAAATACCTCGCCGATTGTCCGATGACTGCCAGTCCTTTAAAGGACTGGCAGTCATGCGCTCAAGAAACAGAACCGCCACTATCATTGCTGAGCGACGCATCAGCATTTATCACTCTTGATATGCTCACCAACAATATCCGCCCCGATTCCAAACGCCGCGCAAAGCCCAAAGTGGCGTGGAAAACAGGCACGTCATGGGGCTTTAAAGATGCGTGGACAGTGGGTGTCGTCGGGCATTATGTCTTAGTGGTGTGGCTAGGTAATTTTGATAACACGGGCAATACCGCGTTTGTCGGCATTCAAACCGCCGCGCCGTTATTTTTTACCATTGTTGACAGTATGCGTACTCAGCATTTACTCAGAGGTTTAGAAAACGAACCTGCAACTCCGCCTGCCAATGTGCGTGAAATTGATGTCTGTGCGGCCAGCGGTGAGTTACCGAATGAAGATTGCCCTGCATTGGCAAAAACGTGGTTTATTCCCACCAAATCACCGATTAAAACCAGCACCCTGCACAGAGCGGTGTATTTTGATGCAAGCGGCGCGGTAGTGTGTAAAGATCAGCCCAACAGTCGCAAAGAAGTCTATGAATTTTGGTCGAGTGAAATGTATAAATTATTTTTAGAAGCGGGAATGCCACGTCGTCAACCACCTGCCCTACCTAGTTGTTATGACGCGTTCACAGGCGAAGATATTCCCGAAATTGTCTCGCCGTCAATGGCAGGAACGTATACCCTCCGCGCCAGCAAACCCAGCACCATCGGCTTACGCGCCAACAGTCGCAACGGCAAAGATATTTTCTGGTTTGCCAATAAAAGTTTTATAGGTAAAACCACTGCCTCAGAAACCTTTTCATGGCTGCCCAGTTATGGCGGAACGTATTTGATACGCGCCGTTGATACATTAGGACACGCCGACTCACGGCAAATTACCGTGGAATTTGTGCCGTAATTAAAACAACTCTTTTGATACACCAACCCCAGCCAGCGAGTGAACTACTATGTTAATTGGACTACCTAAAGAAATTAAAGATAATGAAAATCGTGTGGGTATGACCGCAGGTGTGGTCAGTTCGCTAACCCGCCAAGGGCATCAAGTCAGAGTACAAAGCGGGGCGGGCTTAGGCAGCTCAATTAGCGATGCTGAATACCAAGCGGCAGGGGCAGAAATTGTCGAAACCGCTGCCGAAGCGTGGACAGCGCAATTGGTGGTTAAAGTCAAAGAGCCGATAGATTTGGAATATCCTTATTTACGCGACGATTTAATTTTATTCACTTACTTACATCTTGCCTCCAATAAACCCTTAACCGATGCACTATTAAACGCAGGCACAACAGGCATTGCTTACGAAACCGTGCAGACTAACAGCGGACAACTGCCGCTATTGATACCGATGAGCGAAGTTGCAGGACGCATGGCAACCCTAGTTGGCGCAACCTATTTACAAAAAAGTCACGGAGGACGTGGCGTATTAATCAGCGGTGTGCCAGCCGTTGCTCCTGCTAAAGTAGCTATTTTAGGTGGTGGTATTGTGGGCAGTAATGCGGCGCGTATTGCTGTTGGCTTAGGTGCAGAAGTCACCGTATTAGATGTGAGTCATGAACGCTTAAAATACCTCGATGATATTTATCGTGGACAATTACAAACCCGCAGTAGCAATGAATACACCATCGAAGAGGCGGTTTATCACGCAGATTTAGTCATCGGCGCGGTATTAATCACAGGCGGACGCGCACCGTGTTTAATTACCCGTGCTATGTTGCCGAATATGCGACAAGGCTCAGTGATTGTCGATGTCGCTGTTGACCAAGGCGGTTGTGTAGAAACCACACGCCCAACCACACACAGCAACCCAACCTACAAAATCGACGGTATCGTGCATTATTGCGTCACCAATATGCCAGGTGCAGTACCACGCACAAGTACCTTCGCATTGAATAATGAAACTGCTTTATACACGCTACTATTAGCTAACAATGGTTTAGATGCCGTGCGTAACAATCCAGCCTTACAACATGGGCTGAATACTTACCGTGGTTTATTAACCCATGAAGCAGTCGCCAATGCGTTTGCCTTGCCTTATACTGCCGCTGCGCAAGCATTAGCCATGTAAGGTTAGCAATGCGTTTTACTACTGATTCGCACACTGATTGGCTACAATACCCGCCCTTACTCACTTAAAACTCACTAAAATCATGAAGCATTCAATTGTGTACGCGCTGGATTTTGACGGCGTAATTTGCGATAGCGCGGTAGAAACTGCAATGACAGGTTGGAAAGCCGCTAATACATTCTGGCAGGATATGCCAACGGCTGTACCGCCTGCGTTGATAGATCAATTCCGTTTGATAAGACCCATTATCGAAACAGGCTATGAAGCAATTTTAGCCATGCGCTTATTATATTTAGGCGAAACCATCGAGGCGATTTATCACGATTATGCGGCTAAGATTCAATTCTTAATGCAGGATGCACAGATAAGCATTGATGACTTAAAAAAACAGTTTGGTGAAACCAGAGATATTTGGATAGCCAATGATTTGGCAGATTGGGTGGTAATGAATCCGTTGTTTGCCGATATTGCCAGCAAATTACAATCGCTAGACCATGATTGGTACATCATTACCACTAAACAGGAACGTTTCGTTAAACAAATTTTACAAGCCAATGCGATTGAACTCAGTGATGAGCGTATTTTTGGACTAGATCGCAATAAAACCAAGCCTGAGATATTAAAAGAGCTACTGAAAAATCAACCAACTGCCGATATTCGTTTTGTTGAAGATCGCTTACCGACTTTATTGAATGTTCAGAAAGAACCCGAACTGGCAAAGATTCAATTAATATTCGCCTTATGGGGCTATAACACCGCTGAAGATAAAGCCCTCGCAATGCAACAGCCTTTTGTATTGCAAGAACTGAGTGATTTTTTGCTTTAAGTTGGATGATAAATCTAAATTAATGGTATAGCTAACCGTCAATAAAAGGATTACAAAACCGTTCGCACTGAGCTGTGAGCTTGTCGAACAGTCGAAGCCTGTCATGAGCTTGTCAAATGGTGTGAATGTGTTTCGACAAGGCTCTCCTGAGTTTAGCGAAGGACTCACCACGAACGGCATCATTTTATTTCCCTGATTCTTTCTAGGTTAAACCCAATAATAAATTTATTTGTAACTAAATTAGTGTATAAATAATTTCAGTAGTTAGCCTTTAGGCGAATACTTCGCTTCCAGACTCTTATGAATTGGCGCAATAGGCACTCCCATTAAAAACAATACCCCCCTAATTAATACTACGGACAGTCAACGCTCTTTAAGCAAGTCACTTAAAGCAATGGTTTCTTTTACTGGCATATTACTACTGGTCGTTTTGGTATCAGCAGAATCCTTCTGGGCATTTAACACCATAGAACAAGCCGCCCTCGCCCGCCAGAAAACGTTGGTCATTATCAATCAAGCCAATGACTTATTGTCTGCTTTGCGTGACGCTGAAACAGGGCAACGCGGTTATTGCTTAACAGGCGATAGTGCTTTTTTACAACCCTATTTAGCGGTGCGTGACAATATTGGTACTTATATCACCTTATTGCGTTCTTCAAGTTTGAGCAATCCCGCCTTAAAACACTTGGATAATGTAGAACCATTAGTGACCGCTAAGTTAACTGGAATGGCGCAAACCATTGAATTGCGTCGTAATAATCAGACAACAGCTATGCTAGCCATGATAAGTAGCGGTCAAGGCAAGCAGTTAATGGACAGCATCCACACTGAGATAAATGCTTTTATTCAATTAGAACACAGCGTTTTGACAGATCATGAAGCCGAGTTTCAGGCGAATATGCGTTATTTATTTTTCATTATCGCCATCAGCAGTTTGATTTTGCTGTTATTGGCGATAGCGTTTGTGTTATTAAACAATCGACAAGCACGGCAACGCCTCAAAGATTTAGTACATAGTGAAACTGAGCATTTACTTGAAATTCAGCAAGAAACCAATAAGCAGTTGCAACAGGCGAATGAGATATTACAACTCAGCGAAGAAAAATTAGCGGTTACGCTCAGTTCTATTGGTGATGCGGTTATTGCAACCGATGCTAAAGGACTCGTTACTTTACTCAATCCACCTGCTGAAAAATTGACAGGCTGGACGCAAGCGCAAGCGAATAATAGGCAAGTAGATGATATTTTTCACATTATCAACCAAGAAACACGCGAACCTTGCGTTGTTCCCATCAAAACTACCTTAGCGCATGGCACGATACAAGGTTTGGCAAATCATACTGTGCTAATTGCGCGTGATGGTAGCGAATGCGCGATTGCCGACAGTTGCGCCCCGATTCGTGACCGCGAAGGTTTGGTGATTGGCGCGGTGTTGGTGTTTCGTGATGTCACCGATGAATATGCTGTGCAACAAGCCTTACGCGACAGCTCGGCACGCATTCAAACGATTCTTAATGCGGTGATAGATGGCATTATCACTTTTCATGCAAACAACGGCATTATTGAAACCATTAATGCAGCGGCTGAACGGATGTTTGGCTTTGCCGCGCATGAGCTGATTGAACAAAACATCAGTTTATTAATCGCTGAATTTAATCAAGTACCTCGTTTTAGTAGCAATGAGAAAACACGCGCCAGCGTTGGACGCGAGCTTATCGGGAAACATAAAGATGGCAGTCATTTTCCACTAGAAATTGCCGTCAATGAAATGAACTTAGGCGGGGAGCTTTATTTCATCGCTATTGTGCGTGATGTTACACATCGTAAACAAGCCGAAGAAGCCTTACTCAAAGCGGGCGCGTTGCAAAGTGCAATTTTCAATAGTGCTAATTTTTCCAGTATTGCCACCGATGCTAAAGGCGTGATTCAGATTTTTAATGTCGGTGCAGAACGTATGCTGGGGTATACCGCCGCCGATGTCATGAACAAAATTACCCCCGCTGATATTTCTGACCCATTGGAAGTGATTGCGCGTGCTAAAGCCTTGAGCGTGGAATTGGGAACACCCATTACGACTGGTTTTGAAGCCTTAGTGTTTAAAGCCTCACGCGGCATCGAAGATATTTATGAATTAAGCTATATTCGTAAAGATGGCAGTCGTTTTCCTACGGTGGTGTCAGTGACTGCTTTGCGTGACGATGAAGACGGCATTATTGGTTATTTATTAATCGGTACCGATAACACCGCGCGTAAAGAAATTGAAGCCGAACAAAAACTATTAGCCCAACGGTTGCGAGACCATCAGTTCTATACCCGCTCTTTGTTTGAATCCAACATTGACGCGTTAATGACCACCGACCCGTCTGGCATTATTACTGACGTTAATAAACAAATGGAAGTACTGACAGGTTGCACGCGTGATGAATTAATCGGTGCGCCGTTTAAAAATTACTTCACCGACCCTGAACTTGCCGAAGCGAGTATCAAACAAGTCTTGATTGATAAAAAAGTCACCAATTATGAACTGACCGTTCGCGCTATTGATGGTAAAGAAACGGCAGTGTCTTACAACGCCACCACCTTTTACGATAGAGATAGACGCTTACAAGGGGTATTTATCGCCGCTCGTGATGTCACTGAACGCAAACGTTTAGATCAAGTGTTACAAGAAAAAAACCTTGAATTAAAAAATGCCTTCTTAGTTGCCGAAAAAGCCAATCTGGCAAAATCAGGTTTTCTATCCAGCATGAGCCATGAATTACGCAGCCCGCTCAACGCTATTTTGGGTTTCGCGCAATTAATGGAATCTGACAAACTGTCATCCGAGCCAGCACAGAAAGAAAGTATCGCGCAAATTCTGCAAGCGGGTTGGCATTTATTAAAGCTCATCAATGAAATACTAGACCTTGCCAAAGTTGAATCCGACCAAGTACCGCTGTCACTATTAGCCCAACGTTTGCGTGACCATCAGTTCTATACCCGCTCTTTGTTTGAATCAAACATTGACGCGTTAATGACCACCGACCTGTCTGGCATTATCACCGACGTTAATAAACAAATGGAAGTACTGACAGGTTGCACGCGTGATGAATTAATCGGTGCGCCGTTTAAAAATTACTTCACCGACCCCGAACTTGCCGAAGCCAGTATCAAACAAGTCTTGATTGATAAAAAAGTCACCAATTATGAACTAACCGTTCGCGCTATTGATAGTAAAGAAACGGCAGTGTCTTGCAACGCCACCACCTTTTACGATAGAGATAGACGCTTACAAGGGGTATTTATCGCCGCTCGTGATGTCACTGAACGCAAACGTTTAGATCAAGTGTTACAAGAAAAAAACCTTGAATTAAAAAATGCCTCCTTAGTTGCCGAAAAAGCCAATCTGGCAAAATCAGGTTTTCTATCCAGCATGAGCCATGAATTACGCAGCCCGCTCAATGCTATTTTGGGTTTCGCGCAATTAATGGAATCTGACAAACTGTCATCCGAGCCAGCACAGAAAGAAAGTATCGCGCAAATTCTGCAAGCGGGTTGGCATTTATTAAAGCTCATCAATGAAATACTAGACCTTGCCAAAGTTGAATCTGGCCAAGTACCGCTGTCTGAAGAACCTGTGTTACTCTCTGAGGTGATGTTGGAATGCCAAGGCATGATTGAACCACAAGCCCAACAGCGCGGCATTATCTTAAGTTTTCCTAGCTTTGATGTGCCTCACTTTGTCCGCGCTGATAGGGTGCGTTTAAAACAAGTGTTAATCAATTTATTGTCCAACGCCATTAAATACAATCAGCCTAAAGGAACAGTCGTGATTGATTGTCGTATGATTAATACTGAACGCACGCGCATCACCGTTACTGATACGGGCATAGGTTTATCAGCTGAAAAAATAACCCAATTATTCCAAGCGTTTAACCGCCTTGGACAAGAAGCAAGTGGCGTTGAAGGCACGGGCATCGGTTTAGTGGTCGCTAAACGTTTGGTGGAATTAATGGGCGGCGTGATTGGCGTAGAAAGCACTGTGGGCGTGGGTAGCGAATTTTGGTTTGAACTGATTTCTGTGAACCAGTCAGATCATCCCGAAGAAACGGTGGTGGTAGCATTAGCAGAAACACCTATCGCGTCTGGGACAAGGCAATACACCGTGCTTTATGTAGAAGATAATCCTGCCAATTTAAAATTAGTCGAACAAATTATTATGCGTCACCCCAATATGAGTTTATTAAGCACGGTAAATGGGAATTTAGGCATTGAACTCGCCATTAATAAATTGCCCGATGTGATTTTAATGGATATTAATCTACCCGGTATTAATGGCTTTGAAGTTTTAAAAATACTACGAGACAACGCCCGTACCGCCACTATTCCTGTGATTGCAATCAGTGCCAATGCCATGCCGCATGATATTAAAAAAGGTCAGCAAGCTGGTTTTTTTCGCTATATAGCCAAAGCAAAATAAAATGATTTAAAAAAGCTGAGAAAACAGCGTATCAGTGGAACAGTTTTTCTTTCTTCTAAGAGCTTTAGCTTGCGCCCATTTGTGTTCAATAGGATTTAAGTCAGGAG
>MBQZ01000034.1 GCA_002134785.1 Crenothrix sp. D3
TCTCCTGACTTAAATCCTATTGAACACAAATGGGCGCAAGCTAAAGCTCTTAGAAGAAAGAAAAACTGTTCCACTGATACGCTGTTTTCTCAGCTTTTTTAAATCATTTTATTTTGCTTTGGCTATACTACCCGACCTAGTAGAAATAGGACATATTAATCCGTGGCGGCTTCAGCACATAGCCGATACCTTTGTGCAAGCAGGCATGGCGACTGATAATGGGCAATTGGATAACTTTATTTATAATCCTGATGTCGTTAAAGAACACACAAAACGCACCTTAAAAATCTTGGCTGTCTTGGCATTTTTCAGTAGTTTGATGGCTTTGGTTCTATACGTCGCTTACCAATCCATGAAACGCGACAATAATCAACGTAAACAGTTAGCAAAAGAATTACACCAGCGTACCGATGAACTTGCATTACGCAATCACATTTTGCAAATAATTAATCAGGGCATCGCGCTTCCTGAATTACTGGATGAATTAGCGCGGCAAGTCGAAAGTCTACATCCTGAAATGCTTTGTTCCATTTTGATACTTGATGATAATAATTGTCTGCGACATGGCGCGGCACATAGTTTGCCTGAGTTTTATAACCTAGCCGTTGATGGTTTAGCTATTGGTGACGGCGTTGGCAGCTGTGGAACAGCGGCTTATCGCGGTGAACGTGTCATTGTTGAAAATATTCAACAACATCCGTTTTGGACACCCTACCGTGAACTGGCACAACAAGCGGGTGTGCAGTCGTGTTGGTCGCAACCAATTAAAAATAATCATGGCAAGGTGTTAGGCACATTTGCTATCTACCATGCTCAGCCTTCAATACCCTCCATCATAGAAATAGAACTCATTGAAAGCTATGCTAACTTGGCTCAGCTCGGCATTGAACGCACCCTTACTGATACGGCATTGTTAGCAAGTGAACAGCGTATGGCACTCTGTCAACAGTATGGCGGCATAGGAACATGGGAAACCGATTTAATTCATAATAAACAAATTTGGTCATCAACCACTTGTGAATTATTGGGATTTCCTGCGTTAGCAACGCCAACGTGGGAAGATTTTTTAGCGGTTATTTATCCAGAAGATCGGCAAGCGGTGATTGATGCAACGGATGCGCATATTGCAGGTGGCGCACTATACGATGTGGAATATCGCATTATCGATGCTAATCAACAACTGCGCTGGATGCGTTCAGTTGGGCGGGTTGATGCGGTTAATACCAGTTATTTCAGAGGCATCGTGCATGATATTACTGACCGCAAAGCCGCCGAAGAGGAAATTAAACAACTGGCATTTTATGATTATTTGACTCAATTGCCTAACCGCCGTCTGTTAAATGAACGCTTGCAATATGGCATTAACTTAGCGCAACGTGAGGGTAAACAACTTGCGGTTTTGATGTTGGACTTAGATCGCTTTAAAGTAGTTAATGACAGTTTTGGACATAAAGCAGGCGATGAATTATTACAAAAAGTAGCTCTGCGCATAAAAGAACAGTTGCGCAAAATTGATACAGTGGCGCGTTTAGGCGGTGATGAGTTTGTGGTTTTGTTGCCCGAAATAGCTAGCTATGTAGATGTCGAGCGTGTCGCATTAGCGGTTATTAATGTGTTAAGCCAACCGTTTCAATTACTCGAAAATAATATTGCGAACATTGGCACGAGTATCGGTATTAGTTTCTATCCAGAACACGGCGACAATCCTGACATATTGCTAGAAAGAGCCGATTCTGCGATGTATCAAGCTAAAGATCAAGGACGTGGGTGTTTTTATATCGTTTAAGCAAGGTTTACTCAACAACTTTAGCCGTCTATTCATTGTATGTTGGCGCATAATTCACTATGATTGCAGGCTAATTTTAGTCAGTCACGAGAAAAATTATGAAACTAATCACCGCAATTATTAAACCGTTCAAAATGGATGATGTTAGAGAAGCGTTATCTGAAATAGGCGTTGCAGGGGTAACAGCAACCGAAGTGAAAGGCTTTGGTCGTCAAAAAGGGCATACCGAATTGTATCGAGGTGCTGAATATGTTGTTGATTTCCTACCGAAAGTTAAATTAGAAATTGCCGTTGCCGATGATGTTGTTAATCAAGCGGTAGAAGCGATTGTGAAAGCCGCTAATACAGGCAAAATTGGCGATGGGAAAATATTTGTGTCTAACTTAGAGCAAGTAATTCGTATTAGAACAGGTGAAACTGGAGAAGATGCCATCTAATGGCAGTATAGGGATATAAGTATGTCGTTTTCAACTCGGTACGCATTGCGTACCCTACCATTGCTATTACTGCCTGAATTAGCCTCGGCAGCATCATTAAATCAAGCCAATACCGCGTGGGTTCTTACGTCTACTGCCTTGGTTCTATTCATGACGATTCCTGGCCTATCGTTGTTTTACGCGGGTTTAGTCAGAAGCAAAAACGTATTATCGGTATTAATGCAATGTTTTTCCATTACCTGTTTAGTGTCTATACTGTGGCTAGCAGGGGTTTATAGTTTTATTTTTACCGATGGTGGCAGTTTACAAGCGGTTATCGGTGGCGCGTCTAAAGTGTTTCTGCCTGATATAAACACCACTGTTTTAATCGGCGATATTCCTGAAACCGTGTATTTCATGTTTCAAATGACTTTCGCCATTATCACTCCCGCGCTGATTGTTGGCGCGTTTGCTGAACGGATGAAATTTTCTGCGATGCTGTGGTTTAGTGGCTTATGGTTAATCATTGTTTATGTACCTGTCTGTCATTGGATATGGGGCGGTGGTTGGCTTGCTAATTTAGGCGCGATGGACTTTGCAGGTGGTATCGTCATTCATGTTAATGCTGGGGTTGCCGCCTTAGTGTCAGCGTTAGTATTAGGTAAACGTAAAGGCTTTCCAACCACTGCCATGCCACCACATAACATGACTATGGTGGTAACTGGCGCGGGGATGTTATGGGTTGGCTGGTTTGGTTTTAATGCAGGCAGTGCCTTAACCTCCGATGGACGTGCAGGCATGGCAATGTTAGTCACCCACATCGGCGCGGCTTCGGGCGCATTAACGTGGATGTTCATTGAATGGAAACGCTTTAGCAAACCGAGTGTATTAGGTATCGTCACAGGTATGGTGGCAGGTTTAGGCACGATTACGCCCGCCTCTGGTTTTGTTGGCCCTTTCGGTGCATTAGTCATTGGCGTGACGGCTGGTTTCGTGTGTTTTTATGCCACGCAATACGTCAAACGCACGTTAAAAATTGACGATTCCTTAGACGTATTTCCTGTACACGGTGTTGGCGGTGTCACAGGTTCATTATTAACAGGTGTATTCGCTGCCAGTAGTTTGGGTGGTTTGGGTTTGCCTGAAGGCGTTAGTATTATCAAACAAGTCGGCATTCAAGCCTTAGCGATTATTGTTGTCGCAGTCTGGAGCGGCTTATTTAGTTATTTAATTCTAAAAGGTTTAGATAAATGGCTTGGTTTACGCGTAACGCATGATGAAGAAGTACAAGGGCTTGATACTGTACTGCATGAAGAAACAGGTTATTTGGATTTGTAGTGTTTTTTGATTGGCCTAATTGATTTAAGGTAGTGGGTTAAATTGGTATTTTTCTACTAGATTCACTACCTATAGTTCGGAGTCCAAGGCATGACTTGGACTGATGTAAATCGTCCAAAACTTATTTTTGACTCCTATGTTCTTAGGTCTAGCTCAGGTTAGTTAATGGTAAAAGAGAGCCATTTTACCAAAGTTATCAGTATTTTCGTAATTTATGCAGTAAAAAAATACCCGCACTTGCTCCACTGGTATCTGCCAACCAATCAAGGATATCAGAAGAACGTCCGACCACAAACGATTGATGCCATTCATCGGATGCACCGTACAAACTGCAAAAAGCGATACTGACTAAAGCCAGCATAATGGGCGAATTCACAGTATGCCTAGCACTGCGCCATGCTAATAACCCCATGACAAAATAAGCACTGAAATGATGCAGTTTGTCTTGATGTTCAAACCACTCAGGCGTTGGCAAAGATTGTTGAGCCGATAACCAATAAATCAAGCCGCAATACAATAACAATGCTGAAAAATCCAAAATTTTATTTAAAGCCATGAAAAACCTATTTGTTTGTGCCGCTAACTGTCTGCACAACGCGGCTATCGACGAAAAATTAGCACTCACACACCACGCGTGGCAGTTATTAGCCAACGGCGAGTTAAGTTTTACTGATGATGTGCCTGTGTTAGCGATTGAGCAAGTCTCTTTCCCTAATAAACCCATATTATTAGCACCGCGTGAAATGCCCAAACGTAAATTCACTACGCCCGAAGGTAAAGCGGCTTTTTTTCATGCGATTGCTCATGTTGAATTTATGGCTATTTATCTGGCGTGGGACATTATTTATCGGTTTCGCGGAATGCCTGACGCGTTTTATCAGGATTGGCTAAAAGTTGCCGATGAAGAGGCGCAACATTTTGAACTGATAAGAACCCATTTACAGACAATGGGTGTTGCTTATGGCGATTTACCCGCACATGGTGGATTATGGGATCATGCTAAAGATACCGCACATGATTTATTGGCGCGTTTGGCAATGGTGCCGCGCTGTATGGAAGCACGCGGTTTAGATGTCACCCCCGCCATTATTACAAAATTTACCAGCCTCGGTGATAAAGCCAGTGTCGATTTATTAACGCGTATACTCACCGATGAAGTCGGTCATGTAGAACGCGGCTCGTATTGGTTTAAACAGCTTTGTCAGCAACAAGGCATTGAACCTGAAGCCAAATATCAACAACTCATTCAACAATACTACATCGGCGGTAAGCCGAAAGGCCCTTTTAACAGAGAAATGCGTATAATTGCGGGCTTCTCTACCGCTGAACTGGACTGGCTAGAACTCCCATGAACACACAAAAAATCTTTGTTACCCCGCTATTTAATTTAGGCTTTAGAGCCTTTTTCGCCTTGGCAGGCTTCTCTGCGTTGCTGCTTATCCTGCTGTGGAATGCGATGTTTAAAGGCTCGCTCAGTGTGAGTAATTATTTTGCCCCCAATGAATGGCACGCCCATGAAATGCTGTTGGGTTATTCTGTCGCGGTGATGGCAGGGTTTTTATTAACTGCGGTGAAAAACTGGACAGGTCAACCGACCGCGACAGGCGATAAATTGGTGGGGCTGTGTTTGTTATGGTTATACGGACGGCTATTACCGTTTTACTCAGGTTTGCTGCCTGACAGCTTGATTGCTTTAGTGGACTTTGCATTTTTACCCGTACTCGCTTATCAAGTCAGTCAGCCGATTCTCAAGGCGAAAAATTATCGTAATCTGATTTTTATTGGCATTTTATCGCTGTTAGCAGTGGGCAACGGTTTGATTCATGCGGAGAAATTAGGGCTAATGGTCAGCAGTGCGGCAACAGGTTTACAACTGGTGATTGCCACCATTATTGTATTGATCTTGGTGATTGCAGGGCGTGTATTTCCGTTCTTTACTGAACGCGGTTTAACAGGTGTGTTAATTATCAGAAATCCACTACTAGACCAATTAGCCGTTGGCTCGGCTGCTCTCGTGTTCGCGCTACAACTGCTTGGTGTCTCAGGCACGTTATTAGCCATTGCAGCCTTAGCGGCAGGGATTATCAATAGTGCGAGAATCGCGTGTTGGTATAACGGTAAAATTTGGTATGTGCCGTTGTTATGGGTGTTATATGTCGGTTACGGCTGGCTTATTTTAGGCTTTTTGTTCACCGTATTATCCGCTTATTCCGTGGTATCAACTTCATTAGCATTACACGCATTCACCTTAGGCGGCATTGGTATTCTGACTTTAGGTATGATGGCGCGTGTCTCTTTAGGGCATACAGGACGGGCATTAAAAGCCTCTAATGCGATTGCCTTGGCGTTTGTATTATTGAATTTAGCCGCTGTGTTTCGTGTGTTGTTACCGATGGCATTACCTGCTTGGTACAACGGACTCATGTATGCAACCACCTTATCTTGGCTAGCTGCGTTTGCCTTATTCGTGTTTGTGTACGCGCCTATTTTGACTACCGCAAGAGTGGATGGTCAGGAAGGCTAACGTTAAGCTGCCCTGTTGAGTAATACATGAATATTCAACAGGGCAGTAATTGTGAGTATCATTAACACCACATACACACCTTGCCACCCTGCAAACAGTGTTTTCAACACGTCGGCCACCGTCAGTTTTGGCAAGGCAATCAACAACTTCCGACACGGATTTTCTATTATTTTATGCAATAAATACGCCATCCACAACGCCAGCGCGTAGGGCGTATTAGCGATAGCGTAATACGCCGCATGATGTTCATTCACATAGGGCGCAATACGGCTATCGCCTATTGCGCCCTATGAGCTATTCTACCTGACAAATTACTTGACTAACTTGAATGACTAACCTCCTCATCAACCCATTCCGTGCGTATTTCACCGATGTGGTAGTGATGAAATTCCTCTTGTGAAACTTCGCGCCACACTTGTTGATCTGCTTCCCAAATATCCGCCTCAGGGGCAGGAAATGGCTTGAACATTGCTGGACGTTGGGGAAGCATTCCATGCCCTAGCAAACGTGAGATAAGGATTTCTCGCACATAATTGGAAGGTGTTAAGTCAACGTGTTCAGCTAAGGTTTTCAAATCCGTTTTCATGCGCGTTGGAAGCCACATTTTAATCGGAGCAATATTTTTGCCAAGCTCAACCACCCAATAAGTATTAACCCGCTTTTTACCCTCTGGTGGCTCTTCCCTAGCAAAAGAATACCTAATGCCCGATGAATCCCTGTCTTTGAATAGGTTAGGCATGGTTTCTGTCATTTGATAAAACGCATAAAGCCCATAAAGCCCATAGCAATGAATGGCTAGGAATTGCCGTAAAAACACACTTACCGATAAATTGCTACGGTCGCTTATCTCAACAAGCGTGTGCTTAACGGGTTCGGGTAGCCAGATTTTTAACGCTACATCATGTTCTCCCAAATCAGAAAAATCACCCATACCCGCGACAATCTCATCAAAATGCAATGGTCGGCGGCGTGGTTCAGGTTGCTCAGTTATGTAGGGCGAGCAAGCGTCTTTTTGCGATGCCCCGCCGATTATGCCAATTTAGCGCGATGCACACGATAGAGCTATTTACGCACCCTACATGACTTTTGCCCGAATGCCAGCGTTTCTGAACCTTTTCTCTCCGTCGTAATTTAAAAGTAATCTCTGAAAAATTAATTTTTATTTTTTATCTGCTTTTTAAACTGAAAGTAGAACATCTTAAATGAACAATATAAAATGTTTTAAAGTGATATTTTTAGTTAAAAAACAATAGCTTGTGTTGTTCTCCATGCTTTGATACGCTATCTGCTCTTCTAAAAAACAGAGTGTATGCAAAATGAAAAATTTTAAAAAAATTGATGAAATAACCCTCCAAGACATGAAGGATTATAACGAAATCGTAGTTGTAGAATCAGAGGATGATACAAATCCCGTTGGACTTTTTGAAAAAAAGACAATAGCTGAATTTCGCGATTCACTTATAGCAGCCCCTATTAATGAGGGGCAAAAAATTATCTTAATTCAAAGTGATTCGACTGAAGAGGAAGATATAAAGCTTCTTAAAGAAAAACTTCATGAAAGATTCGTAACAATTGGTTATAGAAAGGAAATCGAAAAAATCTGATTCTGAAAAACCTCAAAAAGCCTCGGTTGTGTAAGCAATCGGGGCTTTTTTATGCCTGCTAAAAACTATCGCAAAAAATTCAATGACTTTTATTTTATGAAAAAAGTCATTGCGCATAAAGTCATCTTGAATTATGATATGCCAACTTTACAAAAACAGTGAGATTTACATCATGGCAACAAAAGAAATCAACAAGACTAAAATCTTAGTCAAAGTGCATGAGCCGCTGATTACAATCATGCAGCACAAAATAGAAGCGGCTTGTTTAAAACGCGATGCGTACCTTGATAAAGCGTTGCGGATTGAAGCGGAGTTTTTAAGAGAGGAAATGGCAACGCCTAATTCTGATAAGGCGAAAAAATTTATTACCGAGCAACTGAGTGAACTTAGATTAAAACCTTTAACTTTGGTGTTATCCACAGAAACGGTGAATTTAATTAATGAGGTTTGCAAAGAAAAGAATGTGCCGCGTGATGCGTTTATGAATCGGTTTTTTCTGCTACTTATTGCAACTGACACAGTTTTAACTGCACTCTTTAACGAATTTTTGTCCATTGCGGATTTAGCAACAATGGGAGAATTTTCAGAAAGCCATGGTTGGGACTATCTGGAGGAGGCTGGTTATTATTATCCTAGTTCTGCAACAGTCGAGTTAATGTTTAGAACAAAAGTAGCATTAGATAGCCTTGAAGAAATTGCCACAAAAGTTAGTCCATTTTTGAATGTACGCTTATTTATTAATTTTATTATATATAAATATGGTGACGAATATGGTGACGAGAGAATACGCAGTTTTCACAAAGCGATGTATTCATTTCCTTTTGAAGAAAATGCGCTAAAAATGTTACCTGATGACTACGATTTTTTGAGAGTCGATAATTCCTTAGGGTTCAATACCTTCATAAGCGATGAATACATTGAGAGATGCGAATCTTTTATAGAACTTGATGATCTTTTGACAAAACAACCCGAAAAAGAAAAATTCCTCTCTGTTATGAAGAAAGAAAAAAAAGAAAAACAACAAGCAGTTTTTGAAAGTCTCGAAAAACGTCGAGCAAAAATAGAAGGAGAGGCAAAATGAACATAACTCATCATGCTGGCGCAAGATGCCAACAACGCGGTATTCCACCATTCATCCTTGCCTGCTTGGATGATTTTGGCGAGGAAGTTTACGACCAACACGGCGCAATTATTCGTTATTTCACCCGCGATAGTCGCAAAAAAATGAAACATGAATTCGGCAAGGATTTGTTCAGTAAGTTGGAGTCGTATTTCAATATTTATAAGGTCGTCAATCATGATGATGACTTAATTACGGCTGGTCATAGAAATAAACGTATTAATCGCAAGTAATAGGAGTTGGCTATGTATGCACTACCAGAAGTTATTGCAAATAAAGTTATTGAATTGTTGGGTTCAATTCAATACGCTAAAGATGATTTACAAATCGAATGTGCGGAGGTCAGTCTTAATGGTGATTTTTCACGCCTTGTGCTATTGTCCAGTGAACACGGTTATTTACAGGAACTAGAAACAAATATTATTTCTGTGTTGAAAAATCATGAGCATAATAAAAAAACGCGCTCAAATGTAAAATCGAATCAACCTGTAAATAGAAAACATCACACAAAAACATCGGGTAAACACCTGCGAGTTACCTTAGCTGGAAAAGTTATTGAAGGGAAAATTATTGGCGAAACATTTGTAAAAGTTTTTAAAATTATTGGTTTTGACCGTGTTATAAAACTCAATAAAAAAACATCAAAAATTGCACTCTTTTCTAAAACTCCCACAACTGGCTATCAAACTCAGCAATATGTTGATGGCTGGTATATCACGACACATTTTAGTAATGACGGGGCGAAGTTGTTTTTAGAAAATATTGCTAATGAATTGAATATACCGATTCGAGTAGAAATTGTATAACGATTCAAATCGTGGTGTAGTTAATCGAAAAACAAAAGGAATAAATATGCAAATTGTTATACTCGCAATTCTCGCACTGCTTCTTACGGGATGTGCTTCACTGGCTGGCGTAAGTGCGGGTCATGTCGGTTGTCCGCAAGAGGAAATTACAATTTCCAACGAACAAACGGATTGGACAACAAAAACATGGACGGCGACCTGTGGAGGACGCAGCTATATCTGCACCTACGCTACAACAGGCTCATCTGGTTACGGCGGAACAACAGGGCAGGTCAATTGCTCACCAATGGGAAATAACGGCACAAGGGCAAATAACCTCAGCGTTGAACAATCCCCCGAAGTTCGCCTTGAAAAACTCAAAGAACTCTTAGATAAAGGTCTCATTGATGCGGATGAATACAAAGAAAAGAGGAAAGCTATCGTTGGTGACATCTAAAAAAACCTAACACGATAGCCGTATTGCGCCGTATGTGAATGAACATCATGCGGCGTATTACGATTCGTTAATACGCCCTACGCATTACTAATAAACCCACACCACCATGCACAACGACATTCTAAAACGCCTAGACATCATCAAAAACGCGGTGGCAATGGAGGACGAAGAGCTTATCACTATGCAGGTGGTAAAACTGCAAGTCTTGTTGTTGGATGCTCAGGTAGCGCGTATTTTGGCACTCATTCAAGCTCAGCAGTTTCAAGATGTGATTCAGTTGATTGAGCAGTATAAACACGACAACAGCGGCGTGATGGTGTTTCAAGACCCGCAGATTCAAGGGTTAAAGCTGGAATTGAAGCTGTTGGAAAATCGCTTGAATGAGTTGACCGATACCCAAGCGGACTTGGAACGGCAAATCAATGAATTCAATAGCGAGTATATGCAGCGTTTAGGCAGTTTGATTGAAGCCATTTTGAAAAAACGCGCTGAGTTGTTAAGCGATGATTCCGTTGAACAGCAAGAAGCTAAACAGGATTATGAGAACTTTGAGCAGAGTTTCAAGCAACAAATCAAGGACGCACCGCATACTTTAACACCAGAGATGCAACAGCAATTGAAAGCCGCGTACCGTAAAGCCAGCCGTTTATGTCATCCTGATAAACTCACCGATGATTTTAAAGTGCAAGGCACAGAATTTTTTAAAGCTCTCAATGATGCCTATCGCCGCCAAGATTTACAGCGCGTTCTGGAGATTTTACACTCGCTAGAAACAGGCACGACGTTAAGCACGGTCTCGGATAGCATTAATGACAAGGCGATTTTACAAAGCAAAATCGCTACGTTACGGTTACGCATTACTGAATTGGAAGCGGCTGTTATCGCGTTGCAAGCCAGTGACAGCTATGAGTTAATCCAAGAAATTGACGATAAAGAGGCGTATTTTGAGCAGTTGAAAACCCAGCTTGAAGCGGAATATGAATGCTTAATGCAGGAGCTTAAGCAGTTATAGTAAACGCACTATAAATTGATTAAAGCATGATGTAGGTACGGATTTATCCGCACCTACATCATTTTTTTTATTGTGCGTAACATCAGTGATTAACAAAAACATGAATATTCAGCATGGCGGTCAGTATTGCGACCATCAACATCACATAAACACCTTGCTGCCCAGCAAATAGCGTTTTCATCACGGCTGTCAGTGTCAACTTTGGAAAGGCAATTAATAGCTTCCGACACGGATTTTCCACTATTTTATGTAATAAATACGCAATTAATAAAGCCAGCAACCAATAGCCCATAACGATGCTCCACTGTGGCAGGTGTTCAAAATAAACGGCATTCATTTGATACCATTCCAGCACGGTTCGATGTACTAAATATAAGGCAAAACTGATTTCACCCAGTAAAATCATCGGTGTTAACGACAGCAGTTTAGTCAGCCCTCCTTTAGCAAACGCGAATACCATAATCAGCAATGCGAATACCCAAAAACTGCCGCTTTTGTGCAAATAAAACGCCACAATCTGCATAAAATGATTATCTTGTGCGGTAAAAAAAGTCGGCAAATGCAGAGTGAAATACATCACCACTAGAGTTAATGCTACTCCGCCGATTTCTAATAAGGTAAAAACCCACGCGGAATAATTCACATAAAGACGTAAGCGTATAAAGCCCCAATACGCCAATACGCCACTAAAAAACTCAAACACTCGCACCGCTGGATTGATATAAATCAAGCCATCAACACTCGCCGATTTTAGCGTCATGCTGTCGTAAGGAATTTCCCACGCGGCAACAAACCACAAGTGCAACACAACGACCGCCGCCAGTAAGCCCAGTTTAAATCGCCAATCAAAAAAACTTTTGGCCATTAATAATGGAAAAGCAAAATAAAAAAATAGCTCCGTAGAAATACTCCACGCGACAGGATTAAAAGCAAAAAATACTTTTCTAATGGGAATCAGCGATTGAAACAAAAACAAATTCGCTACCGCTGCAAACATCGCGGTAGATAGGGAGTCTCTACCAACATTCAAGTGCATGGTTAAGACGGCTACCAAAGCAATCGCTGCAAGATGTGCAGGCCATATTCGTGCAATTCGTGCTTTAAGAAAGGCAAGAATATCTGCTTCACCGATTAATACAGGGTAGTTGTAAGCTAAAATAAACCCGCTCAATACAAAAAAGAATGACACCCCTTGATCTAAGGGCAAACTTTCAGCCAATCCCATCGAGCCAAACACAGGATGACCATGATGCACAACAATCATAGCCGCCGCAAAAAAGCGCAATGACGTTAGAGCGTCCAGTTTTTGGGGTTTACTTATCACAATTTATCCCGTTGAATGAGTTTAATGAATATTGATTTTTGGTATAACCAGCATCTTGATAACGATTGCTATGCACTTCTCGATAGTCATGAAAGAACGCAGGCGGACAAGTTTAAAAATTCGCTGTTACAGCAACGTTATATCGCCGCACATGGTTTTTTAAGAAATACACTCGCGCAGTATTTGAATGAGCCGCCTGAAAGTCTGCGCATTCAAAAAACCACGCAAAGTAAACCTTATCTAGTGGATTATCCTGAACTCGCGTTTAATTTATCACATACGCGCAATCATACCGCAGTAGCAGTGGCTAAAAACTGTCAACTGGGTGTCGATATTGAACAATGCAAACCCCGCACTAGTTTAGCGGCTTTAGTGCAGAAATGTTTTAGTCATGAAGAAGCCAGCTATTGGCAACAATTACCCGAAGCTGAACAAACTCGCGAATTTTACCAATTTTGGACGCGCAAAGAAGCCTTTGTGAAAGCCACAGGGTTTGGCATCGCACTGGGTTTGCGTGAATGTGCAATTAATCCTGATAAGCCGCAGTCATTTTTAGCCGTCCCCGCTAATTGTGGTTTAGCCAGTGATTGGCAGTATCGAGATATAGCGATAGGGGAGGGGATATGTGCCGCGTTAGTAGCCAATAAAACCATTGCTACCGTTAAAATTATTCATTCGCACCGAGGTGAATTTTAAAGAGTGTGAGTGATTTGTAACACCACGACGCGGATATTATCACGCCAGTTAAGTTCATGAATGTCGAACTCATTCGCGCTTTGCTGATCGTCGTCATTTAATTTGATACCCATCTTGCTGAGCTTGAAATGGAGCTTATTAATACTTAACAAATTGGCTGGGTTTTCGATATAGCTAATCAGTGTGTCCAGATAAACATCGGGGTTAGCCAAGCTATTCACTTTCGACTGGTATGAATTATCAGCATTGAAAGTTTGATCGGCACAATGAGACAGCATCTCTTGCTTGATAAGTGCCACTACGCGAGTAAATAAATACTCCTTTAGTGCAACGTTTAACTCTGCACTGCTGGTGCAAGGCGTATGGATTTTGTGCGCGGAGAAATTAACTGCTTGTTGCGGTACATCACGAATGAGCATATCACCTTGCATAGCGACACCCAATGTTGATTTTTCACTCTTGTTGGCAGTTAATAGCGCGTACAGTATCGGGGCTTCATCTTTACTATGGGCGTGTAAAAAAGCATTCACATCGGGATTGGTTTGAAACAGTTTGTCGATGTCGTTACTGTTGACAAACAAAGCGTTGATAATCGTATCAGTGCCAAATGTACCCAAGTCCAAATTGATGGGAGGCGGAATTTCATCCACGACCTGTAGCACATGATTGTACAGCGTCCGTACATACCCTCTTAACTTATGAGCATAGCCCTGTACAGCTCGCATTTTACTATTTGATACCTCAACAAAAGTTTCGACAATCTGCTTATCTTCCTCTGCTTGCTGCATTTCCTCGTGAATATGGCTACTCAGATTGCCGACAAGGTTTTGCAGATGATCTAATTGGTCATCGAAAAATGTTCTAAGACTTAAGGCTTCGCGTGTTCGTTTAGTGTCATCATTCATAATAAGTTCACCGAGTGGTAATAATTACAGTGATAGGGATTTGTGTACTTTATCGTGTTGAGTAATCATCGTAAATTAAGTTGACGTTTTTCATTTGTTTTAACCATGCAGAGTGATAACGAAATCCATCAATCAAGTTCAATATCCAAAGACGGGCAAACCTGTTGTAGTAATGGCAAATAAGTATTTTTGGTTTGAAATGTAGAACAGACCTCATACCATTTTTTGTTAAGTAAGTTAAGAATTCGATGCCTATCAATCAGCAAACAACCAGCAAGTTTATTTGTAGCTACCCAGTTACCTGTTGCATCACGATAACTTATTGGAATGAACATTAGATTATCGGGCTCGTTTAATAAGGTAAAAAATCCTCTAAGTTTTACAGGATGCGCTTCCAGTGTTTTGGTTGGCCATTCGGTTTCCTGTGCGCCACATTGACCTACAATATTGTATGAACCCACTGCACCATCATCAAAATTGTGAATAGCTATCAAATCTAATCCGTTATCACCTGTACCTTTGAGTTTAGCAATTTCTGCTTCATTGAAGTTATCTGCCCCCATTTCTTCGCCAAGTTTTTTAATAGCTAGTCGAAGGTCAGTTCCATAGTGATTTCGTCTATCATCCGAATTGGCATCAAAAATTCTGACTACCGAATTTTCGCCTGATAAAACTTGCAAAGCCTCTCGGCAAATTTGTGTGAATGCTTTGGCAGCGTATTGGCGAAAACCACCATTATTTTCAAATGACCGCAATCTCGAACAAACTAACAGGAATAAATAAAGACACTGTTTATTGGTACGCTGTCCTACTTTCCACAGTAGCTGGTCATTTTTGACAACAAAAGGATAAAATTGGTCAAATACGCTTTGTCGATATTCTAGTTGTGTCCAGCAGTCTTCCAGTGTGTCATCGGGTATGTATTCTTCGTCCAATTCATCCAAGTCATGAGGCATTTCTTTTAACAAATGCTCTAACTTCGCCTGTGACAAATCATCATTATTATCATAACGAACAGCAAGTATTAATTCAGCGAGGTCAGCAAACAAATGGGGTTGAGTTTGATGTGAAACACCGAGATTAAAAGTCATCTTCTTTCTCTATCCTTTTATCTTTAAGTGTCCTGCCTATTTGTTTGATGGAATTATTTAACTCGTGTGCTAAGTCCATAGCAACCTCATCATAATCAACATTAGCTACTAGTCCTGAGGCTTGTTCTAACGCGCTTTGTGCAGTATAGAGAAAATTGATGAAATCATCATTCACACCTGTGGTTAAGCGAAAAGCACGCGCTAGAGAGCTATTACTTCTCAATGCAGCCAAGGCTTTAGGTGTCGCTATAACCTTACCCAACATTCCTATCTGTCTGGAATCACTAACAATTTTTTTACCGTCTTTTTTCTCAAACAACCAACGAGTTAAATCTTCGATTCCGATTTTGTTAAGTGCGTTTGAATTAACAATAGGGTCAGTTGATAACATCAAAAATTCAATTGATTCTTCGCCTAATCCTTGAAATAAATTAGTTTGTGGGTGTGGTAATTTTTTAACTGAACCAACAAATTCAGCAATATGTTCATTAGCCAGTGCAGTCGATAATACCGAAAACTTAATAGATTCTTCACCTAACTCTTGAATGCCAAAAAAATCATGTTCTTCAATCACTGTGTAAACAGCTAAAGCATCTAAACTGCGTTTAATGGCATCTTTACGGCTACCAATCGTGCGTGCTACCAGACTATAACGCTCGGCAACGGGTTTTGTTGAATCAGTTAAATCAAAAAGCTGTTTTAGGTATTTCGCCTTTGCCAAAGGTTGCCATTCTTCAATACCCGTAATATGCCGAAATCCCAAATAACACAAAACATCAACACGGTTGGTTTGAATAACAACGGGGATTTTTTCAGGTCTGTATTTAGCTTCTAGCGATATGGCGCACATTTGCGAGCTGGGCTTATCGCATTCAGCGGGGTTATGCAGCAATTTAACAGCGGTTAAGCGGCGATTGCCCTCAATGACAATATATTCACCCGCTTTTTTGGGATGTGGATAAACTACTAGCGGCTCGCCAGCAAAAAAATCATTCGTACCAATCGCATTCATCAAGTCTTCAATGGCGGTGGCTTTTGCAATCCACGTCAGAACACCTTTGGGTGTTTTTGTCACATTACTGGGCAACCTAGGATTGTCTATATCCAAATGTAGCTTTTGATAGTTGATATTTTCTATGTTATTAGCCATGAGTATTCCTTACCAATTTTTAAGTAAAGCCGTGTAGATTGAACTGCTACTTGTTGGATAACCCAATCTTGATGATTACAACTGATTTAAAAATCACCCCAGCTGCATCCAGTGTTTGTTGTAAATCCGTTTCGCTGTGAATTCGTGGTCGTGTAGCCTGACAATTTCAGCGCAACATTGGGTTGTCGAGCTTACCTTTAACGCAACCTAATCCCCGTTTTCTCAATATCAATCAGTTCTTGTTTATACAACGCGCCAATTGCCTGTTTAAAGACTTTTTTACTCACGCCAAACGCCGCATAAATCGCTTCGGGTGGGCTTTTATCGCTGAGTTTTAATTCGCCTTCGTTGGCTCTGAGTTTCGCTAAAATCGACTCCGTCAATGATAACACTTTGCCATAACCTGCGGGTTGCAGGCTTAAATCAATTTTAGAATCTTCACGGATTTGTTTGATATACGCAGTGAGTTTCTGCCCTTTTTTCACAGGCTGGAACAATTCATTGGTGTATAGCATTCCCCAATAACAATTATTAATAATCGCTTTAACGCCCAGCTCGGTTTTGTCGCCAATGAGTAGCTCGACTTGCTGTCCTTCGCTTAGTTCTTCGTCGGCGGTGTCGCTGATAAATTTATCAATTTTGGTAGTGGCGGCGAGGCGTTGCTGGTCATCTAAATAGACTTTAACCAGATAGGATTTGCCGACTTCCAGCTCATGGTGTTGTTCACTGAATGGAACGAGTAAATTTTTTGGTAAGCCCCAATCTAAAAACGCGCCAACGTAATTTAACGCGGCAACTTTTAAATAGGCGATGTCATCGACTTGTGCGAGTGGCACGGTGGTGGTTGCCGCTAAATGCCCTTCGCCGTCGGTATAAACGAACACAGTTAAAGTGTCGCCAACTTCACAGTGTGCGGGTGGTTTTTTGTCTGCTAACAGCACTTTATTGGACACAGGACTGCCTAAATAAATATTAGCCCCCTGTATTTTAACAACGGATAACTGATTGATTTTGCCTATGTTTATCATATTAATCTTCGCTCAAAGTCAGCGGAATTTCTTGAGCAACTTGCTCAACGATGTGAAAGCCACGCATTTCTAAAATTCCTTTGGTATTGAGAGAAATAATTAAATACAGCGCGTCAGGATAAGCCGCCAATTCCAAATCAGTGCTGGATGGAATTGCGGGTGCAGTGGGGTGTGAGTGGTAAATGGCAAACAGTTCTTCGCCACGTTCGCGCATGGCTTTTAATGCCGCGATTTGCCCAGCTGCGTCCAACAAAAACCGTTGTGCAGGTTGGTCGGCAACATTGGCAACAGGATAACAATGGCAAGGCACACCGTTTTGACTGCTCACCAGTCCGCAGACTTCAGTATCAGGCGACAGTTGAGCAAGATGCAGGAGTTGATTGGTAAGTTTGCGTGAAAGTTGAATTTCTGATGAGTTCATAATAAATGCGTAAGGTCAGTGTTAAGGTTTTTGCCCGTAAGTCACACGGGGCTGTCCCGATAAATCTCGATAGGATTGTACCTTATCATAAGCCAGCGCGTTAAAAATGGCTTGTACTTGCGCGGCTTGATTGTAGCCATGTTCGATTAATAAATGCCCCGCTGGTTTTAGATAGCGACGCGCTTTATCAGCGATAATTTCAATATCACTCAAACCTTTATTATCAGCGATTAACGCCGTTTTAGGTTCAAAACGTACATCGCCTTGCTGTAAATGTTCATCATCGGAATCAATATAAGGCGGGTTGCTGATAACTAAATCAAACTGCTCATCTGGTACATTAGTAAACCAATCACTTTGATAAAATTCAACGTTAGTCAGTTGATGTTGCTGGGCGTTGTGCTGTGCGACTGCTAACGCCGCTGAACTGGCATCCACTGCGATAACCTGAGCATTAGGACGTTCTGCCGCCAGCGTCACCGCGATAATGCCAGAGCCTGTACCTAAATCAATCAGTTTAACCGCTTGGTTTTTCGGGATGAGTTCCAAACTCAGCTCAATCAACAATTCGGTATCAGGTCTGGGAATTAGCACATCGGCAGTGACGGTAAAATCCCTAGACCAAAATTCGCGCGTACCTGTCAGATAGGCAATCGGCGTACCTTGTTCACGTTGCTGAATCAGTGCGTTAAAAGCGGCGATTTGCTGATCTGTCAGCGTGTTATCACACCACGCACGTAGGTACGTTCTTGGTTTACTTAGCACAAAACCCAGCAACACTTCAGCATCTAATAATGGAGAATCAGAACAGTTGATTAAGGTGTTTGTCGCATTTGCTAATAGAGTTTTTATGGTGGGCATAAATGAGAATGTGTGTTTGAGTTGCAGGGTACTACGCATAGCGGCACTGCCATCAAGTAAGCTCGGTTTCTCCCATTTTTCAGCAACAGCTGTACAAAGTGCATGGTGTGGTGGATGGGTGTTAATGGATTGCGCGAATAAATCCGTATCTACTTTTTTGGTTTAGTTTTGTATCGCTGCCACTTGTTCTTCGGCATCCATCCACGCCATTTCTGCGTCTTCTAGCAATTTATCCACTTGAATTTTACGGTCTAGCACTTGCCGTAAACGGGCTTTTTCGCTGTCTTCATAAATAGCGGCATCTGCGAGTTGTTGTTCAAGTTGTTTTTGTTCAGCGTGGAATTTTTCTACCGCATCTTCGGCTTTTTTCAATGTGTCGTATAAGGGTTTATATTTGCGGCGATTTTCAGCGTCTAGTTTGCGTTGGTCTTTGCGTGACACGTTGGCATCACCCGCTTCAACAGGTTTTTCTTCCGCTTTTTTCTGTTCAGTTAGCCACGCACGGTAATCATCCAAATCACCATCAAACGGTTGTACTTTGCCGCCTGACACCAATAACAATTGGTCGGTGACGGTACGCAATAAATGCCTATCATGCGAGACCACCACCATCGCGCCTTGAAAATCTTGCAAAGCAACGCTTAACGCGTGGCGCATTTCTAAATCCAAATGGTTAGTTGGCTCATCCAATAATAATAAATTGGGATTTTGATAGACCAATAACGCCAACACCAAACGGGCTTTTTCGCCGCCTGAAAACGGTCTAACCGCTTCCGATACTTTATCGCCACGAAAATCAAACCCACCTAAAAAATTGCGTAAATCTTTTTCGGTCGCCGTTTTATCGAGTTGTTGAACGTGCCATAACGGGCTTTCATCAAGCCGTAATTGTTCTAATTGATGCTGGGCAAAATAACCGATTTTCAAATCTTGGGCTTCGCGGCGTGTACCTAATAACGGCTGCATATCACCCGCTAACACTTTAATTAAACTCGATTTACCCGCGCCGTTGGGCCCTAATAAACCAATTCTATCGCCCGCTGAAATGGTCAATCCTGCTTGTTTGATAATGCACTTTTCGCCATAACCAATATCGACTTTATCCAGCGTCAATAACGGGCTGGGCATTTTTAACGGCAGCGGAAAGCTAAAATCAAACGGCGAATCGACGTGCGCCATTGCAATCAATTCCATGCGTTCCAAAGCTTTAATACGGCTTTGCGCTTGCCGCGCTTTGGTGGCTTGGGCTTTGAATCTATCAACAAAACTTTGAATATGGGCAATTTCACGTTGTTGTTTGGTGAAAGCTGATTGTTGTTGCGCCAATTTTTCCGCTCGCATACGTTCAAAGGCGGAATAATTGCCTGAATAAATTTCCGCTTTACCTTGTTCTATATTGACGATGTGATCGGTGATGGTGTCGAGAAAATCCCTGTCATGCGAGATTAACAACAACGTACCATCGTAGCGACACAACCAATCTTGCAACCAAATCACCGCGTCTAAATCCAAATGGTTAGTTGGTTCGTCCAATAGCAACACGTCAGAACGACACATCAAGGCTTGCGCTAAATTAAGCCGCATACGCCAACCGCCTGAAAACGAACTGACGGTATTTTGTTCTTGATCTGCCGTAAAACCCAAGCCGTTCATTAAGCGTGCGGCGCGGGCTTGTGCGGTATAACCGCCGATAATTTCTAAGGCGGTGTGCAGTTCAGCTTGTTTTAAACCATCATCTTTTTGTTCGGCTTGAGCTAATTGCTGTTGTAAACGTCTTAATTCAGCATCGCCATCGACAATATAATCAATCGCCGCGCTTTCAGTCGCGGGCATTTCTTGTGATACATGAGCGATTGCTAGATTCGGCGGCATCGTAAATTCGCCTTCATCCAAATGCAGTTCATTTTTAACCAGCGCGAACAAGCTGGATTTACCCGCGCCATTCGCGCCCGTAAAACCGACTTTTTGTCCTTTGTGTATCGTGAAAGTGGAGTTAGCAAACAAGACTCGCGCACCACGGCGCAGGGCGATATTTTTAAAATTTAGCATGGGGAAATTATTAACAAGGGTTCTAGTGGTTTTTATGGTAGACATTGTACGATAGAATGACACACTTAGTTTCGTTGCCTGTTATTGGGTGACGCTAAATCTAATCGACCAATTGAATAATTTTGCATTTATTACCTGACTTACTTTAATGACTCACTCATTTCATAATAACCATATTGCCGATATTTTAATCGTTGATGATACGGTGGCTAATTTACAACTATTGGTCGGTCTTCTTAAAGACGAAGGTTATAAAATCAGACCTGCTAACAGTGGAAAATTAGCCTTACAAGCGATTGCTCAAAAAAAGCCAGATTTGATTTTACTGGATATTAAAATGCCAGACATGGATGGTTATCAGGTCTGCGAAATACTCAAAAATAATCCACAAACTGAAGATATTCCCATCATTTTTATCAGCGCGTTAAATGACATAACCGATAAAGTCCATGCTTTTCAGGTCGGTGGTGTCGATTATTTAACTAAGCCTTTTCAAATTGAAGAGGTGAAAGCCAGAGTCGCCACGCATTTACAACTGAGAGATTACCAAGAAAATTTAGAAACGAAAATAGCCACGGGTGTTAAAGAAATTAAGCAGCTTAATCAAGAAATTGTTGATACCCAGCGCGAAGTAATTGTTATGTTGGGTGCAGTGTGTGAGGGTAAATCGTTTGAAACTGCACAACATATCAAACGCGTTGCGGCGTATGCGCGGTTATTGGCGATATATAGCGGACTATCAAACAGTGACGCTGATTTAATTTGCCTAGCTGCACCAATGCACGACATCGGTAAGGTCGCTATTCCCGATGCTATTTTAGAAAAAGCAGGCAGTCTTACCCCAGATGAATGGGTCATTATGAAAACCCATACCACGATGGGCTATCTGATGCTGTCTACGTCAACCCGCCCTTTATTTAAAACAGCGGCAACTATTGCCTTACAACACCATGAAAAATGGAATGGCAGTGGTTATCCCAATGGTTTAAAAGGTGAGGCTATTGATATAGTCGGACGTATTATAGCGGTCGCCGATGTCTTTGATGCTTTAGGCAGTGTGCGGTGTTATAAAGATAAATGGGAATTGGATAAAATTCTGGCACTTTTTGAAGAACAGCGCGGACAACATTTTGATCCCAACTTAGTTGATATTTTCTTTGCTCATTTGGATGAGTTTTTAGTCATTCGTAGTCAATTTACGGTGATCGAATAGCTTTTTGGCGAGTGACACACCCTGTGTTTTCCCTACAGTTAGATTCCACCCCCTATAAAATTAGGGGCTTGGACTCCTAAACAAAAAACTCAACCTAATTGAGACAGTACGATGAACAAGCCCGCCGCCCCATTAAT
The DNA here is from genome assembly GCA_002134785.1 of Crenothrix sp. D3. Classification (GTDB taxonomy): domain Bacteria; phylum Pseudomonadota; class Gammaproteobacteria; order Methylococcales; family Methylomonadaceae; genus UBA4132. Next base: position 21,918 of record MBQZ01000034.1, read on the forward strand.
CCATAACCGTAAGCCTAACATTTACTGGCGTAACTATATTTTCAGCGTGCTTGGGTGGAGTGTGTTAATTGGTTCGTCACTGGTGTGGAATAGCTCTCAGGTTTACAACAATATGCTGTCAACAGCCACAGCGGCGGCGCGGACGAATATTGATAAAGACGTTAGCTTTCGCAAATGGGCGACAGCGCACGGTGGTGTTTATGTGCCGCCTACTGAAGCCACGCCGCCTAATCCCTATCTTAAAGTTCCTAACCGTGATGTCGTGACGACCACTGGAAAAATACTCACGCTAATGAATCCCGCCTACATACTGCGTGATTTACAAACTAATTTTAGTGATAACCTCGGTAGCAAAAGTCATATTACCAGTCTACAACCACTGAATCCTAACAATGTGGCTGATGACTGGGAAACCAAAGCCTTACAGAGTTTTGAGCAGGGTGATAAAGAGTTATTAGAAATAAAAAAAATAAACAACCAGCCGTATTTACGCTTAATGTTACCGCTGACTGTTGAACAAGGCTGTCTCACTTGTCATGCTGTGCAAGGTTATAAACTGGGTGATATTCGCGGTGGTATTAGTACCTCTATCGCGTTGACTTCGTATTTATCGCAAGAACAAAAACAAAAAACCGAGCTAATGTTGTCTCATGGGCTGATTTGGCTCATTGGACTGATAGCGCAAGGCTTATCTTATGGGCGTGAATATCGATTAAACGCGAAACGAAAATTAGCTGAAATAAAATTACAAGACTATCAGCTGCATTTAGAAGAATTAGTGCAGGCACGAACTACCGAACTAGTCAAAGCCAAAAACGCTGCCGAAGCGGCTAATATCGCTAAAAGCACGTTTATTGCCACCATGAGTCATGAATTGCGCACGCCGCTCAACGCGATTTTGGGCTTTTCTGAATTAATGAGTCTGGATGAGACCGCGACTGAGGTACAAAAAAACTCACTCAATATCATTAATCGTAGCGGGGCGCATTTACTCAGTATGATTAACGATGTCTTGGATATTTCCAAAATTGAGGCTGGGCATTTTGAATTGGATAGCGGCGATTTTGACTTGTTCAATTTGTTACACGATATTGCTAACATGATTAGCGTGCGTACTGAAGCTAAGGGCTTAGACTTTGATTTGCAAATCGCGCCTAATAGTGTACAGGCGATACACGCAGACAGCGGTAAATTACGGCAAGTGCTGATTAATTTGCTGGGCAATGCCATTAAATTTACTCAGCACGGCGGCGTGATTTTACGCGTTAAAACGCAACCGTTGCCCACTCCCGCGATGATACAGCTCAGTATCGAAGTCATTGATAGTGGTGCAGGTATTCCAGAAGCCGAACAAGCGCAGCTATTTAAGCCTTTTGTGCAGTTAGTGCAGGAAAATTCAGATATGAAAGGCACAGGTTTAGGCTTAGCAATTTCTAAATCATTAATAGAACTGATGAGCGGGCATATCAGTGTTAACAGTGAGCTTGGCGTAGGCTCAACGTTTAAAATTGAATTACCTGTCGCACCAGCCAATACTGATGTGATTGCTGTTGAGCAAGAATGTGCAGTTGTTAAAGCCATTGCACCCGACCAACCATTATGGCGATTATTAATTGTCGATGACAATGCGGATAACCGCCTGTTACTTGCCACTATTTTAAGCAATGTTGGCTTTCAAGTGCGTGAAGCAGAAAATGGTCAAGAAGCGATTAACGCGTTTGAACAATGGCAACCGCATTTGATTTGGATGGATATGCGTATGCCTATCATGGATGGTTACGAAGCCACTACCAATATTCGCCAACTTGCAGGTGGTGATAAAGTAAAAATTGTTGCGTTGACTGCCAGTGTATTCAAAGAACAGCATCAACACATTATTAATTCTGGTTGCGATGCCGTGTTACACAAACCTTTTCACATTCCAGAAATTTTTGCCATGTTGAAAAAACAGTTAGGGGTTGAATTTGTCTATCGGGAGACCACAGCACCTGAGACATTAGTTATTGAACACATTACCGTTGAAATGCTCTCCAAACTCCCGCTAGTGTTACGGCAACAATTACATCAAGCCGCGTTGAATCTGGATACCGAAGAAACCGCGCTTATTATTGCCCAAATTCGGAATACTGCCCCAGACATTGCCGACGGATTACAAACCCTCGCCCAAGCCTATCAATTTGAGCAGCTTATTCAACTGACCGAGGCTACAACATGATGGCTAAAAATATAGTTCGGAGTCCAAGGCATGACTTGGACGGATTTAAAACGCCCAAAACTTGAAACTTGTTTTGGACTCCTAAACAATAGATTTAATCAACAAACACCCACCTTACACCATGCAAACACTCATTAATTTTTTTGGCGTTCAGAATTTTATGCCGCATGGCTACTGCTTAGGCTGGGACTCGCCTTTGCTCTGGCTGATGGCTGGTTCGGATGTGATTATGACATTCGCTTACGCCTGCTATCCTATCGGTATCAGCTATTTTGTCTGGAAACGTAAAGATTTACCTTACCGCTGGTTATATTTAGGGTTTTTTATTTCCTTTATTTTAACCTGTGCCAGCACTCACTTTCTCTCGGTCGTGACAATTTGGATCCCACTGTATTGGCTAGAAGCGACTGCCAATGCCGTTGCTGCCTTTGTTGCCACGGCAACCGTGTTTGCGATTTGGTGGGTCATTCCGCGTGCCTTGAAACTGCCCACGCCAACGCAATTACAAAACGAAATCAATGAACGACAAAAAGTAACGGACGAACTTACCCGAACAGTCACTGAATTAAATCAACACCGCCAGTCCCTAGAAAAATCCATTCAAGAATTATTCATTGCCAAAGAAGCTGCTGAAGCGGCGAATATCGCCAAAAGTACCTTTATTGCCACTATGAGTCACGAGTTACGCACACCATTAAATGCGGTGTTAGGTTTTTCCGAACTAATGAGTCAGGATGTGACCACCACTAATAACCAAAAAGAAACGCTCGCCATCATCAATCGCAGTGGCGCACATTTACTTAGCATGATTAACGATGTACTGGATATTTCCAAAATTGAGGCGGGGCATTTTGAATTAGACAACAGAGACTTTGACTTGTTCACTTTGCTACACGACATTGATAACCTGATTAATATGCGTGCAGCGGAGAAACAATTAAGGTTTGTATTGGACATAGCGGAGGACACCGTACAAAACATTAAAACCGATGGCGGAAAATTACGGCAAATTCTCATTAATTTGTTAGGTAATGCCATAAAATTCACTCAGCAAGGCGAAATTATATTACGCGCTAACACTCAACAATTGCCTGATACAGGGCTGTTACTACACATTGAAATCATTGATAGCGGGATAGGCATCTCTGAAAATCAACTCGATAAACTATTTAAACCTTTTGTCCAGTTGCCGCAGGCAAATTCAGCACTGAAAGGCACAGGCTTAGGCTTGGCTATTTCTAAATCATTGATAGAACTTATGGGTGGGCATATCAGTGTTAGTAGTGAATTAGGTGTAGGTTCACAGTTTAAAATTGAATTGCCTGTTGTACTTGCTACCAATGAAATTGCTGTGGAAGAAGACAGAGCTGTTGTTAAAACCATCGCGCCAAATCAGCCAGTGTGGCGTTTATTAATCGTCGATGATAATGCGGATAATCGCTTATTGTTACGCACTATTTTAATAAACGTGGGTTTTCAAGTGCAGGAAGCTGTCGATGGACTAGCGGCTGTTAATCTATTTGAGCAATGGCAACCGCATTTAATTTTTATGGATATGCGTATGCCTGTCATGGATGGCTATGAAGCGACCGCAAAAATTCGCCAACTTACAGGGGGTGACAAAGTAAAAATTATTGCCTTAACGGCCAGTGCTTTTATAGAGCAGCACGAACACATTATTGAGGTAGGTTGTAATGCCGTGCTACACAAGCCCTTTCATTCAGCAGATATTTTTACCGCACTCATAGACAATTTAGGCGTTAAATTTATGTATGACGACGCACTTACCTCTGTCGCATTACCCGTGTTAAAAGTTACCACTGAAATGCTGAATGAGATACCCCTAGCGTATCGGCAACAATTACACGCCGCCGCGTTATATCTCGATACTGAAGAAACCGCGCGTGTCATTGATTCCATTGAAAAAACTGCACCCACTATTGCTCATGGCTTACGCGAGCTTGCCGAATCGTATCAATTTGATCGAATTATTCAGCTTATAGAAGTAGCGAATGCTAAATTCTAAATGTCACTTAATCACCATTATTCCAATATGAATACTGAAATTTAGTCACATGGAAGTGACTAATTGCCACTATATAACGACTAATGTAGGTTTACTTATCTTTTTTGGATATTTTTGATACCTATTTTATATCCATTAATGCACCATTGTTCTTTCTGTTTTTATGGTTGATAATCAACCGCGTGAGAGTGTCGGCATGATGCTAAGTGGGCAGTTTGGTATACCACTTTTGTAATTGCACTCAAATAATTAATATCGAAATATATTCTGAATGGGGCAGCTTTTATAAGGGTAGTGTTTAGCCTATAAGACAGCTTAGATTCAACTAACAAATGCAATTCGTTTTTAGAGATTTAGAAGGGGTCAACTGCTATAGTTTCATCCCCTCTCAATCCGACCAAAGATGGATAAGCGATGAAAACACACAAACAGTTGACCGAA
>MBQZ01000035.1 GCA_002134785.1 Crenothrix sp. D3
GCTGAACGGCGTAAGCTGGAACTGCAATTACGGCAATCACAAAAATTAACGGCATTAGGCGTTATGGCTGGCGGGATTGCGCATGAAATTCGTAATCCGCTGGCTGTTTGTTCTTCCGCCGCGCAATTTTTATTAGACGATAATATTACCGCAGACTTTCATAAAGAATGTTCAAAAAAAATACAAACTAATCTTCAAAAAGCCTCAGATATTATTAAGAATCTTTTACGTTTCTCACGTTCTTCGCTCGACGACACCGACATGGTGGAAGTTGATTTGACCAATGTACTCAAAGAAACCCTTGAATTAATCACTAATCAAGCTAACGTCCAAAAAATCCGCATTGAATTTTCTGTACAAAACGAACATATCTTGGTGATGGGGATTTCAGGGTTATTGCAACAAGTATTTATGAATATTTTTCTTAATGCTATTCATGCAATGCCAGAGGGTGGCGTATTAAGCACTACGGTTAACACGGTTGAAGATCAGATTATCGTGCGTGTCGCTGATACAGGCACGGGGATCCCTGCGGGTGAACTGGATAAAATTTTTGATCCGTTTCATACCTCATCACCCGCAGGACAAGGCACAGGGTTAGGTTTATCTATTTGCTACAGCATAGTCCGACAACACCTAGGTTCTATTCGTGCAGAGAGTAGTTATGGTGAAGGATCTACTATTATCGTTACCTTACCTTACTGGGGTTGTAAGCCAGAACCCTCGTAATTTTTAAGGCTCTATATGGATTCCAAGGTCTTTTTCACAAGAGTGGAAAGTAACGAAGAAAGTAGAGCCTTGCCGCGTTTTCTAACATTATGAACAAACTCAAAAAAGCTCAGATATAACGGCACAAATCTTGTGAAATGCCACGATGCGGTCTGAGCCAAGGACGTAATAACGACTAAAAACCTTCCATCGTGTTGGAATGTACTTCGCAAAACCCATCGCCATCTTCATCACGCGCCTATTTACCTGCTGAATGATTCACTGTTTTATGCTCAAAACCCCATTGTTCGAGCCGACTGTAAATATTGTATAGTGGCCACCCATTGTCCAGACACTATAGAACGCTGTCCAACCGTAGCTGGTTGGTGCTGCTCTTTTTCATGCGCGATTTTGGTATCGCAGCCCATTTTGGTGCGACATATTTACATCTCTTTTTGTTCATTCGCCATAAATTCAGCACCTTAGCTTTTATGGCATAGGCTTTGCTTTGTTTTTAGTCTAAAAGTTATTCATAGAATTATTGAGGTTAGTCATGAGCATCAAACAAACACTGGTCGTCATTGGTAATGGCATGGTCGGGCAGCATTTTTTAGCGAGTTTAGTCGCTAGTCCCGCGAAGGATCAGTATGACATTGTGACTTTCTGCGAAGAACCACGCCCCGCTTATGATCGTGTGCATTTATCTGCCTTTTTTTCAGGCACAACCGCGAAAGAATTATCATTAGTCGAAGATGGATTTTTTGAGCAACATAACATCACACTTCATTTGGGCGATAAAGCTGCCAGTATCGACCGTGCGGCTAAAATCGTTACCTCAGCCAAAGGCGTTACGATTCATTATGATAAGTTGGTGTTAGCCACGGGTTCATATCCGTTTGTACCGCCTGTTGCAGGACATGATAGAGCGCAATGTTTGGTGTATCGCACCATTGAAGACCTTGAAGCAATGGCGGCAGCTGCAAAAACTGGCAAAGTTGGCACTGTGGTGGGTGGTGGTTTGTTAGGATTAGAAGCCGCGAAAGCCTTAAAAGATTTGGGCTTAGAAACGCACATCGTGGAATTTGCCCCGCGCTTAATGGCGGTACAGCTTGATGAAGCAGGCGGTGCAATGTTACGGCGCAAGATTGAAGATTTAGGGGTCATTGTTCATACGGGAAAAAACACCAGCCTAATTACTGACGGCGAAACGTGCATTAATAAAATGTGTTTTGCCGATGGCGAAGAATTAGAAACTGACATTGTGTTGTTTTCGGCTGGCATACGCCCGCGTGATGATATTGCCCGCGCCTGTGGTTTGGAAGTCGGGCAACGTGGCGGTATTGTTATTGATAATGACTGTAAAACCTCAGATGCTGATATTTATGCGATTGGTGAATGTGCGTTATGGAATGGCATGATTTACGGCTTAGTTGCACCAGGTTATGCAATGGCGCGAACAGCGGTGGCAAATTTAACAGGCGAAGCAGGCAGTTTTACAGGCGCGGATATGAGTACCAAGCTCAAACTCATGGGCGTAGACGTTGCCAGTATCGGTGATGCTCATGCGCGTAGCCAAGGTGCAATGGTGTACAGCTATCAAAATGGTGCGGATGAAATTTATAAACGCCTTGTCGTTAGTGCCGATGGTAAGCAATTATTAGGCGCGGTGTTAGTCGGTGATGCGTCAGGTTACAGTACCTTATTGCAATATTGCTTAAACGGTATTGAGTTACCTGAAAATCCAGACGCGCTGATTTTACCGCACCGTTCCGATGAATCAGTCGGTTTGGGCCCTGATGCTCTGCCCGTTTCGGCGACTATTTGTTCCTGTTATAACGTGACTAAAGGCAAACTCTGCACGGCAATAGAAGCAGGTTGCACCACTATGGATGGGTTAAAAAAAGAAACCCAAGCGGCGACAGGCTGTGGTGGTTGTGCCGCCTTAGTGAAGTCGGTGTTAAATTCTGAACTGGCTAAACAAGGCGTTGAAGTTAATACCGATTTATGTGAACACTTTGCTTATACCCGCCAAGAACTGCACACGCTGGTTCGCGTCGAACAAATAAAAACTTTTCATGAATTGCTAATCAAACATGGCAAAGGTTTGGGCTGTGAGATTTGTAAACCCACGGTGGGCAGTATTTTAGCTTCACAGTGGAATGAACATATTCTGGGAAAAGACCACACAGCATTACAAGACACCAACGACAACTTTCTTGCCAATATACAAAAAGACGGGACTTACTCCGTCGTACCGCGCATTGCAGGCGGTGAAATTAGCCCTGATATGCTGATTGCTTTAGGGCAAGTCGGTAAAAAATATAAACTGTACACCAAAATCACGGGCGGTCAGCGGGTAGATTTATTTGGTGCAACGCTGGAACAATTGCCGCTGATTTGGAAAGAACTGATTGATGCGGGTTTTGAATCGGGTCACGCTTATGGCAAATCGTTACGCACCGTTAAATCCTGTGTCGGCAGTAGCTGGTGTCGTTATGGGGTCGATGACAGTGTTGGCTTAGCGATTGAATTAGAAAATCGTTACAAAGGTTTACGTTCACCGCATAAAATAAAATTCGCGGTATCAGGCTGTACGCGTGAATGTGCCGAAGCGCAAAGTAAAGACATCGGTATTATCGCTACTGAAAACGGCTGGAATTTATATGTCTGTGGTAACGGTGGTATGAAACCACGCCACGCCGATTTATTCGCGACGGGTTTAGATAAAGAAACCCTGATTAAAACCATTGACCGCGTGTTAAGTTTTTATGTCCGCACGGCAGATCGTTTACAACGCACCTCAGTGTGGATGGAAAACATGGAAGGTGGTTTAGATTACCTAAAATCAGTCATTATTGATGATAAATTGGGCTTGGGTGAGCAGTTGGAAGAGCAAATGCAGCACGTCATAGACACTTATCAATGTGAATGGAAAACCACTATTGAGGATAAAAGCAAACTGAAACGATTTCATCATTTCATCAATAGCGATGGGACCGATGATAACGTGGTATTCGTTGAAGAACGTGGGCAAATTCGTCCAGCGCGTGATGATGAACGCAAACATTTTAACTTAGTAGAGGTGGCGTAATGCAGTGGATGGATGTGTGTAGCGTGGCAGATTTACAAGAAAACTCAGGCGTGTGTGCTTTGGTGAATGGCTTGCAAGTGGCTATTTTTTATCTACCTACTGATGAACTAGCCGTTTACGCTATCAGTAATTATGATCCCATCGGCAAAGCCAATGTGTTATCACGCGGTATTGTTGGTGATATTAATGGTCATAAAGTCGTTGCGTCACCGTTATATAAACAACATTTTGACCTGCAAACAGGGGCTTGTTTAGAGGATGATACCGTCACTGTGCCTATTTATGCCTGCCAGATTAATGGCGGCAGGGTTCAAGTCGATACCCGCTTAGTCGCGCCGTTGCGACAACTGATTGAAAATAGCACCAACACAAAGCAAGAGGTAGTCAGCGCATGAAATACTACAACTATTATATTGCCGATGTGTTTACTAAAACTATATTCAGTGGTGCGCAAATCGCAGTTTTCCCTAATTCAGAGGGTTTAAACAAAACTCAAATGCAGCTAATCGCCAGAGAGTTGAATTTGTCGCAAACGGTGTTTGTGTTCCATCCGCATAAGCAAAGCACGACGCGCGTGCTGCACATATTTTCGCCACACGCAGAAGTGAAATCGGCGGGGCATCCTGTGATTGCAACCGCCTTTGTATTGGCAAGTTGTGGCGAACTGATTTTAACTGAAACCATTACTCCGATTTTTTTTGAACATGATGAAAGTGCCGTCGCGGTGAATATCACCGCTGATGAAAATGGCAAACCTAGCTTTATTCAATTCAGCCGTAAAGTAACCGCTGTTATGGATCGTTTTACACCTAAAGACGAAGAAATCGCCAGTTTTCTCTCCTTACAAGTTTCAGAACTCGACCATAATAAATACGCGCCGCGCCTTGTTTCTTGTGGACTGCCGTATTTAATTATTCCCGTCTGGCAATATGACAGCGTTAGAAAAGCCAGATTTAATGATGCCGCATGGAATCAATCCACCGCACCACAAACCGCCGCACAAGAAATTCTGTTATTTTCACCGAAAACACCGTTCACCGATGCTGATTTTAATGTGCGCTTGCTGGGTTCGCGGATTGGTTTGCAGGAAGATCCACCTGTCGGTAATGCGATGGGCGCGTTTGCCGCTTATTTGTGTTCATTTGATTTTATGCAAAAAGGTACTTATACCTTTGCCGTTGATAGAGGTGATGCACATAACCGCCGCAGTGTATTAAGTTTGGAAATGGATAATAAGTGTGAAGAATCGCTCACTATTCGTGTGGGCGGTGAGGCGGTGATGGTGGCAGAAGGTGTGATGTCTGTGCCTGAATTATAAAATAAAATGACTAAAATCATCCAAACCACCTGTCCTTACTGCGGCGTAGGTTGTGGCATTAAGGCAAAAGTCAATGCAGAACAACATCGACTTCACATCAGTGGTGACTCCACCCATCCTGCCAATTTTGGACGGCTTTGTTCTAAAGGCTCAGCCCTAGGCGAGACCATTCAACTAACTAACCGACTATTACAACCGAGAGTTTATGGACGTGAAACCAGTTGGATGGAAGCCCTCGATTTAGTGGCGAATACCTTTAGTGAAGTGATTGCCAAACACGGGCAGGATGCGGTGGCTTTTTATGGTTCAGGTCAATTATTGACCGAAGATTATTATGTCGCCAATAAACTGATGAAAGGTTTTATTGGTAGCGGCAATATGGATACCAATAGCCGTTTGTGTATGTCGTCGTCAGTGGCAGGACACAAACGGGCATTCGGTTCCGATACTGTGCCGAACTGTTATGAAGATTACGAACACGCGGAGCTGATTGTCCTTATTGGCTCAAATGCTGCATGGTGTCATCCTGTCAGTTTTCAGCGTATACGCGCCGCGAAAGAAGCCAATCCTGCCTTAAAAGTTGTTGTTATTGATCCACGCCGCACTGCCAGTTGTGATATTGCTGATTTGCATTTACCCTTAGCCAGTGGCAGCGATGCGTGGTTGTTTAATGGCTTGCTCGCTTATCTTTATGAGCATAATGCACTGGATGTAGATTACATAGCAGAGCATACCCAAGGCTTTAGCAAAGCCTTAGGGAGTACAAAACATACCTTGTATTCCATTGAGCAAATCGCCGAACACTGCCAACTCAGCGTGCAGGATGTGCAGTGTTTTTATGAGTGGTTTACCAGTACCAATAAAATCCTAAGCCTGTACAGCCAAGGCATTAATCAATCGTCGTCTGGAACTGATAAAGTTAACGCCATCATTAATTGCCATCTAGCCACAGGAAAAATCGGCAAAATCGGCAGCGGCCCGTTTTCATTAACAGGACAACCCAATGCAATGGGTGGGCGTGAAGTCGGTGGCATGGCGAATCAACTCGCCGCGCACATTGAATTTTCTGACGTGGATAAAGTCGCCCGTTTTTGGAACGCGCCACATACGACAAAACAAGCAGGATTAACGGCGGTTGACTTATTCGATGCCATTCACGAGGGTAAAATAAAAGCCGTGTGGATTATGGGAACAAATCCTGTCGTCAGTTTGCCTAATGCTGACAAAGTTAAACGTGCTTTGGCGAATTGTGAATTTGTCGTGGTCTCTGATTGCATTGCCAACACCGACACCACAGCTTTGGCTCATGTATTATTACCCGCACAGGGTTGGAGTGAAAAAGACGGTACGGTAACAAATTCCGAACGGCGTATTTCACGGCAACGGGCGTTATTTAAACCCGCTGGCGTAGCAAAACCTGATTGGTGGATAATCACGCAAATAGCGCGGCGCATGGGTTTTGAAACTGAGTTTAATTATCAAAATCCCGTGGATATTTTCCGTGAACACGCCGCGTTATCAGGCTTTGAAAATAACGGGCAACGAGATTTTGATATATCGGCTTATGCAAAAATTAGCGCGACTGAGTACGATCAGTTTCAGCCCACACAATGGCCTGTGAATACTCAGTACCCACAAGGCAGAGCGCGATTTTTTGCCGATGGGCAGTTTTTTACGCCATCGGGTAAAGCGCAGTTTATTGCTGTCACGCCACGTCTACCCGTTAATCAACCTACTGCCAATTACCCACTGATTTTAAATACAGGACGCTTGCGCGATCAATGGCACACCATGACGCGCACTGCTTTGGCAGCAAAACTGAATCAGCATAAACCTGAGCCGTTTGTTGAAATTCATCCCAGCGATGCCGCGCAATACGGTGTGCAGGCGAATGGTTTGGCGCACATTGAAAGCCAATGGGGTTCGATGATTGCCCGCGTACAACTGACTGAAAATAAGCGGGGCATCGTGTTTGTACCCATGCACTGGACAGCACAATACGCGAGTCATGGGCGTATGGGCGCGTTAGTGAATCCTGTTTGTGATCCCATTTCTAAGCAACCTGAAAGCAAACATACGCCTGTGCGTATTCGACCTTATACACCTGTGTGGCAAGGTTTTATTCTATCGCGCCGCGAGTTAAAAATAACCGACGTTGATTATTGGATAAAAAGCAAAAACGATGGCTTTTATCGCTATGAATTAGCGGGTGAAACTTTGCCTGACGATTGGCGCGATTGTGTTAGAAAAAACTTGTGCAATAGTGCGGCTGAAAATTCACAATGGCAAGACTATCAAGATAGTGCAAAAGGTATCTACCGCGCTGCACAACTGCTTAATGAGCAACTGGAAACAGTGATATTTATCGCTGCCGACCATCATCTACCTGAACGTAGCTGGTTGAGCAGTCTATTTACCAAAGCAGAACTCACCAAAGCAGAACGCATGGCATTGTTGACAGGAAGCCCGCCTGTCGGTGGTGCGAATGTCGGTGCGATTATTTGTGCGTGTTTTAATATCGGTGAAAAAACCATTAAAGCTGCGATTAAAGAAAACAACTTAACAACTCATCAACAAGTGGGGCAGTGTTTGAAAGCAGGCACGAATTGCGGTTCTTGTATTCCTGAAATTAAAGCCTTGTTTGGAGTGCAAACCTAGGTTTGTATTCCGTATCGAGATCATCATGAAAGATCAAAAACAAAAATTAGTTGTCATCGGTAATGGCATGGCAGGAATGCGTACCATTGAAGAACTGCTCAGTGCCGTCCCTGATAAATACGATATTACCGTCTTCGGTGCAGAACCTTACGGCAACTATAACCGCATTATGTTATCAGCGGTGTTGGCGGGTGACAAAACCATTGAAGACATCGTGATTAACAACCGTCAATGGTACATCGACAACCACATCACCCTCCACGCAGGCGCAGCCAAAGCAGTAATAAGCATTGAACGTGGCATTCAAAAAGTCATTGCCAAAGATGGCACTACCGCCGATTACGATAGATTACTCATTGCCACAGGTTCAAAAGCTGTCGTACCCGATGTGGTTGGCAATGACTTAGACGGCGTGATTAGTTTTCGCGATATTTTTGATGTCAATAAAATGCTCGCTTATAGCCGTAGTCATAAAAAAGCCGTGGTATTAGGCGGTGGTTTATTAGGCTTGGAAGCGGCAAACGGCTTAGTATTACGCGGCATGGGTGTTACCGTGATTCATAATAATGCGGTGTTATTGAATCGGCAACTGGATAAACCTGCGGGGCAATTATTGCAAACAGAGCTAGAGAAAAAAGGCATCAAATTCAAAATGGCAGCCAAACTCAGTAGCTTAGTCGGTGATGAAAATAACCACATCACCCGCGTCCAGTTTGAAGACGGCAGTGAATTGGACTGTGATTTATTCATTATGGCAATTGGTGTGCGTCCTAATATTGCCTTAGCCCAACAAGCAGGGCTGTATTGTGAACGCGGCATTGTTGTCGATGATACGCTGCAAAGTTATGATCCTAGTATTTACGCTGTCGGTGAATGTATTCAACATCGTGGCGATACCTTTGGCTTGGTTGCCCCCTTATTTGAACAAGCCAAAGTCTGCGCCAATCATCTCAGCGCACACGGTGTGGCAGGCTATATCACCCTACCCACCGCCACTAAACTTAAAGTTACAGGCATTCATTTATTTTCTATCGGTGATTTTCAAGGTGATACACGCACAGAAAGCCTGATTTTTTCCGACCCCGCATTAGGCATTTATAAAAAATTAGTGCTTAAAAATAATAAGCTGGTAGGGGCGGTGTTATACGGCGACACCGCAGATGGAAGCTGGTATCAAGAATTACTGGAACAAGAAACCAATATTGCTACTCTAAGAGATGGATTAATTTTTGGTAAAACTTACGCGGAATCCATTGCATAACATTAGCTATTTTAATCCCCCCCCACATCATTTCATCAACGTTAAGTAACCGCTTGATTCATCATATTGACCAAGCTATGTATAATGCAAAGCAAAAATCGCCGCATTAGGTGAACGCGAATAAATTCGCGCAACATCCCCTCAACTTAACCAAAGGTCTTCACCATGTTTAAACAGCTAATCACTTTATTAATGCTCATGATGTTATCGGGCTGTGGTTACAACAGCTTACAATCCAGTGACGAAACCATTAACGCGTCGTGGGCAGAAGTATTAAATCAATACCAACGCCGCGCTGATTTAATACCCAATTTGGTGAATGTTGTTAAAGGCTACGCCGCGCATGAAAAAGACGTGCTGGTTGAAGTCACTGAAGCGCGGGCTAAAGTTGGCTCTATTCAAGCTACGCCTGAACTGGTCAATGATGAACAAGCCTTTAAAAATTTCATTGCCGCACAAGGGCAAATGACCAGTGCCATTTCCCGCTTATTAGCCGTCGCAGAAAACTATCCGCAATTAAAAGCTGATGGGCTATTTCGCGATTTACAAGCGCAACTAGAAGGCACAGAAAACCGTATCACCGTGGCGCGTAATCGCTATATTCAGGCTGTCAAAGACTACAATATTACCGTGCGTTCTTTTCCTAGCAATCTGACTGCGATGATGTTTGGCTACAAAACCAAACCCAGCTTTACAGTAGAAAATGAAAAAGCTATTTCTGTAGCCCCTAAAATTGAATTCAATACTGCACCTAATCATTAGAGCTAATTATGCTGATTAAATTTCGTTACACAGTTGGCTTAGGCTTACTGTTGTTTATGACTACACTGTGGGCAGAGATTGCTATTCCGCAATTATCCCAGCGTGTTACTGATCTAACTGGCACACTCACTGCCGAACAAATTGTTGCCTTGGATACGAAATTAGCCGCTTTTGAAACTAAAAAAGGCAGCCAAATTGCAGTATTAATGTTGCCCAGTACGCAACCCGAAGACATTGCCGCATACAGTATTCGTGTTGCCGATGCGTGGAAAATTGGACGCGAAAAGGTAGATGATGGCGTGATTCTAATTGTCGCCAAAGACGACCGAAAATCACGCCTAGAAGTTGGACGGGGTTTAGAAGGCGTGATTCCCGATGCAATTGCTAAGCGGGTACTTGCCGAAACCATGAAACCGCATTTTAAGAACGAGGATTATGCGGGGGGTATTGATGCAGGCGTTACACAGATTATAGGCTTGATTGAAGGTGAAACTTTACCCGCTCCTAGTGGCGAAACAAGCGGTGCAGGCGATGGTTTTGATACCTTTCTTATCATTTTATTTTTCTGCTGTATCGTCATAGACCTGCTGTTTTCCTCGTTATTTGGCAAAGGTATAGGCGCGGTATTATCAGGTATTAGCATAGGTGGAATCAGTGCGTTAATCGCTTTCTTTTTAGCATTGGATATTGGCTTAGCCGTTATCATCGGCGTGGTCATGTTTGTTATCCTTAAACTATTCTATATTTCTGGTGGTAACAGCGGTGGCGGCGGTTCATGGGGTAGTAGTGGTAGTAGTGGTAGCAGCTCCAGTTCATGGGGCGGCGGTGGTGGTGGTTTTAGCGGCGGAGGCGCGTCTGACTCATGGTAAACAAAATTAAACGTTGGTTTCTTCATACTTTTACACCGCCGTGGCGGCAACGGGTGTTATTCCCTAAAGCAACGCTCAAGGCAATTGAAACCGCTATTCAACAATCCGAAGCCACGCACAGCGGTGAACTGCGTTTTGCTATTGAAAACGCATTAGCCTCTCGTCAAGTATGGCAAGGTGTTTCATCCTACCAACGGGCGTTAGAATTATTCGCCAAACTGCACGTCTGGGACACCGAAGAAAACAGCGGCGTGTTGATTTATCTACTCTTAGCAGAACGTACCGTGCATATTATTGCCGACCGTGGCATTAACAAGCGCGTCACTCAAGCCGAATGGGATAGCATAGTTCGGGCTATGCAATCCGAATTTCGCTCAGGTAACTTTCAACGCGGTTCACTGCTAGGTATTGAACAAATTACTGCATTATTAGCGAGTCACTTTCCCGCGACAGCGAATAATCCCAACGAATTACCCGATGCACCCATCATCATTGACTAAGCAAAACGTTCGCAAAAAATACGCTCTGGATTAACACCCGCATCGACTGCCACTTGCGTTGCGGCTTCCACTAATAACGGTGGGCCACATAAAAAAACATCGGGTAATAGTTCAGCAGTTGCTAAATAAGCGCGTAACGCATCGGCAGGTGTACCACGAAAGCCTGCCCATGCTTCAGACGGTTGCCAGACGCAAATTTCAACGTGCAGTTGCGGAATGGCTTCTGCTAATGCGGCTAATTCGTCCTGACAAAAAATTTCTTGTTCATTATTCACCCCTAAAAATAACTGCGTGGGATGGTCTTCGCCCCAGTCTGCCATGCGTCTTAATATGGATAAAAATGGCGCGAGTCCTGTGCCGCCTGCTACAAAACAGCGCGGAGCTAAACTTTGCTCTTGTATACCAAACGACCCTGCCGCCGCTGATACTTTTAAGCGGTAGCCAATTTGTGCCGTGTGTTGTAAATAATTTGAAAATTGTCCTTGTGGTTGCAGGCGAATTAAAAATTCTAATCTGCCGTCCCAATTGGGCGTATTAGCCATGGAGTACGCGCGTTGTAAGTTCAATTCAAACACGTCTAATTCGACAAATTGACCACATTCAAATTCAAAAGCGATACCGTGTTGTGCGTCGGGCAATAATTGCAACACTAAGCGCATGGTGCGCTCGGCGATTAATTCGATGCTAACAATTTCAGCACTGCGGGGTGCGTCTTTACCGCTTTGGATTTGCGAGGCTTTGTAGGGTGCAGTGAGTTGTAAATCGCTGTCTGGGTGCGTACAACACAATAATACGTCACCGTGTTCGCGTGATTTTTCAGATAATAACGACGGACTGTAAGCGTCCAAATGGTAATCGCCTTGAGTACAGCGACCCAAGCAAGAGCCACAACTGCCTGCTTTGCATAACGCAGGTAGAAAAAAACCTGCTGCTTCTGCTGCGTCTTGAACAGTTTGTTCTGGCTCACAGTTGAAGTCGATTTGTTTGCCGTCGTGAGTGGTGAGGGTGATGTGATGGGGCATTGTATTTTTCCTCTCAAAAAAAAAGACCTTTCAGATTTTAAAAACCTGAAAGGTCTAGCAGGGTAAATGATTATGCCGCTTGTTTCAATGCTGCCGCTAAATCGTCAGCAGGTTCACCATTGGCTTTAATGTCGAATTTTTCAACCAAAATTGCCAATACTGTCGGTGTTAAAAACGCAGGTAACGTGGGTCCTAAATGAATGCCGCGTATGCCTAATGATAATAAACTCAATAACACCGCGACTGCTTTTTGCTCAAACCACGAAATCATTAATGATAACGGCAATTCATTCACATCACAGTCAAATGCACCTGCTAACGCACTAGCAATTTTGATTGCTGAATAGGCATCATTACATTGACCGATGTCTAATAAACGCGGAATGCCGCCAATGTTGCCAAAATCATGTTCATGAAAACGGTATTTACCACAGCCTAGCGTCATGACAACGGTATCGTTTGGAGTCATTTCGGCTAACTCAGAATAATAGTTACGGCCGGGTGCTGCACCATCACAACCTCCAATTAAAAAGAAATGTTTAATCGCGCCTGTTTTGACAGCATCAATGACTTTATCCGCAACACCAAGCACCGCATGATGTCCAAAACCGACGGTCAGCGTTCTTTCTATTTCATCGTCTTGGAAACCTGCTAAAGCTAAAGCCGCTTGAATGACAGGACTAAAATCACCATTAGCGATATGACGCACACCTTGCCAACCGACAGGGCCAGCGGTAAAAATACGTTGACGATAAGACGCGGCAGGTTCGACTAAGCAATTAGAAGTCATGACTATCGCACCAGGGAAAGCGGCGAAATCAGCGTTTTGATTTTGCCACGCGCCGCCATAATTACCGACTAAATGCGGATATTCGCGCAATTTTGGATAAGCATGAGCGGGAAGCAGTTCGCCGTGAGTATAAACGTTAATACCCATATCTTTGGTTTGTTCCAGCAATAGATATAAATCTTGCAAATCATGACCACTGACTAAAATCGCTTTGCCTTTAACGTGTGAAATTTTCGCATTCGCAGGTGATTGTTGTCCAAAGCGTCCAGTATTCGCCGCGTCTAATAACTCCATGACTTTTAAATTAATAGAACCGACTTCTAAATTGCCATTCAATAACTCGCCTGCATCGGTCGGATCATTAGCAAGAAAATCTAACGCCGTTTCTAAGCGTGCATAGACTTCTTCATCTTCATAACCTAAGGCATGAGCGTGATGTGCATAAGCGGCTAAGCCTTTAATGCCATAAATCATCATGGCGCGTAGTCCTGAAATATCTTCACCCACGGTTTCGACATCTTTATTCATCGCGCCTAGTTTGGCTTGAATTAATAATTCCGCTTGGGTAGTCGCAGGAATCCACGCCGCCGCACCTGTCAAAATATCAGGCGTTAAGCCTTGTTCTTGCGCCGCTGTTTGATATAACGCTTTAACGCGGTCACGGTGTTGTGCAGCTTCTTGAACTAAACTGACAAAGCGGCTGGCAGTAAAATTGACGTTGGTTAAAGTAGTGAACAAACCAAACAAAATAAAGCTATCCGCCGCGTTGTCAGTTTTGCCTAAAGCGCGGGCGCGAGTTGCATATTGCGCGATACCTTTAATGCCATAAACCAATAAATCTTGTAAATCGGCGGTGGTAGAATCTTTACCGCATACACCTTTAGCCGTGGCACAGCCGTCACCTGATTCTGAGCGGGTAGTTTGTTCACATTGATAACAAAACATAAAATCTCCTGAGTGAATATAATAATTATGGGGTAGAGACGCGATTTATCGCGTCTACAGATAAACAGACGCGATAAATCGCGTCTCTACAGACAAATAGTTATACGCACTTACCATGCCAACCCTACAAGCCTTGTTGTAGTAGGTTTCGATAAAACAGATTGTTTAATTAACAACGGCTATAATGCTGTCAAATTAACAACTATGATGTGTTTATGACTACCGAGCTGTTTTTCAGTGCCTTTATTTCTATCGTCAACGATTTGTCGCGGCAATTACCCGCACAGCAGCGTTATCTGCGTTTATTGCAAACCTTAATGCAGTTATTTCCCTGTGATGCCTGTGCGTTGTTAAAATTAGAACAGGATTATTTAGTGCCGTTAGCGATAGACGGCTTAAGCGAAGACACCTTAGGACGACGGTTTTTAGTCGCAGAGCAACCGCGTTTAGCGGCTATTTTAGCAACCCAAGGCATAACACGGTTTGCCGCTGATTCTGCACTTCCCGATCCTTACGATGGTTTAATTGAAAACAGTGATATGCAATTACACGTTCATGATTGTCTGGGGGTGACATTAAACATTGATGGGCAAGCGTGGGGCGTTTTAACGCTGGATGCCCTGAATCCGCGCACCTTTGACACGATTAATCAGCACGCTTTAGAGACCTTTATCGGCTTAACTGAAGCTACTGTGAAAGCTGCAAACTTAATTGTGTCCTTAGAAACCCAAGTTAAACAAGTACATCAAAGCCTATTAGAAGACAGCAATCGCATGGAAATGATTGGTAATAGCCCCGCCATGCAGGCATTAAATAATGATATAGCGGTGGTAACGCAATCCGATTTAGCGGTTTTAATTTTAGGCGAAACAGGCGTTGGTAAAGAATTAGTCGCCCATCATATTCATCTGAAATCCAAGCGGTCAGACAGGGCGATGGTTACTATAAATTGCGCCGCTTTGCCAGAACACATTGCCGAAAGTGAATTATTTGGGCATTGCAAAGGTGCATTTTCGGGGGCGATTAATGATAGAACAGGGAAGTTTGAACTGGCGAATAACAGCACGATTTTTCTCGATGAAATCGGCGATTTATCCTTGCCATTACAAGCCAAAATTCTGCGCACTTTGCAAAATGGCGAAATTCAACGGCTAGGAAGTGACCGTTATATCAAAGTGAATATTCGCGTCATCGCTGCCACTAATCGTCTGTTACAAAAAGGGGTAGCAGAAGGACAGTTTCGCGCTGATTTGTATCATCGTTTAGCCGTCTATCCCATTCATGTTCCGCCATTGCGGGAACGCGGTAAAGATGTGCTGTTATTAGCGGGATTATTTTTAGAAAAAAATAAACAACGGCTAGCGGTGCAAGGTTTGCGTTTAGACAGTGCAGCCAAACAGGCGTTATTAACCTATCAGTGGGCGGGTAATATCAGAGAATTAGAACACTTATTAAGTCGTGCCGCGTTAAAAGCCGTTGCGGTAGCAGAGCGTAATAAACGCGTGGTGACTATTTCATTAGCACATTTAGACGTTGCTCTCAATATCCCTACGCCATCGCTATTAGTCACTGAGTCACCCGACTTAACGCCCATAGAACCGCTTAATTTTAAACAACACGTTGATGATTTTTCCCGTCAATTAATCGAACAAAAACTTATGGAGAACAACAATAATAAAGCAAAAACAGCTGAATTATTTGGCTTAGACAGAGGGAATTTTTTTCGCTTATTAAAGCGATTGGATATTTGCGTGTAGTGGTTTAATCCACGTTAGGATTCATCAATCACTATCTTTGTTAATATCCGAAAAAATTTGATCACTGCACGGTTTTGACTAATTAACCGTGATGTTTAAACAGTTCGGCAACAGCTGGGTAATATCGGGTAAAATGACAAAAAAATTCGATTACCTCAGCTTTAAAATTACTAGGAACAGAATGCTATGGCGGATAAAAACTCCAAGAAAAAAAATGATCAACAAAACGCCACTATCGCTGTTAATCGACAAGCCACGCATGAGTATTTTGTTGAACAGCGTTTTGAAGCGGGTTTAGTGCTGCAAGGCTGGGAAGTTAAAAGTTTACGCGACGGGCGCATTCAGTTAAAAGAAAGTTATGTGGTCATAAAAAAAGGTGAGGCATGGTTACAGCGAGCGCATATTTCCGCGTTGTTATCAGCTTCTACGCATATCAATCCTGATTCCATTCGTAACAAAAAATTATTATTACACGCGCATGAACTCAATAAACTCATTGGCGCGGTAGAGCGCAAAGGCTATACCATTATTCCCCTGTCTATGTACTGGAAAAACGGCAGGGCTAAGCTAGAAATTGGTTTAGCTAAAGGTAAGCAATTACACGATAAACGCGCATCTTCTAAAGACCAAGATTGGCAACGTGAAAAAGCGCGGATTATGAAAAAAGCCTGAGTTGGCGAAGTTCAATAACATATTTTTAAACTTACTTTCACCCATGATTTAATGACTATGACACTTAGCGTATTCTTAGAAAAAATCCGTAATAACACGCCCGTCAGCTTTAATGAAGCTATCGCTGTTATCACTGAACATTACCAGTATCACCCGACAGAATTTAGCAATGGTTTAAGTGAATCCACGTTAGTGAATTTAGCAGGGACTAACGAAGGTTCGTGTAAAATTTTCGCTTTTGCTCTAATTCATCAGTTAAACCAACAGCAAACGCTCAATTTGTTTGGTGATTATTACCGTGTTGATGTATTGAATGACCCTGACGGTGTGGGACATCAGAATATTAGACATTTTATGCGGGGTAGTTGGCAAGGCATTGGCTTTAAAGGCACGGCATTGACCAGTTTTAACCTTAATGTTTAGTGCGACTATAATAAAATAATCAATGAAGGGCGTGAATAATGAATTCAGAATCAAAACGATCTTATCGTAAAAAATTAATAACAACTGCTTTAATGTATATTAATGGAGAAGAGCGGAAAGTATCAGTTGTTAATATGTCGATAACGGGAATGTTAGTCCAGTTAAAATATAAAGATATTTATTCGGGTAATACTAAGGGTATTTCTAGCGATACGTTGGTATCGACAGTAGTCGATTTTTATTTGCCGACATTACAGTTAGCGGGTACAGCAGAAATTATTAGAGTTGAGGAAGAAGATATTGAAATTTTGTTGGCTTTAAAATTTCAAGAAATTGCTTATGATGCAGATGGCGTGCTGTATAAAAGAAAAGCCTATAGAAAAAATATGTCAACTCAAGGGCAAGTTTTATTAAACAATGGCTATCATAATTTTAATACCATCAATATTTCAGTAGAAGGTCTAATGATTCGATTAGCCGAAACGCTGGATATTGCGGAAGGCATGATTACTTCGTTTGAATTTAATAATTTAAGTTTAAAGGGCGAAGTAGAGGTTGTGTGGATAGATTTTGATGCTGATGGTAATACCCTGATGGGTTTGAAATATATCAGCTTGGCATCAGCTCCCACTCAGTTATATTCTTTAACACATTGATAAATAGGTAGGCGTGAATTTATTCGCGCCTACCTTTGTTATTTTTCGTTAGCCACCCTTAAGCCGATAACGTCTATCACAAGCGGCACATAAACCACCCACCGCCATAAAAATTGCCCCTAACCATATCCAGCGAATGAACGATTTATAATAAATCCGTAAACTCCACGCGCCTTTATCACCTAAGGGTTCACCAATCGCTACGAATAAATCCCGAAATAAACCTGCATCAATCGCCGCTTCTGTCATCGGCATGGTTTGCACTTTATACACCCGTTTTTGCGGTTCAAGTTGCGCCACTTGCTCCCCGTTATGGCTCACTGTGACATAAGCCTGTTGGGCAACATAGTTCGCGCCTTGGGTTTCTTTAACATGATGAAACTGAAATACATAACCCGATAGTTCAACGGTTTCTTCAGGCGCGAGGCGTATATCTTTTTCCACGCTATATACCGATGTGAGCGTTATTCCGATAACAAACACGGCAATGCCACAATGGGCTATCGTCATGCCATAAAAACCTGAGGGAATACTGGCGAGTCGTTGCCATGAAAAACCCTGTTCACCAACGCGATCCATCAAAGATAATAGTGTCATTGCGACAGTCCACAATGCCAGTGTTATTCCTAACACAGCAGCCCACGAATAAAATGGCATCAACAACGGCAACAATAAACCGCCTGTCAGACAGCCAACTACCATCCAACGCACGCGCACTGCCAAGGTTTTAATGCTGTCTTTTTTCCAACGCAATAACATACCAAAACCGACTACAATCGCTAATGGCGCGGTAAGTGGAATAAACACTGCGTTAAAATACGGAGGACCAACAGAAATTTTACCCAAGCCCAAGGCATCAATCACCAAAGGGTACAACGTACCTAATAAAATACTCGCCGCTGTCACGACTAACAGCACGTTATTTAACAAAATAACCGCTTCTTTCGATACCAATTCAAAGGTCGCACTGCTTTTGACGTAAGGCGCACGAATCGCATACAGCAACAATGAACCGCCGACCACGACCGCCAAAAAGACTAAAATAAACAAGCCGCGTGTCGGATCACTGGCAAAGGCATGAACTGAGGTTAATACCCCAGAACGCACTAAAAATGTTCCCAATAAACTGAGTGAAAACGCAAAAATTGCCAGCAATACCGTCCACGTTTTAAACACACCACGTTTTTCAGTGGCGGCTAAGGAATGAATTAACGCCGTGCCAACTAACCACGGCATAAATGACGCATTTTCCACGGGATCCCAGAACCACCAGCCGCCCCAGCCGAGTTCGTAATACGCCCACCAACTGCCCAATGCGATGCCCAGCGTTAAAAACATCCACGCCATGTTCGTCCACGGACGCGACCATCTTGCCCACGCGGAGTCCAGTCGCCCTTCTAATAGCGCGGCAATGGCAAACGCAAACGCAACCGAAAAACCCACATAACCCATGTATAACATTGGCGGATGTATCGCTAAACCCACGTCTTGCAATAATGGATTTAAATCACGACCTTCTAATGGCGCGGGAAATAGGCGTTCAAATGGATTAGAGGTGAACAATAAAAATAATAAAAAGCCAATCGACACCAGCCCCATTACGCCTAACACTCGCGCCACTGTCGCCTCAGGAATAGTGCGACTAAACCGCGCTACTAATCCTGTCCAAATCGTCAATACCAAGCCCCATAATAATAAGGAACCTTCATGCGCCCCCCATACGCCTGAAATTAAATACAGTGTTGGCAATGCGGTATTGGAATTAGTGGCTATATATTTGACCGAAAAATCATGGGTCAAACAACTGTAGGTCAAACAACCGTAAGACAATGCCATAAACAGTAGTTGCGCGAATGCGGCAGGTCTAGCAACAGCAATCCAGCCCGCTAGCCCACGAAAAGCCCCGATAATGGGTATGATGCCCAACACCAGTGCCATGCACAAAGTGAGTATGAGCGAGAAATGTCCGAGTTCGGCAATCATTTTTAAATCCTAAGGTGTTGTATTGTGTAGCAAAAAGAAGTTGTTCAGCTATTCCACACGCCAATAAGTTCGTCCACATAAGTGACCGTCGATTTTGGTTGCCGCGCATGATGACTTAATTGTTCGAGTAACTGGGGTTCATTAATGAGGCGAGATAATTGTGTTGTTAAAGCAGTTATATCACCTGCTTTAAACAATAGACCGTTGTCTTCATGACCAATCACATCAGAAAGCCCCGCAAAGTCTGAAGCGACGACAGGGCAACGTGCCGCTTGTGCAGAATAAAGCACCAATGGAGTATTTTCATACCACAGTGATGGTACGACCAACACATCTAAATCGGCAAAAATATCGGCAATAGCGGCATTCGGAAATGTGCCGCAAAAGGTTATGCCACTGTGATTATCAGCCAGTTGTGTTAATCCGTTGGCATAGTCAGGAAAGTTTTCTGGGCTTCCGTAGATGTTTAAAATTGCCACGTTTAGCGGTAAGGCTTTAAATGCTTCAATGAGAATATGAACGCCTTTATGCTGAACCAGTGTGCCAATAAAACCAATTCTTAATGGCTGGCGTGGCGGTGAGCGTAAGCTACTCATGTCAGTGACATCAATTCCGAAAGCAGATTGTATGATACGTTCTGGTGCAATACCGTAGTTAATTAACAGCGTTGTTACTAATGAAGTGGGGCTGATAATGCGCTTTAATTGATTGAGTCGATCAATATTAATGTGTAGCCGATTACTCGCGGCGAGGACTTCTTGCCGATTCGGATAATCAGGCATGACACCGAGTTGTGTGAGATACACCAGCCCATCAACTAACGGCGTAGGTAAGTATTGCAGCACTTTTCCGACTACCCCATTGCGCTTATTTTGGGCAAAATGTTTCACACAGTTACCCGCATAAGCACTCGGCCCTGAACACATTTTTCCATTACATAATAATAGTTGTGCGGTGTTACAAATAGCCCAAAAATCAGTCGGTGTCATGAAGGCAGGAATGCCCACTTGTACCGCTTGGTCAATTAAGCCTGTGCCTAAACGGTGCAGATGAAAGAAATGTATGATGTCAGGGTGAAAGTTATCAATAATTTGGCGAAAATACTGCGCGGCAAGATGATTATCATAATCAATTTCCAGCATTGAAGTCTGATCCCCCATCGCGGTATACGCATGATGAAAGCGATAAATTTGAATGCCTTCAAAGGTATAGTCATCACATCTATCCGCATCACTTAACGGTTGATACGCTGGAGAGCCTGTTAGAATCCGCACCTCATGACCCCGATTAATTAGCTCACGCGCCACTGAATAAGTGAGTATTTCAGTGCCAGCGGAAAACTGCGGAAAAAATTGGTGAACAGTGAGTAATATTTTCATTTGATTTGCGAGTATTTATTTAGCCAATTCGCTTGCCATCCATGCCGCTGTACGGCTTATGCCATTTGACATGGATGTTACAGGCGACCATTGCAAGTGTTCTTTTGCTAAC
Organism: Crenothrix sp. D3; assembly: GCA_002134785.1. GTDB lineage: Bacteria > Pseudomonadota > Gammaproteobacteria > Methylococcales > Methylomonadaceae > UBA4132. Next base: position 20,907 of record MBQZ01000035.1, read on the forward strand.
GCATTGCTTAATACGCTTACTGGCACATCAAACGGACGGGCAGGTAAGTAGTGGCGAACGATGGATTTTCCTAATACGCCTTCCAGCAAGCCTATTAATTCGTTCAAACTAATGCCTTGTCCTGAGCTAATGTTAAAAATGCGTTTTGTACCTGTATAGTTGATGGCTTGTAAAAATGCTTCAGCGACATCACTAATGTGAATGTAATCGCGGGTGACACTGCCATCACCCCAAATTTCAATAGGTGTATCTTTAAGTGCGCGGTGTAAAAAAACACCGACCGCACCTTGTGCCGTTTCTATGCGTTGCCGCTCACCATAAGGATTAGCAACGCGTAAGGTGATGGCTTTGATACCGTGTAAACTCTCAAACATCTGCAAATATTTTTCAATGGTGAGCTTAGTAATGCCATAAGAAACCAGCGGATTAGTGGGGTGTTGCTCGTCAATGGGCAAATAGTGCGGTGTTCCGTACACTGTACCCCCCGAAGAAATAAAAATAATTTTCTGAACGTTGTTAGCAACCATCGCATTCAACATTTGCAACGAACCAACCACATTACTCTGCACATCATAGATGGGATCATCATTAGAATTCTTAGGCAAGGTGGTAGATACTAAATGCAGCACTACGTCCATGCCCTCAATAGCTGCATTTAAATCATGATTACTAAGTATGTCCCCTGTCATCCATTCAACGGCTTCGTTATCGGCAAATTTACGGTAAGGTTCGACACGCGGTCTCTCAAAAATTCTCAGTTGATAACCTTCTTTCAAGAAACGATCCGCGATAGTTGAGCCAATAAAACCACCGCCACCAAAAATAACACATTTCATTTTTTCAATACTCCTGATAAAGGGTGATTTTACCGTTAAATCGACTGGTTGGTACAAACGAAAATACGAAAAGTAGGAAAGGTACGAAAAACTCCAATACTATTTTCGTCTTTTTCGTGGCTATGGCTAATTAAGCAACTGCAAAAGTTAAACAAGCATTAGCGATCATCTGGCATGGCTAGGCAAGCATTATCTTAACTGCTACTATATTGGTCAGCCTCATTCGTAAATTGATTGGCGCAACCCCCGCATAATCCTCTGCCTTTCGCAGAGTGCAGAAGTCTTTAACGTAAATAGCACTAACGGAGATTGATTTATGGGTATTTCATTAAACAAAGGCGGCAACCTCAGTTTAACTAAAACTGATCCGACGCTAAAAAATATAATTGTTGGTCTAGGTTGGGATGCAAGACCCACCGATGGCGCGGATTTTGACCTCGATGCCAGTGCGTTTATGGTCAAAGCCGATGGTAAAGTTCGCGGCGATGCTGATTTTATCTTTTATAATCAACTCAAATCGACGTGTGGTTCAGTCGAACACACAGGCGATAACAAAACAGGCGCGGGTGATGGTGATGATGAAGCAGTCATCGTTTTGCTTGATAAAGTACCTGCTGATATTGAGCGTATCGTATTTACCGTTACTATTCATGACGCAGAAGGGCGCAAACAAAATTTCGGGCAAGTCTCCAATGCCTATATGCGTATCGTTAATAAAGACAGTAATAATGAAGTGGCGCGTTTTGATTTGAGTGAAGATGCCTCTATCGAAACCGCAATGACCTTTGGTGAAATTTACAAACACGGCGGCGAATGGAAATTCAAAGCAGTAGGGCAGGGCTACTCAGGTGGTCTCGCAGCGTTAGCACGGCAATACGGTATTAGTATCTAATTAACATAACAACACTCGGAGATTACAATGGCTATATCACTCAGTAAAGGCGGCAACGTCAACTTAAGCAAAGAAGCCCCAGGCCTCAATAAAATCATTGTTGGTTTAGGTTGGGATGCCAGAGCCACAGACGGCGCGGCATTTGACTTAGATGCTAGCGCGTTTTTAGTTAAACTCGATGGTAAAGTACGTTCAGACAGCGATTTTTGTTTTTATAACAATAAAGTAGCAGGCGACGGCTCAGTTGAGCATCAAGGCGATAATCTAACTGGCGCGGGCGAAGGCGATGATGAAGTCGTTAAAGTTGAATTATCTAAAATACCTAGCGACTTAGATAAAGTCGTGTTCTCTGTGACTATTAATGATGCTGAAGCGCGTAGACAAAGTTTTGGTCAAGTCTCACACGCTTATATTCGCATTGTCAACGAAGAAGGCGGCGCGGAAATTGCCCGTTATGATTTGAGCGAAGATGCGTCAACTGAAACTGCGATGATTTTTGGTGAAATTTATCGTGTTGGTACCGATTGGAAATTCAAAGCAGTCGGTCAAGGTTTTGCAGGTGGCTTAGGGCCATTAGCAACCTCATTTGGCGTGAATGTTTAAGCGCATTCAGTCATGAATATTTTCAAAGGGCAGCGTATCGCGCTGGCTTCATTATTTGAAAATAACGCACAAGCCGACCGCTTTCAGGTCGGCTTGTCTATTTCTGGCAGCAAAGAAGCGATTGATTTCGCCTGTTTTGGCTTAGACAGTCAACAAAAATTGTCTGACGATGCTTACATGACCTTTTTCAATCAGCCGAAAACGCCTTGCGGTGCAGTTGAATTATCAACGCCTGTGGGTGACACACTGGGTTTTTCCTGTCAGTTGGCTAAGTTGCCCGCTAAGATAGATAAACTGGTGTTCACTGCTGCGATTGATGGTTCAACATCAATGGGGCAAATAAAAGACGGTTATTTACGGTTTCTTATTAGCAATCAGGAAGTGGCGCGTTTTTCTTTTTCGAGTGTAGACTTTCAGGACGAAAAAGCGGTCATGCTTGGTGAGCTGTATCGAAAAGACGGTACTTGGCGATTTTCTGCGGTTTGCCAAGGTTTTAACGGCGGTATGGCAGCCTTAGTAAAGCATTTTGGCGGTGAAGTTGCCGAAGAAGCACCGTTACCTGTCAGCAGCAAATTGTCATTAGAAAAAAAACTCGCCTCTGCGCCTAAGCTCATCAATCTAGCTAAAAAAGCCACCGTCTCATTAGAAAAATATCAGTTACAAGAGACCGTTGCTCGCGTTGGTTTAGTGCTGGATGCGTCAGGTTCTATGATGAATCAATACAGAACAGGCAAAGTACAAGAAGTGATTGAACGTTTATTACCGTTGGCAGTGCATTTTGATGATGACGGTGAATTAGACGTGTGGGCATTTTCTAGTAATGTATTAGCCCTACCTGCTGCTACGCTCAATAATTATGCTGATTTTATCAATACTGCCGAAGGCGGTTGGAATAATTGGGGCATGATGAGTATTAACAATGAACCTAGCGTCATTAAACAAGTTATCGAGCTTTATCAAAAAACGCTGTTGCCAGTATTGGTGATTTTTATCAGTGATGGCGGCGTTAGTCGCAATAAAGAAATAAAAGACTTATTAACAAATGCTGCTTGCTTGCCGATTTTTTGGCAATTTGTTGGTATTGGTGGTCGCAATTACAGCGTGTTAGAACAACTTGACACAATGGCAGGGCGCATCGTTGATAACTGCGGTTTTTTCGCCTTGGATGATCTCAATAGCATTAGTGAACAAGAATTATATGACCGTTTGCTAAGCGAATTTCCACTTTGGCTTAAAGCTGCTAAAAATAAACACATACTCTAATCACACACAATAGGAATACTGTTATGGCACTTAATTTAGAAAAAGGGCAAAAAATTTCCTTGTCCAAAGAAGCGGGCGGCACTTTAACCAAAGTCACAATGGGCTTAGGTTGGGATGCGGTTAAAAAAGGCGGACTGTTGGGCGGCTTGTTTGGCAGTAGCGGTGGTTCAGTTGATTTAGATGCCTCCTGCGTCATGTTTGATGAAAGCAATAAAATCATTGATACCGTGTGGTTTAGACAATTAAAAAGCAAAGATGGCAGTATTGTTCACACAGGCGACAACCTCACAGGTGATGGTGAAGGTGATGATGAACAAATTATTGTCAGCTTAGACAAAATACCAGAGAACGTTAAAGCCTTAATTTTCACAGTCAATTCATTTACAGGGCAAACATTTGACTCCATCGAAAGCGCGTATTGCCGCATGGTAGACAGCAGCAATAACAAAGAAATTGCCCGTTATACTTTGAGTGGACACGGTTCACACAGTGCGCAAATTATGGCAAAACTGTACCGTCATAACGGTGAATGGAAAATGCACGCCATTGGTGAAAATGGTTTTGGTCGCACCATCGAAGCGTTAGTTCCACAAATTTTGACTCACTTATAAGCACTAATGAGAATTTGGTTTAACAAAACATTTTCCACCATACAAGCTGTATTAAAAAACCTTCGCCAGTGTGTTCCCGCTGGCGAAGTGACTTTAATCTGCACTCATACCCACGAAAACGCCTCCGCTTTCTTAGCCGCCGATGAACACGCTCTTGAACCTGTAGATTTAACAGGCGAAGACTATATTCATTGGTGTGTAGATTTTTGCCGTGACCACAACATCGACATCTTTTGGGTCGGCAAAGAAGCCGCCTTAGCAAGCCAACATCATGCGCTCTTTGAAGCCGTTGGCACAAAAGTATTATCCGTTGCCGACCATGACACGCTGATGTTACTGCATGACAAAGCCCGTTTTTACACCGAATTACCCAGTGACGTGGCACAAGTCATGGACTTTGTCGCCGTTAATCATCGGGATGAATTCGATGGCGCGTTAGAAACCTTATCCGCTAAGCATGACAAGCTGTGTGTTAAACCTGCGGTCTCCGTGTTCGGTTTAGGTTTTCGTATCTTAGACACAGCACGCGACAGCATTACCCAACTTTTGAATGGCGTGGAATATCAAATACCGCTACAAGAATTAAGACTAGGAATGCTCAACACTCCACAATTTGACACTCTACTCGTCATGGAACACCTCAACGGGCATGAATGGAGCGTTGATTGTGCAGGACGACACGGTGAATTACTGTGCGCGGTACAGCGTAAAAAATCCCTGTTAGCAGGACACGGGCAAGTCATCGACAACCACCCCGATATACAAGGCATGGTCGAACGCCTAACCGCCCACTATCACTTAAACGGCATCTTCAATATTCAATTTAAAGAAGGTGTGCATGGTGTGCGCTTATTAGAAATCAACCCCCGTCCCTCAGGTGGTTTCGGCATGGCGTGCTTAGCAGGCGCGAATTTAGCGGCTATGGCGTTGCAATCATTTAAAGGTGAAACGGTTGAACCAGCCACGCTTCATTATCAGCGTCGAGTCACTGAGATTGCTACACCTGTTATTTTGCATGATTAAAGCCGCTTAAACACTCGTTCCCACGCACCGCGTGGGAACGGAAAAGGTTTCGGAGATACCTTGTGTCAGATAACAATGTGTGCATAATGGCTTCTCCATAAACATATGCAATATGTGGAAATGCGAAAAATCTGGGTAGCTTTTTCTGGCTCAGATAAGTTTTAGCTGTTGATTGTTTGGTGTCATTTAAATATGACTCCATTTTTATGATGTTAATAATTTACTAGGATTATTTTATGGCACATTTTCATTTCAGAACCCTCCTCAATGATCAAACCTATGGTACTGGTTTCTTTGAGTATCCCGATGCCCTAGGTACGGGGGCAGGAACAACCGTTTACCAAAATAGTATGACAGCTTTTGCTTATAGTGACCCCGATGTGGCC
>MBQZ01000036.1 GCA_002134785.1 Crenothrix sp. D3
TTCGGTCAACTGTTTGTGTGTTTTCATCGCTTATCCATCTTTGGTCGGATTGAGAGGGGATGAAACTATAGCAGTTGACCCCTTCTAAATCTCTAAAAACGAATTGCATTTGTTAGTTGAATCTAAGTCTTTAAACTCAGCGGTGTATTTTTGTTTGGCTTGGATTGTCATGTAAGCACTCTCAGGTCTTTTCAGTAATTTTATAGGAAAGTGTCCTGTTTAGTGTAGTCATATCAGTGTTTTGAGGACATGATAAAATCTGCATTTTTCCCATGATCCTACGTCTTCAAGAGTTAATAGATGAGAGCAAAGCTTACAGTGTCATCAGGAAGTTACGTTGGAAAAGTGGATACAGCTGCCCATTTTATAGCTCAAATAAAATCCGCAAACGGGGTAAAAATGACCGCCATTCAGGGTGTCAACGCTATCAGTGCAAAAAATGTACGAAGCGATTTGATGATTTGACGGGAACGATTTTCTCAGGTCGTCATCAATCTATTACGGTATGGATAAGTTATTTGTACCTTCTTGGTTTGAATGTGTCGAACGCCCAAATCGCCCAAGAGCTGGGTTTATGTGCCAGTGATAGTCAGCGAATGGCAGAGCAGCTACGACAAGGAGTCGTTATGCGCAAACCCCCTGTCCAGTTGGCAGGCGAGGTTGAATGCGATGAAGTTTATGTGGTGGCGGGGCATAAAGGTATTCCCTCCGCCATTAAAAATCGTGACCCGCGCCGAAATCGTTTGAAAGGTGCGCGGCACGTTGGCAACGGAAAAGCCACCTGTTTTTGGCATGGTTCAGCGGGACGGACAAGTGCGTATGGTCATGCTGCCTAATGTTCAACAAAAGACGATTAAACCGTTTATTGAGCAAACGATTAGCAAAGGAACGCTCATTTATACCGACGAGTACGCTATTTACAATCGCTTAGAAGATTGGGGCTACTCACATAAAACGGTCAATCATTCGGCAGGCGAGTATGCCCGCGACGAAGATGGCGATGGCTTTCACGAAGTTCATGTCAATAAAATGGAAGGCTTTTGGTTGTTACTGCGTTCGTGGTTACGCCCGCATCGGGGTATTTCTCAAGAAAAACTTCCCTTGTATTTGGGGTTTTTTGAGTTTATTCATAATGTTAGAAAACGCGGACGGGCTTTGTTAGAGCCTCTTTTGTGCCTTTTATTGCAACCAAAAATATGTCCTCAAAACACGATATGAGCCAAATCTTATACGGCTGCTCATGATGAGGCGAAAAAAACGAAGGATGCGTGTCGAAAAATTTTTGATAACAATGAACGTTTTTTAGCCTTGGGCTTAAAAAATGTGTTATGCGAAGAAGCAGGGATGATTAAGTTTCGTGCTTGTTATCTATTGGATTGAACATAGATTTTAGTAAAAATCAGTATTTTTCTTGTTTTGGTAGTGCAGTTTTCTAAGCCATAAAATGACAAAAATTGTCGGTTGATGATAACATTAGCACTTGTTTTTGTTCAATTTATACTATTAGAAGAGTGAGGGGGATATTTTGGTACGGTTTTTATTTATTGCGTTATCACTGTTGTTGATGCCTAGTTTTGCATCGGCGGCAGAGTTTCATAATTTGGGTCTAACGGGTACAGAGCGCGGTATTTACAGCGTGCTGATTTTTGTTATCGCTTATGGCTTTGTTATGACGGAAGAATTTACGCATATGCGCAAATCTAAACCCGTTATTCTTGCCGCAGGTATTATTTGGGGACACGCAGCCATTTTGGCATCTTCAGCTGGCGTACCTACTGAAGAAATGCACAAAGTATTCGAACACAACTTAACGGAATACGCTGAGTTAATGTTGTTCTTGTTAGTTGCTATGACTTACATCAACTCAATGGCAGAGCGTAATGTATTTGAAGCCTTACGTTCGTGGTTAGTCAGAAAACAATTTGGCTATCGCAAATTGTTTTTGATTACTGGCGTTATTACGTTTTTCTTATCAGCGGTTGCTGATAACTTAACAGCGGCTTTGTTAGTCGGTGCGGTGGTTATGGCGGTCGGTGCTGATAATCCAAAATTTGTCAGTATTGGTTTTGTTAATTTAGTGGTTGCTGCTAATGCGGGTGGTGCATTTTGTCCGTTTGGTGACATTACTACGTTGATGGTTTGGCAAGCAGGCTATGCTGAATTCTTCGACTTCTTCAAATTGTTTATTCCTTCATTGGTCAACTACGCAGTACCTGCGGCAGTGATGTATTTTGCTGTGCCTGATGAGCAACCACTGGCTTCTGATGAAGCGGCTGTACAGTTAAAACCAGGTGCAATCGTTGTTTGTGTATTGTTTTTATTAACAATCTGCACCGCTGTGAGCTTTAAACAAGTATTACATTTACCTCCGTTTATGGGCATGATGACTGGCTTGTCGGTGTTAATGCTGTACGGGTATTTTCTAAAAACAAAATTCCGTGTTGAAGGTGAAGAAGGTTTTGATGTGTTCAACAAAGTGCGTCATGCAGAATGGGATACTTTATTATTCTTCTTTGGTGTAGTTTTTGCGGTTGGTGGTTTAGGCTACATCGGTTATTTGGAACTATTATCTGCGGGTATGTACGATGGTTTAGGCCCTACGACTGCCAACATTTTAGTGGGTATCATTTCTGCGATTGTTGATAATATTCCTGTGATGTTTGCAGTATTAAACATGAACGTAGACATGGATTTATACCAATGGCTATTAGTGACTTTAACAGCGGGCGTTGGTGGATCATTACTGTCTGTTGGTTCTGCGGCGGGTGTTGCTTTAATGGGTGCATCCAATCACAAATACACGTTTTTCAGTCATCTAAAATGGACTCCAGCGATTGCAGCAGGCTATGCTGCCAGTATCTTCGCCCATTATTTAGTTAACGGTTAATCGTGGTTTGTTTCACCGCACAGTCTGTGCGGTGTTGCTAATAAAAAGGTCGATAACCACGTTGGTGGTATCGACCTTTTTTATTGCCCAGAATAATGACATGAGAAAATGAGTGACGAGTTATTTACCTTGATAAATACTACCCAGCACAACGTTGCGACTCGCACCTGTGACTTCTTTCAAATTACCCGTCAAATTATTTAAGGTTTGTCTGGCTAACCACGCAAAAGCAACGGCTTCAACGTGATCGGGATGGATGCCGTAGAGTTCAGTGGAACTCACGGGGCAATGTAGGTTTTGTTCAATCAGTTGTAGTAAATAGTCGTTATGAATACCGCCGCCACACATTAATACTTGTTCTGTCGCGGGTGCATATTTTTTAATCGCGTCAGTAATCGTGGTGGCAGTCAAATAACACAAGCTGGCTTGAATGTCCTCGATAGGATAATCAGTGACACTGATATTTTGATACAGCCAATCCAATGAGAAATATTCTTTGCCTGTGCTTTTAGCGGGATCAGCTTGAAAATACGGGTCTTTTTTGAGTTGTTTGACTAGCTCGTAATTAATGTTACCCGTTTTTGCCCACCCGCCTTGTGCGTCGTAATTAAGACTGTGGTGTTTTTGTATCCATTGATTCATCAGAATATTGCCCACCCCCGTGTCAAAACCGATGACAGCTTCTGAGGGCGTACTAGACAGGATGGTGATGTTGGCAATGCCACCAATATTAACAATGCAGCGGTGTTCATGCGGATGGCTAAAAACAGCTTGATGAAAAGCAGGGACTAAGGGCGCACCTTGTCCACCTGCGGCAATGTCTCTGCGTCTGAAATCGGCAACCGTGGTGATGCCTGATTTTTCGGCAATAATGTTGGGGTCGCCTATTTGCAGAGAAAAGGGCAAAGTCGTATTAGGATCGTGATAAATAGTTTGCCCATGACTGCCGATGGCTTGAATGGCAGTCGCTGGGATATTGGCTTTCGCCAGTAAAGTCTCAATGATTTGCGCAAATAATAGCCCTAATTGAGTATCCATCGCGCCATAGTCTTTTAAAGAAATTAGGGCGTTAGCGTCGCTAATTTGTTCGATTTTATTTTTTAAATCAGCGGGAAATGGCTGATATTCAAATTCAATCAGCCGCACCCTGTTGTTTTTAAATTCAACCAAAGCGGCATCAATGCCATCGAGACTAGTGCCAGACATGAGTCCAATATAGAGTTCAGTCATATCGATGCTATTGGTTTTGTGTAGCCACAGTACTGACTTTGGCTTGGTTAAGTTGCGTTAGCACAGGAACTGTTTTTGAGTGAAAATCTTCCCATATCCCATTCGGTAGACGCATTGCCTGTTTTGAATCTAGCTTTTCTGGGTCGCGGTGTTCACCATCAACTCGAAATTCGTAATGTAAATGCGGCCCTGTTGCCAGCCCTGATGAACCCACATAACCAATGACATCCCCTTGTTTGACGGGTTCGCCATCTTGCAAGCCTTCTCTAAAATTAGAAAGATGGGCATAAGCGGTTTCATAATGTTCACCGTGAGCAATCACAATCATGCGCCCATAAGCCCCTCTATTTTCATGAGAACGAATCACACCATCACCTGCGGCTTTGACAGGTGTACCAGTGCGAGCTGCATAATCAACACCTTTGTGAGCGCGGATTCTATTGAGTATTGGGTGTCTACGATGTGGATCAAAATGAGAGCTAACGCGTGCAAAATCAATAGGCGTGGTTAAAAACGCTTTGCGCGTGCTTCGACCATCAGGCGTGTAATAACCTGTGATACCTTCTTTATCTTTGTAGCGAATGGCGGTATAAGTTTTGCCGCGATTAATAAATTGAGCGGCAATTATTTGATTACCATCACCTTTATTCCCTATGCCCGCTTCTTCGTAAACCACGGTGAATTGATCGCCTTCTTGTAGATTGTTAGCAAAATCAATATCCCACGCGAATACATCGGCAAGCTGGATGACCATTTCACCCGATAAGCCCGCTTTTCTACCTGATTCGGTTAATGAAGCATCGATAGTTCCATGCGCACTGGCGACTTGATGAGTCGTTTCATTATTAGCCGCGTTATCGATAAAATTATTATTACGCGGCGCGACCGATGAGCGAATACGCTTATTATTGTTGCTTGGCGGAGTAAATAAGGTATTAGTTTCGCTAGGTGTGGGAACGGGTAACGGTGCTTCCTCTTCATTATCAATCCGCTCAATCGTCTGATAAGGTTTATCACCCTTATTTATTGAAGAATGAATGCGATTATTAGCGATTGCTTGACTCGCTTGATTATCCGATGTTGTGGGCGCAATGACAAATGGGTTGCTGGCTGGTTGCTCCGTGTTCTTATTAGTTAGCTCTGGCGGATTCGTTACTAATGGCGGTGTCGGCGGAAAAAATAGAGTATTCGATTTTGCTGGCGCAATGATGTCTTCGACATTCCCTTTACCATAAGTGGTACTCGCTGGAATATTATCTGAGTTGGGTTGATTAGCTGCTGCTGGGTCAACGCTCTCATTATTATTAGTTATTGGCTGTCCATCAGTTTCTTCTATCGCAGTTGACGCATCGCCTTCTTCATCTCCGTAAGACTCACTGCTAGTATTAGTGCTATGAGTTTTTGATTTACCGCGCTTGGCTTCTTTAGCCTCGGCGAGCTGTTGGGCTTTTGTTTTACCGTGCTTGGCTTCTTTGGCTTCGGCGAGTTGTTGAGCTTTGGTTTTACCGTGCTTGGCTTCTTTGGCTTCGGCGAGTTGTTGAGCTTTGGTTTTACCGTGCTTGGCTTCTTTAGCCTCGGCGAGTTGTTGAGCTTTGGTTTTACCATGCTTGGCTTCTTTAGCCTCAGCGAGTTGTTGGGCTTTTGTTTTACCGTGCTTGGCTTCTTTCGTATCGACAGCGGGTTGCACTTTTGTTTTGCTGTGTTTTGAGTCTTTAGTGTCAGTAGGATGCTGAGACTTTGCTTGGCTTGGTTTTTGTTTAGCTACCATGTTAGCAACGGCTTTTTTCGGTGCTTGTTGTTCTGGTTTCTTGCTGCTAGCTATGTGTGCATTTGCTTTAGCGGGCTTAGCAGAACTAGGCGGCTGCTTTTTAACGGTCGGCTGTACGGCTTTAGCAAAGCTAGGCGTTGCCACAACAGTTAGACCTATCCCTATAAACAAAGAGACATAAAATTTATTTTTCATGAAATAGTAGCTAAGCGTTTGAAATATATTAGAAAAGTAATGTGGATATTCTTACAGCGACATTTTAAGGGTTTTTTTTATGTTTTACCAATTATACGCACGCTACAAATTTTCAGTGATGTTTTTAACATTTTGGTTATCAGGAAAATAAGCCGTTCGTGGTGAGCTGTGAGCTTGTCGAACAGTCGAACCACGAACGGCTTAACTTAATGGCAGTGAGGCGTTCAGAAGAATCAATGGCGGTCGCGAATTCAGAAAATTGTCACTCATTGATTTTAAAAAATAGGTGCGTAACATCAGTGAATTAAATCTGCTGCTTTTACTTTTAAGCATGAATGCCAGTCATTAATGTCGCTATAACAGCGTTAACTCATTACCAGAAAAATAGACAAAACGACCGCGTCCGTTGTCTTTCGCTTGATAAAGCGCGGTGTCAGCATGATCCATGAGACTTTCAGGGGTGTTGCCGTGTTGTGGATAAAGACTAATACCAATACTCGCGCCTATTTGCACACTGTCAGTTTCCGACAATTGAAACGGTAGAGTTAAAGAGGCTATCACTTTTAAGGCAATTATGTCAGCCATTTCGGGGAGTTTCAGGTTTTCTAGCACGAGGACAAATTCATCACCGCCTAAACGTGCGACCATATCGCTATCACGCAAACAGTTGATAATTCTTGCCGCCACTTGTTTGAGTAATTCATCACCAGCGGCGTGTCCTAGCTTATCGTTCACCGCTTTGAATTTATCCAAATCCATCATGAAGACCGCAAATTGGCTATGACTGCGACGATTAATGGCGATGGCATACTGCAATCTATCATGCAATTTGCGCCGATTGGGTAAGCCTGTGAGTGGATCAAAAAAAGCTAATTGTTTAATTTCCTCTTCGTCGGCTTTACGCTCGCTAATATCGCGAACTGTTGCTTGCAGCACAGGTTTTTCATTTAAAATTAAGGCACTGAGTAATACTTCAGCAACAAATATTTCTCCTGTGTCCATTCTTTTATGTGTCCATTCAAAGTGCAATTGCCCTTTTTCAAGTGCAGTAGCGGTATATTGCTGGGCGAGTATTAAGGAGCTTGTTCCACAAGGCTGTTCTAACGGTGACAAATCCGCAGGATGATAGGTGCAAAATTCAGCGACTGTTTTACAGCCAAATAGGGTTAAAGCCGCCTGATTACAATCAAAAAAATTCGGGATGCCCAACATAATTGCATCATTGCTTGAATCGAAAAGGGTGCGAAACTTTGATTCTGAATCGTGTAAAGATTTTTCCAGCTGCTTGCGCTCGGTAATATCGGTCATAGTTGCTACATAATGACTAACCTCCTTGTCATGACCTTTTACAGCCGTGATGGTTATCCATTCAGGATAGATTTCACCATTTTTACGCCGATTCCATATTTCGCCTTTCCACTGCCCTGTCGTATGAATACTTTGCCATAACGCCGCATAAAAACTTGCATCATGTTGTCCAGAACTCAATAAGCGGGGCGTTTGACCAATAACTTCGACCGCACTATAACCCGTAACCTCACTAAATTTCTGATTAACTTTAAGAATAACGTCATTAGTATCAGTCACCATCATCATCTCATCTGATTCAAACATGGCGGCAGCAATACTCAGTTCAATTTCAGCCAGTTTACGCTGGGTGATGTTTTGATGACTGACCACAACGCCTTGTTCCGTCCCACTTAACGGGGTAACGCGCATATTAAACCAGCGTTGTTCAGTAGGCGAATGACAAGGATATTCTAATTCAAAACTTTGTTGTGTCCCTGCTAATACCGCAGAGATACCATCTTTAACATTGATAGCGTCTTTAAATTGCGATTCCTGAAAAGACGGTGAGCCTTGCTCAAAATAACTGCGATTTAGATTGTAGTTATAGCTGTTAGGCAGACCATTTGCATCGCTAAATTGCCGCCACGCCTCATTAACGGTGACAATTGTTCCGTTTGCATCCAACACGGAAATCTGAGCAGAAAGTGAATTCAAAATGCTGTGAGTAAAGGCTTCGTTATTGCGCAGTTGCTGTTCTGCTTGTTTGCGTTCAGTAATATCCACCCAAAAACCAATAAGTTGATTGGGTTCACCCGCTTCATCATACGTTAATCGTAACTCATCATACATCCAGAGATAGCTACCATCCGCTATGCGAAAGCGGTATTCGTGCTGAAGTTTACCAATTTCAAAAAGTTGCGACAGGTTCTCATAAACCTGTGCGACATCATCAGGGTGAATATTTTCTTGCCAAAAATTGCAGTTTTCGAGAAATTGTTCGGGTGAGTAGCCCAAAATGGCAGCGATATTCGGGCTGATATAGGTCATATTGAACGGAGGGGTTACTTCGCAAGTGAAGATTGTCACAGGTGCATTTGACAGCAAAAATTTCAATTTTGCTTCACTTTTTTGTAATGCTTTTTCTATTTTTCTACGCTCAATTGCTCGGTTTTCTTTTTCTGTATTTTGGAAGACAAGCTCTCTATTGGCAATGACCAGCTCGGCAGATCGGTTTTCTTTTTCTGTATTTTGGAAGGCAAGCTCTACGTTGGCAATGACCAGCTCGGCAGCTACTTGTTTGCTCTCGGTAATATCGGTTAAAGCAATCCACAGTGTAGGTTGCTTATTCGCTTTTAATACAGGAAGACAGTGCAGTTGTACATAAAGCCAGTTATCGTTAGGCTGCTTTAGAGAAATTGTAATCGTTTTTTGCTGATTCCCCCGCATGACTTGAACGAAAAAAAGATGCCAGCGATCCGCATCTGTCGCGTTGATATAACGTGCAAAACGCCGTTGTAGTAATTGGGAACGACTTTCTCCTAGTAAGGTTACACCCGTCAGATTAATTTTTTCAATCAAGCCTTGCTGCGAGAGTGTTAAATAGCCGACTGGTGAAAACTCATACAGGTCGAAATACTCTTGCTGAAATTCTGCCAAAGCCTCGTAAGCTTGGCGTAAGTTCTCGTTTTGCATTTCCAGTTCAATTTGATGAACCTGAAATTCATGGAGTAATTCTTCAGCAGAGTAAGTCGCAGAATCTGTTGTGGACGCTTGCTGAAGTTGTTCCTCAGCAGCAGCGCGTAGTGAATTATTTTTTTTGTTCATACGTTTCTTTTATATATAGCTAATGAAATGATTACAACACCGTTCGAGCTTGGCGTTCAACTTGTCTACTACCAGCTTTTAATCTTGTACTTCACTACTCATTTTCAGAAAAATAGGCAAAACAACCTCGCCCACACTCTTTGGCTTTATAGAGCGCGGTGTCTGCATGATCCATCAATTGTTCAGGCGTACTGCCATGTTGGGGATAAATACTAATGCCAATACTCACGCCAATTTGTACACTATCAGTTTCCGACAATTGAAACGGTAGGGTTAAAGAGGCTATCACTTTTAAGGCAATTATTTCAGCCACGTCGGGGATTCTCAGATTTTCTAACACCAGAATAAATTCATCACCGCCTAAACGCGCCACCATATCACTCTCACGCAAACAGTCGATAATTCTTACCGCCACTTGTTTGAGTAATTCATCACCAGCGGCGTGTCCTAGCTTATCGTTCACCGCTTTGAATTTATCCAAATCCATCATGAATACTGCGAATTGGCTATTCGACCGATGATTAAGCGCGATTGTATACTGCAATCTATCAAATAATTTCCGCCGATTTGGCAAACCCGTGAGCGGATCGTAAAATGCCAGTTGTCTAATTTCCTCTTCGGCAGCTTTGCGTTCGGTAATATCGGTAAAAGTTGCCACATAATGGGTAATCTGATTGTCTTTAACCGCTCTCACGGCAGTGATAGTCGCCTGTTCGGGATAAATTTCACCATTTTTACGCCGATTCCAGATTTCACCTTGCCACACATCGGTTTTATTAATGGTTTGCCACATTTGCTGATAAAAAGCCTTATCATGTCGCCCTGAGTTCAATAAACGCGGCGTTTGTCCAATGGCATCAGCCGCGCTATAACCTGTAATTGTCGTAAAAGCGTGATTGACTTTAATAATCGCCCAATTAATATTAGTGATAAACATACCTTCCTGTGATTCAAAAACCGTCGCAGCAATGCTGAGTTCAGTTTCTGCTTGTTTGCGTTCGCTAAAATACTTATCGTTGCACATCAGCAAGAAGCCAAAAGAGGTGATTATCGCGCTCATATAAAGTGATAGAGCGGATATATCTTGAATGATACTAGGTTGAAAAAGGTCTAGTACGGGTTGTGTATTCCAGACACCATAATAAAAAACTCGTCCTGCTACCACGCAAGCACAGCATACAAAAATATAGCCAGTAAATTTATGGCTGATAGGGATTTTTTTTTGCTCGTTTACCAATAACAAAAAGCCATTGGCAAACAGTAGTGCCATGCCACCGCCTGACACAATAAAGACTTTAGCAGCGAGACTGTGCGTGATTTGAAAAACAGCGGCGTGTATGACAAAAACAACAACAACGAACCAATACACCCATCGTACAGGAATATTTATGTCTTTAAATTCCACCAAGGCATGAAAAAAAAAGGCTAATGCCAGTAAATTGAAAGTAAAACCTACTCCGAAATCGAAAAGAATCGGAAAACTATGGGCCAGTGCGATAAAAATCCAGCCTATCCCTTGTAACAGCAAAGCCATAGCCCAGCGGCACAAACCTTTAACTTCGCCTAAATAACCCCGCGATACGGCGAACAAGCCAGCACTCATTAACAATGCAGCAACTGTGTTAAAAATAATGGCAGTGAATGGATCAATGTGCATAAAATAACCAATCAAGTAAGGGTGGATTCAAGTAGCGGGTAAACGTTACTTACTCTATAGTATTTTAGCTTTTCATTAATCCACAAAAAGGATTTGGAGTGCAGGCTTCGCCTGCAAGTGCAAGCAGAGCTTGCACTCCAACTTGGCGCAATTTAAAACTGAAATACTATATGCGCTATCATAACCTGAGTTCGTCCCAAGCTTCATGAAAACAAAGGCAACAAATCGCATTGCCGAAGAGTCAAAGAAAGTTTTTAGGTTGATAAGAATTAAGCGAACGGTTAAGCCTGTTTTCCATTTTGTTAAAAGACTTTTGAGCGGCTACTTAGTTCGTATCTCACCTCAACCGACAATATAGTATTTTTGGTTTATGTTAATCCGTTCATGGTGAGCGTGTCGAACCATGAACACCCTTCGACAAGCTCAGGGCGAACGGTTGCGACTTAACCAAAAACTGAAATACTATAAAAGCCAAGTTAATCAATTTTTAACTGACACACTGCCTATCGTCAGCGTCTCCTTTTTGCACTATGCCGCTGTGAAATTTTCACCTAAGGCAACACCGCCTTATAAATGGTATAATTACTCTGTAATTAACCCCAGACTTAAGCCTTGCTTGCTTTTAAAAATCAGACGAGTCTTTTTAATGTTGTTGGGTTGAATTGTTTATGATTGCACACTGACGGCTGTCAGTGGTTGCCAACTAGCAGATTAGGGAACTATGTCAAACTTCGCCAAAGAAATCATCCCCGTTAATCTCGAAGACGAGATGAAACAATCTTACCTCGACTACGCCATGAGCGTTATCGTCGGTCGTGCCTTACCCGATGTTCGTGACGGTCTTAAGCCCGTACATCGCCGTGTGTTATACGCCATGAGTGAACTGGGTAATGACTTTAATAAGCCCTATAAAAAATCTGCTCGTGTAGTGGGTGACGTAATCGGTAAATATCATCCACACGGTGACACTGCGGTTTATGACACGATGGTGCGTATGGCACAGCCGTTTTCTATGCGTTATATGCTGATTGATGGACAAGGTAACTTTGGTTCAGTTGATGGAGATTCACCTGCGGCAATGCGTTACACCGAAGTGCGCATGGCAAAAATCGCCCACGAATTACTGGCAGATTTGGATAAAGAAACCGTTAATTTCACCCCCAACTATGACGAATCTGAATCTGAGCCTAGCGTCTTACCGACACGCATCCCCACGTTATTAATCAACGGTTCATCGGGTATCGCCGTTGGTATGGCGACCAACATCCCTCCGCATAACTTAAACGAAGTGGTGAGCGCGTGTTTGGCGATGATAGATGAGCCAGACATCGATATTCTTGAATTGATGACCTATATTCCCGGCCCTGATTTTCCAACCGCTGGTTTTATCAATGGCGCGGCAGGTATTTACAACGCTTACACCACAGGACGCGGCAAAATTTATCTACGCGCCCGTTGTCATTTTGAAGAATTTGGCGATAACGGACGGCAAGCGATTATCACCACCGAACTACCCTATCAAGTCAACAAAGCCCGCTTGCTGGAAAAAATCGCTGAGTTGGTGAAAGAAAGTAAACTCGAAGGCATTTCAGGCTTGCGTGATGAATCCGACAAAGACGGAATGCGCATGGTGATAGAGCTGAAACGCGGCGAAACGCCCGAAGTCGTGCTGAATAATCTTTACAAACAAACTCAATTCCAAACCGTGTTCGGTTTGAATATGGTGGCGTTATTGGACGGTAGACCGCACTGCATGAATCTTCATGAAATTATCAGTGCCTTTATCAATCACCGCCGTGAAATCGTTACCCGCCGCACGATTTATTTATTGCGCAAAGCCCGCGAACGCGCTCACATCTTAGAAGGCTTAGCGGTTGCCTTAGCCAATATCAACGCCATGATTGACTTGATTAAAAATTCAGGCAATCCAGCAGAAGCCAAAGCGGCGTTATTAGCGCAAACGTGGGCAGCAGGTTTAGTCGCTGAATTATTGGAACGCGCTGATTCTGCCCGCTCCAGACCTGACGAATTATCGTTAGAATTTGGCATGGTCGAGGGCGTGTATCGCTTAACTGAAACCCAAGCTCAAGCTATTTTAGATTTACGTCTGCACCGTTTAACGGGCTTAGAACAAGACAAAATTATCAGCGAATACCAACAACTGTTAGAACAAATAGACTTCTATTTAGCAATTTTAGGTAATGATGTGCGTTTGATGGAAGTCATCCGTGAAGAATTGGTTGCAATCAAAGACCAATACAGCGACCCGCGCCGTACTGAAATCATGCAAGATCATTCGGATTTATCACTAGAAGATTTGATTACCGAAGAAGACCGCATTGTCACGTTATCGCATGAAGGCTATGTGAAAGCGCAACCGTTAGATGATTACAAAGCCCAACGCCGTGGTGGACGTGGTAAATCAGCTACCAAAACCAAAGAACTGGATTACGTCAATAAACTGATTGTTGCCAGCACGCACGACACCATTTTGTGCTTCTCATCACGCGGCAAAGTCTATTGGCTGAAAGTCTATCAACTGCCGTTAGCAAGTCGCGGCTCACGCGGTAAACCGTTCGTCAATTTATTGCCGCTAGAAGATGGCGAAAAAATTAACGCTATTTTGCCGATTCGTGAATACACCGAAGATAAATTCATCTTCATGGCAACTGCGTCAGGCACAGTCAAAAAGACTCCATTACCCGAATTTGAACGCCAACGTAGCTCAGGCAAAATCGCCATCGACTTACGCGAAGACGACAACCTCGTCGGCGTGGCAGTCACTGATGGACAACAAAACGTCTTATTATTCAGCAGCACAGGCAAAGCCGTCTGCTTCAACGAAACCGATGTCCGCTCCATGAGCAGAACCTCCATCGGTGTACGCGGAATGCGTTTAAAAGAAGGGCAGAAAGTCATTTCTTTGATTATCGCCAGTGAAGGCATGGTTCTCAACATCACCGAAAACGGCTACGGAAAACGCACCAAACTAGAAGAATTCACCTGCCACAATCGCGGTGGTCAAGGCATGATTGCCATCAAAACCTCAGAGCGTAACGGCGAAGTTGTCGGTGCAGTCCTCGTCAACGACAACGATGAAATCATGCTCATCACCGACGGCGGCACGCTAGTCCGCACCCGCGTCGATGGCATTTCCATCGTCGGTAGAAACACCCAAGGAGTCACTATCATCCGCCTCGATAAAAAAGAAAAAGTCATTGGCGTGGATAGAATTGAAGGCTTAGCGGGCGAAGAGGAAGACGATGTTGAAGGCGTGGATGATGCTGTGGCAGGCAGTGACGAGGAGTAATCATGACCGATGATGAATTAAAAGAACTGGTTGCAGGCTTAGCCATTGCTCAAAAAGAAACCAGCGAACAAATGAAACGCACTGATGAAAAACTGGAGCGTATCGGTATTAAGCTAGGCAATATTTCGCAAAATCAAGGGGATGTTGCCGAAGAGTTCTTTTTTCAAAGTCTCATAAAAGATAATCGCCTAGGCGACATCCGCTTTGATGATGTCACCAAAAATATGGCAAAACATCGCGGCAAACTGCAAGAAGAATATGATTTAGTCATGACCAATGGCGATGTGGTTGCCGTGGTTGAAGTGAAATATAAGGCGCATAGCAACGATTTGGATAAGCTGGATCGAAAAATGCGCCATTTCAAACAGTTATTTCCACTCTATCAACATTTTAAACAATACGGTGCAATAGCCGCGTTTCATATCAATGATGATGCCAAAGAAGACGCATTACGACGCGGCTATTTTGTCTTGCAACGCAGTGGTGAGCTGATTCACACGGAAAGCAGTGAACATTTAACCGTACTGTAAATCACTTTTTTAACAACCTAACCAAGAGAACCCCAATGTCCAGAGTTTATAATTTTAGTGCCGGCCCTTCTGCATTTCCTGAGTCGGTTTTACAACAAGCGCAACAAGAAATGTTGGAATGGCGTAATAGCGGACTATCGGTGATGGAAATGAGTCATCGTGGCAAACATTTTTCTATTATTGCCGAAGAATTGGAAAGCGATTTACGCGAGTTAATGGCGATTCCAGACAACTACAAAGTGTTATTTTTACAAGGCGGCGCGTCTGCGCAGTTTTCGTTCATTCCACAAAATATTTTGGCGGGTAAAACCAAAGCCTGTTATTTGAATACAGGCGCGTGGTCAGAAAAAGCCATTAAAGATGCCAAGCCTTATTGTGACGTGCTGGTCAGTGCCAGTTCAGAAGATACTAAATTCACCACCATTCCAGACGCGGCAACGTGGGCAATTGATAACGATGCAGCGTATTTGCATTACACCTCTAACGAAACCATTCACGGTGTGGAATTCCAATCAATTCCAGATGCTAAAGGTTTGCCGTTAGTCTGTGATATGTCGTCTAACATTCTGTCGCGTCAGATTGATGTCAGTCAGTACGGCATCATTTATGCAGGAACACAAAAAAATATGGGCCCTGCGGGTGTCACCGTTGTTATCGTCAGAGACGATTTAATCGGTCACGCACCTAAATCTGTACCATCCGTATTTAATTACGCGGAACAAGCGAAAAACCAATCCATGCTGAACACACCAGCCACTTATAACTGGTATTTGGTCGGTTTAGTATTGAAATGGTTAAAAGCCCAAGGCGGTGTCGCGGCAATTGAACAACACAATATCGCTAAAGCGGCTAAGCTCTACGCGGCAATTGACAGCTCATCGTTGTATTCCAATCCTGTCGAAATCGCTTCACGCTCACGCATGAACGTACCGTTTATTCTAGCCGATGAAAGTTTGGATAAACCCTTTTTAGCGGGTGCTGAAGCCAAAGGTTTATTTGAATTAAAAGGTCATCGTTCAGTCGGTGGCATGAGAGCGAGTATCTACAACGCCATGTCAGACGCAGGCATTGACGCGCTGATTGATTTTATGGCTGAGTTTGAACGAAATCGTTAAGCAAAAAACACAGGGGCGTGATTTATCACGCCCTTATTTTTTAGTAAGGATATGATTTTTGAAAACACAAACATTCGCAAAACAGACAAAAAAAGCTGTAACCGTTTATAACGGTAATTGTCTCGACTGTTTGCTTGATATTGAAGATGAGTCTGTTGATTTAATTTTTGCTGATCCACCTTACAACATCGGTAAAAAATTCGGTGACTTTGCTGATGTGTGGTCATCAGATACACTCTATGTGGAATGGTGTTATCAATGGCTGGCGTTGTGCATAAAAAAACTTAAACCACACGGCAGTTTGTATGTCATGAGTAGTACACAAGCCATGCCTTATTTAGATTTGTGGTTACGCGAACGGTTGACGGTGTTATCGCGTATTGTGTGGCATTATGATAGTTCGGGTGTACAGGCAAAAAAATATTTTGGCTCACTGTACGAGCCTATTCTTTTTTGTGTAAAAGATGCCAAAAACTATACATTTAACGCTGACGAGATAGCCGTTGAAGCTAAAACAGGCGCGACTAGAAAGTTAATTGATTACCGTAAAGCTGTACCAGCACCTTACAACACAACAAAAATCCCAGGAAATGTTTGGTACACGCCACGAGTGCGTTATCGAATGCCTGAATATGAACAACACCCTAGTCAAAAACCTGAAGCTTTATTAGAACGTATTATTAAAGCCAGTAGCAATATAGGCGATGTGGTACTTGACCCGTTTGCAGGTACGTTTACCAGTTGTGCTGTTGCGCAACAGCTTGGACGTAAAGCCATTGGTATCGAACTACAAACCGAATATTTCAAAATTGGTTTACGACGGTTGGGTATCAGCAATCAATTTAATGGCGAAGTATTACAACCATTGGCTAAATCGTTTATCAGAAAAAATGCGACTGACACTACATTACAAAATACGATAACTAATGCCGAATTATGAAATAAATCACCATTCATTTACGACAAAGATACTCGCTATATTGGAAAAATATTATGCTGAGTATGCAATAGACGTATTTCAAGCAAGTCCTCTATTGGGTTATTTAAATATCAAAACCAAATCAGCTAATAGTGGCGCGAAAGCACGCGGGGCATTTGCCAACCATTACGCACTTTATGTGCTTATTGAAGACTATATAGTTAAAGGCTTTTCCGATGGTATAGCAGGATATTCCTATACAAAATATGAAGGGGCAAAATTTAGCGATCTTTTTCGCAGACAACGTGAATTGCCATTTGGTACGAAACTACAAAATCACGCACTTAATGCTCGATTGAATGATGAATTCAAAAAATTTTATCCCACATTAGGTAAGCAACCCATCATTCGTAATGTGGAAACACAACGTTACTGGATTCAAGACGACCTTTTACAAGTACAAATACGACATAAAAACGGGATGGATTTTACTTACAATATTGCCCCCGTAATAATCGATATTATTGATGCGTATGTTGCAAGCAAAAAAGCGGCATTTGAAGAATTTCTTGATACTTGCCTGCAAATTGCAGAATTAGGTAACGGCAATCCCGAAAAAGCGATTGATTTCGTAATTCAACAATTAAAACCTACAGTTGATGCCCGCATTTTTGAAATTGTTAGCTACTCCGTATTGAAAGCAAAATACGGACAACAAACTATTTGGTTAGGCAGTGAAAAAGAAACGGTGACAGAAGAAGCCTTAATTCTTTACAAGACAGGTCGAACCAATGCCAACGATGGCGGCATAGACTTTGTCATGAAACCACTAGGTCGATTTTTTCAAGTTACCGAAACTATCGATGTTAATAAATACTTTCTCGATATAGATAAAGTACAGCGTTTCCCTATCACCTTCGTTGTAAAATCGAACGAAACTATTGAGAAAATACGCGACACTATTCGTAATCAAGCTGTAGCAAAATATAAAATTGAAGCGGTTGTTGATTCCTATTTGGCAGCCATAGAAGAAATCATTAACACACACAATTTAATCGAAGCGTTCACTGAGGTTGTGAAATCAGCAAAATTGCAAGATGTGATGAATGAAATTGTTACGCAAAGCAAAGTTGAGTTTAATTATAATGACGATGAGTTATGATTTTTTATCACCCCACAACTGCAATATAAATGAGAACCCGCTATGTCATCCATCATCCCACTGTCTGAACTAAGAGAAAAAATTGATGCTATTGATGCGCAACTGTTGCAGTTGATGAATCAACGGGCTGAGTGTGCGTTAGAGGTTGCTAAAACCAAGCTGGCGCAGGGGGAGACGGGGACGTTTTATCGTCCTGATCGTGAGTCGCTGGTGTTGCGGCGGATTAAAGAATTAAATCAAGGGCCTTTGTCCGATGAGACGGCAATGCGGTTTTTTCGGGAATTAATGTCGGCGTGTTTGGCATTGGAAAAACCCTTGGATGTGGCTTTTTTAGGGCCTGAGGGAACATTTACCCAGCAAGCGGCGTTTAAACATTTTGGTCATGCGGTGAAAACGATTCCTGCGGCGACGATTAATGATATTTTTAACAGCGTGGAAAGTGGTTCGTGTCAGTTTGGCGTTGTGCCTGTGGAAAATTCTACTGAGGGTGTGATTAGTCATACGCTGGATAGGTTGTTAATTTCGCCGTTAAAAATTTGTGGTGAGGTGGAAATTCGCGTGCATCAAAATCTTCTTGGCTTAACGGAGAATTTTGCTGATATTACCGAAGTGTATTCACATTCTCAGTCGTTGGCGCAATGTCGGCAATGGTTAAGTAAACATTTGCCTCATGCAGTACAAACGGCGGTGAGTAGTAATGCGGAAGCGGCGCGATTAGCGGTAAGTAATAAACACACAGCGGCTATTGCAGGTATTGCAGCGGCTGAGGTTTATGGTTTAACGGTGCTGGAAAAAAATATTGAGGATGAGGCGAATAACACGACGCGCTTTATTATCATTGGCACGCAACTTTCCGCACCGACAGGTAAAGATAAAACGACTTTGGTGGTGTCTACCCATAATCAGGCGGGGGCGTTATATAAAACCTTAGAACCTTTTGCCAGTGCGGGTGTGGATATGTTAAATATTGAATCTCGTCCTTCTCGGCAAGGGCTGTGGGATTATGTGTTTTTTATTGATATTGAGGGGCATAGTGAGGATGCTAAGGTTGCGAAAGCCTTGGCATTATTAGAAGATAAGGTGACTATGCTTAAGTTGTTGGGGTCTTACCCTAAAGCAGTTTTTTAATCATTAGGAGAAAAGCGATGCGCTACCCTATTTTATTGGTTTCAATTTTTTTGCTAAGTGCGGGTTGTGCTAATCAGCAAAACGCCCCCAAGCCTACTGCTGTCACTGCACCGAAGGTGGCAAGCATTGGCACGAATGGGCTAGATGGTGACGAAGAGCAAGCGATTTTAAGCTATCACAATGAAGTGAGAGCGAGTGTTAATGTGCCGCCGTTACATTGGTCAAGACAACTCGCACAACATTCGGCTGATTGGATTGCTAAGCTAGCGACTCAAGGCTGTGAATTGCGCCATAGTCGAGATTCTAATTACGGCGAGAATCTTTTTATGGGTTCATCCGATCAGAATCACGAAGCGGTTATTGAAGCGGCTAAAGCATGGGAAAGCGAGAAGATTAATTATTCAGGCGAAGCACTGAGTAAGGCGAATTGGTCGCAAGCTGGGCATTACACGCAAATGGTTTGGCGTACTAGCACTGAATTAGGCTGCGCTAAGATGGCGTGTGGTGGCAATGTAATCATCGCCTGTAATTACGCGCCCGCAGGCAATTTTATGGGCAAAAAGCCTTATTAATGGCGTGTAGAGACGCATTATCTTGCGTCTCTACATTTCGGCAAACACTTAACCTTTTTCGTTTAAATACAGTTGTAGCACAGTCTGAGTGCGGATATTATTTTGTCTCATGTGCATCACGAGGTGCATGAAAATATCACGCAATACGAAATAACCTTTTTCTGGATATTTATCCAGAAAGCTAATCATTTTTGGGCCATCAAATTTTGCAACTTCGCAATCGGTTAACGCAATTACTTCCGCACTGCGCGGCTCACCATCAAACATCGCTAGCTCACCAAAAATATCACCTTTAGATAATCGTGCTAATCCAGGAGAAAATTGGCTGGGTGCATCACTAATATTGGTGCTAACCTGCACCTTTCCTTCTAAAATAAGATATACATCTTGGCTATTTTCTTTTTCCTTTAAAATAACATCCAGTGCGCTGTACTTTACTTTAGCGTGAGGGACATCTAGCACAAAAACTGGATCATTAAATAAATCACTTAAATTCGTCATAATATTGTAGATTCGTGTTGGGTTGAAGTGAGAGGCAATAATCGATTTCGATTCTGCTTATTGTGAGTAATAGTTGTTATATGCTACTGCTTGAATTTAGAGGCGTATTAACTGTTCAGCATTATAATGAGTTTAAAGTTCAGTCATAGAAAAATTACCTCAATAACGCGTGCTTCTAAGCATCAATGGTAAGTGACAGCTACTTACCCGTGGTATCAGTGTCAGTTTTTTTTACTGTATAAACTAGGTAAGTTCAGTAAAATAAACACCTTTTAACTTTTCCACACACTATCGCCATGTCTAAAAATATTCGTATTGAACGCTGGAGCGGAGCGGCTCTTGAGCAGTATATTCCAGACCTCGCTCGTCTTAGAATTGAAGTATTTCGTGATTTTCCTTATCTGTATGATGGTGATTACGATTATGAAAAAAAATACCTGCAAACCCATATTAATAGCCCCAGTAGTGTAATTGTATTGGCGTTTGATGGCGATAAAATTGTCGGGGCATCGACAGCAATGGCTATGCGTGACGAAGCGGCAGAAATGCAGCAGCCATTTCTGGAGCATGGTTACAATCTGGATGATGTTTTTTATTGCAGTGAATCCGTGTTGGATAAAAATTATCGCGGCTTAGGCTTAGGCGTGAAATTTTTTGAACAACGTGAAGCACACGCAGCTGATTTAGGTGGTTTTAAAATCATTACTTTTTGTTGTGTCGAACGCCCTACCAATCATCCTCGTCGTCCTGCTGATTATGTGCCGCTGGATGCGTTTTGGACTAAACGTGGCTATGTTAAACACCCCGAACTAACAACCAGCTATAGCTGGCGAGACCTCGATGATATTGAGGAAACCCCTAAACCGATGACTTTCTGGCTTAAACATGAATGTTAATATCGCTGCTGCACAATACAACATCAGTTTTTTGACAACGTGGCAGGATTACTGCGATAAAGTGACACTTTGGGTGGAAGAAGCTGTACGGCAAGATGCGAAAATTTTAGTGTTTCCTGAATATGCCAGTATGGAATTGGCTTCGTTGTTTGAAGAAGAGGTGTATTCCTCGTTAAGCAAGCAGTTGGAAGCACTGCAAATTCTGCATGATGATTATGTGGCGTTGTACCGATCCTTAGCTGAACAATGCCAGTGCTATATTCAAGCGGGTACATTCCCTGTGCTTATTGAGTCAGGTGCGTATCGCAACCGTGCTTATTTGTTCGCGCCTGACGGGGGATTTGATTATCAAGATAAATTGATGATGACGCGTTTTGAAAATGAACAATGGTTGATTGAGAGTGGCACGGAACTCAAAACATTTGATACAGAGTATGGAAAGATTGGTATTAACATCTGTTATGACAGCGAGTTTCCACTGTTAGCAAGACAGCAAGTGGAAGCGGGTTGTGTGTTGATTTTAGTGCCAACGTGTACCGACACGATAGCGGGTTATAATCGCGTTAAAATCGGTTGTCAGGCAAGAGCGTTAGAAAATCAATGTTATGTCGTGCAGTCTTCATTAGTGGGTGATGCACCATGGTCAGAAGCAGTGGATGTCAACGTGGGGGCATCGGCCATTTATACACCTGTAGACAGGGGTTTTCCTAATGATGGTATTGCCGCTATGGGTAAATTCAATGCCGTACAATGGGTGATTGCGGAGCTTTGTTTGGATGGTGTTGAAACAGTCAGACAACAAGGGCAAGTATTTAACCACCGCGATTGGGCGTTACAAACTCGGTTTAGTTAACGCTCTGTCCACGAAAGACACGAAAATTCATATTTTTTATGTGTTTCGTGGACACACGCCCTGCATAACATTAGTTAAAAATGGCTTCAAACGAATAGCCATGTGACGCAAGGATTTCTTTTAATTGTCTCAAGCCGTCCATTTGGATTTGTCGAACACGTTCACGCGTCACGCCTAATTCTTGTGCGACTTGTTCCAAGGTAGACTCTGGATAACCACATAGCCCATAACGGCGACAAATTACTTCACGTTGTTTTTCAGGAAGTTCAAACACCCACCCCGTGATATTTTGTTTAATATCACGTTCTTGTATTCTATCTTCATGCGTTTTACTTGCTTCATCTGCCAGCGAATCGACCAACGGCTTGTCATAATCTTTGCCACTAGGCACATCAACAGACGTAACGCGCTCATTAAGTTTGAGCATTTTTTCGACTTTACTGACGGGTTTATCCAGATATTCAGCAATCTCCAGCGCCGTCGGATCATAATCTAGCGTGTTCACTAAGTGACGTTGCGCTTTCAGGTAGATATTCATCTCCTTAACGATATGTATCGGCAAACGAATAGTACGCGTTTGATTCATCAACGCACGTTCAATGGTTTGACGTATCCACCATGTCGCATAGGTTGAAAACCGAAAGCCTTTGTCTGGATCAAATTTTTCCACCGCACGAATTAAGCCCAGATTGCCTTCTTCGATTAAATCCAATAGCGGTAAGCCTCTATTCAAATAACGGCGGGCAATTTTTACCACGAGGCGCAAATTGCTTTCAATCATGACTTTACGAGCAGGCTGATCGCCTTGTAACGCTTTTTTTCCGTAATGTCTTTCTTGTTCAGCGGTCAATAATTGCGAGCGACTGAGTTCATTGAGATACGCGCGTGTTGCGTCAAAATCAGCACTACTACGCGTTTTAATAACAGCGATGTCCTCATTATCATCATTGTTATCAACTGGGTTATAGCTATCGCCCCTTAGCTTTTCAATAATTGCTGTGGCAGCATCAAATTCACCATCAAGAGATAAATCATCATCCAATACCATAACGATGTCGTCATCTGATGGTTCAATTAATTCTTCAATCATAATTAACTCCTTAGTTAATCGGTTTTAAGTCGAAATAGCATCAGCGTTTAGTAAACCTTAAGCAGTGACTGATTTACCTTTTTCATGCAATAACTTAAGTTTTTCGACTTATTCGCTTTTTATAACCCACAGACCAGCTATACTTGCTCTGAAGGTGTTTGTTTTTGTAACACGTCTTACTACAAACAGAATTTCGTACCGCTCACTGGTCAGTTAACACCAGTATTTCTTTCAAACTGAAAATTTATCTTTATTAGTCTGTCAGTTAAAAGCCTTTCATGAGGTTTTACTTTAACATCTTTTTATTATCAATTGAAATAATTGATTTTTTTTTATTTAAAGATAGGTGTGTTTGACGAAAATAGGATGAAAAAAATCGGGAAGTACGCTGTTTTACCAGTTGAATTACTTGATATTTTGACGAAGATAACGCGTTTTTGACGCAAATGACTCTGTTATAGCCAATGAAGGTGTTGTGATTTTTTAGCGCAGAGGCTGGTTTTGATAGTTATGACCTTAATGTAAGCGTATTACCACAGCTAATCAGATATAACAACTTGATTTTTAAGTAATTTATTTATTTAGCAAGGTTTTTTTAGCTAAATTTATTTTAGCCGCTAAATAATCTGAACCACCACGGTCTGGGTGATTTTTTTGTATTAATTTGCGGTGCGCTTCAGTAATCTCTACTTTAGATGCCCCCGCCTTTAAGCCCAATATGTTAGTCGCTTCTTCCGTCGTCATTTTTCCTGTAGCACTAAAACCGCCGTGTTGATGTGAATTACTTTGTTTGCCCGCGCCTGCTATAAACGCCAGCCATAAACCGCGCCATTCGGCTAAATAGCGGGGGATTGTTTTGGTCAACAACGCCCGTAAGCCAAAAAATACCACAATCATTAACAATAACGTGAAATAAAAACGAATCAAGCGATACTCCAAAATAGCGGGGGTTCAATAGTGCTGACATCAATAATACCTTAGAATAGCGCGACTCACGATAACCGCTTGATAATTTAACCGATGCAAAACGCCCACATTCCGCTCTTGGGTTTTGTTGCCGCTAGCGGCACTGGCAAAACCACCTTATTGACGCAACTGATTCCGCTGTTAAAAAATCACGGCTTACGCATTGGTTTAATTAAACACAGCCATCATGATTTTGACATTGACCACCCCAATAAAGACAGTTTTCGCTTACGCGTGGCAGGCGCATCGCCTGTTATGCTGGTGTCACAATATCGACGCGCCATCATCACCGAATTGACGGAGCGACAAGAACCTAATTTAAACGAGCAGTTAACATTATTCGACCAATCTGAACTGGATTTACTGCTAATAGAAGGCTTTAAATCTGAGCCATTTCCTAAAATTGAACTACACCGCCACGCACTCCAGCAACCTTTACTGTATCCAAACGATCCCCACATTATTGCCATTGCCACCGATACACCGCTCTCAACGCCCGATTATTTAACGCAGCTAGACCTTAATAATCCTGCCCTTATCGCTCATTTTATTGTGAACCTCTTATGATTGATTCCTGTAGCCTAGAAAAAAGCCCACTGCTAACCGTTGATAACGCACTAGAGAAAATACGCGCCACGATACAGCCTGTTAGCGATTCCGACACTGTCACGTTAAAAAAAGCCTTAGGACGCGTATTAGCCGAAGCAGTTTATTCGCCCAACCCTATCCCGCATGAGCGCAATTCAGCAATGGATGGTTATGCGTTTGCCTGTCGTGATGTTCCCAATGAACAGCCATTTACATTGACATTAATCGGCACATCGTGGGCAGGAAAGCCCTTTCAAGGTCAGCTGCAAACAGGGCAATGTGTACGAATTTTTACGGGTGCGGTATTACCTGAACAAGCCGACAGTGTGATTATGCAGGAACATATCCAGCGTGACGGGCAACAAGTGCATTTTCCCGCACACACTCAACCTCGGCAAAATGTCAGAGCCATCGGCGAAGATGTTCAACAAGGCGGCTTGTTATGCACAGCGGCAAAAAAATTAACAGCGGTTGATTTAGCCTTATTAGCCACCGCTGGTGTCAGTGAAGTGCGCGTCCACCGTGCTATTAACATTGCTATTTTTTCCACAGGTGATGAATTAATCGCCTTAGGGCAGCCGTTAGCAACTGGACAAATTTACGACAGCAATCGTTATTTATTGAACGGTTTATTAAGTGATGCCTGCTACCAAGTCGCTGACCTCGGCGTGATTGCTGATAACAAACACGCGCTCACTGATGCGTTTACTGCCGCCGCAAAAAACTACGATGTCATTATCAGTACGGGTGGCGCGTCAGTTGGTGAAGCGGATTATGTCAAAGACGTATTAACCGAATGTGGGCAAATCAACTTCTGGAAACTCGCCATCAAACCAGGTAAACCGCTTACCTTTGGCACAATTGGCGCGTGTTATTTTTTCGGACTTCCAGGGAATCCCGTCTCTGCACAAGTTACCTTTCAAAAAATAGTTGCCCCAGCCCTGCAACAACTAGCAGGCGCGACCGCTACGCCCCCCTTACAACTCAAAGCAACCTGCACCAACGCGCTAAAAAAATCCGCAGGACGACAAGAATTTCAACGCGGTATTCTCACGCAAACTGCAACAGGCGAATTATTGGTAGCAACCGCAGGGCAACAAGGTTCAAACATCCTCAGTGCCTTGAGTATCGCTAATTGTTACATCGTTTTATCTAGTGACAATCAAGGTGTAGCGATTGGTGATAAAGTACTGGTTGAGCCGTTTAATGTGTTTTTGTAAGGTACACATTACGCATCCTTATATTTTGATTCTGAACTCCAAAAAGGACAGAATTCCCGACTGATCATCGGGAGGGTAATGGGGAAGTCGAGCTCATCCTTAGGCAACAAGCCTGTCTCGTAGATAGAACTCCCCGTTATCCGTACTCGTCATTAGAGTTCAAACGGACTACTTATTAGAGCTTGTATGAATAAGGTTGAACGTGATGTGTCTCTTCTTTTGATTATAACCTATTGTAATACAGTGTTTTTTAGTGATGACTATGTTGCGAAAGTTCAGGTTTTTACGGTCGATTTTCGATAGTCCCTACAAAACAATGCAGGTTGTTTTTATCAACGAGTTACCAGAATAGGCATCACGAATAAGAATATCCAAGTTAATGCGTCTTGAGTCAATCCCATAGCCATGGCAGGTGTTCGATGCGTCC
>MBQZ01000037.1 GCA_002134785.1 Crenothrix sp. D3
AAAACGGTTTAATCGTGTGGTTGAAAGGCTATGGGAACGTTAAACTTTTCAGGACACAGCTAAAAGACCAGCTGCGCCACACTGTGGTTTATTTACCCGACGAAGAAAAACTCACCGAATTTAATCACTCTGAATTTAACACTGAACACGCTAAACATTGGCAAATCGAACAATATCATCGTGCCATCAAGCAAGTTTGCAATATCGAAAACTTCCAAGTGCGGGGGAAACAGGCAATCAAGAATCATTTGTTTGCCGCCATTTGTGGCTATGTTCAATTACAACGACTTACATCGATGCAATCCATCACTGATTGTTATCAAGTTCGACGCGAATTGTTCACAAATGTGGTGAAATCTTTTATTTCGGAATTTCTCGTCGGTAAGGAAAACTTGAGCCCACTTTTTTCATCTATCGTCAATGCGTAACTTCTAACTACTTAAAAAACGCCCTATCATATTCATACTTTGTCTCGTTTAAATTTGGAGAATTCACAAAAAAGCTCGTAGCTTGGGTAGAGCGATAGCGAAACCCAACAAAAACAATCGACACTGTATAAATGTTGGGGTTCGTACCTCACCCCAACCTACAAAATCATGAGTTTTGTAGATCAGAATAAGACCATTTGAACATAAACGAAAACAACCGTTTCTGACAAACCATTCTGCACAATACCACACTTTGTCAGAAACACTCGCCCTGCGCTACCGTCCTTCGATAAACTTCCTTCGAGGAGCTTCGGGACAGGCTAGTGTGGGCTTCGCGACCCACTCACCACACCACCCGATACCCTCACAGCACCTGACATTGAGCAGTGACCGACGCGCCCGATACGATAGCGACTTTTGGCAAGACAAGCACGGTAAAACCCAAAAATCAGGCGTGTGGTTTCACAGTACCCGCAAAGGTGATGAACCAAAGCCGATAGCTGTGTTTATCTGCGGTGAAATACGGATTATTGCCATAGCCAGAGATAAGGCAGGACGCGGTGATGAATTGCTCAAAGAATGACTGGATAGGAGCTTAGCGACTAACCACCCCCAGCAAAATAAGATAGTTAGGTTGGTACGCTGTGCGTACCCTTTTCATAATAACGATACGCACAGCCTAAACACGCTCATAAATCAGTGGGCATCGCGCCGCGCATATAACAGTCTTCCTCAGAAACCGTATCATAACGCCCAGATAAAAAACCTTCACAATCACTCAAAGTTTGCGCGAGCGGCACAGAAACTCCAGTTTGCCGCGTATCATGCGCCAATACTGAAAATGGTTGCGTTAAATAACGCTGCAATTTTCGCGCCCGCATCACAATTTTACGGTCGATTTCGGATAACTCTTCAATACCTAACATGGCGATAATATCCTCTAATTCAGCATAACGCGCTAAATGTTCCCGCACGCCTTCTGCAACCGCAACATGACGTTCGCCCAATGTGTGTTTATCCATCATCTTACTGCTAGAACGTAGCGGATCAACCGCTGGATAAATGCCCTTACTCGCCTGATCGCGTGACAAAATAACAATAGTATCCAAATGACTGAGTATCGCACTCACCGCAGGATCAGTCATATCATCTGCGGGTACATAAACGGCTTGTACTGAGGTAATCGCGCCTTGATGTGTGGACAAAATACGGTCTTCCAATTCCGCGACTTCGGTTGTTAATGTCGGTTGATAACCTACTGTAGCAGGCATACGACCCAACAAACTGGAAATTTCACTGCCCGCTTGCACAAAACGAAACACATTATCGACCACAAACAGCACTTCTTTATGCAGGGTATCACGCAAATATTCCGCATACGTTAGTGCCGACAAACCCACACGAAACCGTACACCGGGTGATTCATCCATCTGCCCAAATACCATCAAGGTGTCTTTCATCACTCCCGCTTGCTGCATTTCGCGCCACAATTCATGCGCTTCACGAATGCGCTCACCAATGCCCGCAAACACCGACACGCCTTTATGAATCGCTGACACCGCATGAATAAAT
The DNA here is from genome assembly GCA_002134785.1 of Crenothrix sp. D3. Lineage (GTDB taxonomy): Bacteria > Pseudomonadota > Gammaproteobacteria > Methylococcales > Methylomonadaceae > UBA4132. Next base: position 2,001 of record MBQZ01000037.1, read on the forward strand.
TCCATTACCAGCACCGTTTTACCGACACCCGCGCCACCAAATAACCCCGTTTTACCGCCTTTAACAAATGGACATAACAAATCAATAACTTTAATGCCTGTTTCCAAAATGCCACTGATACCAATGGCTTCCGATAAGGCGATAGGTTTAGCGTGAATATTGCGAAAGGAATCGTGCGGTAAGGCGGCGAGACCATCCAACGGTTCGCCAAAAATATTCAGCAACCGCCCCAGACATTGTTCAGAGACAGGCACTTGCAACGGCGCACCCGTATCATAAACCACCATCCCCCGACTCAAGCCAGCAGTGCCGTGCAGCGTAATGGCGCGTAGCCTATGTTCACTCAGATGTTGATGCACCTCAAACAAATAAGTCGTGTGGTCAAAACAAGTACACAACGCTCTATGCAATGGCGGTAAAGGCTTACAGTCAATAATAACCACAGGGCCATGCACCTCAACAATCGTGCCTATCGCTTGTTTGTTTGGAGAATTATTCACTCACAACCCCCTAGTTAATTAATATGTTTACTTATTATAAGCTAATAGTTCAGACAGCTTTATCCAGAGACTGCCCCGAAATTACAAAGCACCTGATAATGGGAGAGGATTTAATAAAACTCAGGTCGATCTAATCAAAAGTTTACGAGCAATGAATAAGGCATTGAAAAATATAGCTTTATTAAAATGGTTCAACGGGGTGGGTTTTCGATGGGGAGATGAAAGCCTGTCTTATAAGTAGCGCAGGTTCGCATCACAGCGCAGTTTGGCAATTTGGTGATATAGCTAACGCAGTATAAATTGATTAAAAAACCGTTCGCCCTGAGCCTGTCGAAGGAAGCCTGTAGAAAGATGGACGGTGGTTAAGCCACTCATGGTTCGACAAGCTCACCACGAACGGCTTAACAATCCTGCCAACCAAAATATTAAAAAATATATGACCAGCTACTTACAATCCAGTGACGCTATTTTCCGTGGCTCGCTGGGATTATTTCACGGATGCCCAGTCGATTGAATTCAATAAAATCAAGCTGTTTAAAACCACGCAGACCTTTATTGCACCCGTCAGAATAAAATGGACTGACTACTAGGTTTGTACTCCGATATTTATTTTTTAGTTCAACAAACCCTGCAACAACCCATTCAATTTATGCACAAATGCCGCTGGATCATCCAACTGTCCGCCTTCACTTAATACCGCTTGGTCTAGCAAAATATGGGTTAAATCAGCAAAACGCGCATCGTCTTGTTCCGCTTTCAAACGCGTGATTAAGGCATGGTTCGGGTTGATTTCAAACACGGGTTTTTGACCCATGCCCATACCCATCATTTGCCCAGCGTCTTTCATGATGCGTTCCATGTTTAAACTCATGCCGTAGACATTAGCCACTAAACACGCGGGTGATTCGGTTAAACGGTGACTTAAACGGACATCACTGACTTTATCGCCTAGCACTTCTTTGATTTGCGTGATAACTGATTCAAAGTCTTTATTCACTTCTTCTTGTTTTTCTTTATCTTCTTCATCGTCTAACGCGCCTAGGTTTAAATCACCTTTAGCAACCGATTGTAAGTGTTTGCCATCGAATTCATCTAAATTAGACACCAACCATTCATCAATACGATCCGACAACAATAAAACTTCAATGTCTTTTTTGCGGAAAATTTCTAAATGCGGGCTATTTTTAGCGGCTGCGAAACTGTCAGCGGTCACATAATAAATATGTTCCTGACCTTCTTTCATACGGCTAACGTAATCTTCCAGCGTCACATCTTGTTTGTTAGTGTCGTTATGCGTAGAGGCAAAACGAATCAACTTAGCCACGCGCTCTTTATTGGCGTGGTCTTCAATCGGGCCTTCTTTAATCACCGCGCCGAATTGTTCCCAGAAAGTCGCGTAGTTTTCAGGTGCGTTTTTCGCCAGTTGTTCTAGCATACTGAGGACTTTTTTCACCGCGCCTGATTTAATAGAGCTGATTTGTTTGCTTTGTTGTAACAGTTCACGCGATACGTTCAGCGGCAAGGAATCGGCATCAATCACGCCGCGCACAAAACGCAAATAACGCGGCATTAACTGCTCAGCATCATCAGTAATAAACACTTTACGCACATACAATTTCACGCCGTGTTTCGCATCTCTATCCCACAAATCAAACGGTGCGCGGGCAGGAACATACAGCAATAACGTGTATTCGTTCGTGCCTTCCACTTTGCTGTGAATATGCGTTAATGGGTCTTGGAAATCATGCCCGACGTGTTTATAAAACTGTTTGTAATCGTCTTCGGAAATTTCGGTGCGGGCTTTTGTCCATAAGGCTGCCGCGCTGTTTACCGTTTCTTCAACGATTTCTGGAACTGGTTTTTCTGCGGGTTCTTCGCCTTCTTCTTCGTCAGCGTCATAGCTAGGCGTGACTTCTTTATCCATCACGATAGGCAAGGAAATATGGTCTGAGAATTTTCTAACGATAGCGCGAAGACGATAACCGTCTAAAAATTCAGTTTCCGCTTCTTTCAAATGCAGCACAATTTCTGTGCCGCGTGTGTCTTTTTCCACTGATTCAATGCTGTAATCGCCTTCACCAGCCGATTCCCAACGCACGCCTTCACTGGCAGTTGCGCCTGCTTTGCGTGTAGTCAAGGTGACTTTATCCGCCACAATAAACGCCGAATAAAAACCCACGCCGAATTGACCGATTAACTCGCTGTCTTTCGCTTGTTCGCCAGTCAAGGCTTCAAAAAATTGCTTCGTGCCAGATTTAGCAATCGTACCGATATGCTCTTGCACTTCTGAGCGCGTCATACCAATACCGTTATCGCTAATGGTGATGGTTTTCGCGTCTTTATCAAACGCAATACGAATTTTTAACTCGCTATCGCCATCATATAAACTGTCATTTGACAGAGCTTCAAATCGCAATTTATCAGCCGCATCCGACGCATTAGAAATCAGCTCGCGTAAAAATATTTCCTTGTTGCTGTACAAGGAATGAATCATCAAATGTAACAGGTGTTTTACTTCAGTTTGAAAGCCCAAGGTTTCTTTTTGTGCTGCAACGGTCATTTTATAATCCCATGTTTGTGTAAGTAATCCCTGTATGGGGGCAGCTTGATTTTTTTTCAAGGCTGGCTTTGTTGCGGCAACTGACTTAAAATGACTGCGTTGGGGATGTTAGCTCAGTTGGTAGAGCAGTGGACTCTTAATCCATAGGTCGAGAGTTCGAGCCTCTCACATCCCACCAAATAACGAAGGGCTAGGTGTAAAAACCTAGCCCTTTTTTATTGCCTATTGCACTGACAATGTGCTGAAAATATTGGCTACTATAGTAGAATGCACAGTTTATTTACGTCCAGCAACCGCTGGATTGTTATTGCGTACCCAGAGGAAAACACTGAATGAGCCACACTTTATATACCGCACCCGTGCAACGTGTTCAACGTTGTGAATTAGCCGTTCCTGGTTCTAATCCTGAGATGTTTGAAAAAGCCTTGAACAGCGGCGTGGATTTTATTTTTCTTGATCTTGAAGATGCTGTTGCACCCGATGACAAATTACAAGCGCGTAAAAACATCATCGAAGCAATTAACGATTTGGATTGGAAAGGTCATGGCATCACGGTTTCCGTGCGTATCAACGGCTTGGACACACAATACATGGTGCGTGATGTTGTCGATTTAGTTGAGCAATGTGGCAGTAAAATCGACACCATTTTAATTCCTAAAGTCGGTGTGTATTCAGACGTTTATATGGTTGAAGCAATGCTTAACCAATTGGAAATGCAGCAAGGTTTAAAAAACCGCATCGGTATTGAAGCCTTGATTGAAACCGCGTTAGGTATGGCAAATGTGGAAGATATTGCTAAACAAGGCGCGTTAGGCGGACGTTTAGAAGCCCTGCATTTTGGTGTGGCTGATTATGCAGCGAGTAATCGCGCCAGAACCACCAACATCGGCGGTTTAAATCCAAACTATCCAGCTGATCAATGGCACTACGCCATTAGCCGCATGACGGTTGCGTGTCGCGCTTACGGCTTACGCCCCATTGATGGCCCATTCGGTGATTTCAAAGACCCTGAAGGTTATATTGCAGGTGCAAAACGCGCTGCGGCTCTGGGCTGTGAAGGCAAATGGGCAATTCATCCATCACAAATCGCCTTAGCCAATGAAGTTTTTACCCCACCTGCGGCAGAAGTTGAAAAAGCCAAACGCATTTTAGTGGCCCTGCAAGAAGCGGCAGCACAAGGCAAAGGCGCGGCAGCGTTGGATGGTCGTTTAATCGACGCAGCTTCTGAGAAAATGGCAAATAACGTTGTTAGAGCGGCTGAGGCGATTGCGGCGAAGACGCGTTGATTTTTTTGAAACAGCCTGAATTACAAGGTTGTCAATAAATTTTAGTTATTCATCAGGAATACAAACCTAGGTTTGCACTTCGTTTTGAGTAAGCAATGGCTAACGCCATTAGACTCCAGCATGAAATTCCTGATAACTTTTACATCACTCACTCAAACCGCCGTAATCTTGAAGACCTCGGCGGTTATTGACACGAGCTTATTTCAAATCCGCTAAAATTTTATCGCGTACTAATTGCCCTGATAGCGTGACCATCGGCATACCGCCACCAGGGTTGACACTGCCGCCGACAAAATACAAGTTATTAAATTGGGTACTGCGTTGCGGGATTTTGAAACCCAGATTTTTAAATCTGTCGGCAACTACGCCATAGATTGAACCTTGGTTGGAATAATACTTTTGTTCTATGTCTATCGGTGTCCAGTATTCTTCACAGACAATGTGTTTTCTTAAATCGGTTAAACCCATGCGTTCCAATTTGATTAATACCCGTTCGCGCAAGGCGGCGTAATCGTCGGCTGATAGGGGTTTGTCTGGATTAAGGTGCGGAATATGCGGCAGGATTTTGATAATTTCACAACCTGCGGGAGCTTGGCTGGCATCGCTTTTCACTGGCGCGACTAAATAAATCGTCGGGTCATCGGATAGGCGGTTGCTATGAAATACCGCATCAAAATGTTCGCGTGGATGGTCTGAGTAAAAGAAGTTGTGGTGCGCGAGTTGTTCATAAATGCAATCAACACCCAGATGCAACACCAAACCTGAGCAACTGGGTTCAAAGCGTTGCAAGCGTTTGGCTTCTTTGGCTTGGTCTTTGAACAGTTTTTGATAAGCAGGAATCACTTCCATATTGGAGACGACAATATCAGCGGCAATCACGCTGTCATCACTCAGGCGTACACCCGTGACACGCTTGCCTGTGTGTTGAATTTCCGCCACTTCGCTATTGACGCGAATGTTTACGCCTAATTCTTCGGCAAGTTTTTGCAAACCTTGCGCCATGCCGTACATACCGCCTTTGATGTACCACAGCCCATAGCCGAATTGAATATAAGGCAGTAAATTCATCAGGGCAGGGGCATCGTAAGGCGATGAACCGACGTATTTAATAAAATAATTCAGCACATCGACCAGCTTCGGGTCTTTGATAAAGCGGCGAACGCCCTGATCCATCGAGCGCAACACATCAAAGTCCAACAGACTACGCACCGCGCCGTAGTGGTTGATGAGTTCCCAAAAGGAATCCAAGCCGTGTTCAAAATAGCCTTGCTCGGTAATTTCACAGAGTTTTTTGGAATACGCGAGAAATTGCTCAAACTCTTGTGCGGTATTCGCGCCCAGTTTGTCTAATTCCTGTTTCATGCGCACAGGGTCTGAGCTTAAATCCAGCGTGCTGCCGTCTTCAAAAAAATTGCGCCAATGCGGTTCGACAGTTTGAATGGTGACGTAGTCTTCCATTTTTTTGCCCGCTTTTTCAAACAGCTTTTGAAAAATATGCGGCATGGTGAGAATGGAGGGCCCTAAATCAAAGGTGAAACCGTCTTTTTGTAAAATATTCAGTTTGCCGCCAACTTTGTCATTTTTTTCCAGCAAATCAACGCTAAAGCCTTCGGTAGCCAGTGAGATAGCCGCTGATAAACCGCCTAGCCCTGCGCCGATGACCACAATGTGCTTATTCTTCATTTAGTAATCTCTTCGTCTGCATACAAATATTAAAAGGTTTTCCCAGTGTTGCCGCGCGTTGGATTGGGCATAGCCACGAAAGGCTTGTAAGGCTTGCCAGTTGCGGCGCGTGCGTTGCCAGAATGAGCCGTTGCCAAAGACAAAATCAAGAAACCCGCGCATTTGCTGATAACGCACATCGGAATAGGGAAACCAATTCGGTTCATCATTGAGTGCGCTGCGGCTGGTTAAGCCTGAAACCGTGTAAGTGAAATTGCGCAAGCCTTCCGCGCCATGATAACGCCCGAAGCCGCTGTTTTTCACGCCGCCAAACGGTAAACCTGCATGACCGATATTTTTTATCACATCATTGACTGCCCAATTGCCGACTTGTAACTGTCGGGCAACGCGCTCGGCTTTGGTTATGTCGCGACTCCAAACGCTGGCATTCAAGCCGTAATCGCTGTCATTGGCAAGGTCAATCGCCTGCTGTTCTGTGTTAAATGCCATGACAGGTAATAACGCGCCGAAAGTTTCTTCCTGCATGATACGCATATCGTGAGTGACATCCCATAACACCACGGGCTGTAAATAGCGTCCGTTTAATTGCAACGGTGCGGAGGCTTTCGCGCCTTTAGCAATTGCGTCCTGATAATGGGCTTCAACAATTTTGTATTGCGCTAATGAAGTCAACGCGCCTAAATCACCGACTGCACCATGTCCGACGGTTAATTTACTGGTTGCATCGCTTAGCATTTCTACAAATTGCGCATAAATACTGTCTTGCACATACAAGCGTTCTACCGACACGCAAACCTGTCCGCTATTGCTGAACGCGCCATATAAAGCGGCGTTACAGGCGCGGGTTAGATTGGCATCGTCAAAAACCAACATGGCATCTTTACCGCCTAATTCCAGTATGACAGGTATCGGATGCTGTGCGGCTCTTGCCATAATGGCGCGACCTGCGTTTAATCCGCCTGTGAAAAAAACCAAGTCTGGGCGGTTATTTATCAGTTGTTCGCCTGTTTTTGCGTCCCCAATAACGTGTTGCACCAAGCCAGCGGGTAACTCGATACGGCTTAATGTGTGCGTGATTAATTCACCAATCGGAATGCTTAATTCTGAGGTTTTAAATATCACTGCATTGCCGCTGAATAATGCGGTCAATAATGGGCTTAGTGTTAATTGAAACGGAAAATTCCACGGCGAAATAATCGCAACCACGCCATAAGGACGGCGTTCAAATTGGGCGCGGGCAGTCGGAAATGCTAATGGGGAGGTGCTGAGATGACAGGGTTTAAGAATACGGGCGGCATTTTTTTCATAATAACGCAGTAATTCCAGCACGGGATACACTTCACCCAGCAAGACTTCGGTTTTGACTTTGCCTGTCACCGTCATAATGGTGTCGGTGATGGCATCAATATCTTCCAGTATCACGGCTTTTAAGGCGGATAATAACGCAATCCGTTGAGCAATCGAATAGGCTGCCCACGTCTTAGCCGCTAACCGCGCGGCAGTCATTTGTTGGCTTATATCCGCTGCACTGGTGATTGGATAAGTGTTTAAAATTTGTTCGTTTAACGCCGAATAAACCGCTATAGATTCAGCCATTGTTTAACCAGCAACGCCGTATTTTTGGCAAATCAAATTAGCAGAAATCCGTGCCGATTCATAAATAGTGGGTAAGCCACTACCTGGATGTGTACCACCGCCGACCAGATAACAGCGGTCGAGTTCTTGAAATTTATTGTGTGGTCGCCAGTATAAAAGTTGACTGAATTTGTGTGACAGACTAAACGTTGCGCCCATAAAGACATTTTCTTCCGTTGCCCAGGTTTTGGGGGTAATGATTTTTTCGCACACAATGTGTTCACGAATATCCGTTAAGCCGAGTCGCGTCTCCATTGCATTCAGCACTTGCTCACGCATAGCCGCGCAAGTGCTGTCCCAGTCGATGTCACTTTGATTATTGGGCATTGGCACTAACACATACAAAGTCGATTCACCTGCGGGGGCTAGACTGTCGTCGGTGACAGAGGCATTCTGCACATAAAAAGAAAAATCGTTGCTTAAGATTTTGTTGCGGAAAATATTGGCAATGTTGGTATTGTAGTCTTTAGCGAAGACAATATTGTGATGGGCAATGTCATAGCGTTTATTGACACCTAAATACAACATAAATGTTGAGCAGGAATATTCCAATTTTTTCAGCCGCTCAGGGCTGTGTTGTTTTAATTCATCGGGCTTCACTAGATGAGTCATGGCGTAAGCAAAATCGGCATTCACCACCACTTCATCGGCTAACACTTCACTGCCGTCTGCTAAACGCACACCTTTGACGATTTTATTGTCAATGATTAAGGATTCAACAGGCGAGCTGGTGTGAATCTCACCGCCTTGTTCGGTAATGACTTTTGCCATTGCCTCGGCAATTTTATTCAATCCACCTTTGACATGATAAATGCCATATTCGTGTTCTAAATAAGACAACATGGTGAACAACGCAGGGCATTCCCACGGCGACATCCCTAAATATTTGGACTGAAAGGAAAACACCAAGCGCATTTTTTCTTCTTTAAAATACCTGCCCAGATTGGAAAAAACGCTGTGATTTAAGGCTAAATGTGGCAAAGCGCGAATTAAATCCCATGAAAAAAAGGCTTTCAAGCTGGAATAATCGCGTTGAATACAGGGATAGAGTTTTTTAAATCGCGCCCCTTCCTGTTTAAGATAGGCATCAAACCCCACGCTGCCTTCTGGAAAAGCCTGTTGCAATTCAGCCCGCATTTTGTCGCGATCTGAATGGACATTTAACGCACGGTCGGAAAATAATAAGCGATACATAGGATCCAGTTTAAAAAATTCCAGATAATCTTCGCTGCGTTTATCACAGAGCTGAAACATTTCATCCAAAATGTATTTCATCAATAAAAACGTAGGGCCTGTATCGAATACAAAACCATTCATACTAATCGGGCGATTGCGTCCACCCACGTCAGAATTTTTTTCAAATATTGATACTTTAAAGCCGCGCTTGCTTAATAACATCCCTGCACACAGACCACCTGGTCCTGCACCGATAATCACAATATGTTTGGTTTTTGGCATAATGAATTTAATTTTAGGTAGGAATACTTGCTTGGTAATGTGCCTTTAGTATTGATGATAGTCAAGATTAATAAAGCCACGGAATTAATTTTTTAGTCCTAAGACAATAGTCATCATACGCTAAGCCAAAATGTTCATTCAGCCACTGTTCTTCTATGTATATGCGTTGCACTAACACATAGGCGATAGGACAAAACAAGGTTAATAATGCTAGACCATCACCCATTGCAATGCCAGCGGCAAAAAAACTGCTGAGTAAACCCGTGTAAGCAGGATGACGTATAAACTGATAAGGACCGTATTCAATCAGAATATGACTGTCTTGGGTAATCACCGTGGTGCTAAAAAACACACCTAAACTAAATACCGCCGTGCAACGTAACGCGATACCCGCTACAAAAAACCCGATGGCTATGATTTGGCGATTCAACATAGCTATTGGCAATGGCATCAAGTGCTGTTGTTTAAGCCAAAGTGCGGCGATTAAGGCTAGTGCAACCACTAGCCAAATTAAGCGTTCAGAACGGTATTCAAACTGCGCGGTCGTGGTGAACTGTACGCGGGTTTTCAGGGCAATCGCGATTTCAATCGCTGCCCACGTTGTGCCAAGAAATAGCCAAAATAGCTGTATTGAAGTCATAGTGTTGTGTGTTTCGTCAGGAAGCCGCATGATAGAATCTAAATGATTACTGTACAACACTCTCACCAATTCCGACCATGCCACCTATCATTCAATTACAAAATGTTTACAAGTCTTATCTAAATGGGCAAATAAGCCAGCCTGTGTTGCACGATATATCGCTAGATATAGACGCGGGTGAATTTGTCGCTATTGTCGGGGCTTCGGGTAACGGCAAATCGACTTTATTGAATTTATTGGCAGGTATTGATAAACCTTCTCAGGGGCAAGTTCATGTTTGCGGTAGTGCGTTACACAAGCTAACAGAAGAGCAGTTATCCGTATGGCGCGGTAAAAATATCGGTATTGTGTTTCAATTTTTTCAATTATTACCGTCATTAAGCTTATTACAAAACATCCTATTACCGATGGATTTTGTCGCTAAAAAACCCAGACGGGAACGTTTAGAAACCGCGAAGTATTTATTGGACATGGTGGGTTTAAGCAATCAGGCACAACAATTGCCCAGTCAGGTTTCAGGTGGACAACAACAACGCGCCGCCATTGCTCGCGCTTTAGCGAATGACCCACAACTTATTGTCGCCGATGAACCGACGGGCAATCTCGATGAAGCCACTGCTGATACGGTGTTTGAATTGTTCTTAACGCTCAATCAGCAAGGTAAAACTTTGGTTATGGTCACACATAATGAAAGCTTGGCAGAATCTGCCTCACGGCGCATAGCCCTTCATTCTGGGTGTATTGTGGACGATCAATTATCGGATTACATCGTTGAATAGTTTCTGGCATAAAATCCGCGCTGATTTACTGGCACAAAAATCACGCACACTGTTAGCTATTTCCAGTATTGCTATCGGCATATTTGTGGTCGGCACGTTATTGGGCATGATAGATTTACAACTGAGCAAAATGGATAGCTCACACCAACTATCACAGCCTTCACATATCAGTTTAATCCTCAAAACTGACGCAGATTTTGCGGTTGCCGAACAAATAAAAACTCTTGCGGGTGTGGCGGATGTCGATAGATTAACGCAATTCACCGTGCGTTTTAAAACCACCAATAACCCAGATTGGCAAACAGGCACGGCAATAATACGCCCTGATTATCGCGTACAACACTATGATGTAATGACCTTGTTATCAGGGCAGTTTCCGCATGATAACGCGGTAGCCGTTGAGCGATTATCGGCAAAAGCCGCAGGGCTGAAAGCAGGTGATGCGATTATTTTTGAGACTGAAACAGGCGAGCAAGCGTTTACCGTTGACGGCGTTATTCGGCATCCGTTTGTGAAGCCACCACCGTTTGGTGGGCAGTTGCATTTTTTTATCGCACCTGAATCAGCGTCTATTTTTGCTATTAAACCCAATACCTTCAGACAATTATTAGTACAAGTCAGCCAACCCTATAGCGAAGAAAAAGCCCGATTAATTGCGGGTGACATTCGTGCCAAGTTAAGCGCGTTAGACATCGGCGTTAATGCCACGTTATTGCAAAACCCTGAACAACACTGGGGCAGACCATTTTTTTCGGGTATCAATTTAATTTTAACGGTAATGGCATGGGCATCATTGGCGTTAAGTTCGGTGTTAATTCTGAATACTATTGCGGCATTAATCACCCAACAAACTGACCAAATTGGCATCATGAAATCTATCGGTGCGCGGCGGTTGACCATTGCCAGACTTTATTTAACTGAGGTGTTTATTGTCGCATTGCTTGCTTTGGTGTTAGCCGTGCCGCTGAGTTTAGCGGGCGCGTATTTCAGTAGTCAGTGGTTATTGGATTTATTTAATATCGAGATGGACGGTTTTGAATATTCCACTCGCACCGTGTATTTAATGCTTGCAGGTGGTTTAGTCGCACCGTTATTAGCGTCTTGGTATCCCATTTGGCGCGGTGCGTCGATGTCAGTTCGACAGGCGATTGCGAGTTACGGGCTAGGCGGCGATTTTGCCAGTAGCCGTTTTGATAACTGGCTGGAAGGTAACGTATTTAATGCTTTACCCACACTTTACGCAGTCAGCTTGGGCAATTTGTTTCGCCGTAAAGCGCGTTTATTATGGACACAGATGGTGCTAATTATTGCGGGGGTGTTGTTTATCTTGATTATCAGTTTGATAACATCGGTTAATTTAACGCTGGATAACGAATTGGCGCGTAGTCAATACAATGTGCGCTTAGGTTTTAGTGCCGATCAACCGTCGGCTTTGATTGAAGAATTAATCCGCACCGTACCCCAAACTACAGGGCTGGAATTATGGAACAGATTACCCGCTGAGTTATCACGCAATGAGATATTACTGAAGCAATCAGGCAGTTTAGGCGTACAAATTGTTGCCCTGCCTGTTGAATCAGTGCTGTATAAACCGCTGATTGTCGCAGGGCGGTGGTTTGAACCGAACGATAATAATCAAAAAGTGCTGGTACTGAATGCGGCAACCGCAGAGCTGAACGGTATTCAAGTGGGTGATAGCATCAAGGTCAATCTACTGGGACGATTCAACAGCGACTGGCAGGTTATCGGTTTATATCGCTGGTTTGCGGGTTCGGGTTATAACGTAGAACCTGTGTACGCGCCATTAAGCACGGTGCAAACAGTGACACAACGCAATCAATTCAGTTCGTTTGCCTTGCTATCGGCGGCGATAACAACAGTCGATGAAGAAAAAATTGTCGCTGATGCCTTAAAGCAAGTGTTTCAGAATAATCACATCAAACTGGATTTTTACACCACCATTGCCAAACTCGAACAACGCCAGTTTGCTAAAAATCAGTTTCGCCCCATTACCAGTATGTTATTGGGTCTTGCGTCATTGATTGCCTCAGTGGGTGCAATCGGCTTGTCGGGTACATTGGCGATTGGTGTGTTGCAACGCACGCGTGAAATCGGCGTATTACGCGCCATTGGTGCCAGTTCAGCGGCAATATTTAAGCTGTTCATGCTGGAAGGGGTTTTTCATGGCTTAATGGCGTGGCTCATCAGTATTCCCATTGCCTATTTTTGCGCCGAACCGCTGTCTCGAAAATTAGGTGAAATCATGCTGGGCATACAGCTGGATTTTAGCTTTTCATGGCTTGCCGTTTGGCTGTGGCTGGCAATAATCATTGTGTTGGTATTGCTAGCGTCGTATTTGCCTGCACGTCATGCCACGCGAATAATTGTTCGTGCTAGTCTTAATTAAACTGAGTGATATAAAACGGCTAGTGATGTGAAGGCATGGCATCATTGCGATAGTACAATGTCCCAAACTAAGGGCGGATACAATCCGCCCTTACATTTAGGCTTAATAACTTATAATGCTACTCGGCATTATTATCAAAATGGATTTTATTTTGAACGGAGTATCTACTAAAATAATATTGTAAATTTTTGACGGAATGCTTAACGATTATTCAGTAGTAGCCGTTGATTCGCCACTTTTTTTGTCCCAATGGATAGTGATTTTTTCTTCTTTACAAAGATCAATATTGCCCCATTCTGCTTCGTCGCTATCAGTATAAATAACCTTTAAGTCATATTTGCATATTTCATTCTCAGGTGAGAAGGTTATTTTAGCGAAATTACCATCCACTAACGTTTCCTGACCCAACACATCGTTATGCCAATTTTTTGCAGAAACAGGTGAAACATAGACTTGGTCAATTTCATAACCCGTTGCGTTTACCAAAGTGAAATCTTGATCACCCGCTACACTCACGCCACTTGCCGTAATAACCGCGAAAGCAGTGATGCCCATTGCAAACCATTTATTCATGTTTAAGCTCTCTTTTTTATGTGACCTTAAGTCGTTAAGTTTAATGTTATGTGGTTTAGTTACGCTTAGCTTACGTTGAAATCATAACGGAAAAACGGGTTAATGATGGATTTCAAATTTTAAAATTAGGCGTGCAGACTAAACCGATGAGATTTATACACGAGTCTTAATTGCCTGACAAAAATAGATTTAGACTGTTGTATTTATTTAATTTCAAATCACAATTTGCAACGCCAAAAACGGCACCAGATTAAACAGGTAAATACTCATTTTGTAAAAAGCCATGCCTGCGTAGTGAATAGTATCAAAGCGTTCTACGGATAAGGTAAACCACCGACTGTGTAGCTGATACACCCAATCATGCGCATAAACAATAAGTAAAAACCACAGCGTCACAATGCCCATGTTGATAAGCGTTGACCACCCTAAAATAGCACTCAGTATTTCAATCGTCATATCATTCTCCAATCGTTAATGCTGCCAGTAACAGTGACATACAATTACCATTCTAAAAATTTTTAGGCAAGTTGCGTAATAATCTTGACGCTAAAATCTGCCTGATTTTTACAATTGACAGATTTTTTTATATAAACCTGTCAGATATTACATTGTTATGACACGACAGCTTTTTAAAAAGCATATAATACGCGGCTGTTTTTAGTGGTCATGATTTCAACACGATAGGAAAATTTATGGATATTCATGAATATCAAGCAAAAGAAATTTTAAGCGGTTACGGTATAAAAATCGCGGAAGGCGGTTTGGCGTATAGCCCTGAAGATGCTGTACAACGCGCCAGAGAAATCGGAGGGCATATTTGGGCAGTTAAAGCCCAAATTCATTCAGGAGCGCGTGGTAAAGCAGGTGGCATTAAAATTTGTAAAACGCATGACGAAGTAGAAGCTGCCGCTGATTATTTATTGGGTAGACGCTTGGTCACTCATCAAACAGGGCCAGTGGGTAAGGTCTGCGGCAGATTGTATGTCGAAGCGGGTACTGAAATCGCTAAAGAATTGTATTTTTGCCTGTTAGTTGACCGCAGTTCTGAACGCATTGTCATGGTTGGTTCAGCACAAGGCGGCATGGATATTGAAGAACTCGCGGTCACTAATCCTGAAGCCATTGTTAAAATTTATATTGATCCAGCCGTGGGTTTACAAGATTTTCAAGCGCGGAAAATGGCATTTAAATTAGGGCTAGATGCGGAAGTGATTAGCCACGCAGTGAAAACCATTAAAGGTTGTTATCGTGCGTTACGCGCCTTAGATGTCAGTATGTTAGAAATTAATCCGCTAGTCGTGACTAAAAGCGGCGAATTAATCGCCTTAGATGCCAAAATGGGCTTTGATGATAACGCGCTATTTCGTCAACTAAAAATCTCTGAATTACGCGATAAATCTCAAGAAGATCCACGCGAAATGGCGGCGGCTGACCGTGGTTTAAGCTATGTCGGTTTAGACGGTGACATCGGCTGCATGATTAACGGTGCTGGTTTAGCAATGGCAACGATGGACATGATTAAACTGGCAGGCGGTGAACCTGCTAATTTCTTAGATGTCGGTGGTGGCGCGTCCGCTGAACGCACTGAAAAAGCCTTTCGTTTAGTGTTAGCCGATAAAAATGTTAAAGCCATGCTGGTCAACATTTTTGCAGGGATTAATCGCTGTGATTGGATAGCCGAAGGCGTGGTTCACGCGGTGCGTAAACTCGATATGAAAATGCCATTAATCGTTAGATTATCAGGCACGAACGTCGAAGAAGGACGCAGAATTATTGCCGACAGTGGCTTACCCATTATTACCGCTGACACCTTAGCTGAAGCCGCTGAAAAAGCCGTACAAGCGCGTAACGAAGTTGTCGCCAAAGAAGCCGCAGGAGCATAAAACATGGCTATATTAATTAACGAAACCACTCGCATCATCGTCCAAGGTTTTACGGGCAAAATTGGCACTTTTCATGCCCAAGACATGATTAACTACGGCTCTAACGTTGTCGGTGGTGTGACACCAGGTAAAGGCGGACAAACGCATTTAGGCTTGCCTGTGTTTAATACCGTCAAACAAGCTGTGCAGCAAGCAGGCGCGGAAGCCAGTATTATTTTTGTACCGCCTGCATTTGCCGCTGATTCCATTATGGAGGCCGCCGATGCAGGTATTAAATATTGTGTGGCTATTACTGACGGCATTCCAACGCAAGACATGATGACGGTAAAAAACTTTCTGCGTCGTTTTCCTGTTGAGGAACGCATGATACTCACGGGGCCAAACTGTGCGGGAACAATTAGCCCAGAACGCGCCATGATTGGCATTATGCCAGGTCATATTTATATGCGTGGTAATGTTGGTATCGTCGGACGCTCAGGTACATTAGGTTATGAAGCGGCGGATCAAATGAAACGTCTGGGGATTGGTATTTCTACTTCTGTTGGTATTGGTGGTGATCCTATCAACGGCAGTTCACACCGCGATATTTTGGAAATGTTTGAAAACGATCCCGAAACCAAAGTGGTGCTTATGATTGGTGAAATCGGCGGCCCACAAGAAGTTGAAGCGGGTTTATATGCTCAAACTATGAGTAAACCCGTCGTGGCTTATATCGCTGGATTAACCGCACCCGAAGGTCGGCGCATGGGTCATGCTGGCGCAATTATTTCCTCTGCGGGTGAAAGTGCGGCAGAAAAAGTAGCCTTGTTGCGTGAATTAGGCGTGACCATTTGCCCAACGCCAGCGGCAATGGGTGCGACCGTGGCTGAAGTATTGGCTGGGTTATAGACTTACGGTTTAGGTGGGTTGCTCATTACGAGATACCCACTACCAGACCTGCGAGGCTTTTAAAACTTCGCAGGTCTTGCTATTTGTTCCCAACCAACATCTGAAAGGTCAAACCAAACTTCTGCAAATACTGCTTCAAGCGGTGAGAGTCATTCACGCTGGTTTTTTGTGACCGACTTTTATCAAATAACACCCGCCCTGCTTCCGCTAAACTGCGACTGGCACGACACACCCGCAACACTTCAACTAATTGCAATCTATCAAATAAATCTAACTCCGCCAACGCCTCGGCAGATAACACACTACTCAGTCCATCATCTGCCACCGACGGCAAAAACCCAGACCACGCCGTTTGCAATCGCCCGATTTCCTCAGTCACCAACTCCTCAGTAATCCGCCCACCGACTGCCAAGGTCGCCATGCGTGTCATACTGGCATTTAAATCTCGAAAATTCGCCCGCCATAAAGCTGCTGGAGAACGCGCAAACTGTAAATACTGCTCCCGCGCCGCTTTATTAAAACTGACTTTATGCCCTGCTTTAATGGTAAATTGCTGTAACTCATGTTCAATATTCGGTTCTAAGTCTTCCATGCGTTGCGTTAACGGCGGCACAAAATACGTCCACAAATTAATCCGCGCCAATAAATCTTCACGAAACGCACCCAGCCGTACTTGCGCAAATAAATCACGATTCGTACCCACGATTAACTGAAAATCACTGCTGACTTCGGTATCGCCACCCAAAGGCATAAACACCTTATCTTCAATCGCCCGCAGTAACATCGCTTGTTCATCCAGCCCCAACTCGCCGATTTCATCTAAAAACAACAGCCCCTTATTCGCTTCCCGCAACAAACCCAAACGCAAACTCATAGCCCCCGTAAACGCACCTTTCACATGACCGAATAACGCCGACATAGCATTATCACCGCGTAAAGTCGCGCAATTCACCTCGACTAATTTGCCCGTGACTTGCCCACGCTGTTTTTTCAATTCATAAATCCGTTTTGCCAAGCGTGATTTCCCTGCACCCGTAGGCCCCGTTAATAACATCGGCGCGGTGGATTTAATCGACACTTGTTCAAGTTGAGAAATAAGCTGATTAAACGCCAGATTGCGGGTTTCGATACCGCCTTTTAAATACGCAATCCCATCTTGCGCTTCACGCGCAAAGCGTGACGCAATTTGATCGTAACGCGATAAATCCAAATCAATGACTTGATACGTCCCTTGTATGCCGTCTTTGCTGGGTGATGTTTGCAGTAATTTAGCGGGGATATAATTCGCTTCGGTCAATAAATACAAACAGATTTGTGCAACGTGTGTGCCTGTCGTGATGTGAACATAATAATTATTTTGTTCAGGATCAAAGCGATAACTGCGGGTAAATTCGTGTAACTGGCTATACACCTGCTCAAAATCCCACGGGTTGGCATAATCGACTTGATAAGCGGTGAGCCGCGTTTGTGGAGACACAGCCGCCATATCACGCAGGGTTAAACCAGCCAGTTCTTGTTCTTCTTCATGATGAATCAATACAAATTCATCCACTGCTAAATTAGCGTGCATCAATAACGAGATACTAGGTCGCCACCGTCCCAGCCGCCGTTTACCTAAACCCGCGTGGTCTAATCTCGCGCCTAAAATACCGATGATGACGTTATTCATGTTGATAAAAACAGTGTAGCACTAGGCTAGGAGACTTATCGTTCCAACGCGCCAGCGGTGCAACAATCTAATATTTGAAAAATGAACACCTAATTATAGGATAAAAGGACTCCTGACTGAGATTAACCAGTGGAGTCCATATCATCTTACCGCATTATTCATCCCACGATTTTGGGTCATAACCTAAAGAACTTGCAGCGGCTTGTTCTTCTTTACTTAATTTATCCCACGCAGTTTTGTCAGAGGCAGGTTCGGGTGCTAATTGATTCCAGCTTTTACTATCCCAACCTAAAACACCCCAAATTTTTTGTTCCTCAGCGGACAACTCATCCCATTTCAAATCATCCCAGAATTTATCCACATTGCTCGTTGGTTTCCGTACACCTTTGGCAGCAGTCAGGTTTTTTGCAGCATCTGTCGCGGCTTTCTTAGTGGTAGGGGCAGCTTGTTCTGCATTTGCAGTCGTCATATAAACACAGCTAGTAGCCATAGCTACCGCTACAAAGTAGGCTAATTTTTTCATAAAATTTCCAGTCTCAACGTTAAGTTTCAATAAGTAATTGTGTTTTCACGGTCTTTGGCGTTTGGGAACGCGACAAATTCAAAACAAAATTTCATGTTTGAATTTGTATAATAATTCATCTACTTCATTGGGTGAACGATTGAAAAATTCTATTGATGGTTTTTGTAAAAAGTCAGAAAAACCATCCAGCATTTCTATATCTTTATAACTGATTTTACTAAATCCCATCGTCCAATTTGAAAAATGACGTTCTGCTATTGGCTTTTTATAAATAAGCGATACTTTATAGTGCCTTGGGTCATTTTTAATAATATCAAATAACCGATTCACTGTAGTCTCTTCACCTTCTAATACTTGAATAAAAAAAGGGTCAAGATAAACCAGCATTCCTGTAACTTGTTCAATTTCATTTTTGTGTCTTATAAGTTGAAGAAAATATTTAATATTATCATCAGATAGTTTTTGACGTGAAAGACTCGTATAAACAAGGCAATGAAGAGACATTTTTAAATCCTCTTGAGATAAAAATAAGGTTAGCACGCAATTAATTTTACATGACCTGTAATTATTTTGATATGGAATATACTGGCTAAAAAACAAACAAAAATACGCTCGTAGACGTTCCTGTGTCCTCCACACTACCAAAAGCATCCTATTAATTAGGATAACTAACTATCTATTTCGATAGTAATAATCCAAGCAATTATTCCCATCCGCTAACATAATTCCTTGTCTATCAAGAGCTAACAGCTATTACCCACACTTGGCACGCCTGTTGCTAAATCCCCATTGTCAACAAAAACAACCAAGGATAAAGCCATGACAACCACCGCTTATGAAGTGTTATACGAACAAGGTCAACACCCCGTGAAAGCATGGACACGCGGTGTGAGTTTCGATGATAACTCTAAACAACAACTGTTAAATATCGCCAAAATGCCGTTTATTCATAAATGGATAGCGGCAATGCCCGATGTGCATTTAGGAAAAGGCGCGACTATTGGTAGCGTGATTCCAACCATCGGCGCGGTGATTCCTGCGGCGGTGGGTGTGGATTTAGGTTGCGGGATGATGGCAGTTAAAACCAGCTTAACCGCTGAACAATTGCCCGACTCATTAAGCGCATTACGTTCAGAAATTGAAAAACGAGTGCCGCATGGTTTGGTATTTAATCGCGGACAACGTGATACAGGAAGCTGGGGAGAACCGTCCGAAGCGATTATGCAAGCATGGTTGCCATTAAACGACGGCTTTGAACACCTGTGCGAAAAATACCCGCGTTTTAAAAACACCAACAACATTAAACACCTAGGAACGCTAGGCACAGGCAACCATTTCATCGAAGTGTGTTTGGATGAAGCGAATGCCGTGTGGGTGATGTTGCATAGCGGTTCACGCGGTGTCGGAAATCGTATCGGGACACACTTTATCGAACTGGCTAAAAAAGATATGGAACGCTGGTTTATTAATCTACCCGATAAAGATTTAGCCTACATTCCAGAAGGTACAGAACATTTTAAAGACTATTTAGAAGCCGTGAGTTGGGCGCAGGATTTCGCCATGACTAACCGCGTGGTGATGATGAATAACACCTTACAAGCTCTGCGTGATGTGTTGAAAATACCGTTTGAAGCGCATCTGGAAGCGGTGAACTGTCACCATAACTATGTTAGCCGTGAGCATCATTACGATAAAAACGTCATCGTAACGCGCAAAGGTGCGGTAAGTGCCAAACTCGGTGAAATGGGGATTATTCCGGGAAGTATGGGTGCAAAATCCTTCATCGTGCGTGGTTTAGGAAATGAAGAAAGTTTTTGTAGCTGTAGTCATGGTGCAGGTCGTGTGATGTCGCGTACCGAAGCGAAAAAACGCGTGTCGTTAGCGGAACATATCATCGCCACCGCAGGCGTAGAATGCCGAAAAGATGAATCGGTGATTGATGAAACACCGTCAGCTTATAAACCGATTGAAGCGGTAATGGCAGCACAAGCGGATTTAGTGGAAATTGTGCATACGTTGAAGCAGGTGTTGTGTGTTAAGGGATAATGCGTTTGGGGGAGTACAAACCTAAGTTTGTATTCTATGTATTTATATCATTTCAACGCTCGTGTTGGAACGATAAAACTCTAAGTTAAGGAAACTACTTAAAATGGCAAAAATTGGAAATATTACAATAGTAAATAAATCAGAAGCATTTAATTCAGGTGCGGCTTTTCTAATGCAAAGACCAAGCCCTATTACTTCGGTAATTAAAATTGATAGTAATTCAATCGTTGAAATCGAAAAAGATAATCCTTACGTTGTGGTTCGCACTCAAGATTTGGATAGTCATCAAAATGCTTTTGATTATGGGCATGAACTTGTACAAAAAGGACTCGATATTCTATCAATAACTGGAAAATACGATTTAAGCACCCGTAATTCAGCAAATGAAAATTTTGTATGGTGGTTTTCAAACAATAAAGTTACTTTAAGAATTACAGATATTACCAGTTTAAATTGGGGAATAAATTTAAATTGTGGGGAGAACTCTAATTCTTTTGAAAATAACGGTTTCATTTCTGTAGCTAGTGCATCTATTTACCCTTCTTATCGGTATTTTCGATTATCACAAATTACTGATGACCTATTTGATGCTTATCGCAATATGTATTTAGCTTTTGAGCTGTTGGTATCAAGCAATACTCAAAAAATGAGTAACGAAAGTGAACCTAATTGGCTTAAACGTTATTTACAAACTATCAATAGCGATATTCTAACAACTACGTTTGTCGGTTCTAGCGACCCTATTCAGGAATTTATTGATGAAATATATAAAACTACTCGTTGCTGTTTATTTCATGCAAAAAATGGCGCAAGTTTTTTCAATCCTCATGGTGAAATACAAAATCGTCAGACAGTAGCAAAAGCATTGAGTAAATTAACAAGAATTTTTCTTCTTTTGACAAAAGAAACAAATCAATCAGTTCGTGGTGTAGGTGACAGTATGTCAACTGGTCTTGAAAGACAGGTATTGATAGCCCCCTACTTGGATAAAGGCTTTTTTATATTATCTGATGATGATTCTCCATTTGAGCCAGACGAAATAGGATTTGATAACCCTCGTTATAAAAGTGCTATTAAATCCGAAAAAATCACTGAGAACTCAACTTATACTCATAAGTTTTCATTAATAGGAAATATTCCAAATATTAAATCTGAAGATATTTCTCAAATTCGACGTGTTGAATTATCTGATGAAAATGGCGTGGCAAAATGCACCATGATATTGGAAGTGCCTATTTGGATTAATGAGGTTGATAATTTGGAAATACAATTCAACTTCCAGACGATTTCAAGCAGCTCTCCAAAGAAACAATACGATTAAGATAAATTTTTTCTCGTTCCCACGCGCTGCGGTGTGTTTTAAAAGCACGGCGCGGCGCACCGTTACTGCATTCCCACGCGGCGCGTGGGAACGAGCGGAACGAGTAGGCTGTTTAAAAATTTTCGGTGTTGTCGGTGCGGATTTGTCGCATCGACACACCAACAAGAATTTGACACCCCACCAACAACAGCGGTTTAGGTTCAAACGCCTAACTGACGCAAACGCTCTGGGCAATCTGCGTATCAATGTTGATGGAGTCAAATAACGCAGCGGTAGTTCAGTGGGTAGAGCAACCGAAGATTCGGGAGGTCGTTGGTTCAAATCCAACTCGCTGCACCATTTGCCATAGCTCATTTGGTAGAGCATCTGAAAATGACTCAGACTGTAATTGGTTCGACTCCACACGCAAAACTACCCTTCCAAGGTAGCTTAAAAACCTAAGAGAAAGTCTCCCGATGAAAGGGGGCGGTGGCGTGCGTAGTCAGATGAAGGTGAAATCTGTAAAACACATCACCGCCTGTAGTAACAGTAATTTTTACCTGTTACTGTAAAACTTGCTGCACTAAATGCAAACTGTTACTGCATTCTTTTACACTTCGTTAGACAATAAAAAACCCGCTAAGCCAGATAGCTTGCGGGTTTTTGTATTTCTTTGAATTTTGTTAAATCATAATTTTAGGCAGTCAACCGAACAATTCCCTGCAAGCCTTTACATACATAGCTTGTTAAATTTTATTTTTAAAATATACCGCCATAAACTTAACCCTGCCCCTATTTTTAGCGTATTTTTCCCATAAATCTGCTTAACCATGCTGGATGGAATTATTTAACGTCATTTGCTCATTTACTTAGTCTGGGTAATGGAATACCTGATTTAATCCAGTTGCTACATTGTTTCATTTGCCTAAACCGATCTGCATAGCTGACAGTTTCCCCAATATCTCACTGTGCCGTTCTAGCCCAACTGAGTCTCTTGGTTTTATGTGGCTGTTGGATGATTTTATTCTTAGCCATCGCTAGATTGACCTGCTCCAACACGGCTTGCCTTTCTGCTGGTGAAAGTTCACGCAATGCCTGATCCAGTCTAACGATTTCATGTACCAGCCATAACAAGCAACCTTTCTGCCATTTTTCAGCCATTGCCCGTCTATTCAACGAACTGCGACTTAAACCCAGCTCGGCTTCTATCACACGAAAACTATCACCCACTTGATACATTGCCTTAGCGGTTGCTCACCTTTCAGCAAGTGTCATTCTACTGTCCCACATTCAAGTGGGATAAATGTGTACTTATTGCGAACCATCCTAATGATAAAACGCATTCCCTGAACTCAACGTCCGTTCATAAACCAAATTATAAGCATCATCACATTTTTTATTAAAAATAGGTTTATCGTAACTGTCTGGTAAATCCTCATCTAAAGTATTCATGATTAAGCCTTTAACCTGTGCTTGTTCCTGAGTATCTTTATACCAAAATGGTTTTTCTGCACTGAGTTTTCTTAATTTCCATAACAACGCCTTAGCCGCATTTTTAACTGCGATACGTTCATCCGCTGTCAGTTTTTCTTTGTACAGTAAATCAAAGAGTTCTAATTCTTCCTTAGTTAAGCCTTCAGCAATGTGCCGTTGTTCTTCCTGAGCCAAATCATCTTTAAAGCTATAGCCAAAGCAAAATAAAATGATTTAAAAAAGCTGAGAAAACAGCGTATCAGTGGAACAGTTTTTCTTTCTTCTAAGAGCTTTAGCTTGCGCCCATTTGTGTTCAATAGGATTTAAGTCAGGAGA
>MBQZ01000038.1 GCA_002134785.1 Crenothrix sp. D3
AATAAAGTTCCTTTTGTGGCGGCGGTTTCGCTTAACACCGAAGGGCATCCGATGTACCTCAAAATGACTCCCGTTTCAGGTTTTACCAGCAAAGCCATTGTCAAATGGGCAAAGCAAGACCTGAGTCCAGGTTGCGTTGTCATGTCCGATGGGCTGAGCTGTTTTACTGGCGTACTCGACGCAGGCTGCCAACACCAAGTGGCGGGCGCAAACCAAAAGAAATGCCAGAATTTAGGTGGATTAACACGCTATTGGGTAATCTTAAAACCAGTTTGGGAGGGTAGTTATCATGCTTTCAACTTTGCTAAATAGGGTGCACGCTATCTGAGCGCATTTGTTTATCGCTTCAACCGACGATTTCATCTCGATACGCATCCCATGCACCTGCGTGTGCCGCCTTTACCAGTAAACCCCGTCCTGCAACTTGGCTTCGCCAAGCTGAATAATCTTGCTAATCAGGTTACATTTTGGCGCGTATGTTGGGCTATCGCGTATTCCAACAAACTCAACGACTCGCTACCCATTCGATAATACGAACCTTATCATTTGCGTTTCTGTGTTGGGGAGCTTGCGATTACACTGATATGCGTGGATTTGTTGGGGTTCGTACCTCACCCCAACCTATTTAAACTCATACAACATGGTGGTGCATGATGCGTTATCGACGCATAAAAATTTCTGGTGCAAGCCACTTTTTCATCGTCAACTTAGCTGAACGAAACAGCCATTTGCTGGTAACTCACGTTGATTTACTCAGAGCATCCGTCCGTGATGTAAAAACCAAACACCCATTTATCATTGATGCAATGGTGATTATGCCTAATCATGTTATCCGTTATGACGATGATTATGAAAACCACATTGACTACATTCACTACAACCCCGTCAAACACGGCTTTGTCTCTCGCCCTGTCGATTGGGCATTTTCGAGCATTCACCGCTACATAAAATTGGGTATTCTGGATAAACATTGGGGGAGTGTGGCAATGGATTTTGCTGATGATATTGGTTATGAATAATCAAAATGTCAGATTACGTTATTACTAACCCAATCTATATGACTGGCGTTTCATTCTGCTAAATGATGTTGTCATACTTACTATGCTATAAAGACTGTTTTTTGACGAAGCAGTAGTTTCAAACAACATAGGCGAGTTATGGCGATAAGTGAATACGGTTTTGATCCTAGTTATGGTTATACATTGCCGCAATTATTAGCGGTTACACCACCGAAAGAACCGAAAGATTTTGATGTTTTTTGGCAAACTCGCTATCAAAAAGCCTTAACCATTGCCCCACTGCCACAAATCAAGATGATTAGTGAAAATGAACGTGGCTGGCGAGTATTTGAAATCAGTTATACCTCTACCGATAATTTCTGCATTCATGGCTGGTTATTATTACCTGTTAATGGCGTGATTAAACGCGGCTTCGTGATTGGTCATGGTTATGGTGGTCGTGATGCCCCCGATTTTCATCTACCCTTTAGCGATGCCGCGTTGTTATTTCCTTGTTTTCGCGGTTTAGGACGCAGTGCCGACTCTAGTATTTCCTCCGCTTCCTGTTGGCACGTTCTGCATGATGTTGATAAAACAAACCGTTACATTTTAGGCGGTTGTGTTGAAGATGTCTGGCTAGGCGTGAGTGCTTTGTTACAGTTATTTCCAAACTTAGCGGGGCATTTAGGTTATTTAGGGATTAGTTTTTCGGGCGGCATTGGCGCATTGGCGTTGCCGTGGGAACAGCGCATTGCTCGCGGTCATCTTAATATTCCCAGCTGTGGACACCATCCATTGCGTTTACGACTGCCAACACGCGGCAGTGCGCACAGCCTACAAAAGTTTTACAAATATCATAAAAAACAGCTACTGACTACGCTACGTTATTACGATGCTGCCTTAGCAGCAAAACGAATTACCATGCCAATACATTGCGCCTGCGCTTTGTTTGATCCCTTCGTTGCGCCGCCCTCACAATTTGCCATTTACAATGCCTTAGCAAACACAAAGCAACTCTTCACTTTAATCGCAGGGCATCATTCATACCCTGAACAACAGCAGCAAGAGCAGGCACTTATCGCCGAACTCGATGCGTTTTTTGCACCACTGAGAGATTATTAAATGAATCGAGAATATCACAAATGGTGGAGCAAGCATTTACAGCGCGATATGGAATTGTTGGTATTTGGTCACGCGGGTGCAAAAGTGCTGGTTTTTCCAACACGCAAAAGTCGGTTTTATGAGTATGAAAATATAGGCATGGTAAAGGTCTTGCAAGACAAAATAGAACGCGGTCATCTTCAGCTTTATTGTATTGACAGTATTGATAATGAAAGTTTTTATTGTCATTGGGCGCATCCATCGGGGCGCGTTAAACGCCATATCGCTTTTGAAGATTACATTTTGAATGATGTATTACCCTTCATGAATCGCAAGAATCCGCATGACTGTATTATTGCTCACGGCTCAAGTCTGGGCGCGTTTCATGCGGTTAATATTGTTTTACGTCATCCGCAGTTGTTTAAAAAATTGGTCGCCTTTTCAGGGCGTTATGATTTGAGCCTAGCCGTCGAAAGTTTTCATGATTTACTGGATGGTTTTTATAACGATGATGTTTATTTTCATACCCCCAGCCATTTTTTACCCAATCTTGAATGTAGCCTACATTTGAACGCGCTGAAAAAAATAGACATCACGCTAGTTATTGGCAAGGAAGATCCTTTTTTGCACAACAATAAACAGTTAAGCTCAGTTTTGCACCAAAAAGGTATTCATCATCAATTTTTGATATGGGATGGCAGAGCGCACAGTGCGAGTTACTGGCGACGGATGGCAGCGATTTATATTTGAACGCTCTTATCCATACGCCATCGTTTGACACGACTGCTAGTAAGCCTAAAATACACACTTTTTATATCCTAATTCCTATTCGGAGTAACTTATGACAAAACAATACATTTATTCATTTCACAACGGCGATGGAAAAAACAAAGTATTACTCGGTGGCAAAGGCGCGAATTTGTGTGAAATGACACAAATTGGCTTAAATGTTCCGCCTGGTTTTGTTATTACGACCGAAGCCTGTTTAGATTATTTACAAGAGAAACAATTACCCGATGGCTTAATGGCTGATGTTAAGCGGCAAATACAAGGCATTGAACAAGCCAGCGGCAAACAATTTGGTGCAAGTATTAAGCCCTTGCTGGTATCAGTGCGCTCAGGTTCAGCGATTTCTATGCCAGGAATGATGGACACGATTTTAAACCTCGGTTTAAATCAAGCGACTCTCAAAGGTTTAATTGACGAAACTCAAGATCCACGTTTTGCCTACGATGCCTACCGCCGTTTTATTCAATTATTCGGTAAAGTTGCCTTAGGTATTAACGATGAAAAATTTGATGAACATTTTGCCAATGTCAAACGCCAAGCGGGTATTAAAGCCGATGTCGCCTTAGATGCGGTTCATTTGCAAGAAATCAGCGAATTATTTTTACAAGTCGTCTTAGAAGAAACTGGTAGACCGTTTCCAGAAGATGTGTATGAGCAGTTAGAAATTTCTATTAAGGCCGTCTTTAACTCGTGGACAGGCAAACGTGCGGTTGATTACCGTCGTGAATTTCATATTACCCCCAAACAAGCCAACGGCACGGCAGTCAATGTCGTGACGATGGTGTTTGGTAACATGGGTAATGATTGCGCTACAGGGGTAGGTTTTACGCGTAACCCAGGAACGGGTGAAAATGAAATGTACGGTGAATACTTGGTGAA
Organism: Crenothrix sp. D3; assembly: GCA_002134785.1. Lineage (GTDB taxonomy): Bacteria > Pseudomonadota > Gammaproteobacteria > Methylococcales > Methylomonadaceae > UBA4132. The sequence continues at coordinate 3,768 of MBQZ01000038.1, forward strand.
TGCGCAGGGTGAAGACGTGGTTGCAGGCATTCGCACGCCTAAACCCGTGCAAGAACTTGAAGTAGAAATGCCTGATTTGTATCGGCAATTAGTTGAATTACGCAATAAATTAGAAACCCATTATCACGAAGTTCAAGACTACGAATACACCATCGAACGCGGTGTGTTGTATTGCTTACAAACGCGCAATGGCAAAATGAATGCGGCTGCGATGGTCAGAACTTCGGTTGAAATGGTTGCCGAAGGACTCATCGATAAAGAACGTGCGTTACTGCGCATTGATCCTGAGTTGTTAGAGCAATTATTACATCCTCAACTAGATCCAAATAACAAAATCCCTGCCTTAGCACAAGGCTTGCCCGCCTCACCTGGTGCGGCGTGCGGCAAATGTGTCTTTGAAGCTGATGCCGCAGAAATCATGGGGCGAGCGGGAGAAAAAGTTATTTTAGTACGCGAAGAAACCAAGCCCGAAGATATTCACGGATTTTTTGCTTCACAAGGTATTTTAACCAGTCGCGGCGGCAAAACGTCACACGCGGCAGTCGTAGCGCGTGGTATGGGTAAAGCCTGTGTCGCAGGTGCAGAAGATATTAAAGTGGATGTAAAATCCCGTTCAGCCGTGATTGGTGATACGCGTTTACGCGAAGGCGATATTATTACCATTGATGGCACAACAGGGCTGATTTATTTAGGCGAAATTGCCACCATCGAGCCACACGTTTCCAAAGAGCTACACACATTATTAGGCTGGGCAGATAGTGTTGCGACTTTAAAAGTTCATGCGAATGTTGATACGCCTGAACGCGCCAAAATGGCAGCCGATTACGGCGCGGCAGGCATTGGTTTATGTCGTACTGAACGGATGTTTAATGCTAAAGAACGCTTGCCTTTAGTGATTGATATGATACTTGCTGATGATTGTGAAACGCGTAAAACAGCGTTGAATAAATTATTTCCCATTCAACGCCAAGACTTTATCGAGTTGTTCACCGCGATGTCACCTCATGCCGTGACTGTGCGCTTGCTTGATCCACCAATGCACGAATTTTTACCGAGTGAACATCAATTACAAGATGAAATTAACGCCTTGCAACATTATGAAACCATTGTCAGAGGGCAGCGTGTCACGCTGGATACCTTAGGAATGCAGCAAGATGCACTGCCAACGCCGTTCGATCATCTTAACGAAGAAGTCATTAATGCTGCAATTGCCAAAAAACAATTGGTGTTGAAAAAAGTGCTGGATTTATACGAAGTTAATCCAATGTTAGGGCATAGAGGTGTGCGTTTAGGGATGTCATATCCTGAAATTTACAAAATGCAAATTCGTTCTATTTTGGAAGCGGCGGCAATTTGTATGCAGCAAGGGTTAGATATTGCCCCTGAAATCATGGTGCCACAAGTCATCACCTCACAAGAACTCAAACAAGTGAAAGCCTACGTTGATGAAATTCAACAAGATGTAGAAAATCGTTATCAGCTGACATTAAAATTTAAATTTGGCACTATGATAGAAACCGTTCGTGCTTGCACTCGCTCAGGAAAGCTAGCAGAAATTGCTGAATTTTTCTCTTTTGGCACGAATGATTTAACCCAAGCCACTTTCTCATTTTCACGCGAAGATGCCGAAAATAAATTTTTACCGTTGTATAACGAAGCAGGTTTGCTAGAAGATAATCCGTTTGATGTGTTAGATGTCAAAGGTGTTGGTCAACTCATGAAAATGACTGTAGAGCTAGGCAGAGCCACGCGTCCTGATATTAAAATCGGTATCTGCGGTGAACAAGGTGGACACCCACAATCGATTCGTTTTTGCCATCATATCAAGTTGGATTATGTGTCTTGTTCCGCGCCGCGCATACCGATTGCTAGATTAGCGGCAGCTCATGCGAAGTTGTTAGAAGATAGCTACAGTCTCGACTAACACCTACATAGCTTGGGTTGCCGATGTTTGGCAGCCCAAGCTAGTCACTTAACGGTGAACGCAATGACAAGTCGGTAATAAACAAAAGTTACAAAAATAGGTTAAACAATGAGTACCATCCCATTTGACACACACGCTTTTTACGTTGAGTTAGTAGAAAGCGGATTAGCTGAAAAAACAGCCGATGCGCTCACCAAAGCGGTTACAAAAATTGAGCTGGCAAAGTTGGAAGAATTAGCAACTAAGCGCGATATTTCAGAAATGAAAGTAGATCTACAGCGATGGACTATAACGGTTGTTATGGGAACAGCTATTTTACAAACTGCTATTATTGCTGCCTTGATACTGAAACTAACCGCGCATATTTGAGGCAGGAAAGCCAACCAAGACCACTCAGTTTAATTATGACGGGTAACGTTATTAGACCTACGAGGTCTTTATTGCACACGTCAGAATAAAATGGACTGACTACTAGCGTGAACCCATACAAATTCTCTATTATCATTCCCACATTGAACGAAGCGAACACTATTCAAGTCTGTTTGCTAGCGTTGCAAGTCTTACGCGCCCATGCTGAAATTATTGTTGTTGATGGCGGTAGTGGTGATGACACTCTGTTGTTAGCCACACCATACACGGATAAAATTCTACAATCCAACCAAGGACGCGCCACGCAAATGAATCACGGTGCGAAACACGCGACAGGCGAGATTTTTTTATTTCTACACGCTGATACTGAATTACCTGAACACGCATTAACACTCATTGAGCAAAGCATTACACCAGAGCAACAGTGGGGACGCTTTGATATTCAACTGCGTAGTGAATCTCTCGTTCCCACGCGCCGCGTGGGAATGCAGTGGCAACGCGCCGCGTTGCCCAACTTATTGATGTTGAAAATCATCGCCTTTATGATGAACTGGCGTTCACGTTTAACAGGCATAGCCACGGGCGACCAAGTGTTGTTTGTCACTAAAACCGCGTTTACCGCTGTGGGTGGTTATCCTAATATTGCCTTAATGGAAGACATCGCGCTGAGTCGTGCTTTAAAAAAACTCAGTTCACCTGTGTGCTTGAGTGCTAAAGTCATAAGCTCTGCACGCCGTTGGCAACAGCACGGTATTCATAAAACAATCGTATTGATGTGGAGTTTACGACTACGCTATTACTTGGGCGCAGACCCCACATTTTTGGCTGAACTTTACCGCAAGGGGACATTATGGAAACATTAATTCGCTTAGGCTTCGCGCTGGGTATTTTTACTTTGATGGTTAGTTGGGAAGCACTTAGCCCACGCAGAACGCAGCCCCAAAATCGGCAACGTCGCTGGTCAATTAATTTAGGGCTAGCGGCATTTAATATGCTGATTATGCGGCTTAGTATCGGCGGCTTAGCGTATTTGAGTGCGGTTAATGCGTCTGAACAGTCCATCGGGTTATTAAACACCTTCGCCGCACCTGAATGGTTGGCAATTACGATAACACTGTTGTTTTTGGATGTTGCGATTTATTGCCAACATATCATCTCGCATCGCTGGTCGTTATTATGGCGGCTACATCAAGTGCATCATACCGATTTAGTATTTGATACCACTACGGCAGTGCGTTTTCATCCCTTAGAAATTATGATTTCTATGGGTTATAAAGTGCTGTGTATTACTATTATCGGCGCGAATCCGTGGGCAGTGCTGGCATTTGAAGTGCTGCTTAATGGCGCGGCTTTGTTTAATCACAGCAATATCAATCTGCCTCTTACTGTGGATAAAATTATCCGCACGGTGTTGGTTACGCCCGATATGCACCGTATTCATCATTCGACTGACGCGGTGGAATACAACAGCAATTACGGCTTTTGCTTGTCGTGTTGGGATAAAATGTTCAACACCTACACCGCAGAACCCAAACAGCCACACACCATGATGGACATCGGTTTAACACCTTACCGTGAACCGCAGGCATTGAGTTTTATCGCGCTGTTATTGTTACCGTTTAAGCCGTTGCGCCGTTGATGATGAATTATTCATACCCCGATGCAGTGTTGCTAATTTTCTGCAAAGCCCCGATTGCAGGTCAAGTTAAAACCCGTTTAATGCCTGACTTAACCGCTGAACAAGCCGCACAGTTACATTGTGAACTGAGTTTAAACACCTTGCAACGCGCAACCCAAGCACTTTTATGTCCTGTACAACTGTGGTGTACACCGTCGATAGACCATGATTTTTTTATCACTGCTGAACAAAATTACCCGCTAACACGCCACCTACAACAAGGCGCAGATTTAGGCGCACGCATGAATCACGCGCTGGGTGTTGCACTCAAGCACTATAAACGCGCCGTCTTAATGGGTTGCGACTGCCCATCATTAACACCGCACGATTTGGCAACCGCCATCACGGCGTTAAATGAAACAACAACGGCGGTAATTGCACCCGCCGAAGATGGCGGTTATGTGCTGATAGGTGTAAATCGTTCACACCCTGAATTGTTTACGGATATGCCGTGGAGCAATCCACACTTGATGGCAGAAACTCGCGACCGTTGTCAACAACAGCGAATTAACTATTATGAATTATCGGTGCAATGGGATGTAGATACGCCCGCTGATTTAGCGCGGTATCGCCGCTGGCGCAATGAATTATTTAAAAATTAAACCCGTGCCATAATTTAGCCAAGCGTACTCTGCTATTAAAAGCACTGATTAACCGTTATAATCGCGCGTTACTTTATTCATTCAGCGAGTACAGAGTGGACATTCAAGACTATATGCACCGCCTTGGTCAGCAGGCAAAACAAGCAGGGCGCGAAATCAGCCGTGCGGATTCCAACCAAAAAAATGCCGCGTTGTTAAACATTGCTGCCGCACTGGCTAGCAACAGTGAGTTATTAATCACTGAAAATCAAAAAGATTTAGCGGCAGGGAAACAAAATGGTTTAGATGCCGCGTCATTAGACCGACTAGCATTAACACCCGCTGGCATTAATGCAATGATAGCAGGGCTGAACCAAGTCGCCGCCTTGCCTGATCCTGTTGGTGAAATTACTGATTTAAGTTATCGCCCCAGTGGCATACAAGTCGGGCAAATGCGCGTGCCGTTGGGTGTCATTGGTATCATTTATGAATCCCGTCCGAATGTCACGGTCGATGCAGCGGCGTTGTGTTTAAAGTCAGGCAATGCCTGTATTTTACGCGGTGGTTCAGAAGCGATTTATTCTAATCAGGCGATTGCTAACTGTATTACCCAAGGTTTAGAAGCCGCTGGCTTGCCTGTCAATGCTGTACAGATTGTGGCAACTACTGACCGTGCCGCAGTGGGTGAACTTATTACATTAAAACAATACGTTGATGTTATCGTGCCACGCGGCGGTAAAAGTTTGATTGAGCGGATTAGCAAAGACGCAACCATTCCCGTCATTAAACATTTGGACGGTATTTGTCACGTTTATATTGATGATAAAGCCGATATTAACAAGGCCATTGCCATTGCGATAAATGCTAAAACCCATCGTTACGGCGTATGTAATGCGATGGAAACTTTGCTAATTGCAGAAAGTATCGCGCCTAAAGTGCTACCCGAATTGGTCGCACAATACCGCGCTAAAGGCGTTGAATTGCGCGGCTGTGCTAAAACTTGTTCATTGGTTGTAAACTGCATTCGCGCCACTGAATCCGATTGGCATACCGAATACCTCGCGCCGATTTTATCCATTAAAATTGTCGCTGGCATTAATGAGGCCATTGAGCATATTAGTCAATACAGCTCTGCGCATACCGAAGCCATTGTCACCGAAGATTACACACTGGCACGGCGTTTTTTGCGTGAAGTCGATTCCAGCTCTGTGATGGTCAATGCCTCCACGCGCTTTGCCGATGGTTTTGAATACGGCTTGGGCGCGGAGATTGGTATCAGTACCGATAAACTCCACGCGCGTGGCCCAGTTGGTTTAAAGGGTTTAACCTCATTAAAATATATCGTGTTAGGCGATGGGCATATTCGGCAATAGATGATAGGCATATTTGGCGGCACATTTGACCCAATACATTATGGGCATTTACGTTCCGCGTTAGAAATGAAGGAAGCCTTCGACTTAACGGACGTTCGTTTTATTCCCAGCGCGATACCGCCACATCGCAATCAACCGACTGCCACCGCAGAGCAACGCTTGCAAATGGTTACACTGGCAATACAAAACCAAGAGAATTTTATCTGTGATGCAAGAGAGCTAAATAGACACGGTTTCTCTTACATGGTCGATACGCTCGCCTCATTACGACAGGATTTCCCAAACCAGCCGCTGTTATTATTTATTGGTACGGATGCGTTTAACCAGTTAAACAGTTGGTATCAATGGCAGCGGCTAGTTGATTTTGCTCATATTGTTGTCATGACCAGACCGAGTGTTGATAGTCAGCCACTCGATGATTTTTTTACAGAACGATATACGACAGACAAGACAGAATTAACAACTACGCTAGCAGGAAAATTATATTTTCATGCCGTCACTCAACTTGATATATCAGCAACCGCCATACGTCAGTTGATTGCTCAACAGCGCGACCCACGGTTTTTATTACCCGATGCGGTGATAGACTACATAACACAGCAACAGCTTTACGAGATTACTTAATCTCATTATTTATCAGGAAACACATGCACACAGAAAATTTATTAAAAATTGTCCTAGACGTTTTGGACGACCGCAAAGGACAAGATATAGTCACTATGGATGTTCAGGGTAAAACCAGCTTCACTGATTATATGGTGTTAGTCACGGGTACGTCTGACCGCCATTTGAAATCGTTATGTTCTTATGTGGACGCAAAAGCCAGAGAAGAAGGTTTTAAACCACTCGGCACAGAAGGCGATTTAGGTTCAGATTGGATATTGTTGGATTTGGGTGATGTTATTGTTCACGCCATGACGGCGCAAGCGCGTGAGTATTACCAACTAGAGAAGTTGTGGATGGTTTAAGTAGTTAGTAGGGCGGAATAGCGATAGCGTATTCCGCCGAATGGTTGTCACTATCATCATGCGGCGCAATACGGCTGCCCTACGAGCTACATAATTTAATCGCATTGGATGTTTAGATTCGTAGCCCGTATGGAGCGTGAGCGGAATACGGGAAACAGCGGAGTTATCACGAAAAGCCCCGCATTCCGCAAGCTCCATGCGGGCTACTTGCTTTCCACAGTCTCCAAAGCGTGGGAACGATAAAACGATAAATTTTTATGATACCTTCAAATTTAACAACTATTGAATTACCCAGTTCAAAAGACATTGAACACTACAAACAATGTCGTGAAATCGCCATGCTTGTTAATCCTAAACTGGTTGAGCAATTACCCAAATCAGCCATTAATGAATGTGCAAAAAAACTAGGGCTGTTACAGCGTAATACATTAGTATTCAATTGCGAAGATGAAGTGTCCGTCTTAATGGATTACTGTCTTTTTCACTTTAGAGTAAATAAAGTTAATGTGATTTCGCGCTATTTATTAGTGTCGCCGCCTGAAAAAGATTCTATTGAAATGGAATTACTAAAAACCATGCAAAAAGCCTATTACTCGCTTTTGATAGTTAAAAAAGTTATTGCAAATAAAGGGGTTTTAGTTTTTGACTATGTAAATGAGAAGGACATTTTTTTAATTGATTTAGGTCTTTCAATCAGTGCTGATACTGGACTGATGTTTGCCAGTCATATTGTTCCAATAGGTCAGTTCTATAGGACATCTGGAGCTATGTTACCAATACCAGCCTCTTTGTTTGAGGATGAAATAGTACCTATTACTGAAAAATTTTTTACAAAGAATGATTATTTATCGCCCGCTCAAGAAGCTTTATTTGCCGCGCAAGTAATACGCGTAGCCTTAAAAGCAGATGTTATGGAAAACGTAAGATACCAATAATCGAAAACTGTTGTAACGCGATAAGCGGCGTAAGCCGTGTAGATACTCTACGCGACTGAACGCATATTAAGTATGCCAACTACTTCTTCATAGTCAATGATATGTTTATCGTGGGTCAAAATATGATTCGCGAGTGTGGTGATGGCAGACCAATGTGTGTGGTCACTAATAAAATCAAACGCTGCCAAAAATAATTCAATCATTTTCTTTTCTTGTTGCTGCGCATCCGCAATGAAACAGTCGAAATATTGATAAATGATTTCTAAATCAGCAGAGCCGCCATAATTGTGTAGTGCGTACAAAGGAATTAATTCTGGACTAATCGGTTCATTATCGCGTAGAGCAACATAGTTTGCTTCCGCAATTGAACCCACCAATAAATTGATAATGTCGGCTTCAAACGCTTGTTGATAAGCGTGTTGTTGGTTGAGTGAAAAATTACAAATAGCTTCTTCAATTGAGGAGGGTAGAGTATGAATTAAACGCCCACCTTTGACTTTGGTGGTGCAGTTATCATAAACACCGTGAGAACAATCATTAATAATGATTTGAAAAAACACAGGGGGGAGTTGTTTGCGTTTATTACCAAAATAACACGCTGCAGCGTGACCTGCCTCATGAATAGCTGTTTTTCTACTGAGTTCAATATAATCCACAGGATTAAAATCGTTTGATGATTGTCTACGCTGCATATTAAATATTGACCTCGGCGGTTAAAAAAATGCGAACTAGCAAGGCAAGTTCGCATTATCAAGAGGAAGGAGTTTATATAACCAACAACTACATTTGAAGGTAGAAGTCCAGTTGGCTAAAGTTTAACGACTTGTAGGTAATTTGAGAATGTGGCATATTGCCGCGTGACAAATCACCGCAGCCCGTAGCCTGTAGGTTGGAGCGAGGCACGAACCCCAACAAAATCAACGACTCGCTAGCAATTCGACAATACGAACACCATCATTTGCGTTGCTGTGTTGGGGACTTGTGAATTTTAATATTTACACTGATATGCGCGGATTTGTTGGGGTTCGTGCCTCCCCCCAACCTACAACACTAAACCGCTTTATGCGCCATCAAAGCAGGTAACGCTCTAACCAATTTAATCACTATCAAACCTAACACGCCATAACATAAGGCAGCACTGGTATAAGGTGGGTAATATTGCATCACGCGTGAAATATATTGCGTCCACGATGAATCAGGGTAACGACCTGATAGCAGATAAAAACTACCGTTAGAAAGCAAAAACGCGCTTGACGTTGCCAACAACATGACACCCATAGATGACAACATTTCACCAGCAGCCAAGTTTTTGAATTTCACACAGAAACTACCCGCAAACCACATCACGGCATACGCTGGAATCAAAAAAACGTAGGCGGGTGATACACAAAACGCACTGACGTTAAAGTGCGTAATGGCAATATAATCAATCACCACCGCTTCCAGCATTAAAAAACCAAATAACCACCAGCGACGCGCAAAAACCAAACCTGCTAAAAAGAACACGGCTAATGAGGCATCAGGCAAGGAAAACGCATCACCAATATGATGCGAACGAGTTAGTGCCATTAGGGCAATCAGCGGCAAAGTCAGCGTTTGTGCTGATAACCATTGTTTTGTATTCATGAGGAATTCTCCAAAAAGTGTAGGTTGACGACTGCCAGTCCTTTAAGGATCGGCAGTCGTTGTGGTAGAACTAAACGTTTAATTATTGAAATGAACGGAAACGAAAAAGTTTCTCTCCGCTGTATTATAACCGCTCACAGTTTGATATTTGTTATCCAGTGCATTATTCAGCTTAACATCAAGCCGCCAATTTTTGTTTAAGTGATACGCAGTGCGTAAATCGACCGTGACATAACCACCAACGCGCGTGTTATTGGCGGCATCATCAAAACGGTAATCTTGTGCTACCACAAACGTGCCGACATCAAAATCCCCAAAACTTCTCGATAAATCAAAGCCTAAGGTTTGATCCGCACGACGTGGCAGGCGTAAATTAGTGACGCGGTTTTTTGGGCTTAATAAGCTCATATTTAATTTACTATTCCAACCGAATAGCTGGGTACTCATTTCCGCTTCTAAACCATCCAGTTGCGCTTTGCCGATATTTTCGGCGGTTGAGATAAAGGTTTTTGGATTAGTAACCGTGGTAATTAGATTATCAATATCAGTATGATAAGCACGCAATTCCCATTGTACAAATCCATGGTCGCCTGCTAAACCGACTTCAACGGATTTAGAGGTTTCTGCTTGTAGATGAGGATTGCCGAAGTTTGGATAATACAGTTGATTAAAGGTTGGGGCTTTAAAGGCATTACCAAAATTGGCAAAGGTGCTGATACTGTCATTGCCTTTGCCAAAATGCCAGTTATCGCGCCAGCCGATACTGCCTGTGACAACATTACCAAAGGCTTGATTTTTATCCCAACGAATCGACGCATTTAAAAAATGGTCATCCCAGAAACGGCTGTGTAATTCAGTGAACACACCGACATCATAACGCGAACTTTCGTTATATTGAGTGTCGCTACTGACTTCATCCAAGCGATAATCTGAACCCACCAGCACTTGATGTGCATCGGTAATCTGAAATTGATTCAACCAACTGGCATTCCAGCGCGTGGTATTAAAACGTGACGAAAACGCGCCTTTAGGGGTAAATTGATCGCCCCAATCTAAACTCTGCCCTAAGCGGACAGTCGAACGCCAATTATCCATAATATCAGTGGCGAGGGATGTGCCAGCGACTTGTTCGATAAAATCAGTTTTATTAACCGTGTTACCGTCATATTCATTTTCGCCCTGTGCGCGGGTAAAAAAGGCTTCAATGTCGGTATTATGGGTATCAAAATGATGTCCAACCCGCGCATTGACCGCCGCATTGTTATAACCATCGCGGTCTGGTTGATTCACACCGAATTTACCTGTGGTCGGTTGTTGAACATTAAAACCTTGCGAACCCAAACCTGATGAACCCACGGTATACCAAGTATTATTCACTTTGCCGCTGACTGTCCCTGACACGCGGTAAGTATCATAAGAACCACCACCTGCATCAATTACCACGCTGGGTTTTTCGTTTTGTTCACCTTTGCGAGTAAAAATTTGAATCACACCGCCGATAGCTTCTGAACCGTATAAACTGGAATTTGGCCCCCGCGTAATTTCTACGCGCTCCACTTGGTCTAAGGGAATAAACTCAAACGGTGATGTGCCTGTGGTCGCTGAACCGACTTTAACGCCATCAATTAAGACTAAAATATGGTCGGAATTCGTACCGCGCATAAATACGCTGGAATTTTTCCCGTAACCGCCTGTTTGTGTGACATCAACACCCGCACTGCCGCGTAATAATTCAGGCACGGTTTTGACTTGTAAGCGGTCAATGTCTTTGCGAGTGTAAACGGTTGAAGCGGTTGCTAATTGATTTCTAGCGGTTTCCGAACGGGTGGCTGTCACCAGCGTATCGGGTAACTCTATGGGTGTGCTGAGGGTGTCTTGTGAAAATGCTGGGGTATTAAAACCCGCAAGCAATAAGGAACTGGCAATAATTTTTTGCATGATTGTCTTCTGCGCCGTCCGCGCATAATGAGTAAGTAAAAGACAACAAAGGGCAAGAAAACACGAAAACGGACAAAAGCAGAGGTCTAGTTTCGATAGCACAGCCCTCCGCTGTCCCGAATAATACTTTTAGGTCGGTCTCCGGGCTGTTAAGTGGCTTTTTGTCAGCCTGAATCATCACCTTCCCATGCGTAAACACAGTGGCATACCAATGACTCTTTACTTAATTACCGTTGCGGGGGCAGCGTCGGCTTATACCGACTTCCCGTTTAATCAATTGATAAAAATATCGCTTGAACCTGAAAGCAAGGCGGCGATTATAGAGATGTGTCGCAATAAAGCAACATTATTTCTGACAGTTACAACAAAAAACGGTGGAACGATTCGCCAATCGCAGCTCTTGTAGTGGTTGTTGACAGGTCACACAAGGCAAGTTTTTACGCCCATAAACCCGTAGTTGTTGTTGAAAATAACCCGCTTTACCCGATTCATTAACAAAATCACGCAGTGTTGTACCGCCTTGTTCAATCGCGTGGCGCAATACCACTTGAATGCACTCAATTAAGCGTTGGCAATCGTCTAATTCTAAGGTTCCCGCGTGGCGCGTCGGTAATAATCCAGCCATAAATAACGCTTCATTTGCATAAATATTGCCGACACCGACCACGATATGACTGTTCATAATGAATGATTTAATCGGCACTTTGCGCTTACGCGACAGCTGAAACAGTAACTCGCCATTACACGCCTCAGATAACGGCTCAACACCTAAGTCTTTCAGTAATTTGTGTTCAGTTACTGTTTCGGTCGTCCACAATACCGCCCCAAACCGCCGTGGATCGTTATAACGTAACACCGTGCCATCGGCGAAACCAATATCAATATGGTCGTGTTTACCCACTTCCTGCTCGGTCGTCACAATACGCAAACTGCCCGACATTCCCAAATGCACTAGCAACGTGCCGCCGTTCGTAGTCAATAATAAATACTTAGCCCGTCGGGTGACTGATCGAATGGTTAAACCCACTAAATCCACCGCTAAAGTTTTAGACACCAGCCAGCGCAATCTAGGTTGCCGCACCAACACTTGGTTAATTGTTTGCTCAATAATATGTGGCGCGATACCACGGCAAATAGTTTCAACTTCGGGTAATTCAGGCATAGTCTTCTTTTTTGTGTTGATAGGGAGTTTTGTGTAATCGTCGCAACAAGACGTTATCTCATAGAGTACACGCTAACAATGGAATTTTCTAGCCTCTACAAACCACACATTACTCGGTAGAATAGTCTTTAAATCAAGGCGCAGACGCTCAACAAACCAGCGAGAGAATAGTATTTCATGAGTACCTTATTAAAACGCGAACACATTATTTACGGTAATTTAACTCAACAAGCCTACACCATAGACACTTTTTTAGGGGCAGGTACACAAGGCGAAGTGTATCGCGCTCACGCTAATGGCAAATTAGTGGCGATTAAATGGTATTTTCCGCACTACATTCAAAACGATTTACCACTCCGCCAACGTTTAGAAAATGCTATTCGTAAAGGCAGTCCAGACAATAATTTTTTGTGGCCGCTGGAATTAGTCACACAACCTAATAACGCGGGTTTTGGCTATGTAATGCCGTTACGCCCCAGCAATTTTAAAAGCATTGTTGATTTAATGCGCCGTCGTGCTGAACCGAGTTTTTCCGCGTTAATCAGTGCCTGTTTACAACTTTCAGAAAGTTTTTTACAGCTTCATGCGAAGGGCTTGTGCTATCGCGACATTAACTTTAATAACGTATTTTTTGATCCCAACACGGGCGATATTTTAATTTGCGACAACGACAATGTTGATGTTAATGGTGCGACAGGCGCGATTAATGGCACGCCGCGTTTTATGGCACCTGAATTAGTACGCGGTGATGAACCACCGAATACTGAAAGTGATTTGTTTTCCCTGTCGATTTTATTGTTCTATATGCTGATGTTACATCACCCGTTAGAAGGTAAAAAAGAAGCCGCTATTCGTTGTTTTGACCAATCAGCAATGAATAGACTGTACGGCACAGAACCGCTGTTTATTTTTGATCCGCAAGATACTAGCAACGCGCCCGTGGCAGGTTTACACGACAACGCGCTAGTGTATTGGGTGTTATATCCACAATTTTTGCGTGATGTCTTTACCCGTGCATTTACGACAGGCATTAATGACCAACACGGACGCATTCGTGAAAATGAATGGCGAGTGATATTAATTAATTTACGCGATAGCCTGTTTTATTGTGGTTGTGGGGCGCAAAATTTTTATGATGCCGATAACGTGAAGCAATGCTGGGCGTGTAATAAGGACTTGGTTTATCCACCACGGTTGCGTATTAACAATGCCGTGGTGATGCTTAATCATGACACTAAATTGTATCCACACCATACTGACCAAACCCAGAAATTTAATTTTTCCGCGCCCCTAGCGGCGGTTAATCGTCACCCACAAGATCCTAATCGTTGGGGCTTGCAAAATTTGGGTAACAACGCGTGGACAATCACCCTAGCTGATAACAGTGTTAAAATCGTAGACTCGCAACGCTCAGTGAATTTAGCGGCAGGTATTGTGATTAATTTTGGCAATACTTCAGCAGAAATTAACGTGTAGGCGCGAATGAATTCGCGCCCACCTTTCTTCATACACGGATAACAACATGATAGAAATCATTAAAAGACCCGGTGGCGCGATGGCAAATCGCCCGTTACATTTTTTTTGGCTAGCCGATTGTTCTGGCTCTATGTACGGCGAAAAAATAGAGCAACTCAATTATGCCATTCGTAACGCCATCAAACCCATGCAGGATGTGGCGGCTGATAATCCCAACGCTCAAGTTATGGTACGCGCTGTTAAATTTTCCACGGGCGCACAATGGCATATCGCGACAGCCACGCCCGTAGAAGAGTTTAAATGGGATAATCTTAGCTCGAATGGTGTCACCGATATGGGGCAGGCGTTGCAATTAGTCGCTGAACAATTAGACGTTAGTCTTATGCCTGAACGCTGTTTACCGCCCGTGTTAGTGCTGGTGTCTGACGGTCAACCCACCGATGATTTTAGTGCAGGTTTAGCCGCGCTGATGAGTAAACCGTGGGGTAAAAAATCGGTGCGTATTGGTATTGGCATTGGACAAGATGCCGACTTGGACGTATTACAAAAATTTATCGGCAATCCTGAAGTTAAACCCTTGCAAGCCAATAATGCTGAAGATTTAGTCAAATACATTCGCTGGGCTTCTACCGTGGTATTGCAAGCGGCTTCTGCACCCGCCAGTCAAGTTAAAGATCAAGTCAGCACGGGTGTCGTGCCGATTCCCCAAGCACCTGCCGCAGATATTGATACTGATGATGTTTGGTAAGTCATGAACTGGCACATCATCGGCGACAGTGTACGCGGCGCGTCACATAAGCGTAACGGTAAACCCAATCAAGATGCGTGGGCTTATCGTCAGAGCGAAACCTGCACCGTGCTTGCCGTTGCTGATGGTCATGGCAGTAGCAAATATATTCACAGTGACATAGGCGCACAATTAGCCGTAGACGTTGCCTTAGAATTATTTGACCATTTTGCAGCGCAACACAGTGAGTCAGGCAGCACAAAACGCCACATCAAACAAGCTATTGATTATTTGCCCAGTCAATTAGTGCAAGCGTGGCGTAGTGCGGTTGATACAGCGGACGATGGGCAAACTGAAAATCCTAATGAACGCTATAGCCTATACGGCACAACATTACTAGCGGTGTTACTCAATGCCGATTACGCGCTGTATTTACAAATTGGTGATGGCGATTTATTAGTCTTGATCGAAGACGGGCAGTTACAAAGACCGTTGCCTAAAAGCGTCAACTTAATCGCCAACGAAACTTATTCCTTGTGTCAAGACAAAGCCATTTATCACATTGACACTGCCCTACAATTTTTTGACCACCACCCCGCGCCTATATTGATATTCCTAGCCACCGATGGCTATGCCAATTCATTCAGCAACGAAACTGATTTACAACAAGCCGTGCAGGATTTTCAACAACAAATCGCTACTCACGGCGCGGATAAAATTCAAACGTGTCTTGCTGATTGGCTTGATGAAACCTCAGAACAAGGCAGTGGTGATGATGTCACTATTGCCATGCTATTACCGTATTTATGACTACACTCCCTTGGCAACACGCGCACTGGGCGCATTTACACAGTTACATTGTGCAGCAGCGAATTCCGCAAGCCTTATTAATTACAGGCGGTAAAGGTGTCGGTAAACTACAACTTGCTGAACAATTTGCAGCCGCGTTACTGTGTGAACAACCGCAAACCGATAGTCACGCCTGTGGGCAATGTCACAGTTGTTTATTGCTGAAAGCACAGACGCACCCTGATTTTATGCAGGTACAACCTGAAGAGGGTAAAACCACTATTGCAATTGACCAGATTCGCAGCTTAATTACCAAGCTAACTTTAAAGCCACAGTTTGATCGCTATCGCGTGGTCATTTTGAATCCTGCGGATAAAATGAATAATGCAGCGGCGAATGCGTTTTTAAAATGCTTAGAAGAACCTAACGAGCGCACCATCCTCGTCCTAGTCAGCGATAGACAGAGCAAATTACCTGCGACTATTCTGAGTCGTTGTCAAAAATTAGCCATTGCTATGCCTGATAAAGCGACGGTATTGACGTGGTTAACAGCGCAAGCAATAAAGGATGATGCCAGTGTGTTATTGGGATTAGCACAAGGTGCGCCGTTATTGGCATTAAGTTATGCCAAAGAGGGCGTTGTGACGCAACGTAATGACTGTTTTAAACAATTTCTCGCCGTGGCGAAACGCCAAAATCACCCTGTCATCGTCGCGGAACAATGGCTTAAATTGCCTGAAGCACCGTTATTATTTTGGCTTACTTCGTGGGTGGTAGATTTAATTAAATGCGCCTACCAAAGTCATGCGGAACACTTGTATAATCCTGATTTACACACGTCCTTACGCGGCTTAACGCAATCCCTAGAATTGAAAAAATTGTATCAGTTATATGATTTATTGTTACTCAGTCGGCAACGATTGGAATCCACCCTCAATAAACAATCACTGTTTGAAGAAATTTTAATACAATGGTCTGAACTTAATCGGAGTCGATAACTATGTCAGAAATTACCCCCGCACCCACTTCCGCGCCTAGACAAGGTGGTATCTTAACGCTATCCATTAAAGATAAATCCGCTTTATATGCTGCTTATATGCCATTTGTGATAGGTGGCGGCTTATTTATTCCCACCAGTAGGGAATATAAGATGGGACAAGAGGTGTTTGTGTTGCTCATCATGGAAGACGCTGAACGTCTACCCATTGCGGGTAAAGTTGTGTGGAAAACACCATCAGGTTCAGAAGTTCATCGAATTGAGGGTATAGGCGTGCAGTTCAACGGTAAAGACAGTAAAAGTATCGATGTGCGTAATAAAATTGAAAACTATTTGGCGGGTGCTTTAGACTCTGACCGCCCCACTCACACCATGTAATTATGTTAATAGATTCCCATTGCCACCTAGATCGTCTGGATCTAAAACCCTATCAAAATGACTTTTCCTGCTTTATGCAGGCAGTTAACAATAGCCACATTGAACATTTACTCTGTATCGCTATCGACTTAGAATCCTATCCTGCTATGCTGGATTTAGTCGCAGATTATCCGCAGATTTCAGTATCCGTCGGCGTGCATCCTAATGTCGATGAGGGCGAAGAACCCAGCGTTGAGAAGCTCATCGCCTTAGGTGCGAATGATAAAGTCATTGCCATCGGCGAAACGGGGCTGGATTATTTCCGTAGTTCTGGCGATTTAAGCTGGCAACACCGCCATTTTCGCAACCATATTCAAGCCGCTAAAGCCTTAAAAAAACCCTTGATTGTGCATACGCGTGAAGCCAAACAAGACACACTGCGCATTTTACAAGAAGAAGGCGCGAGTGAAATCGGCGGTATTATTCATTGTTTTACCGAAGACTGGGAATTTGCTCAGCAAGCCTTGGATTTGAATTTTTACATTTCTTTTTCAGGTATTGTCACCTTTAACAGTGCTAAAGATATTCAAGAAGTCGCTAAAAAAGTGCCAGCGGATAAATTTTTAATCGAAACTGATTCGCCGTATCTAGCCCCCGTGCCGTTTCGTGGACGACCGAATTATCCACTTTATGTGCGCTATGTTGCTGAACAGATTGCTAAGCTGCGCGACACAACAGTTGAAGAAATCGCCCAACAATCGACTGCTAATTTTTATCAGTTATTTAATATGGCGGGTTAGTTATTCTCTCGCTCTGCGTCACTGCCCACAGTTAAGCCGTTCATGGTGAGCTTGTCGAACCATGAACGGCTTAACTTCAAGCGTCGAATTTTTCCATTCTCCCTTCGACAAGCTCAGGGCGAACGGAAAAATCCTTAACTTAATAGCTTGGGAACATCGTACTAGACGCTCTAGCTCCGATACCACCAAAACCAACAGGACAAACTATGCCCATTTCGCTAACTGAACTTGAACAAATCGTGCGTGAAGCAGGCACAATTGCCTTAACGTATTTTAAAGACCTTAAAAATGTCGCCATTCACCAAAAAAGCCCGCGTGATTTTGTCACGGCTGCCGATGTTGCTGTGGAAGCGTTTTTAAAACAAACTCTCACCGAAAGATACCCAGAATATGGCTTTTGGGGTGAAGAAAGCGGGCAAACTGCCAACCAAACCAACCGTTGGATAGTTGATCCCATCGACGGCACGCACTCATTTTCCAAAGGGCAGTATTTTTGGTCAATTAGTGTCGCCTTAGAAATCGACCAACAACTCATCATGGGCGCAGTGTACGCGCCTGCTTTAAATGATTATTACTGTGCCGAATTCGGCAAAGGCGCGTGGAAAAATGGCGAACCAACACGCGTTTCCGATGAAACTAGCCTCGCTAATTCCATGATAGCCACAGGTTTTGCGTGTTTGCGTAGCTATCTAACCGACAATAATCTGGAGCGTTTTGGCAGAGTCGCGCAACACACGACTGGACAACGCCGTTTCGGTTCAGCGGCTATGGATTTATGTTTAGTGGCTGATGGTCAAGTTGATGCCTTTTGGGAACAAGAACTGAATCTGTATGACGTGGCCGCTGGCGCATTAATCGCCAAAGAAGCAGGCGCGACCGTTACTGATTTTCAAGGCAATGACGGTATTTTCCCTAAACAAATTCTTGCCACTAACGGCAAAATTCTCGATCAACTATTGCCATTGATGTAAGGTGAATGTGATGAAAGTTGGCATTATCGGCTTAGGCGCGATGGGTTTGGGCATGGCAAGACGACTTGCTCAAGCGGGATTTTTAGAGGGTGTTTATAATCGCACCGCCGCTAAAATGACAGAATTTAACGTCACGCATTACAACCAACCCGAAACCCTCGCGGCGGATATGGATGTTATTTTAGTGTGTGTGTCCGCTGATAACGACGTGTTAGAAATGGTTGATGCCATTGCCAGCACCATCAAACCCAACACCATCGTCATAGACACCTCCACCGTCAGTAGCGAAACTGCCAAAAAAGCTGCCGCTTGCTTGGCAAAAAAACACGCTGCATTTCTCGACGCGCCTGTGTCGGGTGGCGTTGAAGGCGCGAAAAACGGCACGTTATCAATGATGGTGGGTGGTGATGCCGCAGTTTTAGAGGGCGTGCGCCCCGTGTTAGCAGCTATCACTGCACGGATTACTCATATCGGTGACACAGGTTCAGGGCAAGCTACCAAAGCCATTAATCAAATCATGTGCGCAGGTATCAATCAAGCCGTCACCGAAGCCTTAGCGGTTGCACAAGCGCAAAACCTACCCATGAATAAAGTCATCGAAGTCATTGCAGGCGGTGCAGCGGGTAATTGGTTTCTTGACCATCGTGGCGTAACCATGACGCAAGGCGAATTCAGCACAGGTTTTAAGCTGGCGTTACATCACAAAGATTTAAAAATTGCCCAAGCAATGGCGGCGCAAGTCGGCGTTGCAACCCCATTAACCGATATGACGGTCACCGATTATCAACAACTTATGGCAGAGGGCTATGGGGATGAAGATATATCAGCGTTGTATCGGTTGAAAGTTTCGTGAAGCACGCAATAATCTTATCAGTGTGTAGGATGGGTAGAACGCAGTGAAACCATACGCATCAACTTAAGAAAACTCATAACGCCCCTCAGCTAACTGTCGCCAAGTATTAGGGCGTGTTTTTCGCGGATTCTGTCGGCAACCGATTTGAAAGCGCTCAGTAAACTCGCGTAACAACTGAGTTAACGTGTCGAGATTATTAATGCAAGCGGCTAAACGTGCCGCTTGCTCTTTAATCATCTGCCCGCCTTTCACAAGGCTGCGTTCTGGAATGTTCCACA
>MBQZ01000039.1 GCA_002134785.1 Crenothrix sp. D3
TCTCCTGACTTAAATCCTATTGAACACAAATGGGCGCAAGCTAAAGCTCTTAGAAGAAAGAAAAACTGTTCCACTGATACGCTGTTTTCTCAGCTTTTTTAAATCATTTTATTTTGCTTTGGCTATAGTGCATTGCCCTGATAGCAGTTGATTAAAGCTGCGACTAAAACTAACGCCAGAATATCGATCAAGATGGTAAGTTGGTATCGGGCGTGGATTTATCTCCAGTAGACATAAACGATTTGATGATGTTTCCTGTATCCAATCCACAGAGGCGAAACCATGAAACCCCGTTATTCGCCCTACTTCTGAAATGATATGTTCAATGTCTGGGTGTTGCATCATGACTCTTGCACTGGAAGCTGATATTGACGTTGGCCAGCTCTGACGTATATAAGATGATTGCCAGCACACGGGGACACCGTGATTAAATAGCACATCAGTCGCTCCAAGTTCCCCCTCGCAAAAATGTTGTATCAATAATGGCTCGTTAGTTGCCGCTAAATCAGCATAGGCTGATTCAAATTCGCTGGGATTACACACTTTACGCACAGCCCAACCAGCGCACCCTTGCGCAGATTTCAGCATTATCGGATAACTCGCACGCTTAACAGCCTCTTCAACCTCTATTCGACCCTGACATATTTTGGAATACGGCATATATAAGCCCGCATTCACCATTTCATGATAAAAAGTATGTTTAGATAATATTATCTCGACTGCTTTAGTACGATGGTCAACTGGAAAGCAGTTATCTAACCATGCTTCGCCATGATATTTAGCCAGCTCAACCAAAATAAGTTCATCCCCGATAATCACTTGTGTGAAAGGTGGACTTTGTGTACTCAACACCTCTTTAAGATGTAAAACAATAGCTTCTGGTTCGTTTGAAGTGGGTAGATGACAAGCCACAAAACGTGAACGTTTCACTGCAAGACCACGCGGTGACAACAGTGTTACGCGACAACCAGCCTTATATAACAAATAAGGAAATCGCGCTAAACCAATTGAATCAAGACCAGAAGCAACCAGTAAAACCTCGTAGGGCAATTGTTCTTTTGACATTTTTAATTTACTCACTTAACTATCGCTTGTTTAAACTCACCCATGATTTGCACTACCAACAGTAGATATTAAATGATCTATTCTTTTTTGAAAGGTGGTATCAAAATCATGTTGTTGTGCAAATGCCGCACTATTTTTTGATTTTTCAATAATATCTGTTCTGTTTTCATGCAGATGGGAAATTATGCTACAAATTTCATCAAGGTTATTTAATTCTCCGCCCCAACCAATATCCGCAAGTTCCAATAAGCCAGAAAATGCTCGGTTTTTATAGCCAACAATCGGTACTCCACACGATAAGGTTTCTAAATAGGTACATGAAGGGTCGCTTTGCCGATGCAGGCAGACGAACACATCAACTGATTGTTGAAGTTCTGGTATCAAGGTTTTATAAAAATCAACAACGCCTGCCATCACTACTTGTTCACTAAGCTGATGTTTAGTGATAAATGCGTGCATTTCCTGTTCTACATCACCTGCGCCATAAATAGTGAATTGAAACGGTATCTTGCTTTGTTTTAGTTTCAAAGCCAATTCAACGAGATGATCCGCGCCTTTCATCTGAATTAATCGCCCAGAAAATGCCAGCCGTAAGGGTTTGTTTTCAGATAAATACGTTAATCTTTGTTGTAAAGCAGCATCTTGAATAATCTGGTCTTTAAACACACGGGTATCAAAATATAATAATTTGTTAGGTACATAATGATATTCACCGTATGCGGGTGTACCGTTGGATTGCAATCCATCACAGTGTTTAAAAACGGCAACTCTTTTCCGTTCTTGTTGCCAGATATAAAACAATCGGCGTAATTTTACGATTGGATTTTTGGTACTTAACGCGGCGATTTGGTAGCGGGTTTCGGGGATGTATTCAATGATGTAAACGCATTTTATCTGCTGTTGTTGGCATAATTGACTGAGGTGCAGTTGATTATCTGCATCACCCGAAGCCAGAACAATGTCTGCACCGTGTAAATGTTCTGCTGTGATGGATTGTTTCTGCTTTAACGCAATACAAGTAAAGGGCAGTTGGTCGTTTTCTAGGGTAACAACACCAAATTCAGGCAGTTTCTCTGAACTTAACGACATGATACAGCTTATTTTTCCAGACCATTTTTGCGTGTATAACAGCATCCCATCATAAAATTTGCGATCAAAGATAAAGGCGTTATCTATCATCCAGACAGGAACGGATGGAGTAATGATTAAATGCGGTGTTTTCATATCATACCAACTTGAGTAATTTTTTATAGATTATGCAGGTAACGCACTGTCGATTTTAGCCAAAATATGCAGCAGGTCATCGGGATTAATCGAGAAGCCGTTTTCATTCGCCTGACCTATGACAAATCCGTAGCTTATTCCCACACAATCTGCATAATTTTTCAACACATTATTGAATCGAAACGGTGGTTGTAACACACACAGCCCGCCATTTTGCGCCATTGTGTAAATACAATGCAGTAGATGACTCCCTTCCAAGCCCACCACAAGGCGCGCGCTCTGTGTTGCCGCGACAATTTCTTGCACAGTAGACTGCTCAGGATCAATAATATGAAAACCCTGTGCGACTAACAGCTGTTCTATTTCTGCCGCATTGGTTAATACTCGCGCCGCGCCTTGCTGCCCGCGCCGTATCAATACTTTACCGCCTGCGTTAATCGCTGGGATTGTTGATAATCGAGAACGAATTTCTTCATAACGGGTGCGTTTAAAGCTGTTTTGCCCAAAATCATCAAAAATAATTAACTGCTGAAAATGTGCAGACGCAACTGAGTTTGGTTGTATATTGGTTAATTCACGATAGCCAGATTCATGACTATAAGCGGGACGTTCTGGAATAATAGGTGTCCCCCACGATTGGGCCGCTAAATATAGGCTCAAATCATCGGTTAACCAGTGTCCAAAATAAAAACTACCGTAGTAAGTACCCGCTAATGTCGCTTCTGCGATGGATTCCGTGCGTTTAAAATCAAATAAATGTTGCGCTTGTTTAGTTAAAGGACTACGAACAGAGCCTTTGTATAAACTGCCGTTTAATAATTCACAATCAGACAGTTGATAAGCAATAGTCGCGGCGTGTTCAATGTGTCCACCGCGTATTCTCACCATTTCCTGTTCCAGTGTTGTATCTTCCATCACAGCGGTAATTTTAGCTAAGTCTTGTTCCAGAAAAATTGCAGGCGGTACGCGCTGCTGTTCTGACGGACATATTGTCCAGCGTTTAGAACTTAATTCTTGCAGTGTGCTACGCGACCCTGTCACAGCTCGCAAAAACTTTTGTTTAAGTGGCGTAATATTCATGATTTTTCTTTTAGCTTCAAAATAGTTTGAAACTTTGAAATAGACATTATTTCAAAGCGAGTACAACGCGAAACTCATTTAATATCTTAATTGATGATTAGCAAAAATTTTTTAAATTTTAGTTAAGTTCAACATAGAAAATAGCATAACTTAGAATATAAAAAGAGTTGTTATTATTTTTTTAAGGTGGATAATTTTAAATGCTAGACACTTTATCAAAATTCAATTTAATGCTTAAAACTAAAAAATCAGCATAAATTGAATATTTTCAAAACCTGCACAACACTTAACATGAAGCCATGACCAGAACACATAAAATTAGCGTGTTACTTTCCTCTTATCAATGTGGCACAGGTATGGGATCGGTATCTCAAATCGGCTGGGAATGGTATCAACGCTTAAGTCAACAGTGTCAGGTGACGTTAATCACTCATGTGCGCAATCGGGCAACACTGGAGGCGGCAGGTGTGCCTATCAATGATTCAGCGGTTATTTTTATTGATACCGAATGGTTTGCTGCCCCTCTGTATCGTTTGGCTTCGCGGCTATTTCGCCGCAGTGAACACCCATTGTTTCTGATTGCATCTTTAGATTTTTTTGTTTATGACTGGGTGGCGATGCGGCAGTGTCGGCGATTATTAAAACAAGGCGAAACATGGGATATAGTCCACGCAGTGACCCCTGTTTCACCAATGGCAGCAACCCGTTTAACCAAGTTAGGTATTCCCAGTATTTTAGGCCCTTGGAATGGAGCATTGGCTTCGCCAAAAAACTTTCCCGAAATCATGCAAGCCGAATCCAAATGGCTGTATCCGATTCGTAATTTTGGACGCGTGATTGATTTTTTTGTCGGTTCAACGCGCAATGCCACGATGATTTTAAGCGCAACACGTTCAACCTTGCTGGGCATCCCTGAACGCTATCGCGCAAAATGCCGCACCTTGTTGGAAAACGGTGTCGATTTAGATTTATTTCAAACTGCTCCTTATCCAGACGCACCGTCAGATAATAATCCCTTACAAATCGTTTTTGTCGGACGTTTATTACCGTTCAAAGGCGTAACGATGCTGCTGGAAGCGGTTAAAGCCTTAACGTTTCCTGTCAAATTAACCATTGTGGGTGATGGCTCTGAACGGCAGAATCTGGAAGCTAATACCTTAAGTCTGGGTTTGACCGAGCAGGTTGAGTTTACTGGCAATTTACCGCTCAATCAGGTGTCGGAGATAATAAAAAAAGCTCACGTTTTTTGTTTGCCATCGGTGCGTGAATCAGGCGGCGCGGTGCTATTAGAAGCGATGGCAGTTGCGCGACCTGTGATTGCTGTTGATTTTGGTGGGCCTGCGGAAATTGTTGATGATGGGGTTGGCGTTAAGTTACCCGCAACAGGCAAAGCCGATGTCGTTCAAGGTTTAATTAACGCATTTGAAGACCTGCGCTTACAGCCTGAACTTTGGCGTAACCGAGGCGAAGAAGGTCGCCGTCGAGTGGAGCTGTATTACAGTTGGGATGCAAAAATTGCCAGTGCAGTTTTTTTTTACCATGAATTACTGGAAGCAAAATTATGACACAACACCGCGTAGCTTATTTAGTCAGTCAATACCCCGCGTATTCGCATACGTTTATTTTGCGTGAAGTATTACAACTGCGCCAGTTTGGCGTGGAGATTGTCACCGCTTCTATCAATATGCCAGATCGCCCATTCGATAAACTGACTGACATAGAAAGACAGGAAGCTGAACAGACGTTTTACATCAAACAGCAGGGCATGGTGAAAGCGGTTGTCGCGTTAATGAAAACGCTGGTATTGAACCCTGTCGGTTTATTACGCGGTGTTCAACACGCCATTAAATTGGGTGGCTGGAATATCAAACAGGTGCTGTATCATTTTTTTTATTTGATAGAAGCCTTGTTGTTAGGTCAGTGGATGCAGACACAAAATGTGCAACATCTTCATGTGCATTTTGCGACACCCGCCGCGTCTGTCGGACTGTTAGTGAAAACCGTGTTTGGTTATAGCTTTTCGTTTACGGTGCATGGGCCAGACGAATTTTATGATGTGACTGGCTATCATTTACTTGAAAAGATTATGGCGGCTGATTTTGTGTTTTGTATCAGTCATTATGCCCGCAGTCAGGTCATGAAATTATCACCTGTACAAGCGTGGTCAAAGTTTGATATTTGCCGTTTAGGTGTCGATACTGAGCGATTTATTCCCGCTGTTAAAAGTAAAGCAAACGAAACCTGTCAATTATTGTGCGTTGGACGGCTGACACCTGCTAAAGGACAAGCGATTTTATTGGAATCGGTTGCACAATTAAAACAGCAAGGTATCACGGTGCATTTGACATTAGTAGGCATGGGGCCCGATGAACAGAGTTTAAAAAACTATGCTGAATCCTTGGACATCGTCGCGCAAGTTACCTTTACAGGCGCGGTTGATCAAGATCATATTTTGGCGTATTACAACGTAGCCGATATGTTTGTGTTACCCAGTTTTGCCGAAGGATTGCCTGTGGTGTTAATGGAAGCAATGGCAATGGAAATTCCTTGTATCACCACGACCATTACGGGCATACCTGAGTTAATTCAACAGGGACAAAATGGGCTGTTAGTTCCCGCTTCTGATAGCCAGAGTTTAACGCAAGCCATTAAACAATTGGCTGAAAATCCAGCGTTACGCCAACAATTAGGCACAGCGGGCAGATTGAAAGTGTTATCTGATTACGAGCTGTCTAAAAATACCCAGTATCTTCATGAAAAATTAACGCAACGACTCAATGCGTTATGAATGTCGCGCATTTGAACAGTGTTAATTTGCCTGCGGTCTGTTTTCTAGTGTGTTGCTTGATGGTTAAACCAGTAACGGCAGATGACAATCTTCACTTTCAAATAGACGAAAAACCGCTTGCTGTGGACGTACCGCGTCTGGGTATTAATTTAGGTGAATCCGCTGCTTGGGGCGCGGCACAATTCACGGTCAATGTGCTGAATAATTCAGGCTTTGAAGGCATTATTGACCGTGCTATCGTGATTGTAAAATCAGCCGATACGCGCAGTTTTTTGGATGATACAACGTGGCTTGCTCGCCCTAACGGTTTTTGGGCAGGGGCAACATTTGATGTGCGTAGCGGTTCTCAAGCAGGTACGCGCGGCGTTGTATTTGATTCAGTCGCCGTAGGTCGTGATGGTTTGCCTGAGTTTACGGTGCAAGGGCAAGCACCTGTATTAGCACAGGGCGATGTGGTGAGTTTAACCCGTATCAATGACGACGTTTTACCTGATCACTGGTGGTTTTCCAAAGACCCGTTAGCGGGACAATTGACGGTAGATAAACAAGATAAACGTCCGAACAGTTCAGGAAAAAGAGCCTTAGCGATAAAGCCGTTTAAAGACAAACCCGTCCAAGTGATTTCTTATTTAGATGCTATAGGCGATAGGGCAGGAAAATTATTACCCGTTAATGGCAGTTGGCATTTAGGGTTTTGGCTGAAAGCATCCGAATCGGGGGCAAAAGTCAGCGTTCGCTTTCAGCGGTTAAATGGCAAAAATACGGTGTTTTTTGAAGAAACTTTTACGCCCAGCAAAGATTGGACATTTATTGAACGCACTTTTACAGCTCAAGATACGGGTGCGGCGGGCAATTTAGAATTCAATATTAAGGTTGAGGGCAATAGTGGACGGGTGTTATTGGATGATGTAGAACTGGGTGCTGTCGGCAAAAATAACGCCACTGTCTTTCGTCCTGAAGTCTTGGCGGCACTTAAAAAATTACAACCCGGTTATTTAAGAGATTGGCAAGGGCAGTTAGGTGACACTGTAGATAATCGTTTAGCGGATGGTTTTGCCAGACGTTCTTCACGGTATCGCGTAGGTGATGGCAGTGCATTTAGTTACAGTTTGGATGAGTTTTTTCAATTAGCGCAAGCTGTCGGTTCACAGCCGTGGATTATTCTTCCCACGACTTTAAATGATGAGGAACTTGGCAAGCTGGGCGTGTATTTGACCAAACAAATTGACGCGTTGCATTTTAACGAACTGTTAGTTGAATTTGGTAATGAAAACTGGAATGGTATTTTTAGACCCGCAGGGATTGCCGACTATAAAACGCATGGTGAAGCGGCATCACGCGCATTTGAAAAATTACTCGCGGGCGCAAATCATCATCCAGCGATACGCACTATTGTGAATGGGCAATATGTTAATCCATCGGCTGCATTAAATATGCTTGATGCTACGCCCAATGCTCAGGCGTTAGCCGTTGCGCCTTATTTTTTATTTGAATTGAATAAAGCGGATGACCCATCAACTGCATTATTTAATCAGGATGATTTTTTGACCGAAGAAGTTAAAGCGGTGCAAGCGCGTGGTAAAGAATTGATGGTCTATGAAGTTAATTTACATACCACACGCGGTGATGCCAGCGTTGAAGTGCGTGATTCAGTAACCACAGGGGTAATGTCTGGCTCTGCATTGGCAAAACGCTTGTTGACGGCGTTGAATCTGGGGGTGAAACGACAATGTATCTATCAACTATCGCAATATGATGCTTTTCTTGAACAACAGGAAAATCGAGAGTTAGTTAAATTATGGGGTGTGACGCGGGATTTAGGCGAGACACAACGCTTTAGACCGACAGGTCTGGCAATGGTGATGTTAAATCAAGCATTACCCGCCGATGTGCATTTAATTCAACCTCAGGATAATACAGATAAAGCGATAACATTAACGGCATTTCATCATAAAAACGCTTGGGCAATTGCCGCCGTTTCTGCCAAACCCAATGTGCAGAAAATTACCGTTAATTACCCTGCACAAACATCAAAATTAACGTGGCGGGTTTTGCATTTAACAGGTGCTTCTCTTGTTTCAAGTAATGAAAATACAGAGGATGTTCATATTGTTGAGGAACAAATAACCTCAGAAGACAATAAAGTCAGTTTGACACTGCAACCGTTTGAATTTGTTTTATTTGTTCAAAACGAAACTCAATAAGTTGTGAGTAAATGTTGAGGAATACCAGCGATTCAAACCTGCGAGGTTTTAAAAACCTCGCAGGTTTACTTATACAGTCGCACTTGGTGACATGAAGTTTGCTATGCAATTATGCACTGTAAAGAATAAGTAAGAAATCTGCTTAATCTTGATTTGTTTTAGCATCAATTTACATACGAGGTTTAGATTTTCTATGATGACAATATTATCTTTTTCTTTCCAGCTGCTCATACTGAGCTTAACGATAATCGGTACGATTGAATTATTAATATTAACTGTTGCCGCGTTATTTCATAAAAAACCCTTGATAGCGGGTTCAATTAATCAAGCGGTATTACCTAAGTTGGTTATTGTTATTCCCGCGCATAATGAAGAAACGGGTATTGCCGCGTGTATTCATAATATTCAAGCCAGTTTAGATAATACGACAGGCTGTGATTTAGTGGTGATTGCGGATAATTGTCAGGATGCTACCGCAGAGATAGCGAGAAATGCAGGCGCAAGAGTCATAGAACGGCAACACGATACCAAGCGCGGCAAGGGTTACGCGCTGGATTATGCGTTTTCGCTGTTGTTGCCTGAACAGTATGATGGTTTTATCGTCATTGATGCCGATAGTCGAGTTGATGCACAACTCATCAATAATTTTCAACAGGCGTTTGCACAAGGTTTTGATGCGGTGCAATGTCGTTATCGGCTGTCTAATCCGGATGCGTCTTATCGGGCTAAACTGCAACGCATTGCTTGGTTGGCGTTTAATGACTTACGCTTATTGGGTCGTGAGCGTCTTAATGTATCAGTGGGGATTTTGGGTAATGGCTTTGCGCTCAGTCGTAAGATATTAGAAGCCGTGCCTTATGAGGCGGGGTCTATTGCCGAAGATATGGAATACCATTTACGTTTGGTTAATAGCGGTTATCAGGTGCATTTTTTGGATACTGTCAGTGTGTATTCGGATGCGCCTAATCAAAGTGCGAATGCCGCTGTGCAGCGTACCCGTTGGGAAGGTGGACGGTTTCGCTTGATTATTGACCATGCGCCATTGTTATTTAAAGAAGTCTTGCGCGGAAAATGGAATCTGCTTGAACCCTTGGCGGAGTTATTGTTATTACCTTTAGCGTTTCATGTAATACTATTATTACTAACCTTATTAACTCCGTGGGTAATATTGCAATATTACGCGCTGGCTGGATTATTGTTGGTGTGCGCTCATGTCCTGATTGCTATTCGTCTGGGCGGTGGTGGTTTAAATGATATTAAAATTTTAGCAACAGCTCCCTTATATATTCTGTGGAAGCTGACGTTATTACCAAAATTATGGCGTAATGCGCGTGAAAATGCCGCGTGGCAACGCACCGATAGGGAGAATTCATGACTACTTTATCAGTTCTTATTGTGACGTATAACAGTGCGCCACAATTACCTGCTTGCCTTAATAGCTTGCGCAATCAAACCTTACAGGATTTTGAGATTATTGTGGTTGATAATGCTTCGCGTGATGAATCAGCTGCATTGATTCGTTCAGATTACCCAGAAGTTAACTTAATTGTCAGTGACAGTAATCTCGGTTTTGGCAACGCTAATAATAAGGCATTAACTGTTGCCCAAGGAAGTTACCTCGTGTTGCTTAATCCAGACGCTACCTTGCCCGCTAACACTCTTGAAAACGCACTAAAGTATATAGAAGAAAATCCCGATGCTGGCATGGGTGGCGGTCTGTTACAAGGCACTCAGGGCGAATGGCAACCGTCGGCACGTTTATTTCCATCGTTATTAAATGACGCGTTGACCATTTCAGGTTTAGCCAATCGTTATGCAAAATCACGCTTTTTTGGGCGTTTTGATCGGTCGTGGGCAGACCCTAAACAGGCTGTTGCTATTGATTGGGTGGTCGGCGCATTTGCCATTATACGACGTGATTTGGTCGATAATATTGGCTTATTTGATCCGCGTTTTTTCCTGTATTACGAAGAAGTGGATTTATGTCGCCGCATTCATGAGGCGGGTTTTAAAGTCTATTATTGGCCTGATTTAGTCATTACTCATATTGGCGGCGCGTCTTCTGAAACCGTTGATGGACTTGCCTTTGCAAGTTCTGGCAAACAACTGACTTTATGGCGTATGCGTAGCCAATTATTGTATTACCGTAAATGGCATGGTTGGTTTTATAGCTGGTTAGTCAAAGGCTTGGAACAAACGTGGCATAGGTTACGCGCTAGTCGTAACGCAACGCGTAGTCCTGCTAAAGCAGAAGAATCCAAACGCATAATTGAGCTGTGGCAACAGGCGTGGCAAGACACGCAAGGCGGTCTCAATTCTCCTACTCAACCTTGGTGAATGCGTATGTTTGAGAATATTCGTGAAGATTGGCGCACTTATGAAGGCGACTTGACCCGACAAGGTTTAGGCGTGATGCTGGTGTATCGTTTTGGACGCTGGCGTTATACGATTCAACAACAGTGGCTGCGTTTGCCGATGTCGATACTGTATAAAATTTTAAAATTATTGTCGCAAATTTTAACGGGCATTGATTTACCCTGCGAAGTACAAGTGGGTCGGCGATTAATCATCGAGCATTTTGGCGATATTATTATCAGTGGCGATACCGTGATAGGCGATGATGTCATTATTCGTAACGGGGTCACCATTGGTTTGAAACGCACGGGTATAGCAGGCGCACCAATTATCGGTAACCGTGTTGATATTGGTGCAGGTGCAAAGATATTAGGCGCGATTCACATTGGTGATGATGTCGTCATCGGCGCAAATGCGGTGGTTCTAAAGGATATTCCTGCTAATTCCTTGGCGGTTGGCGTACCAGCTACCATTAAACCCCGAAAATTAGCAGACGAGAAGAGTCATGGCTAAAGCAAAAACCACTATTCCTGGCCCTTTAGGTCAGCGTCCTAAACCTGCTTATATCCGCGTATTATTGCCGTGGTTATTTTTAATACGCGCCGCTTTACCGCGTTTGTTTGACGTTTTAACTAGCTTGTTGCTGATAATACTGTTGTTACCGCTATTATTATTGCGCGGTTTGCTTGCCTATCTTCAAACAGGGCAAGTGTTTGATCGCCACATTCAAATCGGACTTTTGCAACAAGAGTTTGAACGACTCTCGTTTGCTGGCTCGCTGTCGGGCAAACAGTTAGCCGTATTATTAAATATTCTGCGCGGTGATTTGGCTTGGGCAGGCCCACGCGCTCTTGAACCCGAAGAATTACTCAGCTTACCTGCTAGTGCATTATTCCGTTTTGGTGTCAAACCAGGTGTGGTTTCGCCCCATACGCTTAGAAAGAAAATTGGTCTGGCGTATGATGATGAACAATCAACAGACCACGAATTTTATTACAGTGCGACCGCGAAAGGACATATCGGGCTGAGTTTACGCGGCGCAGTGGGTTCAGTATTAGGCGGTAGTGAACCGAGACCTACCCCGCCACTGTTGCATTTTTGGGGTATAGATATTGTCAATACCAGCATGACCGAAGCCATAGATTGGATTGAACAACGCGTGCAACAAAAACAAAAATCCCTACTCGCTTTCGTCAATCCTGATTGTCTAAATATGGCCTACACGCAAACAAACTACCACTCTATTTTGCAAATAGCAGACCGCGTGTTACCCGATGGCATAGGCATTAATATCGGTTGTCGTCTGCTAAATCAATCCCTGCTGGCGAATGTGAATGGCACGGATTTATTTCCTAGACTGTGTGAACGTGCGGCTCAAAACGGTCACAGTTTGTTTTTATTAGGCGGTTTAGCAGGCGTTGCTGAACTTGCTGCCAAAGCTATGCAACAACGTTATCCTGAACTGTTAATTGCAGGTTTGCAGGATGGCTATTTCACCCATGAACAAGAAAGCCAAATTATAGACACGATTAATAATTCAGGTGCGGACATTCTTTTAGTGGGTTTTGGTGCGCCTAAACAAGAGTTATGGTTGGCAAAATACCGCGAGCAACTACAACCTGCCGTTTGTTTTGGTGTTGGCGGTCTATTTGATTATTATTCAGGGCGCATTCCACGCGCCCCCGTCTGGATGCGAGAAATTGGCTTGGAGTGGTCTTGGCGATTAATACAAGAACCCAGTCGAATGTGGCGACGCTACATCATTGGCAATCCTTTATTTCTGTATCGTGTTTGGTTGCAACGTCAACAAGGAGCAAAGTGATGAATACTGATTTACAACATAAACTATTAAATCGTTATAGCCGACTGCCTTACTTAAATAAGCAGTTTTCTTTGCGTCTGCAATTAAAACGCCTGTTATGGTTCGGCGTGATTCGTGTCACTTATCTGATTAAACGTTTGATAGATATTGTGGCTTCCATTGTGTTGTTAATACTATTAATGCCCTTGTTTATTATCATCATGTTACTGATTTATATCAGCTCTCCTGGTCCTGTGTTTTATAAACAAACCCGCGTTGGACGTTGGGGCAGTTTATTTACCATGTGGAAGTTTCGTTCCATGTATTGTGATGCGGATGCGCGATTAAAAGAAATGATGGCGCAAAATGAAATGACTGGCGGGGTTATTTTTAAAATGAAAAACGATCCACGCATTATTCCCATTGGGCGTTTTATTCGTAAAGCGTCAATTGATGAATTGCCACAATTGTGGAATGTATTCAAAGGCGATATGTCATTGGTTGGCCCGCGCCCTGCTCTGCCCAGTGAAGTCGATCAATATTCTTTGCAAGATCGGCAACGACTGGAAGTGATTCCCGGTATTACCTGTATCTGGCAAGTATCAGGACGTTCTGATATACCTTTTCCGCAACAAGTACAACTGGACGTACAATACATTGAATCCCAATCATTGTTGCTGGATTTAAAACTGTTATTAAAAACTATTCCAGCCGTATTATTAAGCCGTGGAGCCTACTGATGGATGTCATACTCTTAGCCGATCGTAAAGGACAAGAATTATTACCGCTAACGGATACAACCTGCGTATCACTGTTAACCGTGGCAGGAAAAATGGTTATCGAACATACGCTGGAAGCCTTAGTTGAAGCCAATTTACGACAAGCCCATATTATTTTATCGTCTTATGCCGAACAGGTTAAAGACGTATTAGGCAATGGCGAACGTTGGGGTATGCGCTTAACTTACAGCACCAGTCGCGCCGAAGAACCCACCCTACAGCAATTAGCTGCTTTGCAAAAACAGCCAACCGCGCCTTTTTTAATAGTAAGAGCCGATATTATTCGTAGCAGCCAAATTAGTAATTTCTTAGAACAAGCAAACAGCCTCACTGATCCGTGTGTACAGGCGTTGTTTAATGGTGACAATGCGTACATGATGCTGTGTAGCGATGCACAGCAGAGCGATTTGAATTGTTTAGATTGGCTCAGTAAACGCATAGCCAAGACAACCGTGAATCTAAGTGGTGCTGTCGCTACACTGTATTCACTTGCTGATTATCATCAAGCCAATCTGAATGCAGCCGCAGGACGAATTCCTAAATTATTGATTTCAGGTCGTCAAACTGCCTTAGGTCTTACGCAAGGTCGTAATACGCAAGTTTATCCACAAAGCCTAAAACAAGGTATAGCATTGATTGGTTCAAATTGTCACTTACAGCCCTCCGTTGAACTCAGAGGTGACGTGGTGATTGCTGATAATGTGATTATTGATCATCAAGCAAATATCGAATCCTCTGTGATATTGCCTCACACTTATATTGGTGAATTAGTCGAATTGCGTAATGCGATAGTGCGCGGCAATGATCTTATTCGTGTAGATAATGGCACAATACTTAAAATCAGCGATTCATTTTTACTCGCCGATTTAAAAACAAAAACCTTTAATAAAAGTCTAAATGCAATTCCAAGTCGTCTGTTTGGTCTGTTATTATTACTACTCAGTTTACCATTGTGGTTTTTAGCGTTATTCATCAGTTTATTACAAAATCCAACACACCCTGTTATTGTAAATAAATTACGCGGTAATAAAATAGAATTAAATGATTTTGGAGTACCTGAAAGAACAGAATTTTCAGTATTAGAATGGAATGTTAGAATGCCTGTATTACGTTATTTACCGCGCATTCTTGCGGTAATTAGTGGAGATTTACGTCTTATTGGTACATTGCCGATTAGCCTTGAAACTGCTAATAAACGTACTGAAGAATGGGAAAAACTTGCTGATCAAGCACCTTCTGGACTGCTAGGCCCGACACAATTATATATTCCTATGAATGCACCTGAAGAAGAAAAATTAATGAGCGATTCTTTTTATGCTGCGCACGCTAGTGTTAAAAATGATTTAGGGTATCTGTTACAATCTTTTCGAGTATTTATTTCACGCAAAGCTTGGTTTAACTAACTGTTAAATATTTTAATCATTATGCTTAAACTTAAATAAAGTGGTCAATAACGATGGTCAAAATAGAAGAAAAAAAAGATAGTATTACCTTAAGAATATCCAGTAGCATCGAATTAGTTTCACCCCTTGCCGAAGCACTGGACGCATTTTGTCTTGCTACAACAGGTAGCGAGTCCTGCGCTTTCGAGGTTCAATGCGCTGTCGTTGAGGCTGTCAATAATATTATCTTGCACGCTTATAATAAAGACACGCATAACGATATTATCCTGCAATGTCGCAAAGAAAACAGCTTGTTATTGATTGAAATTATTGACTATGGTTTATCCATGTCTTCTTTACCTATTCCATCATTACCCGCATTCGATGCTGAAAATGGTCGTGGCTGGTGGATTATTCATTCTTGTGTGGATAATTACTTTTACAAAGTCATTGAATGTATTGAAAGACAGCGAGTCTATAAACCCAATGAGGGTAGCAATTATTGTGAAGATATTAGTGTCAAATCGCATAGTAACGTTTTAACATTAACTAAACAGTTTTAATCTCTCGACAGATATTAAAAATTACTCATATTTTTTAGAAAATAGGACACTTAAAATGATTATAAAAGAACAAAAACATGACGATATTGACATCGTTATATTATCAGGTCGTTTTATTATGGCAGATGCTGACGAAGCGCGTAAAAAATTAAAAACGTTAATAGATCAAGGTTCAGGCAAATTAATTATTGACATGGAACAGGTAACATTTATTGACTCTAGTGCTTGTGCTGTCCTTATTTCTGCATTTAAAAGCATACAAATTAAATCAGGGCGTTTAGTTTTGATTACAAATCCAGTTGTGCAGTCCTTGATTGAACTGACACGGTTACATACTATTTTTGAAATAGTCCCTAGCCTTACTGCTGCATTAGCTGTTTTTAATAAAGATTAGTTATTAACATTACTCACAAAAGCAATCAATATGGGTAACGCTAAATACGTTCGCGTACTATTAGTAGAAGATTCGCCAGCAGAAGCGCAGCGTATTCAAATTTTTTTAAAACAATTTAAGAGTATACCTTTTGAAGTCACAAGAGCTGGAAAACCTGGTGAACTTCCGACCAAAGCCATAGACTCTCGTTCACGAGATATAAGCTTTGAAGTTACCTTAGCAAAATCCTTATCTGAAGGTTTAAAGAAAGCCGTAGAAGTTGATTTTGATATTATGGTGCTTGAATTATCCATGCTCAATGAACAAGGACTTGCTGATATTAAATCAACTCGGCAAAAAATTAACAATGTCCCATCTATCGTACTACTCAATCTCGATAATATTAATCTTTCCCAAACCACGTTTGAATCAGTTGCTAGAGATAATCTAGTTCATGATAATTCACGCTATGAAAGTC
Source organism: Crenothrix sp. D3 (assembly GCA_002134785.1). Classification (GTDB taxonomy): domain Bacteria; phylum Pseudomonadota; class Gammaproteobacteria; order Methylococcales; family Methylomonadaceae; genus UBA4132. The sequence continues at coordinate 16,093 of MBQZ01000039.1, forward strand.
TGATGCGTTCTATGGATTATGTATTGCATCGTACCGATTTGGAAACGCGTAACCCCTTATTAGTCGCTGCATTAGAAGCAACCTCTAATGCTATTTTAATTACCGATCACACTGCGTCTATCGAATGGATAAATCCTGCTTTCACTGAATTGACAGGTTATTCTTTACAAGAAGCATTAGCTCATAGCCCTAGCAAATTGTTAAAGTCTGGTGTACACAATCAAGCTTTCTACGAACAAATGCGGCAAACGCTTTTAAAAGAAGAGCATTGGGAAGGCGAGGTGGTCAATAAACGCAAAGATGGAAATCTTTATAACGCTCACGTTTCTATTTCGCCAGTATTCAATAAGCATGGTTTGTTATCTGGCTATGTGCAAACTCAACGTGATATTACCGATAGCGTGTTTCTTTTAGCCATCTCAGAAGCCTTACAACAGAATGAGCCGTTAGATGAACGTTTTAAACAAGTCATGGATATTCTTTTTAGCCTCAGATCGTTCAATATACAGCATAAGGGCGGCGTATTTCTAAAAGCCAAAGGTAAAGAGTGTTTAACGCTATTTGTACTCAATGGTGAATTTAGCCCAGAGTTTATTGAAAAAGAACAATGCGTTAAATATGGTTCTTGTTTATGTGGACGTGCGGCGGTTTCAGGTGAATTACTGATTTCTGACGACTGTTTCTGTGACTCTCGTCATGAACATACCTTTCTCGATATGCAGGCACATGGTCATTACATTGTACCGATTACCTATTGTGGAGAAGTTTTTGGTATCTTGTTTCTTTATACCGATTGCCATCCCGTGCGCACCGAAACCCGATTGGCGATGCTAAAGCAAGTTGGTGAAATGATGGCTCTCACTATCTGCCAAGAAGAAGCTAAAAAAACGTTAGAAATTGCTAGAGACGTGGCGACGCAAGCCTCATTGATAAAAAGTGAGTTTTTAGCCAATATGAGTCATGAAATACGCACACCCATGAATGGCGTATTAGGGATGCTAGATTTACTGAGCGAAACTGACATGACAGCGACTCAGCGAGATTGGGTGGAAACTGCGCATAAATCAGCAGCCGCCTTATTAAATATTATCAATGACATTCTGGATTTATCTAAAGTAGAAGCAGGGAAACTGGAATTGCATTCAGTTGATTTTAATCTTATCGACCTAATTGAAGATGTTTGTGTTTTATTAGCGAAGCAAGCCCACAGTAAAAGCGTTGAATTGAATTGTTCATTACCTGTCAATATGCCTGCACGCTGGCAAGGTGATCCTATACGAATCCGCCAAGTATTGACCAACTTAATCAGTAATGCCGTAAAATTTACCGAACAAGGCGAAGTCCTACTCACCGTTACACAAGCTATTACGAATAACGACAATCATACCTTGCGTTTTGAAATACAAGACACGGGCATAGGGATTCCAGATGACGTGCAGGTACAATTATTCCAGCCCTTCTCTCAAGCAGATGGTTCTACTTCTCGAAGATTTGGTGGTTCTGGATTGGGATTATTTATTAGTAAAAAATTAATTGAGCTAATGAATGGAACGATTGCAATGACCAGTCATTTAGGCATTGGCTCTTGTTTTTGGTTTACCTTACCTCTGAAACCAAGTGGATCGCCAAAAGTAGATCAAAAATCTTATGATTTTTCTGGTAAACGCATTTTGGTTGTTGATGATAATGCAACTAACCGTAACATATTAACCACTTATCTCAACAATTGGGGCTTAACCATCAGTGAAGCCGATAGTGGCAGTACGGCATTAATACACCTACATTCAGCAAGCATTCAAAACAAACCTTACGACTTAATTTTGCTAGATATGCAAATGCCAGTGATGGACGGTTTGATTTTAGCAAACTGTTTGGCTCAAATACCTGCGTTAGCAAAAATACCCATTATCTTGCTGTCATCAGGCGACCAACTTAACGCAGCAGCTGACTATCAAAATACCAATATTGTTCAACGTTTGATAAAACCCGTTCGCCAAATTCAACTCTTAGATGCCATCATCAATGCCTTACAAGGTAATTTGGAAGCAACCAAAAAAGTGGCTAAGCCCGCTATACAACTACCCAGCTATGCAGGCAAAAAAATACTGATTGTCGAAGACAATAAAATTAACCAAAAAGTCATTGTGGCTCAACTAAGTAAATTTGGTATCACAACAGACATCGCTGAAAACGGTCAAATGGCCTTGGATAAATGGGGACAAAATACCTATGATTTAATTCTAATGGATTGTCAAATGCCTGTTATGGACGGCTTCGTTACTACGCGTCAAATTCGGTTAATAGAAACCCAAATGGATTTACCGCATCAAATGGTAATAGCACTCACAGCAACAGCAATAGAAGGTGACAGTGAAAAATGTTTAGCCGCTGGGATGGATGACTATTTGAGTAAACCGATTATTGATGAACAATTAATCGAAATACTCGCGCAACGATTAGGTACTGAAAGTGCTAAATCTACGTTCACTTCAGCCGTAGATGATAATCCTGTCGTTGAAAGTGTTTGGGACGAATTAACGGCTCTTAACAATTTAGGTGATGATGAAGAATTATTGTACGACATCATAGAACTCTATCTAATAGAAGCCCCAAAACAACTTGTTGATTTATCCAGTCTTCAACAACAAGGTAGTTTGCTTGAACTTGCCAATATTGCTCACACCATTAAAGGTACAAGCTCCAATTTTTATGCAAACCAAGTCACAGAATGTGCCAGCGTATTGGAAAAAGCGGCACGAAGTCAACAGCCTGCTGATTTTTACACGCTAACTAAAGCGTTAATAGACGCTGTTACTGATTTGCTTAATCAACTGAAAATAGCCCACAACAGATGGCAGAATCATTTGCCAACTGACGAACAAAAATAAAAGGTAGATTATGCGTATTCTTGTCGTCGAAGATAGTCCTGTCACTCGTCTTATGATAGAACGCACCCTAAAAAAATGGCATTATGATGTTATTGCGGTAGACAATATTGATGCAGCAACAGACATTATTTTGGAAGAGAAAATCCAATTTGTGATTACTGACTGGATTATGCCGGGGGGTAACGGTACGGTTTTATGTCAGCGCATACGCGCAAAAAACTTGCCCTTTTACACTTACATCATACTACTGACTTCCCTTGAGGATACGCAATCAGCTATAGAAGGTATAGAATCAGGTGCAGATGACTATATTCGCAAACCTTTTCACCACGATGAATTGCGTGCCAGAATAAGAGCGGGAGAACGAATACTACTATTAGAAAAAAACCTCACCGAAACCAATAAGCAACTATTGGCAACTCGTGAAATTATTAACCGTGATCTAAAAACAGCTGCGGGTATGCAGCATAGTCTGCTACCCCCAAAATTATTGACAATTCGAGGGATTAGCATAGATTGGATATTTCAACCATCAATGTACTTATCAGGGGATATTTTTAATTTCTTCCCACTGGATAATCACCACATAGGGTTTTACATTATAGACGTTGCTGGGCATGGTATTGCCTCTGCTATGTTATCGTTCACGCTGAGCCGACTATTATCTCCAGATGTCAGTTACAGTAGTCATCTAAAATTCAGTTCCCCTGAAAATCCGTCACGCGAATTCATCAGATCTGCCTCTACCGTTATTGAACAATTAAATCAACAGTTTCAGACCAATGAAGATAATCTTCTTTTTTTCACCATGATTTACGGCGTAATTGACACCACATTACAAACAATTGAACTATGCCAAGCTGGACATCCCTCTTTAATTTACCAACAAAAAGACAAAGAACCTGAATTTATCACTGAGAGTGGTCTTCCTGTTGGCGTGATAGTTAATGAAAACTATAAATCTGTCCTTCTAAACTACCACACGGGTGACCGTCTTTTTTTATATTCCGATGGCATTATCGAATGCGAATCACCTAGTGGAAAGATGTTTGGCAAAGAACGATTACGCGAATTTATTGATAAAAACCGACACCTAAACATTAGCCAAATAATGTCCAACCTCGACCAAGTAATTTACGCTTGGCGCAAAAAAAATAGTTTTGAGGATGATATTTCTATGCTGGTGTTAGAAATTGGGGTTAATTAACCAAAGGAACGGTTCCCTCAATTTATCAGAAGACCTTGGAATCCATATAGAGCCATTAATTTTACACACCTACACCGCTTTAAATTTAGTCAATTAGGAAATAGGAGAGGCACATCACACATAATACGCTTGTCTTATCGCGTCGAACTCGACTAGAACGTCACACCAGCGATTACTAATTTTAAAGTGCAGACCGAGGCGGTTTTAAAAACTTCCTAGGTAATACAAATCCACAGGATCAACGACCAGCGCACTTTAGCAGCAGTTTTAAGCTTTGCCACCGCAGGAATTAGCACATTCAATTATTTGCTAAAACAACACCTGTTCATGAGCAATACACTTGATTTTTTAATTTGTTCTTCACTTATCAATAAAATCGCGTAGAATAAGCGGATTAACAATACCAAATGTTTTTTTGAGGATATTAGATGGTTACCATTCGTCTTTCCAGAGGCGGCGCGAAAAATCGCCCTTTCTACCAAATTGTTGTAACTGATAGCCGTAGCAGTCGTGATGGTCGTTACATCGAACGCATTGGATTTTTCAATCCATTAGCGCGTGGCAACGAAGAAAAATTACGCTTAGACAGCGAACGTGTTGAATACTGGAAAACCAAAGGTGCCCAGCCTTCCGAACGTGTTGCACAATTAATTAAAGTTGCTAAAAAAGTCGCGGCGTAATCTGCTTGACTGAACAACAGTATATTAACGTTGGAAAAATTTCTGGCGTTTTTGGTATCAAAGGCTGGGTTAAGGTATTTTCCTTTACGGCAAACAAAGAGAATATTCTTAAATATTCCCCTTGGGTGCTAAGAAAAGCGGATGAAACCAAAACAATTAAGGTTATTAATGGCAATCTGCAAGGTAAAGCGGTCGTCGCTCAGCTTGATGGCATTAATGATAGAGATCAAGCGGAAAGCCTAATGGGCTGGGATATTTTTATTAGTCCCGCGCAGTTACCAAAAACACGCCAAAATGAATATTACTGGTCTGATTTGGTTGGCTTAAGCGTTGAAAATACCGATGGTGTTGAGTTTGGTGTCATTTCCAGCTTACTGGAAACAGGTGCTAATGATGTTGTTATTGTTCAGGGTGAACGAGAACGGTGTATTCCGTTTTTACAGGGACAGACCATTATTAATATTGATTTGACCGCTGGCAAGATGATTGTCGATTGGGATGCTGATTTTTAAAAACCATCATGCGGTTTGACGTTATCACGCTATTTCCCGCGATGGTAACAGCGGCAGCCAGTGTCGGTGTCACAGGTAAAGCCTTGGAACGTGGCATAACCAGTTTGTCGGTGTGGAATCCACGCGATTATACGCACGACAGGCACAAAACAGTTGATGATCGCCCTTATGGTGGCGGCCCTGGCATGGTCATGAAATACCAGCCCTTGCATGATGCGGTTAATGCAGCAAAACAAACAGGCTATGAATCGACAAAAGTGGTGTATTTAAGCCCACAAGGCAAGCCAATTACCCAAGCCTTATTGTCAGATATAAAACACGATTCGCAACTTATTTTAGTAGCAGGACGCTATGAAGGTATTGATGAACGTTTTGTTGATTTAGATTGTGATGAGGAATGGTCAATTGGTGATTATGTCATCAGCGGTGGTGAATTAGCTGCGTTAATAGTCATTGATGCCATAACACGATTACTGCCCGATGTATTGGGTGATAAGCAATCAGCCGTACAGGATTCGCATTCGGATGGTTTGCTAGATTGCCCACACTTTACTCGACCAGAGCAGTTAGCAGGACGCGCTGTACCAGACGTATTAATGAGCGGTAATCACGCTGATATAAACCGCTGGCGCATGAAACAAGCCTTGGGACGCACTTGGCAAAGACGACCCGATTTATTAGAAAAAAAACCGTTAAATGCAGAGCAAAAACAACTGCTAGAACAATTTAAAGTTGAAGTTAAAGGGTGTGGTAATGAATATTATTGATCAAATAGAACAAGCACAAATGAAACAAAATGTCCCCGCATTTAATGCAGGTGATACGGTTGTTGTACAAGTTAAAGTAAAAGAAGGCGAAAAAGAAAGAGTCCAAGCGTTTGAAGGTATCGTGATTGCAAAACGTAACCGTGGTTTAAACTCAGCTTTTACCGTCAGAAAAATTTCTCATGGCACAGGTGTTGAACGTGTTTTCCAAACACACAGCCCTATGATTAGCGAAATTACTGTTAAACGTCGTGGTGCTGTTCGTCGTGCTAAATTGTACTACTTGCGTGACTTGACGGGTAAAGCAGCGCGTATTAAAGAAAAACTTTAATTCACTCGCTTTATCGGACAATAAAAAAGGCAGCTTAGGCTGCCTTTTTTGTGCCTGTTATTTTGTTATGCTGATTGTATAAGATTAACATTATTCATTAGTGTGTATCAGGTTACTATAGCTAAAGCAGTATAATTTGATTATTTTAAATTAGATGACATATTCAGCCGATTTCCGCCAAAAAGTATTGGCGATTAAAGAACAAGAAGGGTTAACACAAGCGGAAGCGGCAGAGCGTTTTGG
>MBQZ01000040.1 GCA_002134785.1 Crenothrix sp. D3
TGTGGAACATTCCAGAACGCAGCCTTGTGAAAGGCGGGCAGATGATTAAAGAGCAAGCGGCACGTTTAGCCGCTTGCATTAATAATCTCGACACGTTAACTCAGTTGTTACGCGAGTTTACTGAGCGTTTTCAAATCGGTTGCCGACAGAATCCGCGAAAAACACGCCCTAATACTTGGCGACAGTTAGCTGAGGGGCGTTATGAGTTTTCTTAAGTTGATGCGTATGGGGCAACGCTTTTCTGCCCACCGCTTTTATCCTGCAAATGGTGGGCAAGCAAAAAGACGCTTACCCACCCTACGATAAATCTTAAAGGTATTAAGTAGGTTCATTATGATTTCCGTAACTATTTCCGACCCATTGGCTGAAGCTGCAAATGTACAAGCTAAAATTTGCCATCGTGGTTTAGATGAACAAATAAACTACTGGGCAAGAATCGGTAAGATTGCCGAAGAAAACCCTGAATTAAGCTTTGAATTTATTAAAACTATTCTCGCCGCTAGAGAAGAAGTTTTAGCAGGTCAAGTTGAGCCTTATCAATTTGACTAATATGGACGTTATACAAACTAGGCAGTTTAAACAAAGCGTCAAGAAACTCACTTCCCAACAAAAGAAAGAGCTTGATCAGACAATCAAAACCATTATGGATAATCCTTTTATTGGTCAACAAAAAAAGGGTGATTTGGATTTTTTGTGGGTTTATAAGTTTCGCATGAATAATCAATTGACCTTGTTAGCTTATAGCTATGAAGAACAAATTATCACTCTGACATTACTCGCATTAGGAAGTCACGAAAACTTCTATCGCGATATTAAAAATTCTTTGTAAAAATCAATATGAAAAAATTAGTCACTATTCAATTAGAGACAGGCACACTACAACTTGAACTTGAAGCAGGGCGTGTGCCGCTGAATCGTTTGTTAGGTTTTGCGGCGCGTGTCAGTAGCAAACGTAAGTTTTTATTAGTCAGCAAAGTGTTGGCTAAACATTACCCTGTCACGCCAAAAATGATGAGCTGGTCTTATCGAGCCTTAGCGCGGTTGGTGTTAAACAGGGGTGCGGGCGATAGTTCCTTATGGATAGGCATGGCAGAAACCGCGACAGGTTTGGGTTATGGCGTATTTGAAGCCGCTCACCGTGAGGGTTTGCAAAACGCGTTGTTCATGCAAACCACGCGCTATCATTTAGCGGATACGGAACGCTTAGAATTTGAAGAAGCCCACAGTCACGCGACTGACTTTTTCTTATACTATCCAACTGAGCCAGCGTATAAACAGCGATTTTTAACGGCAGACACGCTGGTATTAATTGATGATGAAATCAGCACGGGCAGAACCTTTTTACGGTTGATTCAAGCCTATCAGAAAGTGAATCCTAAGTTGCGGAAAGTGTTTATTGTTAGCCTCGTTAATTTTGCTCATCCCGATGATCGCGCTTATTTAGAAAACGAATCGGGCGTGGCGGTTGAGTGGATTTGTTTTCGCCAAGGTTTGTTACGTTTTACTGATAGTTATAACGCTGCGATTGATGCGATTACCGTCAATGCGTCCAGCAATAATGCCTGTAAAAAACACTTGCTGGCATGGCATGGGCGTTTAGGGCTGACTGAGCCTGTTGCTTTACAAGCCGATGTTAGTCCGCATTTTAAAACCACCAAACAAGATAACCGCCCAATTTTAGTGTTAGGCACGGGCGAATGTAGCACACCTGCTTATTTGCTAGGACGCGAACTCGCCGCGCAAGGTTTGAATGTCAAAGTGCAAAGCACCACGCGCTCCCCGATACATCTGGGTAACGAAATCGGGTTAATTTGCCAGTTTGAAGACAACTACGAAGACGGGATTGCTAACTTCATTTACAACATGAACCCTAGCGATTACCGCGAAATTATTCTGTGTCACGAAACCCCCTTAAACGCGCCGTTGCTTCAGTTACTCCACGACTGGAACGCAATCAGCGCACGCTTTGAACTCACCTCCGATACCGCTTATGCAACGCTACATTTTTTTAGACCTTGATGACACCCTGTTTCAAACCAAAAGAAAATGTGAATTTGGCGCAGATGATCCACGGTTGCAAATGCGGGCGACTTTACCCGACGGCACGCCTAATTCTTTCGCCACCCATAAACAGCAATGGCTCTGGGATTGGCTATCACAAGGTTTTAAAATCGTGCCTGTGACGGCGCGTGATGTTCATGCCTTTGGGCGTTGTACGTTGCCGTTTCAAGAAGAAGTGGTGATTAATCACGGCGCGGTTATTTTGAATAAGCAGAGGCAAGTTGATGAGCTGTGGATGGCGCGGATGATGCAAACCTTACCCGTTTATCATGAAAAATTCTTCGACTTATGGGCAGAGGTTGAGAGCTATTGCCAACAACAGCAAGGCTTTAAACCGCGCTTAGTTAATGATTTTAATATAACTTGGTACGGTTATATTAAACACCAAGACCAAACGGAATCCACGTTAAAAATATTGTTGGATACCGTGATTAAACCCCATCCGAGTATTATCGATGGTAGTTTATACTGGCACATCAACGGCAATAATCTCGCGGTATTACCTAAGATTATTAATAAAGAAGATGCGGTTAGTTATTTATTAGCTAAGTATAAAAGTCAGCACCCAGATATATTAACGTTTGGTGCGGGTGATAGTAGAACCGATGCAGCGTTTATTACCCTGTGTGATTACGCGCTAATCCCTAAAAATACCCAGTTATTTAAAGCATTGGCAGCGACACAAACAGCGATTTAAGGCATTACACGAGATTGCTGCATTTTAATCGACAAAATGCGTCGCTAATTTTTATGTGTGACTCAGAGAAAACCTAGGCGAGTAACGAGCAAGCTGACTGTCATTATATTTTGAGTTACTTCCAAAATTTACTGAGCAGACTTGATAGGATGCTAGGCGGAACGAGTTTGCTCTCAATTATATTCAGCAATCGTTCCTCGCGGTGAATAGCTTCGCGTTTTAATTCTTTTATATCATGTAGCAGATATTCTACCTGATCCATTAACCATTGCTCATGCTCAGAAATGGGTGGTTGGGAAGTCACATTAGTCTCGCCCGTAGTGTTTGGCTTAAGCTCGTCATAACACTTAATTAAGTCGTTGGTATCAATGCCTTTGCCCGTTTTGATAAGTTTACCCGAAGCGATATGGCGATTGATTGTTGAGCGAGAAAGACCCGTCAATTCGGTAGCTCTTTGTATTGAAACAATCATAAATTATACTCAACAAACAATAGGACACTTCTTAATCCTTAATAATAATCCATTATACACAATTGTAAAATACCTATATAACTAGACGACTATTTTAGTCGTTGCGGTGAATTTTAATTTTGCCTCTTCCCGATTTCGTAGGGTAATGGCGTTGGTGTATGAATAAAACACTTATAAATCAATATGTTACTTTGATTTTTTGATGGAAAACGCTCATTTTTTTACTACATCAGAAATTCATGATAAACAATCTCTTTATTTTTCATTATGTTACATGACTTTATTTATGCACCAACGCCATAAACAGAGACTGTTTAAGATAAGATTTATAGCATGTCTGAATACTTAAATATACAACCGTCGCCTATATCTCTTGTAGAGTCGCTCAGAGAAATCGGTTATTCGATGGAAACAGCCATTGCTGACATCATAGACAATAGTATTACCGCTAACGCATCTTTGATACAGCTTCGTTTTGCGTGGAATATGGGAAAACCTTGGTTAGCTGTAACGACTTGCATTTGAAAACACTCATACTTGCATTCAGCGCACTTTCCGACTCAAATTAATTGCGAATGAAAATGTACTCATACTCACATTAACTGCGAATGTACTTGCATTTATCCGTATCAACTTGCATTCAATTATTTTGTACTCACATTAATTGCGAATGAAATTCAGCGTCCAGATCATTGGTTTTTAGTGACTCTTAGCTCTAACAGTTTGCATTTGATGATTGTATGCTCAGATTAAATGCAAATATAAAACGTCTTATTAGGGTCTAGTCTTTAAATCTTGAATGCGTCAAAAGCCAAATAAAACCCTATTGGTACAGTAAAAGTGTCTCAAATAAACGACTCACTGAGGTATACCCCAATAAGGCGTTATCGTTTTACGACTGTGGCTAGGAATTTTTGCTAATCACAAAAATAGGGTGGTAAAAGTCGCTAAAAGCCAATGCTCTGCAGCTGTATTTCATTCGCAACTAATGTGAGTACAAAATAATGGAATGCAAGTTGATACGGATAAATGCAAGTACATTCGCAGTTAATGTGAGTATGAGTACATTTTCATTCGCAATTAATTTGAGTCAAAAATTGCGCTGATTGCAAGTATGGGTGTTTTCAAATGCAAGCCGCTACACTTAACGCCAGCGCATTTTGTGTATGAAGAGAACGCTTGTTTTTTAAACGAGGCAGGCAAACCAATTTTTTATAAATTGTTTTTTGCCCACATCAAACCGATTAAACGTTTGTTGCGCTATTACGCCCTGTATTTGCTTAACACAATGGAGACTACAAATGGCGGAAAAACGCCGTTTTCTAATTTGTTATGATATTGTCGATAACAAACGTTTACGCCGCGTGCATCGCTTACTCAGCGATATAGCCATGTCAGTACAATATTCGGTGTTTGAAGCGGAACTAACCAATGCAGAATTACAAAAATTGCAAGAAAAATTAATGCCATGTATAGACACCGAAACGGATAAATTGACTATTTATCGCTTATTTAAGAAAAACGCTAAAATCGATTTGGCAGTCTATGACGATGATGAGCTAATTTATATTTAATTGCTTGAAAAATAACTATTTGTTTTATAAAATAATTTCCGTGCTGATTGAGTCTGAATCAGCACAATTTAGAGAAAAATCTTGACAGAAAAAAGCTCTTTAAAATCAATAAGCTATAAAGGTATCTGTAGTGCCTTGATTGATAAGGGTTTCTGGGCTATAGCTCTCTAAAACCATTCCCTGTTTAGAAGGGATTAAGACCATCCTCACCCAACCGTATTGCCCAAACTTATATCTCTAAAACCATTCCCTGTTTAGAAGGGATTAAGACTAAAGCCAGCAGTTCGTTGGTTGTAGAACTATACTCTAAAACCATTCCCTGTTTAGAAGGGATTAAAACTTTTAACTCTAAACGCAACGTCAATCCAGTGTCGCTATTTTGGCAAAATAGCGTGTCAACAACCCTTGCGCTCATGTACATTTGTGCATATCATTACACCATGAAAATTGAATACGATGACCGCAAAGCGGTGAGCAACCTAAAAAAGCATGGGGTTAGTTTTGACGAAGCGGCAAGCTGTTTGCTAGATGCCACGGCGTTGGTACGCGAAGATGCACACTCAGAAAATGAAAGCCGCTGGGTGTTATTAGGTATGAGTGACCGCGCTAGATTATTAGTCGTTGTCTATACGCTACGCGGTGAATCTGTTCGCTTGATTTCAGCTAGAAAACCAACAACAAAAGAGGTAATGTGCTATGGATAAAGAATATGATTTTTCTCATGCTAAACGCGCTCATGAAGTGCCACATTTGGCACAACTGCAAGCTGAACACAGCGGCAAAGCGCGTATTACCATGAGGGTTGATAATGATACCTTGGCTATTTTCAAAGCGCGTGCTGAACTGAGCGGCGGCAATTATCAAACCTTGATGAATGAAGCATTAAAACAGTTTGCCCAAGGTTTGACCCTAGCGGATATAGTGCGTGAAACGATTAAGCAAGAATTACATCGCGCCTAAAAAAAATACGCCCGCATGGTTTTCTCAGCGGCGGAGAATATAAAAAAGCCACCATGAAGGTGGCTTTTTTATGCGTAACAATTTTGTCAATTCAGACAACCTGCCTAAGCTCCGTTAAACTACAGACTTTCTTACGCCATGCAGACAAACCACCATGAATTTACCGCACAATTATCCAAAAAGAATTTTATTAGCCGTGAGCGGAATGTCACCGCAAATTGTCACCGAAACCTTATACGCTTTGACCGTTGCTGAAAAAGACCAGCCATTCATTCCCACTGAAATTCATTTAATCAGCACAACGACAGGCAAAAACAGGGCGGTGTTGGAACTACTCCATCCGCAAACGGGTAAGTTTCATCAGTTGTGCAAAGATTATGGCTTAGAGGGCATACAGTTTTGTGCAGAACAGATTTATGTGATTTCCGATAAACACGGCGTGTTACTCGATGACATTAAAACCCCAGAAGAAAACGAAGCGGCGGCGGATTTTATCACGCAAAAAGTCAATGAATTAACCCGCGATAATGACAGCGCGTTACACGTTTCCATTGCGGGTGGGCGTAAAACGATGGGTTATTATTTGGGCTATGCTTTGAGTTTGTTCGGACGCGCTCAAGATCGTTTATCTCATGTGTTAGTCACAGCCAATTATGAAGGCTTACCCGCATTTTTTTATCCCACGCCAGAAAGCCACGTTATTTATGACCGCGATAAAAATCCCTTGGACACCAACGCGGCAGAAGTGATTTTAGCGACTATTCCGTTTGTGCGTTTACGCACAGGTTTACCGAATTTTTTACTGGAAGGTACTGCCAGTTTCAGCGAGAGTATTCGCTTTGCTAGAAGAGCTGAAGGCGATCCTCTGTTAGAAATTGATTTAGCAAAAAGGTGTTTGACTGCCAATAGTATCGCTGTGCCATTAACAGATATTAATTTTGCGTTTTATTTGTGGATAATTCAGGAGACAGTTTTTAATAAAACGTCGATTAAACGGGAAGTGGAAGCCAATTTGGATTATTCAGCAAGTTTTTTAACGCTCTATCAAGAGCTGTTTTCAAAAGCAAAAGACATGGATAAAACAGAAGCTACGTTGAAAAAGGGCATGGATGCCACTTGGTTATCAGACCGAATCACGAAGGTGAAAGAAGCCTTTGAAAAAGCCTTAGGTAAGCATGGAGCGCGACCATTTTTAGTGCTTAAAAATGGAAAAAACAATGGTATAACCTATGCGCTTACTTTAACCGCACAACAAATTAAATAAACGACACTAAAGATTTTAAGATCGTGAACGTTATCAAGTGATAATCTATCCTACTGCACCCAATTCGATAGAAACCTCAGATAACGACTTATTTTGAATGAATTGTTACGAAATATCAGTGATTTTTGTTTAATTAGGGGTTTGATGTCCAGATGGACGAAAATGTACGCTAAGTGTGACGACTTACATTTGAAAACACTCAATCTACATTCATTGCAAATGAAAGTTGGTCGCTTGGCTGGTACAATCGACGCTTCAGGCTAAAGAGAATCTTCGGTCTTCATGCCTTGGTTCTCTAACGAACGGAAAAATTATAACAGATGCTATTACTTACAGGTGAAGCGATGAAACAAAACGCTGATAGCGTACCGCCATGCCATTAACAGCACAGCATTGGGATATGGCGGCGCGTATTGATGCACGAATGAGACAGCTGGCTGCACTGGGTCTAATCGAAGTCGAGATACTTCCTGAGATGGAAGAATACCTGCCCGACTTCCATCAGTTGATGATGACCGCAACCAGCACAGAAATGGATGCCTTATGCGAAAAATATGCAGGTTTCTTTCGGTTCGCTAAAATTTTGGAGACACTTGCGTCAGGCATTGCCTCTGGAAAAATTAAAGTTCCCGACGAAAAGGCAGTCAATAAAGAACATAAAATTGCAGCCGCCATTGATTTACGGGTACGCCAGCTTGAAGCAAAGGGTATTACTGGTGGCGCATTGCTGGAACAAATGGTCGGGCAACTCCTAGATTTGCAACGGCTATGGAGTACGGTTTCTGATGAAAAACTTATGTTACTGTGCCGCGAGTACCCTGCCCTGTATCGCTATGGAATGCTGATGGAAGAAGCGGCGGAAGCCGAAAGCAAAAAGACAAAGACCTCTTACGGACACTTGCCGCCATTGCCAGATTCAGTCAAACCAATGGTTGTCCAACTGTTGACTGACGGAGCTACGGTTGAACGCGGGCTGCAAACGATTATAGACGGACAAGGGCAGCGCGATATGTGGTTGGAGATTGAAATCATGGATAGTCATCACGAACATTGGGTGGCACAATTCGCTGGTCTGGCAAACTTATTGCGAACAGCCCATGTACCCAGAGAGTCACAGGTGATGATGATGCGTATTTTTGAACCTATGGCTCAACGCATCAACTCTCTTCATGCTCAGGTTTTTGCAAAATAAAACAGATTCTTCGAGGGTATCCATTGTTATAAATATTGTCGCTAGTTTTATCGTCTGTAAGCCCCTGATACTAAGGAGTTCAGTGTGGTCGCAGAACAAACCTTTCTTTTGGTGTGTAACCCCTAACTTATGAAAAAACATATCTATCAAGCCCTTGTTTTAATCGGTTGCTTTATCAGTTACTCGGCATTTGCTGGTGTCTGCGAGCAAGGTGACAAAGCGCGTATTTGGATTTCGCCGCGTGTGGTAAAAGCGGGTGAGCCAATCAAAGTGATGGCGGTTTCCAGTGACCATGCCTTAACAGAATTGGTATTAACCTTACCCAATGGCGAAAAACAATTGCTCAACACGACGGTAAATGATGGTTTACCTCATCATCTGTCTGCACAGATAGACACGCTTGGTGAGGGGCAGTATCAATTAGAAGTGAAGGATAAAAACGAAACACTGGCGTGTCGGGAGGTATTTAACGGTGACAATGGCACAAAAAAATCATCCGCTTGGAATGATGACTATGAAGTGTTTTATTCAGCATGGATAGAACAGCTTTTTGACAGTCCCGTATCTGAAAACTTAAGCTTTCCCTCGTTAGAACCCGTGCTACGCAATCCTGAGCGTAATTTCTTACACAATTATTTAGGCTTGAAAGAAGATAAAAGCTTTCCTGCTACACCAGATTGCGCTGACTTTCCGTATTTTTTACGCAGCTATTTTGCGTGGAAAAATGGCTTGCCATTTAGTTTTCGGTCTTGTAATCGCGGTTCGGCAAAAAATCCGCCATCCTGTACTTCTGCCACTATTCACACCGATTTTGTCAACAAAACTGCCTCGCTGGCTACGTTTAAAGCCTTAAGCAATACTCTGATGAATGGCGTGCAGTCAGGTAATGGGCGCACAGGTTTAGGCAGCGAAGAAACCGACTTTTATCCTGTGGCATTAAAACGTGAAGTGTTATTACCAGGTACTATTTATGCTGACCCTTACGGTCATGTGTTGATGCTGAGTAAATGGATACCTCAAACTGAAAATAGTGCAGGCATCCTGTTTGCGGTCGATGCCCAGCCAGATAATTCGATTGCTCGCAAACGCTTTTGGGAAGGCACGTTTTTATTTGCCAATGTCGCCAGTGCAGGGCCGGGTTTTAAAGCCTTTCGCCCCATTACTAAAAACAACGCCTTATTAAAAAATGACAAGTTGGCAAATTATTCCACAGAGCAGGGCAACATGACTCCTGAGGAATTTTATGCCCAGATTTACAGACTGATTAACCCAAACGGTCTGGATGCAAAACAAGCTTACGAAGCAACTTTAACCGCGTTGGTAGAACAATTGGAAACGCGGGTGCAGTCGGTTGAAAATGGCGAAGATTATTTCCGCAAAGGTGGCGGCACTATTGGAATGCCCAACGGCGCGGCTATTTTTGAAACCGTGGGTGCGTGGGAAGATTTTGCCACACCTTCGCGTGATATGCGTTTGTTGATTGCGATAAATGTATTGCAAAAATTTCCTGAAAAAATGCTGAAGTTTCCTGAGTTGTTTAATTTAACCGCAGACTCAGCACCGCAAGTTAAAACCCAGATTGAAGAATTGCATGAAAAACTGATTAATGAGAAAAAAATCCACTATGTGCGCAGCAATGGTGAACCTTGGGAGCTGACGGTAGCAGAAATATTGGCACGCAAGCCAGCGTTTGAAATGAGTTACAATCCGAATGATTGTGTTGAAGTACGTTGGGGTGCAAAAGCTGACACCGAGGAGTATGCAAGTTGTAAACGCCATGCACCGCCCGCACAACTTAAACAAATGGCAGCCGTGCGTGACTGGTTTCGTGATGCTAAGCGTCCATCACGTTGAGTCATTGGTGTCTATTTAAGCCTGTGAGCATCGCTCTACGAAACCTCAATTTAAGCAATCACAATTAAATAGGGTTAATTAACCAAAAGAACGGTTTGTGCTGCGACCATGCTGAAACCCTTGATATCAGTGGTCTGTAGCGAAAATATCGATTTAAACCCCACCCGTAATTTTTTATATAACTTATTGAATATTAAAGGTATTGACTCTTAATAGAAATTCACAACTTTTCAGCCACAATAATTGCCTTATATTTCAATCCATTACATGATTTTTAAGCAAGTGTTTTTCCCATCATTTCATTGAGTGTTAATGTAAAAAATGCAGTAAATATATACAATTTAGATATGTCATAAACACTATTACGCAACTACAAAATGTATTTCTATTAACGATCGTTATCATCTATACAAAAAATTGGTAAATTATGAATTTTGAAATAGAGAATATTTATTTAACATTCAAGAACTTATCAAAAACATCATTACCAGTTTTAAAATCGATATTTCGTCTGTACACCACTAATACCAAGGGTTTGAAGTGTGTCGCAGGACAAACCGTTCTTTTGGTTAATAACCTCAACTAAAGGTGTACCGTAAATTTATGGCTATTGAGTTAGATATTCTCAAAATTCAGGCTCTTCTACCTCATCGCTATCCTTTTTTGTTAGTCGATAAAGTGATCGCGTGTGAAGCTGGTAGTAGATTATTGGCAATAAAAAATGTGACTTACAGCGAACCCTTTTTTGAAGGTTATTTTCCGAATAAGCCTATTATGTCTGGTGTTTTGATTTTAGAAGCAATGGCACAAACGGCAGGCTTACTTGGTTTTGAATCGGCGGGTGGAAAACCAAAAGACATAATTTGTTATCTTGTTGGTATTGATAAGGCAAAATTTAAACGCCCCGTTGTGCCAGGCGACCAGTTAATGATTGAAGCCCGTTTTTTAAAACACAAACATAATCTTTGGCTGTATGAATGCCAAGCCAGCGTTGATGGAAAGTTTGTTGCTAGTGCCGAAATTCGTTATGCGACTGTGTTATTAAATCTAAGTAAGCATAAAAAAGGGCGGTGAAGGTTTAACCCAGCACCGCCCTAGTTCTTTTTGTTTTCGCTGAATTTAGGTAATAAAACCACAATGTAAAAATGGACGTGGTAGACTGAAAAGCATGACCAAAGCCACCACGATACTACAGGTGTATATTGCAAAGTTGGCTTTAGTCGTGAATTTAGTTTTTAAAACTTAAATTAGGAGTAACTGCAATGAGTATTCAATCTGAAACAAAGAAAGAACAAGACAAAGCCTATAATGAAGGTAAGAAAATGCGTGAAAAGCTTGAGAATAATGAACCAGGAAGTCCAAAAAATGATGGTTATGCCGATAAAACAGATGAAGAAAAAGAAGCCTATAAAAAAGGCTATCGTGGCGACTGAATAATTTGGTAACACCTACATCCAAGTAAAATATGCACTAACACCTCATTTAAACCCGCTACACAGCGGGTTTTTTATGGCCGTATGAAATTGGGCTAAGTCTAGTTTGGATACTTTTAACAATTGATAGGTACAGTATTTTGGAACAACTAACCGATTTAAAAGCTATTTTACATTCCAAGCGAGCCAATATTTTCTACTTAGAAAAATGCCGTGTCATGCAGAAAGACGGCAGAGTGCTTTACCTGACGGGAGCTAAAGAAGAAAAACAATATTGGAATATCCCCATTGCTAATACCACCGTGATTCTGCTGGGTATTGGCACATCAATCACCCAAGCGGCTGTGAGGATGTTGGCATCAGCGGGTGTACTAATTGGATTTAGTGGTGGTGGCGGAACACCGTTATTGGTTGGCAATGAAGTCGAATGGCTTTCACCTCAGAGCGAATATCGACCTACTGAATATGTACAGGGCTGGTTATCGTTTTGGTTTGATGAAACTAAGCGATTGCAAATCGCTAAAAAGTTTCAACACCATCGTATTGAGTATTTAAAACGTATCTGGGCAAAAGATAAGGAATTGCAGACTGAAGGTTTCTCTATTGATGGTAGTGATATTGAGCAAGCCTTAAGTTTATTTAGCTCAAAAATAGAGCATTGCGAAAACGTTACCAACTTATTATTGGTAGAAGCACAACTGACGAAAAGTCTTTATAAAGCAGCGGCGACACGCACCAAACAGAGCGATTTTGTGCGTAATTTCGACAGCCAAGACAATGCCAATGCTTTTTTAAATCACGGCAACTACCTAGCCTACGGACTCGCCGCAACGACCTTATGGGTACTGGGTATTCCACACGGTTTCGCTGTTATGCACGGCAAAACACGGCGTGGCGCATTGGTGTTTGATGTCGCTGATTTAATCAAAGATACTTTGATTTTGCCTTGGGCGTTTATTTGTGCCAAAGAACAAGCCACCGAGCAAGAATTTCGCCAACAATGTTTACAAAACTTCGCTAAACACAACGCCTTAGATTTTATGTTCGACATCGTTAAAGAACTCAGTTTAGAAGGCAAGTCGCTATGATGGTGACGTTTGTTTGTGAATGCGAAAAAAAGGCATTAGATCGCACCCGTCGTGTATTAGATGCTTTCGCCAATCGCATTGGCAGTCGCACTTGGCAAACGGTGATTACTGAGGATGGTTTAGATGCGGTTAAAAAATTATTACGCAAAACAGCGAGTAAAAATACTGCCGTTTCTTGTCATTGGATTCGTAGTCGCAGTCGTAGTGATTTGGTGTGGATTATTGGGGATAGAAGCAAATTCAATGCACAAGGCATTGTGCCAGTAAATTTTACACAAAAAGATATTCTTAAAACGCAATATGACAGTAACTGGCATTATTTGCCGCTCATCAAAAGCCTAGCGGCATTAGCTGCTTTGTTTCATGATTGGGGCAAAGCTTCTGAGTATTTTCAAGCAAAACTCAAAAGTAACACAACAACAGGTGATCCATTGCGCCATGAATGGATTTCAGTGTTATTTTTTAATGCGTATGTCAATGGCGAAACGGATGAGCAATGGCTTAATCGGCTGATAAACGCTGAGTTTGATGTCGAGACTTTACAGCAAACAGCGTGTAAAAACATCAAAACACCGCTGCATGAATTACCTAATGCTGCGAGTGTCTTAGCTTGGTTGATTGTTTCGCATCACCGTTTACCTTCCATTAAAAGTAATCAAGATAAATCTGCGGAGGATTTCAAGGGTGTGTTTAGACGCATTCGCCAAAATTGGGGTTATGAAAATAGCCATGATGCTGTCATTTTCAAAAAGAATTTACCACGTTGCTTTGATTATCCAAAAGGTCTACCCAGTAACTCACCAAGCTGGTTAAAAGAATGTCAAAAACAAGCAAGCCTCTTGTATCAGCAGTTACCACTATTAGAACAAGCTATTAAAGATGGCAGTTGGCGATTGTTACTTTTGCATAGTCGTCTGGTGTTAATGCTGGGCGACCATAATTATTCCTCCTTGAAAATAGACGATGTGAATCGCCTTAAAACTCGTGAATTAGCTCTTTATGCCAACACCGACAAAGACAGCAACAATCAACGAGTGTTTAAACAAACGTTAGATGAACATTTGCTGGGGGTTGCTAAACAAGCGCGATATTCAGCCGATTCATTACCAAAAATGGAAAAAATGAATGTTAATTTTGATTGGGCGCATGATATTTCTGCATTAAAAAGTAATAGCCCTGCGGGGTTTGAATGGCAAGATGTGGCGGTGCAAAAAATCAAACAATGGTTACAAAAACAAACGCCTATTGACCGTCAGCATTACGGTTTTTTTGCTGTCAATATGGCAAGCACGGGCAAAGGCAAGACCTTTGCTAATGCAAAAATTATGCGTGCGTTATCGCCTAATGGCGAGAGTCTACGTTATGTACTTGCCTTAGGTTTGCGAACTTTAACCTTGCAAACAGGTGATGAATACCGTGAACGTATTGGCTTAAAAGCTAATGAACTGGCGGTATTAATCGGTTCACGCGCTATTTTGGAA
Organism: Crenothrix sp. D3; assembly: GCA_002134785.1. GTDB lineage: Bacteria > Pseudomonadota > Gammaproteobacteria > Methylococcales > Methylomonadaceae > UBA4132. Next base: position 14,077 of record MBQZ01000040.1, read on the forward strand.
CTACACGAACAAAAACAACAGGATAAACAAGACGCAGAGCTAGAAATAACAGGGTCAGAATCCGAAGAAACGTTGTTGGATAATGACTTGTTTTTTAACGGAAGTATTGCGGATGACTGGTTAAAAACGGTCTTAAAAACGCCTAAAGACCGTCGATTTTTATATGCTCCCGTATTGAGTTGCACCATAGATCACCTGATGGCGGCAACAGAAACCCAACGCGGTGGACGTTATATTTTGCCTACTTTACGCTTAATGTCGTCTGACTTAGTGATTGATGAAATTGATGATTTTAGCGGTGAGGATTTAATCGCTATCGGGCGTTTAATTCATTTAGCAGGGATGTTAGGCAGAAAAGTGATGATTTCTTCCGCCACTATCCCGCCTGATTTAGCCGAAGGTTATTACTACGCCTATCAAGCAGGTTGGTCACAGTTTGCCACTATGCGGCAGCAAAGTAAGCGCGTGGGTTGCGCGTGGATTGATGATTTCACCACGCAAGTCATCACGCTTGAAAGTCAACAAGGCACATCAGCAATGGTGGATTATCAAACAGCCCATCAAAAATTTGTCGCTAAACGCAATCAAGCCTTACAAAAACAACCTGCGAAACGCAAAGCCACTATTGTTGATTGTTCACCCGAACAAGCCCTTACACACGAAAATATTGAAGATTATTTTGCCAACGTCATACAAGACGCGATTCTTGAAAAACATCAGCAGCATCATTTGATCGATGAAGTAACAAGCAAACAAGTGAGTTTTGGCGTGGTGCGGATTGCCAATATCAAACCCTGTATTGCGTTAACTAGAAGGCTATTAAATGCCGACTGGTCAAATGATACTGAAATTAGAGCAATGGCATACCACAGTCAACAAGTGTTGATTATGCGCAGTGAACAGGAAAAACATCTGGATTGTGTCTTAAAACGAACCCGTAGCAATTCAGAGCATACACTCAATAATCCACAGATTCGAGCGCACTTAAATGCTATCAGCGCGAAAAATGTCATTTTTATACTGGTCGCAACGCCTGTTGAAGAAGTCGGGCGAGACCATGATTTTGACTGGTCGGTAGTCGAACCATCATCTTACCGTTCATTTATTCAGTTGGCGGGGCGGATTATGCGCCACAGAGAACCGACCTCAGAGTTAGCCGCAAGCAACATGGCATTATTGCAATACAACCTGAATGGCTTAAAAGGCAAAGAAGTGGTTTTTAATCGTCCTGGTTATGAATCGACAGCTAATCCTTTAGTAACACACGATTTAAAACAACTGCTTGATATTGAAGCGATTGCAAAACGACTGGATGCCACCGCGCGTATTACCAAACCCGATACATTACAACCAAAACACAAATTAGTTGATTTAGAGCATCACAGTATTCAGCAATTATTAACCAGCTACGAGAAACAAGGCCCCGAGTCTTTATCAGGTTGGATTGCTTCGTGTTGGTGGTTGACAGGTGAGCCACAACAATACGTTCAATTTAGACGAAGCGCACCCATGCTAACCTTATTTTTAATTCCTGAGGATGACAGTTTTAAATTTAAAGAAAAAGACAAATGGGGCGAATGGATTGGTAAAGAAAAGGCTTATGGCATTATCCATGATGAAGGGCTAACCACATTGGAAAAACAGCGGTTATGGTTATGGCGTGATTATCAATCCTTACTAGAAAACTCACCTAAACCCAATCGAGAAGAAGCCGCGCAAGCGTATGGAGAAGCTAATTTTCCCCAATATCACAACGACATAAACAACTTACATTTTAATTATTCAAGTCAATTTGGTCTATATGAAAAAACCTGACAGGTCTTAAAGACCTGTCAGGTTTATCGTGAAGCTGCCTGTTCGGCAGTGAACAATACAAAGAAGTATGTAATTTTCTAAGCTGCCTGTTCGGCAGAATAAACATTTTACTTTAAATTTTTTATTGGTACGCTACGAAAATAGACGTTTTTATTAAATAAGTATGTAATGGTTGATTTTTTACTTATACACGCTTAGACTTCACACCGTGTCATCGTTCATCCAAAAATATTTAAGGAGTTTCTATGATTGACCCTGCAATACAGACGTTTTTAACCGAACGCAAAGAAAGCTGGCTAAAAAAGAAAGTCGATAGCAAAACAACAGCAGAACAAGAGAGCGAACTAACACAAGAAGCCAATGAAAAGTTTGCATTGGATAATTGGTTACCCGATGCGGCAAAAAGAGCTAAACGATTATCGCTAGTCAGTCATCCCGCTAAATTTAGCCACCCTAGCGCGAAAACAAGCTCTGTTGTTGCAATAGCTGCAAAAAATACCGATGGTTTTGTTCGTACAGGTAATACGCTTGAATCATTAGATGTTTTTGGTGATGCCGCAGCAATGGATGTGTATAAATTTTTGAGCCTTGTCTTGGTAGACGGGCAAACCGTACTAAGTCATTTAGAACAGCAAACGTCCACTATTCAACAACAATTCACCTTATCAACAGCAAACTACGCAGAACTAGCCCCCGCTTTATTAGCCATAAAAGCGACTGATACCGAGAAGACAGTCACCAGCGCAATCGTCAAACAAGTGTATTTTCCCGTTGCAGCCAATGACTATCACCTGCTTTCAGTATTAACACCGTCTAGTCTGATGTTTTCGCTCAAAAAACGGATTAATGCGATTCGTTTTCCTGACGATGAAAAAGCTAAAGCAGCTCTTACTTCTGCCCGCGAAGCTCGAAAGGAAAATAAGTCTTATGAAGGCGGTTATTCTGAAATTTATTCATTAACGGTTATCGGCTTTGGCGGGACTAAACCACAAAATATCAGCGTATTAAACAGCCAAAACTACGGCACGGCTTACTTACTAGAATCACTGCCGCCGATATTCAAAAAACGCAATATCAACCCGCCTAAAAGCAATTTTTTCAGCAGCAGTTTAAGATTAAAAGACTTTCAGGAAGATTTTGATGCACTGCATAAGCAATTAAGCAGTGATATTAATAATATCCATGTAAAAAAGAAGCTCGAATGGATGATTAAAAACATCATCTATCAAGTCGCTGACAAGCTCTGGCAAATTCGTTACCTAGACGCAGGCTGGTCAACATCGGACAACTACCAAAATCTCCCACAACCGCAAAAAATTTGGCTAGACCAAGCCTACCAAGACACACGACAACAACAAACCGACTGGCAAGATGACATAAAAACAGGGCTGGCGCGTTGGCTTGCTAATAGTTACAAAGAGACCCAAGGCGATAAAGCATTATCTATCGACGATGACAGATACAAACCGCACTTTATCCGCCTAATTGAAGAATGTGAGGTCGCCTTATTATGAAAAATATCCTGTTAATCCCCTATATTCAAATCCACAACGCCAACGCCTTATCTAGCCCTTACACCATTGGCTTTCCTGCCATGACTGCGTGGCTTGGTGCAGCTCATGCCTTACAACGCCAACTTAAAACCCGCCATGACGACTTTGAGGATTTAGATTTTAAAAGCGTGGGTGTTGTCTGCCACGACATCAACCTGCAAACCTACAAAGGCGATAACGATTTTGTTTATTCAATCGTTGCTACTGGAAATCCTCTTGTTGAAAACAAAAAAAGAAAACAAGGTGAAAAGTGGGAAGAATTTGCTAGACCTCCATTTATCGAAGAAGCCCGCTGCCATTTAACCGTATCACTCGTGATTGAATATAGCTGTGAATATCCAGAAGACTTAACCGAACACGTTGACCAACTCATCAAAGGCAAACTCAAATTTGCAGGCGGCGATGTCATCACCGCCAAAAAATCAGAAACCTTTGAAATTGATTTAGAAAACCAGAACCAACTCATCACCAAACTCATGCCAGGATTTTGTCTCATTGAACGCCGAGACCTCATGCAACAAGCAATGGCAGACGGACAAGATGCCATTGATGCCTTGTTGGGTTATTTAACCATTAATCATAATAGTCAAACCGATGATAACGGCAAAGTCACATGGACAAGCACCCGCAAAACCAAAGGCTGGATAATCCCCATTGCCACAGGCTTTCACGGTATCAGCGACCTAGGATTTGCTGAAAACCAGCGCGATCCAGACACCCAACACCGCTTTGCAGAAAGCATCGTCACCTTAGGCGAATTTAAAATGCCGTATCGTATCGACAACCTAGACAAGATGCTATGGCAGTACCACACCGATATAGAAAACAACCTCTACCTTTGTCAACAAAAACAACCCATTAATCAACAGTAAGGAAAACACCTCATGGCTAAAAACTCAACTATCGCATCCGTATTGGCTTTTGAAAAAAAATTGGTTCCCTCAGATGGTTTTATGTACGGCACAACTTGGCAAGAACGCAACAAACCTGAAGCAATCCAACCGCTTAAATTACGCGAAAAATCAGTGCGCGGCACAATATCTAACCGCCTTAAACCCGCTATCAAAGGCGACCCATTAAAACTCAATGCCGAAGTCGAAAAACCCAATTTACAACGAGTTGACAGTTGCGCGTTAGGAGAAAATCAAGATACCCTAAAACTGCGTTTCACCCTCAAAGTCTTAAGCAACATTCAAACCCCTTCCGCCTGCAACAGCAAAGCCTTCAACGAAACCTATAGCCAAGCAGCCAATGACTACATCGCCGCAGAAGGCTTCAAAGAACTGGCAAAACGTTACGCTATCAACATCGCCAATGCCCGTTTTCTATGGCGTAATCGTGTAGGCGTTGAAAACCTCGAAGTACACGTTAAACAGCTCAACCAAGACTCAGAAAAAAGCTGGACATTTAACGCAGGAAAAATTGGCTTGCGTGATTTTGAAAGCACTTTGCCAGAAATAGACGAACTGGCAACCGAAATCGCCAACGCTTTATCGGGCAAAGAAGACTTTTTACTGCTAGAAATTAACGCCTTTGCCCAAGTCGGTATCGCCCAAGATGTCTACCCCAGTGAAGAACTGGTCTTAGACAAAAGCACCGCGAAAGATAAAAAAAGCAAAATTCTCTATCACATTGACGGCATAGCAGGAATGCACTCGCAAAAAATCGGTAATGCGCTGCGCACCATTGACACATGGTATCCAGACTACCCAGAAACCAACACCCCGATTGCAATAGAACCTTACGGCGCAGTCACCAACTTAGGCACAGCCTATCGAAACCCCAAAGCCAAGGCGGACTTCTTCACCTTGTTTGATAAATTTGCTACTGGCGAAACCTTGCCAACTAAAAACGATGAACACTACGTCATGGCAGTATTAGTACGCGGCGGCGTATTTGGCGAAAGCGGCAAGGACTAAGGCAATGAAGCACTACCTAGACATTACCTTACTACCAGACCCCGAAACGCCGCTTTATTTCCTATGGGAAAAAGTCTACCAACAACTGCATTTAGCATTGGTTGCAATAAAAGACCCAGACAACAAAGTCAAAATTGGCGTTGCGTTTCCTCACTACGACGAAGCGCAACATCAACTTGGCTGTAAATTAAGACTACTAGCACCAACCAGTGAACTGTTAGAAAAATTGAACATAACCCAATGGCTGTCCCGACTCAGTGACTATGTACACATTAGCTCCATTAAAGCCGTACCCGAAAAAATAACAGCTTATGCCGTGTTTAAACGAATACAGCTTAAAACCAACACGGCAAGACTCGCAAAACGTAAAGCCAAACGAGAAAGCATTACCCCCCAGCAAGCCTTAGCCAATTTGCAGGGGTATCAAGAAAAAACCAGCAGACTGCCTTACATTTATGTGAATAGTCAGCGTACAAAACAAAGGTATCGCTTACTGATAGCAAGAATAGAAACCAGCAACACCCAAATAACCGCTGATTTTAGTTGCTATGGATTAAGTTCGACCAGTCCAGTTCCTGTCTTTTAAATACATTAGGTGTTCACTCTCGCATCCCGAGTTTAACCAAGAATACTTATTTTTGACCTTTATTTTTTGCTCTTTAAAAATAGATAATTAAATCAATAAGTTAGATTGAGCGATTTTTTCATTGGTAAAAACAGGAAAAATCGCTTAAGCTATTGATGCGTTTAAATTTTTTGGATTTAGCGCACTGTTCACTGCCGCACAGGCAGCTTAGAAAATCACTGTTGACATTGAAAATAACGCTTGAGCGTTCACTGCCGCACAGGCAGCTTAGAAATTGAGTTACGATACTGTTTATCATCTATAGGCGTTCACTGCCGCACAGGCAGCTTAGAAACTTCAGCGTTAAGAAAATTATTTTATGGCTGGGTTCACTGCCGCACAGGCAGCTTAGAAAATTAGTGAGCGTAGGTGCGCTATGTTTGAGTTGTTCACTGCCGCACAGGCAGCTTAGAAAAACCAAAGCCTTTTAATGTGATTCTATGGCTGGTTCACTGCCGCACAGGCAGCTTAGAAAAATACTCGCCCATTTGCCCCGTTCTAAGCCGCGTTCACTGCCGCACAGGCAGCTTAGAAAAGGTACCGGCAAAACAGCATGGATGCTTCAACGTTCACTGCCGCACAGGCAGCTTAGAAAGCTAGTAGACTTTTGAATAGGCGAATCCTCTGGTTCACTGCCGCACAGGCAGCTTAGAAAACGCAAACGCCAAAATTATAGGTTTAATTTTAGTTCACTGCCGCACAGGCAGCTTAGAAAAACACGGGGTCGCCAAATTCTTTGCACTTCGTGTTCACTGCCGCACAGGCAGCTTAGAAATGAGTCCGCTCCTGCTTATGTACCTTTGCTCAGTTCACTGCCGCACAGGCAGCTTAGAAAGACTTTGAAAAAAATAGAGCCATTATGGTTAAGTTCACTGCCGCACAGGCAGCTTAGAAATTGATGATTCATTGCTAGGTGATTTATCCGTAGTTCACTGCCGCACAGGCAGCTTAGAAATGTCATTGCAGGTGTACCTGAGTCCGCTCCTGGTTCACTGCCGCACAGGCAGCTTAGAAATACAACAAGACGTACACGACAGCCGCCAATTTGTTCACTGCCGCACAGGCAGCTTAGAAAATAGTTGTTGCATATCAATCGTGTGCAGACTGGTTCACTGCCGCACAGGCAGCTTAGAAATGTCAGCATTAAAGTTATGCGCGGCGATGACCGTTCACTGCCGCACAGGCAGCTTAGAAACATTATGAACGGTGATTTTATCGAAGAGTGTGGTTCACTGCCGCACAGGCAGCTTAGAAAAATTAATCCGCGCATTATTTCCAATAATGCTAGTTCACTGCCGCACAGGCAGCTTAGAAAAATGAAAACTGGACAGCACATCACGTTACGCCGTTCACTGCCGCACAGGCAGCTTAGAAAGCTTAGTAGAGCATGACAAGCGTAGCGTTGTCGTTCACTGCCGCACAGGCAGCTTAGAAATAGCGATTTCTGCTGTCATGCTCCTGTGGCATGTTCACTGCCGCACAGGCAGCTTAGAAAAAAATACAGAATTAAAAGCCTAAAAATCGAACGTTCACTGCCGCACAGGCAGCTTAGAAAAAATAGCGTTCATGGCTGCACTGCTGATAATTGTTCACTGCCGCACAGGCAGCTTAGAAAGTTGCATATTGCCCGTCTTTAACGTCTACGCCGTTCACTGCCGCACAGGCAGCTTAGAAAGCTTTATTAAGACGTGTTACAGGTACGTCCAAGTTCACTGCCGCACAGGCAGCTTAGAAAAAAAGGGCGAAACTAGACCTGCCCAAAAGGGCGTTCACTGCCGCACAGGCAGCTTAGAAATCAAATCTATCGAGCTTTATATAACCTTTATAGTTCACTGCCGCACAGGCAGCTTAGAAAAGGTGTGCCTGTAATTAGCGTTATCATAACGTGTTCACTGCCGCACAGGCAGCTTAGAAATCACAATCTTCACATCTTTGGCTGTGGTTCACGTTCACTGCCGCACAGGCAGCTTAGAAATAAAACAGCCGATAAACCACCTGATACAACCAGTTCACTGCCGCACAGGCAGCTTAGAAAGTCAATTAAATACTCACTAATTTGTTTTGGTACGTTCACTGCCGCACAGGCAGCTTAGAAAAGAATCCAGCCATCATGCACACCAACACAAAAGTTCACTGCCGCACAGGCAGCTTAGAAAAGCTTTCACATTCTTTCTTGCTGGTTTCTAGCGTTCACTGCCGCACAGGCAGCTTAGAAAACGACTATTAAACTTTCGGGTTCTTTCCAGTTGTTCACTGCCGCACAGGCAGCTTAGAAAAGTAATGGATGCTATCCGTAGTCGTTTTCATCGTTCACTGCCGCACAGGCAGCTTAGAAAAAAATATGTATTTTTGGATGTCTCTGATAGTCGTTCACTGCCGCACAGGCAGCTTAGAAAATTAACTGTTAAGCCTTTCAACTATAACCGAAGTTCACTGCCGCACAGGCAGCTTAGAAACTGAATTGCTACCGCGCCCCGTGGGTTGGCGCAGTTCACTGCCGCACAGGCAGCTTAGAAATTAAATCCCTGCCCAGTTTCTTCTACGTCCAAGTTCACTGCCGCACAGGCAGCTTAGAAAAATAGAGCAAACATATCAGGGTCGCTATCGTCGTTCACTGCCGCACAGGCAGCTTAGAAAAACACTAACCGAGGCTCAAACATTATTCCAATGTTCACTGCCGCACAGGCAGCTTAGAAATGATATTCATCTAATTGAGAAGAAAGCCACGGGTTCACTGCCGCACAGGCAGCTTAGAAAAACGCTTACACCAAGCGCAAAGTAAAGAATTTGTTCACTGCCGCACAGGCAGCTTAGAAATGTAAAACCTGCAATTTTATAGACGTGTGCGGTGTTCACTGCCGCACAGGCAGCTTAGAAACATCATTGTTGCTTTAGTCACCGCTTTATCAAGTTCACTGCCGCACAGGCAGCTTAGAAACTAGATGGTTGAACCTTATCCTGCCCATTGTAGTTCACTGCCGCACAGGCAGCTTAGAAAGATAACGTCTGCCCATTCACATATCATTGCTGGTTCACTGCCGCACAGGCAGCTTAGAAATAAAAGCCAATAACCACCCAATGCAGTTTGCGGTTCACTGCCGCACAGGCAGCTTAGAAAAATGGTGGCAAACACTATCTTGGCATGAGGGTGTTCACTGCCGCACAGGCAGCTTAGAAAATATCCTTATTTCCTAAAGTGCCATTTTTGGCGTTCACTGCCGCACAGGCAGCTTAGAAATTTACATCAGTTCTCTTGATATTACTTACTTTGTTCACTGCCGCACAGGCAGCTTAGAAATACTAAGCAACGTCTTAACGTGATGTGATTTCGTTCACTGCCGCACAGGCAGCTTAGAAATGTCGCGGTGGTTGCGCCGTCATTTGTTGATAGTTCACTGCCGCACAGGCAGCTTAGAAAAGTCGATTGTGTTGTCGTTTGCGGGTGCGTTGGTTCACTGCCGCACAGGCAGCTTAGAAATGCTAAAGCAAAAGAAGAGCCTGCGTTAGGTAGTTCACTGCCGCACAGGCAGCTTAGAAATATTTGACGATTACCGCTGGGGAATTTGACCAGTTCACTGCCGCACAGGCAGCTTAGAAAGCAACGATGAAGAGGTTCAAAAAGAAATCAACGTTCACTGCCGCACAGGCAGCTTAGAAAGCTTTAGACCCACCAAACTGCATCATTGCCGCGTTCACTGCCGCACAGGCAGCTTAGAAATGTGTAATCACTCATAACTCTATTTTGTCCATGTTCACTGCCGCACAGGCAGCTTAGAAAACGAAAACACCGGCACGGAAAAAGCCAGCACAGTTCACTGCCGCACAGGCAGCTTAGAAACCGCACCGAGCGATTTATTATCAATTGTTATGGTTCACTGCCGCACAGGCAGCTTAGAAATTACCTGCGTTCATTTCACGGAGTTTGTTGTAGTTCACTGCCGCACAGGCAGCTTAGAAATTGTAGCACAGGGGCTTGAGTTACTTTGAGCAGTTCACTGCCGCACAGGCAGCTTAGAAATTTTAATTAAAACGCACCCCAGTTTAGACAGTGTTCACTGCCGCACAGGCAGCTTAGAAAGTGTAGTTCGCGTATTGAGACTTTTGGCATTAGTTCACTGCCGCACAGGCAGCTTAGAAAGTTTTATGATAGTTGCCATGCTGTGATGTAATGTTCACTGCCGCACAGGCAGCTTAGAAATTGAAAATGTGCGGGCATAGCTTCAATAATTTGTTCACTGCCGCACAGGCAGCTTAGAAACCCTGCCCTTTTCACTTTAGGCGAATAAATAGGTTCACTGCCGCACAGGCAGCTTAGAAAGATGATTTTGAGTCGATTAGAAGCATTCTTGAGTTCACTGCCGCACAGGCAGCTTAGAAATAGCCATTTGAGTAACAGCGGGCGTAAGTACAGTTCACTGCCGCACAGGCAGCTTAGAAATGTATCGCATAATCGGCAAGGTCAATACCAGCGTTCACTGCCGCACAGGCAGCTTAGAAATGTACCCACGCCTACTATTTCGCCATGTACAGGTTCACTGCCGCACAGGCAGCTTAGAAATTAGTAATGCTCATTTCTCAGCCTCCAAAAAAGTTCACTGCCGCACAGGCAGCTTAGAAATAAGTTCCCAGAAATCGGAGAATATGAAGGCTGTTCACTGCCGCACAGGCAGCTTAGAAATGCTTTGTCAGTATGAGTTCCAAACAGAAATTGTTCACTGCCGCACAGGCAGCTTAGAAAGCCACCCTCGCACAAGGCATTTTCACCTTGCCGTTCACTGCCGCACAGGCAGCTTAGAAAAGTTTACTTAGTACAAAACATCGGCAGATTGCGTTCACTGCCGCACAGGCAGCTTAGAAAATTGCACTCGCTGTCGAAAAACGCAACATTACGTTCACTGCCGCACAGGCAGCTTAGAAAATCAATCTACGATTTATCAGAACAAGAAATTTGTTCACTGCCGCACAGGCAGCTTAGAAAAATACATTCAAGCTGTTAGCAGACCACCAGCAGTTCACTGCCGCACAGGCAGCTTAGAAAGTTGGCAGGTGTAGCTGACTGCACGATTTTATGTTCACTGCCGCACAGGCAGCTTAGAAATTTAACGCCAGTTCTATTCCTTTGTCGTTAAAGTTCACTGCCGCACAGGCAGCTTAGAAAATGCTATCAACTATCAATTCATCGCCTATTCTGTTCACTGCCGCACAGGCAGCTTAGAAAATTGTTTGCGGTGCTTGCGTATTTTTCCGCCTGTTCACTGCCGCACAGGCAGCTTAGAAATTTAAAAGCTCTATTGCATTTGTGTTTTTCCCGTTCACTGCCGCACAGGCAGCTTAGAAAAGAAATCGGCGAATATGAAGGATTATGCCCGAGTTCACTGCCGCACAGGCAGCTTAGAAAAGTACATGGCGTGGGCTAGTGTTGCTTGCAACGTTCACTGCCGCACAGGCAGCTTAGAAAAATTTTTCATAGTTCTAATACCTAAATTTTTGGTTCACTGCCGCACAGGCAGCTTAGAAAAGAATTATTCGCCCACGATGCCACAGTGTATGGTTCACTGCCGCACAGGCAGCTTAGAAAGTTATGGCGATTTTAGCGACACATCATGCTAAGTTCACTGCCGCACAGGCAGCTTAGAAAAACCAGCACGCGCCCACGACCGATTAACATTAGTTCACTGCCGCACAGGCAGCTTAGAAAATTTTGCACAGTGACGAATAACGCTGCCATTAGTTCACTGCCGCACAGGCAGCTTAGAAAAATTATCACGCGATAACCCTATTGCTTACACTGTTCACTGCCGCACAGGCAGCTTAGAAAAGTGGGTTGGCGCATATTGATTGCTCCCGTGAGTTCACTGCCGCACAGGCAGCTTAGAAAACCCGTAGCCATCAACAGCTTAGTCCATCCTTGTTCACTGCCGCACAGGCAGCTTAGAAAAGTTTGCGCCGTCATTCAGAAAGTTAGGCATAGTTCACTGCCGCACAGGCAGCTTAGAAATAAACGTTATAAAGCCGATAAACGAGTTTTTAGTTCACTGCCGCACAGGCAGCTTAGAAAGTGAATGACTTGCCTGCATGGAATCCTGACTAGTTCACTGCCGCACAGGCAGCTTAGAAACAAAACAAACCACTCAGCATCTTCTCAGTCAAGTTCACTGCCGCACAGGCAGCTTAGAAAACTCGCGGTTCAGTCGATGGCACTGATTATTCGTTCACTGCCGCACAGGCAGCTTAGAAATTTTTTTAAAGCGGGGATAATCTGATTAATCGGTTCACTGCCGCACAGGCAGCTTAGAAAAGTGTGGCAGTAGGCTTGTGCGTTTGGGCGCAGTTCACTGCCGCACAGGCAGCTTAGAAATAATCGCATAGCTATAACCCAACTTTTCAATAGTTCACTGCCGCACAGGCAGCTTAGAAAGCTGGTTTAATACTGCCGTCGGGACACAACGTGTTCACTGCCGCACAGGCAGCTTAGAAAATTGCGTTAGCGGTTAAAGGTTATAAAGTCATGTTCACTGCCGCACAGGCAGCTTAGAAATCTATGTACTGTGCTTTGCCGCGACCTCAATTGTTCACTGCCGCACAGGCAGCTTAGAAATGTATTTAAAACACCGGTCAAGTCAAGGACGGGTTCACTGCCGCACAGGCAGCTTAGAAAATCATCACATTTAATGGGCGGTGGTTTTGTCGGTTCACTGCCGCACAGGCAGCTTAGAAACTAGTTTTTCTTGATTTTGCCTTTCTAACCTTGTTCACTGCCGCACAGGCAGCTTAGAAAGTGCGGCAATACCAACGTTCTGTAAATTCTTTGTTCACTGCCGCACAGGCAGCTTAGAAACTGAGCTGGCAACTAAGCAAACTGCATTTTCTGTTCACTGCCGCACAGGCAGCTTAGAAATTTTTTTACCAACGCAGAGGCTAACGCTTTAGGTTCACTGCCGCACAGGCAGCTTAGAAAGCCAACATTGCAAAAAACGCCGCATAAGTAGTGTTCACTGCCGCACAGGCAGCTTAGAAATACACAAGTTTCATTATCCCAACAACGAAAACGTTCACTGCCGCACAGGCAGCTTAGAAAGCCGTACCTATAGCCCCGCCAACTTTCATGGCGTTCACTGCCGCACAGGCAGCTTAGAAATTTAACGCTGATTCTAAAGCCATCATTAATGTGTTCACTGCCGCACAGGCAGCTTAGAAACGTTTAAACCCGACTAAGACGGTTGAATTTCCAGTTCACTGCCGCACAGGCAGCTTAGAAATCAGTTGGTGATTTCATTTTTTGGTCAGATAAGTTCACTGCCGCACAGGCAGCTTAGAAAGAACAGTAAACAGGCAATGTGCATTTAGTCCCGTTCACTGCCGCACAGGCAGCTTAGAAATTTTGGTGAAATTGGAAAACCTAATCCCATATGTTCACTGCCGCACAGGCAGCTTAGAAATATAGCTCCCGCTGAAAAAGATAAAATTGTTGGTTCACTGCCGCACAGGCAGCTTAGAAATTGACCTGTATTAGTCGGAGAAATAGAAGTACGTTCACTGCCGCACAGGCAGCTTAGAAAACAATCTGGACATCGTGACTGCCGTATTAGCCGTTCACTGCCGCACAGGCAGCTTAGAAAATAGTCACTATTAACGCCGTCGGTGGGGATGAGTTCACTGCCGCACAGGCAGCTTAGAAAGCATATAACCGACAAAGGAGTTATCAAGGCGAGTTCACTGCCGCACAGGCAGCTTAGAAAGACGAAGAGTTTGATGCAATGCTACCACCTGCGTTCACTGCCGCACAGGCAGCTTAGAAATGATTAGGCTTTGCCTGATTAGGCTTTGCCTGGTTCACTGCCGCACAGGCAGCTTAGAAACGAAGAAGTTTTAGACCCCGAAGAAATGGCGTGTTCACTGCCGCACAGGCAGCTTAGAAATCATAATTCTGCACCCGCATTGCAAGAAACAAGTTCACTGCCGCACAGGCAGCTTAGAAAGAATAGTGAAGTGAGAGAGGCTAATGCTCACGGTTCACTGCCGCACAGGCAGCTTAGAAAGTTGAGAATGAGGGATTAATCTCACTAGGTTCAGTTCACTGCCGCACAGGCAGCTTAGAAATTATAAAACAACACCCACAATTCGCATTCGGTGTTCACTGCCGCACAGGCAGCTTAGAAAGATAAGTTTGTCTAGTTCGTGTTTATGTTCGCGTTCACTGCCGCACAGGCAGCTTAGAAATGCAATAAACGTCTGCAAGGCGTAAGCACGCGGTTCACTGCCGCACAGGCAGCTTAGAAATCATTTAGCATTTAATTACCCTGTCTACGCGCGTTCACTGCCGCACAGGCAGCTTAGAAACACAAGTCGCCGTAAATCGGTATTGATTAGCAGTTCACTGCCGCACAGGCAGCTTAGAAACTATGCAAAAAAGCCGCCGTGGGCTGATATTGTGTTCACTGCCGCACAGGCAGCTTAGAAATTTGCAACTCGGCACTACTTGGCAAGCTGGTAGTTCACTGCCGCACAGGCAGCTTAGAAATTTAAGTGCTGCACCCACAACGTCATTCAGCGGTTCACTGCCGCACAGGCAGCTTAGAAAGATGAATCGGAGTTGTACAAAGTGCTTTATGCGTTCACTGCCGCACAGGCAGCTTAGAAAAATGTGTGCAGTTAGCGTTTAACACTAATCGTGTTCACTGCCGCACAGGCAGCTTAGAAAATTATAGGCACGGCTAATGCCAGCGAGAAGCCGTTCACTGCCGCACAGGCAGCTTAGAAAGCCATTTTATTTGCGGATTGCTCATTAGCTGTGTTCACTGCCGCACAGGCAGCTTAGAAAAATTAGCGCACAAATGCAACATGATATGCTGAGTTCACTGCCGCACAGGCAGCTTAGAAAGTTAAGGCTTTTACTTGATCGCGTGTTGCCCAGTTCACTGCCGCACAGGCAGCTTAGAAAACATTGCCAGTCCCTACGGTGGATTTAAGGGCGTTCACTGCCGCACAGGCAGCTTAGAAAACCCTGACTGACAACGACGCACAAGCTTTGTTGTTCACTGCCGCACAGGCAGCTTAGAAAATAAAGACCAGCGTATAACTGCTCTCTAATATGTTCACTGCCGCACAGGCAGCTTAGAAATCTGAAATACCAAACTCATGACACAAATCACGGTTCACTGCCGCACAGGCAGCTTAGAAAAGTAATTGCATCGCCGACAAAATAATAATCGCGTTCACTGCCGCACAGGCAGCTTAGAAACTTTAGTAGCATCCTTACTACCTTTTGAAACCGTTCACTGCCGCACAGGCAGCTTAGAAATATTTACAAAGTCTGTTAGTTTTAACACTAGCGTTCACTGCCGCACAGGCAGCTTAGAAATCAAGTTTAGACATTTCAGCCTTTAGCTTTAGGTTCACTGCCGCACAGGCAGCTTAGAAAAGAGTGCCGACATCAACGGAGGCTGTTTATGGGTTCACTGCCGCACAGGCAGCTTAGAAATGTACCGCAAAGTGTACGACTATTACGGCGTAGTTCACTGCCGCACAGGCAGCTTAGAAACGCAACCTTACAGGACATAACATAATGAAAACGTTCACTGCCGCACAGGCAGCTTAGAAATTTGCCGATTGTATCTTTTGTTCTTTAGCTAGGTTCACTGCCGCACAGGCAGCTTAGAAATTTTAATCAATCAAGCGGGTATAAAAGTTATAGTTCACTGCCGCACAGGCAGCTTAGAAAATGCTGGCGCGATAGTGTAGTAAGTGTAAAGCGTTCACTGCCGCACAGGCAGCTTAGAAATTTTAATCAATCAAGCGGGTATAAAAGTTATAGTTCACTGCCGCACAGGCAGCTTAGAAATTCGACTAAATTAGTCGGTACAACGTCATAGGGTTCACTGCCGCACAGGCAGCTTAGAAACCCAACGAGAACCTATTTTATAGGTTGTGTTTGTTCACTGCCGCACAGGCAGCTTAGAAAAATGAGTACGCTTTAATCGGCTTTCCATTGAAGTTCACTGCCGCACAGGCAGCTTAGAAAACACTGCCCGATATGCAACAAAGAGATTACAAGTTCACTGCCGCACAGGCAGCTTAGAAATTGCTGATAAAAAGGCGCGTGATGAGCGCATTGTTCACTGCCGCACAGGCAGCTTAGAAATCTAATTGCGTAATATTTTCGCGTTGTTTTGTGTTCACTGCCGCACAGGCAGCTTAGAAATGAGCTAATAATGTGTTCAAAATGGGGGGTTGGTTCACTGCCGCACAGGCAGCTTAGAAATGCTGCCCCTCCAACTTGTGCGGCGGGCGATATTCTGAAATTTTCAGCAAAAGCGACAGGGTTTATGAACGCTTTTTCGCATCTACAGCCCAAGTACGCAAAAGCCAGCCCTGATCCTGAAGTCATTTATGCCTGTATTATCGCCAATGCCACGGGTATTGAAAGCAAAAAAATGACAGACATCAGTGATGTCAACGACAACGATTTGGATCGAGTGAACAAAAACTACATCCGTTATCAAACCCTGTACAAAAGCAATGAGATGATCATGAATCATACCGCAAAATTGCCCATTTTTGCGGAGTATAACTTGTCAGATTACGGTGTCCACGCCAGCGTTGACGGTCAAAAATGATGTGGCCAAACAAAAATACACCGCTGAGTTTAAAGAGAATGCAGTAAAGCGTGCGAATGAATCGAGCAATGTGGCGGAAACCGCCCGCGAATTGGGGATAAAGGAAAATACGTTGACCAACTGGGTTTATCAGTATAGCCGCCCACTCAAGCCAGACAAGGCGGTGCGAACGGATGAGCATTTATACGATGAGCTGAAACGCTTGAAAAAAGACGTTGCGCGTTTGACGGAGGAACGCGATTTATGGACAAGGCGGCAGCGTACCCTTCGTGATGCTCAGGACAGGCTTTGCCAAAGAAATACGGTTCAGACCGCATGGATTCTGGAGCAAAGTGTGGATTATAGCGTGGCATTATTATGTTCGATGCTCTCTGTGAGCCGTAGCGCGTACTATGCGTGGACGACAGCGGTTGAAAGTCGCAAAGCCCAGCGCGATAAGGAACTGAAAACAGTGATTACCGCCGCCTTCATTCAAAACCGTGCCGTCTATGGAACGCGCCGTCTTAAAGCAGTATTGGCAAAACAAGGCGATAGCGCGAGTCGGCGACGCATTGGGCGCATCATGCAGGAAGCGCGGTTAGTGTGCAAAACCAAGCGGCGGTTTAAAGCAACCACAAATTCTAAACACGATCTGCCTATTGCACCTAACCAATGGGCATCGCCAGTTTGAGGTAAATCAAGCCAATCAAGTTTATGTCGGTGACATCACCTACATAGACACGCAAGAAGGTTGGTTATATTTAGCCGTTGTCATAGATCTCTACTCTCGGCAAATTGTCGGCTGGTCTATGGCAGAACGTATGAAAACCAAGTTGGTCAACGACGCACTGATGATGGCAATCTGGCAACGTAAACCTGCTAAAGGCTTGCTCTAGCATACCGACACCGAGGCAGTCAATACGCCTCTGATAGCCATCGAAAACTGCTTAAACAACACGGCATTCAGCAAAGCATGAGTCGCAAAGGCAACTGTTGGGACAACGCCGTCTCCGAGAGTTTCTTTCACACCTTAAAAACCGAATGCGTAAACCATGAAAACTATGCGACCCATGAAGCGGCTAAAAAATCCATCTTTGACTACATCGAAGTCTTCTATAACCGACAACCCCTCCATTCTAACAATGGATACCTGTCACCTGTAGAATTTGAAAAGCTGCATAAAGCTGCTGTGAATGTGTCCTGAAAAGTGTTGACACATCATAATGCGAGGGTTCGCTTTTGATGGCTTTCTGATTTGGTAAGCATTCGCTTGTCGTACCATTCCAACGCCACAAACTCAAAGCTATCAATGGCAGCTAGTCCAGCATCAATACGCTTTTCGTTTTCGATAGTTTGTCGCTGCACTGCTTTTGCTTCTTTGCGTGTATCGCTGGGGTCTATGCCGTTTGCATTTTGATTGCGTACTTCCTGAGCTTTTCGCCTTGCATCCGCTAAACCAGTGGCAGGGTAGACACCAATGGATAAGGTTTTACGCTTACCTGCTATGGTGTAATCAAATCGCCACCACTTAGCCCCATTGGGTTTAATGAGTAAATAAAGCCCGCCACCATCATTAAGGCGTTTGTCTTTGTCGGTAGGTTTTGCGTTACTAACAGTAACATCGGTTAGTAATTCTTTAGCCATTTGCAGTAACTCTGAATGCAGTAACAGTAAAAATAAGCTGTTACTGTAAAAGTTACTGCATAAAATGTCGAATGTTACTGAATCTCTTTGTACTTCGTTGAACAATAAAAAACCCGCTAAGTCTTATGACTTGCGGGTTTTTAATCTTTATTAGACATTGTGAGAATCTTAAATGGTGGCGATAGGTGGATTTGAACCACCGACCCCGGGGTTATGAATCCCGTGCTCTAACCAACTGAGCTATATCGCCATTTTTGAGGGGCTTTGTAAAGAGCGGGAATTATAGATACCCGCTCTTGTTTTGTCAAACGTTGAATCGAAAGTGCATCACATCGCCGTCTTTTACGATGTAATCTTTGCCTTCTAAACGCCATTTTCCTGCATCTTTCGCACCTTGTTCACCTTTGTAGGTGATAAAGTCGGCATAAGAAATCACTTCGGCACGAATAAAACCTTTTTCAAAGTCGCTGTGTATCACGCCTGCTGATTGGGGCGCGGTTGCACCAACAGGAATTGTCCACGCTCTGACTTCTTTTACGCCTGCGGTGAAGTAGGTGGCTAGGTTGAGTAATTTATAACCTGCTCTGACGACGCGGTCTAATCCCGCTTCTTCCAAGCCTAAGTCATCGAGAAATTCTTGTTTCTCATCGTCATCCAACTGGGAAATTTCAGCTTCAATCGCGGCACATATCGGCACAACCATTGAGCCTTCTTTGGCAGCAAATTCACGGACGCTGTCCAGCATGGGGTTATTTTCAAAACCGTCATCTTGGACATTGGCAATGTACATGGTAGGCTTTAAAGTCATTAAGCACAGGTCTTTAAAAAGGTCGGTTTCTTCTTCGGTTAAACCCATTGTACGCACAGGATCACCTGCTTCCAATTGTGCTAACACGCGTTCTAAGACTAATTTTTTGGCTTGTTCGTCTTTGTTGCCTGTGCGGGCAATTTTACTACAGCGTAGCAGGGCTTTTTCGACAGAAGCCATATCGGCTAATGCCAGTTCTGTATTAATCACTTCAATATCAGATAACGGATCAATTTTGTTTGCAACGTGAATCACATTGTCATCTTCAAAACAGCGCACAACGTGAGCAATGGCATCCGTTTCACGAATATTAGCTAAAAATTTATTGCCCAAACCTTCGCCTTTAGACGCGCCTGCCACTAAGCCCGCAATATCAACGAATTCAATGGTGGTGGGTAATACGCGTTCAGGTTTGACGATTTCTGCCAGTTTATCCATACGCGCGTCTGGCACAGGGACAACGCCAACATTGGGATCAATGGTACAAAAGGGATAATTTTCAGCGGCAATTTTTGCCCGCGTTAAGGCGTTAAATAGGGTTGATTTACCAACATTGGGTAAGCCAACGATTCCACAATACAGTGCCATAGAGTTCTCTTAACAGTTTCAAAAATAGGCAATTATACAAGTTATCCGCTGTGTCGTTGATTTTCATAACGGTATTGGTAACTTCTCATTATCCTTACATTGCGTCTGCTTGGACAAACAATAGGCGAACTGGGTCATGTTGACAGCGTGTCGCCTGAAACGATTCGACAGATTCCAGATCAAGACACTTTAAAAAAAAGCTGGCAGCATGGCAAGTAAAGCGCAATACCATTGCATCCCCTATGGAATGGAGATTTACCAAAGAGGATGCGCGGATAAAATTGAAAAAATTATATCCGACAGTTTAAAATGGACTGGCTACTAGTTATCATGCAGCAAATACCCTATTAAAATATTTAGGATTCCGTGAGTGCAAGGCATTGGTACTGGAATTTAGCCGCGTGTTTTTATGATAGTGGGATTGTTTTTTCATTCATTTAACAACAAAAGGTGATTGCTATGGAAACCAACGAACAAACCGAATTAACGAATAAAGAAGACGGCGAAGAAAGTGTTACCACCTCATTTAAGCCGTTTTTGCTGGGCATTACGGGGCTAGCCGTTGTTATGGCTATTTTAGTTTTATTGCCGATGCTGCTGACCTTCTTATCCTCAGGTGACACTCGCGCTCCGTCACAGCTTCATGCCCCCGATCCTGTTGGTAAAAGTGATCACACTACTTATAAGCCGCTAAAATCTAAAAAATAGTTTTTTGAGGTTCTTTCATTTACTCAAGTGGCTGTCGTGCGTAGGCGCGATTTTAATCGCGTCTACATTAACTTTGCCGTCTGGCTTCAATAATATTGGGTAGTTGATTGATTTTGTTAAGTATCAAACTTAATTGACTGGTATTTTCAATTTGAATGCTCATAGCGAGTTCACCAGACAAATCAGGGTTACTGTGCAGGGAGGCACTAACAATATGAATTTTGGCTTGCGCTAAAAGGTGCGACACATTAGTCAATAAATTTTGTGCGTTATAGGCTTGAATCACAATTGGTACAGTATGCGTCGTTTTTTCTACGCTCCAAGTGGCGACAATTAGTTGCGCTTGTTTTTCCGCGCTTAAATGCGTGATATTTTTGCAATCGTTGCGATGAACGGTAATGCCGTGATGATGGGAAATATAGCCAATAATCTCCTCGCCTAATACGGGCGAACAACAATGCGCCAATGAGGTTTGTACGTTATCAATACCAGCGACTGAAATCACTGATTTAGCCATCGATTTTTTCGGTTTTCGGTTGGTGAGCAAACCTTCTAATTCAGGTACTTTTAAAAACGCGGCAAGTTGGCGGCTGTTAATAAGACCTTTGCCGATAGTCTCCCATAATCCATCCATATTAGGCTGTTTAAAGTGCTTCAGCACGTCAGTCTCTATAGGATTTTTAATGCCTAAGCGGTGACATTCTTTGTCTAAGATAGCTTTGCCTAGGGCGATTTTTTCCGCTTGTTGCTGATTACCAAACCAACTTTTAACGCGGCTAATAGCGCGGCTTGATTTTAAATACCCCAGATTAGGGTCTATCCAATTGTGATTTGGTGCGCCTTCTTTGGCAGTTAAAATTTCGACTTGCTCGCCAGATTTTAATGTGTAAGTCAACGGTACGATACGCCCGTTAATTTTTGCACCACGGCAACGATGCCCTACTTCGGTATGAATAGCATAAGCAAAATCCAGCGGAGTCGCGCCTTTGACCAAGTCGATGAGTTTGCCCGTGGGTGTTAATACATAGACTCTATCGCTAAATAATTCACTGCGAAAATTATCACCTAATTCATCGGTACTGTGTTTTTCTTCCAGCAATTTTCGAAGTGTCGCAACGCTTTTTTCCATGACAGCAGTTTGTTTGCCGCCTTCTTTATAAGACCAATGCGCGGCAACACCCAGTTCAGCATAATCGTGCATATCCTGAGTGCGTATCTGCACTTCAATACGATTGTTTTCTGCATCAAGTATGACAGTGTGCAAAGATTGATAGCCGTTTTCTTTGGGGTTAGCAATGTAATCATCAAATTCTTTAGGAATGGTGTGCCATAAGTTATGGACAATACCTAAGGCGGTATAACAATGGCTTAGATTATCGACGATAACGCGTACCGCTAACAAATCATACAATTCGTCTATCGGCAGTTGTTTCCGCTGCATTTTTTTCCAGATACTGTAAATATGTTTAGGGCGACCATAACATTCACAGCTAATGCCTTCTTCGGCTAAGGTGCTTTGTAGTAAGTTAATAAAACGGGTAACACAGTTTTCACGCTGAATTCGATTAGTAGCAAGGGATTTGGCAATTTGACGATAAGTGGCTGGCTCTAAATAGCGAAATGCCATGTCTTCCAGTTCCCATTTAAACTGGTGGATGCCTAAACGATTAGCAATCGGCGCATAAATATCGAGGGTTTCTTGCGAGATGAAACGCCTTTCCTCATAGGATACTTGGGGTAGTTGTCGTAATAATTGAATGCGATAGGCTAATTTAATAAGTACCGCACGGACATCCTGTGTCATGGACAGTAACATCCGCCGCAAGGTTTCTGCTTGATGTGGTTTATCAGTCATTTCGGGCGAATAAACCGTGAGTTTATTCAACCAGTTGACATCTTTAACCAATGCCGCAACGGTGTCACCAAACTGTTTTTTAATCTCAGCGAGCGTTGTTAAAGTTTCTAGACGGGGATCACTTAAAATCGCTGCCAATATCGTCGTTAAATCAACATTGAAATCCATCAATATCGCCGCCACATCGACGCTTTGCGGACGATGATAATGCACATCTTCAGGAATCAGTGCAGCAATCGCCAACGCTTGCGTTATCTGTTGCCGCTCAGGCGCGGAAAACTCACTGAAAAGTGTTTTGGTTGGTTCGCTATTTGTTTGCATGGTGCGATTGTAGACGATTGAAGGAATTTAGGGCAATTATCGTTCTTTGTCAGTAAAGAAACAGGCTAACATTCAAATCTTATGTGAGTGTTAATCACTAAACAACACTAAAAATCCAGCTAGATAGTGAAATAGGTTTGATACACTATCGATTCACACAACATACCGCAGAGACCCTTATGCCAATTACATTAAAACAACTTGCTGATTTTTGTGATGCTCACATTGAAGACGGTAATCCGTCAATCGTCATTGATTCTGCCGCCGATATTACGGCAGCACAAACAGGGCAAGTCACCCAGTTGACTAACAGCAAATATAGTCGCTATCTCAAGGAATCAAAGGCTACTGCCTGCTTTATAGCCCATGATTTTGCTGTTGATAATGTACCCGAACAACTCGCATTATTACGATGCAGCGATCCTGAAATGGCGTTCATTGCGGCTGTTGGCTTATTACATCCTGCTAAAACATACAACCAACACATTGCACCACAAGCAATACTAGGCGCAAATGTCAGCGTAAGTAATAACGTTTACATTGGTGCGTTTGCCGTCATTGGTGATAATGTCAGTATCGGTGAGGGTAGTGTGGTATTGGCAGGTGCTTACATCGGAAATAATGTAAAAATAGGGGCTAACTGCCGCGTTTATCCCTACGCGGTTATTTATGATGACGTTGTTATGGGCGATAACGTGATTATCCATTCGGGTGCGATTATCGGCGCGGATGGTTTTGGCTATAAATTCAGAAACCATGTCCATGTGAAAGTGCCGCAAGTCGGTAATGTAACCATTGCTGATAATGTCGAGATTGGTGCCAATACCTGTATAGACCGTGGCTCGTTAGGTAGCACTACGATTGGCTCAGGTAGCAAAATAGATAATTTGGTACAAATTGGTCACAATAATCAAGTCGGTAAAAATGTCATTATGTGTGGTTTAACAGGCGTGTCAGGTTCGTGTACCATTGGCGATTACGCTATTTTGGCAGGTAGCTCAGGGATAGCAGATCATGTCAACATTGGACAAGGCGCGGTGATTATGGCGCGGGCGGGCGTGGCAGGTGATGTAGCAGCAGGCACACAAGTATTTGGTAGCCCCGCAAAAGAAAAGCGCGTTGCTTATAAAGAACAAGTCGCCATTAGCAAACTGCCTGATTTATTGAAAACGGTAAAACAACTAGAAGAAAAAATACAGGCGTTAGAAAAGCAAGCAAAGAAGGAGGTTTAGGTCAAACTGACACTAAATTTTAGACATAAAAAACCCCCCGTTAGCGTCACCGCACAACGAGGGGTAATATTTTATTTATTTGCCTGAGATTTGCTCAGAAGACGCGTTGTTGCTAGTGTGTCTTTTTTCAATTTTTGTGAACACTTCTTTTTGTGATTCAGCTACTGCACCACTTTGTAAATGCTTAGTTTCGTCAGCTTTTAACATAACAACTAAAACAATCATCGCGGCGATACAAAGACCAACGATCAACCACATATTGTCTTTTTCTTCTACTTCAGCCATTTTAAAATCCTCTAATATTATATTTATGTGTATGTTTTCCCTCTCCTAAAAGAGAGCAACTCAAAAAAATTTACGAGCTGGTTGTTGAATTATTTTTAAACAACGGCGCAATTTTTATCATGAGACATGGTGTCGTGTCAAAACTATAAATAAAAAACTGTTAAATAATTTCGACTACGTTTTTAGCCCGTGGTTTTATTTATTGTCAATAATGACAGGGGTAATTAGTTAACCTTATGAAAATAAAGAATTATTTTTTTTTAGCTCTCTTCTGGCGCGGACATAATTTATTAATACTCACTGACAAACACCGATTTGTTTTAATCATTTTTTCAGACAAGTCGTACCAGCCTTTGCCTACCTAGTAAAATAGCTTACCTCCCCGCCATTGTTATACAATGTTTGCCCTATTTTGTTGCTAAATACTGCCCCTAAATGAATACACCAAAAAAACTATCGCGCTCCGATATACAGTTCGGATGTACTACCAGCACTTATGAACGCGGCGTAGAATACTACTCAAGAGGACGCGTGCTTAATCTCAGTATTGTCAATAAAGGGGTGCTTTTTGTCCAACTGAGCGCGACGGTTAAAGGCAATGATGTTATTCCCTATAAGCAAAACATTCGTATTACTTGGCGTGCCGATCAGCGTTCTGCCGCTATTTCGGGCAACTGCTCGTGTCCTGTTGGCTATAACTGCAAGCACGTTGTCGCTGCCTGTCTTATGTACCAATATTCCCAACAAAGTACCGTGCCAGATACTGGCTGTTTAGATTGGCTGAATACGCTGGACGAGCAACCACCACAACACGATAGTCATGAAAATTTTATTGCCTATCTCCTTAATCCCAGCAAAACTGCACACGAATTTACTGTTGAGCTATTACTCACCAAAGAAAAAAAAGCAGGTGGTTTAAGTAAGGGTCGAAAGCTACCCTTACACACAGTGCGTTATGCTTACTCTGGTGCTAATTATCTTCAGCCTTCAGACGATGATGTTTTGAAATTATTGTCTGCATTAGACACAAATTATATAGGCAGAGAACCTACCCTCGCGGGAGCTATCGGTTTTATTACCTTAGAAAAATTATTACAAACAGGTCGATTGTTTTGGCAAGACGGCACCCGCCCTGCGTTACAACGAGGAGAAAATCGAGACTTGCGTTTTAATTGGCAACAATCCAGCATGGGTGATTACCAGTTGTCACTTGCCATCGAACCTACCGCGCTGTTGATGCTCACCGAACCACCTCAGTATTTGGATACCCACACAGGGGTTATTGGTGCGTTTAACGCGCCTAATTTAACAGCCGAGCAGTTAAAAAAATACCTATCAGCCCCGCGTATTCCTAGAGTTCATGCCGATGAATTCAGTAGACGACTCACCGTTGAACACGCCACCCACCCGCTGCCTGCACCGAAAGCAATTGCGGTTACTGAACTGAATAATATCCTACCAACGCCTAAGTTGAGATTATTCGGTCAGCAAATAAATACCGATTACCTGCATTTGATGGCAGTGAGTTTTAATTATGGGCAGTGGGAACTGTCGGCAAAAACCACTGAAACACACAGCGTCATAGATACCAAACAAGGGCTATTCCGTATTCAGCGCGATAGTAACGCTGAAAAAAATGCCATCAATCAGTTAAACGACTGGGGATTTCACACGCTGACTGTTGATACCCCAGACGAGCAAGCTCTGCTATTGACCAGCAATGCAACCAATGCCTTAGAGAGTGCGGCACATTGGGGGCATTTCCTACAAAACGCACTGCCAGACTTAGAGCAACACGACTGGATTATCGACATTGATGACAGTTTCAAGCTGGCTTTTCAATCTGCACAAAGCTGGGATGCTGACATTAGCAGTAGCCAAAATGACTGGTTTGAAATGAGCTTCACCGTTGATATTAACGGACAGCCTTACCCGTTACTGCCGTTAATTATGCCCGTGCTGGAAAACTATTCGCTCGATTCGTTACCCGACATTCTGAACCTACCGTTAGGTAATCATCAATACCTGAGTGTGCCGAGTGAACAACTCAAACCCATACTGGCCATATTGATGGAATTATTTAACGCCAGTTTGCTAGGTAACGACGGCACACTCAAGTTATCGCGTTTTAATGTCGCCAGTCTCGCTGATTTAGACAGCCACAGTTACGGGCTATTTTCACTTACAGGCGGTCAAGAATTGCGTGACATGGCGCGAAAATTAAAAAACTTCGACGGTATTGAAGCTGTTGCCTTACCCGACAACTTTCAAGCTGAACTGCGTCCTTATCAACAACAAGGCTTGAACTGGCTACAATTTTTACGCGAATATAAATTTGCAGGCATTCTCGCCGATGATATGGGCTTAGGGAAAACCGTGCAGACTCTCGCGCATTTATTAGTCGAAAAACAAGCAGGACGCATGACCGAACCGTGCTTAATCATTGCCCCTACCAGCTTAATGAGCAACTGGCGGCGTGAAGCCGAACGCTTTACCCCTGACCTGAGTGTTTTGATTTTACAAGGCACAGAACGCAAACAGCACTTCGATAAAATCAACGACTACGACTTAGTGTTGACCACTTATCCGCTACTCCCCAGAGACGAAGAGGTATTACTCAAACATCACTATCATTATTTGGTACTGGATGAAGCGCAAACCGTTAAAAACCCCACCGCAATTGCCGCGCAACTGGTGCGTAAAATCAAAACTAACCACCGTTTATGTTTGACAGGTACGCCTATGGAAAATCACTTGGGCGAACTGTGGACGCAATTTGATTTTTTAATGCCGCACTTCTTAGGTAATAGTGCGCACTTCAAAAAACACTACCGCACGCCGATTGAAACCTTAGGAGACAATGAGCGCAAACAACAGCTATCACGCCGCCTCGCGCCGTTCATGCTCCGCCGCACCAAACAAGCAGTTGCCACTGAATTACCCGCTAAAACTGAAATTATTCGCACCGTACCACTACACCCCAAACAAGCAGTGTTATACGAAAGTATTCGCTTAACAATGGAGAAAAAAGTCCGCGATGCCATTGCTGAAAAAGGCTTGGCACGCAGTCACATCACCATCCTCGACGCGCTGTTAAAATTGCGCCAAACCTGCTGTGATCCGCGCACTTTATCGCTCAAAGAAGCGCAGAAAATCACTGAATCTGCCAAGCTGGATTTACTCATGGACATCCTACCTGAGCAGTTAGAAGAAGGGCGGCGTATTTTAGTATTTTCCCAATTCACCCGCATGATCGCGCTTATTGAAGATGAATTAATCGTCCGCAACATCGGTTATAGCAAACTCACAGGGCAAACTAAAAAACGCGATGAAGCCATCGAACATTTTAAAAGTGGCGCGGTCAACGTGTTTTTAATCAGTCTAAAAGCAGGCGGTGTCGGTTTAAATCTCACCGAAGCGGATACTGTGATTATTTATGATCCGTGGTGGAATCCAGCCGCCGAAAGCCAAGCCGCTGACCGCGCTCACCGTATCGGGCAAGACAAACCCGTATTCGTTTATAAACTCATCACCGAAAATACCGTTGAAGAAAAAATTCTTGCCATGCAGGAACGCAAACGTGCTTTAGCTGACAGTATCTATGGTGATGAAGGAAAAGAACAAGACCTAAAATTGACGGCGGATGATTTGACTGCATTATTTCAGCCGCTACAGTAAAAATTATAGATAGTAGGTTTAGGCATCAAAAACACGTTTTGGAGCGTGTAAATCAATCCAAGTCATACCTTGGATTCCGAATTATAAGCAGTAAAAACTATAGGAAAAAAGTAATGAAATTCGCTTGAGTATTAGCTTTTTCTAACATACACTCTCACTATCTTGTTTCATTCTGGAACAATTAATCAAGACGATTCCGTCTGAGGAGATAGTATGTCTACGCATTATTCCCGTCGTCGTTTTTTAGCCCAATCCAGTCTGGGCTTATTGGCTTTTGCAGGTCTACCGCGTGTATTGCAAGCGATGGAAGGAATGCACGGAATGCCAAAAATAACTCCTAATAAAGCCTCGCCTAACTTCAAGCCCGATGTTGAATTTGAACTGTTTTGTAAACCCGACTGGGTGTCAATTTTACAAGGCAAAAAAACGTGGGTACAAAAGTATTCTGCGCGTTTACTGCAAGGCCCTAAAGAAACGCTTACCGATATTGCGGGTTCGTATTTAGGCCCGATTATCCGCTTAAAAAAAGGGCAAAAAGTCCGTATTCATTTACATAATGAACTCATTCAACCCACCGTCACGCATTGGCACGGGCTACACGTTCCTGCCAATATGGACGGGCATCCACAATACACCATTGAACCTAATGAAACCTTGGTGTATGAATTTGAAGTGCTGAACCGCGCGGGTATGAATATCTACCATCCACATCCGCATGAACTCACTGCACGACAGGTGTATCACGGCTTAGCAGGGACAATTATTGTCAATGATGACGAAGAAGCGGCGTTAGAACTGCCCTCAGGCGAATACGAAATCCCCATCGTCATTCAAGACCGCCGTTTTGATGCTGACAATCAATTGGTGTATGCAGGACATATGCGTGACCGCATGATGGGTTTTTATGGCGACCGCGTACTGGTGAATGGCCATGCTGATTTTCAATTGGATGTTGCCAGTCGTGCCTATCGCTTGCGGGTGTTGAACGGTTCTACTGCGCGCATTTATAAACTGGCGTGGGATGATGGCACGCCCATTACTGTCATCGGTGTCGATGGTGGTTTATTAGAAAAACCTGAAATTAAACCTTATGTGATGCTTGCACCGGGTGAACGCTTAGATGTGTGGGCAGATTTTAGCGGACGCGCCGAAGGTTCACAGTTAGTCATGCGTAGCGCGGCGTTTTCAGGCGTGTTGCCCAAAATGGGTATGATGCACCACGGCGGCAGTTTAGCGGTCGGTAGTGAATACCCTATTTTCACCGTCAACGTCACCCGCAAAGTCAGTGAAAGCCACAGTTTGCCTAGCCAACTTTCTAAAATTAACTGGTATAAAGTCAGTGATACCGCTAATCCCAACAAACCCATTCCTATCGCCATTTCTGAAAATCACATGGCAATGTTGCTCAATGGTCGCCCGTATCAATACGATGATTTACAAGATTTTGAGCGCATTAAGGTGGATACCATTCAACTGATGGAAATTTTTCATGCACACGGCGGTCATGGCATGGCAGCACAAGATAGCAGCGAAGACCATCAAAGCGGTGGTATGGGTGGCATGAGAGGTGGTATGGGCATGGGTCACAGAGGTGGCGGTATGGGAATGATGGGGGGTATGGGTGGCGGAGGTATGATGATGGCGATGGCGCATCCGATTCATTTACACGGTCAACAGTTTCAAGTGCTTAGCCGTAGTGTTAGCGCAGGCACAGAAGATGACTATGCAACCGTGAGCGAAGGCTTCATTAACAGCGGCTTGAAAGACACTGTATTAGTGATGCCCAATGAAACCATCCGCATTATCAAACCATTTCAAGATTTTAAAGGCTTGTTTATGTACCACTGTCATAATCTCGAACACGAAGATATGGGCATGATGCGTGATTTTTCAGTTGAATAGGGTTAGGTTATTAGCCGTCAACATGGGGTGTTGATAAAGTAGCCGTAAATTTTTAGTGATTTGCTAATCAACATAATGTCACATTACTACAACAAAGTAGTGAATAAACAACTGATATTTTTACTTATACCCCTTTATTCGTTGAGATAAATTGACTGATAATGTTAAAATCTGGGTTGATTCATTGATATTGCAAGTCTATAGATTGCCTTATCTTGATCAACCCACCCACACAGGAGATTTTCTTATGCAAAAAAAACTGTTTACGGTTGCTGCGATTGCAGCAACACTCATGTCGGGCTGTGCTTCAACCCCGACTTCCGTTTATGAACCTTTTCAAGCGACAGACTTAAATCCATTACTGGCTGCTGGTTATACGCAAAAAGTGGATAATTTCTTCATTATTAATGATTCATCATCATCAATGTCCGACGATTATCTTGGCGTAGGTTATGCTGCACAACCTAATCCAACAAAATTTTCGGTAGAAAAAGAAATATTAAGTCGTATTAACCAAACTATTCCTAATTTACCAAACCCATTGACTGAAAGCGTTCGTAGCTTTGGCTTTGGCCCTTGTTTAGACAATGGCTTTACTAAATTAAATCAAGAACCGACTGCTTATTCTAAAGCGGCTTTCAGTGCAGGTATTGATGCACTAGAATGTTCTAGCGGTGGTTCACCATTAGATGATGGTATCGTTGGCTCAACTGCTGATTTAGCTGCATCTGCTGGCAAAATCGCTGTGTTAGTCATGAGCGATGGTCATGATTTAGATTCTTACGGCACTAAAGAAATGGCAGCCATGAAAGCACAATATGGCGACAGACTGTGCGTGTACGGTGTTTGGACAGGCAACCCAGAAGAAACGTCTGGTTTAGCAGTATTGAATCAACTGTCTAGCATTGCAGGTTGTGGATTTGCGGTTTCTGCTGAAAGTATTTCTACGCCTGAAAGACTGGGGCTTTTTGTAAAAACTATTTTCTTACAACCAGGCGCACCTGCTCTCATTCCTACCGCTGTGCTTCATGTTGACATAGAATTTGATAACGATGAATACACG
Organism: Crenothrix sp. D3; assembly: GCA_002134785.1. Classification (GTDB taxonomy): domain Bacteria; phylum Pseudomonadota; class Gammaproteobacteria; order Methylococcales; family Methylomonadaceae; genus UBA4132. The sequence continues at coordinate 44,668 of MBQZ01000040.1, forward strand.
TTAGAGCATTCTACGCTTGCTAAATCCCATGTAAATGGACATCACAGCAATCCTGAGACTGTTAAACAACACTTAGAAAGCCAAGTGAAAGCAATTGCAGCAACCCCTGACACTCAATATGAAGTGCAAGGTCATACCAATTACACAGGTAAAGAAGCGCGTAACATTGCCTTAGGTCAAGGTCGTGCGGAAACAGTTTATAACTACTTGACTACTACCTACCCTGGCATTGAAAAACAACTGTTAGCACCTAAAGGCTACAGCTGGAACTGCCCAGAACAAGCTGATCCAAGAAGTCCTCACAACCGTAGAGTTGATCTGGAATTGAATGGTGGATGCCAACACACGGCTATTTCAACTCAAGAGTTGAGAAAGACTTATGGTACTCCCTCTTTAGGTGGCTCTCACCATTCAAAACATCATCGTCACCATAAATAAATGGTAATGTTATAGCTTACGCTCAGTAAGCTATGTTTTTGAATGGCTTTAACGCGGAGTACAAACCATCGGCTTGTACTCCGTTTTATTATCAGTTCTCATCACCCGCTAACAGCTTTTGAATATTGCTTTTATGCCGCCATACCAGTAACACCGTCATCAGCAAAGACGCGCCCATCAGCGTCACATCACCGACAATAAACCACGCATAAATCGGTGACAATATCGAAGCCACGAGTGCTGACAGCGAAGAAATTTTTCCCAGCTTATAAGCTGCTAACCAAGTACCGATAAACGCAAAACCCAGCAACCAAGAAAATCCCAGTAATACCCCGATAGAAGTCGCCACCCCTTTGCCACCTTTAAACTTAAAAAACACAGGGTAAAGATGCCCCATAAATGCAGCCAAACCTGTTGCTGCTAATAATTCTATGGGAATATTCAATAACTTCGCTGCGTACACAGGGATTAATCCTTTCAATAAATCACCCAGCAAGGTAATAATTGCCGCTTTTTTACCACCAAAACGCATCACATTAGTCGCACCTGGGTTTCCCGAACCTTGTTCACGCGGGTCTGGCAACCCCATCAAGCGACACACGATAATCGCGCAGGAAATTGAGCCTATTAAATAAGCCGCTGGAATAAACAGCCATGCCATCATTTGAGTACCTTCCATTATTAAGAACTTGTAAGCCAAGGGGGTTTCCTTGATACTTAGCGGATTTAAAATTTGCACATCATAAACTGGAAAACACTATGGACATCATTTTTTTAGGCGGGCTTGAGATTGAAACAATCATCGGCATCTACGATTGGGAGCGTAAAACCAAACAAACCGTCGTTCTCGATATTGAAATGGCACACAATATTCAACAAGCCGCTGAAACCGACGATATACAGTACGCTTTAGATTATAAAACCGTCTCCAAACGCATTATTTCCTTTGTCGAAGACAGTCAATGTTTACTGGTGGAACGCCTCATCTCAGAAATTGCGGATATTTTGCGTCATGAATTTAATGTGCCGTGGGTGAGAATTAAGCTCAACAAAAAAGGGGCGATTCGTGGCGCTAGTGATGTCGGTATTATTATTGAACGAGGCGAAAAATAACTCATGCGTGGCTATATCAGCATCGGCAGCAACATCGACAAAGAGTTGCATATCACTGCCAGTTTACGGGCATTGGAACAGCAGTTTGGCGTGTTGACCGTATCCAGTATTTATGAATCGGATGCGGTGGGTTTTTCGGGTGATGCTTTTCATAACCTGATTGTCGGTTTTGACTCTGACTTAGACGTTAAAGCCGTTGCCAAACAACTGCGGCAAATTGAATTAGATAATGGACGCACCCGCGACAGTCAAAAATTCTCTGCACGAACGCTGGATTTAGATTTAATCCTGTACGGTGATTTAATTATCAGCGACGGACGCTTACAAATACCGCGTGATGAAATTGAAAAATATGCCTTTGTCCTTGAACCGCTCGCAGAAATTGCGCCCGCTGCGACTCATCCTGTCAGCGGCGTGAGTTATGGTGAGCTTTGGGAAAAGTTTGATAAAACCAATCTTAAACAACATAAAATATAAAGTAGGGGCTGCGCCTTGTGCCAGCCCTTAATAACAGGTCGTTATCAGGGCAACCACAAGGGATTGCCCCTACAAAGACGTTGCAATGCAACGTCTCTATACGCTCAACAAAACAACGTGCGCCCACCATCCACTGTTAAAATTTGCCCCGTCATATACTCAGCATCCCTGATTAAAAATAACACCGTTTTGGCAATATCAAGCGGTTCGCCATTACGGCCTAGTGCGACACGTTGCAAAATCTCTGCTTTTTCTGACTCGGATAACTCATTATCAGGCCAGAGAATTGCACCTGGTGACACCCCATTTACTCGAATCGCCGCGCCAAATTCTTTGGCTAACATCTTCGTCATTGCCGCTAAACCTGCTTTAGAAATACTGTACGCCACATAATTTTTTAAGCCGCGTTCGGCGTGAATATCAATGATATTGACAATACACCCGCGCCGCTCAGTCAACGTCTCTGCCAACGCGGTTGACAGAAAAAATGGGGCTTTCAAATTACTGCCCACCAATTCATCCCACTGCGCTTCCGTGGTGTCCAGCACAGGCGTAGCATAAAAAGCCGACGCATTATTCACCAACACATCTATTCCACCCCACGCCCGTTGTGCTTCCTGAGCCAGTGCTTTTAATTCCGACATCTTCTGCAAATCCGCCGCATAACTGCGTGCCGAATCGGGACGAAGTGCATTTAACTCAACACACAACGCTAACGCCTCCGCTTTCGAAGCGCGATAATGCAAAAAAATATTACACCCCTCACTATGCAACAACCTTGCACACGCCGCACCAATCCGCTTTGCCGCCCCTGTTATTAATACGTTTTTTTGCATGATAGATTATTCTGCCGCTAAAAATTTGTCATTCTAACCGATACTAGGATGAATAAAACGGCACTACACGGTAGACTTATTCATTAAAGTTAATTTTGACTCTGTTGAATAATAGGAACAACCCTTTGCTACTTACCGATAAACAAAAAAAAATCCTCACTCTGTTAGCCGATGGTGAATTTCATTCGGGTACTGTATTAGCTGAAATAATGGGTATTAGCCGTGCCGCTGTGTGTAACCATATCAATCATTTGAGTGAAGTGTTGGGTTTAAGCATTGCGGCAGTGAGCGGTAAAGGTTATCGGCTGGATAAATCAGTGGAATTATTAGTACAGGAAGAAATCGAAATGGTGCTGAATGAACGTAGCAAAACATTAATCAGCCAGTTAGAAATTCACGATCAAATTGATTCAACTAACCGTTATTTAATGGAGAAAACCCGACACAGTGCCGCATCTGGATTGGTGTGCTTTGCTGAACAACAAACCGCAGGCAAAGGCAGACGTGGGCGCGAATGGGTGTCGCCGTTTGGCAGTAATATTTATTTATCCATTGCGTGGCAGTTTCCACAAGGCGGTTATGCTGCAATTGCAGGCTTGAGTTTAGCGGTCGGGGTTGCGGTCATTCGGGCATTACGCGAACAGCAATTGTATGATGTCGGCTTAAAATGGCCTAATGACATTATGAGTCAGGGAAGAAAATTGGGCGGCATTTTAATTGAGGTGTCAGGTGAAGTGGATGGCGGTTGTAATGTGGTGATTGGCATCGGCTTGAACTTATTTTTACCCGAAAACAAGGCACAAAACATTGCACAAGCGTGGACGGATATAACAAAAATCACAGGGCAACGTCCGTTAAGAAATGCGCTGGCAGGTGATCTATTAAATCATTTGTTACCCATGATTGCCGATTTTGAAGAGCGCGGACTGAGTGCTTATCTCGATGAATGGCGGCGTTATGATTGCTTAAAAGGTCAGCCCGCGCTGTTATTTGTTGGTCAGAAAACCATTGAAGGCATTGTGGAAGGTGTAAATGATGATGGGCTGTTATTGCTGAAACGCAACGATGGCACGGTGCAAGCCTTTGCCTCAGGTGAAGTCAGTTTTAGTGGTGCAAGCGCATGAGTTTATTAGTGGATATGGGCAACACACGGCTGAAATGGGCAGTGCTTGAAAATGGGGATTTTATGACAGGGCAACCGTTGCTAAATACGCAGCTTAATCAAGCATTATTGTTGAACGCGTGGCAACACATCACGCCACCCAAACAACTGCTTATTAGCTGCGTAACCACTAATCAATCGCTGGAGTTGGTCATTGAGGTTGCCGTTACTTTGTGGCCTGACATTAAAATTAGCCGTGTGCATTCACAAACGCACACCTTTGGTATCACTAACGCTTATACGCCACCCGAAAAATTAGGCGTAGATCGGTGGCTCGCTCTCGTTGCGGCACGACACAGTTATGCACTGCCTGCGTGTATTGTCGATTGTGGCACGGCGATTACCGTGGATTTACTGAATACCGATGGTCAGCATTTAGGCGGCTTTATTAGCGCGGGCATTACTTTGATGAAAAAATCGTTAGCACACGGCACGAATGCCCTGCCGTTTAATACCAGCCAGCATTCATTAGAGCCTGCTAAATTCACCGAAGCGGCGATTTATAGCGGTACGTTATTAGCAGCAGTTGGCTTGATTGAACAGGTATTAGCCAAACAAATTAAGCCAATGTCATTAATTTTAACAGGTGGCGATGCGGCATTAATCGCACCGCATTTAAGCGTTACGCCGCTGATTAATGTCGATTTAGTGTTGCGAGGTTTAGCAATTGTAGCAAGTACAAGCAACGTTACTGACGATGAACGCAATTAATAACAATCCGCTTGGCGTTCAAATTGTCTATTACTCACTTTCAGAAAAATAGGCAAAACAGCCTCGTCCGTTGTCTTTTGCTTGATAAAGCGCGGTGTCAGCATGATCCATGAGGCTTTCAGGGGTGCTACCATGTTGAGGATAAAAACTAATGCCAATGCTCGCGCCTATTTGGGCGCTGTCAGTTTCAGATAATTGAAAGGGTAGGGCTAAATCAGCTATCACTTTTAAAGCAACTATGTCAGCCGCTTCGGGAATTTTCAGGTTTTCTAGCACGAGGACAAATTCATCACCGCCTAAGCGTGCGACCATGTCACTTTTGCGTAAACAAGTTGTGACTCTTGCCGCCACTTGTTTGAGTAATTCATCACCAGCGGCATGACCTAAACGATCATTCACCGCTTTGAATTTATCCAAATCCATCATGAATACGGCGAATTTTGTATTTGCTCGATGATTAAGCGCGATGGCAGACTCTAATCTATCCAATAATTTACGCCGATTGGGTAAGCCTGTGAGCGGGTCGTAAAAGGCTAATTGTTTAATTTCCTCTTCGGCGGCTTTACGTTCGGTGATGTCCAGCATCATACCGATAAAATAGTCTAGGCTACCGTCTCGTTTACGGATGCACTGAACCGCCAAATCAACGCAAACAAAATGCCCGTCTTTATGAATATAGCGTTTTTCCATTTGATACGCGTTACAACACCCGCGTATGGCTTGTTCAAAATAGACTTGCTCAGGTGCAAGGTCATCAGGATGCGTGAATTTCTCCCAATTAATACTCTGTATTTCATTGGCGGTATAACCGATCATGTCACAAAATCGTTGATTAACATTCAGCGTGAGTTGATCGTGACTTACGGTGACCATACCAATAAACGGTTGTTGAAAATAACCCAATAGCTCATCACGATTTTTCCGCAGTTCATTTTCCATTTTTTTGCGTTCAGTAATGTCCTGATGGGTGCCGCTCATTAATAAAGGCTTACCCTCACTTGTCCACGATGAAACACAGCCTTGATCTAATATCCATACCCAATGCCCCTGTTTATGCTTCATACGACTTTCACAGACATAGTAATCCGTCTGACCATTAAAATGTTGTTCCAACAACGCATTACTTCGTTTTAAGTCATTGGGATGGACGAGCTTTAACCAAGTGTTAATGCTCGTCGGTGCAATGTCTGCCAATGTATAGCCTAGCAAAGCCGCCCAGCGTTCATTAAAATGGGTTGCACCTGTTTGCACATTCCATTCCCACGTTCCTACGTTGGTCGCTTTAATAACTTCTGCCAGACGAGCGCGTTCAACGGCAAGTTGTTCTTCGATTTGTTTACGCTCGGTAATGTCGCGTGACGAATTAAATAACACTGGCTTACTGTCTAGCTCAAGTACAATACTATTGACCTCAACATCAATAATAGTGCCATCTTTACAGCGATAGCTAGTCTCGAATAAAGTGCTAGCAGGGTTTTTAAATAGTTTCTTAGTAGCTTTAATACAGTCACTGGGATACAAATAAACATCCCATTGCATAACATTCATACCCAGCATTTCGTCACGGTTATAACCCAACCTGTGACAAAATGAATCACTGAGTTCTATAAGATTGCCATCAACGTCTAGGATGTGAACGCCGTCACTGGCATTGCGTAACAGAGCGAGATTCTTCTCGCTCTCTTTTTGTAATGCCTGTTCAGCTCGCGTCCGCTGGGTGATGTCGCGAAAACTCCACACTCTGCCAACAATGTCGTTATTAATACGTTGCGGAATGGAATATCGCTCAACAATTTTCCCCTCTTTAAAGTTAATAATATCAAAAGAACTGTCTTCTGTGGTGTCAGATAGTGCTTGCACTTCATGTAAAAAATGCAAAAAGCTATCGGCATTTTCTAATTGATTCAGCTCATAATGTGAAACGGAAGTATCATAGTTGTGGGTGGTAATGTCATTTTCAATATACCAAAAATCAATAAACTTTTGATTGTATAACACCCAATTTTTGTTGAGGTCAACGACCAAAATAGCATCACTGGAGGATTCCAATGTCGCGGATAACAACGACAGGGAGTTTGCTATTTTTAGTTCTGCTTGTTTACGCTCGGTAATATCTTCAACAATAGAATTATGACAAGGGTTGCCCTGTTCACATAGATTCAGTTTAGCAACGGTTAAATTAACCCAAACGATTGAGCCATTGGCGTGAATATAGCGTTTTTCTATGACAAAACCGTTAGTTTTACCCGCATTCATTAATGCCAAATTATTCAAACTAGCTTGCACATCATCGGGATGGGTGATTTTTATCCAGTCAATATGTTGTAATTCATCCATCGTTAAACCCACAATAGCGGCATATTTCGCATTGGCGTTGTAAATATACCCTGTCAGTGAATCAATGACCGCGATGCCTACGGGAGCATGAGTAAACAAAGTTTTAAAGCGTTCTTCACTGGCAGCCAGCGCGTTTTCTATTTGTTTACGCTCATCAATATCGACACAAGAACCGATATAACCTAAAAAAGTACCGTCTTCCGCAAAACGCGGTTCACCTGTATCCAGTAACCAGCAGTATTCGCCATCATAACGACGTAGGCGATATTCCATTTTGAATGGCAAACGCGCATCAAATGAGCGGCTGTAAATAGCGACGCAGTGTTGCAGGTCGTCGATATATACGCCATCTAACCAACCATTACCAAGCTCTTGCGCTAAGGTACGTCCCGTAAAATCTAGCCAGACTTTATTGAACTGATAATATAGTTTATCCAGATCCGATAACCAGATCAGGACAGGTGCAGAATCAGCGAGTAAACGAAAGCGTTGTTCACTTTCTTGCAATTCTCTAGTCAATTGATTGGCAATCTTAACGGCATTCGCCCGCGTATTGAGATTAGACGTTAATAATAAGCATCCTAACAGGCTGATTAACACACCTAAGCCAAACACCAGCCAAGCATTGAGATAATATAAATTATCAACGTTTAGCCTTTGTTCGAACTGCAATGTCCAAACCGTGTCGTCAAAACTGTTACTTAGTTCAACGACTGAATGATGGCTGTCATCAGATGAAGGGGGATTGGGATGGTTGTCGTACAGTAAATGTTCTGTTTGTGTATTACGACCGTCATAAACGTGTAAATATACATGAGGGATTGCAGTGTCTGGTTCTGCTGCCAAGATGTTGTTGAGCAAATCCGTCATACGAAAGGGGCTATACACCCATCCAAACAACGCGGCGCGGCGTTGCTCTACGGTGTCTATGGGTTTGTTTTTTTGATAGACAGGGGCGTACATCAATGTCCCTGCTTGTACATTTTTATCAGTTTCTTGTATTAAGCTCACTTTCCCCGATAATGTGACGATATTTTCATCACGCGCTCGCGCCATTGCCGCTTGGCGTACAGGCTCAGCGTACATATCATAACCAAATGCGTGTAAATTGCGCTCGGTGAATGGTTCTAAAAAAATAATCGAGGTATAAGCCTCGCGTTTACCTTCAGGGCGTATTTTATAATTTGGAAACCCTTCGGCACGAATTTGGGCTTGATGTGTGGCTAACTGCTTAGCGGGAATCCATAAAGCAAAACCTAAGCCCTGAATACCATTGAAATGATTATTGCGGTGCAAGTATTCAACATAAATATGCCATTCTTGCCGTGTCACTGTGTCTGATGCGTCAAAGCCTGCTGCCCCGCCTAATAAGATTTGCTCATGAGCCTCCAAGCGGGCAGTAATTTTTTGTTGGATTTCTTCGCAGTAATGAATAAAACGTTGATACTCGCGCGTATCAATTTCAACTTTCATCCAATAGCCAGCCGCACCAGAACCTGCCAGTCCCAACAATAAAAAACCCCACGTCAGTAATCTATAAATGTAATTGGGCATGGTTTGAATTAAGCGAATGCGATGAAGTTAATGTCACGTTGCCCTAGTTTAGTTGGTTGACGCAGTTTTATCACGCATTCATATCTACAATTCGCAGGAGATTAACAAATGGTCAATACGTTTTCATTAATCCATCTAAAGTTAATTTACAGCTAGGCACAAACACCTGCATAAAAAAGATCACTTCAGGCTGTTGGGATTCGGCAATTTTTAACGCTATCTGCTCGGAGGCAGTTTCAAATTCCCTATTGCCCGCTTTTAATTCCGACTGACATTTTAAATAGGCGGAGATTTTATCGGCGGCTTTAATCAATTCAAGATGAACAGCGGGGATTTGGTCATGCTGAATCAATGCGCGAAAATCCGCTTGTAATTTTTCAGGCAATAAAGTCAATAATTCAACTTCGGCGCGTTGTTCGATTTGTTTATAAGCGGCGTTAATTTCGGGCGAGTGGTATTTAATTGGCGTGGGTAAATCGCCCGTAATCACTTCGGTGATGTCGTGATATAACGCCGCTGTTGCCACCGCATTGGCATCGACTGTGCCGCCGTAATAACGATTTTTTATTAATGCCAGCGTGTGCGCAATCACAGACACTTCCCAGCTGTGTTCCATAACATTTTCTTCGTGGGCGTTGCGCTTGAGTCCCCAGCGTTTAATCCAGCGTAATCGTGATAAATAGGCATAAAAACTACTTGTTAGCGTAATGGTTTGCATGATTTTCTGTTATCTTGTTAGTTTTACAGCGTATTTTACTCACATCAAACACATTATGCTTATTCAGTGGTATCCCGGTCACATGCACAAGGCGAGCAAAGAAGTTAAACTTCTGATGCCGCAAGTTGATTTAATTATTGAAGTTATTGATGCGCGTATTCCGTTCAGCAGTCAAAATCCTATGATTGCCGCGCTACGCGGCGACAAACCCACCATTAAAATTCTCAGCAAAAGTGATTTAGCTGATCCCGACAGAACACAACTCTGGCAAACGTACTTAGAGCAAGAGCAGGGCGTGAAAACCTTGGCTGTTACCAGCAAAAATCCCGAAAAAATTCGCCAACTGACTGACTTGTGCCACAAGCTGTTCCCTGAAAAAGCAGAAGACGGTAAGTTAATTAACGCATTGATTATGGGTATTCCCAATGTGGGTAAATCGACCTTAATTAATATCATTGCTAATCGAACCATTGCAAAAACAGGTAATGAACCCGCTGTGACTAAAATGCAGCAACGCATTGATTTGGGCGATGGCATTATTTTATTTGATATGCCGGGTTTATTGTGGGGCAATGTGGAAAATCGTAACAGCGGTTATCGCTTAGCAACGACAGGCGCGATTCGAGACACGGCGATAGATCATGATGATATTGCGTCTTTTGCCGCTGATTTTTTGTTGCGCCAGTATCCTGATTTGCTTAAAGCCCGTTTTCAATTAGAAACCCTACCCGAAAAAGAAGAAGAGTTATTAAAAATCATCGGCACACAACGCGGCTGTTTGCGTTCAGGTGGACGCGTGGAAATGGATAAAGCGGCGAAAATTTTCTTAGCAGAATACCGTGCGGGGACAATAGGCAGAATTACCTTAGAAACACCTGCCATGATGGAACAAGAATTGATTGAGTTAGAGGTTATTCGTGCTGAAAAAGCGGCAAAGAAATTAGCTAGAAAGAAAAAGCAGTAGTCATTTTATACTATCTATTTAAATTAAAGTTGGAGAAAGACCTTGCAAGAAAGTGTATTAGCGCAGTTACTCAGAGGAACTGACGAAGTTTTAGTTGAACACGAATTAATCAAAAAATTAGCCGAAAATAGACCGCTGCGCATTAAAGCGGGCTTTGATCCCACCGCCCCTGATTTGCATTTAGGGCATACGGTTTTAATTAATAAATTAAAACAGTTTCAAGATTTAGGGCATGACGTGCTGTTTTTAATCGGCGATTTTACAGGCATGATAGGCGATCCCACAGGTAAAAACGTCACCCGCAAGCCCCTATCGCGTGAAGACGTATTAGCCAACGCGCAAACCTATCAAGATCAAATTTTCAAAATCCTTGATCCCGCTAAAACCGAAGTCGTGTTTAATTCCACTTGGATGAACGCCATGTCATCTGCCGAACTCATTCAACTTGCCGCAAAAAACACCGTGGCACGAATGCTGGAACGGGATGACTTTAGTAAACGCTACAAAAGCGGACAACCCATCGCCATCCATGAATTTTTATACCCCTTAATCCAAGGCTACGATTCTGTTGCCATGAAAGCGGACGTAGAGCTAGGCGGCACTGATCAAAAATTTAACCTATTAATGGGGCGACAACTACAAGAAGTATTCGGACAAAAACCGCAAGTCGTTATCACCATGCCGATTTTAGAGGGCTTGGACGGCGTACAAAAAATGTCCAAATCACTGAACAACTATATTGGTATCGCCGATGCCGCCGATGATATGTTCGGCAAACTCATGTCGATTTCTGACGTACTCATGTGGCGTTATTTTGAACTCCTCAGCTTCCGCCCCATGCCAGAAATAAAAACATGGATGCAAGAATGCGAACAGGGCGCGAATCCACGCAACTACAAAGTGCTGTTAGCCCAAGAAATTGTCGAACGTTTCCACGATAAAGCCGCCGCCGAAAAAGCCCTAGAAAACTTTGAAGCCCGATTCCAACGCGGTGCAATGCCCGATGAAATGGACGAAATAACAGTTAAAGGCGAGGCGACAGGTTGCACAATCACCCATCTGTTAAAAGAAGCAGGCTTAACCGCCAGCACCTCAGAAGCCATCCGCATGATTAACCAAGGCGCGGTAAAAATAGACGGCGAAAAAGTCAGCGATACCAAACTGCTGTTAGCAGTCGGCAGCAACCATGTTTATCAGGTCGGCAAACGGAAATTTGCACGCGTTGAGGTGGTTTGATTAACGCGGTGTAATGGCTTGATATTTTGATAACTATAGGACGAGTGTTTTTGTTAAATTAAGCCGTTCATGCCGAAGCTCCTCGAACCATGAACGGTTTAACTTAACTATTGGTACATTATACAATTATTTATTTGGAGGAAAAGGCAATGCAAAAACAAGACCTAGCTCAAACTATCTATCAAAAAACCCAGCAATTACCCGTTGAAGATTTAGAAGAAGTATTACGATTTGTTGAATTTGTGCAATTTAAAAATAGCAAGAAAACCAAATCAGCAGGGTGGAAACAGGATTTTTTAGCGGTTTCACAATGGGATATTAACGAAAACGATAATGCAATCACCTCATGGCAAATTCAAGAATTTTAGTAGATACCTCTGTCTTTATCGATTTTTTACGGAAAGACAAAAAATCCCAAACGACTTTATGGTATTTGCAGGAAAATTATAACTGCACGATGTCCTCAGTGACCTTGTTTGAATTGCTATGCGGTGCAAAAACTGAAAAACATCTTGCCGATGTCAATAGGTTAGTAAAATGGATAGAATGCTTGCCGTTTGATGACCTTGTTGCAGAAAGTGCTGCTCTATTTTTCTGCGAATTGAAAGCAAAAAATAAATTAATCGAATTCCGTGATATTTTCATTGCTGCCACCGCTTATGTGCATACGTTACCTATTGCCACATTGAACAGAAAACATTTTGAGAACATAGCACAAATTACGCTGATTGAATTAAAAAACGGGGCGTAGTTCAAAAGTCAAAGTCGGCAATCAATTTTTTTATCTTGATGTGATGGTGATCTGTGACGATAAAACCGACAATCCCTATTACACTGAATCACCGATTTTATTAGTTGAAGTGCTGTCAAAATCCACACGCCGCACCGATGAAACCATTAAGCGCGTGGCTTATTCGTCATTACCGAGTGTGCAGGAATATGTGTTGATTGAGCAGGATTTTGTTGACGTGGAAGTATGCAGACGCTCTTCGGGTTGGGTATCGAATCATTATTTTCTAGGCGATGATGTGTGGTTTGAATCCTTGGATTTCAGCTTAGCGGTAGAAGAAATTTATCGCTGGGTTGAAAATGAAGACATGGCGGCGTTTTTGCAGGCGCGTGAGTTGGGCGATTAGAATGTTTCGTTTCCAAACTGGAGTTTTGGAACGAGACATTTGGAATAATCATGTAGGATGGGTAGAACGCAGTGACTTGTAAAGCGCGAAGCGAAACCCATCTTACGAGTTACCTGAAATAAACTTAAAGTAGCTGGAAGTTTATTATATTTTCTCTATACTGAGTTTTGTCGTTTAAACTTTTAAAAAAGGGGTGAATTATGGGCTGGATAATTGGAATAGTCATTTTATTCGTGGTGATTAAAATGTTTAAAGGTGGTGGTGGCTCTCCGAAAGGAGAGAAACGTAAATTTAAGTGTGATTGCGGTGCGAATAGTTGGATAGTAACAGATACATCTTATTATCCAGATTCCAAGACTTATAATTTTAAAGAATGGTTGACCTGTGCTAAGTGTGGTGACAGTATATCTAATGATAAGAGAATATAAAAATTTGTGTTTTTGTAATATTAAAATAAAAAAGGCGAAACATGAAAAACTGTGAAGAAATTTTTAAGCAATATAGAGGTGATAGTGAAATTGGAGGCTCAATTTATATTGACCCAATGAGCTATGAATATCCAAAATCAATAGTGGTGTGCTATGAGTGCATATTTAATTTTGGACATAATAGTTGTGTATTACACAAAGAAAATGGAAAGACTGATGATGAAATTAGGCAAGAAAGTAGAGATGTAGAAAGAAGTAATTACTGTGAATATTTTTTAATTAAAAATTTCAGTGAAGATGGAAATGAAGATGAAGAGGCAAGAGAAGAAGTAAAGGAAATTGCAAAAAAAATTAATCATCCTACTGAATATTGGCGCAGAGATAATATTCATAGCGTAATGGAAGAAAAAGATATTGGTGGTATTATTAGGTATAATCAAGGATGCTATACTTGTGATTTTTATGAATCTAAACCAAGTGATATAGATTTTTGTAAGTTTCATAATATAGAAATATTCGCAGATGAAAGATATTGTGAAAATTATCATGGAGATAATAATGAAAATAAGATACTAACTACTGCCGCGCTTTATTCCAAAGGAATGAGATATATTCCACTTAATGATAACCTGTCTCTAAAAGCAAGTCCTAATCATACTTTCAGTATTGTGAAATCCAGTGACTTATCAGAATTGTATGATATAGAGCCTTATTTACTAGATTCCGTGCAATTCGACTCTAACGACGGATTTGTTCACGCAAATTACACTTTTAAAACAGATATTATAGATGTAGAGTCAAAATCAATAGTTAAGGCAATAACCGATGATGAAGGACAAAATGAAGAAAACTGGCTTAATATGGCATCGGATGATGAATTTGACAAAGCAATTGAGATGGTTGATATAAACCAAAAAAAGCATGGTGTATTTTCTGGCGACCGCATGAATAACTGTGAACGCTGCTCAAACGTAAAAAGAGACGATAGTTATCCAAATGGTTCTCCTACTGGTTTGATTTGTTCGTTAAAAAATATTTTTGTCACTGCAAACGCAGCTTGTGATAATTTTTCACGCTAAAGTAATTAAGGTATTCACATCATGCCATACTATATTTTTTGTCGAAAATGCAACTCTGATGGTAGCTATCAAGATATAGATAGAAAGTGTACAAAATGTAAAGGGACAGGTAATGATTGGCGAGATAATGAGGAATTGGAAGATTATCATAAATGGCTTGATGTATCTTTAGAGAAGTTAAAAAAAGAAAAACTTGTAACTTCTAAAGATGGCACAAAAATTTTTTATCACAATAGCATTCCAACGATAAAAGAGGAACAAGAAAAGGTAATTAGATTCAGACCAGAACCTGATTTATCACAACAAAATTTGGAAATCGCAAAAAATGATTTGAAAGCTAGAATAAAATTTTTTACGAAGAATTTTTATTTAGATGAAGGTCTAAAAGTACACTCAAAAGATATTGAAGGAGAGATAGATAGAGTTAGTTTATATATTTCTTATGTTGGCATTGATGAAAACGTATTAAATAGAATAAACGAAATTATTGTTAGTATTGAAAAAAATCATGCCAATAAATCTATTTTTGATATTAAAGAAATACCTGAGCTGGTAGATTTAATAGAATTACAAGAAGTTGTTTCACATGAGAACTTTCATTTATTGCAATTTTTGAAATGTAACAGTATAAATACTTTTTACAAAGCATCAAGAAAGCATAATATTATAAGGTATCACTTATTATCAGAAATAATTAGGCTTGGGGTAAAAGTAAAATTAAACAATGAAAATATATTTAGTTCAATATTACAATTAGATAAAGATAAGATTGATTATTTTAACGAAATAATTAAAAGCTCAAGAATGGAATCTATGATTGTTACAAATTTCTATAATTATAACAGCAAAAAAACAAATATATCCATAATAGATATTTTTGAAGGTTCTGCTATTGCATTTCAAAAACTGGTTAATAGATCAGAGGAAATTGAAACACTGTACGATAAGAAGCTTACAGGTTCTAAAAAATATTTTGGTGCATGGAATTATTTTAAAGAACAAGGAGGAAGTGAAAGATTTATATTTTTTGCTATTGCTTATCAGTCTTTGAAATATGGATTATTGGATGATGGTGATTATATGAATGTCGTTCCAATACCACAAGATGTTTTTATAATGTTATGTGAGAATATATTAAAATATGAGAGAAAACTTAATTCTAAACTTTTTTGCTCACCTTTTTTTATAGATACAGAACTTGCTAAATTGAACTTAGAAAATGAAAAAATAACAGCCATTTACAGACTTGTTGATATTTTTAATATTATAAAAGAAGATATAAAAGTCTATTCTAAACAAGTTAATACTTATCACGATGATGATATTTTTGAAAGAACAGTGAATTATAATGACACTTTTATGTATTCACCAATTAAACTAATATCAGAAACAATATGCAAAGATTATCCTGTATTTACCAAAGACTACTTTTTACCACTTTTGTTAGTTGATTATACTTTTTACAGTCAGTTTATATTGAACTACTTACCTAAGTTATTAAGTGAAATAGAATTTAAAGGTATTTCAGGTAATGATTCAAATATTGTGGCAGAGAATTTTGTTTTTAAGTTGGTAGATGATGTAGACGAATTTATCAGGAGTAGCTCTGAAGGTAGAAGTGGGTTTACATATTGTTGTGATGCACACAAAGATAGGCTAGGAAATATAATAAAAATTGATATTAGTGGAATTTCGCTTTGTGAATCAAAAGACAGCCTGAAAAATAGATATAAGATAGTTAGCGGTAAAGAGTTAGAATCATTATTTCAATGGGAGTAGTATTATGGTAGATATTGAAAAGTTAGAAATTATCTTTAAAGATGATGGAAGTTTTTTTTCAGAGGTAGGACAGGACGTAAAAATAGAAAATTCAAGTAAAGGATTAAACTTAGATACAGGTGTTTTTATTTTGTATAAAAAATCAGTCATTTCTGATTGCGTTGCTTTTTTAATTAATAAATATAATCTTCATGAAGATACGTTAGTAAAAAAAGCATCAAAGTCCTTGGCTTTTATTTTGTTAATTTGCATATACCCAAATGCAACGAGATTAGAATTTTCTGATGAAAATAATTTTGAAGTAATCAGAGGTTTTTTAAAAAATAGTATGGGAATGCAATATTTTATGAAAAGTGATGTTCAAACTCATTCTGCTTTAAGTGGGCTAGTTAATTTATTGTCCATCGAAGGATTTTTAGTTGAAAAAGATGACAAATATTTTATTAAAGGGCATTATTTGGATAGTTTGAAAATATCTAATGTGTAACAACTCGAACCCAACATTTACCGCGCAATGTGTTGGGTTGCGAAAAGATGCAACCCAACCTACAAAAAATCAACTTATAAGCAAGTAGCATCGATGTAACGCAGTGAAATAGAGGATTATCGAAATCATTTATCCATCAACTTGCTAAGCCAATATTTTCAATCCGTGTTTCTGTACCACTGCCAAAAGCTTAAGAGCCATACCACTAGGACGCTTCGCGCCTGTTTCCCATTTTTGTATGGTTGATTCGCTGGTGTTGAGGTAACGGGCAAAAATAGGCTGACTGACGTGGTTGTTTTCACGGATGCGCTTTATTTGTTGAGGTTCTATCTCTGTAGGAACAACAAGACAGGATTCATCAAATTCACGCAGGGTGGTTTTATCAATTGCCCCCGCACGGTATAGCCCTTGGACTGAACTGTGTATGGCGGCAAAAGCATCACTTTTGAATTTAGGTTTCTTAGGCATGGCAAATCTCCACTAAATCACCGTTTTTTATTTGGGTGTTGATTGTTTCATCGGTCTGACGACTATAGAGAGCGGCTAACTTCTGTGTTCGGCAAGCTCGTCTGTATCAACGCAACGTTTTGATTGTAATGTTGTGCTGAACATCGTGCCAGAATTCAAACGTTTGGGGTGGGCTGAATAACCCGTCCCGCGCTGATTTTTACTCTAGCCTCAATTATTCTTTTCGTCATATATCGAGCAATACATCAGCTTAGTTCTTTTTGTCTATTAATTAGATAACAATAAATAGTAATATATCGCCCTAATAATCCTTAAATAAGACACTGACAATGAGCCGATATATTACCCCGCAAGAAGCTAAAAAGCAGTTTGGTTTTCATCCGAAGACGCTTAATCGTTGGGCGGTAGCGGGTAAGATTGATTTTATCCGCTCTGTGGGTGGTCATGCCCGTTATTCGGTGAATTCGCTAGAGCAAGTAGCGCATGGTGAAGATACGCGCAAAGTCATTTTGTATGCGAGAGTTTCAACGGCAGGGCAAAAAGAAGATTTGCAAAGTCAATCGGAGTACATCAGCAAAGCCTATCCACAATGCCGCGTTATTAGTGAAACGGGTTCAGGGATGAACTTCAAGCGTAAAAATTTCATAGAGATAATGGAAGCCGTTGCACGAAAGGAAGTTAAGCTGATTGTTGTTGCCCATAAAGACCGCTTAGTACGGTTTGGTTTTGAGTTTATTGAGTGGTTTTGCAACAGTCATAACTGCCAGATTGAAGTCATCAATAACAGTTATAAAACGCCGCATCAAGAATTGGTGGATGATTTTATGGCTATCATGCACTGCTTTTCTTCCAAGCTTTATTTTTTACGGCGGTACAAGGATGAGATTAAAAAAGAAGTCGAACAGTTAGACAAACAGGCATGATGTCCACCATGAAACCCTACACTGTCACCCAGATAGCCGATGCCGCAAAAAACGATATTGTTGAAATACAGAAAGCGCGAGAGCTTGCGTATCGTTTGGGTGATTTGCGGGGCGATTTATGGAATAAGTTTGGCGGTGTGCAGGCGTGGGGAGAAAAACCCGATGGCTTGATACGCGATTTTAAACTGACTAACCCGCCCGAATCCTACTCGCTAGATTTCAAGAATTGGGATAAAACCGCCTCCCAAGTGCTTGATGACATACAAATGACGCACGCGGCGATTCGTGAGCAAGTGATTCGTAAAATCTACGCCCGTTACCCTGAAAAAGCCGAGCGTAGCGCGTTATGTAAGGCGTTAAAAACATTAGCGTATCAAGAAAACAACGTATTGCATCGCTGGGTGCGTGATGCTTCGGGGCGTGGACATACTCAGGTTGATAATCATATCGTGCTGTGCCATAACAACGGCGCGAAGTTTAACCGTAAAAATCGAATCACCGAAGTGGTGTTTAACGGTTTACCAATGGAAGGCAAAAACAACCGTTACGAAAAAATTACTCTCAAATTCAAAACAGGCAAGGTCAATCTTGCTGGTTACGCAACGATTATTTTCCATGAAGACGGTGTTATTCGACTGCACTACCCTATTAAAAAACCAGCCACTGTGAATGCCAGTCATGAGATTATCGGCGTTGATAAAGGCTATACCGAAGCTCTGTACGGTTCAGACAAGGTTGTTTATGGGGCAGGAATCGGCAAGCTAATCAGCCAACAATCCGACTGGCTCAAAGCCAAAATGCAAAACCGCCATAAACTCCACGCCTTGTACAAAAAAACAGGCAACGAAGCAATAAGAAAAAATAATCTGGGACGTAAGGCACTCGATAAGAGGACTAACGCCACCCAAGCGCAGTTGAAATCCATTATCCGTCGTGACGTGCGGGTTATTTTTTCGCAATTCGGCACAGTGGTTTGCGAAGATTTATCAGGCAAGTTTAACGGTAAATCACGCGGCAAAAACACCAATAGAAAACTATCGGCATGGTGCAAAGGTGAAATCCACCAAGCATTGACAGAGATTGCCGATAGAACAGGTTCAACAATCAAGATTGTCAATCCAGCTTACACATCGCAAGTCGATCATCTCACGGGTACGTTATTAGGTACTCGAAAAGGTGATTGCTTTATCCGTTACACGGGGGATGTGGTTCAAGCGGACTATAACGCGGCTATGAATATCCTTGCCAGAGACAACGACAAGGACATTAACAGGGTCACGCCTTACCAAAAAGTGAAGCAAATCCTGTTGAAACGTACCGCGTGTTTCATGGAAACCATGAAACTCGGTGGCGGAGTACCCATCGAAGGTTTAGCGTAGCTGTCAGACACGAACCGTAAAAATAGGCGATTAGTGGTTATTTATCTCAAATATTACCATTTATTGTTACTCATAACGTGCATATAGCCAAAGCCCTGTCAGTAACACGTTGCTAGCAATAAGTATCAGGTAACTAATGTTCAGATTTTCTAAACCGCCGACAATGGCGTAATACACCAAACCCCCACTGCATAACATCATGATGATAAAGAGACTGGCTGGCAGGGCAACAACACGATGCCAGTACGCACTTTCTATACTGCGCGGTGGTGAACAAGGTAAGCGTTTCCCCAATAGGTGTAAAGGTTTTAAACTTGCTTGATTCCACGCATAAAACAGGCAGGGTAACGGTACGACAAAAATGAGACCTTTCATCCAGTTAGCGATAACCAGCAGCTCACTCGCTTCCAATATCGCTAAGATGAACGCGCTGACAATTACCCAATAGGTTAGCAGTCTTGTCGTGCGATTAATTGTTTGGGTGTACTCTTGAATGAGTTGTTCGCATTCTGTTAATGAACAAGGTAAACCGCACGTTTCAGGGTCTGGATGGTAATACACGACTGAGCCATTAGCCCGCATTTCAAATCGGGCGGCAAATTGGGCAATGCGAGTGTGAGTAACAAGCGAGATGTAAGACATGGTAGGGCTAACCGCCAATAAAATGATTGTGAAATAATAGCGTGATAAGGTGCGCTAATCATAGGATATGCTGAGGAACGAAGCGTATCGTTCGCGAATGATGCGCCTTCTATCGTCAGCACATCATGTACTAATCTACAGAACTAAATCGACAATCAATGGTATGGAGTTACTGTGGTTGATTATTATCAGGCAGGCAGAGCGACACCAAAAATGTTGCTATAAATACCAATACCCCCAAAGCTAACATTGCTATAACAGGATCAATGTGTTGTGAAGCGGCGATGGTATAAGTACCGACTGCCAATAACATGGCTAAATTTTGAAAAAAGTTTTGCAAGGCAACCGCGCTACCGCTGCCGATGGTTTGTTGCCCTTGTTCTTGTAATACCGCGTTAATCGGGACGACAAATAGACCGCCCATCATACCGATAGCGAATAATACCGCTTGGGCAGGCATGACGCTGGTGGTGAAGCTCAGTCCAATAATAAATAGTGCCATCAGGTAGGCGGGGATTCTGGCACGGCGTAAATGTTCCATTGGGATTAAATACGGCACGACGATTGAACCGACGATGATGCCAACGGTTAAATATAAGGTTAAATCGGCAATTTCACTGGCATTTTTTGATAGTAATACCAGTGGAGCCCAGACGATTAAAATGACGCGTAAACTGGCAGCAGCCGCCCAAAATAATGAGCCACCTAATACTGAAAAGCGTGAACGCGGCGTGGTAAAAAATAACGCCATTTGCTTACCGAATTCAACCAGTGCATTTTCAGTGCTGGTTTTTTTGGTGACTTTTACAGGCAGTGATAACGTTGCCA
The DNA here is from genome assembly GCA_002134785.1 of Crenothrix sp. D3. GTDB lineage: Bacteria > Pseudomonadota > Gammaproteobacteria > Methylococcales > Methylomonadaceae > UBA4132. Next base: position 65,363 of record MBQZ01000040.1, read on the forward strand.
ATGCGGAGACGACGAATAAGCCTATCGTCATAAACAAAGCGATTTGAGTGGAGTAATCAGCAATCATCGCACCTATTTTCATGCCTAATAAAATTGCCAGAATGGTTGAGCCTTCAATCCAGCTATTGGCTTTTAATAAGGCTTCATGACCTGCTAATTCAGGCAAGATACCGTATTTTGCAGGGCTATAAATTGCCGCACCAACACCGACGATACAGTAGGCAATCAACGGTTCTACGCCTAGCAATAATAAACCTGCGCCGACGGCTTTAATGATGTTGGCAATGATTAATACATGAGATTTAGCATGATGATCGGCAAAGCCACCAACCCAAGGCCCAAGCACTACATAAGCAATCAAAAACATACTTTGCAAGGCAGGAATATACCAACTAGGCTGTGTGCCTGACTGCATGACGATGGCAATTACGGTGAATAAAATCGCATTATCAGCAAAGGCGGATAAAAACTGGGCAATCAATAAGGGGTAGATTTGTTTGTTCATAGTGGTTGAGTGTTGGGTGAAGGGGCATTGGGTGGTTTGTTAAATCGGTTATTGATGCTTATAGTTCGGAGTCCAAGGCATGACTTGGGCGATACAAAACGTGTTTTTAACTCCCCTAAACAACAGATTTATAGCTACACAATAAAATGATGTAGTGGCAATCCCTTGTGGTTGCCATGATACCAAGGGCAGGCACAAGACCTGCCCCTACCTAATTTGAATCACAAATATTGCATTTGCTTGTAACACGCACCCTCTAAACTAATCAGGTTTTTTAGTGCTTGAATCCTTAAGTATATCAGTCAACATAAAATCATTACCATGCGTGTAAACAGCGGGGTCTTGACTAGCACCCAACATCTTTTTAGAAAATACGGGCAAGGTTTTGGTGATATTTTCTGCGACACCGTGAGCGGTAGTACTGCCTGTTGTGTCTTTCTTTGCGAGGTCTTGCGTAATTAAATAGGTAAATAAACCATGACCTAGGTTTTTTAATTCCGTGGCTTCTTGGTCTTTGGTGGTCGCAGTGATGACAGTGATACCCAAAGAACGACTTAATTGACGGGTGAAATAACGCTGCCCGTTTTGTAATTGACTAAAGGCATTCATCCCCGCGCCTGAATAACAGGAGTCAACCATTAACAGAATGTGCTGTATTTTTGAGTTTTTGAAAATGTCGCTTAATTCGGTGGCAGTAATACCTGCGGCAGCAATTTTTTCAGGGGTATCTTGCAGGGTGGTTTCATGGGGTAAGAAGTACCATTCTTTACCCACGGCTAATCCATGTCCAGCAAAGTAAACCACTAAAACATCTTGTTGTGTGCCTTGGCTTAATTCCTTGAGTTCTGCCAAAATTTTAGGTTTGGTGGCATTTTCATTAATCAGGTGTTTGCTGACCGTGGTTGTCGCCCCTGTTTTTATCGCTTGGACAATGGCATTGGCATCGGCAACGCTGTAGTCTAAATCTAAATTAGCGTCACTGTATTTATCAATGCCAATAGTCAGTAGGCGTAAGGATGATGTGTAGGCTTTGGTTTTACCATCGAAACTGAGTTCAGTGCTGCTATTTTCAATGCCCATGTCATTGCTAGCAACGACTTTAAGGGTGTTTTTGCCCGCGCTGGGGGTGATATTGACCATCAACGCACGATGATCATCTGTGTTGTCTTGCTGCGTTTGCGCTACGACCACATTGCCTTCGTTGCTAAGCAGTTTACCGTTATGGTAAAGGCTGATTTTATCAATGCCACCGCCGCGATTATAAACATCCAGCTGAACTGCGACGTTATCGCCTTTAGTTTGTTGCTCTGCCAGTTGCAAATTAACTTTAGGCGGTAAACTAATGCCGCCGCGTACACTATCGGAATCGCTGTTTAAGTAATCCTGATTTTGCAATACATTACTGAGTAGGCCGGGTTCGTAGTAGTTTTCAGAAAAATTATCTAAAGGAATTTCTTCTTCATTCGCTAGCCAACTGAAATTGGCCATCGCCTCTTCTGAACCATCAAAACGCCCGAAGCCATCCATGACTGTCCAGCCTTGGTGGGTAGAAAATAACCGTAGCATTTTTTTACCCGACGCAACATCCCACAATGCTAATTCGCCATTAGCCAGCACGGTTAGCAATTTTTTACCGTCTTCTAACAACTTCGCGTTTTGAAAAGCGTTGTCTTTATTTTGTAGGCTTAAGCGAATATGACCTTGCCCATCGCCCACACGCACCGTGCCGTCTTTTAGCAGGTAAGCATAAGTGTCTTTTGCTTTATCAACGGCGACCAGTGATTCCGCAAAATTAACACTGGTTTCTTGTGTATTGCTGGGAATCGCCCAATCAAGCAGTTCGCCACTGGCTAAGCCTACAGACAGGGTATCGTTGTCTTTAAACTGCATATAAACAATTTGTTCACCCATGTTGGGTAAAGATTTAATGATTTTGCCCGTGTTGAGATCAACAATGTCTATCGCATCGGTGACACTTTTTAATTGCAAATTCGCAGGCATTACATAAGTACCCGCTTGACGGCTAAGCACCGCGCCATAACGTTTATTAGTCGTGAGTGCTAGATTGTGTACCGTGCCGCGTTGGTAAGGCAGTTGCCAGCGTTTTTTGTTTTGTTTGTTATCCCATAAATTCAGTTCATTTGCACCAAAGTCTACTAATAATAAACTGCCATCCTCGGAAGTCACAAAATGCGTTACGTCAGGTTGATTAATGGCTAATTTATCATCGGCAAGTGAGCTGATAATATCGTGTACATCAATGCCTGTTTTGCTGGCAATGGGTAACAAATCGCCTTTGTCATTAACTGTACCGATGTCGGTTAACTGTTGTTTATTATTCGAGGCGACGATTTGGCGTTGTATGCCGCTTTGAAAATCCCACACGCGCACTGAGCCATCCTCAAACAATAGCGATACAAAATTTCTATTCGCACTCATTTCTAAATGCTTTACCCGTCCTGAGCTATTTTTTATTTTGAGAATTGGAATAATTGACCGTGTAGCTTCTTTGCTTTCTTTACGTTTTTGACAATTGGGTAATTTGGTTTTTGGCTCTGATTCTGAGTCAGTACAAGGCAAATCACTTTTAACTTTTTCGAGATTGTCGGTAGCATTATTGGCAAAATCATCGGTAATATCATTGACAAACAAGTCCGAGGATACTGGGATTGCTTCAAAGCTAATGAGTGGCTTATTGCTTACTGAAGTAATCAAGCCAGCAATATTATCTTGTTCCGCTTGATTGATTGGTTGCACATCAACGGGTGTATTTTGTACGGGTGTATTCTGCACGGGTGGCACTACCACTGGCGGTAATATCTCTGGTAAGACACTCAAATTGCCATTGACATAATTAATACGGTAGTTGTTCGCACTTAGACCCACTGGCGTAATGTCGTAAGTACCCACATTAATCGCGCCTTGACTATTGCCTGTGTAGTTTAGTGTGCCACTGAGTACCGCACTGGTTTCACCGTTCACAAAACCAGAGAAAATGACACCGTTACCACCTGAGTATGCTAAGCCATTGAAAACTTTGCTATCATTATTAGCTGTGATGGACAAGGTGGCAGGCGTGATACTCAAGGCAGTCTCATTACTTACAGCTTGCGTAAACAGGTAATTGCCATTGTTGGCGATTAGTCCTGAACCATTAATGGCGTAGTTACCGACATTGCTTAAATTAGTCGCCAGACTGGTAAAACTTGCTATGCCCGTGGTCGCACTGGCAAGGGTTTCTGTGCCAACAAAGCCTGTTACTGTACCTGAGAAAGCAGGATTAGCCGCGCCATAAACACGGGTGCTAGGATTTGCTGTGTAAATCAAGGTGGCTGGGGTGATATTAGCCGTCAGGATGGGCAGTTGTAATAAATAATTACTGGCATCTGCACCACTGATACTGTAGTTGTTAATCAAGGTAACGCCATTGTTACCGACATTGGGCGAAACAAAACTACCTGTCGCTGTGCCACTGAGATTAACTAGGTCAAACGTAATCGGGGTAACGAATGCCGTACCGCTTAATGTAGCCGCAGTTGTGCTATCGTAAATTTTATTATTGGCACTAATACCCGTAATCGGAAGCGGTAATGGCGTGATGGTCAATTCATTAAGCGAGTTTCTGTTATCAGCAAAGCTGTAACCTAAACTACTGAGTAAGCCAGAGTTATAAACAGCATCGTGCAAACCCACAATAAAATTGCCTGATGTTGAAGTTGCACCAAAGGTATCAAATAATGCCGCGCCTGAAATGCCCGCTGTTGTCGCGGTATCGCCATCAATAAAGCCTGTGTAATTAGGGATATAAGCCCCAATAGCGGTGCTGTAAGTGATGGTTTTTAAATCGGGTGCTACTAATAATTGGGGGGCGACGGTGTAGAAAAACCAATTACCCGTCGTGGCGTAACTAGGGATAACGCCAGAGGTATAAGTTTGATTATAATGCTTGTTAAAGTTAAGCATTCCTTCCAGTGAATTGGCTGGATTGCTTGAATAAACAAAGTACTGCCCCGTCCCCGTAATGGCAATGCCTGAATTAATGGGCGACACATTGTTAATAAAGTCTCGTCCTGCCGCTAATATAATATTACCGTCTGCTGTCACCACAGGTTGATTCAGAATTAAATCTGACGTTGTGCCTAAGGCTTCTATCGTAACTGTTCCAGTGCCTGTCGGATCTATACCATTTATGGTCAATGTTTGACTGTTGACTAGATTCAATGAGCCACTACCCAAAACAGCTGCCACTGTACCGATGGTGTTAGCGGGGTTATTGAAGTTAAAGAATGAATTCGTGCCTCTAAGTAGTAGATTACTCACATTCAACGCAGGCGTACTGGTCACTGTGCCATTACCGACTGTCGCAACAGTCAACACCCCTGCTACCGTATTACTCGCACCACTGAACGTTAAATCACTGCCTGTTAGTAAATCCACATCGTAACTATTAACAAAATTTAAGCCACTGACATTCATGATGCCTGTGGTGGATGAGCCGAATACCACTTTAGAGAAAGTAGGTGAAACAGGTAAACCCGCACCAAACAATGAAAGATCGACAGTTAACTGGCTGTTACCACCTGCCCCCACTTGCACCGTCATGGATCGATTGGTGGTTTTAGGTCTGATAGTCAAAATACCCGTTGAACTGAGTCTATCGCTGGCAAGCGGTGTTCCCGCTAGGGATGAAGTTGCTAAATTAAGACTATCGGCAATAATGTCAATACTGCTGCTTGATGTCGGAACTATTGAGCCAGCTTGTTGTCCGAGTGTACCTGTACTTTCGATAGCAGAGCGTGTTGTCCCAGTCGTTGCCCCATCTAAAATAATTCCGCCACTGTTAGCAAGAATATTAACATGGGGGGCTATATGAACGCCCGCATCTCTATTGCTACTGCCTATCAGAGTAATGCCGCCACCGCCTGTTGCGGCAATGGTCTTTTCTTCAGGGACTCCTACATCATTTTGTGAGTAATTGGTGAGAATACCATAACCCTGTGATACCGCCGCCGCGTTGACAGCGGCTGTTCCTGTTAAGCGAATGGCATTAGCAGTGGTATTGGCTGACCTAATATCGATTATGCCAAAACTACCTATTTCAATACCATTGCTTAGCATACCCGTACCTTGTCCTTGCGCAATACCGTCTATGCTGATTGTGCCAGTCCCTGAATTAATAGAACTGTTGCCACTAATGTAAACGCCGTCAACGTGTTGCGCTCCTCCAATAGATGACGCTAAATCGCTACTTCTGCCACGCATCACAATATTACCACCACCCGAATTTAGAGTGGCATAATCTAGCCATAGCCCATTTAAATCAGACCCGTTACCTTGCGCATACCCTGCACCATTTATTCCCCCTGAAAAGCTAATATTGCCACCATTGCTATTAATGGTTGTATTTTGAATTTGGATTGCCCCACCGTTGCTGCCATCTGAATCAGATTGAAAAGCAAGATTAAGTCCACCTGCTAGACTGTCAATAGTGACCAAATTAATGTAAATGTTATTGGCAGCTCTTAAAGTCAACGAAGCATCACCGCCTCCCTGCTTGGTGATTGAAGCATTCACCGTGATATTCCCTGCTTCCAAGCCTGTGCCAGTGGTTGTAATAGTGACAGCTGTTCCACTATTTAATACAGCCTCAATCGCAGATGGATTGATTTGTGAACCCGACGCGTTAGGTATCCATGTATTACCTAAAAAACTACCAAAAAAACCAATAGGATCAGTGGTCGTGGTGATGGTAACATCCCAAGGATCAAGTAACCATGTACCCGCTTTTCCCAGCGGTGCAACAGTATCAACCTTAATACCCTCAACATCTAACCAATGCCCAGAGGTTTCAATACGACCACCATCGCCGCCATTCACGCCGCCTTTAGCGAGAAAAGTTCCCCACGCCCGCGTAGCAGAGTTGGGATTATGAATATTTGACCACGCAACTACTGTACCGCCTTTGCCATTGTCAGTTGCACTGGCATCGAGAACCGCGCCTTGTTTAACAACAGTTGCATTAGCTTGGCGCACGCTGGTATCAGAGTTTTGCCAGCTACCACCGACGAGAATATCACCGCCGCCTGTCGCCCCTGCTGCATTAAGCGTTGCGGTACTGTCCACTAATACTTTGTCACCCGTGACAACTAGCTTGCCACCTTTTTCACCCGCGCCGTTACCGCTCACATCCAGTGTACCGCTGACTTGAGTGATGCCGTTGTCACCACCATCCAAAATGATTTCGCCGTTACGTTCTACTAAGCCGCGTGCCTTAACCACCCCCTCTTGATTAATCACCGTATCAAGCAATTGATTAGCGGCTTTGGCACTCATGACCACGCGCCCACCGTCAGCTTGTATCGCGCCTTGATTGGTGATTTGTGCGTTTAATGCGGCTTCGGTGACTTTGACTGCAACCAGTCCATCGCCTTGAAAATCCAAGTCCACGGTTTTACCTGCGGCTAACGCAGTTGTGCCTTTCGGGGTATTTATCGTTCCCGTATTAGTTACTTTCTCACCAATCAACGCCACCACGCCGCCGTCTTTGGTATTAATCATGCCGTGATTTTCTAGGCTGCCCGTCGCACCGTTTTGGGTGAAATGTTGATTGCCATTGATAAAATCAGCGTTGTTGATGTCGTGAGTCGTGGCGATTAAACCACCCACATCGACTTGTGCCGTTTTACTAAAGACGACACCGTTGGGATTGACTAAATAGACTTGACCGTTAGCATTGATTTGCCCTTGAATTTGACTGGCATCCTGCCCCACCACTCGATTAAGCAACGCCGCATTGGCATCGGGTTGATTAATATTGACCGCCTCAGTAGGCGCGACCGAAAAACCTTGCCAATTAATCACCGCTTTTTGACTGGCTTGGTCAATTTGCATCACGTTAGCAGTTGGCGTACTCACCGTCGCTTGCCCTGCAACCAGTTGGTCGCCCGTTGGTAATGCCCACGTCGGCGTAGTACAAATTAACAAGCTGGTCGCTAATAGCTTGCGACGATTAACAGAGCGTTTGCCTTGCCCTTTGCTAATTTCTGACACGGCAACCCACGCGTTTAAGGCTTCATTCCAAATACTACGGTAGATGTGGTTCATGATATATTCCTTCTTATGTTTATTTCACGTTGCCAAGTTATTTTTGAAAACGATGAACAGCATATTTTTGTTCGCTCTTAACATTCTATCAGTCTGCGGGTAATTTAATACCACCCTTTTCAATCAAAATAGTTACTTCTGAATCATCCTGCTTAACGGATTGTGTTTTTTGGTTGCCCAAAAATGTCGTGGCAACCTGTAGCGGTACACGTTGATCTTCCAGATTGTAGCCGATAGGTTCAGTTTGCTTTCTATCTATCAACAGTGCGGGTTCAATGATTAATTGTCCATCTCCATAACTGATTTGGTAATTATCCGCGCTTAAGCCACTGGGGGTAATCCAATAAGAACCCACATTAATCGCACCCTGACTATTGCCGCCATAATTAAGGTTGCCGAATAACACTGCATTGGTTTCACCATTCAAAAACCCCGTATAGCGAACACCATTACCCCCAGAGTAACCGAGTCCATCATAGACTTTGTTGGCATCGTTAGCGGTGATAAGTAGATTGGCTTTGTTAATGGTTAATACGCTATTCACATAGCTGATGTCATAGCCTTGTTGGTCTGAATAAAGCCCTGTGGGTATGTAGCTACCAGCATTTTTAATGCTGTAAGGATTGGCTTGATTAAATAAATGCCCGCTGGTGGTTGCATTAGCAAGTGAATAACGAGGATTGCTTAAGACACTATCGCTTAAGCCATTGTAGGTTTTCGTGATGTTATCAGCGGTGATGGTTAAGGGGGTTAAAAAAGAGCGTAGCAAAGGCGCGGTTTGTCCTTCGTAGATACGCCATATTGCGGAGCTGCCGCCTGTATTGGCTATATCCCAACCTGCATTACTGAACGTTGCCAGTTGCATCATTTCAGCGGTGGTTTTGCCTGAGACATTGTTTAATGTGCCACTTTCATTACGACCAATGCCACTGTTAATGTCTTTGCCAGTCGTTTCTGTGTTCCAGAAGGCGTTGTTGATAGCACTGGGTTTGTAGTAGCGGCCGAAGCCGCGGTGGTAGGTGTTTATATCTCTGTTGCTTCCCAGCAACCCGCTAGCATATCTAATGCCACTGACACTACCCGTTGCATAGACGTTGTTGATAGTACCGCCTATGTTTTCTCCCGCCAGCCCACCGATATAATTATTACCACTGACACTACCCGTGGTATAGGCATTATTGATAGTACCGCTGTTTTCTCCCACCAGCCCACCGATATTGTCATTACCATTGACACTACCCGTGGTATAGGCATTGCTGATAGTGCCGTGGCTGTAATTAAATCCCACCAGCCCGCCGACATCTATGCCACCACTGATATTGCCCGTTGCGTTGACATTGCTGATAGTACCGTTGTTAATTCCCACCAGCCCACCGACTTCCATGTTGCCACTGACATTGCCCGTTGCGTAGGCGTTGCTGATAATGCCAGAATTAGATCCAACCAGCCCGCCAACAATAAGATTACCAGTGACACTGCCCGTTGCATAGGCGTTGCTAATAGTGCCACTGTTGTTTCCCACCAGACCACCATAATGATCGCCCCGACCACCGCTGACACTACCTGTTGCGTAGGCGTTGCTGATAGTGCCAGAATTAGATCCCACCAACCCGCCAACAGAACCCATACCACTGACACTACCCGTTGCGTAGACATTACTGATAGTGCCGTAGTTACCTCCCACCAGTATACCCGTGTGTTGATTCCATAAATAAAAAGTAGTAGGAGAAGCAACCGAAGCATTAATTAATCCAATATCACGCAGCAATCCACCAGCCCCAATATCAGCAAACAAACTGACACCACCTGAAGTTTTTGCACTATCAATGGTTAAGTTAGAAATAGTGTGTCCCAAGCCATGAAACTGCCCAGTGAACATTGAGTTGGATGTTCCAATAGGCTCAAACCCCGTCCCCGTCGCGGAAGCCCAGTTTTGCGCAGGAGTCGCATCAATATTGCCGCCGAGGGCATAATTACCCGTCAGATTATTTTGAATGCCTTGTAAGCTGGTTGTGCTGGTGTCGTTAACCACGCCTAAGTCGGTAATCACGGTGTAATTAGTGACTGCCCCATCTGAGCCTAAGCGCGTGCTGAAATTATTGCCTGCGGGTAAATTAACCGCTGCTCGCACAACATAATCACTGGTATTGCCCGCCGCCAGCGCACCTTGCCCAACTTCCAAGGCTAATTTCGCGCTGCCTGAGCCGTTTAGAATGCTGTCTATATTGATGTTGCGGTACGCGGACAGGGTGAGGTTATTGGCTGCCCAAGCAATCACATCATTGACAAAAATATCGCCGTTCCCTGCACTATTACCCGCTCCACAAGTCGATCCCGTACAGGTTGCTGATGCTGTACCCGTTTGAATTTTTACATTGCCGTTTGTTAATGCAACACTTAATGCCGTACCTGTGATGTCGCCACCTGTGGCGGCAATGGTGAAGTCAACAGGGTCTATGAACCAAGTGCCGCTGTTGCCGTGCTTCGCCTGCGTGCTAATTTTCGCGGAATCGGCAATGTTGATGTGGGCGGAGGAGGTTTCAATTTTGCCACCATTCCCTGTGTTGGGTGCAGTGGCATTGAGCTTGCCCGCTACGTTCACTGTGCCGTTGTTCATGTTGGCTAATACGTTGATGCTACCTGCGTTGCCACGATTTAGAGCAATGGCGTTGACGCTGGCATTTTCAGCGATGTGGGTTTCGCGAGTGGTTTGTGTGTTGCCGATATTAATAACGCCACCGCCTGCCTCACCTGAGGCGGTGACTGCCGCGCCGTTGTTTAGCTGTACGGCTTTACCTGTGACGTTAATCGTGCCGCCTGTGTTTTGTCCGTCGGTGCTGAGTGTGCCGCTGACTTTCACCACGCCGTTATCACCCCCGTCGAGTACAATCTCACCGTTACGTTCGATTAAGCCTCGCGCTTTCACAACACCGTTTTGATTAATCACGGTATCAAGCAATTGATTAGCCGCTTTCGCACTCATGACCACACGCCCACCGTCGGCTTGTATCGCTCCTTGGTTGGTGATTTGTGCATTCAGTGCGGCTTCAGTGACTTTGACCTCAACCAGTCCATCACCTTGAAAATCCAAGTCCACGGTTTTACCTGCGGCGAGAGCTGTTGTGCCTTTCGGGGTGTTTATCGTTCCAGTGTTAGTCACTTTTTCACCAATCAACGCCACCACGCCGCCGTCTTTGGTATTAATCGTACCGTGATTTTCAACACTGCCCGTCGCGCCGTTTTGGGTAAAGTGATTATTGCCGTTGATAAAATCTTGGTTGGAAATCTCATGCGTGGTGGCGATTAAACCACCGACATCGACTTGCGCCGTTTTACTAAAGACGACACCGTTGGGATTGACCAGATAAACCTGCCCATTGGCGTTGAGTTGCCCTTGAATCTGACTGGCATCCTGCCCAACCACGCGATTGAGTAACGCGGCTTGGGCATTGGGTTGTTGAATGTTAACCGCTTCGTTAGGATTGATAGAAAACCCTTGCCAGTTAATAACAGCTTTTTGACTGGCTTGGTTAATCTGCATTTGCCCAGCACTGGGTGTGTTGACGGTTGCTTGTCCTGCCACCACTTGTTCACCCGTCGGTAATGCCCACGTCGGTGTGGCACAAATTAACAAGCCAGTCGCCAATAATTTGCGACGATTAACAGAGCGTTTGCCTTGTCCTTTGCTAATTTCTGACACGGCGACCCACGCTCCTAATGCTTTATTCCAAACACTACGGTAGATGTGGTTCATGACGGCTTACCTATGCTAGAGTGTCTTATTGAAACGTTTTTGTCACTTGAAAATAGGCTTGTGGCGCATTTTGATTAGGGTCTGACGTAGGCTGTGTGCCGACATCACGCCACGCTAAACTGGTACGCACGGTGATATTTGCTAAACCTAGCCAATTAATGCCAAACCCATAACCTGTTAAATGGCGCGAGTTATTGTTAAATAACGGATTAGCGTTGATGCGTGAAAAACCCGTATCAATAAAACCAATCAGTTGAAAATTACCTGGAATATGTTCAATTGTGGGTAAGTTATAACGGGCTTCACCGTTAAATATCCAGCCTTCGTCGGCACTGCCTTCACCGACAGGATAAGCACGAATAGCCGTTGGGCCACCTAAACTGATTTGCTCAGAACTGTCGAGATTTTTGCTGGCGACTTGACCACTAAAATTAGCGTACAAACTCACGTCACCCCATTGACTATCGCCCCAAATATTTTGAGTACGATTAAGCTGCCAATCAAGTTTGTGATAACCCCCATTGGTATTAAGCCCTGATAGGTTGTCGGCAAGCGCGGCGATTTGATCGGTAAAATAAACTTCGCCTGCTGATACACTCAGAAAACCTTGTGTTAAACCCCCAGTGGGTAGAATGTTGTCATGCAAACTGCCTGCAAATGAAAAGCTCATCAAATTGATTTCACGGTCATTATGCGGATTAACGTAGCTAGGATAACCAATGTTGTCTTGTAGCCAGCGGTGTTCATAATGTGCAATCCCTGTAAGCCGCGCATCACGACTTAAATACAAAGGATGTGTCAGACTAGCACCCACAGTCCGTGCCAGACCCGTGGCATCTAACGGCGTAAAACTACGCCCCAAACTATAATTCAATTGCGAAAAATTAACGCCTAATTGCGTCCCATAGCCATTAATCGGTACGCTATAATTTGCTGCCCCCATGACTGAACCGCCTGAATCCGTAGTTTGAACCCGCAATGCCAATTGATCGCCTAAACCAAAAGGATTAACAACATTCAGCCCCCCCTCAAAGCGGTAGTAACCCGTAGAATACAAGCCGTGATTATCGGTAGACACATAACCATTGATAAGCGGCTTTTCTTTCACTTTCAGTGCTAAAGCCGTTGTGCCTGCTTTACTACCGGGTGATAACACCAGTTTACCGTTGATACTGGGCAGGTCATTAATGAGTAAACTTAAATGACTCAACTCGGCATCCGTTACTAACTCGCCTTGTTTATTGGTATTAAGAAAGCGTTGCAGCACTTCTTTATTAATGCGCGTATCGCCCATCAATTCAATCGCATTGCCGTTCAAATGTGAACCATCTAAATGACCTTCGAGAATCACAATCTCCACAATGCCATTTTTAATGGATTGCGCAGGTAAATACGCCTGAGCAATTAAATACCCTGCTTTACGATAATAATCAGTAATCGCATTCGCGGCAGCTTGCAAATCATCAAAGCTCACAGGATGCCCCTTGTAATTAGTCAACAAGGCTTGCAACTCATCATTACTAAATTGACTATTACCGCTAAAGGAAAACGTCTGCACCGTCACCCGCAAATCGCTTTGTCGCTGCATCGGTGGGCGTGGTTGATCCCTATTTTCTATACTGATTTCGGGTTTTTGCTTCGGTAGTTCAGGCATTTCGCGACTTTCTCGCATTAACAAACCTGAGTTGGGTACTTGTGGCGGCGCGGCTTCCGCAACGGGCATCAAGCTGGTAAATAGCAACAGAGTGATGGCATTAAGTGCGTATGGATGAAGTGAGTTCATAATATGACCTAATTTAAGTAATGTGACGATAATGAAGAAGACGTGTTTTCATTATAGTGATTCTAGGGGAAGATGATTGAATAAACAATGAAACGACTCTGTACCATAAAGTGAGTCGTTTTAAATAAGCCCGCCCAAACGCACCCATAATCGAAAATCAATGAGTTACGAATTTTTCAATTCGCTACAGTTATTGATTATTCTGGAAGTCTGCGTAACATCAGTTAGGAACAACATAAGCTGTCAGAAGCAAGTAAAAAAACCTGCCTTCGCGTCGCCATTTTCCCTTGAAAAGATAGAAAGAGCAATGACTCAGAATGGGCTGTTTTTGGGTATGAAATGGATGCTAAAAATATCCAATGATACGTTTTTGGCGAAAAAACGGGATAAGCTCTTGAAACTGCAAGGTCACACTGTAAATCACGGGAAACACCAGCGAGCTTAATATCAATATCATGAGCATTCCGCCTAGTGTTGGTGGGCGGCGACCCGTTGCGTAACGTCAGATAATAAGTCTATCAAGTTAAAGCCATTCATAGTGAGCTTGTCGAAGAGTGAGCGTTAAATATCACGCGTTTTATAGTACTATCCAACAACCGTTGGGTATCCGAAAAACTTAATCACGACAGCATAATGATAAACATTGAACAAATACAATCTAAATGGTCGTCTGTTACGCGCTACGCGCTTGCGTTCGCTTTTTTTGTCATCGCACTGTTTGTGAGATTGAAAATCGCGCCAGTCGAAGCGGGTTTATCGTTTATGGTTTTTTACCCGACTATGATTCTCACCTTCTATCTGTGTGGCATCCGCGCAGGCGTTTTTTTTACAATTCTCAGTACAATCAGCGGGTATTATCTATTTGTTCCTCCTTTTCTTTCTTTTTCTCCCAGCACTCTAGGTATCATTACAACCACCTGTTTTGTAATTTCATCTTGTATCATTGGGCTGGTTATCAGCAGAATGCAACACACCTTAGCTTTGTTAAAGCAAAGCGAACAGCATTATCACTGCGAACTAGAGGATCAAACTGAAATCATCTACCGTCTTAAAGCAGACAACACGTTGATCTATGTCAATGATGCGTTTTGTCGTTTGTTTGGTAAATCCCACGAAAAATTGATTGGGCATAAATGGAATCCTGTTGTCTATGCTGATGATAGACAACGTGTTAGCGATAAACTGAACAGTCTGTCGCCATCTAATCCTATTGTGAACATCGAAAACCGCTTCATTGCTGGCGATGGCTTAATACGCTGGGGACAATTCATTAATCGGGCTTTCTATGATGAACACGGCGAGTTATTAGAAATTCAATCGGTTGGTCGCGACATTACCCAATACAAGCTTGCTGAAATCGCATTGGTTGACAGTGAAGAAGAGTTCCGCTTACTGGCTGAAGCCATGCCACAAATTGTCTGGATTACCCGTGCAGATGGCTGGAACATTTTTCACAATCAGCAATGGGTGGACTACACAGGCTTAACGCAGGAAGAAAGCCACGGTCATGGTTGGAACAAACCTATTCACCCCGATGATCAGCAAACTGCGTGGGATGCTTGGCAGAACGCAGTTGCTAATAATAGTGTTTATTCGCTGGAATGCAGATTACGCCGCACCGACGGCGAGTATCGCTGGTGGCTAGTCCGTGGCGTACCCGTGCTGAATGCGGATGGCAAAATTCACAAATGGTTTGGCACTTGCACCGACATTCACGAGATGAAGATAGTTGAGAATGAACTAAAAATACTCGGCAATCGCTTCAATACTGCGATAGCAGTCAGTGAAATAGGGATATGGGACTTAAATTTGCATCAGGGTAAGGTGTGGCGATCATTAAAACACGATCAAATTTTTGGCTATGAATCATTACAACCGCTGTGGAATTTGGCAATATCTTTACAACATGTGCTACCCGAAGATCACAATCTCGTTATTTCAGCTTTTGAGGAAGCCAAACACACTGGCATATTATTGTTCGAATGCCGAATTATCCAAAGAGATCAATCTGTGCATTGGATTAATGCACGCGGGCGTACCTTTTATGATGAAAATACACAGCCCATGCAAATGATTGGGGTAGTTGAAGACATCACCGAGCGCAAGTTGGTAGAAAAAGAACGAATTTTAGCCGCTACTATTTTTGAAGCACAGGAAGGTATGTTTATTGCCGATGCGGATAAATTTATTTTACGCGTAAACAAAGCGTTCACTCATATTACGGGATACACGTTGCAAGATTTGCAAAATCAAACACCACACCTTTTCAGCTCAGGACGGCATAATCACGACTTTTATACGGCGATGTGGCAGCGCATCAATCGTGAGGGTGCTTGGGAAGGAGAAATCTGGAATAATCGCAAGAATGGTGAAAGTTATCCTCAATATCTGGTTATCACGGCGGTTAAAGACTCAAAAGGCATTCTTACTAATTACGTTGCTACCTTCAATGATATTAGCAAGCTTAAATCCACAGAAGAAAAGTTGCTGCTCTCACTGGATAAGCAGATGCAGCAGGATAAAATGGCTGCTATGGGTGTGCTGGTGGGCGGCGTTGCCCATGAGATTAATAATCCGTTGATGGGGGTAATTAACTATATTGAGTATGCACATGAACACATCGAAGAAGGTCGTCCGCGTGAAATGCTCGGTAAGGCGTTGAAAGAAGCCAATCGGATCGCCAGACTGGTAAACAAAATGCTGACTTTTGCGCACCAACCTTCTTCGGATGCGCCATTTTGTGACTTATTAAGTGCGCTAAACCATGTCTTACACTCAATCGAAGACGACCTTAAAAAAGCTGAAATTACCTTGCACTTGGATGTGCCAAAAGACTTTCTGCACCTTGAAATTAATCCTGATTCCTTGGAGCAAATACTGCTCAACTTGCTGGTTAATGCAGTTTACTGCCTGAAAAATGTTGCCAAGCCACGCGAATTGCAGATTATGGCGCGACAAATGGAGAATGACAGCATAGAGTTACTAATACACGATAATGGCATTGGCGTGCCGATTAACATTCGACACAAGATTTTTGACCCCTTTTTTACCACCAAACCCCTAGGCGAAGGCACAGGGCTAGGCTTAGCAATGTCACGGCAATTGGTAGAAGCAAGCAATGGCAAACTGGAATTGCTCGAATCTTCACAGGGCGCGTGTTTTAAACTTAGCTTACCCGTGCTGTCGCATCCTTCAGTGAAAAGTAGCGAGATTAGTTAGCATTTATGCTAGACTCAAAGACACAATAATGTGTCAGATAAGTTCACCAGCTTAATTTAAATAGCACACATTAAACCGTATAATTTCAACAACAATTAAGAAGGTTTAACGTGGCAAAAAATATTTTAGTGATTGATGATGAAGAGTCTGTGCGCGATGCTTACTGTCTTGCATTAGAGTCAGAGGGTTACATCGTAGATGTGGCATCAAATGGCTTGGATGGACTCGAAGCGGCTAGGTCTAAACGACCTGACATGGTGTTCCTAGACTTTAAAATGGCAGGGATTAACGGCGTGGAAACGCTTAAACGCTTGCGAGAAATAGATTCAACTATTCCTATTTTTATAATCACCGCTTTTATCAAAGAGCACCTCGATGAACTCATCAAGGCGCGAAACGAAGGGTGTGTTTTTGACATAGCAGCAAAACCCCTCAATTCCTACATGATACGTCAGTTTGCCATAGCAACTCTGAGTAACGGATGCTCTAATTCATGATTTGCGGCAGGCACTGCGGATAGCACACTAGGATAAAGTAATAACGAAACTCATCATGATTTATTGATGGGTTTCACTGCGTTTTACCCATCCTAGCGTGCTTAAATAATCTAAGAAAGGTTTTTTATTAAGCGGCTATTACCACACAATTACGCCCACTATCTTTGGCCTTATACATCGCGTCATCGGCACGTTTTACGGCTTCATCAATAGTATGGTCGTTGTGATCGAGCATTTTTACCCCTAAACTGACAGTGCAAGTAATACCCTCTGCTTCAGTTTCAGTTAAGAAATTCTGTGACGCTGCTTCGCGTAAATCCTGATAAAGACGCTGACTGACCATCATAATAAAACCGACATTACGCAAATAACCGCTTATGAATATTGCTAACAAAAAGCCGTTATTAATGGACTGGCTTTGAATTTGACAAGAATAGCTGGCAGTAGCTGGAAAAATTTGCATGGCACCGCTGCCACAGAAAATAGCAGGCTATGCCATAAAAAATAATGCCATAAATAGGCACAGATAGAATAACAACAATGCTTATGCAGTGAAAAACGACAATATAATTAATCGTAGCAATGCTCAAAACTATAAAGCCGAATAACCAGCGTGAATTACAATCAAACTCTAAAAACCGTGCGATACCTAAGTAATAAAAATAACACGCCAGTATTAAAAAATCGCCTGCCCCACAACGTAGCACAAGATTGTCAGGAAAAAGAAAACACAATGTGGTTGCAAAAAAACCGATTGCCCCACAAACCGCTCCCCACATATATAGGCTAATACCTTTATATTGATTATAGTATTTTAGCTTTTCATTAATCCACAAAAAGGATTTGGAGTGCAGGCTTCGACTGCAAGTGCAAGCAGAGCTTGCACTCCAACTTGGCGCAATTTAAAACTGAAATACTATAGCTTGTGAAGCAAAAAAAGCAATGGTAATAGCGTACAAAAAAGAGCTAATAACGATCATCAGCGACAGGGTTTTAAAATCTAGCAATATCGTATTGCTCCTTAATTTTAACCAAACAGTTTCAGTTTAACTTAGTTTTCATTGTGTTCTCTTGGTAAGAATGAGTTACGTTAGTAACCCAACAAAGATTATTTAATACGATATTCCGCAGAACGCGCATGAGCCGTTAAAAACTCACCACGCGCCAACACAGAAGCAGTTTTACCCAACTCACTCGCGCCGTGTTCTGAACAATTAATTAAACTGGTGCGTTTTTGAAAATCATACACACCTAACGGTGACGAAAACCGCGCCGTGCTGGAGGTTGGCAGAACGTGATTCGGGCCCGCGCAATAGTCGCCCAAGGCTTCGGCAGTATAACGCCCCATAAAAATTGCCCCCGCGTGGCGGATTTGTTCACACAGAATTTCTGGGTTTTCGACCGATAATTCCAAATGCTCAGGTGCGATAATATTCGCCACTTCCGCCGCCTGATTTAAGTTAGCCACTTTAATCAACGCGCCGCGTGTTGTCAGTGAAGCGGTGATAATTTCAGCGCGTTCCATCGTCGGCAACAGCTTGTTAATACTGGCTTCAACAGCGGTTAAAAATTCAGCATCATCACTAATCAAAATGGATTGCGCATTTTCATCGTGTTCCGCTTGCGAGAACAAATCCATCGCAATCCAATCAGGATTGGTCTTGCCATCACAAATAATCAAAATTTCCGAAGGGCCTGCAATCATGTCAATGCCGACCTGCCCAAACACCAGTTTTTTCGCCGTCGCCACATAGATATTACCCGGCCCGACAATTTTCGCCACCGCTGGAATGGATTGCGTCCCATAAGCCAACGCTGCTACCGCTTGCGCACCGCCAATGCTGAATACCCTATCGACACCCGCCAAATACGCCGCCGCCAACACTAATTCATTGCTGTCACCGTTCGGCGTAGGCACAACCATAATCAACTCGCCCACCCCCGCGACTTTCGCAGGAATCGCATTCATCAACACCGACGACGGATACGCGGCTTTGCCACCTGGAACATACAAACCCACACGGTCTAAAGGCGTGATTTTCTGCCCCAACACCGTGCCATCCGCTTCCGTATATTGCCACGGCTGAATTTTTTGATGCTCCGCATACGCACGGACTCTATCAGCCGCCGTTTGCAAGGCTTGCGCTTGGTCTGCGGGTAAGTTTTCCCACGCGGCTTTTAATATCTCTTTCGATATTTCTAACTCGCTCGCATCAACAACCTCACGGTTATCAAAGCGATTAGTATATTCAATCACCGCCGCATCACCGCGTTTTCTGACATCGGCAATAATATCTAATACCCGTTTGTGAATATCTAAATCGTCAGTTTCATTCCATGCCAACAGGTGTTGTAATTGTTGGTCAAAATCAGGGTCAGAGGCGTTGAGTTTTTGAATGTTTAAGTCGGACATAGGATTAGGCAAGTCAAAAATTAAAGTGTGGTTATCGTTGCGCCAAGGTACGCTCAAACTGCGCTAACAACTCGGCAATGGCGGCGTTTTTCATTTTCATCGCGGCTTTGTTGACAACTAGGCGCGAGCTGATGTTCATGATTAGATCGCGCGGTTCCATATCGTTGGCTTTTAGGGTGTTGCCTGTGTCTACTAGGTCTACGATGCAATCGGCTAAGCCGACTAGCGGGGCGAGTTCCATTGAGCCGTAGAGTTTGATGATTTCCGCTTGTATGCCTATGCTGGCAAAATAGCGTTGGGCGATTTTGACAAACTTGGTGGCAACGCGCACGCGCCCTGTGATAGGCGGTGCGTCTTTGCGCGTGGCAGTCATTAAACGACAGCGGGCGATGCCTAAATCCAGCGGTTCATAAAGACTTTCGGCACCGTGTTCGATGAGTACGTCTTTGCCTGCGATACCTAAATCTGCCGCGCCGTATTCGACAAAGGTCGGTACGTCGGTGGCGCGGATGATAACCAGTTGCACGTCGGGGCGCGTGGTGTTTAATATCAATTTGCGACAGGTTTTTGGGTCATCGGTGGGGACGATGCCTGCTTCTGCCAATAACGGCAGGGCTTCTTCATAAATTCTGCCTTTGGAAACTGCAATGGTAAGCATAGTGAAACCTTATTGAGGAACGCGGCGGATGGTCGCGCCCAGTTGTGAGAGTTTTTCTTCGATGTGGTCGTAGCCTCTATCAATGTGATAGATGCGATCCACGAGGGTGCTGCCTTCGGCAACTAATGCGGCAATGACTAAGCTGGCAGAGGCTCTTAAGTCAGTCGCCATCACAGGTGCGCCCATGAGTTTTTTAATGCCTGTACAAATTGCGGTGTTGGATTCGAGTTTGATGTTCGCGCCCATACGTTGCAGTTCTTGAACGTGCATGAAACGATTTTCAAAGATAGTTTCAGTGATGATGCCAACGCCGTCGGCAACGCAGTTCATGGCGATAAATTGCGCCTGCATATCGGTGGGGAATGCGGGATACGGTGCGGTGCGTAACGACACGGCTTTGGGTTTTTTGCCGTGCATATCTAAGGCAATCCAGTCTTCACCTGTGGTAATTTCCGCGCCTGCTTCAACCAGTTTTTCTAAGACAGCATCGAGAATGTCGGGGCGGGTGTTTTTCAATTTGACTTTGCCGCCAGTAATCGCCGCTGCGCACAAATAAGTGCCTGTTTCGATACGGTCAGGCAGGATGTCGTAGTGCAAATCGGGTACACCTAAGTTTTCCACGCCTTCAATCACCAGTACGTCGGTGCCGATACCTGTAATTTTCGCGCCCATTGCATTTAAAAAATGCGCCAAGTCAGTGACTTCGGGTTCTTTAGCGGCGTTTTCAATGATGGTCGTGCCTGAGGCTAAGGTTGCCGCCATCAACAGGTTTTCTGTACCTGTCACGGTGATTTGTTCCAGCACTAAACGACAGCCTTTGAGTCTATCGACTTTGGCATGAATAAAACCGCCTTCAACGGTGATGTCCGCGCCCATTTTTATTAAGCCGTTTAAATGTATATCCACAGGACGTGTGCCGATGGCGCAACCACCGGGTAAGGAGACGTGGGCTTCACCAAAACGCGCTAATAACGGGCCTAACACGAGAATAGACGCTCGCATGGTGCGCACTAATTCATAAGGGGCTTCATAGCTGTTGATAGTGCTGCTATCAACTTCGATGTTCATTTTTTCATCGACCAGTAAACTGACTCCCATACGACCCAGCAATTCCATTGTGGTGGTGATGTCATGTAAATGGGGGATGTTGCCGACGCTGACGGGCGTTGTTGATAGCAGTGTTGCGGCGAGAATAGGCAGGGCGGCGTTTTTCGCGCCTGAAATGCGCAGTTCGCCTGAAAGTCTGGTGCCGCCTGTAATAATTAATTTATCCATAATGGGGGTGTGTTAGGTGATAGGTGAAGGGAAACAGCGTGTTCAGTCAGCCATTGTAAAATGGCTGGATTGATCAAAACCGCTGAGCTTGGCAAGATTGCGTAATTGTTCAGGAATATTTTTAAAACGTAATTGGGTTTTGTGCTGGTGTGCGTATTTTATCCATTCAATCATCAGTGCAAGACCTGCGCTGTCGGTACAGGCAACTTGACTGAGATCAATGGTTACTTGTTTGGTCGATTTCAAAAAATCAAAGGATTTAACAGTTTTTTTATCAATACTGGCAAAGGTTAAATCACCATCAATAACAAAAACACCCGCGCCTTGATCGATAATCGCTAGTTTGCTCACTCTTTTTTGTCCCCTTGGGCTTTTTCTTCAGCAGATTTGAATAAGAATTGACCGATGACTTTTTCCAGAATGATAGCCGATTGGGTAATATCAATTTTGCTGCCATTTTTCAATACATCGTCTGAACCACCTGGTTCAAGATTAACGTATTGTTCACCTAATAAACCAGCGGTAAAAATGCTGGCAGTGGTGTCTTCGGGCAACGTAGCGTACTGGCTTTCAATTGCCATTGTGACCACCGATTGATAGGTTTTAGGGTCAAAGCGAATGGCAGTGACTTTGCCGATTTTAACCCCTGCGGCAGATACGGCAGATTTTACTTTCAAGCCGCCAGAGCTTTCAAAGCTGGCAGTGACGCTGTAAGTTTCCTCACTGCCGAACGAACTGAGATTACTGACTTGCAAGGCAAGAAAAAAAAGTCCAGCAATACCTGCTGCGACAAAAAGACCAACCAGTGTATCTTGAGTGGCGGTGTGCTGCATATTACTTATCTCCAAACATAAGTGCGGTAAGAATAAAATCAAGAATTAAAATACTGAATGCCGAATTGACCACCGTGCGCGTGGTGGCGCGGCTGACACCTTCGGAAGTCGGAATGGCATCATAACCTTCAAACAAGGCAATCCACGAGGTGACAAATCCAAAAATGACACTTTTAATAATGCCGTTGATAATGTCATCGTAAAAATCAATCTGGTTCTGCATTTGTGACCAATATGAACCGTCATCCACGCCTAATAAACCAGAACCGACCAATTGCCCGCCGATAATACCGACTGCACTGAATAATGCGGCTAGTAATGGCATGGAGATAAAGCCCGCTAAAAATCGTGGCGAAATAATACGACGTATCGGATCAATCGCCATCATTTCCATGCCTGACAATTGTTCGGTGGCTTTCATTAAACCTATTTCCGCAGTCAACGCAGAACCCGCTCGACCTGCAAATAATAGCGCAGTGACCACAGGCCCCAATTCGCGCACTAAAGAAGCGGCAACCATGATGCCCAAACTTTCTTCTGCGCCAAAATCCGACAGAATATAAAAGCCCTGCAAGCCCAAAACCATGCCAACAAACAAGCCTGAAATGGTGATAATTAAAAACGATAAGACCCCAACGGAGAACAGTTGGTTCATTAATAAGCGCGGTCTGGGTAACACACTCAGAATGCCCGCGAGGGTTGCCAAAAGAAAGTAAGTCGCTCGCCCCAGTTTCGTGAAACTGGTACGGGTGTCTGCGCCTAGGCGTTGAAAAAATTGCATCATATTTTATTTTGATTCAGCAAAAAGTTGGGTTAATTGGGTTTTTAATTCGTTGAAATGGATGTGGTCAAAATTATACGGGGAAAGCGGGTGCGCAATGTTTTTATAGATTCGCTCATAAGTTGATTTATCACCACCCTTTTTATCAAACCCCGTGCATTCTAAAAAACGGTCAATGCAATTCATTTTTTCTTCGGGGATAGTTGATAATAAAAGCGATTCAATAAATCCCTCTTTATCTTTTGTTCGTGGGTCATGGGTAATATAAAAACGGCTGATTGATTCAAAACCCAATGATTTAATCATCACCTGCAATTTTTCTTGGGTTTTAATCATCCCCCCTTGATTCTTGTCGCAGTTATCCGCATCGAGAATAAAAAAAACTTTATTGATTTCATCGTTTTCAACGGATAGTGATAACGAAATATAAGCAGGATGTTTTTTGTCAAAGAAGTTGCTTTTTACTCCCATTGAATAAAACACAATGAGCTTTTCATCTAATTCAATATGCTTTATTAAACCTTCAATGACTTTTTTATCTAATACGCCTTCATGCAAGATAGCAATTTTAGTCATTATCTAACCTCGTGTTCATTTTCAGTGCTGTATTTAATAACAGCATAATCGAATGTAATGCTTTTTAATTCCTGATTTTTATTTTTAACTAAACGGGTGTATGAAATATCTTGCTCATCCAGTTTTTTTGCCACACGCGCAAACGATTCCAGCATTTCTTTAGAATGGGTAGTGGCGAATACTTGGCAGTTGGTTTTTTTAGACAGCGTGAAAATTATTTTCCATAATCTATCAAAGTGGTCGTAATAAATGCCGTTGTCTATTTCATCAATAAATAGATAGCTATTTTCACAGGTATAAAGAGCGCAGATAATGGAAATATAATGTCTTAAACCATCGCCGAATTCAGTTATATCACGCCATTCGCCTTTTGTTTTACATTGTGGCTTAGTCCCACCAATTAACTTGAAACTATCAATTGAATCATCAAACTCTTGAACAAGCGCACTTAGGTCAGTTTCTTTTTCATGTTTTTGAATAGCCTCATAAGCTCGTGCTAAATCATTATCAGACCAACCAAAATTATCTATAAATTTTATGTTATTTATATACTCAAAAATCAAATTAAGTTCTTTTGCATTAATAGTTACTAAATCACTATTAATTGAGAAAATATATTCTTTTATTGCATCTTTTTCTGTAATATGAAACTCAATTTCTCTTAAATTTGATTTACTAACATATATTTTTGTTGAATCTAGTATCTTTATACTATCATGTCCATTGAAAAGTATATTTAAGTTTTCACGCATAAATTTTATACTATGAATTGCCGTTGCCATCGAATTAACATTAATTGAATAAGTATTAATATAACAAGCCTCCATAAACGCCGTCTTACCAACATTATTCTTACCACTAATCAAATTAACGCGCTCAAATCCAGACGCTTTAAAATCGGTAAAGCATTTAAACTGCTTAATTTCAATATCTGTTAAAAAATGCGCGGTTATTGCAGTCATAATATAGTATTGAGAATAGATGAAATTATTAATATCTAGCCATGAAGTCAGTAAGTTAATATAAAAATCAGCAATATGACTGCCAGTCCTTTATTACCTAAACATTTTTCATGATATATAAACCTGCGAGGTTTTTAAAATTTCGCAGGTTTTTCTTTAATTTTGTCGGTGAAAATTAATAGCGTTTTCCAGCGTAGTAGGGTGGGCATTGCCCACCCTACGCGGTAACTGCTTAATAGCGTTTTCCAGTAGATAACAAATCATCGACATAATCTTTAGCGGGATAATGAAAATGCACTGGGCCATCTGCCGCGCCGTGCATAAACTGTTGTACCCATTCGGATGATGACTGCTCGATTTGCGCAGGTGTGCCGTGATCGACTACTTTTCCGTTGGCGATAACGTAGATATAGTCGGCAATTTTCGCGGTTTCTTCCACGTCATGCGAGACGATGATGCTGGTTAAACCCAAGGTTTCATTCAAGGCTTTAATCAGCAACACTAACACGCCCATTGAAATCGGGTCTTGTCCTGTGAACGGTTCGTCGTACAAAATCATCATCGGGTCTAAGGCAATGGCTCTGGCTAATGCGACGCGCCGCGCCATACCGCCTGATAATTCATTCGGCATGAGTTGATGCGCACCGCGTAAGCCGACCGCTTGTAATTTCATCAACACCAAGGAGCGAATCATGGATTCGGTCAAATGGGTGTGTTCGCGCAGTGGAAAGGCGACGTTATCGTAGACGTTCATGTCGGTAAGCAACGCGCCGCTTTGAAATAACATTCCCATGCGTTTGCGCAGTTCATACAGTTCTGCGCGGCGTAACTGGTGTACGTTCTGCCCATCAACGGTGACCGTGCCTTTTTCAGGGTATAACTGCCCGCCGATTAGTTTCAGCAGGGTGGTTTTACCCGTGCCGCTGGGCCCCATGATGGCGGTGATTTTACCGCGTTCAAAATCCAGTGAAATATCATCGAATATTTTATTGTTGCCGCGAGAAAAGGTTAAATCACGAACGGAGACTATGGTGTTTTGAGGGGCGTTGCTATTATCCATGCTGTGCTTGGCGTATCGGTTGCAAATCTGAGATGAGTATTCTCTATGACTACTCGCTAGTAAGTCAATCTATTGTGCGGATGACTCGCTGTTAAACGTGGCTAAAATGTGTTTTGCGTGGTCATCGGCACCTGATGGCAGTTTATCGCTGCTGTGCGCAATCCATGTGGCAATATCTTTCCATGTGGTAACGGCGTGTAAATCTCGCAATAACATATGGTAGCCCTGTGGATAAATCGCCACGGTTTTATTGCTGCTATCGCTGGCGAGTAGCGTATTAAGAAAGGTGTAGGTGGGTTCTTTGGGAATAATATCGTCTTTTTCGCCGTACAGTATCAGGGTATTTTTATGCAGAGCGCGGGCATTGTTAAACGCGGCATCCATTAAATCGGTCAGCCCGTAAATGGCTTCAACCCGCGTGCCTTTTATCACCCAAGGGTCTTTGCCCAAGGCGCGGAGCATTTTGATATTATCGGACGGCATGACGTGTACGCCTTTACCTGTCAGCGTCAGCCACGGCATACTGTGTGCCGCAACCCATAACAAACTGGTTTGATACCACGGCATAGTTTCTCGCGCCCACAATGCAGGTGCGGATAGAATAACACCATCCACAGGCGGCATGGTGCTTTGGCTCATCGCGGCAATAATCACCGCGCCGCCCATGCTTTCACCGAGCAGATACACGGGCTGTTTGGGATAACGTTGTTTTAATAAACGCACCAAACCCTGCAAATCCTCGGTATACGCCTCACTGCCCGCCCACAAACCCCGTTTAGGCGACGCACCAAAACCGCGTTGATCGTAAGCAAAACAGGCAACACCCAAGCCGCTGAGATACTGCGCGGGCGTGGTAAAAAATTGACTGTAATCATTAAAACCATGCAGGGCAATCAGTACCGCGTGCGGTTCAGTTTTCGGCAACCAGCGGCGTAGCGGTAAGGTCGCGCCGTCTTCGGTAATGAATGCGGTCTCAGTCAGTCGCGCAGGAGAAATTTTCTCTCCCACAGGATGAATTTCAGGCATACAGCCGCTGAGGGTGATGAGCAGTAAGAGGGACATTATTAACGATTTCATGTCGCCTATTGTAAAGCGCGTTACGTTTTTATGCCTGACAATTTTAAGGAACAGCAATATCCAATTCTTTTATTTTTCGAGTCAGGGTATTTCTACCATAACCCAATAATAGCGCGGCTTCATGGCGTTTGCCTTGGGTATAGTCTAAAGCGGCTTTGATTAGCAGACTTTCAACACGATCAATAACGTGTTCAGCGATAGCCGCTTCTTTATTGAGCAGTTGTGTATCAATAAATGTTCGCAGGAGCATTTCCCAGTTGCCATCGCTGTGGGATTTTTCCACTGAGCTGTTAAGAAACTCAGGCGGTAAGTCGTGTAAATGAATTTCTCGACCCGATGCCATGACGGTCAACCAGCGACAAGTATTTTCTAATTGCCGCACATTACCTGCCCAGTCTAAGGTGCTTAAAAAGGCTTCGGCTTCGGGTTTTAATACTTTGATTTCTGCGTTTAGCTCCTTTGCAGCTTGTTGCAAAAAGTGGCGTAGTAACAGTGGAATATCTTGTTTACGTTCGCGTAGCGGCGGAATATGGACTCGAATCACATTGAGCCTATGAAATAAATCTTCGCGAAACCGCCCTTGTTCTACTAAGATTTCCAAATTTTGATGCGTAGCGGCAATGATGCGGACATCGGCTTTTATTGATAAATAGGAACCCACAGGATAAAACTCACCATCGGCTAACACGCGCAATAAACGTGTTTGTAGCTCCGCTGGCATATCGCCTATTTCATCAAGAAATAACGTCCCCCCATTGGCTTGTTCAAAACGCCCCGCCCGTCGCTGTGCTGCACCCGTAAATGAGCCTTTTTCATGACCAAATAATTCTGATTCCATTAAATCTTTAGGAATCGCCGCCATGTTCAGGGCAATAAACGGTTTGCCACTGCGTGGGCTGTGACGATGTAAGGCTTTAGCAACTAATTCTTTACCTGTGCCTGATTCACCATTAATTAAGACGGTAATGTGAGACCGTGCCAACCGTCCAATAGCACGAAATACCTCCTGCATCGCAGGTGCTTCTCCAATAATTTCGGGCGTGGTTGCGACAGTCACATCGTCAGTACTGTCGGTGTGCGCGTCTCTACGTTGTTGACTATGAATGCACGCACGCTGGGCTAACTCAACGACTTCTTTAATATCAAACGGCTTGGGTAAGTAGTCAAATGCCCCGCCATGAAAAGCCGACACCGCGCTTTCTAAATCCGAGTGTGCAGTCATGACAATTACAGGTAAATCTGGATGACTGTGTTGCAGTTTGTCTAATAACGTTAGCCCATCCATGTTAGGCATACGAATATCGGTTATCAGCGCATCGGGTAAATCACTTTGTAAGGCGGTGAGCAACGCATTGGCATCGGAAAAACTGCGGGTGATAAAATCGGCTTTTTGCAGGGCTTTTTCCACGACCCAACGAATTGACTTATCATCATCAACTATCCAAACGATTTCTGATTTATTCATTGCCTGTGCCTAAGGGTAAGAAAATTGAAAATACGGTATGACCTAATTCGCTACTGCATTCAATTAAACCATCATGTTGATTAATGAGGGCTTGAGCAATAGATAAACCCAAGCCTGTACCATCGGCTCGCCCTGTCACCATCGGATAAAATATTTGCTTCATCATCTCTGGCTCTATTCCCAGACCATCATCAATAATGTCACACTTCACGGTGAGCTTATGACGTTTGCGACCAATGGTCACATGGCGATGAATGCGGGTTTTGATGATAATATGACCTTTGCCTTCGGTGGCTTGTACGGCGTTTCGGGTGATATTTAACAGAGCTTGAATGAGTTGATCTTTATCGGCGTGAATGTCAGGAATGCTAGGATCATAATCACATTGAATACTGAGGTTGCCAATAGATTCAGCTTGCACCACACTCCTGACGCGCTCTAAAACTTCATGGATATTGAGTGCTTTTTTATTGGGTAATTTATTGGGCCCCAGCATTTTATCCATTAAGCCCTGTAGTCTATCGGATTCGGCAATAATAATTTGCGTGTATTCTTTTAGTTCGGGAGACTGCAATTCTAAATCCAGTAATTGTGCCGCGCCACGCAAGCCGCCTAGTGGATTTTTAATTTCATGCGCTAAGCCTCTGACTAATAACCGTGCGGTGTTTTGCTGAGCTAATACCTGCTCATCTTTAGTAATTCGCAAATGGTTGTCTATTTGTTGCAATTCAACTAATACTTCCTGCACTTGATCATCTTGTAATAACGGAGTTGCACTGAGATTAATGGTGACACTCTGCCCCATACGATTAAAAATAGTGGAATAATCCACTAACGGCTCTGCCATCGTCAGGCATTGTTTTAAGTTGGCTAGCAGGGAGGGATTGGACAATTTAAATAACTGGCAGGCATTATGACCGACTAAATGCCTCTCACTATCAGCCAAAATAATTTCACCTGCTGCATTGATATAAGTGAGTGTTAAATCACGATTAAATAGCAAAATAGCGGTGGTTAGGTTATCGAGTACGCGCTTGTGCATCACTTTTTAAGTAAGGTTATGAAAAATAAAGGTCTTACTTTAACGCAAGCAATTTATAGACCAAGAATAGTGGGCTGGCTTTTTGCAGGGTATTTGACCTTTTGTTATGCGTTATTATAGTGCATTAACCCCCGATTTTATTTATTTTGCTCTATTTTGGTGCGTAATTTTGATAGTGGGTTAAACCTGTGTTTTTCCTACATTTAGATTTCACCCGTATGGTTCGGAGTCCAAGGCATGACTTGGACGGATTTAAAACGCCCAAAACTTGTTTTGGACTCCTAGCTTACACCAAAACCTCTGCCGCATTGGGTTGACTTAAAAAAGCGTTCGGACTGGCAGTTAAGCCATAAGCCCCTGATTGATACACCACCACAAAATCACCTACTTCAGCCACGGGTAAGCACATTTTGTCAGCGATAATATCCAAAGGTGTACATAAACAGCCAACGATGGTGACGGTTTCTTGTTGTTCAACGTGCATTTTATTGCCGATAGCGACAGGATAATTTTTGCGAATAACTTGCCCAAAATTACCCGATACCGCGAGATGATGATGTAAACCGCCATCGACAATCAAATAGGTTTGTCCGCGCGAGATTTTTTTATCGACTACTTGGCTCACATAAACACCTGCTTCGCCGACTAAATAACGCCCTAACTCAATAATGACTTCCGCGTGGGGTTGTACGACTTTAAATTTAGTCATTTCAATAGCCAGCGCGTCACCGACTTGTTGCGTATTTAATGGCTGTTCGCCTGCAAAATAAGGAATGCCATAACCGCCGCCGATATTGAGTTTTTTAATGCCATTCGGACAGAATTCTAATAGCCACATGGCTAAGGCAATGCTTTGTTGCTGCGCTTCAATCAGTGCGGCAGCTTTTAAATTTTGCGAACCGCTGTAAATATGAAAGCCTTGAAAATCCAGTTGTAAAGCGTGTAATCGTTGTAACACCGTAGGCAGTTGTTCTTCATCAATACCAAACGGTTTCGCGCCACCACCCATTTTCATGCCTGAGGTTTTTAACTCAAACGCAGGATTAATGCGAATTGCTACCGACGCAGTCATGCCATTTTGTGCCGATAATTGGGCAATGGTTTCTAATTCGTTAGCCGATTCCACGTTGATGGTAATGCCTGCCGCAATCGCTTTGCTTAATTCGGCGCGGCGTTTGCTGGGCCCTGCGATGCTGATATGCTGGCTGTGCATGAGGGTATCGAGCGCGACGTGCATTTCTGCCGTTGATGCCACGTCAAAGCCATCCACTAAACCTGCCATAAGCTGCACGACCGCAGGCATAGGATTGGCTTTTAAGGCGTAGTGAATTTTTAAATCGGCAGGCATTTGTTGGCGTAATTGTGTGACACGATCAATGATAAGTTGTCGGTCATAGGCATAGAATGGGGTTTTGCCGATACGATTCACTAGGCGCGTTAAGGGTACGTCACCGATGACGAGTTGATTGTTCTGTACTAAGAACGGCTGTGTGAATAGGTGTTTTGCTATGGTCATGATAGGTTTGTGGTAACAATTTCTCGTTCCCACGCGCCGCGTGGGAATGCAGTTGCAACGCGCCGCGTTGCGTAACAGACCGCAGCGCGGTCTGCATGAATTCCCACGCAGCGCGTGGGAACTAGATATAACTTTTAAAAACTTAGCTTATGGAAAATTGTTGTACTAGCGTGTTACGGTCAATTTTCCCATTAGGATTTTTCGGTAAACTATTCAACACAATAATTTTCGCTGGCTGCATAAAATTGGGTAATTGTATTTGGCAATGCTTGATTAACTGTTTTTCATCGTAATCATCGGGATGCTCTAAACTGATAACCACGACCACCATCTGCCCTAAACTGTCATCTGCTATACCAATAGCGGCGGCTTCTTTGACAAGCCCAGAACTATAAAGCACTTCTTCTATTTCAGTCGGACTAATGCGATAACCAGAGCTTTTAATCATGTCATCTTTGCGCCCGACAAAATACAAATAACCGTCTTCATCCATCGTCACGGTATCACCCGACCACACGGCAATTTCAGTAAACGGTAACGCGGGATTGTGATGCGGCGCGGGTTTAAAACGTTCAGCAGTTTTAATGGCATCATTCCAATAACCCATTGCCACTAACGAACCCCGATGCACTAATTCTCCCTGTTCATGCGGCACACAACGCGATCCATCTTCACGCACCACCAAAATATCAGCATTGGGAATGGCTTTGCCAATAGAATCAGGTCGGTCGTCCAATTGCTCAGGCGGTAAATAAGTGGAGCGAAACGCCTCCGTTAAGCCGTACATTAAAAAAAACTGCCCATTAGGAACACGCTGCCGTATTGCCGCTAATACCGATTTAGGCAGTTTGCCGCCTGAGTTAGTCAGATAGCGTAAATGGTCATTAATACCCACAGGCCAGTCGAGTTTAGCCAATTGAGACCACAACGGTGGCACACACGCCAGCCCTGTGATTTTTTGCGTTGCTAAGGTAGTCAGCACATCACGCGGTAATAAATAATCCAGCAATACACAACACGCGCCATTTAATAACGCGCTCAGTAGTTGATTTAATCCATAATCAAAACTAAACGGCAACACCGCTAACAGACGGTCTTCTTCGGTGATGTGTAAATACTCACTAACACTTTTCGCGCCTGTGACTAAATTACGGTGCGATAACACCACGCCTTTTGGTTGACCTGTACTGCCAGACGTATACAAAATCGCTGCCATATCGGTGTCGATGAGACGGGGCAGTGGTTGCGTGGTTGCGTGATGTAAATAAGCCTGCCAGCCTAGAATAGAACACGACTGCCAGTCCTTTAAAGGACTGGCAGTCGTATCGTAGTCAACCAAAACAATAGTGTGTAAATCAGGGCAATCCGCCAACACCGCCGCGATATTTTGCAAACGGCTATACGACGTAATCAGTATATGAACGGTGCAGTCCGTGAGAATATGCGCAACTTGCGGAGCTTTTAACACAGGATTAATCGGCACGAACACGCCACCCGCTAAACTAATTGCCAACACACTACTGACCGTTTCCAGTTGTTTAGGCAAGAAAATAGCCACGCGCTGCTGAGGTTTTAAATGAACACCCAATAAGGCTTCAGCTTGTTGCTGTACGCTTTCAGCAAGCTGCCCATAAGAGGTTATGGCTTTTTTATGAACAATAGCCGCTCTATTTGCCGCGCGTGGTACTGATTTAAACAGTAAGTGATGTAATAAAGTTGGCATGATTTAAACTCTTGAAAGTAAATTTAATGTCCTCCTTATTTGGGGTTTTTAGAGGTAGATACAAGGTCGTAATAGCCCATCCAAACCTAGCGCAGGATGGGCGTTTCCGAGAACACGCTTAAAGCTCAGCCACTGCCGCTCTTGCTAATTCAGTCAATTCAGATCCATCTTTTTGATTGTATTCAATCAGGGCTTTACGCATTCGAGGTTCCCATGAGTGGGCGATGTGGTTTCTAGTGCCAGCAATCGCTTCTTTTCTGTCGGGTTCGGCGTTGAAGTAGTTGCTAATGTCATTAGCCATTTTAATTAAGCGTTCAATTTTCATGAGTGTATTAACCGTTGTGGATGAGTGTAAATAACATGGTTTTCGCCACGGGCAAAACCGACTAGGGTGACATTTGCTTGTTCAGCTAAGCGTATCGCTAAACCTGTTGGTGCGGAAATGGCGACTAATAAACCGATTCCTAAAAAAGCGGTTTTTTGTACCATTTCATAGCTGGCGCGACTGGTGACAATGATATAACCAGCATTGACATCTTTGCCCGTGCGACATAATAACCCAAGCAGCTTATCAAGTGCATTATGACGACCCACATCTTCACGCAGGTCAATAATACCGCGTTCAGGTTCAACCCACGCAGCGGCGTGTATCGCGCCTGTCAGTTGGTTTAAAGATTGTCGATTATGTAAATCAGCTAAGGCGGCGGTGAGTTGTTCAGCGGTGACGCTGATATTGCTCTGTACGGGTGCAGGTTGGCGTATGGCTTGTTTTAAAGTGCTTGCACCGCATAAGCCACAGCCTGTGCGCCCTGTGAGATTGCGCCCTTTGTCGGTTAAACAAACAAAGCGTTCCTCAGGGATTTTAACTTGGACTTCTATGCCGTTAGCGCGTTGATACACTTTTGCCGATAAAAATTCTTTTGGATTTTGAATAATGCCTTCGGTCATACTAAAACCCAAAGCAAAATCTTCTAAATTGGTGGGTGTGGCTAACATGACAACATGAGAAACACCGTTGTACACCAGCACAATCGGCACTTCTTCCGCCACGCAATCTTGTTCATGGCTGTGTTCGCCACCTTGCCAACGATTCACCATGCGGTGTTGATAGTTTGTCCAGCCTAGTTCGTTGTCTAACATTTTATTTTTTTAGTAGGATGGGTAGAGGTGATAGCCAAAACCTATCATTAATCCATGATGTGATGGGTTTCGTGTTCTTACGAGTTATTTAAGATAAGTTTACTATCCAGTGATTTGATGTTCTTTTGCATATTGACGTAAAGCCTGATTCACTGATTCAGCATTAGGAAAAAGTTTATGCAAATCGGGTTCGATTAAAACGATATTGGTTTCTTCTTGATAACGTTTTGCATATTTGCCCCGCGTAC
Organism: Crenothrix sp. D3; assembly: GCA_002134785.1. Lineage (GTDB taxonomy): Bacteria > Pseudomonadota > Gammaproteobacteria > Methylococcales > Methylomonadaceae > UBA4132. Next base: position 98,994 of record MBQZ01000040.1, read on the forward strand.
CTGATTTAATCAGTTCAGCAGAATATTCAGGTCTTAAAGTATCTTCATTATTGTTCATAAGCATTACGCTCCTGTTTAGTCATGCTGCGGGCGGAAATAATACGAATAACATCGGCTCTTTCGGTAAATGAAACGACGAGATAACTTCCTTTTGTTGATATACCAAAAAGCAAATAGCGGTTTTCATCGTAGGAATGGTCAGGGTCGTTAACGCATGATGAATAGTCATCGGCAAATACTCCGAGCGGGGCGGGTTATTCAACCCGCCCCAAACATTTGAATTCTGACATGATTCCCAACATACCCAAAACGTTGCGACGGGGTGAATACCCCGTCGCGCTTCGACACGGGGAACAATGGCATCATCACGAAAAGCCCCGCTACTTGCTACAGAGCTTACCAGTTAGGTTAAAATGACCAAGTTGAATTACAATTTTCACAATAGGCTTGTGTAGCATCTTCTTTTCTTGATAGACCTGTAGCAAGTAATGATAACCCACCTGTTAGAACAGCCCCAGTAGCTTTAGCTCCACTTACACCTTTTTTCTGAATAATATGTTTTGTCCTAGTTTTCCCTTTAGTTTGGCAATGAGGGCAAATCATTGCTACATTTAATCCCCCATACATAGTTATTCTTTTTTTCTGAGTTTCTGCCATCGACTGAGATTTTTGTTCATTAAGATGCCTCTGTTTTTCATCTGGACTCATAGCAGCTTGCTTTTTTTTCTCTTTTTCTATTTGTAGTATTCTATTTTTCGTAGTCTTTTTTGCGGATATTGAAGCAAGAGCATCAATAATTAAAGCTCCACAAAATAGGGTAGCCACTATAACAACTATTGTGATGATAAAGCCCATAAACACTCCAGTTTAAATTGACACCAAGTTATGTAAGAGGCATTGCGGCTCTTTCGCAACCCAACAAATATCAGAAAATGTTGGGTTGCCAAAAAAACGGCAACCCAACCCACAAAAACTAAACCGCTTGTTGTGCCGCTTCCAACAATTCTAATTGCTGCTCGCTGAAATCCGCATAGTTTTGTTGCCATTCTGACGGGGTCGTCACTTTGCTGATTTGTACCGCTGTCACTTTGTATTCAGGGCAGTTGGTCGCCCAGTCAGAGTTGTCGGTGGTGATGACGTTCGCGCCTGATTCAGGGAAATGGAAGGTGGTATAAACTACGCCGACTTGTACGCGGTCAGTCACTAAGGCACGCAGTACGGTTTCACCTGCGCGGCTCTTAATACCTACCCAATCACCATCAACTACACCACGGTCTTCGGCATCGTGTGGATGAATTTCTAAACGGTCTTCACTGTGCCACGCGTTGTTTTCAGTACGGCGGGTTTGTGCGCCGACGTTGTATTGCGACAAAATGCGTCCTGTGGTCAAAATCAGCGGGAACATCTTGGTAACTTTTTCAGCGGTTGCTACATATTCACTCAACATGAATAAGCCTTTGCCATCTTCACGCAAGAAATGCTCGCTGTGTAACGTGGGTGAACCTTCGGGAGATTCATCATTACAAGGCCACTGTATGCTGCCCATTTCGTCGATTTTTTTATAACTGACGTTGGCAAAAGTAGGTTTGAGACTGGCAATTTCATCCATGATTTCTGATGGATGGCTGTAATTCATGGGATAACCCAAGGCATTAGACAGCATTTGCGTGACTTCCCAATCGGCATAAGTCGCCAAGGGTTTCATCACTTTACGCACGGGTGAAATGCGGCGTTCTGCATTGGTAAATGTGCCGTCTTTTTCTAGGAATGATGAACCTGGTAAGAAAACGTGGGCAAATTTTGCGGTTTCATTTAAGAATATGTCTTGGACAATCACGCATTCCATAGAGCGCAACGCGGCATGAACGTGTTTAATATCGGGATCAGATTGGGCAATGTCTTCGCCTTCACAATACAAGCCCATGAAGCTACCATCGAGCGCGGCATCAAACATATTCGGAATGCGTAAACCTGGTTCGCCGCTCAGTGGTGTTTGCCACGCATCTTCAAATAACGCGCGGGTGATAGGATCAGCCACGTTGCGATAACCAGGGAATTCATGCGGGAATGAACCCATATCGCATGAACCTTGGACGTTATTTTGTCCGCGTAATGGATTCACACCCACGCCGCTACGTCCCAGATTGCCTGTTGCCATTGCTAAATTGGCAATGCCGATAACCATTGTTGAACCTTGGCTGTGTTCAGTTACGCCCAAACCGTAGTAAATCGCGCCATTTTTTTCGGTGGCATACAATCTTGCGGCAGCTCTTAATTCAGTGGCTGGAACGCCTGTAATGGCTTCTGCGTTTTCAGGTGAGTTTTTTTCCTGAGCAATAAATTTACGCCATTTCTCAAACGAGGCAACATCACAACGGGCTTTGACAAATTCTTCATCAACCAAGTTTTCTGTCACCACCGTGTAGGCTAAGGCATTGATTAACGCCACGTTAGTGCTAGGGCGTAATTTCAAATGGTAGTCAGCCTGAATGTGTGGCGATTTTTTCACTAAATCAATTTCGCGTGGATCAACGACGATGAGTTTCGCGCCTTGACGTAAGCGTTTTTTCATCATCGAACCAAACACAGGATGCCCGTCGGTTGGATTTGCTCCAATAACTAAAATGACATCGGCATCCATTACCGAATCAAAATCTTGTGTGCCTGAGGCTTCACCAAAGGTTTTCTTTAAACCGTAACCAGTCGGTGAATGACACACACGGGCGCAAGTATCGACGTTATTATTACCAAAGCCTGCGCGGATTAATTTCTGCACTAAATAGGTTTCTTCGTTGGTGCAACGTGAGGAGGTAATACCACCGATAGAATCTTTGCCATATTTGGTCTGAATGCGTCTTAACTCAGACGCAGCGTGATTAATCGCTACTTCCCAACTGACTTCTTGCCACGCGTCTTTAATGCTGGCGCGTATCATCGGTTTGGTCATGCGGTCTTTGTGGGTGGCATAACCAAAGGCAAAACGCCCCTTCACACACGAATGCCCGTGATTGGCTTTGCCGTCTTTGTTCGGTACCATACGAATGACTTGCTCGCCTTTCATTTCGGCGCGGAATGAACAGCCAACACCGCAATACGCGCAAGTAGTAACAATCGCGTGTTCAGGTTGACCGTGGTCGATAACAGATTTTTCCATTAAAGTCGCCGTTGGACAGGCTTGCACACACGCGCCACATGACACGCATTCAGAACTCAAAAAATCCTGATTTTGACTGGGTGAAACTTTGGAATCAAAACCGCGCCCATCAATTGTTAATGCAAATGTGCCTTGCGTTTCTTCACAGGCTCTTACGCAACGTGAGCAGACAATACATTTGCTAGGGTCAAAACTAAAATACGGATTGCTGTTGTCTTTCTTAGCATCTAAATGTGTGGTGACAGGTTTATAACGCACTTCGCGCAAACCCACCGCGCCTGCCATATCTTGCAATTCGCAATCGCCATTGGCAGAACAGGTTAAGCAATCTAAGGGATGGTCAGAAATGTACAGTTCCATCACGCCGCGACGCACGTCCGCCAATTTTTTATTTTGGGTGACAACTTTCATGCCTTCGCCGACGGGCGTAGTACAAGAAGCAGGCATACCGCGCCCGCCTTCAATCTGCACCACGCACAAACGACACGAACCAAACGGTTCAATACTGTCGGTCGCGCACAGTTTAGGAATATCAATACCGATACTTGCCGCCGCTCGCATAACAGACGTACCTGCGGGTACAGTGACTTTAAAACCGTCAATTTCTAAGTTGATAGCCTGTGTGGCAACACTGGCGGGTGTGCCAAAATCTTTTTCTTTATTCATGCTCATGGGGGTTTCCTCGTAATCCAGCGGTAGCTTTATCAGTGTTGACTATCTGTGTTCAATTAGTGTGGAGCGTGTTAATTCCACATAATCATATTCATTAAATGCTGTTGTAATGACTAATAAATTTTTTACAAATAATAGACTAAGCTCCTTATTGGTAATATTTCCTGTAGAAATTAGCAACAATTTATAAGGTCTTTTTGTAAGTAAAAATGAATTAACAAAATCAGCGTCTTTGGTAATTACAATTCGCTGTTCACATTCTGATATGTTATTAATTTCAGTATCAGAAGTTTGATTACCCTTTTCTAAATCTAAAGTATGAACAGCATCATAACCGTGATGTTGTAATAAAAAACTTAAATGACGTGGCAAATGCGCATCAACCAAAAATTTCATGCTGCCAAATTTTCAATACGTTTTATTTGCGTTAAACGTGCAGCAAAAGCCAATACGGCAAAAATATCTTCTTGTTCAATATCTTCATAATCTTCGAGAATATCGGCAATCGTCATCCCTGAACTTAACCATTCTAGAATAGTTTCAACTGGATAACGCAAACCACGAATACAGGGTTTGCCATGACATATTTCTGGGTCGATGGTGATGCGTTCAAATGCTGTTGTTTTCATTGTGTTATCACAGTTTGTTTACTGATGGGTTTCAATTTTACAATGCGATTGATGGGCTTCGTACCTCAGCTCATCCTATTGTGCTGCATTACAGAATTACGAGTTAGTCATATATCTAATCATGTTTTCAGCAAAGTTTTGAGAATTTGGCAAGCCATAAGTATTTTGCAAAAAGTTGACATCAAAAACTACAATCAAAGTACCTAAAGGCGCGTTTGAAAGCGTACCTTTTTGCCATAATATAGCCGTGCCTCTACCGAATATATCTTTTGTAGCAAAGCTTCCTGTCCCTGATGAGGTTACTCCGCCTGGGGCAGCGTAAGTTATTTTTTTCCAAGAAATGGGTTTAGGCGTTAAAAAAGGCTTTTTAACAGTTTGGGTACTATTTACCCCAAAAATACGACTGGCAATTACACCAAAAATGCCATTTCCAAAAATACTTCCTGAAAGTGTCAATTTTCCACCCCCCATCATTTCTACAAAATTTACTATTGAGTTGTTTCTGCCAACAAATGATGCGTTCTCGCCTATCAACACTAACCTACCGCCATGTTGCAAAAACTCTTTATATTGAGTTTGTTCCTTTTCGGTTAGAGCAAAACCAAAACCAGGTCGAATATCCCATATTCGTTTATAAGCTGAAATATTTCTCGGAATATCGCCAGAACTATCAGTATCTATTCCTATTTCTTTATGTAAAGTGACTACATTCTTCCTTATTGGGAGTAAATAATAGCTATCCGCCATACTTACAAGATTTTTCAAAAAGCCACCCACGACTAGCAATACACCTGCACTATTATTTTTATAAGCACTAATATCTTCGTTATTGGTTAATACGGCTGACTTTTTTTTAAAATCCTCCTCGGATAAAAAACCTTGGTCGTATGCCAGCTTGATGTCTTCAATTTTTTTATTTTTTTCCATTTTTATAGCCGTGTAGCGCGTAGGATGGGTAGAGCGACAGCGAAACTCATCATGATTTTGTATAATGATACCGACATTGCACAATCCGTATTTCGTTCTCTAATACTTCATAAACCAGCCGATGTTCGTTATCAATTCTGCGAGACCAAGTATTTACCTTTAGATGTTTTAACGGCTCTGGCTTTCCTATACCTGCGAATGGTGTCTTGACAGTTTCTTCAATCAGTTTAAGAATTTTTTGCGCAATGCGTGGATTTTCGCGTGTCCAATACTGCAAATCTTCTAATGCGTGACTAGATAAGATTAAGCTGTGCTTTGAGTTCATCGACCGTATTAAAACAGGTGTCGTTATTGCGATTATTCAAACTAGCTAATAACCGTTCTGCATTGGCAGGAGACTTTAATAAATAAGTCGTTTCCAATAGCGAGTCATAATCTTCTTGGGCAACTAATACCACATTGCCCTTTCGTCTTTTTACCAAAACAGGCGTGTGATTGAGGCAAACTTCATTGCAGGTTGCGTCTAAATTTGCCTGTAATTGGTCGTAGGATATGGCTGTGTTCATAGTGCGATGCTCATAATGTTTGGGTTGTCGTTTTTTGACAACCCAAGTTAATCAACCAAACTCGTTTACGCATCAACCCCAAAATCTTCTGGAAAGTGATTTAACGCACTTAACACAGGATAGGGAGTCATGCCACCTAGGGCGCACAGGGAGCCATTCAATAATGTGTCACACAGCGAACGCAATAAAACGATATTTTTCTCACGATCAACATTGTTGATGATGTCGTCCATTACTTCATAACCGCGTGTTGAACCGATACGGCAGGGGGTGCATTTGCCACATGATTCAGCGGCACAAAATTCCATTGCATAACGCGCCATTTCAGCCATGTTCGCGGTGTCATCAAAGGCGACTACGCCACCGTGACCTAATACTGTCCAGTTTGCGGCAAAGGCTTCGTAATCTAGCGGTGTATCAAATTGTGATTCGTGGACAAACGCGCCTAAAGGACCACCCACTTGTACTGCTTTGATAGGTCTGCCTGAGGCTGAACCGCCACCAAAATCATAAAGCAGTTCACGCAAAGTTAAACCGAAACCGATTTCAACCAAACCTGTGTGTTTTAGATTGCCCGCGAGTTGTAATGGTAATGTGCCGCGTGAACGTCCCATGCCAAAATCGCGGTAATAATCGCCGCCTTTGTCTAAAATCACTGGCACGGAAGCCAATGAAATCACGTTGTTCACTACGGTGGGCTTGCCGAATAAACCGCTGATTGCAGGTAAAGGCGGTTTGAAACGTACTAAACCGCGTTTGCCTTCTAAGCTTTCCATCAGTGATGTTTCTTCGCCACACACATACGCGCCCGCGCCTAAACGCACTTCTAAATCAAATTTTTTGCCGCTGCCTAGTATGTTGTCGCCTAAATAACCTGCTTCGTAGGCTTTAGCAATGGCGGCGTTTAGGGCTTTGTGAGCGTGTGGGTATTCGATACGCAAATAGATATAGCCTTGATTTGCGCCAACTGCTAGCCCTGCAATCGTCATGCCTTCAATCAGCACGAACGGGTCGCCTTCCATAATCATACGGTCAGAGAATGTGCCTGAGTCACCTTCATCGGCGTTGCAGATAATGTATTTTTGTTCGGAGGGGGTATTTAAAACAGTGTTCCATTTAATGCCTGTTGGAAACGCCGCGCCACCGCGTCCGCGTAGACCTGAATCGGTAACTTGTTTAACTATATCGGCTTGGCTGGATGCCAAGGCGTTTTTCAAACCACGATAACCGTCGTGGGCAAGGTAATCATCCAAGCTAATAGGGTCGGTGATACCAACACGCGCAAACGTTAAGCGTTGTTGTCTTTTAAAATAGGGGATTTCTTCAACTGCGCCTAAAGCCAGTGGATGTTGTCCGCCATTAATAAAATCAGCATCAAACAAACCAGCAACATCACTAGGATTAACCGCGCCGTAAGCAACGCGCTCATTATTAAATACAACTTCGACTAATGGCTCTAGCCAATACAGCCCGCGTGAACCGTTACGCACTAAAGTAATCTCAATACCCCGTTGCGCGGCTTCTTTAACGACAGCGGCGGCGGTACGATTTGCACCGATGGAAATAGCCGTGGAATCGCCTGAAATATAGATGGTGGTACTCATGCGTCTGCTCCTAAGTCGTTAATGATGTCATCGAAGGATTCTGCGGAGACGCGTCCATAAATCTCTTCATCAATTTGCATGGCGGGTGAACAGGCGCAGTTGCCCAAACAATACACTGGTTCTAAGGAAAACTGCCCGTCAGCCGTGGTTTCGTGATAATCAATACCGAGCTTTGCTTTAACATGAGCTTCTAACGCATTACTACCCATAGATTGGCACGATTCAGCGCGGCATAAATGCACGGTGTGTTTACCAGCTGGCGTGTCACGGAAATAATGGTAAAAACTAATCACGCCATGCACTTCAGCACGAGACAAGTTCAATTCTTGTGCAATAGCAGGCACACTATCAGCAGGAATATAACCTAGCGCGTCTTGTATACTATGTAGTATGGGTAACAACGCGCCTTGCTTATCTTTGAGTTCAGCAATGATGGTTTGTACGGTCTGGGTAGTCGTCGATTCTGTCATGTTCACTCACTGTGGCAATTTTTTTGATTGAAAACAAGCTATATCCTTATAGTTGCAGTATGTTATGTGGCGGCTAGCATAGCACAAGAATTTTTGCGTGTAAAAAGACATAAAAAGCAAAAATAAGGCACTATTTGTGGGCTAATCGCTTAGATTTTTCGGGGTACTGTTAAAAATACCCATCAACTTGATAAGAATCCGTAAAATAACGTCATTCTAAAATTACCCCTAGGTGTCAAGGTCATCATGTCAATGCTTATAACCAGTAATCATAGTCGGGATATTGTAGGGTTAAAATACGTCTATCCTGTGTTATCACGACGGGCGAGTGGACTGTCTATTGGTATTAATTTTAATACCAATAACGCCTGTAATTGGCGGTGTATTTATTGCCAAGTGCCTGATTTAACCGTAGGTGCGGCACCTGAAATAGATTTTCAGGTGCTGGAAGATGAGTTGCGGTTTTTTTTGGACACGGTGCTTTATGGTGATTTCTATCAACGTTTTCAAGTACCTGAACATCAACAAGTTATTAAAGATATTGCGATTTCAGGTAATGGTGAACCCACCAGTGTTAAAGCCTTTGCCGAAGCAGTGGCGTTAATCGGACGGATAGCCACTGAGTTTGGTGTGTTGCCCAATAGCAATTATGTGTTGATTACCAATGGTAGCTTAGTGCATCAACCTAAGGTTCAGGCAGGGCTAAAAGTGTTAAATGATTATGGCGGTGAAGTCTGGTTTAAATTTGATAGTGCGACTAATGAAGGCTTGGCATTGATGAATAACACACGGCAAAGTTTTCAAACACACACACAAAATTTGCTACTTGCCAGTCAGTGCTGTTCAACTAAATTACAAACTTGCTTAGTCGATTATGATGGCAAGGGTTTATCTGAACAAGAAAAGTTAGCCTTTTTACAATTATTAACAACGCTTAAAGCGTCAGACGCTAATGTGCAGCAAGTGATGTTATACACTATCGCTAGACCGTCATTACAGCCAGAAGCTAGTCGATTAGCTCCGTTGCCCGTTGAGATATTGAATCAATTTGCTGATGACATTAGGTGTGCAGGGTTTACTGTATCAGTCAGTGTCTAATAATTTTAAATTTATTGCTTGTTATCTGACTAACACCTCAATTATAATGTGAAGTTCATACCGTGCGAATGTGGCGAAATTGGTAGACGCGCTGGTTTTAGGTACCAGTTGGTTACCCAGTGGGAGTTCGAGTCTCCCCATTCGCACCACCCAAATCTTAAAGGCTCTCGACTCATCGAGAGCCTTTTATTCTTTCGAGCCACCGTCCTGCTGGCATTCAAAAATTCTTATTTAAAATTGTGTGAGGTAAAGAAATGCAAGTTTCTGTCGAGAAGACATCCGAATTAAGCAGAAAAATGACTGTTAGCGTCCCTGAAGCTGTTGTTCAGGAAAAAATGGCTGAACGCTTAAAGACATTAGCCCGCGAAGTTAAAATTCATGGCTTTCGTCCAGGTAAAGTGCCTCATCAGGTCGTTAAAAAAATGTATGGCGACAAAGTCCGTGATGAAATTACGGGTGATTTGATTCAATCTACTTATTATGATGCGTTGCAAAGTGAGTCCTTAAGACCTGCTGGCTATCCCCATATTCAACACACCGATGACACTAACGGCTTTGCCTACACCGCAGTCTTTGAAGTGTATCCAGAAATCGTATTGGATGGCATGGATCAACTTGAAGTCGCTCGCCCTGTTGCAGAAGTGGGTGATGTCGATGTCGATAACATCATTGAAAAGTTAAGAGAGCAGAAAAAAGAGTGGGCTATTGTTGAGCGTGCCGCACAAGAACACGATCAAGTAACTATTAATTTTTCAGGTGTGTCCGAAGAAAAAAACTTTACCAATGGTAAAATGGAAAACTTTTTGGTTGAAATTGGCGCGAAAAAAATGATTCCAGGCTTTGAAGATCAATTGCTTGGTCTTGAAGTAGGCGCGACTAAAACTTTTGAAATTACATTCCCAGAAGAATACGGCAATGCTGAACTAGCAGGAAAAAATGCGCAGTTTGATATTGAAGTCGTTAAAATTGAAGCGGCGAATTTGCCAGAAATTGATACTGACTTCATTAAAGCCTACGGTGTTGAAGATGGCACTGTTGATGCTTTCCGTGCAGATGTTGCAGATAATCTGAGCCGCGAGTTAAAACAAGTGTTGCGTGGCAAATTAAAAAATGCAGTCATGGACGCGTTGTATGAAAAATTCCCCATCCCTGTACCTACTTCATTGATTGATGAAGAAGTTGAACGCTTGATGCAACCCTACATAGAATCGGCTAAAAGACAGAAAATGAAGCCAGAAGATATGCAGTTGCCAAGAGACGCATTTGAAGAACAAGCTAAGCGTCGTGTGGCACTAGGCTTAATTTTAGGCGAAATTATTCAAAAAAATGCCGTTGAAATTGATAACAACAAAGTGCTTGAAACGATTGAAGAATTAGCAAAAAGTTATGAGCATCCAGAAGACGTGGTTACTTGGTATTATGCTGATGAAAAACGTTTACATGATGTCCAGCAAATGGTGTTAGAAGATCAAGTCGTTGAATGGCTGGTTGCACAGGCGAAAGTATCTGATGCCGCTATTAGTTTTAGTGAAGTCATGGATAGACAACAACAGTAAGGATTTTTTAATGTATAACCAACATACCATGAATCAAGCTAAAGCCTTAGAAGCCGCAGGCGGCTTAGTGCCTATCGTGATTGAGCAAACTGCCAGAGGCGAGCGTTCATTTGATATTTATTCACGCTTACTTAAAGAGCGGGTTATCTTTCTGGTCGGTCAAGTTGAAGATTACATGGCTAATTTGGTCGTCGCGCAACTGTTGTTTTTAGAATCAGAAAATCCTGATAAAGACATTCATTTATACATAAATTCACCTGGTGGTTCAGTTACAGCGGGTATGTCAATTTATGACACCATGCAGTTTATTAAACCCGATGTTAGCACTTTATGTATCGGTCAAGCCGCCAGTATGGGTGCATTATTGCTCACAGGTGGCGCGGCAGGTAAACGCTATTGCTTACCGCATTCGAGAATGATGATTCATCAGCCTTTAGGTGGCTTTCAAGGGCAAGCCTCTGACTTTGATATTCATGCCAGAGAAATTTTGTTGATTAGAGATAAACTAAATAAAATTTTGGCACACCATACAGGTCAACCCATAGAAAAAGTCCAACAAGACACTGATAGAGATAATTTCTTAAGTGCTGAGGATGGCGTTGCTTATGGTTTGATTGATAAAGTATTGTCGAGCAGAGCGGTAAATTCTGAGTTATAAATGGTTAATAGTTTAATGAGCATGGTTTTGTCGAAAGTAAAAACAGCGTTATTGATGTTTTCAGGGGGCGAGTTATGAGTGATAAAAACAGCAAAGACGACGACAAACTACTTTATTGTTCGTTTTGCGGTAAAAGTCAGCATGAAGTCAGAAAGCTCATTGCAGGGCCTTCGGTTTATGTCTGTGATGAATGCGTAGAACTGTGTAACGACATCATCAAAGATGAATTACAAGATGAGTCTTCTACTCTTGGTGAACACACGTTACCTAAACCAAAAGAAATAAAAGAAGAACTCGATGCCTATGTTATCGGGCAAGACCGCGCGAAAAAGATTTTAGCGGTTGCTGTTTATAATCACTACAAACGCTTGCGTAGTAAGTCTAAAAAAGACAGCGTCGAATTGACAAAAAGTAATATTTTGTTAATAGGGCCAACGGGATCAGGTAAAACCTTATTAGCTGAAACCCTCGCACGCTTACTGAATGTGCCTTTTACCATTGCCGATGCCACTACGCTGACTGAAGCAGGTTATGTCGGTGAAGATGTCGAAAACATCATTCAGAAAATTCTGCAAAAATGTGATTACGATGTCGAAAAAGCAGAGACTGGCATAGTCTATATTGATGAAATCGACAAAATTTCCAGAAAATCTGAAAATACGTCAATTACCCGCGATGTATCTGGCGAAGGCGTACAACAAGCATTATTGAAATTGATTGAAGGTACAATTGCCTCAGTCCCCCCCCAAGGTGGACGCAAACACCCTAATCAGGAGTTTGTGCAAGTCAATACCGCTAATATTCTATTTATTGTTGGCGGGGCATTTGCTGGTTTAGATAAAGTCATTAAAGCGCGTTCTGAAAAAGGCGGCATTGGTTTTTCTGCGGAAGTCAAAACCAAAGATGAAAGCAAAAACGTTGGACAATTATTTGCCGAAGTCGAATCAGAAGATTTAATTAAATACGGTTTAATTCCTGAATTTGTCGGCAGATTACCGATTGTTGCCACTTTAGAAGAGCTGGACGAACAAGCGTTAATCCAAATTCTAACCGAGCCTAAAAATGCCTTGACCAAACAATATCAACACTTGTTTGAAATGGAAGGCGCGGAATTAGAGTTTCGCGAAGATTCTCTCAGCGCGATTGCTAAAAAAGCAATGGAACGGAAAACTGGCGCAAGAGGTCTACGCACTATCGTGGAAAATGTGTTACTCAATACCATGTATGAGCTACCCTCAGATACTAATATTTCCAAAGTTGTAGTTGATGAAAGTGTTATTTTGGGCAAGTCTGAACCGCTGTTGGTTTATGAAATGGAACAAAAAAAAGCCGCGTCTGAATCCTAACGGAACTAACTAGATTATAGAAAAAGGGAGCTTTTTTGCGAAAGCTCCCTTTTTTTGCCTTTAAAAATTGATTTTGCATAGTGCGTAACGCGTATGCAGTACAACGAAATACGCGGCAATACCTGACGCATTAAAACGGCGTTGGTGCATAAATAATGACAAAGCCAAAAAGCCCCTACCCAAAAAACTCAGGGAGAAACTGTCCCTACTCGATCGTAAATACTTCGTTTCAGATCAATATGCTGGTTTTCATGGCATCGTTATTCCTAGCAAGCACACGTCTCGTTCCCAAACTCTAGTTTGGGAGTGATATGACCAAGCTCTGCTTGGGAACGAGAAAACGGGATGATTTTTCCGCTTGCGATTGATTCGGAGAGATGGTATCTACGCGGCTTAATGGAAATTAAATGCGACCCTGTTGATCTCCATAACCTTGTGCGCTTCAATATTGTCATAGATTGTCGCTAACTTAGTTAAGGCTCTAGCAAGGTCATACATATTATGTTCTTTAACAGAACCACCTTCTAATAAATCAATATTCCCCCTATCAGTACTTAACTCCTGAAAATTAAAAGAATAGTTGCTTATTCCATGAAGAATTTCACCAGTTTCTGATATCACAACTCTTTTATTGTTGTTTTGCTTATCTAGTTTATCGCCATTTACACAGATTCTGGGTGATGGATTAAAAACATATGCATCAATATCTTTTAATAAAGAAAGGTGAATAGCCAAACCACCGCCTAGAGAATGACCAGTTACTGCTATTGGAATTTTATTATATTTTGGTATGTTAGAAACTTTTAAATAAACATCCTCCGCATCACCATATTGCCCTTGAAGATGCCCATAGAAACACCAATTTAGATTTCCATAAACCCAATCACTCCACGATGCTTCTGTTCCACGAAAGGCAATGACAATCCGTTCAAGTTTGCCTTCCTTTTGGTATTCATATACATCCGCTTCAAGTCCAAGTAAACTTTCTAAACGTTGTACACGTTTCCAATTTGGGATAATAAACTGTGTAGAATCGTTATATGCATTAGAAGACATTAATGCATAAACGAAAGTATCATTAGCATAATTACTCAATTTACTAAAATGATTTCTGATTTTTTCATCAGTCGGAAAAGGGGCATTTGTTAAAACAGTTGAGCAGCTAACTAAGGAAAATAAGAGACAGACAACTAGTAAATAGTAGGTTATTTTCATGTCTATTGATTGATGTTTCTTCATGTGTTGAAACCTAAAATATTATTAACTCGTAAGATGGATTGGCGATAACGTAATCCGTCGAATGTTTCTCATCATCATACAGTGCATTACTTCATCGCTCGCACCCTACATGATGTTTGAGACTGTGCGCTTTAGCCATAATAAATACAAGTTATTTCCCAAAAAACCTACCCAAATACCGCCCCGTATACGATTTATCTAGCCTTGAGACAGTCTCAGGCGTACCCTCAGCCAACAACAAGCCGCCACCATCCCCACCTTCGGGCCCCATATCAATAATCCAGTCAGCGGTTTTAATTACGTCTAAATTATGTTCGATGACGATGATGGTATTGCCGTGGTCGCGCAAAGTATGCAACACCCCTAACAATTGCTTAATATCATGAAAATGTAAGCCAGTTGTCGGTTCATCCAAAATATACAAAGTGTTGCCTGTGTCGCGTTTTGCCAGTTGTTTGGCAAGTTTGACCCGTTGCGCTTCGCCGCCAGACAGGGTGGTGGCGTTTTGTCCGAGGGTGATGTAGCTTAAGCCGACTTCTATCAGGGTGTGTAATTTACGCGCTAAACTGGGGACGGCACTAAAAAATTCGGCGGCTTCTTCGACGGTCATGTTTAATACGTCATCGATGGTTTTGCCTTTGTAGCGTATTTCTAAAGTTTCGCGGTTATAGCGTTTGCCGTGACAGACATCACAATGCACGAATATATCGGGTAAAAAGTGCATGGCGACTTTTATCACGCCGTCACCCTGACAAGCTTCACAGCGTCCGCCTTTGACGTTGAAACTAAAACGTCCAACGCTGTAACCGCGTGAGCGGGCTTCGTGGGTGGCGGCAAACAGTTCGCGTACGGGCGTGAATAAGCCTGTGTAAGTGGCTGGATTGGAGCGCGGCGTTCTGCCGATGGGGCTTTGGTCTATATCGACGACTTTATCAAACTGTTCCAGTCCGTCTATGCCGTCACAGGGTGCGGGAATACTGCCAGCACGGTTGATAAGTCTGGCGGCGTAGCGGTATAGGGTGTCGTTGACCAGCGTGGATTTGCCTGAACCCGATACGCCTGTGACGCAGGTTAATAAACCGACGGGGAAATTGATGGTGACGTTTTTCAGGTTATTGCCGTGCGCATTGTGGACAGTGATTTGTTTGTCTGGATTGGGCGGGGTGGTTTTTTCAGGGGCGTGTATGCCTTGTTTGCCAGACAGATATTGACCTGTCAGGGAATCGGGGGTGTTGATAATATCGTCTACCGTGCCTTGGGCAATCACGCTGCCGCCATGCACGCCTGCACCGAGTCCTATATCGACCACATAATCGGCGGCGCGGATGGCATCTTCATCATGTTCAACCACGATGACGGTATTGCCCAAATCGCGTAGTTGTAACAGGGTGTTCAGCAGGCGTTGGTTATCGCGTTGATGCAAGCCGATGGAGGGTTCATCTAAAACGTACATTACGCCCACCAGCCCCGCGCCAATTTGACTGGCAAGGCGTATGCGTTGCGCTTCGCCGCCTGACAGGGTGTCGGCACTGCGATCCAGACTTAAATAATCCAAGCCGACATTGACTAAAAATTCCAGCCGTTGCTCAATTTCCTTGACGATTTTTTCGGCTATTTCGCCGCGTTGTCCTGTCAGAGTCAGTTGTTGAAAAAATGCCAAAGCGGCGCGTATGGATAACCGACAAACGGAATGAATCGGCGTGTCTTCGATAAAGACATTGCGGGCTGCTGTGTTGAGTCTTGCGCCATTGCAGGTTTGGCAGGGCGTTTGGGTCAAATATTTTGCCAAGTCTTCACGCACGGCTAGGGAATCGGTTTCCAGATACCGCCGCTGCATGATGTTTAACACGCCTTCAAAGCGGTGTTTTTTGTGGTTGAGTTCTATCGCGGTTTTGCCCGTGCCGTTTAATACCACATCCTGCGCGGCTTTGGGCAGTTCGGCAAACGGGGTGTTACTATCAAATTCATAATGCTGAGCTAAGGCGCACAGCACGGGGTAAAAATAGCTGTTGTTTTTATCCCAACTTTTAATCGCACCCTCTGCCAGACTCAGGTCTGGACGTTGCACGACCAATTCGGGATCAAAATGTTGGCTGATGCCCAAACCATCACAGGTTGGACACGCACCTTTGGGATTATTAAAGGAAAAAATACGCGGTTCTAGTTCGCTTAAGCTGTAGCCGCAATGATTACAGGCGTAGCGTTCTGAAAAATGCAGTTCCTTGTTATCGTCCAGACAGATGGCAATGGCTATGCCTTCGGACAGACGCAATGCGGTTTCCAGCGATTCGGACAAACGCAGGGCAACATCGGAGCGGATCTTAAAACGGTCTACGATGACATCAATGCGGTGTTTTTTCTTGGCATCCAGAACGGGTAGTTCGTCCAGTTCATAAATGACATTATCGATACGCACACGAATAAAGCCTTGAGCGCGTAAATTGGCGAGTAATTGCGTGTGTTCGCCTTTGCGGTCATTGACGATGGGCGCGAGTAGCATCCAGCGTTGTTGTTCGGGTTGTGCTAACAGTTGGTCAACCATACCGCTGATGGTTTGCGCTTGTAATGAGGTGTGATGTTCTGGGCATTGTGGAATGCCGACTCTGGCATACAGCAAACGCAAATAATCGTAAATTTCGGTAATCGTGCCAACAGTGGAGCGTGGATTATGGGAGGTGGATTTTTGTTCGATAGATATAGCGGGCGATAAACCTGTGATGGAATCGACATCGGGTTTATCCATCATCGATAAAAACTGCCGCGCATACGCAGATAAGGATTCTACATAACGGCGTTGCCCTTCGGCATAGAGCGTGTCGAATGCCAGTGACGATTTACCAGAACCTGACAAGCCCGTGATAACAATCAGTTGATTGCGGGGTAAATCGATATTGATGTTTTTGAGATTGTGGGTTCTTGCCCCGCGTATGCTGATGGTGTCCATCGAATCACTGCCATTAAGTTAATAATTTCCCATCATACCGCACAATAGTTCGGACAGTTTTTTGAAATAGAGAGAGGAAATCTTAAATTTGGGGAAAATAGAGTCTTCGAAAACGCCACCCTGAAAAAAACGGTAGTCCCTACAAAACAATGCAGGTTTTTTTTATCAACGAGTTACCAGAATAGGCATCACGAATAAGAATATCCAAGTTAATGCGTCTTGAGTCAATCCCATAGCCATGGCAGGTGTTCGATGCGTCCATTTTTTTTGGAATCGTGATACGCAAGGAACTGTCAGTGGCAGCCTTAAGCGTTTATGATGGCATCGATAGTTGTAGTCATAGAGATTAATCCAAAGAGCGTCTGTAAAGTTTGCTTTCTTTTTGCAATAACCCAATGTTTTTCTTTGTAAATAAGAGACCCGTTGTCTTAGCGTCAACTGATAAGCCGTAGCCGCTTAACTTACACATTTGTTCATATTCTTTGAAGCTGCCCTGCTTGCCGAATAAATCACAATAACCCGTTTCAGAAAAACGGTGTTCTCCTTTTCCGCAGTAAAACATCTGTCGAACCACGCCATCATTTTTGGTCGTGTAGACACCATCCTTGGTTATCTTGTTATCCAATGATTGAGGGTAAGGACAGCCTCGTCTGGGGCAAAATAATTTTAATTCGACATTAAGTTTTGTTTCCCATGCACCTGCGTGTGCCGCCGTTACCAGTAAATCCCGTCCTGCATCTTGGCTTCGCCAAGCTGAAGAATCTTGCTAATCAGGTTTATTATTGATGCAATGGTGGTTATGCCTAATCATCTACACGCGCGGTGGACACTGCCCGAAAATGACAGCGATTATGTTACTCGCTGGGGATTAATTAAAAGCGGTTTTTCTCGACAGTTTGAATTTACTGAACCCATATCAACCAGCCGACAAAGCAAAGGCGAGCGAGGTATTTGGCAACGCCGATTCTGGGAGTATCTCATCCGTGATGACGATGATTATGAAAACCACATTGATTACAATATCCTGCTTCGGAAAAAGTGATTGATTTAGAGGTTGACGTTATTTAACGATGATGTCACCAACAATTTTTAAGTATAAATATGCAGGGTAAGTTTTAGACGGGGCGCGTAGCGGAATCTAAGATAATTCTGGATTACTGTGTTGATTTGCGAAAAGTGGTAAGCCAACCGACGACTAACAGCCCGACCAAAAACATCAGCACGGGCTTATCACCTAGCCTTGCGTAAGGTGTTAAGCCTGTCATCGGGGTGATTTCTCCCTGCAACACACCGACTTCAAATAACGGCAGTTGTTGAATCAGCTTGCCATTGGGTGCGACGATGGCGGTTAAACCAGTATTGGTTGAGCGTAATAAAAATCGTCCTGTTTCTAACGCCCGCATTCTTGCCATTTGTGCGTGTTGATGGGGTTCTATGGAATTACCGAACCAGCCATCATTGGTGACATTGATCAGATACGCCGCATTTTCTAAGCCCCGAATGGCATGATTGCCAAATACGTCTTCGTAACAAATTGAGGTAATGAACGAGTAGCCGCCTGCGCTGAGTAAGGGTTGATTATCGCCACCTGCGGTAAAATTGCCCAATTTGATACCCAGTTGTTGTAATACAAATCCTGATAACGGTTGCCACGGTAGGATTTCGCCAAAAGGCAGTAAATGCTGTTTACGATAATCGCTGACGTGGCTTCCGAGCGTCATGACGGCGTTATATTTTTCGCCGCTTGCTTCATTTTTTATTGGTAAGCTGACAATTAAATCCGTGTGATGTTGTTGTGCGGCTTGATGTAAGGGCATTAAAAAAAATGCTTCGACCTCTGATAAATACGCGGGAATCGATGTTTCAGGCCAGACAATGATATTCACGCCCCAGTGTTGTTCAGTCAGAGTTTTATATAGGCGCAAGGTGTTGAGTTTATTTTCGGGTAGCCATTTTTTATCTTGGGTGATGTTGCCTTGAATTAAGGCAACGTGCAGCGGCACACCGCTAGGCTGCGTCCACTGCACAGTGTGTAAATAACTACCCACTGCCCATAACATCAGTAACACCAATGCCTTGCGCCACACAACGCCAAGCATAAGAGCCGCGCTTAATGCGACGATAAATCCTGTGCCGTAAACACCGAAGATAGGAATATAACCTGCTAACGGGGTGTCCAATTGCGAATAACCAGCGAGTAACCAAGGAAAACCATCCAATACCCAGACACCGCGCAGATAATCCACCAATAACCAAAGCACGGGCATGAGCAGCACGCGGTTAGATTGTGCGAATTTTGCACATAGATAACCTGCCAATGCAGGAAACATAGCCCAAAAGCCAACAAACACAGCGGTCATGGCACTCGAATTCATGACACTCGCGTGTCCAAAGTCATGAATACTGACATAAACCCACGATACGCCCAGCCCAAACGCACTCAAGCCAAACAAATAACCGCGTAACATAGCCCGCACAGGTGTGACTCGTTGCCAAGAAGCAAACAGCATGCTTAATGCGATGAACACTAAATACGCATAATCAAAAGGCGCGAACGCTAAGGTGTATAAAAATCCTGCAATAAAGGCAACAAAATCGCCTGCGTATTTATGCGAAAAAATCATGCTGTAACGTCGCCACAAAGCACTATTCACGTCAGCCTATCTTAACCACATGACCATCATCCATTTCGGCAATACGGTCGGCAAATTCAAAAATCCGTGCATCGTGGGTGACGATAACTAATGCACGGTCGTGTTGTAACGCAACTTCTTTGAGTAAATTCATCACATTATGCCCACTGACATGATCTAACGCGCTGGTCGGTTCATCGCAGACAATTAACCGTGGGCTATGTATCAGAGCGCGAGCAATAGCGACTCGTTGTTGTTGTCCGCCTGATAATTGTGAAGGGAAAGATTTCCAGCGGTCACCTAAGCCAACTTGTTCCAATACTTTAATGGCTTTGCGTTCCGCTTCGGCGCGTTTTACGCCGTTAATAATCAGTGGAATTGACACATTTTCAGCGGCGTTGAGTGACGGTAATAAATTAAAGGCTTGGAAGACAAAGCCGATATTTTTGGCGCGAAACTGGAGTTTGTCTTTGCTGCGCATGGCATTAACATTTTCGCCGAACAATTCACACACGCCCGAATCTTGATTGAGTATGCCAGCTATCACGGAAATCAACGTGGTTTTACCACAGCCAGAAGGGCCGACTAGCATCATTAATTCACCCAGCTTAATGTTTAAATCGATACCGTTTAAGGCAATGACTTTTTGCCCACCTGCATCATAGATTTTGACCAGTTTTTCACAACGAACAGCATCAACCATAGATTAGCTCTTAAACACGATGGCAGGTTCTAAACGTATAACTTTTAAAATACTGATTAATGCGGCAAGCATACAGATAATACTCACGCCTGCGCCGCTGAACACTAGCAGTTGCCACGGAAATTTGAACGCTAAAATGGTGTAGCGCATGGCGTAGCCGAATAAAGCGGTTAAGCCTACGCCCATGCCATAACCGATGCTGCCGACTAACACGGCTTGTAATAAAATCATGCGTAATAATGTCCAGTTGCTGGTTCCCATGGCTTTTAACACGCCGAATTGACGAATATTTTCCAGTGTAAAATTGTAAAACGTCTGCCCAGCAATCGCCGCACCGACAATAAAACCTAATAATACCGATATGCCAAAGTTGATCGGGATACCTGTATTTTTTATGAAATAGTTATAGGTTATATCCATAAATTCTTGTCGCGTATAGGCGGCTAAGCCAGTTTTATCGCGAATGCGGCGTGTGAGTTCGCCTAAGTCCTGCCCTTTAGCGGCTTTGACCAGCACGAATGACAGCAATTTACGCTCTTTGGGTGCGTAGCTCTTAGCGCGGGAATAAGTGGTATAAATAACAGGTTGAGATTGAAACGTGCGGGTTACTTTAGCGATACCAACAATAATGGCGCGATGGTCATTGAGTTCCAGACTGTCACCTATTTTTAGTGGTATTTTTTTGCCGTCCGCGCTTAGCTTACTGAGCTTTTCATTAAGACCATCAACATCAATAATCACGCTATCACTACGGCGTAAATCACTAATGTTACCTTCTAACATAATCGGCGGGCCGCCAATTAATGTGGTGTCATCCAAACCGATGACGTTACAGGTTTGAAATGCCCCATCGGCGAGACGTGCTTTTAACAAGCCTTTATACATAGGCATAGCCCACGCAATCCCAGAAATGCCACGCACACGATACAATTCGGTATCTTGCAAGGGTTTAATATCATCAATAAACTGGACTTTTTCATCCATTACCCAAATATCAGGCAAGCCCGTATCAGAAATAAAGCTGTAAGTGCGTGCGAGTATGCCGACAAAAATCGCAGGTTGTTGAGTCATAATCAACGAAGCAAATGTCAATCCCATGACAATACCCAAGTATTTTCCTTTATCGCCCATTAACATTTTTAAGGCTATGTGATTCATAATTGGGTATGGCTAGAGAAAAGGAAGAGGCAGAGGGAGTGAAACCTTATTCGATGGCTTCAAGCGGGGGATTTATCGTTTATATGTCGTGTTAGTGTAGTGAAAGTCCAATAACCGAAGCTATTGGACTTAACACAGTAATCAATAAATGATTTTTTGTTCTTTTAACAGCGCGTAAAAATCATCCAGCGTTTGATTGTCGGTATTAAAAATAATATCAATATCGCTTAAATCAACCGTGCTATCGGTGCATAAGCCAATCAAGCCTGCATTTTTAATCACATTAATCACGGATGCAGTCGCTTCAGTTTCTAAGACTGTGCAGCCATGCCCGTTATCAAATAAACGTCTTTCTAATTGATACGCGATGTCCGTGTGATTAGAACCTGTAAACCAGATAGCGGTAGGCGTTTGGCTAAAACGTGCCGCACGTTCTTCTGGACTCACAGCTTCTTGTATTTCATCGTCATGAAGTCCCGTAATCATGCCCGCGCCTACCGTGCCATTGGTTAAACGGTCGATGATAATAAACGCGCCTGTGCCTTTATTCGTTTTGTAGGGATCAATCACAACTGGTGCATTAACTGACAAGGTACAAGAACCTATTTCATTGAGTTTTAACTCTCTGGCATCGTGATGTTCTAAGGTATTGACATCAATACGGTGATGAATCAATGACACAGAACCTGACACACTGCGCGTTGCTAGTTTAATAATATATTGCCGACCTGCAATCAATGGCTGTTCTGTCATCCAAACCAACGTGGCTTTGAATTTATCGGTAATGGTTGCGGAAATGGTTTGATTACCGACCAAAATATCACCACGACTGACATCAATTTCATCTTCCAGCGTGAATGTGACCGCCATCGGTGGAAATGCGCGTATCAAGTCACCGTCATAAGTGACGATAGACTTAATTTTGCTGGATTTGCCCGATGGTAACGCCGTAACCGTATCGCCTTGATGAAACACACCCGATGCGACTGTACCGCAAAAGCCGCGAAAATCTAAATTAGGGCGATTGACATACTGCACAGGAAAACGCGCATCAACAAAATTATGATCGTCCGCAATTTGAATGCTATTAAGAGCCGTCATTAGTGACTCACCCGTAAACCAAGGCATATTCTCACTGGCATTGACCACGTTATCGCCATCTAACGCCGACATTGGAATAAAGCAAATATCGTGTAAATCTAGGCTTTTGGTAAAAGCCAAATAATCTTGCTTGATTTTATTAAACACGTCTTCACTGTAGCCCATCAAGTCCATCTTATTGACAGCAACAATGACGTGTTGAATGCCCAATAAAGACACGATAAAGCTATGGCGTTTAGTTTGGGTTTGTACCCCATAACGCGCATCAATTAAAATAATCGCCAAGTCACAGGTAGACGCGCCTGTTGCCATATTACGGGTGTATTGTTCATGGCCTGGTGTATCAGCAATAATAAATTTGCGCGTTGAGGTCGAAAAATAACGGTAAGCCACGTCAATAGTAATGCCCTGCTCACGTTCCGCTTGCAAACCATCAACCAATAACGCGAGGTCGATTTTACCCGCGCCTGTCGTGCCAGATTTGACGCTATCGGATTGCACCGCCGCCAGCTGGTCTTCATAAATCATTTTAGAATCGTATAACAAACGTCCAATGAGGGTACTTTTTCCATCATCGACATTGCCGCAAGTTAAAAAACGCAACAGTTCTTTGCGTTCGTGTTGTGCTAAGTAAGCATCTATATCAGTGCTGATTAAATCGGATTGGTGGGACATAATTTAGCTTCAAAGTTAGGGGTTTAATCGTGTTGCTGTGCTATGGGTTTTATTACACCATTGTTTTTCGCACGGAACGCCATCTTTATTACCATCCATTCTTTTGGTATCTGGACAGTTATTTATGAAAAAAGTCGCTTCTTCACAGGAAGTCATTTGTGCGCAGTACGATCTACTGTCACATTTGTAATTGCTATTGGACACAGGTTTTGTTGACTCATTATTTTCGACTGACAATAACACGGGCTGCGTTGCTTCATTATCTTCGATTGACGATATTGCTGGCATTTCAGGCACGGTATTACCTTGATATTGGTTATATCCATACCCAGCAATTATTGACAGGATGAGAACCAACATAACTTTTTTCATTAGCTTATTTCCTGTGTGCCACCGTTCGCTTAAAAATACCCTTCGCGCTTCTTCTGCTCCATAGACCCAGCTTGGTCGTGGTCGATTAAGCGTCCTTGTCTTTCAGAAGTAGTGGTCAACAACATTTCTTGAATAATTTCGGGTAGCGTGGTGGCTTCGGATTCGACTGCGCCTGTAAGCGGATAACAACCTAACGTACGGAAACGCACTTTTTTCATTTCCACTTTTTCGTTTTCGCCGATGGGCATACGTTCATCATCGACCATGATTAACATTCCATCGCGCTCAACTACGGGGCGTTCTTTGGCAAAATATAACGGGACGATAGGAATATTTTCTAAATGAATGTATTGCCAGATGTCTAATTCTGTCCAGTTAGATAACGGGAATACGCGGATGCTTTCGCCTTTGTCTATTTTGCCGTTGTAGATGTTCCACAATTCGGGGCGTTGGTTTTTGGGATCCCAGCGGTGGTTTTTATCACGGAAAGAATACACTCGTTCTTTAGCGCGGGATTTTTCTTCGTCACGGCGTGCGCCACCAAACGCGGCATCAAATTGGTATTTGTCTAGTCCTTGTTTTAGTGCGTCGGTTTTCATGACATCGGTGTGTTTTTTACTGCCGTGGGTGAAAGGCCCTATGCCTTGAGCAATACCGTCTTGATTGATATGTTCGATAAATTCTAGCTCTAATTTTTTTACCATGTCATCACGAAATGTAATCATTTCTTTGAATTTCCAAGTGGTATTAATGTGCATAAACGGAAACGGCGGTTTGGCAGGGTAAAACGCTTTCATGGTCAGGTGTAGCATGACGGCAGAGTCTTTGCCGACGGAGTACAGCATTACAGGACGCTCAAATTCAGCGGCGACTTCACGAATGATGTGGATGCTTTCCGCTTCGAGTTCTTTCAGGTGGGTTAATTTATAATCGGTCATTAAAAATCCATCGGGAGGGTGATGTCATGAGGGGAGCAAGCTCAATAAAACTGCGTATTCTACAGTAATTATCAATATGATAAAAATCGGTGCAGTTGTGAAATTAGTGGTATTGATTGTTTAACGTGGGCGGTGGTGCATTTGAAAAGTGAGACGTTGCCGTGCAACGTCTCTACGCTGGAAATCGCCTATTCGTTAATCTTTTTTTGAGAAAAATTTACCGTACAAACCTTTCATTTTTTCAAGTTTTTCAGTGAGTTGATCAGCTACATCTTCAAGGCGACCAGAAGAATCATCGAATGATTCAGGTGCGAGGTTTTTTTCCTGCACTTTTACGGTGGTAGGTTTTTGATATAAACCTTGTAGTTGCCCGTCGTTATTGGGTTTCTCAGGTGCTTTTGCAATAGGTTCTACTAGAGCGACGGCAGGAGCAGGTTTTGGCTCTACTACCGATATAACAGGCGCAGATTGCTCTGCTTTGCTGGTGGTAAATTTTTGATACAAGCCTTTTAGCGCAGAACTTTTGCTGGATTTTTCAGGCGTTTTTTCAACAGAAACTACCTTAACGGGTTCTGGTTCTGCTACCTTAGGGGTGGGTTGCTCTGTTTTGCTGGTGGTAAATTTTTGATACATTCCTTTTAGTGCAGAACTTTTGTTGGGTTTTTCAGGCGTTTTTTCAACAGGCATGACAGTAGCCAGTGGCGCGGGTGCGACTTCGGGTTTCAATATGATTGATACGGGTTGTGCTGTGGCTTGCGGCGATAAAGTTATTTTATCTTCAAGCGGCGGTGCTATAGCGAGTTCAGGTTTTTTAAATAACGCTTGGAGTTTTTCAACGACTTCTGTAGGCGGAATCACTACGTTCGGCTGTTCTGTGACAACGGCAACTTGTTCAATCACAGGTAAACTCGTGGACGGTTGAACGGTGATAGGTTGAGCCGCTGGGCGTTCCTGTTGTAGGAGCTGCACTAAATCAGCTTGGTGTTTTATTAATGTCGCGTTTAAATCACGTTGTGTGTCATTTTGATGCTGTTGCAGAGCTTGTAAGGCTAAAACCAAATTGGGTTGGTCATTCGTCTTTGCTTGCAAACTGACTAACTTGGCTTCTGTTTCAGCGAGCTTGGTTTTCTCTGCTTGATAAAATTTTTCCAATTCCGTTTTGGCGAGTTGTTCAGTACGCAAGGCTTCGATTAATTTGGTAATCACTTTATCGTGTTGTTGCCACAAATCGTCGGCTTTAAGGTTGTCGATGACGGTGACAGGGCGTTCACCAATATCAAAACTACTGGCGAGACGCTGAATAATAGCGGCAATCTGTTGATTACGTTGAGCATTTTGTTGTTCGACGGCGAGTGCGTGTTGTTTTTCAGCGTTGGTGGCTTGTTGCTGTTGCTCTAGTTGTTCAGTTATTGCGAGCGTGTCATCTTGAGCTTGCTGACGTTGTTGCTCTGCGGTATTGAGATTAGTTTCTGCGGCAGTTCGCGCTTGTTCACTGGCAATAATTTTCTTATTTAAGCCAGCACTTTTGATGCTATAAAGCATTGCAGTCAGTAACCATACGCCGATGACTAACGCGGCAGCATATAAGGGATGGTCGATTGTCAGTTGTAACCACTCAGCAAGCGTCGCTTGAATGATGGGGGTATAGGTTTCCATTATGTGTTCCTCAATACGATAAAGTTGATAAGACGCTTAGATTTTGTTTACGCCACTTTTCTGACTTGTAGCGTATTTTTACACCTTGGATAATTGGCGCACCCCCAAAATTCACCGCCTGAGTTTTTGCCAGTTCGTTTAAGCATTTTTTTGTCACAGTTTGGACAAGTGGGCGTAGTGTAATCGCCTTTAGTGGCTATTTGATAGAGTTTTGCTTGTTTTTCTTTTGATAAACGTTTGATATTTTTTACCAAATCATACTTATCTAATAGGATAATGTTTTTGTCGGCACAGAACATGACGGCATCTTCAGTGAAGGTTGAGGTGGCTAAATAATAGCCTTGAGAGATTCTCTCGCTAGCCATGATACCAAAAAATTCGCGGACTTCTTTCACCGTGATTTTGCTTAGCCATGCTTTGCATTGACCAATCGCAATCACTTTGCCTTTTTTATCCTTTATTTTAATATCGATTCCACCATCAGCCCCGATAGTCGTCAGTTCAGCATTATGATTATTCATAATCAAGTAGGTGTGACAGACTTCCTCAAAACGCTTCCATTCCAGTGCAAGTAATAGCTGAACTGTCCATTCACCAGTCGTCGTTGTTAGATTTTTTTTGGCAGGTGGCTTGGTGGTGGTAACGTCAGCCGTTGCGGTAAGACGTTTAAAAAGCGTTGTTATAAAACTCATGATTGGTTTTCTAGTTTCGTAGTCGGAATAAGCCCACTCAAGCGATAAGCGCAGGGTGGGTGTTTCCGACAAAGCGCGGGAGTATGCAGAACGGTTTGTCGGAAACGCCTTATTTCGCTCTCGCTCAATAAGGCTTATTCCGACCTACAAGGCTTATCGAGCTGGGGTATACACTAAACGCCCATTTTGAATACTTGGAAGCATTTGTGGTTGCCGTTGCCGTTTCTGCTGTTGCCGTTCCTGCTGTTGCAACCTATGCATTATAAGTTGATTGAGCAATTGATCCTGCTGCTGGTTTTCTTGATTACTTTTTATCGCCTGTAGATTACTGTTTATTTCTCTTAGTTCATAATCTGTATCTGCAAAACAGATTGTATTTACAAATATTGATCCAAATATTACCAAAATAGTTTTAGTCATGATGATTTTCAATATGTATTAATGCTATTCAAAATGTTTAATTGCTTAAACACCACTGAATAATCAGTCAGGTAGGGTGGGCAAGCGTCTTTTTGCTTGCCCACCAATTATGCCAATTCAGCGTGGGCAAACGATAGAGCTGTTTGCCCACCCTACATAGCTACGCATTTTATTTACTTGCTGGCTTTCGCTTTATTACGCTCAGTCACTTCTTTAATCACTTCAAGCGGGGCGGGTTATTCAACCCGCCCCGAATGTTTGAAATTCCGACACGATGTCCCAACACACCAAAACGTTGCGACGAGGTAAATACCCCGTCGCGCTTCGGTCACCATTTGATATAGCGGGCAAAAACAGCACCAAAATCATAATTGCGAATCTCACTTTTTCGAGTGTTATAGTGAGATTCAACTTGTTGACAAGTTTGATTAATAATATCGGGTAGGTTTAAAACCGCATTTTCGGATGATAGTTCACGCAGAGTAAACATTTTAAAAATCACATCGTGAGTATGTTCCAAGGTATTCATATCGGTTTTTATTTCATGACACTTTTCTGAAATCACAACCAACGCCTTATAAATATCTCGAATTTTGTCAATTTGCGATTTATCAATATCAATCGATAAATTTTTATCGCCATAATTGAATTTAATCTCGGCATCTAAATCAACTGTACCCGCCGTTTCAAGATGCACATGACTAATCGGGAAATGTTTATAGGAATAGCGGGACAATAATCGCCTTTTACTCGTAGCGGTCGCACCATCTAAATGAATAAAAGCAACATTGGTAAAACAGTATTCATCTTTCAGAGATTTTATAATTGCATAAATTTTCTCACCGTCTTCAGTGAAAACATATTCATCAATATCAGTTTTATCAAAATTTTTTGAGTCTATGATTTTGCCAAGATCACTAAGACCTAGTACATCAGAAGCTAAATTTCCAAACATATTCTTACTCTCTCTAATCGGATATGTTGGGTTGCAAAAAGCCGCAACCCAACTTACGCATTTTTACTTCGCTTTCGCTTTGTTGCGTTCAGTGACTTCTTTAATCACTTCTTCTGAGACGTTTTTAGGGCATGGCATATAGTGTGAGAACTCCATAGAGAACTGCCCACGACCTGAAGTCATAGTACGCAAATCACCGATATAACCAAACATTTCGCTTAACGGTACGTCTGATTTAATACGCACGCCACTCGCACCCGCGTCTTGTGATTTAATCATGCCGCGTCTACGGTTAAGATCGCCGATAACGTCACCAACGTGATCTGATGGCGTGAACGTATCCACTTTCATAATCGGTTCGATTAACTGTGGGCCTGCTTTAGGAATTGATTGACGGAACGCCGCTTTAGCTGCAATTTCAAACGCGATTGCAGACGAATCCACCGCGTGGAATGCACCGTCTAATAAAACCACTTTGAAGTCTAAGCAAGGGAAGCCAGCCAATACGCCTTTATCCAGCATCGATTTGAAGCCTTTATCAACCGCTGGCCAGAATTCGCGTGGTACGTTACCGCCCGTAACCGCTGATTCAAATACATAACCAGAACCAGGCTCACCTGGCTCAATACGGTAGTTGATTTTGCCGTATTGACCTGAACCACCTGATTGTTTTTTGTGGGTGTATTCGTCTTCAACCGATTTGGTGATGGTTTCGCGGTACGCTACTTGTGGTTTACCGACGATAACTTCAACGCCGTGAGTACGTTTTAAAATATCGACTTTAATATCAAGATGTAATTCGCCCATACCTTTCAAAATCGTTTCGCCGCTGTCTTCATCGGTTTCAACGTGGAATGAAGGATCTTCTTGAATCATTTTGCCTAAGGCAATACCCATTTTTTCTGAGGCAGCTTTGTCTTTAGGGCTAATTGCTAAGGAGATAACGGGATCAGGAAATACCATCGGCTCTAAAGTCGCTGGGAATTTAGGATCACACAGAGTATGACCTGTTTGAATGTTTTTCATACCTAATACCGCAACAATATCACCCGCTTGCGCTGATTCTAATTCGTTACGCGTATCGGCGTGCATTTCCACGATACGACCGATACGTTCAGTTTTACCTGTGAAGGTATTTAAGACGTTAGTGCCTTTTTCAATTTTACCTGAGTAAATACGCAAGAAGGTCAACGCACCAAAACGGTCATCCATAATTTTGAATGCTAATGCGCGTAAAGGTTTATCCGCATCAACAATTGCAAACGTACCTGTGGCAACGCCTTCTAAATCAACTTCAGGCTGTGGATTAACTTCGGTTGGGCAAGGTAAGTAATCAATAACGCCGTCAAGAACTAACTGCACGCCTTTATTTTTAAATGCAGAACCGCAGAATGTTGGGAAGAAATCTAAATGAATTGTCCCTTTACGAATACAACGTTTGATGGTTTCAATATCAGGTGTTTCGCCATCAAGATAAGATTCCATGACATCATCAAATTGATCTGCCACTTGGTCGATCATTTTTTCACGCCATGTTGCGACCAATTCAACCATATCGGCTGGAACGTCGTGAATAACGTAGTTCATTGGATCGCCTGAGTTATCCCAAATCCACGCTTTTTCAGTTAATAAATCAACCACGCCCACGAATGCGTCTTCTGTACCAATCGGTAAGGTCATGACCACAGGCACTGCACCTAAGACTTCTTCAACTTGTTTTACAACGCGGTAGAAGTCAGCACCAATACGGTCTAATTTATTAACATAAATAACACGCGCCACTTTAGAATCATTCGCATAACGCCAGTTGGTTTCTGATTGTGGCTCTACGCCGCCTGAACCACAGAAAACGCCGATACCGCCGTCTAATACTTTTAAAGAACGATACACTTCGATAGTAAAATCAACGTGACCTGGAGTGTCGATAATGTTGAAGCGGTAATCTTTCCAGAAACAAGTGGTTGCCGCTGACTGAATGGTAATTCCGCGCTCACGTTCTTGATCCATGAAGTCAGTGGTGGTTTCGCCATCGTGTACTTCACCGATTTTATGAATTTTTCCAGTGAGTTTTAAAATACGTTCAGTCGTCGTGGTTTTACCCGCGTCAACGTGCGCGAAAATACCGATGTTTCTATAATGGGCTAAATCTGTCATGTGTTTACTCTAAAGTTGGCATAAAAAACTGAGTTGGCGACCACCCTTGAGTATTCACTCAGCAGGGTTCGGACTGGGGTTTTGTTAGACATACCGCAAACTACAGCCATGAACCTAAGACCGTAGTGGCAAGGCAAAAATGAAGGAAGTCAGGCAGGTGTTCAAAACCAAGTGAGAGGGCATTCTAAAAGTCACCATCGCCGCTCACTCGTCCAGCGTCGAAAGGCGGGTATTTTAACCTAAAACCGCGATAAAACTATAGGAAACCATTAATTTCTGTTGTACTAGGCGACGCATGGTTAAAAACACATCCTCTATCATGCCTTACACCCGCGTAATACCATTTGTTTTCAAGGTTACGATTAAGTGCCGATAATCATCTTCTGCTAGTGAATCACTGACAATAAGCACCGTCTGCTTTGATTTATCAGCTTTTTTAAGGTGTAAGAAAATCGCAAAAATACTGATAACAGTGGAGGGTAAAATCTGCACGGCTACAAACTCGCCACTTTCTGTTATTTCCCAACCTGCTGTTTCAGTGTATTTAATAGTGACTTGCTGACCTTTTAGCTGTTGCCTCTGGAAGTAAAAATGGCTACAAATAACGATAAACAAAACGCATTTTATAAGCACGGGCAAACTATTCAGCACACACGCGGCTAACGCTAATACATGAATAAACTCCATCACCTTTATCAGGCGTTTGGATTCATGTAATTGCAGTAATAGCGGTGGTTGATAATGTTTAATCATGATAGTTTTGGAATTTTACAGGCTTGCGTGTACGATGCTAAGCACCCGTCTGTGTAGACGGATTCACCCACAAACTGGAGGTTTTTATGTTAGAAAAACAACAACTAGCACCACTGTTTACGTCACCCAACCAAAACGATGCCCCGATTAGTTTGTCAGATTACGCAGGTAAAAAAAATGTCGTCCTCTATTTTTACCCCAAAGACGATACTCCAGGTTGCACTATCGAAGCCAACCAATTCACCCAATATGCTGAAGAATTTGTTGCACACGACACCGTTATTATCGGAGTCAGCAAAGATTCCTGCGCCAGTCATCGTGAATTTATTAATAAATACGGCTTAAAATTGGAATTGTTAGCCGATACCACAGGCGAACTGTGCGAACTCTATAACGTATGGCGTGAACGTGAAAAAGAAGGTGTTAAAAGTATGGCTGTTTTACGCTCTACTTTCATTATCGACAAACAAGGTGTGTTAGCCGATGTCGAATATGGTGTAGTTCCAGAGGGTCATGCTCTGGTGGTGTTGGAAAAAGTGAAAGCGTTGTAATATCTCCATGCGGTGCAATAGGGTTTGCCTATTGCACCGCCCTACTGCGTTGATGTACAGCTTATTAGAATTTATTGAGTTTAAATCCCATTGCAAAAGTTAATTTGTTTCCATTTAGCAAATAACTTACATAAAGCAATGTGGAATGCAGAAAAGTTCTTGCCACTATTTTCTGTATTTAATTTCATTCCATAAGTGTCACTTGTTAACTCAGCTTGCTCATTGTTCTTGACTGATGAATTTCTTGCATCAGCCAAACCTACTACATTACTTACTAATCCACCAACAACAGGTTCTTCCACTTGACCATCACCATTAACAAATTTAAAGGGTATAGAGACTAATTTCATCCCTTTATTAACTTGAATAGCAAAATGTAAATGTGGCCCTGAAGAAAATCCCGTATTTCCTGAATAAGCAATCAATTGTCCTGCTTTTACTTTCATACCAGAATGAACCTGCGCTTTCTCTAATTCTAAATGAGCATAAATTGCCATTGAACCATCATCATGCAATATCGTAATGCTGTTAGCTTCGGATAAATACTTTTTATCAAGACCATTTTTATAGAAATCGTTATCAACGACCATAACAATCCCTGCTCTCGCTGCATGGATTGGAGTTCCTACTGGCATGGTGATGTCCACCGCATACTTATTGTATTCTTCCGTATGACTAAATGTACCGCCAAAAGCTTGAGAAATTTGAAACGAAGTACCTAGCACTATGGGCGGAAGATAATTTTTTATAGCAGTGTATTCTGCTAATGGCACGCCAATGGTGTAATTATATTTAAACTCTACTCGCCAAGGTTTGGTTTTATCAATACTATTAATTTGAAAAAGTGTATCTGATTGCCCCGATTTAACAATAAAACGTCTTGGTAACTCAGGGATTGAATAAGCATTTTCTTTAACGGAAAAACTAATTTCAACTTCTACAGAACCCCCATAATCATTACGAATATAGTATGTAGGCTGTTGTTTTTCTCCCGATGACAATAACCAGATTCGTTGTTTATTCTTCACATCAAGCTGTTTAACAACAACTTTCTGCGCAGTCATTGGTGGTTTATCTGTATAGATCCAGTGACCTTTCTCATCTTGAAACTGATAAAGTTTTTTTGCTGCAACAGGTAATGGCAGAAATAATAAACAAATAAAAACCATAAAAGGAACTTTTATTTTCAAATTCATTAACATTTGATACTTCATAAAGTTACCAAAAACTAGCAATCCAGTCTACTTAACCATTAGCAATAATCGACAAGCGATCCGCTTCAATTCCTAGCAATAATTCACCTTTCAACAAACCGACTAATTCCCGTCCTGCCATCGCGTATCGCCAGCCGTGCAGTAATGGGCATTCATCATCACCGTTAAATAATAACGCTTCTAGGTCTTTACGCGAGGCTAAAATCGTCGGATTTAATTCATTTTCTTCGGCTCGAATACGCACTAAGGCGGTTAGAATATCCAATATGGCTTCTTGTTGTTGGGTCTTTTTAGCGGGACGGTCTTTCAATGTTAAGGGAATTGGTGGACGATTTTTAGCAATCGTAATGAGTTGACACAGTTCTTTACCATACCGCTGTACGGCACGTTCACTAATACCGCGCACTGTCGCTAAGTCATTGATGGTTTCGGGTTGTAGTTTCGCCAAATCAAATAATAATTCATCACGCAATAACCAATTTTTGGGTCTATCTTCAACTTGAGCCGTTTTTTCGCGCCATTCGGCAACGGTTTGAATAATGGATAACTGTTTGCCCGTGAGTTTATTTTGCCCTTTAATGCGTAACCACGCTTTTTCTGGTTTGACTTCGTAATGGTCGGGATTTGTCAATTCAGCAAAGTCTTGTTTTAACCAATCAATGCGCCCCAGCTCAGTTAATTTCTGTGTCATGATTTGATAAATCTGGCACAGATAAATCACGTCATCCGCTGCATAGTCGATTTCATCGTCGTTTAATGGGCGTTTACTCCAATCTGCCCGCGTGTGCGCTTTGGTTAAATTCACATTCAATAAGCTCGATACCAGCATGGCATAACCTGGATTATCTTGAAAACCTAACAACGGTGCCGCGATTTGCGTATCAAAAATCGGCTCTGGCAGTTTGCCTGTCATTTGGAAAAAAATTTCTAAATCTTGGCGGCAAGAGTGAAAGACTTTAACGGTAGCGGGGTTATAAATTGCGTCAAACAACGTGCTTAAATCAGGTAAGGCAATCGGATCAACGCAGGCGACCCAATCAAGCGTGGCAATTTGTAATAAACAAAACTTAGGATAATAGGTTTTTTCACGCAAAAACTCGGTGTCTAAGGCTATCCAAGACGCTTGTTGTATTTGCTCACACAGCTTGGGTAATTGTTCTGGACTGTTAATATATTGAATAGGTGTCATAGCGTTACCGTGGGCTGATTAAAATAATGGGGCGATATTTGTAGATTGGGTTAGCGACAACGTAACCCAACAGTTCAGCGTGGATTTTGTTGAGTTACTGCTATCGCCTAACCTTACCTACGCTAGTATGTCTAAACCCGCAGGCTCTGAATCAAACTCTTGTTCACGTCCCAGTAATAGCCCTGAAAAATCAAACAATTTAGTATCAGCCAATTGCGAAGGGGCAACATTTTTTAAGCTGGTAAAGATGGTTTCTAAACGACCAGGAAATTGTTTATCCCAGCTTTTTAGCATCACTTTCATGGCTTGCCGTTGCAGATTGGCTTGTGAGCCGCACAGATTACAGGGAATAATCGGAAAATTTTTAAACGCCGCAAAGCGTTCAATGTCTTTTTCGCGGGTATAAGCTAACGGTCTTATAATAATGTTCTTTTTGTCATCACTTAATAATTTAGGCGGCATGGCTTTGAGTTTGCCACCGTAAAATATATTCAGAAAAAAGGTTTCTAAAATATCATCACGGTGATGACCTAGCGCGATTTTAGTCACGCCATTAGCTTCAGCATAACCGTATAGTGTCCCGCGCCGCAACCGTGAACACAGTCCGCAAGTGGTTTGCCCTTCGGGTATCACGCGCTTCACCACGCTGTAAGTGTCTTTTTCAATGATGTGATAAGGCACCCCCAGCGATTCCAAGTATTCGGGTAGAACGTACTCAGGAAAATTCGGCTGTTTCTGGTCTAAGTTGACAGCGATGAGTTCAAAATCCACAGGCGCGGTTTTTTGTAAATTCATTAACACATCAAGCAAGGCGTAGGAGTCTTTACCACCTGATAAACACACCATGACTTTATCGCCATTTTCTATCATGTTGTAATCGGCAATCGCATCACCAACTGTGTGGCGTAAACGTTTTTGGAGTTTGTTAAATTGGAAACGGGTTTTTTGCATGGAAGCCGAGAATATTGAGTGTAGGTCGGGTTAGCGATAGCGTAACCCGACACAAGTCGCATTCTGTTGGGTTACGGCTATCGCCTAACCCAACCTACGAGAGGATTAACCGTTATAACGTTGGAATATCAGCGTGGCATTGGTGCCGCCGAAACCAAAGCTATTGGACATAATGGTGTTCAGTGTGATGTTGTCTTGACGTTCAAGGACGATAGGGATACCTGCCGCGCCTGCATCTAGTTGGGTGATATTAGCAGAGGCACTGAGGAAATTTTCCTCCATCATTAACAGCGAATAAATCGCTTCGTTAACACCAGCCGCCCCTAAGGCATGACCTGTTAATGATTTGGTTGAGCTGACCCACGGCACATTGCCATCACCAAACACAGCACGCAAGGCTTCTAATTCTTTGGTGTCGCCAACTGGGGTACTCGTACCGTGTGCATTAATGTAATCAATTGACCCATTTACGGTTGCCATTGCTTGCTGCATACAGCGTACCGCGCCTTCACCTGAGGGTTGAACCATGTCATAGCCGTCAGAAGTCGCGCCGTAACCTGTCAGTTCTGCGTAGATTTTCGCGCCGCGTGCCAGTGCGTGTTCCAGTTCTTCAAGGACTAATACACCGCCGCCGCCAGAAATAACAAAACCGTCGCGGGTTTCATCATACGGTCTGGAAGCTGTGGTGGGCGAGTCGTTGTATTTGGATGACATTGCACCCATCGCATCGAATAATACCGACAGAGACCAATGTTCTTCTTCGCCACCGCCTGCAAAGACTACGTCTTGCTTGCCCATTTGAATGAGTTCCATTGCATGACCGATGCAGTGCGCACTGGTGGCACACGCTGAGGTAATGGAATAATTCACACCTTTAATTTTAAACGGGGTTGCTAAACACGCGGTATTGGTGCTGGACATAGTGCGCGGCACCATGTAAGGCCCGACTTTTTTAACGCCTTTTGAGCGTAAAATATCTGCCGCTTCAACGATATTTGAGGTGGAAGGGCCGCCTGAACCCATCACCAACCCTGTTCTAAAATTAGAAATATCAGATTCAGCTAAACCAGAATCATCAATCGCCTGCTGCATGGCGATGTAATTAAACGCCGCGCCATCACCCATAAAACGCTTGATTTTACGGTCGATATAGGTATCCAAATCAATATTTATCGCGCCGCGTACTTGACTACGAAATCCTAGTTCGGCGTAATCTTCTGCAAAACTAATGCCTGAGCGACCTTGTTTTAAAGAATCCACCACTTCATCACGGTTATTGCCTATGCTAGAAACAATGCCTAAACCTGTTACCACCACTCTTTTCATTGATTCCCCCTCAAAAATCAGCTGTAGATGTAAATAAACCTACACGCAAATCAGTCGCTTCGTAAATAACTTTGCCATCGACTTCCATCGTAGCATCTGCAATACCCATGACTAATTTGCGCATAATAACGCGCTTTAAATTAACCCGATAAGTGACTTTTTTAGCGGTGGGTAACACTTGTCCCGTAAATTTAACTTCACCCACACCTAACGCGCGACCTTTACCAGGGCCACCCATCCAGCATAAATAAAAACCGACTAATTGCCACATGGCATCCAAGCCCAAACAACCAGGCATCACGGGGTCGCCTTGAAAATGGCAATCAAAAAACCATAAATCGGGGGTAATATCCAATTCAGCAACAATTTCACCCTTACCATAAGTACCGCCTTCATCGGTAATCAGGGTAATCCTATCCATCATTAGCATATTGGGTAGGGGTAATTGCGCGTTTTTGGGTCCGTATAACTCCCCTCTACCAGACTTCAATAATTCTTCGCGCGTAAAACTATGTTGCTTCTCCATACTCTTATGTGACCCTTAGTCATTATTCTTATTATAGAACTTGTTATTATCTTACAGACACTAAAAAAAATCAGCTCAATTTTTAGCCAGATTGCACATCGGGCAGTAATTTTTTGATTTTTAGCGCGTTACTTTGTAAACGTTGCGAATAAATCATAGCGTAGGACAGCACCGAAGTGACATATTTTCGCGTTTCTTTGAAAGGAATCGTCTCTATCCATATATCCGCAGGCATCCATTGTCCGCTAGGCAACCATTGATCGACACGGTGCGGACCTGCATTATAAGCGGCGGCGGCTAAGGCAAAATTACCATTAAAGCGATTAACCATTTGTTTATAGTAAAAAGTGCCGTACCTTATATTAGTATCTG
Organism: Crenothrix sp. D3; assembly: GCA_002134785.1. Taxonomy (GTDB): domain Bacteria; phylum Pseudomonadota; class Gammaproteobacteria; order Methylococcales; family Methylomonadaceae; genus UBA4132. The sequence goes on from MBQZ01000040.1 coordinate 136,196, forward strand.
GATTAAATAAACTACTCGCCGATTGCCACGGCTCATTCATTTTACGCGCAATTTGCTGCCCTGTTTCAGGCATAATCTGCATTAAGCCACGCGCTCCGACAGGTGACTGCGCATCTTTATCGAGCATACTTTCTTGACGCATTAAACCAAATACCAACGCGGGATCAAGTTGTTGTAGACTGGCATTACTTTGTACTTGGTCGGCATAAGTCACAGGAAAACGTAACGCCAAATCATCCCAATAATCCGCTTGTACCAGCGTGACAATCGCAATTTGATCCCAGTGCCAACTTTGCGCTAATTTAGCGGCGAATGCGATGCGTTCTTTGGGTAGTTTTTTCACTGCGAATGACCATTGCCGTTTAGCTTCTACATCACGGTGTAAAAAACTCAATTCTTGCGCCACTTTAAAATCAGCTTCATTGGCTAACAGCTCTAATTCATTGCCCGCTAACAACACAGGCTTATCCATCGCTTGATATGGTTGACTAACAATGTCAGCGGCAAGAAAACCATAAAAACTACGGTCCAGTGCCAGTTTATTGAACACGATTTGCGCGGCTACTGCATCGCCTGTTTCAGCCAATGCGCGTGCTTGCCAATATTGCCATTTGGGCTGTTGTTGCTCTACCGTAGTCAAACTTGTCAACGCGCTACTGACGTGTTGCCAGTTTTGTTCTAACAACGCGGCTCTGATTTTCCATTCTCTAACGTCCTCATTTGGATTTAGTACCAAATTTAAACGGTCGAAGGCGCGGGTATCGCGTTTATGTGCAAGTGCTAAGCCAAGACCGCGTTCTACTTGTTGCGCTGTTTCATTGTCTACGCTGGCTTTATTATTATCCCAAGCAGTAATCGCGGCATCCAGATTTGATTTAGACAATCTAAGTACACCATGAGCAAACAGCCGTCCTATTAAATTATTTTGAATAATAAGGCTAGGATTCTTATGTATTTGTAACCAATTATTCGCCAGAGTTTGATCGGTTTTAGCCATTAAATTTTTAATATGAGTCGCTAAACTGACATTATCTTTTTCTAAGGCTAACTCAAAGCGTTGCCAAATAAACTCAGGCGTTATCATAGGTGATGCTAATAATGCGGCTAACAGTGGATTACACTCAGTAGGTAATTCTTCACCCATTGCCCACAAACGTTTAGCTTCATTTAATGCCTGTGAGCTATTGCCTGTTTGATAATTTGCCCACTGAAATTGACACGTCAGCGCGGTATTATCACTGGCTTGGTAGTTTTGTATAAACTCATGCCAACGTTGTTGACTTGCCAGATAATCCAACCATTTAGCGCGTAATAGTGACGCGTAGCGACTACCTGAATAAGTGGTTAAAAAAAGTTGTATTTTGTCAGTGTCAGGCAAATGATTACTTAGCCACTGATACTGTAAATAAGGATAAAGCGGATAATCGACTAAGCCAGTCATTCGCTGTAAAAATAGGGTTTCATTGCCTTGATTTAATGCTTGTTCTGCCTGCAAAAAATCAGTTCGTTGCTGTTCTAGGGTGTTACTCAGCACTGCACAAGGCAAAAGAGTTAAGCTGATTAACAATAGTGACTTAGATATATTTTTCACTTTCATAGTGGGTAACAAATTAGTATTTTTAAAGGGCTTCATAGCGTTGCAACACAATTACGGCCTTGATGTTTAGCGGTATACAGTGCTTGATCGGCTTGATCTACTAAGTCTTGCATGGAACAGCACTGCGCTGTTGTCACTATTCCAGCACTAAAGGTAGCATTAAAAATACCACTCTCATGATAATGGGTGATTTTTTCAAAGTAGGTGCGTAAGTCATTAATAATTGCAACCGCGCTGGTCAGTTCCGTATTAGGCAAAATAACCGCGAATTCTTCACCGCCATAGCGACCAACTACATCACTCATCCGCAAACGGTTTTTTAATAAATGCGCGAGACTACAAATCACTTCATCGCCTTTAGGATGACCGTAGTGGTCATTAATGGCTTTAAATAAGTCAATATCAATCATGGCAAAACATAAACATGATGAGTAACGTAGCGTGATTGCTTGCAGTGTTGCCAGTTGATTTTTTAGAGTCGCGTGATTCAATAAGCCTGTTAAGCTGTCGCGTACCATGAGCGCATTTAAGTATCTAAAACGTTCAGCACGGTGCGAAACGGCATGCACTAAATCGTCGTCACTGATAGGCTTCTGCAAAAAATCATCACCACCGACAAGCATAGCACTGCGTTGTTTTTCTTTCATTGGTTCAGTCGATAGAAAAACAATAGGAATACCTTGATAGGCTTCAATTTGTCGAATAACACTGGTCATTTCTAAACCCGTACAAGTCGGCATATATAAGTCCATGAGTATGAGATCAGGGCGCAATTGACTAATACTGTGAATAACATTGGCAGGCGGTTGAGCTAAAACTTCAACCAGCATATCGGCTTGACGCAAAATATCAGCATAATGGTGTGCCAATAGACTGTCATCTTCGATAATGAGTATGCGTTTTTTTTCTTGCTGTTCTCTATTAGTGAGTTTGCTTAAGCGATTAGCGATGACGTTACAATCGACAGGTTTTTTAAAATACGCAATTGCCCCCATGCGTACCGCCGCTAAGCGGGTATCCCAATCATCTTGTGTGGATATAAAAATAAGGGGAATATCATATTGACGTAAATGCAGAAGACGGGTAGCTAAGGCAGGCGAGACGAGTGAACCTTCTGATGGCTGCTCAATATCCACTAGTAGGGCAGAAATTGTTTGATTAAAAAAAACAGTTTCCAGTTCATCCACGTTATAGCAACATTGCACGGGATAACCATAAATTGCCAATTGTCTTGCCATTGAGTTTGCCAATACCTCATCGTTTGCCAGTAATCCAATATTTGTAGTTGGATTGTTGTTATAACGTGGCGATGTAGGAAAGTCTTCGTGAATAATTAGATTGCTACGCACGGAATTTTTTAGGGTTAGTAAGTCATTTTCAATAGTGCTAAGGATAGTGGGGATTACTATTTCGTTGTTATATAACAGAGGATGCAGACTTTTTTCTACTGTCCGCGCAATGTCGCCGAGTCGCTGTTGCCCAAACATACCTGCTGAACCTGCTAAAATATGTACAGCACGGTGTAATTCATCGGCTTCATGACTCTGCGTAATGCCTTGTTGTTTCACTGCTGCCCAGAGTCCATCAATATTGGCAAACTGGTCAGGCAAAGATAAAACAAACTCGTCGCGTAATTGTTGCAAGCGATCATCAATATCCGTAGTAGTTTTAAACATTACGCTGTTTCCAGATGTCGCCTAATTGACTAGCTAATGCCATTGGATCAAAAGGTTTTGGCACGACTGCTAACGCTCCCAATGCAAGTAACGTAGTAATCTCATTAGGCTGCACTTTAGCGGTCATAAAAATGACAGGCGTGTTTGCCAATTCAGGGAGTGTGCGTAAGTTAGCCAAGGTAGTCGGGCCATCCATATTGGGCATCATGACATCTAAGATAATTAATTGCGGGTTAAAAGCCGCTGCATTGGCGATGGCTTCTGAACCAGAACTATAAATCTGCACGTCATAACCCCCCACTAATTCTAATGCTACGGACGCAATTTCACGAATATCAGCTTCATCTTCAACATAAATGAGTCTCTTCAGTGTAGTCATTTTATTTCTCGAGTAACGGGGGGGCAAATTAGCTAGACGATTTTACCGTATTATTCAGCACGCGACGAATAGTGCTTAATAATTAATCGTTGTTTGTCATTGATTTGGTTAGCACGGCAGCCACCTGTTTACTGAGACCATCATGTACATCATCATCCGAAAATACCATGACTGGGCAACTGTCTTTTAGTTCGTTCAATAAATTAATCCCTGAGCCATCGGGTAATGTTAAATCTAAGATAACCAAGTCAAACTCTTGGGATTTAAGAAAAAGGCGGACATCCGCTATCGTGTTGTCAAAGCGATACTCAACTACCACATCTTTCAGAATAGCCGTGTGTAATGCTTGCTGCAATTTATACTGGCTAATGGGTTTATAAATCCAATTTACGATTAAAGGCGTGTTAGTTGGCACAGTCACAGTGCCGTCTTCTGCGCAACAACAAATCATAAGAATAGGAATGTCGCTGATATTGGGTAAGCCACGCAAATCATGAATTAAATCGAGCGCGTCTTTATTGCGTAACCCTAAGTCAATCATAATAAGAAAGTATTCCTTTTCTACTAACAACCGTTTGGCGGCACTCGCAGTGTCCGTGTGATAACGGCAATAGGCGTGTTAAATATGTACTGAGCAATGCGGGTGAAGCGGTCAAAGCGTTCTTCGCGGGTGAGATTAAGCATTATCTCACGCTCTTTCAGTGAAATTTTTCATGGGTGTCGTCTTCTCAGTGCGGGGTTTATGCTAAATTTATTGTTACATGACACAGTAAAATGATACCGTTCCATTCGCACCATTCGACAAGCTCAGAATGAACGGTTTTATAATTATTTTATTGACTGTTAGCGATAGTCTGTTTACCGTGCGCTGTTCCATTAACCGAGGAGTTTTCAATGAATACAAGCCAAGAAGCCCGCCCCCCCGTTCCACCCTTTACGCGTGAAACTGCTGCCCAAAAAGTACGCATGGCAGAAGATGGTTGGAATAATCAAGATCCCCACAAAGTCGCGTTGGCGTATACCATTGACAGTCAGTGGCGTAACCGCGCCGAATTTCTCGTGGGTCGTGAGCAAATTATTGCTTTTCTAACCCGCAAATGGGCAAAGGAACACGACTATCGTTTAATCAAAGAATTATGGGCATTCAATGATAACCACATCGCGGTGCGTTTCGCCTACGAATGGCAGAATGACGGCGGTGAGTGGTTTCGTTCTTACGGCAATGAGAATTGGGAATTTGACCAACATGGCTTGATGCAGTGTCGCTACGCCAGTATTAATGATTTGCCCATTAAAGAAACTGAGCGCAAATTTCATTGGTCACAAGGTCGTCGTCCCGATGACCATCCCAGTTTGAGTGATTTGGGTCTTTAATGCTTAGTTCACAAGCAGGATAATGGTGGGTTTCCCTGAAGGTATGAGGCACTGGGGTCAATAATAAAACGCCCATTCATTGCGGTGCGTCCAAGTAGCATACGAAACTGCATATTATCGCGATTAGTGAGGGTTATTTCCGCACTGATTAAGGTTTGCCCTAAGAGTAATTCGGATTCGATGACATAACGACGTTGTTTGTGACCACCCGAATCGGAGACGAAACGGCGATCTTTAATCGGTGCGTGGCATTCAATGATGGTGTCAGTGTTTTTTTGCTCAGGATGTATCGCAAACATAACCCAGCGTTGCCCACCTTTACGGTAGGGTTCAAGTGCGAAGGCGTGTAAAGCTGAGGAACGCGCACCTGTATCAATTTTGGCTTTAATATGTTCAAGATGAAGCGCAGGTAAAGCCACCCATTCACGCCAGCCTAATAGAGGAAGTTCTGTCATATTCTAAATTTATCAGTGAGTTATTCTACAGTTCAGCCTAGTTGACCTGAGGTTTTATTGCCCGATTTAGAATTTGCTTGTCGTCCACGACGATTCTGAATACTACCGCGTTTTTTATTGCGTATTTTTACCCGACGTATATCTAATTTATGCTGGTTGATTTCTACTGTTTTTAGATGTTGAAATATATCTAAAGGCATTTGATCGGGTAAATCAATCAGCGTGTAGAGGTCTTGCATTTTGACGTTGCTGATATTATTTTTATCCACGCCAGATTCTTCAACTAACACTTGTTCAAGTGTTTCTAGGGAAAGTTGGTGCTGACTACCAACCGCTAGGCGATAACGAACCATTTTGATATTGGTTTGTCTGGTTACAGGTAATGCGGAGTGGTGTATTTCTTGCTTTACAAGCGGGCTATTATTACTATTCGGTATTAAATACAACAGTGCCGCTGCACAATCTAAGTTATCAATGTTAAGTTCAGCGGCGATAGTTTCTATTGTAGCCCGTTGAACTGTCAGGTTTTCATTCATTAAAATCTGTTGCAAGCGATTTTTCAATTGCTTGCCTTCAGTGAAGTTGTCTAACATAAATTTTATTAAAACCCTCGTGAAACAGTGTTATGTTTCTGCGGCGTGACCGTTTCAGCCATTAATTTCTACAAAAGCCTCATCGCGTAATCGACGTAACCAAAGCTCTGTTTCTTCCTCAATTTTGCGTTTACGAATCGCTTCTCTTACTAGGTTTTTTTTGTGTTCTGAGGCATTGTCTTTGTCTTTTCTATCCAGCACTTGGATTAAATGCCAACCAAACTGACTTTGTACAGGTTCACTAATTTGATTGATAGACAATTGTGACATCGCATCTTCAAAGGGTTTGACTAGGCTACCTGGTTCTACCCAGCCGAGTTCGCCACCTTTTAACGCTGAGCCTCTATCATCTGAATGAGCGCGTGCTAAAGTAGCAAAATCATCACCATCAGCAATACGCGCTTTTAATGCCAGTATGCGTTTTTTGGCTTCGGCATCATCAATGAGTTCATTGGTTTTTATTAAAATATGACGAACTTTAGTGCTAGAGACAATATGATTATCGACATCACTTTTTAAATCGAGCATTTTTATAATATGAAATCCGCCTGAGCTACGAATAGGATTAGAAACTTCACCTTTACGCATTTGTTTAACGCCCTCAACTAGTTGCGTGGGAATGTCATTAATGCCCCGCCAACCAAGATCACCGCCTTTTAAGGCGTTGTCATCATCTGAATCACTGATAGCCGTTTGACTAAAATCTTGTCCTGCGCGTAGTTTTTTAACTAGATTATTCGCTTTAGTTTCTGCTTTTTGACTCTCTGATGTGGACGCACTTTCTTTAACCGCAATCAATATATGCCCTAAATGGTACTGCGTTGCCTCTTCGCCCGCGTTTTGTTGGGTTTCTAAGTAGTGTTGAACTTCATTGTCACTGACTTTAATACGACCACCAATTTCTTTGGCGCGTAACTGATTAATTACAATCTCATTACGCATATTTTCCAAGAAACTTTGATAGGAAATACCACTGGCTTCCAGTTCCGAACGAAATTGTTCAAGACTCATATTGTTTCTTTGTGCAATATCAGCCGCTGAACTATTAAGCATCTCGTCATTCACGGTTACACCCGCTCTTTCAGCAAGTTGCCGCTGTAACTTGTCAATAATCATTTTTTCCAGCACTTGCTTACGCAACACTGTTTCTGGTGGCAATTGCGCCTTACTTTCTGCCATTCTTGCTCGAATGGTTGACTCTTCTCTTTGTAATTCACTTTCGAGAATAACGTCATCTTCAACCACTGCGACGATTCTATCAACCGTTTCGGCATGGACTAAAAAGCTACTCATTAGTAAGGTACAAAACAGGGTCACAACCATTGCCACTAGTGCATTTTTCTGATTTATCACTGATCAGATCTCCGATATCCATAAATATTTTTTTCAAAAAAGGTATCAAGTCTTTCCCCGATACCCGTCAAGCCTTTCAATTCTATTTGGAAGAAAACACCTGTTTGCGCTTGACCCTGTAACTGATTGGTTCCTGCATTAACGAAACCTGTATCATTCACAAGACTACTGAGATAGTGCCGCCCAATGACACGAAAACGCCAGCAACAGTTTTCTTTTTCCAAACCTAAAAAGCCTTCTTGGGTTTGGTTATACAGTAATGAATATTGCCAGCGTCCAACCACCGACCAGTCATCATAAACAGGCCAATGAACTGACACATCACTTTGAATAATATCATCCAGTCTATTCGGTATTTGTGAATTTTTGCGGTAATAATAGCCTGCGTTAATAATTTCATTAGGCTGATTGATAAAGTGAATCGCTGCTTTGCCGCGTGTAATGTCACTAATATATTTACCACGCGTCAGAGCATTAACACTTGGATCCCATTGCAGAGCCTTAACACTTGGATCCCATTGCAGACCTGTTTCAACCGAGACGTGATCGGTTAATTGACTACTCAACTCAGCGATAATCGGTGATGAAAAACTGGTTTCCGTCGTTTGATAAAGACTTACCTTTCTATCTTGAAAATATAAAATATCCCCAATACTCAATTTTAACTTTTCTTGCCCAGTGGTTGAATCAACTAAGCGCGAGGTTAAAGCCACTGATAATTGGTTGGCATCTTGTATTCTGTCGATACCTGCAAAACGGTTTTCTCGAAATAAACTGTTAAAGACAAAATCGTATTGCGCGGTATCAAACAGTGGAATATTGTTTTGATTTTTATAAGGCACATATAAATAAAACAGTCGCGGCTCTAAGGTATGTAGCATCGGCGACCCACCTAGATTCAAATCTTTCTCAAAAAAGAGACCACTATCCAACGATGCAATAGGTAAGGTTCGAGAAATATTACCGACCGTGCCTATGGCTTGCTTGCTTAAAAAATATTCGGTGTGTTGTAAAGACAGCTTAGGCGTTACAAAAGCACTGGCGGTTTGAAATGGCATAGTGATTGATGGTTTAACATTAAGCCGCTCTCCATTCACTTGATTACCGTGCTGAAAATACACTGATTCACTTTCCGCTGCGACATCTATAGGCACAATCGTTTTGAAAGAATGATTCAAATTCAGGTTAACTTGTGGCAGTCTTCGATAAGGAAGTATCGTAAATGCGGAGTCAACTGACTGATAATTGTCTGCCATAGCGGTCAAAGAAATGCCTTCTCTGATATAGTTCACATCCGCGATACTTCTCAGATAACTGAAATTAGGAATAGCCAAGGCGTTACCTAATTGAGAGAAATAATTTTTATCAGACACATAATTCAAATCTAAATTTGAAGTAATCTGCGGCGTGTAGACAGTGTGGTTGGTGATCGCGCCTAAATAACGTGATTTATTGAGTTGTTTATCGTTAGGTAAATATTCAAATTTAACACCGCCCTTCGTCATTTCTGTTAAATAACGGACATTACCACCCAGTAACAGACCTCTACTTGCTAGGTAACGAGGCGAAAAAGTTGCGTCATAATTAGGGGCAATATTCCAATAATACGGCGTATAAAGTCCAACGCCACCTTGCTGTGTATAGTGCAGTGATGGTGTCAGAAAACCAGTGGTTCGTCTGTTGTCCGTCGGAAAAGACAAATAAGGAGTATAAAAAACAGGGACACCTTTAAATTCAAGCCACGCATTTTTAACCGCGCCTTTGCCTTCGACATCATTCAACTTGAGTTGATCCGCATGAAGTACCCAGTCCTGATTACCTGGGCGACAGCTGGTATAAGCGGCATCTTTATAACGTGAAAAAGTTTTACTGTCGCGATAAACGACTTTCGAGCTACCTCTAAAGTGACCCGCTGGCGAAATAAACTGTGCATCTCTTAGTTTAGATTGATCAGAGGCTAATTTTATGGAGGCTGAATGACCATATAATGCTAACTCGTCTTCGTTGTAAAACACGTCACCGTTTAAATCCAGTGTTTCTGAGACACTGTCATAATTAGCAACATGAGATAACGAGTGTTGATCGGCGCGATTTATTTCTACATTGCCTAAATAACTGCCGATTTCATTATCAAATATTTCGCCAAAATCCGAGGTAAGTTCCATCGGTGAGGTGTCTCGCAAGCCTTTTTTGGGAACAAACACAGGCTGGGTTTTTTGTGGTACGCCACAACTTTCCCAAGGATCGTATTGCAATTTTGACACTAAAGTATCAAAGTTTTGCTCTTGTTGATTACTAAAAGCGGGATCTAATAAATGCCAGCTGTCATCCGTTGTACGATTATTGCTAGCCGACACTTTAACGGGATGCACTTCGCCTTTAGGGTCAGTACCCACTAAATTACAATTCCAATTGTCTTCTTGAGTATCCGCATCACAATTCCAACCCGACTGCTTATTGGCAGTATTCGTAGCACTAGGCGTGGGTTTGGTCGCAGGCGATGTGGGTAGTCGAATAGGTAATGATGATGATTGATGACTTTCGCTTTTTTCTGTGGGCGTTGCTTCTGGCTCTTGACTAGCCACAGGTGCAACAGGTTTGGGGTCTTCAGGCACGACAGGCTCATCAACAGGCTGAGCGGCTTGTGTTGGTGGAGTCGGTCGAACAATGGGCGCGGCAACAGGTGGCGCAGTACGCGGTGTAGCAATAGGTGCCGTTGGCTCATCTTCTGCTACAACAGGCGGGGTAGCGTGTTGCATGGTCGATGGTGTAATTGCTTGCGCGGCTTTATCAACAATAGGCGCAGAGGGGCTAGTGCGTTGTGCAGTGACTGGCGTAGCCTCACTAGATTGCTCAGACTCATCAATTGTAGCGTCTGGCTTTTTATCGCCCACACAAAGCCACTCTTTAGTGTCTTTATTCTGCTCACAATCCCACGCTGCATCATTAGCAAAGCTAATAGGTACATACAATAAGGGCAAAAAAACCAGAGATAATCGGCGGCGCATAGGCTTTATTAAGTTTAGTGACGTAATGTGTGGTAAATCGCATAAAATGCTAGTCTGACATTTTACCTCAATTCACCCCTTCGTTATAACTAATCTAACAAAACCTCATGATGATTGAAGACTTAAGAGCTATTGCCATGCTCGACTGGCTAGAAAACGACCTATTATTAATGATAAATCACTGTGAATTAGCCTCCAGTGATGCCAGTTTTCGCCGCTACTTTAGAGTTAAAACCCCTGATGGCACGTTTATTATTATGGACGCGCCACCTGAAAAAGAGCAACTTGAACCCTTTATTCGTGTTGCCGCTTTAATGGCAAACGCCCAGCTTCATGTGCCTGTTATTTTTCAGCAAAATTTAGTTGATGGGTTTTTGTTGTTGGAAGACCTAGGCTCGCAGTGTGTATTGGACATTATTAATAGCCAAACTGTTGATAACTTATATCAACGCGCTTTCGATAGTTTATTCAATTTGCAAACCCAAACGAATCTCGTAAACAGTAATCTACCTCGTTATGACGAAGCCCTGTTACAACGCGAACTGGGTATTTTTGAAGAATGGTTTTTAGAGCAGAATTTGGATATTGAAATCCCTGCCACGCTTTGGCAAGCCGTCCGTACTGTTTTGATTAATTCAGCGTTAGAACAGCCCATCACTTGCGTACACCGCGATTATCATTCCCGTAATTTGATGGTGTTAGACAACAATGGGCTGGGTGTTATTGATTTTCAAGATGCAGTCATTGGCCCGATTACTTACGATTTAGTCTCGTTAGTGCGTGATTGTTATATTGATTGGAATGCAGAACAAGTTGAACAGTGGATGACGGCGTATTATCACCGCCTGCTAGCCGCTGAATTAATCAGCTGTGAGTTAGCGCAATTTAAACGCTGGTTTGATTTAATGGGAATGCAGCGACACCTAAAAGCCATTGGTATTTTTTCACGGCTCAACTTTAGAGATAACAAGCCCGATTATTTGAACGACATCCCGCGCACGCTCAACTACGTCATCACCCAAGCCACCGCCTATCCAGAACTCGCCGAGTTCAGCGCGTTTCTAAATAACACAGTGTTACCCGCCCTATGAAAGTCATGATTTTAGCCGCAGGGCGCGGTGAACGTATGCGCCCGCTAACCGATCACACGCCGAAACCGTTACTATTAGTCGCTGGCAAACCGATTATTGTTCACACCATTATGCAGTTGGTGGCAGCGGGCTTTACCGATATTGTCATTAACCACGCTCATCTAGGCGAGCAAATCGAAACCACACTAGGCAACGGACATCAGTTTGGCGCGACTATTTGTTATTCGCCCGAAGGCGAACAAGGCTTAGAAACCGCAGGTGGCATTATTAACGCCTTACCGTTACTCGGTGATGAAGTGTTTTTAGTGGTGAATGGCGATATTGCTACCGATTTTGATTTTACTAGCCTCAAAAACGTCCCTGTCGATTTAGCCCATATCGTGCTAGTGCCTAATCCGCCACATCACCCCGAAGGCGATTTTGGACTCCATGACACGAGGCTCGTTTATGAACACGCCAATGAACAATTCACTTTTAGCGGCATTGGTTTATATAGCCCCTTGTTATTTGCAAACCTCCCCGCTGGCAGTCGCAAACTAGGGGGATTATTACGGCAAGCCATCAATAATCAGCGCGTATCAGGTCAGCAACACACAGGCTTTTGGTTAGACATCGGTACACCTGAACGTTTGCAAGAACTGAATGCTTATTACCTTGCTAGTCACGAAAAAGCGTTATTTTGAAAAACCAATAAACTGCCGATACGGTGAACCGTGTTTCCAAGTAAACGCCTCGGTGTAATAGTGCATTAACGCTAGATAACCTAATAAGCCTAAAGACACCACTTGCCGAATTTCCGTGCCGAATAATTCGCGCGTCATCGTGCTAACGATGTTGTCGCCGTAAGTCTGCAACACAAACGCCAGCGTAAATGACAACAACGGCAACACCACAAAAACAGATAATCGACACCGCTTAGCCGCACGATACATAAAATTCTGCGGCTGAGCATGGTGTTTATTGTAATCATGCGTCACATAAAAAATATACGCCGTGGCATCGTGTACCAAGCGCGGCACGAGAATGGCAAAGAAATAATACTGCTGCACATAAAAATAAAAACTCGCTAACACCAACAACACATTCGACCATAAAAACCAGCGACCAAACGCTGTGTTGACATAACGCTGACAATAACCTGCACTCAATACCAGCCCAACACACAAACTCCCCGCGATGGATTTAATCCAAAATACCTGTTGTACATCCAAGCTGTTATTTAAAAAAATACCAATATAAATAAACAGCCCCGCGCTCACACTCAGCCACAACAATAAATGAAACGCCCAATCGGGTAAGCGACACACGCCACGCGCCACACCATGCTGTTGTTTAAGAACGTGGTAAACCGTCCACGCAGCCACCAACACATAAAACACGCGATAAGGAATAAACAAACTCCCCACGCCAAAAAATACTGCTAACGCCAGCGTCATCCACACTAACTTCGCTTTATAAATGTTGAAATAATCGCTATTACTCATCAAGACAATCGAGCTAGCGATAATATGCGGCGTGCCGAATAGCACTTGAAACAACAATAGATGTGTTGGACGACTCGGTAGCATTGCCTGCAACGCGCCCTGCCAAAACCAACCATCCAATAACTGGAGCAACAAACACACAGGAACAATCGCATAAAGCCCTAACAATAACCGAAAGGACACCGTGAGCTGACGCGCTTGGGGCAGTTCTTGAATGGGTAAAGTCTGTGCCGACATAAAGCTATCCTCTTAATTATTCTTATTATTTTTGAAAAAAGGTAAGTTAAACTAATCACCACTTTGCTTTCAAGTTATTTTTATTTTATGAGTTTTCAATTGCACCCCCGTTTACAACAAGACTGTATTAGCCTCGGTCGCTTCGAGTTATGCCGCTTGCTAATGATGAATGATAGCCACTATCCTTGGTTTATTTTAGTGCCAGAAATCGCGAATCTCACTGAACTTTATCAACTTACTAGCGCACAGCGTACCGTCTTCATGGAAGAATCGTGTTATCTCGCGGAACAATTAGCAACGCTATTTAATGCCGATAAAATGAACATTGCCAACATCGGCAATATGGTTGCGCAACTGCATAGCCATCACATCGTGCGTTATTCAACTGATGCGGCATGGCCCGCGCCTGTGTGGGGAAAGTTTGCCGCCACGCCTTACACAGATGAACAAAGCGCGGAACGCATTCGCCAAGTGAAAGCGCGGTTAGGGACGCGATTGATTGAATAGCACAGTGGTAGGGTGAGCAAGCGTTTTTTGCTTGCCCACGTTATCTGATTTCTCTATGGTAAAATTCACATTTGCCAATGAAGTCAACACCTCTCTATGCAGCCACAATCCACTCTCTACTACATCCACGATCCTATGTGCAGTTGGTGTTATGCCTTCCGCCCAGTCTGGACACAAATTCAGCAGCAACTCGACACCCGTATCAGTGTGCAGTATATTCTCGGCGGACTTGCGCCCGATTCCGATCAGCCGATGCCGCTAGAAACACGTCTTTATGTACAGGGTCAGTGGCGTAAGATTATCGAAACTGTTCCTGATACGCCATTCAACTTTGCGTTTTGGGAGCAATGCCAGCCGATACGTTCTACATACCCCGCGTGCCGAGCTGTTCTGCTCGCCAGACAACAGGGCAGAGAATACGAAATCGCCATGATTCAGGCGATTCAGGATGCCTACTACCAGCAAGCTCGCAATCCCTCTGACCGTAACACGCTGTATACACTGGCACAACAGGTCGGGCTGGATTCGGATGTATTCATCAGCGCGTTAGATGATGACACAACCCAACAAGCATTGCTGGCAGACATTCATTTTGCCCGCAGTATCGGTGGCAATAGCTTCCCATCACTGTTTCTGCAACAAAATGACGTAATCCAGTCCATTCCACATCATTACACCGATGCCGCCAAAGTGCTACGCACTATCAAAGAAGCATTGATTAGATAATAAGATGGACTGAGTGTGTCAGTTGGATTAGTGCTGTTTCAACTGAAAATATTACTGTATTGGGTTGCGTATAAAACTACATAGCCAATCTAGCCGTAGCAATCGCCGCTTTCACTGTCTCAGGGGCAGTACCGCCGATGTGTTTACGCGCTGCCACTGAACCTTCCAGCGTTAAATAGTCAAACACATCCTCTGTTATCAACACAGAAAAACCTTGTAATTCCTCTAACGATAATTCGGATAAATCGCGATTAGTGTCTACACCTAAACGTACTGCTAAACCAACGGCTTCATGGGCATCACGGAACGCCATACCTTTACGCACTAAATAATCAGCCAAATCGGTGGCTGTCGCAAAGCCGCGTTTTGCTGAGTTATACATATTGTCTTTTTTAGCGCGGAGGTGCGGAATCATATCGGCATAAGCGCGTAAACAATTAATCAGCGTATCGGCAGTATCAAACAACGGCTCTTTATCTTCTTGATTGTCTTTGTTATAGGCTAAAGGTTGCGATTTCATCAGCATTAACAAGCTCATTAAATTGCCTGTCACGCGTCCAGATTTACCGCGTACTAATTCAGGCACATCGGGATTTTTCTTTTGCGGCATGATGGATGAACCTGTGCAGAATGCGTCAGGCATATCAATAAAATCAAACTGCGCGCTAGACCACAAAATCAATTCTTCTGAAAAACGCGATAAATGAATCATGATTAAACTGCCAACAGCGGTAAATTCAATCGCAAAATCACGGTCACTGACAGAATCCAGAGAATTCGCCGATGGACGGCTAAAACCCAATAACTCAGCAGTTTTATAACGGTCAATTGGATAACTTGTTCCCGCTAACGCCGCCGCGCCTAAGGGCAGGACATTAACGCGCTTCAAACAATCCTGTAAACGTTCTGCATCACGGCTAAGCATTTCAAACCACGCCATTAAATGATGCCCGAAGGTAATGGGTTGCGCGACTTGTAAATGGGTAAAACCTGGCATGATGGTGTCAAAGTGCTGTTCAGCCAAGTTTAAAATCGCGTGTTGCAAGCGAGTCAGTTGCGCGGTAATGACTTGAATTTCATGACGCATATACAAGCGTATATCCGTCGCCACTTGGTCATTACGCGACCGCCCTGTGTGCAGTTTTTTCCCCGCAATGCCAATCAAATCTGTCAAACGCGCTTCGATGTTCATGTGTACATCTTCTTGTTTAATCGACCAGACAAATTCACCTTTGGCAATTTCTTCGCTGATTTGCGTTAAACCGCGAATAATATCGTCACGCTCTTGTTCAGTGAGTATGCCGCAATACGCCAACATGGTGGCATGAGCGATAGAGCCTTGAATATCTTGCGCTGCCATGCGTTGGTCAAAATCCACCGACGCGGTAAAGACTTCAACAAACGCATCGGTCGCTTCCGCAAAACGTGCGCTGGATAGTTTTTCAGTATTAATGTTAGTCATGATGTGTATGGGTAGATTGGAAATCGCGAAATTATACCGCTAAATGCTGAGAGTGGAGTTTTTGAAAAGCTATGTTAAAGATATATCAATGGTTACTCGAAATCTAAAATATCTTACGCGATTTACCGAACAATAAAAAACCCGCTAAGCCTTGCAACTTGCGGGTTTATATATGTTGTTGCATCACGCTGTTTCTTCTAATTATGGTACCGAGAAGAGGACTTGAACCTCCACGAGCTTACGCCCACTAGCACCTGAAGCTAGCGTGTCTACCATTCCACCACCTCGGCAAGAGTTGCTGTTGATAGCAAAGTGAGCGGCGAACTATACGCATTCGGATTATTTTTGTCAATCAAGCAAAAAAGAAATAACCAGTAGACTATAAAACAATGTTTTGCCTGATACCGTAAGCCTGTATCATAGAGGCTTAAGCTTAATCCTGTCCTTACTTTTATAGTGAATATAAATGCCCCCAAAGTCTAAAAAAACCGTTGAATTCAGCTCAACAAAAGACCCATTCGCTCAGCGCGAAGCTGAAAAATATGAAAATCCTATTCCTAGCCGTGAGTTAATACTCCAGCTTATCGAACAAGCGGGCAAACCGCTGGCTCGCACGGATATTGCCAGTAGTTTTCATCTGGAATCCGAAGATGATTTAGAAGCCCTGCGCCGCCGATTGCGGGCAATGGAACGCGACGGACAAGTGTTATTCAATCGCGCTCAACAATATTGTCTAGTCGATAACAAGAATTTAATTGTCGGGCGAGTCATCGGTCATGCTGATGGCTTCGGTTTTGTGCGTCCTGATGACGGTTCGGATGATTTATTTTTATCGCCACGCGAAATGAACCCGTTATTACACAATGACCGTGCGCTAGTGCGTATCGCAGGTGTGGATAAAAAAGGTCGTCGCGAAGGTGCGGTGGTGGAAATCTTAGAGCGTAACACCCACGAAATTGTTGGGCGACTCTATAAAGAAGACGGTTTTACCTACGTTATTCCTGATAATAAAAATATCGCCCAAACGGTTTTAATCCCCAAAGGTGGTACAGGTAAAGCCAAACAAGGGCAAATCGTTGTTGCCCAAATCACCGAACAGCCCACCAAGCTGCATCAACCCATCGGACGTATTGTCGAAGTCCTAGGCGATCATCTCGCCCCTGGTATGGAAATCGATATGGCGATTCGCTCTTATGAATTGCCCAATACTTGGTCGGCTGAACTGCTGGAAGAAATCAAACCGCTCACTCCCGAAGTTCCCGAAGCGGCGAAAGAAAACCGTGTCGATATACGCGACTTACCCTTAGTCACCATAGACGGCGAAGATGCCCGCGATTTTGATGACGCGGTGTATTGCAAAAAAACCCCCAAAGGCTGGAAACTCTTAGTTGCCATTGCCGATGTTTCGCATTATGTCAAAGTCGGCACAGAACTCGACAAAGAAGCCCATAAACGCAGTACCTCCGTGTATTTTCCTGAGCAAGTCATTCCGATGTTGCCAGAGATTTTGTCCAACGGCTTATGCTCACTCAATCCCAACGTAGACCGTTTATGTATGGTCTGTGAATTGCTGATTGATGGTGAAGGCAACGTGTTACGCTCCAAATTTTTTGAAGCTGTCATGCGCTCTCATGCCCGCTTGACCTATACCGAAGTTGCGCAGATGTTGGTTGAAGGCGATAAAACGCTGGCGAAAAAATACGCCCCGTTAATGCCGCATTTAAAAGAAATGTACGCCCTGTATCAAGTCATGCGCACCGCGCGTGAACAACGCGGCGCGATGGATTTTGACACCCTAGAAACCCGTATCGTCTTCGGTGAAAACCGCAAAATTGAAAAAATAATCCCAGTAGTGCGTAACGATGCCCACAAACTGATTGAAGAATTCATGATTACCGCAAACGGAGCGGCAGCGCGGTTTTTAAACAGTAAAAAAATGCCCAAACTGTTACGCATCCACGAAGGCCCTAGCGCGGATAAACTGCTCAATCTAAAAACTTTTCTCGGCGAAATGGGCTTAAAACTCGGTGGTGGCGCGATTCCCACGCCGTTAGATTATATGCACCTAGTCGAATCCATCAAAGACCGCCCAGATGCACATTTAATACAAACCGTATTATTGCGCTCCATGTCACAAGCCGTGTACAGCCCTGAACTCAAAGGGCATTTTGGTTTAGCCCTAGAAGCCTACGCACATTTCACCTCACCCATACGCCGCTATCCTGATTTGCTAGTACACCGCGCCATCCGCCACATACTGCAAGGCAAAAAAGCCGAAAGCTTTGTTTACGGCGTGCCAGACATGGTAGTACTCGGTGAACATTGCTCCGCCAACGAACGCCGCGCCGATGATGCCACCCGCGATGTCACCAGTTGGCTAAAATGCGAATATATGCTGGATAAAATCGGCGAAGACTTCACAGGCATCATTTCCGCCGTCACAGGCTTCGGCTTTTTTGTCGAACTGGCAGAAATCTATGTCGAAGGCTTAGTACACATCAGCAACCTAGGACAAGATTATTTCCACTTTGACCCCACCAGCCACCAATTAAAAGGCGAACGCAGCAACGTCAACTTCCGTCTAGGCGACAGCGTTAAAGTCAAAGTCGTGCGCGTGGATTTGGACGAAAAGAAAATTGATTTTGAGTTGGTGAAAAAAGAAGCTTCGAGTAAAAAAGTCGGCGGTGCGCCAGTTAAGAAAAAACGGCGCAAAAAACCAGCGAAGTAGTATTACTCATAGCAGAAATATTTGAAGGACAAATACATAAATGAATAATAAAGAACTTTTTATTAATGGATTTTTAGATAGATTATCTAAGCAGTATGATCAATCGAAAGACGAGGCTTTTGAAATATTTTCTATTGCCGCATTTTTAGATAAGACTTTTCAAGATGTCGCTGATAACGTACAGGTCGTTGGTAGTCAAGACGGTGGTATTGATGGTGTTTGGCTACAAGACCAAAGCGATTATTATGTAATACATGTTTTTCAATGTAAAAATTCACCTAAACTTTCTGCTAATGAAGTCGATAAATTTAGAAATGACTTTAAAGATATATTTATTGATGGTAATAAAATAGGAAAACAAAATACCAAGGATTTAAATAAATGGGTTGATGAGTACAAACAAATTTCTGACAAAGGCATTATTATTGAGACTAAATTATATTTTGTTTTTAATGGTCTTAAACAAGATGAAAAATACACGGCTAACAAAGATATTTTTGACACTTATCATAATCCAGACAACAATTTTTATATCGTAGATAGCAATGATCTATACGATAAAATCGCTAATCTAGCTAGACAAAAAAGAAACTCTGTTAAGTTCACTTTTCATCCAGAACAATCCAATATTTCTGCATTAGATAGTCAAGGCTTGTATACCTATGCCATACAAGATATAAGAGCAGCAAATTTCAGAATAAGAGCCACTGAACTTTGTCTATTAATGGATGAAGAAAAAAAAATTAACGGTAGCATTGAATCCCTTTTTGAAGAAAATATTCGCTCCTATTTAGGAATCAAAGTAAGAGCCAATAAACGTATGAATGATACCCTTAATAAAAGGGAAGATGCTGTTTATTTTCCTTTTTTAAATAACGGAATAACTATTATCTGTGAAGAGTTAAAGCTTCCTAAACAACCACAAAATGACATTTATATATTACCTGTCAGCAATCCACAAATTGTAAATGGTTTGCAAACAAGCTGGGTTTTATATAATTTTTACCAGAAAAGTCCTAACTTATTAAAAGATATATTTGTAAATATAAGAGTTTATGAAACAAGAGATAAGGAATTGATTGAAAAAATAACTGATGCCACTAATACACAAACTCCCATTAATTATCGTGACAAAATAAGCACGAAAGATTTTAATGTTTTAACAAAAGAAGTTTTTAGTAATGCGGGTATTAGATATGTTACTAAACGAGGTGAGATATTTACGCGCGATATAAAAAATTTCTCTGAGGATGTTAATAGCGAAACAGTAATAAAATTCTGGTATGCCACTTTTTATGAAGAACCACACACTGCAAAAAACAGTATTGCCAGTGTATTGCAAAAAATATTCGATGCCTCTACCTTTGAGCAGCATCCTTTAGAAAAATTATTTGATGGTAATAAAGATTCTGCTATTTATAAACAACTATTAACGGCTTATCGTATTTATAAGTATGTTCAATATAACAAAAAAACTTATTTGCAAGATAATGAATTTTTAGTGTATGCCGATGAATTAATGTGTTATGGCATCTATAAATACATAGGATGTCAATTGAATAAATATACGGATATGGAACTTCTAAATACAGCTTATCTTGATACCTTAAAAACCATTAATACTATCATTGAAAATGACAAAACAGCTCATAAAGAAGTGGGTAAAACATTTTCCTTTAATGCTTATTTTAAAAAGCCTAAATCTAAAGTTGATTTTAATTCACTGAAAGGAATTATTGAAAGTGATACTCTTTTTGAAGATATTAAAAATATTCGTTAACCCTTAAGTCGGAATAGCTTGCGTATTCCGCCGTCTATTTATCGTCATCATGCCACGCAATACGGCAAGCCCATTAAACTCTACGCGCTTCATACTCAGGACACTTTATGGCGTTAAATGACACCCTCAATAACCGCACGCTAACTGACAAAATGCCTGTTTTGTTTGTTGGGCATGGTAATCCGATGAATGCGATTACCGATAATCGCTATAGTCAAAGCTGGAAAACCATCGGTGAACAATTACCTGTTCCTAACGCTATTTTATGTATATCGGCGCATTGGCTAACAAAGGGAACGTTTGTGACGATGGCGGAACATCCAAAAACGCTACATGATTTTGGTGGTTTTCCAAAGGAATTGTTTGCGGTTCAATACCCCGCTACAGGCGCACCAGAATATGCACGCAGGCTTATATCCGCCATTAAATCAATAACGGTGCAGGAAGATTTTGCTTGGGGTCTGGATCATGGCGCGTGGTCTATCTTAAAAAATATGTATCCCAACGCCAATATACCCGTTTTTCAGATGAGTATTGATGCGACTAAACCACCGTTATACCACTTCAATTTAGCCAAAGAGTTATCAGAACTCAGAAAACAAGGCGTATTAATTTTAGCCAGCGGAAATATCGTTCATAACTTAGGCATTCTTAGCTGGGATGGAAAAATTAAGGCATTCGACTGGGCGTTAGAATTTGATGCTTTTGTTAAAAATAATATTATCGATAATAATCCGCTAGCGTTAATTGACTATCAAAAATTAGGCAAACTGGCAGCCCTCGCCCATCCAAGCAATGAACATTATTTGCCATTGCTGTATGCACTGGGCTTAAGAGAGAACACCGATAGCGTACAGTTTTTTAATGAAGAGATGGATTTGGGTTCGTTGAGTATGCGTAGTGTGGTGTTTAGTTAAGGATTTTTCCGTTCGCTCTGAGTTTGTCGAAGGGTGAATGGAAAAATCCGAAGTCCCAAGTTAAGCCATTCATGCTTCGACTGTTCGACAAGCTCACAGCTCAGCACGAACGGCTTAACTTGATGGCAGTGACTCAACGAGTAACGAAGCAATTCGCTTAATATATAATCATGATTACAATGAGAGACGCGATAGCTTATACGCAACTAAGGAGTGCAAATGACAAATAAAAATAATGATATTAATTTTGAAATAGCTGACGACTGCCCCGAAGAAATCGCAGAACAGTTCAAAAATTATGTTGACGCATTTGATGAAGCTGAATGGAGACAACCTTTTGAATTTTTGCTGGACTCAGGTATTTCTCTACCGCCTGCAAGTGAGCTGTCAGAGACTGAACTCAGTGCCAAATTATGGGAAGTCATTAACGCGCTTTCATTACTGGCTATCTATTTGGAGAATACAGATCATTTGAGTGAACGTGAACTATACACCCTGCTTTATGAGGATGTTTTGCGAGAAGAGACGGTTTTTCAATCAGGCGAAATGATGAACATGAACTGTCACATTGATTTGGTGAGTAGCGGTAGCCAAGCGGATACCGACCTCTACCTGAAATATTATGCTGACGATGATGACCGTGCATTTTGGCTTAAACAGTTTCCTGATGATGTCTTACCAAGCCACGAACCGCTCCCATTTGATCGTGATCAGCATTTACCAAAGCCAAATCGTAAGGTAGATAGCATCTCTCTAAATTAATCTAGCAGAAAATTATCCTGTATGGAGCTTGTAGAATTTGACAGAAAGGTACTGCTTACGTTGGATTGAGCAAGTAGACCAGATAGAGTACGACTGGTTTTGTAATCACAAATTTAATTAAGCGTTAGCTCTGACAATCTGTAATGACGCAAATTGCAAACAAACGGCTAACAGCGTTTCCCACGCGTCGCCTGCTTGTTGCCCTTTGATTTGGCGGTCGGCTTTCGCACTTAATACCAATATATTATTTAACTGCGTTAGGTTTAATCGCGCGAGAGCTTTATCAACCAACGGTTTACGTTTATCCCAGATTTGATTATTTCTAAACACGGTGTCTTTGCTTTGACCACCTGCCAATGCTAATTTAATTTTGATTAAACTTCTGGCTTCCCGTGTTAATGCCCACAACACCACAGGTGTGGCAATGCCTTCAGCGCGTAATGCGGATAATACTTTTATGATTCGATTGGCATTAGCGGACAGTACATAGTCCATTAACTTAAATACGTCATAACGGGAGCTGTCGGCTACCGCGTCAGAAATTTGCGCGTTAGTTAATTTTCCCGCGCCGTATAGCACATATAATTTAGTGATTTCTTGATCTGCGGCGAGTAAATTACCTTCCACGCGTGAAGCCAATAATTTAATGCCGTCGGGTTCTGCGTGTAAACCGCGTTGTTGCAATCGTTGTTGTAACCATTGCAATAATTCTTGCCCTTCTAATGCCCAGACTTGAATAACCACACCGACTTTATCAAGACTTTCTACCCAACGACTTTTTAGCGTCGCGCTGGCAAGTTTACCACTGCTAATCAATAACAGTGTATCTTGGGGGAGGCGTTCACAATACGCAGTGAGTGCTTTCGCGCCTTCTGTGCCGACCGTGCCTGACGGTATGCGTAATTCAATGATTTTTTTATCCGAGAAAATAGACATGGAATCAGCCGACAACACCAACTGATTCCATGAAAAACTTGTGTCTACGGAAAAAATTTCACGCGCGTTATAACCTGCAAGCCGTGCAGTTTTGCGAATAGCATCCGCTAATTCACCCAGTTGTAACGGTTCATCACCACTGAGGAAATAGACGGGAGCTAAGCCTTTTTGTAGCGCGGCACTGAGTTGTTCTGCTTTAAGGCGCATTATTTAACTTTTAAAGCAGCGCGGACTTGATTAATCATCGTGCGCACGGCTTGTTGATACATTTCATTACGAATCACAATTTCTTCGTTATCTTTACCTAAAATCAATTGCTGATCGTTAAAATAATCACGCCTAATGGTAATGGGTTGTGATTTTACTAACTGGACGTTATTCACGTCAGTGATTTCATAGTTTAAACGGTATTCCAAGTTATATTGATTAGCGCGTCCTGACGCACCCAATGAGGCAGCATTTTTCAGGCTATCTTCATTGGATATAGTAATAATCGTACCCGCAGCAGCGCGGGAACTGACTACCTGTACACTTGATGATGCTAATGCTTTTTTAAATTGCTCGGCTAAGGGTGCAGACGCACCTTCGATGTAAATGGATTTCATCTCTGAAGGTAAATCTAACGCACCGCGTAGATGATAACCACAGGCAGATAATAACAAAGCAATCATCAGCACACAGCTTGATGGCAGTATTTTTAATAA
This sequence comes from Crenothrix sp. D3, assembly GCA_002134785.1. Lineage (GTDB taxonomy): Bacteria > Pseudomonadota > Gammaproteobacteria > Methylococcales > Methylomonadaceae > UBA4132. The sequence continues at coordinate 159,965 of MBQZ01000040.1, forward strand.
CACGCGCGACTCCGAATTAAATAACGATATTAACCAGCTTATTAGGGACAACGATGACTTTTTTAATCGGCTGACCGTTAATAAAGTGTTGTGTATGTTCATCAGCCAAGGCAGCGGCTTGGATTTCATCGTTAGTTGCAGTTGCCGATACTGATATTTTACCGCGCAATTTACCGTTGACTTGAATCATATAGTCTAATGAATCCTGCACTAACGCAGATTCATCAACCGCTAACCATGTTTCACTGACCACCGCGTTATCATGCCCTAAATCCAGCCACAGTTGATGACAAATATGAGGCACCATAGGCGATAACATCAATACGATAGCTTCCAATACTTCTTGGCGGATGGCTTTGCCGTTATTCGATTCATCAGTGAATTTGATTAGCGTGTTAATTAACTCCATGTTGGCAGCAATCGCGGTATTAAAAATAATCCGCACACCCATATCATGAGTCACTTTTTGAATGGTGTGATGCAAATGACGACGCATGGTTTTTTGTTCTTCGGTTAAATCGCCTTGAACCTTGAACCTTGAACCTTGAACCTGCTCTGCGTGCAAAAACACTTGTTTCCACAAACGTTTCAAGAAACGCGACGCGCCTTCCACGCCACTGTCTGACCATTCCAACGACTGTTCAGGCGGCGCGGCAAACATAATAAACAAACGCACAGTATCCGCGCCGTATTGCGCAATCAAACCTTGTGGATCAACCGTATTGCCTTTGGACTTAGACATTTTACTGCCGTCTTTTAACACCATGCCTTGGGTCAATAGTTTTTTAAACGGTTCATCACAGCTTAATAAACCTTCATCACGCAATAATTTAGTGTAAAAACGTGCATACAATAAATGCAGAATCGCGTGTTCAATACCGCCGATATAATGGTCTACGGGTAGCCAATGTTTGACGCTTTCATCCAACATACAATCATCCGCTTTCGGGCTGGCAAAACGGGCGAAATACCACGAAGATTCCATGAAGGTATCAAACGTATCCGTTTCACGGCGGGCGGCTTTGCCACATTGTGGACAATCAACGTGTGAGAAAGTGGGATGTGCGACTAAGGGCGATTGTGAACCGTCCAGCACCACATCACGCGGCAGCGTGACAGGTAAATCTTTTTCAGGAACAGGCACAGTGCCGCAATCGTCACAATAAATCACGGGAATTGGTGCGCCCCAGTAACGTTGACGCGATACGCCCCAATCACGCAAACGGAACATCACTTTGCGTGTGCCTTTGCCGTCTTTATTTAAGGTTTCGGCGATTTGGTCAAACGCTTCGGCGGATGTTAAGCCATCAAACGCACCTGAATTTTTTAATACACCTTTAACGGTGTACGCTTGTTCTGAACAGTCATCATTCAAGCCGTCTTGAGCAAAAATGACTTGCTTGATAGCGATACCGTACTTAACCGCAAATTCATAATCACGTTGGTCATGCGCAGGCACAGACATCACCGCGCCCGTGCCGTAACCCATCAACACAAAGTTCGCAATCCACACAGGCACAGCCTCACCCGTAATCGGATGCCGTGCAGTAATACCCGAATCAATACCGCGTTTTTCCATCGTTTCCATTGCCGCTTCGGAGGTTTCCATCAGCTTGCAATCATCAATGAAGGCTTGAATCGCAGGATTAGTTTCAGCGGCTTTTAACGCCAAAGGATGTTCAGCGGCAACCGCTAAATAAGTGACACCCATTAAGGTATCAGGGCGCGTGGTATAAATGCGCAACGGTTCAGCCAACTCAGGCACAGGAAAATCCATTTCCACACCTTCCGAACGTCCAATCCAATTGGCTTGCATGGTTTTAACTTGTTCGGGCCAACCGTCCAAACTGTCTAATGAAGTTAATAATTCATCAGCATAGGCAGTGATTTTTAAAAACCATTGGGCAATTTCTTTGCGTTCAACGTGAGTATCACACCGCCAGCAACAGCCATCAATCACCTGCTCATTTGCCAATACCGTCATGTCATTGGGACACCAATTGACAGGCGCGGTTTTTTTATAAACCAAGCCTTTAGCGAGTAACTTCAAGAAAAACCATTGTTCCCACTTGTAATATTCAGGATCACAGGTCGCCAGCTCACGATTCCAATCATAACCAAAGCCCAGTCGTTTGAGCTGGTCGCGCATATAATCAATATTGCTATACGTCCAATCGGCAGGATGCACATTATTTTGCATCGCGGCATTTTCGGCAGGTAAACCAAACGCATCCCAGCCCATAGGCTGCATCACATTTTTACCTAGCATCCGCTGATAACGGCTAATCACATCACCGATGGTGTAATTGCGCACATGACCCATGTGCAGCTTGCCACTGGGATAAGGAAACATCGATAAGCAATAATATTTTTCTTGGAATTCAGAAGGTTGAACGTTAAAAACCCCTGACTCTTCCCAAATTTTTTGCACTTCTTGCTCAATGGCTTGCGGCTGATAATTCTCTTGCATCGTTCTCGTCTGTGTATTTTTCAAAAACGTTAGAATACCGTACCACGCCTTAAATCTAAAGTGGCAATTCTAGTAACGCGGTATCGAACAGCCAATAGTTGTTGTATTTCCACCGATAACACTCGATTTAGTAATATGCCTTTCGTGTTGACCTAATATAATCTTAACAATCACGCTATAGTAAGCGAATTTTCGCCGCTAACACCCTATAAATCATGACCCAAATCCAGCACTATCTCGATAAAATTAGTTCACGCCATTCAAGCGGCAAAGCCACTGAACACAGCTACCGAGGTGATTTACAGAATTTATTGGAAAGCCTACTGCCTGACATTGCCATCACCAACGAACCCACGCGCATAAGCTGCGGTGCGCCTGATTACATCCTGAGTCGCAATGACTTGGATATAGGTTGGATAGAAGCTAAAGACATCGGCAAACCGCTGAACAGCAAAGAGTATAAAGAGCAATTTGACCGCTACCGCGCCGCGCTTGATAACCTTATCATCACCGATTATTTGCAGTTTGATTTTTACCGCTCAGGCGAAAAAGTCACCAGTATCAGCTTAGCGCGGCTAGACGATAAAAAAATCCACGCCCTGCCTGAAAATTTCGCGCACTTTATCGACTTGATAAAAGACTTTGCCCGTTACACAGGGCAGAGCATTAACTCCGCGTCGCTACTGTCTAAAATGATGGCAGCCAAAGCGCGATTATTGGCTAACGTGATTGAAAACGCGCTCAACAGTGACGAAGAAAACGCCGCCAACAGCAGTTTAAAAGACCAACTGCACGCCTTTAAAAGCGTACTACTACATGAAATAACGCCCGCTGAATTTGCCGATATTTACGCGCAAACTATCGCTTATGGGCTATTTGCCGCCCGTCTGCATGATGACACGCCCAACAGCTTCACACGACAACAAGCCGCTGAAAAAATCCCGTTAAGCAATCCATTCTTGCGTAAATTATTTCACTATATCGCGGGCTTTGATTTAGATGCGCGTATCGTTTGGATAGTGGACGCACTAGCAGACATTTTCCGCGCTGTGAATATCCAAAAAGTCATGAGTAGAGACGCGATTAATCGCGTCTCTACCGACCCCATCATTCATTTTTATGAAACCTTCCTCGCCGAATACGACCCCAAACTACGCAAAAGTCGCGGCGTTTGGTACACGCCTGAGCCTGTGGTTAATTTCATCGTTCGCGCTGTTGATGACATTTTAAAAACTGACTTTAAGCTAAACGGCTTAGCCGATACCAGCAAAACCACCCTAGAAATTGACACGCCTGTACTGAAAGGCAAAGGTAAAACAAAATACACCGTCATTGAAAAACGTAAAACCCAAGTACATCAAGTGCAGATTCTTGACCCCGCGACAGGCACAGGCACATTTTTAGCCGCGATTGTTAAACATATTTATGCCAGTGAATTTGCAACCATGCAGGGCGCGTGGAGTAATTATGTCGAAGAGGATTTAATACCGCGTTTAAATGGTTTTGAAATACTCATGGCATCGTATGCAATGGCGCATTTAAAAATGGATTTATTATTAACAGAAACAGGATATATTCCAAAAAAACAGCCGCGTTTTAATATTTACTTAACCAATTCATTAGAAAAAGAACACCCTGATACGGGTACATTATTCACCTTTGCGCGGTGGTTATCGGATGAAGCCAACGAGGCTAATTATATTAAACGTGATACGCCTGTGATGGTCGTTATGGGTAATCCGCCTTATTCGGTGAGCAGTAGCAATAAAAACGACTGGATATTGGCATTAATTAACGATTATAAAAAGAATCTTAACGAGAAAAATATACAACCATTATCGGATGATTATATTAAGTTTATTCGTTATGGTTCACATTTTATTGAAAAGAACGGCGCGGGAATTTTGGCGTATATTTCTAATAACAGTTTTATCGATGGCGTGATTCATCGGCAAATGCGTAAACATTTATTAGAAACCTTTGACAGTATTTATATTTTAGATTTACACGGCAGTAATAAAAAGAAAGAAACCGCGCCCGATGGTGGTAAAGATGAAAACGTGTTTGATATTATGCTGGGTGTGTCAATTAATATATTCGTAAAAACGGGAAATACCGTAGGGGCTGGTCTTGTGCCTGCCCTTGATGATAACAGACCGTTATCCGAGTTATCAGAACAAATACAAGCACAGGGGCAACCACAAGGGATTGCCCCTACAAATGAGGGAACGATAAATCTAGCAGAGGTTTATCATTTTGATTTATACGGGTCGCGTAAACATAAATATGAAACGCTGGCGGCTAATAGCCTTAACTCATTAGCGTGGAATAAAATTGCTTGCCGTGCGCCTGAGTATTTTTTTATTGCTAAGGATATTGAGGTTCAGCAAGTTTATGAGCAAGGCTTTTCTGTAACAGATTTATTTTTAATTAATTCGAGCGGTATAAAAACCCATCGTGATGATTTTATAATTGATTTTGATAGAACTGTATTAGCTAAACGAATTGAAGATTTTTGTTCAGCATCCTTTACCAGTCGAGAACTAAAAACTAAGTTTTCTTTGAAAGAATCGGAAGAATGGATTAATGAAAAACAACAAGAAATTTTTAATGCTGACTTCATAAAGAAAATAACCTATAGACCTTTTGATAATCGATATATTTACTATTCATCAAAATTTGTAGAGAGAACAAGAGAAAAAGTAATGCGGAATTTCAAAGAAAATTTAGGCTTAATTGTTACTCGACAATTATCTACCTTTGATTTTCAGCATATATTTATCACCGATAATATTATTGATGGGAATATGATTTCACTGCAAACAAAAGAATATTCTTATGCTTTCCCGCTTTATTTATACCCAGAAACCACCGCCCAACAAAGCACCGAAGAAACCAACCACCGCACACCCAACCTCAATCAAAAACTCGTTAAACAAATCGCCGAAAAACTGGGTTTAACATTCACCGCCGAAAAAGAAACCATCATTAATACTTTCGCCCCGATTGATATACTCGATTATATTTACGCCGTATTACATTCACCTAATTACCGCGAAACCTATAAAGAGTTTTTAAAAAGTGATTTCCCGCGTGTTCCCTATCCCGATATAACCACCTTTTGGCACAAAGTTAAACTCGGCGGCGAATTACGCCAACTGCATTTATTAGAAAGCAAGACAAACCTTGGTTTGTATCCCAGCTATCCAATAGACGGCGATAATGTCATCACCCGCAAACTCAATAAACACGATTTTGAAATAACCGATATTGAAAACCAACGTGGGCGAGTGTGGATTAATAATAACCAATACTTTGATAACGTCCCACAAACCGCGTGGGCGTTTTATATAGGCGGTTATCAACCTGCACAAAAATGGTTAAAAGACCGACACGGACGGGTATTAACGATTGAAGATATTAAGCATTATCAAAAAATAATTCATGCTTTAATAGAAACCGACAGAATTATGCAGGCGATAGCCGCGTAGAGTACGCTGTGCGTACCTTTCCATAAAACGGTACGCACAGCGTCACTGCCATTAAGTTAAGGATTTACCGTAGGGGCAATCCCTTGTGGTTGCCCTGATAACGACCTGTTCACAGGGCTGGCACAAGGCACAGCCCCTACATTTTTGTCTTAACTTAATGGCAGTGACGCACAGCGTACCCTTGTATGATTAAAACCACTCAAAATCAATCCCGCCTTGTAAATTAGCAAGATTAGTAAAGCCTGATTGCTCAAGAGTCTGCGCCGCGTGTTGACTACGCACCCCATAATGACAAATCACAATGATTTCTTGTTGTTTATCCAGCTTGTTCAAGCGTTTTGGCAATTGAAGCCCAACGAATACCAGAGAATGTTGGGCTGGCGATAGTCAACCCAACAAAACCTGCGTATCATTTATTGTGTTGGGTTGCCAAAAAGCGGCAACCTAACCTACGCAGCTAACACCAGAACAACAGTTTGAAAAAGCCCAAGCATGGTTAGAAGGTGATGACTTCAGCAAACAGTCGCTTGCTGTTGAGCTTTTACAGCCGCTAGTCAATGCGGGCAATACTAAAGCCATTAATTTATTAGCTTACAGTTATGCGTTTGCCTTGGCGGTAAAAGAAGATATTCCACACGCTTGTCAGTTATATAAACAAGCACTTGATGCAAATAACACAGATAAAAAACAGGTCTATTATGACAAATGCAGTAAACCCTAAGCGTTTATTTTTTTTAATTTTCTTATTCGTAATTATTAGTGTTTTGCTACCTAGCCATGTGACTCAAGCTAAAACAATAAAGGAAAGGGAAGCCGAATTACATCAGGAAAAAGTCTTAATTGCGCAAAAAGCCAAACAACAAGCGGATGCTAAAGCAGCACGACAAGCTAGAGCTAAAGCTGAAAAAAACCGGGTAGAACGACAAACTGCAAAAACCGAAAAGCGCACCGCCAGAGAAACAATTCAACCAAGTTCAACCAAAATAACTGATGTTACGCACTCATTTTTTAAAATCAACGAGTTACAATTTTCTGAATTCGCTACAGCCATTGATTCTTCTGAACACCTGCGTAACATCAGCAAAATAAGTCCACTTCCAACACCAGAACAAGAGGCAGAGTTAGCAGCTCTTCAAAAAACTAAAGTCATTGAACCAGAAATGGTTGCCATTAAAGGCGATTGTTTTTTAATGGGTAGCCCCGATACTGAAAAGAAAAGGGCAAGCGATGAAAAACAACATAAAGTCTGTGTAGAGGATTTTAAAATCGGTAAATACGAAGTGACCCAAGCGCAATGGAAGGCAGTAATGGGTAAAAATCCTTCGTATTTAAAAGGTGACAACTTACCCGTTGAAAGCGTCAGTTATAACGATGTGCAGGACTTTATTAACAAACTAAATACTCAAACAGGTAAAAGCTATCGCTTGCCGACTGAGGCAGAATGGGAATATGCCGCGCGTGCAGGTACAACAACTGCATTTTATACAGGCGATTGTATTAACACCGAACAAGCCAACTATGACGGTAATTACGATTATAATAACTGTGGTGCAAAAACAGGGGTTAATAAACAAACAACGGTAACGGTAGGTTCATACCCTGCTAATCCGTGGGGTTTGTATGATATGGCGGGTAATGTCTTTGAATGGATGTGTTCTGCTTACGTTGATCTATATGACGGTAGCGAGACAAAATGCTCAGGCAATAGTAATGCCAACACGTCGCGGGTGTTGCGCGGCGGTTCTTGGAACGGCTTCGCGTGGGACTCACGTTCTGCTGACCGTTACTACAGCACGCCTGATATTCGCATCCACGACATCGGCTTTCGTGTTGCCCTAGGTCAAACAGCCAGTTAAGCAAGCCCACACCGTCGCCACGGACAGGCAAGCGGTAGCGCAGACCATGTGGGTGAGTATGGGAACAAGACAAAGAGCCGCAACCTAACCTACGAATAATAACTATATCCGAAGTAGATTATAAAACCGTTCGCACTGAGCTTGTCGAAGTGTCAACGTGGTTCGACAAGCTCACCACGAACGGAACTATTTTATTGTGCTTTAGCTATATCACGCTGAATACTTAAAAATTCGCCGACACACTCAAACGAAAGCTAATCGGTTCAACAGGGTGAAAATGGATGTCACCGACAGGGGCGGCTTCATTGCGTAACTGGGATTGGTAGTAATAGTCTATGCCGCTGTCTTTGCGATTCAGCAGATTGAAGGCTTCGGCTTGTACTGTCCACGTTGGATTAAATTTGTAGCCGACCATGCCTGATAACATAATGGTTGCGCTGGAGCGGACGCTGTTATCTTCAATCAAAGAACGCGGGCCAAAGTAACGTAACCGTGGGCCACCAAAAAATCCACCCCAGACATCATGTACCGTCGCGCCTGTGGCTAATACCGTACCTATTGAGCCAGGAATATGATTACCTGCGGGATCATCACCACGAAACCGTGCTTTAGATAGACTTAAATCCATATCAAAGGTCATCCAATCGGTCGGTGAATAGAAGTTAGACCATTCCACCCCATAGCGACGACTGGGGCGACTAGGTTCAGTCGTCCCTGCATCACCAACAAACAATAATTCAGAATCAATGTCTAGCCACCAAACGGCTAAGGTACTTTGTAAACCTTCTATCCACGTTGTGCGTATGCCTGTTTCCGCGCCATAAGTACGCGCCAATGGCACACCTTTGTTAATTTGATTGCCATTTACATCAATGGATGAGCCAGTCACAGGGTCAACTTGGGTATTAATACCGCGAGCGTCATTACTATGAAAACCTAAGCCGCCGTTCAAATACAGTTCGGTATCTGCCCACGGTCCAAAGGTTAAGCCCAATTTTGGGCTGACGATGCCCGCGTTGCGTGTGCCGTTATTGTCTGCTTGATTGCTGTTACTGACATCAAAGCGATCTTGGATTCAACTAACAAATGCCTTAGGCTTTAGTAAACTGTCGGCGCAATAAAAATAACCCGCTAAGCAATACCGTAACGGTTGCCAGTTGAATTAACGATAACCGCCAATAGGCACTGGTTTTTGGTTTCGCGGTAAAGTGAAAAACGGGGATATTTTGTTGTTCTTGCGCTGTCCATTCCGCATTGCTCATGATTTTTGGCACAAAAAAATCACGCCATTGGTCTTCGTATTGGTTGACCTGCTCTATGAATTGCGCGTAACGCGGTGCGTCTATGCCCGCTAATCGGTCTGCCATCAAAATAACCGCCAAGGAGGGCGAGAGGAAAGACCAGCGTTCCATAAATTCAAATTGTTGTTGCCGCGCGTGTTCAAATTGATACATCAATGGGCGTATTTGTTTATCGAGTTGTAAGGCGGCGGGCAAGTTGGCAATGTCGCGCGGTAATTCGCCAGCAGGTTGTTGAATGTCAGAATGGGCTGCATACCATTGGGCGAGTATGGCAGGGCGTTGTGAGTTGGTTTGTTCTTGGAAGTGGCGGATGTCGATGATGGTGGTCATGCGTGAAGGCATTTTGGCGTATTGATTCGCCGCCCAGCCTAAACCAGCAGGCACAGCAAAGGTCAGAATCAGCCAAGTACCCAGCATGGCGATTGCCGCCGCACCCGATGACACAGGCAGTAACAAGAATAATCCTGCAATCGCAAACCAAACCAAGGTGTATAAACTGCTGAACAACAGCCAATGCCCTACGGCGTTAGCAGTCGCGTCTGAATCCATAACAAAGCTGATGAGCGAACTGCTCAGAATAACCGCCAGTAATAAGCCATAACGCACTGCCAGTGCCGTGAATACTAATTGCCACGGTTTTGCCGTTTGGGTACACACTAATCGCCAGACCCCGCTTTCACGGTCTTCCTGCACTAAACCATACGTTAAGGCAATGATGACTAACGGGGTTAATAATGCCAGTAAGGTGGCGAAATCCAGAAAGCCAAATTCGTGCATTAAGGGGTTGAATAAGGAATCGGTGGTGCGTCCATCGGTGTGCCGACTGCGGGTTGATACTTTGATATGAGTGCTTAAAAAATCCATTTGACTGGCATTTAATGCCAAGCCGCCTAAGGCGGGTAAATCCAACGGCGGGGCTTTGGAACTGGCAGAAAACGCGCTGGCTTTTTCCTTGTTTTCTGGTTGTTTAGGCGCGTCGTGCATTTCTGCGGAATTAGCGGTATCGGCGTGCTTTGCCGCATCGTGTGTTTCTGTGGGTTTTACGCTTTGTTCAGTCGGATGTTCACCGACATGAGCGCGAAATTCGCGTGCTGCCAGTCCTGACCACAGCGCACTGAAAGTCATTATCAGTAAAAATAAGCCGACAATCCAAAGATTGAGCGCGTTACGACTAAAACGTGTCCATTCAATGGTCATTAGATTCATCATGGTGTTAATCTCTTGGCAGATAAATTAAGTAAGATCAGTGCGATAGCAAGCCATAGCAGTAATACCAGCAGATCAAGTTGTGCGGCTTGCAGGGCAAACGATAGATTAGGCGCGGTGTATTCAAAGTCTTTGACACTGCGCCAATCGGCTTCTTCGCCTTTGGCAGTGCGTTCAGTGCCATGACTGCGTTCACGGTCTAAATCTTCCGTTAGATTAATAAAATAATGTCGATATTCTTCTGCCGCATCTTCAAAATGCCGTTGGTGCGCTAAATCCATACCTGCCAGACTCATGGCAATAGAGCGAACGGCAAGGCTAGGCCCTAACCACGAAGCAAGGTGTGTGAGTTGTTGTTGCTGGCTGAATTTATCGCGTAATTGGTCAAAATGCAGGGCGTGGACGCGACTGGAATAGCCATCATTAAATTGCCGATTCAGTGATACAAAGCCGACGGGTAAGTCTTCTTTGCGGCTGACGTTGTACTGTTGCAAAATTTTGGCTTCAAAGGCTTTAACACGTTGTTCCTGAGAGCCGTCATTGTTTAAACCGTGTTCTATGTCTTCTTTAATGTCTGCCCAAAATTGTTGCGTACTGGGAAGGGCGATTAGGGTTTGTGCGGCAACTGCACCAAGGCGCGGCGCGATAAAAACCCCGCCCAGCCAAAAGGCTAATAAAAAAAACAGTGTCACACGACTGGTTTTAAAATAGGCAGAGGCAGCAATGGCAACCGCAACAAAAATACTGTAATAGATTAAAAACGCTGTCAGTAATAACATCAGCCTTAATACATCATCTGCATTCAGGGTAAAGCGTTGTTGTAGCAGCATTAAGGCAATCAATAACGCGGGTGACAACACCAGTGTAAATGCCGCTAACAAGCCAAGTAATTTACCGAATACCAGGGCTTTTGCATTCAAACCCAAGCTGTGCAGCATCCGCAGCGTACCGCGTTCGCGTTCCTGACTGACAGAATTAAAGGTTAATGCCAATATCAATAAAGGTAACAACGCATACAACACAAAACTGGTACTTGCCTGCCCAAAACGGTTGGCTAAAATTTGATCCTCGCTGGGATTAAAACGCATTAAATTACGTTTGTGCGGCTCTAACCATAATGATTGACCGATAAACGGTCTTAAACCAGGGTCTAAAGCGGCAACAGGCGAGTCAGGTTTAAACACATAAATGCCATAATGCGCAGCGGCATGAGGATTTTTAACACTTTGGGTATTCCACTGCGCTTTTGCAGTAATGCCTACGCTGTCTTTCTCTTGCCGTAGCTGTTGCAGTTCAAAGGTCGATGCCAGAAAAAAACCGATAAAGAGTACCAATAAAGCGCACCCTAAGGTCAGTAATCGACCATCCCGCAATGTGGAGGTAAATTCTTTGTGGACGATAGCGGCTATCATGCTAAACCCCGTGCGTGTGCCAAATATTTTTGTTCCAACTCATCATGTTGTACGGTATGCGCATCAAACTCTTCCACCAATCGCCCGTTTTTCATGATACCGATGCGGTCGGCGACCTGTTTGGCATTAAATAAATCATGTGTTGCCATTAACACCGCCATACCCGCATCGGCGGCGGCACGAATGCGCTGAGCAAAATCATTGGCAGCACTGGGATCAAGCCCTGAAGTCGGTTCATCTAATAGCATTGCCTTCGCGTGTTTAGCTGATGCAATCGCTAAACCCACTTTTTGCCGCATTCCTTTAGAATACATTTTCACCCGTTTATCATGTGCATCTGCCTGTAAGCCGCTCTCGGTCAACAAATGCCCCGCTTGCTCACGCGAGACGGTAATACCCGCTAGAGTGCAGAAAAATGTTAAGTTTTCGCTACCACTCATCAATTCATACAACGCTACGTTTTCAGGTAAATAGGCAATTTTGGCGCGTACCAAATCCGCATTGCTATGTGGTGATTCACCCTCAATCAACACTTGACCACTTGATGGGCGAATAAACGTTAAAAAAGTGCTGATAGTGCTGCTTTTACCTGCACCGTTACCGCCTAACAACGCATAAACGCAGCCTTTAGGCACACTGAGATTTAAAGAATCTATCGCACAATGTTGTTTGTAATGGACGGTTAGGTTTTTTGCTTCAAGTACGGGTGGTGAAGTAGTCATCGTTATCTTGTTCCAAATAATGGTTATCAGTAGCGTGCTAAGTCGGTTAAAGCCATACATCACCTTATCCGACGGTAGCAACACAGATTCTTAAGGCGCGGTTAGTATTTAAACGATGCACTCACAAAATAAGTACGCTGTGGATAAGGATGATTTTCAAAGGCGGTTTCATTGAAAACATTGTCAATACCTGCGGACACCGTGCTTTTTAAGTTTTTATAAACGGGCAATCTATAAACGGTTTTTAAATCAACGAACGTTGATTCATCTGTGCCGCCCATGACCTCACTGGCCACATCTGTATTGGCTAAGGTCTGAAACGCATCACTGCGATAACGTACACCGACTGACCCATCCCATGTTGGCATGATGTGGTAAGTCACTGTGCCGTTCATTTGCAATCTGGGCAAACGATCCCACTGATTGCCCACCAATAAAGGGTTACGCGCATTCTTGGTAATTTCTTTATTCATGATAACGGTGTTAAACATCAGATCAACAGGCAGTTTAAAGACTTCATTTTGTTGATAGGTTAAATCAACACCGACGGTTTCGGTTTGGTCGATGGGTAAGAAGGCAGTCGTTGTCAGACCATTAATCGTCTGGAAGGTGTTGTTGATTTCATCACTGACTTGGTCGTAGAAAATATTGGCGCGAACATAACCTCTAGGAATGTCGTACTGCGCCATTAAGTTATGAAAATACCCGTGTTCAGGGCCTAAACCAGGGTAAGCGATGGTAGCTCTGTTTAAGGTGTTTTGAGTGGAATACAGTTCTTCTGCAATCGGGAAACGATACGCCTTAGAGAATGAATAACGGAATGTCCAGTTATTCGGTGAAAATTCTAATGAGGCTTTGGGTGAAATGCGTGACGCATCACGGTTTTCATAATTTTGAATGCGTAATCTTGAGTTTGCAGGCAAGTTGTAATCATAAACGTGGGCATCCATTGTTTGCCAGAGATCATATCTCGCACCAGCCATCACACTCCAATCGGGCAGAAACCGCCATTCCATTTGAGAAAACAGCGAATTAGTTTGCGTTGCCCCTGCGTTATCATTGAGTAACGCACTGGTCGTTTGTGCCGCATAATTATTACTGCTATAGGTTTTAAGCCCTAAACTGGCATGATTGAATTGATAACCGCCCATAAACGACACATCATCACGCCCCAAAAATTTATCGGTAGCGAGTTTCAAATCGTAAGAAGCCCACCATGATTTCTCATCAATAATCTGACCTTTGTTTTGATTTTGCGGGTGATTGGGATTGAGGATTGATCTGACATCATGGTTTTTAGCATCGTAATAACTGGCCGTGGTATCAATTTTCCAGTTGGTCGATATTTTGCCTTTTAAACTTAAACCATAGTTAAAGGCATTGCGTTCCACGTTACTGACGTTAAATACCGAACCGGGTACGATGATATTTTGATTAAATAACGGATTGTAATAAGTGGTGTTCGCTGACAAACCGCCGCCTGTCGGATTTGCCGCTGTTGCGACCGTCGCACCGCCCCAGTTAGTTGTACCATCAGGATTTTTCAATAAACTGTTCGCGTCATTGACCGTATCCTGCCGATTTTCATAGGCAAACGTAAAACGACCTTGTAAATCGTCGGTAAAGTCATAGCCCATTTTCATTTTATATAAATCAGTAATGGGTTGCGCGATACCTATATCACCGTAAGCAACAGCAGGAGCGGCGGTCGGCAATTGATAATTTTCACCACCGATGGCTGTAGGCAATGCAGCTTGTGCGGTGCGTTGTGCGGCAGTGTTAAGAACAGGGGTAGTCTGTGCTGCCGCATTGATGGTTTGTGGTTGCCCCTGATTTTCAAAATGATTGTATGAACCCCAAATGCTGAATTTATCAAATCGGTTACCTGCCGCCACAAAAGTTTTAAACCCTTCTAAAGTCTGATTGCGTCCTGCACGGTTCATTGTTTGGAACATCCCTGTCGCATCAAATTCAGCTTCAAATTTTTCAGGCATTTTAGTGTTCAACTGAATAACTCCGCCCATTGCATTACCACTGTATTGCGCGGAAAAAGGGCCGTACAGCACTTCTGAAGATTCAATTTCACTAGGCGATACCATAGACCAACGCGGCGCACCAAAAGAAGTGGTGCGTAAAAGATTATGTAACGGCATACCGTCGGCATAAACCAAAGAATGCGTACTTTGAAACGAATTTGAGCTACGAATGCCCAATGCACCGCTGGGATCTCCCATATAACGCTTGCGTATCAGCACACCTGGCGCATACCTTAAGCTGTCTTCAACCGTGGTCGCATTTACCTTAGTCTCAATGTCTAGTTTATCAATAGTAAAACTGGGCGTTGCCTTGGCGGTGTTAGGAAATAGTCGAGTCGAGTTAGTTGACGTGTCCGTTACCGTCATCTCTGGCATTTCTTTCGCTTTATCCGTGTTTATTGCTGATTTTTTCGTAGCAGTAGCAGGCTCGGCGGCTATAGCACCGCTCAAATACGCGCAGCCCACTAGTAAAATAATTTTTTTCATGATTTTTCCGTTATCGTAATTTTGCTGTGTGTTTTTAGTTAAAAATTCGCGTTCAAACTCAAGCGGAAACTAATCGGTTCAACGGGGTGAAAATGCGTGTCGCCGACGGGGGCGGCTTCATTGCGTAACTGGGATTCGTAGTAGTAGTCGATGCCGCTGTCTTTGCGATTGAGCAGGTTGAAGACTTCGGCTTGGACTGTCCACGTTGGGTTGAATTTGTAGCCGACCATGCCTGATAGCATGATGGTGGGTCTGGAACGTTCTGTGCCGTCTTCAATTAACACGCGCGGGCCGAAATAACGTAGACGCGGGCCACCGAAGAAACCGCCCCAGACATCATGCACGGTTGCACCTGTTGCTAACACCGAATTTATTGAACCAGGAATATAGTTACCTGCGGGGTCTTTGCCACGAAACCGCGCTTTAGAAAAACTTAAATCTGCATCTACGGTCAACCAATCGGTGGGTGAATAAAAGTTCGCCCATTCCACACCGTAGCGGCGACTGGGGCGACTGGCTTCGGTTGTGCCTGCATCACCGACAAATAATAATTCGGAATCAATATCCAACCACCACACGGCGAGCGTGCTTTGTAAACCTTTTATCCAAGTGGTTCTCGCGCCGATTTCCGCGCCGTAAGTACGAGCCAACGGTACGGCTTTGTTAATTTGATTGCCGCTGGCATCGGTAGATGAGCCTGTCACAGGATCAACTTGGGTGTTGATACCGCGTGCATCATTACTGTGAAAACCTAAGCCGCCGTTCAAATACAGTTCGGTATCTGCCCACGGCCCAAAAGTTAAACCCAATTTTGGGCTGACGATGCCCGCGTTGCGTGTGCCGTTATTGTCTGCTTGATTGCTCTTACTGACATCAAAGCGATAACCATCAAAACGCACACCCACGGTGCTACGAAACCAATCATTCCAATGGGTTTTGTTTTCCAGATAAGGGCTGACGTTGGTTATCCAGATATTGTCTTTGCGCACGGTGTCGTACTGTTGGCGGGCTTCGGTAAGGGTTAAGCCATTTTGAATATTGTCGTTACGCACTTGTAAACCGAGGGTGGTTTCAGAATCTGCGCTGCCGATTTTATGAAAAAAGGTGTGCGTGGCTTTTAAGCCTGTTGTCCAGCGTTCGTCAGGTTGTCCGAACTGGTCGCCCTGCACGGGATTATTCATAAAATAAGTAAAATTAGAAAACAATCTTAATTTTGAATACAAGCCATAGACAATGACTTTGCTTTCGCTGTCGTCAGATTGCCGATGCCATTCGCCTGTTAAGCTATATCGGCGACTCGCGCCGCCATCGCTGGGATCTATCGTGCCAAAACGATTCAGTGTACCGTCAATTACAGCACGTTGCGGAATTTGGTCAGTCGATTGCCAGTCGGCTTTGTACGCCATTGCGGTGATGTTCCAGCCTGAATGCGCTTGTTCTTGGCTGTAACGCAATACGCCGTTGAATTTCATAAAATCGTTGGGAACGTTCCACGGACCATTATTGTGTACCGTTTCAGCGGCATACAGTAAATTGCCATCACCGATTTTTTTAGACCCCATGCCTACACCACGGTAATAATCATAACTGCCGCCTGTAAATTTAACGGTGTTGCTCTCTAATTCATTAAAATATTCGATATTTGCCGAGCCTGTACTGGAAAAATCACCTGTGTCGGCATAATAATTGCCTTTTTGGTAATGCACACTTTTGACCATTTCAGGTATCAAAAAGTTGGTATCCATCCAGCCTTGACCATGCGAATGCGAAGGCATATTCACAGGTACGCCATCTATTTGCGTTAAAAAATCGGTGCCGTGATCTAAATTAAAACCGCGTAAATAATATTGACTGGCTTTGCCTTCGCCACTGTGTTGTGAGGAAATCATGCCAGGGACAGTTTCTAAAATTTCACTGGGACGGGTAATCGGACGGTATTTTATTTGTTCCTGTCCGACATTACCTTGTGATGCACTCTCGGCAATGCCCACCAGATTATGGGCGCGTTCTGTGGCGGCACTGACTTCCATTTCAGTAAGATCTATCGATTTTTCTTCCTTGGCTTTGGACTGGGTCTTAGTCGGTTTATCGGCTTTGGCTGTTTTATCAGCAGCGTGTGCGTTGTCTGCATAATTCAGCATCAATGCGCAAGCGGCTATCACTAACCCCGCTTTTTGTAAGCGCAGGGTTTGTGGTGTGCAGGATAAATTTAATGGAACGATCTGTTGGATGTGCATCTTCTTCCTCAATATTGTTGTTATGTGATGATGTTCAAGTGATTGGTAACGCTGAAAAAAACAAACGGTGGCGAGCGCGATTTGAATCGCGTTTTGGAAATGACTGAATGACTGGAAAATAGGGTGCGGCTGACAGAGGACTGTAGCACGGTAGAGCTTTTAAAAAAGGTCGAGTTGCGGACAGCAAATTCGTTTATAGCGAGTGGAATAATAACAGCGGATACACTGAATACAGGCGGCGAAGTCGCACCGACACCGTTCGTTAGAAAACTAGTGGCGAGTGTATAAAATGCTGAAGGTAAATTGAAACAGGGGGTGGTTTTGAAAACTAGATATTCGTGATAAGCGGGAATAGCAGAGGGCGTGTAATGGCTAATCGACGCGACAGGTGGTGCGGTATCACCCACGCCATTGGTTAAAAAATGGATGCTAATTTGTGGGCTAAGTAGCCAATGAGCGGCGACTGTATAAGCGACATTATTACTGGCTTGATGGATGGCGCGAATGAGTTCGCGCCCACAGTTTATGCGGTGTGTAATTCCTTGGTCATGGCTTGTTGCCATTAAATTAAGCTGAAAAGCGGTTACCACTGAACAAGGTGGGGGCGAATGAATTCGCGCACTGTGCGTGCCAGCATGAATAAGTTCGTGCCTATTTTCTGCCCATTCAACATCGCCACCACTGTCTAGTCTATTGTCAGGTGGTGCTAAGATTGCTGGAATAAAAAACTCAGGCGTTTCATTAACCTGTGTTGTGTGAGCCGTTGCTTTAACCACTAAATGACTAATTGATGCGTGTGCGTAAGCCAACTGACTAACAAATAGCGCGACAATTACCACTAGCAACCGCACGATTAAAATACC
This sequence comes from Crenothrix sp. D3, assembly GCA_002134785.1. Lineage (GTDB taxonomy): Bacteria > Pseudomonadota > Gammaproteobacteria > Methylococcales > Methylomonadaceae > UBA4132. The sequence continues at coordinate 178,045 of MBQZ01000040.1, forward strand.
CGCGCCATGTAATAGCAAGGTTGCTACCATGAACCCTAAGGTATAAGAAATCAAACTCGCCGATGTGGATATTTCTTGTCCGTGCGCGAAACCGTGAAAAAATGCGAAAAATGCCACGATAATGACATTGGTTTGGCTACTAAAACGAATTTTGCGGACAATAAAGACGCTGAACACTAAGCCAGATAGCAGAATAATCAATTCCGCGCTAGGAATAAACAAACCTGCCGCACCCGCTAAACCACCTAAACTCATTACGCCAACGAAAGTCAGCGGCAATAACCAAATCGCCTTACCACGCAGTTGCGCTGCCCAAATACCGACAGCCAACATGGTGAGAAAATGATCGCCACCGTGTAATGGATGCGTGAAACCACTACTCCAACCGTTAATATCAACAGAGACTAGACTATTGAACAGCACCACGCCTAATACCAGCACTACGACCAACGCAAGCATTAACCGCTGGCGATTGCACAATGTAGACAGTATTGAACGGAGGGTCTGGTTCATTAAATGGCTTTTGAGTGGTGACTAGAAAAGGCGTGCATTCTCAACTATTTTCCATTGATAGGCAAGTTTTAGACTTGCATCAACTGGCAAAATGTTTAATCGCTTGTAACAGCTCATCACAATGGTTAGCTACTTTTACTTTACGCCACTGTTTAACCAATACACCGTTTGGATTAATTAAAAAACTACTGCGGTCGATACCGCGTACTTCTTTACCATACATGGGTTTTATTTTTATCACGTCAAATAACTGACACAGAGTTTCATCTTGATCGGCAAGTAAATCAAAAGGCAAGGTTTGGTTAGCTTTAAAGCGGTCATGGCTACGCACGCTATCACGCGACACGCCAAGAATGACGGTATTTAACGCGGCAAATTGGGCGTGAGCATCACGGAAATTCTGGGCTTGTTGTGTGCAACCTGTGGTGTTGTCTCTGGGGTAAAAATAAATAAGCACAAACTGCCCTGCATAATCCGACAATTTAATGGGTTTATCACCTGTGGCGCGGGCTTCAAAATCAGGAACAGGTTGATTGAGTGTAACTTGAGTCATGGGGTATCCTAACGTTTTATGGGTTCGAGAATAGCGTCTATATTGAGCTGATCGCATAGATCCATAAACTCTTCGCGTAGTATCAATAAAGACACTGACGCAGGCACTAAAATAATAAATTTACTGGAAAAAACAGACGATTGTAGATACGGTGCTTGATAAGCACTGCCTGTGATTTCTTCAATATCTATTTCATGATCCAGTAAAAAGGTGGCGATAGATTCGACAATGCTCTCATGGTCTAGTGAAATGGTTTCTATTGAATACGGTAGACAGTCTTTGCCATGCGCTTTGTCTTTTGCCTCGGTGCGTAGCGTCTGCACTTTTATCTCCAGACGTTTCACAATGAGTTCTAATAAGCCTTCAAGTTTGGCAATTTGATTCCAGTTGCCTTGAATCAGTAGATAAGCGGCGGTCGTTTGACCGATACAAGACGATTTTATGTCTATGATATGGCATTTACAGTCGCGTATAGCAGGCAGTATTTCTGCCATAAAACGACTTTGATGATGCCCCAAAATGGTGATAGCTAGTTGCATAGTATTTTGTGTTCTTTTTGGATATTATTGACAAATGAGCGAAACTTTATCCACATTAAGCTCTATTGGTACTAGAATATAGAATAAAGCATTTTTCAGGTTATCACCCATGAAAATGATGTTTAAATTTACCCCTTAATACATTGAGTTCAACCTAATGACAGATTCCACAAATGAAAAATCAACGGCGAGACAAAATAGACTCGGTCTTCAGGACGAGAATTTTGATTTTGAGTTAGCAGATATAAACACAACATCTGAGTCAGTCGATTCTCTGTTTGCTGAGGCTCAGCAAACAAACGCAGCACCCAACAGTTATATCGCTAGTGTATCGGCTCCGATTATTCCGTCTATTCCCGTTACTTCAGAGATAAAAACTAATTTTTATGTAGACTATTTTGATCAGCGTAAAAAGGGAAAAACGACAGAGCCAGTGTCAGTCGCGGAAACCAATCAACCCATCGTTGATAATAGGAGGCCAGATGCCATGATACTAGAAAAAAATCCTGTAACACCACCCACCGAACAAGCTGATGCAGAAGACTTTTATTCAGAACAATCCGATGAACAGCCACCTTTTATCGATGGCGCAGATATGACTGTAGCGGTGTTAAGCCAATTTAAATCTAAGCAAGAGCGTATTAATAAGCACGCAGATACGGCTGTAGCGGTGTTAAGCCAATTTAAATCTAAGCAAGAGCGTATTAATAAGCAACAAGAAGAGCTGATATACGAGTTTTCTGAAAAAATAAAATCGACACGCACTGTTACTAATACCTCTGTGTTTTTTGGTGTTGTAGCGTTAGTGGCAGCAGCCGCACTTGGTGTTATGCTATCAAAGACCAACACCGAAGTATCTAATTTGGCAGGTACAACAACTGCTATCAAAGACGACATAAGAAACACGGTTAAAGCGTCGTCCCCCAATGATTTAGAAGGCACAGACCCCGCGTTAGATCAGTTAAATCAGAAAGTTGACGATGTGATAGCACAATTGAATGAAGTCACTGCCCGTCAGAATAAAGAAAAAACCGCAGCCAGCAAACCAATAGCCACTAAGCCGCTTAATAATACGCAATCTGAGGTGGCTGTTGTAGAAATAAAACCAGCGGCTGAGTCCCTTGTTAAGGAAATACCCGTCGCCAATACACTTAATAACCCCAGCATAGAACAAGGTATAACGGTTGTTAATAATGTGCCAACAACCAAGCCAGAAACTAATAGCAAACTCGCTAACAAAGCAGTTAAGAGTCTCATCACAGAGAAAAATACGGTCGCTGTTAATGTACCGACAACCAAGCCAGAAATTAATAGCAAAACGGCTAACAAAACAGTGAAGACTATCACCACAAAGCAAGGTGTAGCAGCTGTTAATGCACCAACAACCAAACCAGAAACTAATAGCAAAACGGCTAATAAAGCGAGTGTGATTCCTGATAAAGCAGTACAGCCACTTCCCGCTAATGACATTAACAATGTAATCAATAACGCCCGTCTACCCGCTACTGCTAATGCTGTTGCTAGTACCAATGCTAACAGCACCGCCAACACGTCTGCGCAGTCTAGCACTGGCGGCTGGACAGTTAATCTAGCTTCATCTAATAAAATGGAAGATGCTAAAAAGACGGCGGCTAAGTTTACACAACAAGGTGTTCCAGTGGTTATTAGCCCCTACAAGGTTAAAAATGAAACCCGTTATCGCTTACAAGTAAAAGGCTTTAAAACCAAAGATGAGGCGACTACTTACGGTAATAAAGCAAAAAACACCTTGAAATTAAACTCTGTGTGGATAATTCCGTAAGCTATCAATGCGCAAACAAAAATTAGTCGTTGCTATCTCATCCAGAGCCTTATTTAATCTGGATGAGTCGCACGCCATTTTTGAAACCCAAGGTAAAGAAGCCTTCTGTCGTTATCAAATAGACCACGAAGACGAAATTCTTGCCGCTGGTTACGGCTTTGCATTAGTGAAAAAGCTGTTAGCCATTAATGAAACAAGCCTCAATGATCCTTTCGTAGAAATTATCTTAGTCTCACAAAACAGCGCGGATACAGGCTTGCGGATTTTTAATTCTATTGCGCATTATGGCTTAGATATTACCCGTGCTGCCTTTACCAGCGGTGCGTCACCCTACGGCTATATCTCCGCATTTGGCGCACATTTATTTTTATCCACCAATGTTGATGATGTCACCAAAACCCTAGATGCTGGTTTTGCTGCCGCAACTATTCTATCTGGTTCATCATTAACCGCTATTTCAAGCCAATTGCGTATCGCTTTTGATGGTGATGCGGTGTTATTTTCCGATGACTCAGAACGCATTTATCAACAACGCGGTTTAGACGTATTTGCTGAAAATGAACGTCATGAGGCTAAAAACCCACTACTTGACGGGCCTTTTAAAGATTTTCTCGCCGCGCTGCATTACATACAAAATCAGTTTGATCCAGAAAACTCACCGATAAGAACAGCCTTAGTGACAGCGCGTAGTGCGCCTGCGCATGAACGTGTCGTTAGAACACTCAGAGCATGGAATATTCGTATTGATGAAGCGTTATTTTTGGGAGGATTACCGAAAGGCGCGTTTTTAAAAGCCTTTGGTGCAGATATATTTTTTGACGACCAAAAAGGGCATTGTGAATCAGCGGTAGAGCAGCAAGTCACGGCGGCTCATGTACCGCATGGAATTAAAAATCAGAAAACTCCGTAGGGGAAAATCCTTGTGGTTGCCCATTAATGAGGGGTATCCACAAGGGATACCCCCTACAATCAATTAATGGCTAGTTTCGACTTTTTCGCCTTTGGTTTGACCAATTGCCGCTAACACATCATTAAACCAAGGTGTATTAATATCAAACGCTTTGCCACCTTTAATGCGTGGAAATTCAATTGCGCGTAATACATTACCTTGTTCTTCATCATGTCCAATTAAACCTGATTCACCGCGTAACGCACATTCCACTGCCAAATCAGTACAGGATTTAATCAAACGTATATCTTCAATATTTGCCGCCGATGCCCGCGCAAAATAACCCGATTTTTGTATCAGCGTTTTTTCCGCACCTAGCATTTCAGCAAATTGTTCACCAAACCACTTTCCGGGGTTCACTGCGTCTAATTTCACATGACCAAACGCATCGCGTGGCACTTCTTGCCCTTTTGCTAACATTTCAGCAACGATAGTTTCAACACCCGCACCTTCTGAGACGAAAATATTAACGCAATCGACGGTATCCATAATGGCGCGTAAACGCGTTGCTTCTGCTGCAATATCAAAACCCATTTCAGGAATAAACACAGCGTGAACCTCATACGATTCACGCGATAAGCCTAATTCTGGCAACCATTCAGCACGGTCTAATAATTTACGGTATTCAACCGCCGTTGCCGCAGTCAACCAACCACAACTGCGACCCATGACTTCATGAACGATTAACATTCTTGGGTTCGCATTGTTTTCCGCGACCACATTTTGAAAATAACGCGCACCTTGTTCAGCCGCTGTCCACGCGCCTAATGATTGCTTAATTGGAATCACATCGTTATCAACGGTTTTCGGCAAACCAATCACGGTTAAACCATAATTATTTTCAGCCAAAAATGCCGCTAAATCAGCCGCAGCGGTATTGGTATCATCACCACCAATCGTGTGTAAAACATCAACGCCATCTTTAATTAACTGGTCAGCCGCCACTTTTTGTGGATTCTCGCCTTCTTTCACTAAACCGCGTTTTACGCAGTCTTTCACATTCGTCAATTTAACGCGGCTGTTACCAATCGGTGAACCACCGAAACGGTGTAACAAACCTGCTTTTTCACGAATTTCTGGCGTAACTGGGTATGAATCACCTAACAGCAAGCCTTTATAACCGCTACGGTAGCAGATGATTTCAATGCTAGGATCAATTTCAGTATAACGCTCAATCAAACCACCAACGGCTGAACTAAGACAAGGAGCTAATCCGCCAGCGGTAAGAATGGCGACTTTTTTAGGTTTGTTCATAACAGACTCACTAAAGTTAAAAGTTAAGGTTTATCGCAGCTAACGGTCTGAATAATTCAGTGCGTAGGCTTTTGAAGTGGCAGAATTTTATCATAGTCACTTAATTGTGGGTAACTTGTACGGGGCAACGGTGAATAGATACGATTGACCATGATAAACTACCGTCTATAAAATTAGTTAGGACAGAACAGTGCATATTCATATTTTAGGTATTTGCGGTACATTCATGGGTGGACTTGCGGTATTGGCAAGACAACTGGGGCATGAGGTCAGCGGTTCTGATCAGAATGTTTACCCACCGATGAGCGATCAACTAGAGCAGCAAGGTATCACCTTAATGGAAGGTTATCGTGCTGAAAATTTGGCGAATAAACCTGATTTGGTCATTATTGGTAATGCCTTATCGCGTGGCAATCCAGAAGTTGAAGCCGTGTTAAATCAAGGGCTACATTATGTCTCAGGGCCGCAGTGGTTAGCAGAACACGTTTTACAAGATAAATGGGTGTTAGGCGTTGCGGGTACACACGGTAAAACCACGACTACCAGTATGTTGGCGTGGATACTCGAACATCAAGGCATTAATGCAGGGTTTTTAATCGGTGGTATTCCGCTGAATTTTGGAATTTCTGCACGCTTAGGTGAGGGCGCGTTCTTTGTGCTGGAAGCCGATGAATACGACTCCGCATTTTTTGATAAACGCTCAAAATTTGTGCATTACCGTCCGCGTACCGCCATCCTCAATAATTTAGAATTCGATCATGCGGATATTTTTCCTGATTTAGCGGCAATCAAAAAACAGTTTCATCATTTAGTCAGAACCATTCCCAGTGAGGGTTTAATTATTAGCCCTGCGAGTGATGAAAATATTAATGACGTACTAACAATGGGTTGTTGGACAAAAACAGTAAACACCTCGATTAATGCCGATGCCGCGTGGAATGCGAAACTGCACAAAGCGGATGGCAGTCATTTCAGTGTGATGCTTAATAACATCGAACAAGGTGTTGTGCTGTGGTCGCTCACAGGTGAACATAATGTCTATAACGCTCTGTCCGCTATTGCCGCCGCTCATCATGTCGGCGTATCGCCTAGCGATGCCATTAGCGCGTTGGGGCAGTTTAAAAATGTGAAACGGCGCATGGAAGTCATCGCGAAGATAAACCAAGTCACGCTATATGATGATTTTGCCCATCACCCGACTGCTATTCAAACCACATTGGACGGCTTGCGTAAACAAGTCGGGGTAGAGCGCATTATTGCGATTGTTGAACCGCGTTCTAATACCATGCGTTTAGGCACACACACCGACACCTTAGCGCAATCATTTAACAATGCCGACTTAGCCATTATCTATCAGCCGTCTAATCTGAACTGGGATTTAACCCAACTCACCCAACAGGTCGATAATATTGAAATCTATAGTTCAATAGATGACATTATTGCCAGATTACAACGTGAAGCTCCGTTAGGCGGGCATTTTGTGATGATGAGTAACGGCAGTTTTGCTGGGCTTTATCAACGACTACAAGCGGCGTTGTTAGGATAGAGTTACCTCACAATAAAATGATACCGTTCGTGGTGAGCTTGTCGAACCACATTCACACTTCGACTGTTCGACAAGCTCACAGCTCAGTGCGAACGGTTTTAATCATTTTATTGACGGTTATCTATAGACGTTACAGTCTTATTTTGGCTGATAACCATCCGTATTATGCGTCACCCAACGTTCTTCATCGGTTATTAACAACTCTTTTTTCCAAAAGGGCGCGTGTGATTTTAAGGCTTCCATCATAAATCGGCACGCGTCAAAGGCATCACCACGGTGCATCGTCCACACCGACACCAGCACAATCGGCTCATTCGGTAGAATATCACCGACTCGATGCACGATTAACGCATCCAGCACTGCCCATTGTTGGCTTGCTTGCTCCACAATTTTTTTCAACTGCTTTTCCGTCATGCCTTCATAATGCTCTAACGTCATGGCTTTAACGGTATCGCCATCATTAAAATCTCGCATGGTGCCGATAAAAATATTGGTCGCGCCGTATCCTGTTACATTATCTTGATAGTGTTGAATTTCTTGCCAAGGATTAAACGCCTCGCTACGAATGATGATTGTCATATTAGCCGCCTGTTACAGGGGGGAAAAATGCCACTTCATCACCGTCTTTTACCAGAGTATCCAGATTTACATAATCCATATTAACCGCAACTAAGACATTACTCGGCAAAGGTTGCGTGGCATTTACGCGTTGCCAAACGTCATGCACCGACAACAAGCCCCCGCTGACTAACTCATCTTCTGAACGCCCTAAATGGTCTTTTAAACTGGCAAAATAACGAATTTTAATCGACATACTGATTCCACTGCCTATAGCTCGGAGTCCAAGGCATGACTTGGGCTACACAAAACGTCCAAAACGTGTTTTGGACTCCTAACCTAAAAAATAGTGATAATACGCTAACTTTACTTAAAACAAGAGACTCGAATGACACAATCCACGCATTTTAACCAAGCGGGCGAAGCACACATGATTGATGTCGGTGACAAAGCCATGACTCACCGCACTGCCATTACCGAGGGCATCATTGAAATGCAGCCTGAAACTTTACAGCTCATTATCAATGGCGAACACAAAAAAGGTGATGTGTTAGCAGTAGCACGAATCGCTGGCATTATGGCCAGTAAAAAAACCGCTGAGTTAATTCCGCTGTGTCATCCTTTAGCCTTAACCCACGTCGAAATCAAACTAACGGCTGACGTGGCGAATAACCATGTGCGCTGTCAAACCACCGTAAAAACCAATGGGCAGACGGGTGTAGAAATGGAAGCCTTAACGGCTACTAGCTGTGCATTGCTCACTATTTACGATATGTGCAAAGGTGTCGATCGCGGCATGGTTATTCAAGGCATTCAATTAGTCGAAAAAGCAGGCGGTAAATCGGGGCATTGGCAACGTGGCTGACAAAATCCGTCACATAGTGACAGGAACAATGGTCATTAGTGGTAGTTAAACAGTTCGTAGGATGGGTAGAGGTGACAGCGGAAACCCATCAGAGGCAATGGGTTGTATATAAGCCGTGTAAAACAAGAATGATTAAGCGAATAATAAAATACTTGGCACACAGTATGCTTTAGATGAATTGTATTTAACTTACACAACAAACAACACAAAGGTGAGTATTATGAAAAATTCAAAATTACAACAAGGTTTTACCTTGATCGAATTGATGATTGTGGTTGCAATCATCGGAATCTTGGCATCGATTGCGATTCCAGCTTACCAAGATTATATTATCAGAGCGAAAGTCACAGAAGGTTTAACAATCGCGTCAAGTGCAAAAATCATAGTTGCTGATAATGCAGGTAACGCAAAGGCACTTAGCTCTGGTTGGACATCACCCACTGCAACTCAGTATGTTAATTCTGTAGATATTAATACTACAACGGGTGAAATTAAAATCGTATACAGCACGACAGTTGCTGTTGCATCTGCTAATGAGCTCTATTTAGCCCCTTACTCTGGTACTCCAGGTGCTGCACTTGCTAGTGGTACCATACCCGCTGATGCTATCGCTTGGGCATGTAACTCTAAAACGAAAGGAACTCCTGGTTCTATTGGTACTAAAGGTACTATTTTAGAAAAATATGTACCTGCTAACTGCCGTTAAGTCAGTCTGATATAAGATTGCCAAAACAGGAATCAACAAAAACCCTCGTTAGGAATCCTAACGAGGGTTTTTTGTGTCTGCTCGTTTTATAATGTTGGCGTACTTCACTAACAGACACCTTGAGTATTCATGAATGCTTAGTTCCTCAACTATTTTTACAATATCAGTCCTAGTTTCCCAATGAAAAGTCGTTTTTATGCGTTTCTAATCCATTTACTGTTATCTAGCTTAGTCGCCGTATTAGTGATGATTATGGTGTATTTTGTTTGGTATCCCATGCCATTGGATGAGGCGACAGGGGTTACTAAGATTTTCTTACTGTTATTAGCTGTTAATATAATTACAGGGCCTGTGATGACATTTGCGGTTTATCAGCCTAAAAAATGGGGCTTAAAATTTGATTTATGGGTTATCGCAATCTTGCAAATAGCCGCATTAGGCTATGGATTGTCCACTGTATTTGCAGGTCGCCCTGCTTTTATCGTTTTCAATCAAGATCGGTTTGATATAGTCAGGTTAATAGACATTGATTCAGAAAGTGCAAAAACAGCAACGCTAGCGCATAACCAAACGGCACAAACCAGTTGGTTACAGCCCCGTTGGATTGCTGCTATCGCCCCTACTGACCCCAAACGCGCCGAGGCTATTTTATTTTCGGCAGCAGCAGGCGGTGTAGATTGGGCGCAATCACCCGAATTGTATGTGCCATTGAATCAAGTAAAAGTCCAAATATTGAAAAAAGCACAGCCGTTAGCAACACTCCGTCAATTGGATAAGAAAAACCTATTAGCTGATACACAAGATAGTGCTATTAAATGGCTACCGTTACGCGGTAAGACCAAAGATATGGTGGTATTGATTAATGGTAATTCGGCTGAAATCATCAAGATTGTTGATATAAACCCTTGGCAAGAATAAAACTAAAAAAGGAAATATTATGAGGGTTTTTTGGGCGATATTGGGGCTGAATATTCCTGTTATTTTGCTTTACGCGCCATTTCTTAACAATCCACTGGTTTTTGATGACGCTAATTTTTTTTATAGCGAAAACTTTAATCTCTATTTGTACAGTCTATTCAGTTTTGATTTACGCTGGTTGCCTTTTGCTAGTTTTGTATGGACACGGCAATTATTGGGCGATGGCATTATCTGGTTGCGTTTGGGTAATTTGTTATTGCATCTTATCACTGTCACTACCTTATTTTTTTTCTTGCGGCGATTGTTTGAAATAGTCATTCCAGTTTCTGACGACGATAAAACGTTATCGCCGTTTTGGTTGGCATTTTTTGGCGCGTTGCTTTTTGCGTTACATCCTGTTGCCGTTTATGCAACAGGCTATTTAATACAGCGCACTACGTTAATGGCGACTTTATTTACCTTGCTGACGTGGCGATTATTTTTAGAAGGGCTAATTAGAGAGCAGCGACGGTGGCTAACTGCGTCTGCACTGGCTTATTTTCTGGCGGTACTATCAAAAGAACACGCTATTATGGCTCCTGCTCTGACGCTTGCCTTGCTGTTTTTAGTCAGTTCACAACCCTTGTCTCGTATTAAATTCATTGGGTCAACGCTGGTACTTTATACGTTAATTGGCACGTTCGTGGTTATTCAGCGTCAATCAGAACATATTTTGGGGCAAATTTATGAGCCTTACTCCGCAGCCCTGCTTGCAAGTTTGAGTAAAGAATTTGATCCGCGCCTCGCTTACCCGTTATCAATCCTTACGCAATCTTTTACCTTCTTTAAGTATCTATGGGTCTGGTTAGTACCTAGTCCTGCGTTAATGTCTATTGATAACTGTCAAACGTTTGCGTTACGATTGTGGTCGTTACCCGAAATATTGGGTTTAGTCGGTTTTATTATTTATGCCATAGTGGCAGTTCGCTTGCTGTTGCAAAGAGGTTTAACAGGGCTACTTGGTTTTGCTTTGCTTTGTCCGCTGTTATTGTTTTTTACTGAATTGGCAACAGTGCGTCTGCAAGAAATTTTTGTGCTGTATCGTAGTTATTTGTGGATGGTCGGACTTTTTGCGGGTCTGCCCTTTGTTTGTCAAAGATTGACTGCGAAGCAAGCGGTTATTATCTTGAGTGGCATCGCGCTATTAATGATGCCGTTGACGTGGGTTCGATTGACTACTTTTTCCCATCCCTTATTACTTTGGGATGACGCGGCGCGGCGAATTGATAATGACAATACTTGCCCTATGATGATTAGAATTCTCAACAATCGAGGTTCAGAGTTAATAGCATTGGATCGTTATTCTGAATCCATTGATGATTTTAATCGCATCATCAAGGCTGCCAATTCACAACAAAAGACACCCGTAGTATATGCAGCTACCTATTACAATCGCGGTGTTGCTTATCTAAAAACCCAGCAATTTCAGCTAGCACTTGATGATTTTAATAGAATTAAAGAGCCGCCTGCTCAAAAAGCATGGCGTGGCTATTATTATCATAAAGCGCAAGCTCTTGAGGGTTTACATGATTTGACTCAGGTCAGAGAACTTTATGAAAAATCCTGTTTAAATGGTATGACTAAAAGCTGTGACAGGTTGAAAGAACTAGAGGAAACTGTAAAATAATGAAGAATTTTAATCGTCCAGTAGTGCTGTCATTTTCAGGTCATGATCCTAGCGGTGGCGCAGGTGTGCAAGCGGATATTGAAACGCTAGTGAGCCATCAATGCCATTCGACTAGCGTTATTACCGCGTTAACGGAGCAAGACACCCATAACGTCAAAAAACTCATTCCGCAACGTCCAGCCGACATTATTGCTCAAGCACAAACGCTATTGAATGACATCACTGTTAAGGTATTTAAAATTGGTTTAATCGGTCATTACGACACCGCATTGGCGATTCATACGCTATTAAAACAATACCCAGAGATTCCTGTGGTGTTAGATCCCGTGTTAGCGGCAGGTGGCGGTACTGATTTATCCAGTAAGCAATTAGTAGACGCGCTGGTTAATTTATTACTGCCTTGTACAACGGTATTAACGCCTAACAGTGAAGAAGCGCGCAAATTAACAGGGCTAACTGATTTGCATGACTGCGGTTTAAAACTGTTGGAATGGGGTTGCAAGTATGTGTTAATTACGGGTACACATGAAGACACACCCAGCGTTAGCAATCAATTATTTCATGATGGACGCTGCTGGGAAACCTATACTTGGGACAGATTACCAGATCATTATCATGGCTCTGGTTGTACCTTGGCAACCAGTATTGCCGCGTTGCTAGCACACGGAATAGAGCCTGTGCAAGCGGTGGCGGAGGCGCAAGACTATACTTGGCATTCATTAAACGCCGCGTATAAAGTGGGCAAAGGTCAACATAACCCGAATCGATTTTTCTGGATGGAACAAGACGCATGAAATTCCCCGCACAAGGACTTTACGCTATTACTCAAACCGAAAATAAATCCATTGATACCGTTCTCACCGAGGTAGAAAAAGTGATTTTAGGGGGCGCGGTAGTGGTGCAATACCGTGATAAACAGCCGCAGGATGGGCTATTATTGGCGCGTGAATTGGTTAAACTGTGCCATCAATACCACGTTCCACTAATTATCAATGACGACGTGGAACTGGCAATACAAGCTGCTGCCGATGGTGTACATCTGGGCAAAGAAGACGGCGCGTTAGCACACGCAAGACAACGTTTAGGTAAGGCTGCTATTATTGGGGTTTCTTGCTACAACAGTGTTGAAACTGCTCTTATAATGCAGGAACACGGCGCAGATTATGTGGCTTTCGGGCGATTTTTCCCTTCGTCATCAAAACCATTAGCTGCGCCAGCAGAGATAAAAACCTTGCACGAAGCCAAGCGCGTGCTAACAATTCCCATTGTCGCGATTGGCGGTATTTTGCCAGAAAATGGTGCGCAGTTACTGACCGCAGGCGCAGATTTATTAGCGGTTATCGGTGGTGTATTTACTGCGCAACCAGAACATTCTGCCCGCGCTTACCATGTATTATTTGAATAACGATGGCTAATCGCAGAGAATTTCTCAAGAAAACTGTTGTATTCACTGCATCAGCGTTAGTCACTTGCTCCCCGTCTCTTCATGCGCAATGGTCAGCGGAAAATTTTCCTCCCCACTTACTGGACGATAGCATAGTAAATAGAGAAATTATCGACACGGATTTAATTGAAATTAAATTACCAAAAATTGCGGAAAAAGACGTAGCCATTGCGATTACTGTCACCAGTAGTTTGGAAAATATTCAAAATATTGCCATTTTCGTAGAAAAAAACCCGATTCCGTTAGTTGCTAAATTTAATTTATCCCCAGAATTGGATGCGTTTGTGTCCGCACGGTTAAAAATGACAGAAACATCGAATGTCATTGTGCTAGTAAAAACTTACGATGGTCTTTATCGCGCTAAGGAGCAAGTAAAAATTATTCTTGGTGGCTGTGGAACATAATATGTCGAGTATAAAAATCCGCAGTAAACGTCTAAAAGAGAATACCCAACTTAGAATACTGATAGCGCATCCAATGGAACACGGCAGTAATCAGGATAAATTTACTAATCAACTCATCCCTGCTCATTTTATTCGAATATTGACGGTTACTTGCAATCAAAAGGTCGTGGTAAGTTGTGAAATGGGCGACAGCACCCCGAAAGACCCTTATCTTGCTTTTATGCTGAAACATGGCAAGACAGGCGATAAAATTACCGTCAATTGGTTAGATAATTTAGGTAATATCGATTCAGAAGAACACATCATTAATTAGAGAGAGTACATCGCAACATCTCTACTGTCAGTTTTTAATACCAATACCTTTATGTAATAAGTACAAGCACAATATCACCAAGGCAATTATAAACCCCCCAGTGATAATAAAGGTGAGTTGAATATCAATATCACTGACCCCAATCAAACCATATCTAAACGCATTGACCATATACAAAATGGGATTACCCATTGAAATAGTCTGCCAAATCGGTGGCAACATATCGACTGAATAAAATACGCCACCTAAATAACTTAATGGTGTTAATACAAAGTTAGGAATGATAGAAATATCATCAAAACTTTCTGCCAAGATGGCGTTAATAAAGCCTGCTAAGGAAAATAACGTCGCCGTTAAAATGGCTGTTATTAAAGCAATGGTTAAATTATGTACGGCAAAATCAGCAAATAACAGCGAGATTAATGCCACGACCATACCGACTAATAAGCCGCGAATAATGCCGCCGCTGATATAGCCGCTTAGGATTATCCAATTGGGTACAGGCGCGACTAATAATTCTTCAATATTACGCTGGAACTTAGTTGAATAAAAAGACGATACTACATTGGCGTAAGAATGACTGATTACTGACATTAAAATAATACCTGGCACAATATAATCCATATAACTCGCACCGTTAATCATGCCGATACGGTCGCCAATGAGTTTGCCGAAAATCAAAAAATACAAGGTAGTGGTTATCGCAGGCGGTAATAAGGTTTGCGGCCAAATACGAATAAAGCGATAAATTTCTTTTTTAACGATAGTTTTAAATGCGATAGAGACATTCATTTGGCTGTCACCAAATCCATAAATAACTGCTCTAAGCGGTTGGTTTTATTTTTTAAACTCATGACTTTAATATTCTGGGCAGTTAATTGACTGAATAAATGATTAAGCCCGATTTCTTTAGGAATAGCGACATTCAGCACTTTGTCAGAAATTAACTCAATCTGGCAACCATCAATAATAGGTGCGCTGGTTAATGGCTCTGCTAAATCTAAAATAAAATGGTCAATATGCAGTCGCGCCAATAAACTTGCCATATCAGAATGTTCCACAATGCGCCCTTCATCTATAATGGCGATATTACGGCACAGGCTTTCGGCTTCTTCTAAGTAATGGGTAGTTAAAATAATGGTTGTGCCTTGTTGATTAACTTCCTGCATCATTTTCCACATAGAACGGCGAATTTCGATGTCCACACCTGCGGTAGGTTCATCCAAAATTAATAATTTAGGTGCGTGTACCATTGCGCGGGCAATCATGACACGGCGTTTCATACCCCCTGATAAACGTCTGGAAATGGTGTCGCGTTTGTCCCACAAATCCATTTGCTTGAGACAGTGTTCAGTACGCTGTAACGCGAGTTTATGCGGTAGCCCGTAATAACCTGCTTGATTGAGAACGATGCTTTTTGCCGTATCGAATTGATTAAAATTCACTTCTTGCGGTACGAGACCGATACAACTTTTAGCCAAATCCCGCTCGGTGTTTAAATCATGCCCAAAGACACTCACTGAACCGCTAGAGGCAGTGACTAAAGAGCTAATAATCCCAATTGCGGTGGATTTTCCTGCCCCATTAGGGCCTAATAGGGCAAAAAAATCACCCTCCTCTACAGTTAAATCAATACCTTTTAATGCTTCAAAACCATTGCTATACGTTTTACGCAGATTGCAAAGAGATAGTGCTTTCATGAAATTATCACTTAACGATAGCCTTTAAATAAGTTAAATTACCCGTTCATTCGTAGGTTGGGTTAGCGTTAGCGTAACCCAACGTCTTTACGATAATTGTTGGGTTACGCTGTTCGACAAACTCACAGCTAACTCAACCTACGAAAAATTCTAGCGATTTTATCAGATAAAGTCGCTTCATAAATAAAACGGATCACTCGTGTTGAATAAAATACCCGAAATTGTTGCCGCAGTTGACTTAGGTTCTAATAGTTTTCACATGATTGTTTGTAGTCTAAAAGACGGTAAATTACAGACTATCGACCGCTTGAAAGAAACAGTTAGACTTGCTTCTGGTTTAGATCAAGACGATATGCTGGATAGCGTTACTCAAGACAGAGCCTTGGCTTGTTTGGAAAAGTTTGGGCAACGCATACGGCACTTTCCGCTGGGTAGTGTACGAATTGTCGGTACCAATACCCTGCGTACCGCTAAAAATGCACAACTGTTTCTTACCCAAGCAGAACAAGTCTTGAATCATCCTATTCATATTATTTCGGGTATAGAAGAAGCCCGCTTAATTTATTTGGGAGTCGCTTACAGTTTAGGTAGTCAAGCGCAGTTACGCTTAGTAATGGATATAGGTGGCGGTAGCACTGAATACATTATTGGTACTGACAATCTACCTAAAGACAAAGAAAGTCTAAATATGGGCTGCGTAACAGTCAGTAATCGTTTTTTTAAAGACGGTGTGATTGCCAAAAATTCGTTTGCAGAAGCTGTGTTATTTGCGCAACAACAACTAGAACCGTTTCAGAAAAAATTTCAGCGCGGTAATTGGGATCAAGCAATTGGTGCATCGGGTAGTTTACGTTCTATTGCTAAAGTATTAAAAGCTAAGAACTGGAGTAATAACGGCATCACCAAAGCAGGTTTAGAGCTATTGGTTACGCGCATTCAGCAATGTACACATATTAACGAGCTGCTTTGCTTACCCGAACTTGATACAGAAAGGCTACCTGTGTTTGTCGGCGGCGTTGCCATTGTTTACGCCACGTTTAAGAGTTTAGGCATTGAGCAAATGACAGTAGCTGATGGCGCGTTACGCGAAGGGCTGATACAAGATTTATTGGGACGACTAGATAATCATGATGTGCGTGCTAGTACGGTACAAATGTTAGCTAAGCGTTATCGCACCGATGAAGACCACGCCGCGCGTATTAAACAAACGCTGAACACCTTGCTTGCGCAGTTAAGCAAAAAAGCGAGTTGGGCTAAAGACGAAAACGCGGTGCAGTTTTTGCAGTGGGCGGCTGATTTGCACGAAATAGGCATTGACATTGCGCACAATCAATACCATAAGCACAGTGCTTATCTGATTGAAAATGGTGATTTAGCAGGTTTTTCTCGGCAAGATCAAATTCTATTATCGACGATTGTCCGCTTGCATCGCCGTAAATTTTCCCCCGCGCTTTTTATTGACTTACCTGCTCCTTGGAATAAACAGGCAATGGTGCTAACACTTATTTTACGATTAGCAATTTTGTTACATCGTAATCGTGATGAACAACCATTACCTGCCTTTAAAATAGCGATGAACAAAGTAACTATTAATCTCAAATTTTCTGCCACTTGGCTGAGTCAATCACCACTCACTTATGCTGACTTACTGCAAGAGGCCGAGTATCTCAAAACCGCTGGATACAAACTGGAGTTTTGTTAAGCCACACTCATGAAAAGTTTATTACACATTTTTATAGTGTTACTGTGCGCATTAATACTGCTTTGTACCTTATTGCTTGTTTTTGGTGTCAGCGACACCCCAGAGCTTGAATTAGATTGGTCGCTAACGCGTGATGACATTATTAGAGCGAAAAAAATTCTGCATGAAGGGGCTAAAACTAAACCTGATGAAATTGCTACCATTGAATTAAGTCATGCTGATCTTAATCTGGCTGCTAATTATTTATTAAATCGTTACAGCAAAAGTGTGGTGCAAATTTCACTGAAAGAAAATAAACTAAAATTTGTGGTGACGACCACCTTACCCGACAACAGATTGGGTAAATATTTAAATGTTACCTTGAGATTGGGCAATGAAGAAGGCAATCAGCTACCGACTATTACCAAATTTAAAGCAGGGAAATTATTAATCCCCGCAAAAATAGCGGGTTTTATGATAAATACCGCGATTGAACACAGTGCGTTGAACAACTATTTCATCTTAGCCACTCACCCGATACAAGGCATTAAAATTGATTCAGAAAAAATAACCATTACTTATTTTTCTAACCTTACTACCTTAATACAGGCACGAAACGTATTAACGCGGACTGATAACGGTTCTGAACTTAGTATTTATCAACAAAAAATAGCGGATATTATTGCGCATCATAATGGCGAATGGCGGTTGTCGCTGGCGGACTTATTGAAACCGTTGTTTGAAATTGCTTATTTACGCTCTACTCCTGACAACGCTATCGAAGAAAATAGGCTAGTGATTATAGCGGCTAATGATTATGTTAATAAAAAAGAAACCAAGCAATTTTTATCCACATCAAAACCTACACAAGGCAAACAATATGTGGCTTTTTTATACAAACGTAGCGATTTGGCGCAACATTTTATTGGTTCTGCTGCACTGACAGCATCGGTTGATGATCAAGTTGCCAAAGTTGTTGGTGAAGAAAAAGAACTAAGCGATGCACAAGGCGGCAGCGGATTTAGCTTTGTCGATTTAGCTGCCGATAAAGCAGGCACGCGATTTGGTGAACTAGCCACGTTTAGCCCTGAAAGTGCGCGTAAATTACAACTTGCTATGACAAAGATAAAAGATTACACAGACTTTATGCCCGACCCAAGGGATTTGCCTGAAAAAATGAATGAAGCAGAGTTTAAAAGTCGGTATGAATCAATTGATAGCGTCGCTTATCAAGAACTGTCGAAAAAAATTGATGCGCGGATAGCTGCAATACCGCTTTATAAGGCGAACTAACTAACCGATGTTACACATCAACCCACTGTCTTAAGTTAAGGATTTTCCGTTCGACCTGAGCTTATCGAAGCCTGTCATGAACTTGTCGAATGAAAAATCCGAAGCCCCAAGTTAAGTCGTTCATGCTTCGACAAGCTCAGCACGAACGGCTTAACTTAACCTGATTAGCAAAATTCTTCAGCTTGGCGAAGCCAAGTTGCAGAACGGAGTTTACTGGTAACGGCGGCACACGCAGGTGCATGGGAGGCGTATCAAGCTAAATTCTGTTATTTCCTTCGGTTTGCGACCGCCTGCAACAATGGCTTTGCGGGCAAAACCTGAAACAGGAGCCATTTTGAGGTACATCGGATGCCCTTCGGTATTAAGCGAAACCGCCGCATCAAAGCCAGAGCTGATAAGCCCGTCTTGGCTTGACTGACCAAGTAGATTGCCAAAAACCAGCGGGGCAGTGCCAAATGGGTACTGTGAAACAACAACGTCCACGCAATCAGCGATGTCTGCCCCCGACAATCCTTACATTGAAAGGTCTTATGCTTCCTGCCCTTAAGCACATAATGACCTGCTTCACCGCAAGCGGGACAACAAAAACCTTGATGCCAGCGTACACTCTCTAGCGCGGCTTCGCATTGCGCCTCAGTGCCATATTGTTTAAGAAACGAGGGCAACGATAAGCCCGCTTGGAATGGGATGCCATTCATTGCCATGACCAGTACTCCTCTATTTGTTGCTAGTTAGTATGCGCCTTCTGAATTGTGCTGATGAATCTTGCTAATCAGGAAGAAAGATACTGTACTCATTCGTAACCTAACATCACGATTTAAACTGATATGATAATCTGTCGCGTTAATGCTTTCTTTTTGTGTAAAATGATGAACCACGATGTACTACATCACTGAAATAATCTAATCATGAATGAAAAAAATAATATAGTCGTTGAAGCGAATCCCTTTTTTATTGCTGAACAATCTGAACCTAATAAAGGGCGTTATGTGTTTGCTTACACCATCACCATTACTAATGAGGGAGCGGTGTCGGCAAAATTATTGCATCGTCATTGGTTAATTACGGATGCCAATGGTAAAGTGCAAGAAGTGCAAGGCGAGGGTGTTATTGGTGAGCAACCTTATCTTAAACCAGGTGAAACGTTTCGTTATACCAGCGGTGCAATATTAGAAACCCCTGTCGGTATTATGCAGGGTCACTACACTATGCACTCTGACGATGGTGATGATTTTAACGCGACCATTCCACAATTTACTTTATCTATCCCCAGAGTTTTACATTAATTAAATGTCTATTTACGCTATTGGTGATATTCAAGGCTGTTTTGATGATTTATTAAGACTACTTGATGCAATTGCTTTTGATGAACAGTCCGACCAACTTTGGTTTGCGGGTGATTTAGTCAATCGCGGGCCTAAATCTTTAGAAACCCTGCGTTTTGTTAAATCACTAGGCAACTCAGCCATCACGGTACTGGGTAATCATGATATGCACTTGCTGGCAGCCTCGTGTATGGATAGCGTAACGCGTAAAAAAGACGCACTCAACCCAGTGCTAGAAGCACCTGATAGACAAGAATTAATTGACTGGCTTAGGCATCAACCCTTGTTTCACCACAATGATGATTTTTGTTTAGTTCATGCTGGGTTGCCACCGCAATGGGATTTCAAAAAAACTCAAAAAATGGCGTTCATAGCGGAACAAGCCTTAAGACGACCTGATTATCATCTATTTCTAAAACAAATGTATGGTAACAAACCTAATGTGTGGTCATCTAACCTGAAAGGTACGCCCCGATTACGCTTCATTATTAACTGCTTTACTCGAATGCGCTATTGCGATGCTGAAGGTCGCTTGGATTTTACCAATAGTGGGGCATTAGGCTCTCAACCTGAAAACTTGCTACCGTGGTTTACCGTGCCTAATCGTAAAAATGCTGATATGCGTATCATCTTCGGTCACTGGTCTACACTCGGCTATTATGAAGGCCCCAACTGTTACGCCATTGATACGGGTTGTTTATGGGGCGGTCAATTGACAGCCTTAAAATTAGATAATCCCGTACAACGCATCAGCATTGACTGCGTGGGCTTTAAAAAACCCAATAAAATCGTATTACCCATCCCGCTCTGATTGCTTAATTATGCGTTGCAATACATCGCCTAGCCTCGCTTATTTATCGCAGATATTTACGCGTGATTTATTAAACTATGTTATTTAACTGAACATCATTCCGTCATATCACTCACTTTTTCATAAAAATCCGCCATTTTTCATTTTTCAGAGCGTTTTAGTCGGTAAATAGCAGTATCTGTTGTTTTGGCATAAATTTTGCTTTTATTATTGCTCAATTGCTACAAACTGTATAAAAAATACAACAACAGAGGAAAATTATGAAAAAAATCGCCTTATTGCTGGGTGTGGGTTATTTGAGCGGTGCGATAGCCGCTGAGCCTGTCCAATCTAACATCATTACTGCAAACAAATCATCGGCTGCAACTGATAAAGCTAAAGAAATGCCCGAAATGACAGTAACAGATACCTTTGCTAGGGATAAAGATGCCGAAGCATTGCGATTATTTCCTAATACCAGCAAAGCAACACCGACTTACAAAATTGATGCCGAAGATATTAAAACCACAGTCAATGCCACTACGGTTGAAGATACGATTCGTTATGCACCGGGTGTATTAATCCGCAAACGCTACATGGGTGATCCTAACGGCACATTGGGTATTAGAAGTTCAAATTCTTTTCAAACCGCGCATTCAATGGTTTACGGTGATGGAATGCCGTTACACAATCCGTTGCGTACCTCGTTTAGCGGCGCACCACGCTGGTCAATGGTTTCACCTAGCGAAATTGAATCTTCCGAAGTGCTTTATGGACCATTTTCCGCACAATACAGCGGTAACTCTATGGGTGGCGTAGTGAACCTCATCACCAAAATGCCTGAAAAATTTGAAGCCGAATTCGATGCAATGGGGATGTTCCAAACCATGCACCGTTCAGGGCGCAATGAAACCTTATCGGGTTTTAAAACCTTTCTTTCAGCAGGCGACCGCTTTGATAAGTTCAGTATTTGGGGTTCTTATAATCATCTGGAAAACGAAGGTCAGCCACAAACGATCAATGCTGCCGCTCAAACCACGCCAGTCATTGGCACAGCGGCACAAAGAACCGCACAAGCCGCACTGGGTAGAGTAACAGGCGGTGAAAATTATCAACTCGCTACCGCCGCACCTGCCATTGCTTACGGTGATATTGGTACGTCTCAACCCATTACTGATTTGTATAAAATGAAAATGGGCTATGACTTTACCGACGATTTACAAGGTCGCTTCACCTTCGCGTATGAAAATCGGCAAGATACCGTTGATAATCCCAATAGCTTGCTAAAAAATGCCAATGGCACAACTAACTGGGGCGGCGCAACGGCGGCAACAGCAGCCAATCCTAATGGCGGTGGTTTGTCTGCAAATACCAGCTATTACGACGCATTATTTAATAAAAACATCGTCGTTCCAGGTTCAGTATTTGGTGTCAGCACCACAGAACGCAACGCCTTTAACTACGGTTTGAGTTTAAAAGGCAAAATATCCACCAACTGGAAAATTGATACCACCGCCAGTTATTACGATGCTAAAAATCAATCAATCAGTTCAAACCTCAATCCTAACCACCCGCTCAATCAAAACAAAGGTCAGGTGGTTGATGAAAAACCGTGGTGGGCTTCGTATGATTTAAAACTTGCCACCGATAAATTTTTAGGACGTGATGATTTGTCGTTTATGGGCGGTTATCAATTTAACCACGCTACGCTGGGTCTTAAAACTTATAACAGTAACAATTATGCGGCAGGGACTACCAGCGCGTTAACCAATGACAATGCAGGCACGACTCAAACCAACGCGATATTCTCACAGATGGAATGGCGGTTTTTGCCCGATTGGAGTGTGATGGCAGGCGCACGTTATGACTACTGGCAAACGATGGATGCCCATGTCTATGATTACACGCTACCTGCTACGTCAAAATTACGCATTCAAAACTATGAAAACCGTGATGCGTCACGCGTGTCGCCAAAAGCGTCAATTGAATTCACCCCCAACAACTGGACATTCCGTTATTCATTCTCTAAAGCCTATCGTTTTCCGATTGCCGAAGAAATGTACAGCAGTCAGTCTAGGCTAAACAGTCAAACCATTGCCTATCCTGGTTTAGGTCCTGAGCATGGCATATTTAATAACTTCATGGTGCAGTACGAGATTCCCAGAGGTTATCTGCGTGCCAATATTTTCTACGATAAAGTCGGCGATGAAATTGCTAATACGCAACAAACCATTAATGGTCAAACCACCACCGCCTTTTTACCCATTGACCAAACCAGAACCATTGGTGTTGATTTAACCTATCAACAAAGTGACGTGTTCAAATTGCCTGTTGATTTGATGTTCAACACCACGATTATGGATAAAGAAATCAGCAAAAATGGACGCAACCCGATATTAGTCGGCAATCAGTGGGATCGTGTGCCACGTCTACAAATTAACGGCACAGCGACTTACCACATTATGCCTGTATGGGATGGTTCGGTCGGCGTTCGCTATCGCAGTGATTCCTTCCAAACCTTAACCAATACTGACGTTGCCAGCCAAGTTATGGGAGGCACCGATGAATCAACGTTTGTCGATTTAAAAACCGTTTATAAACTGCCTGTTTATAAGGGTTTAAAAAGCAGTGTCTCAGCGGGTATCGACAACGTATTCAATGTCAATGCCTTTGAAAACCACCCTTATCCACAACGTTCTTATTTTGTGAACGCGTCGTTTAAATATTAATAGCGTAGCTTGGGTTGTCGTCTTTTTGGCAACCCAACATTTTCTAAAATTCGTTGGGTTGCGAAAGAGCCGCCACCCAGCCTACAAAACTATAATTAAAACCGAGAGATATATGAAGCACACTCAACCCCCTTTTCCGCTCAATCCACGCCGCGCATTACTCTGTGCATTATTATTAAGCTCGCCCTTCGCTATTGCTGACACTAAAGCACCTGTGAAAGCTGAGCCGACTAAAGAAATGCCAGAAATGACGGTGACTGATAAGACCACCCCCATCGCCGCAGAAAGCTCAAAAGAACGCTACAAACTGCCAGCGACCACAGAAAGCATTACGGCCAAGCAAATAGACAACACCATCAATGCGATGAGTGCGGAAGATACCATTAAATATATGCCCAGCATTACCGTGCGTAAGCGTTATGCGGGCGATACTAATGCGCCCGTTGCATGGCGTACTTCGGGTACAGGTATGAGTGCGCGGGGCTTGATTTACGCGGATGGCATTATGCTGTCTTCCTTGTTAGGCAACAACAACGGCAACACAGGTTCGCCACGCTGGAACATGGTATCCCCGAATGAAATTGAACGGGTTGATGTCATGTACGGCCCGTTTTCTGCGGCGTATTCAGGCAACTCTATCGGTGGTGTTATCGAAATGACCACCAAAATGCCCGAAAAATTTGAAGCGGGTGCAGATATAAAAAGCAGTTGGCAAACGTACAATGTCTTTGGACACGGTAAAACTTACGATACCCAAGAATATGCCTTCAATTTAGGCGACAAGATGAAAGATTTTTCGTGGCGATTTGATGTCACTCATCTTGACAACCACAGTCAGCCCATTAGTTATGTCAATCCACTAACCTCAACAACGAAAGCGACCGCTGCCGATGTCGCTGTGAATGGCGCAGTTACCAACTTAAATCCTTACGGACAAGCTGCCGTAGTGCAAGGTGCGGGTAATATCAATCACACTGTACAGGATACCTTTAAATGGAAGTTGGCTTATGACATTACTCCGACTATCAAAGCATCCTACACCTTGGGCTTATGGCAAAATGATAATCACGTCAGCTCTGATAGCTTCCTGACTAATGCAAAAACAGGCGCGGTTGTTACTAATGGTAACGTCAATATCAATGGAATGCGTTATACCCTCGCGCCTAATGCCTTTGGTGAATCGCGTGCCGAACAACTGCATTGGTCACACGGCATGAACATCAAATCCAATACAGGTGGCATTTTTGATTGGGACTTATCGGGTAGTGTCGTCGATTACGGTAAAGACATCAGCCGTACATCCACAGGAACGCCGCTGCAATCCTCACAAAATGGCGCGGGTACAATCACCAGCTTAACAGGCACAGGTTGGCATACTGCGGATGCGAAAGGTATTTGGCGACCCACTGCTATGGGACAACATGAAGTCAGTTTTGGTTTTCATCATGATTTATATGAGCTAAACAACCCCATTTATACCGTTGCGAATAACTGGACAGGCACCAACGGCACGGGTGTTCCTACTAGCCTTTCAAAAGGCAAAACCCAAACCGAAGCCTATTGGGCGCAAGATTCGTGGGACTTTTATAAAAACTGGAATCTAACCTTAGGTGGGCGTTTAGAAAGCTGGCACGCTTACGATGGTGTCAACAGTGCAACCGTGAATGGCAGACTGCAAACCGTTAATCAAGCCAACAACAACGCCACGCATTTTTCACCCAAATTTAAACTGACGTGGGAACCGATGGAACGAGTAAAAATCGGTGCATCGGTGGCTCAAGCCTATCGTTTTGCAACCGCTACAGAACTGTTTCAAACCAACCAAGTCATCGTAGGTGGTCAAACCACTATCACTAACGGTAATCCTAATTTAAAACCCGAAGAAGCCTTATCGTCTGAACTGGCAACCGAATACTTGTTGGATAAAGGCAAATTACGCTTGAGCTTATTCCAAGAGCGTATCAATAACGCCATTTATTCACAACCAGGTATTACCTCAACAGGCACGGTGATTAGTTCACCGCAAAACGTTCGCCAAATTGAAACCTACGGTATCGAGTTTGCGGGTGAAAAATCAGATGTTGGTATCCAAGGGCTGGATTTATCAGGTAATGCAACGTGGGCAGATTCGCGCATCACTAAAAACAGTGATGCCGATGCCGCCGCCGCTCGCCAACCGTTCAATTCTGCCAATCCTTACGCCAATTTCCCTACCGTGGGTAGCCGTCAACCGCGTGTCCCCGAATGGCGAGCCAGTGCCACTGTTGCCTATCGTCCAACCGATAAATGGACTAACTCCGTCAGTATGCGCTACAGCAGCAAACAATTTAGTGCGCTGAATAACGCAGACACCAATGGCGGCACTTACACGGGGAACACCGCATTCTTCGTGGTTGATTTACGCACAAAATACCAAATCACCAAACAATTAGCGGTCGCAGGTGGTATTGATAACGTCAACAACAATGAATACTGGATTTTCCATCCATTCCCTATGCGTACTTACTTTGCTGAATTGAAATTCAACTATTAATTAATATGTAGGTTGGGGTGCAGGTTCTCTGAACCCCAACATTTCAGCGTAATTGTATTATGGGGTTACGCGACCGCAACCCAATCTACAAAAACTCTGGATTATTTATGAAATTTCCATTTTACATCCTATTATTTATCAGTTTTATCGTATCAGGTTGTGCCACAGACACCCCCGTAACGCCATTAATCGTCAAAGAATCACCCAATACACCGACTACCAAAACTGACAAAAAAATGTCGCACAAACCGCCTAAAAAAGGCGTGTGTGCCGATGCCAAAGCCCCGCCGTTAAGTCTGTGCGCTGACACCGTTACTGCCACTTTTGATAACAAAGGCACACTCTGGGCAGTGTGGACGAATAACGAATCGATTTATGTGCAGTCATCAACTGATAAAGGCAATCGTTTTACCGCACCTGTGTTAGTTAATGCCAAGCCTGAAACCGTCGCCGCAGAAAATGAAAGCCGCCCAAAAATAAAAGTCGATGCCAAAGGTAACATCTATTTGACGTGGGTGATTACGCTGGATAAAAAACGTAGCACTTATGTGCGCTTTAGTCGTTCCACCGATGGTGGCAAACATTTTTCCACCCCCGTCACTGTTAATGACAATTTGGAAGTGATTCGTCATCGTTTTGACAGTTTAGCGGTCGGTAAAAATGGCGAAATTTTTGTTGCGTGGCTGGATGCAAGAGACACCGAAGCCTCAAAAAAAGCAGGTAAAGAATTTAAAGGCTTGACGTTGTATTACAGCACCTCCACTGATGGCGGCAAACATTTTTCGCCTAACAAAGCCATTGCTGAACACGTTTGCGAATGCTGTCGTATAGACACTACCATTGCCTCTGATAACACGCCTGTCGTGGTGTGGCGACATATTTTTGACGGGGGTATTCGCGATCACGCACTCGTTAAATTCAAAGACTGGCAAACACCCGACACGATGCAACGCTTGAGTCAGGAAAATTGGAAAATTGATGCTTGCCCACATCATGGCCCTGCAATAACAGTTGCCAAATCGGGTATTTATCACGCGGTATGGTTTAGTGGTGCAGAATCTAAACAAGGCTTGTTTTATGGCTATTCCACCGACCAAGGCAAGCATTTTTCTGAGTCCATTAACTTTGCTAAAGAAGGCGCGAGTCACCCGTTTGTACTGGCGGTGAATAAGCAAGTATTCGTTACTTGGCAAACATTCGACGGTAAAACTAATCGTGCCTTAGTCATGAAATCTAACGATGAAGGCAAAACATGGTCAGCACCCAACGTGCTTGCGGAAACCACAGAAATGGCAGATGAGCCGTTTCTAGTCAGTGATGGTCAGGGCGTTTATCTATCTTGGCACGTTACACAAAAAGAGTATCAATTAATCGCTATTCAATAGCTGCGTATTCTTTAATCATCATAGATAACATCCCTTGAAGGGATGTTATCTATTTAAAATCCATTAATCATAACCGTCTATCCTTCCGTTGTTCGGTGTTACAATTTTCCTTCCTCTTTTTAACATTCACTTTTACTTTTCCCGCGTATGAAATCTTCTCGCTATTTTTTATTTTCAGCACTCTTGGCAATCACAGGGTGTGCAACTGACAGCACGGTAAAATCAACAGATGCTGCACCGCAACACAACGAACATAGTCAACACGGTGAAAAAGCCCCAGTGTGTGCTGAGCCATCAAGTCACTGCTCCAATACTGTGGCGGCGGAATTCGCACCCGATGGCGTGTTATGGATTACTTGGGCAAATAACGATCATATTTATGTACAGTCATCTACCGACAAAGGACAGAGCTTTACCGCACCTACGATGGTCAACACCGTTGCAGAAAAAGTGACGGCTAAAGGTGAAAACCGTCCAAAAATAAAACTGGATGCCAAAGGGAATATTTATATCACTTGGGCGTTATCATTGGGTGAGCGTCATGCTGGTCACATTCGTTTTAGTCGCTCCACCGATAGCGGCAAATCGTTTTCCACTCCAATCACGGTCAATGATAATTTAGAGGTTATTGGGCATTCGTTTGACTCAATGGCAATCGGACAACAGGGCGAAATTTTTATTGCGTGGCTGGATGCGCGTGAAACGGTTGCGGCTAAAAAAGCAGGGCAGAAATTTGAAGGATCGTCGCTGTATTACACTTGGTCAAATGATGGCGGCAAATCTTTTTATCCGAATAAACGTATCGCCGCTCACGCCTGTCAATGTTGCAGATTACAAACTGCAATTGCTAAAGACAACACACCTGTAATTACTTGGCGACATATTTTTGATGGCGGTATCCGCGATCACGCGCTGGTTAAATTTACTGATTGGAATACCCCTAGTGACTTACAACGTGTCGGACAAGAGAATTGGAAAATTGATGCTTGCCCACACCACGGCGCGGGCTTAGCTATTTCTGATACCGATGTTTATCATGAAGTATGGTTCAGTAACGCCGACAACAAAAAAGGCTTGTTTTATGCGCATTCCAGCGACGGTGGCAAACATTTTTCTGAGTCCATGCCATTTGGTGGTGCAGGTGCAAGTCATCCTCATGTCAAAACTCTAGGGCAACACGTTGCTATTGTTTGGGAAGAGTTTGATGGCAAAAAAAATGTCTTGCAGTTAATAAAATCGAGCGATGAAGGCAAAACATGGAGTAAACCCGAAGCCATTGCCGAAACAACTAAAGGCGTTGATACGCCGTTTTTAATCAGTGATGGGTTAGCGATTTATGTATCATGGCAAGTACCACAACAAGATTATCGCCTACAAAAAATTAACTTTTGATTAGCTTGGTATGCCCTGCGTTACTGCCATTAAGTTAAGGATTTTTCCGTTCGCCCTGAGCTTGTCGAAGGGTGAATGGAAAAATCCGATGTCCCAAATTAAGCCGTTCATGCTTCGACAAGCTCAGCACGAACGGCTTAACTTAATGATAGTGACGCACTGCGCACCCTACAACAGACAAACATCATGGATATTATTAACTTTTTATTTCACCTACTAAAAGACCCACTGGCAACTTTACAAGACTTTCTAACCCATTATCAAACGCTGACTTATTTCCTCGTCGCGCTGATTATTTTTGTCGAAACAGGGTTAATCGTCATGCCGATATTGCCAGGGGATTCCCTGCTATTTGCAGTTGGCTTATTAGCGTCATCAACAGGGCAGCTTGATGTACAAATACTAATTCCTTTACTAATAGTCGCGGCGTTATTGGGCGATAACGTGAATTATTACGTCGGTAAAAATTTTAGTCGCCTCATTAGAAAACGTGAACGCATTCTGTTTTTTAAACACGAATACCTCACCGAAACTGAAAATTTCTACCATAAGCACGGCGGAAAAGCGGTGATTGCCGCACGGTTCGTGCCTATTATTCGCACCGTCGCGCCCTTTGTTGCAGGGGCTGGCAGTATGAAATACAGCAAATATATTTTGTTCTGCGTATTGGGTGCGAGTTTATGGGTCACGAGCTTAACCTTAGCAGGTTATTTTCTGGGTTCTAACGAATGGGTCAAACACAACTTTGAAAAAATCGTCTTGGGTATTGTTTTTGTCTCGTTCATGCCCATGATTCTGCACGTTGTCCAAAATAAGTTTCAAAAAAAGCAGGTCTAACGACTGGGATTCTGTTTAGGATGTGCAAGCGTCTTTTTACTTGAATCGCTTTGGGTATTTTACTCCCATCGATTGTAGATATGAATGCGTGATAAAACTGCGTCAACCAACTAAACTAGGGCAACGTGACATTCACTTCATCGCATTCGCTTAATTCAAACCATGCTCAATTACATTTATAGATTACTGACGTGGGGTTGTTTATTGCTGGGACTGGCAGGTTCTGGTGCGGCTGGCTATTGGATGAAAGTAGAGATTGATACTCACGAATATCAACAATTCGTTGCTTACTGCCAAGAAATCAAACTAAAAATAGAGGCACGCTTGGAAGTTCATGAACAAACCTTATTAAGTGGGGCGGCGACGTTTGACGCATCAGAATCAGTGACGCGGCAAGAATGGCATACTTATGTTGAACGTTTAATGAGCAATGAGCATTTCAGTGGTATTCAAGGTTTAGGTTTTGCTTTATGGATTCCCGCTGAGCAGTTAGCCACCCATCAAGCGCGAATTCGTGCCGAAGGTTTTCCAGATTATAAAGTACGCCCTGAGGATAAACGTGACGCTTATACCTCGATTATTTTTTTAGAACCCTTTGCTGAACGCAATTTACGCGCATTTGGCTATGATATGTACTCTGAGCCTGTGCGCCATGCGGCAATGGCGCGAGCGCGTGATGAAAATGCAGTAACTTTATCGAGAAAAATCACCTTAATACAAGAAAATGATAAAAATGTACAAGCAGGGACATTGATGTACGCCCCTGTTTATCAAAAAAATAAACCCATCGCGACCGTAGAACAACGCCGCGCCGCGTTGTTTGGATGGGTGTATAGCCCCTTTCGTATGACGGATTTGCTCAATAATATCGTGGCAGCAGAACCAGACACCACAATCACTCATGTAAATTTACACGTTTATGACGGTCGTAATACACAAACAGAACATTTACTGTACGACAACCATCCCAATCCCCCTTCGTTTGATGACAGCCATCATTCAGTCGTTGAACTAAGTAACAGTTTTGACGGCACGGTTTGGACATTACAGTTCGAACAAGTGCTAAGCGTTAACGGTTTATATTACCTCAATGCTTGGCTGGTGTTTGGCGCAGGCGTTTTTATCAGTTTATTATTATTTTTATTGGTGCGTTCCTATCTCAATATGAGGGCAAATGTTAAGATTGCCGCTGAACTGACTAGAAAATTGCAAGAAAGTGAAGCGCATTTTCGTGCAGTAGCAGATTACACCTACGATTGGGAATACTGGATTGATCCGCAAGGACAGTTTATTTATATGTCGCTATCTTGCGAACGAATCTCTGGCTATTCTGTTGAGGCGTTTATGCAGGATACTCAGTTGCTAAGCGCGATCGTTTACCCTGAAGACCGCGCCCTAATTGCTGAACATCTACAGAAGAAACCATTGCTAGGAGAAATTCACGAGCAGGATTTTCGCATTGTTACGCGTGGCGGTGACGTGCGTTGGATTGCCCATTTATGCACGCCAATTTTCGACAATGATGGGCAGTTTTGCGGTCGCCGTACAAGCAACCGTGACATTACCGAGCGCAAGCAAATCGAACAAGAACTTACCTCTGAACGCACTCGTTTTGCAGAAATCATTAAGGCTGCCAATGTAGGAACGTGGGAATGGAACATACAAACAGGTGAAACCATTTTTAATGAACACTGGGCAAATTTGCTAGGCTACACACTCGCAGAAATTGCACCGATTAGCATTGACACTTGGTTAAAGTTTGCCCACCCCGATGACTTAAAACTAAGCAATGAGCTGTTGGAAAAGCATTTTAATGGTCAGACGGATTATTACGAATGCGAAAGTCGCATGAAGCATAAACAGGGACATTGGATATGGGTATTAGATCGAGGCTGTGTTTCATCGTGGACAAGTGAGGGTAAGCCCTTATTAATGAGCGGCACACATCAGGACATTACTGAACGTAAAGCCTATGAAAAAACGATTCAACAACTTGCTTTTTATGATCCGCTCACAGACTTACCCAATCGGCGGAAATTGCAGGATAGATTGCAGTATGCCATCACGCTTAATTGTCGAGCGAATAGCCAATTCGCGGTCTTTATGATGGATTTGGATAAATTCAAAGCGGTGAATGATAAGCTGGGACACCTTGCGGGTGATAAATTACTCAAACAAGTGGCGACAAGAATCACAACTTGTTTGCGCAAAAGTGACATGGTGGCACGTTTGGGCGGTGATGAATTTGTCCTCGTACTGGAAAACCTGAAATTCCCCTACGATGCTGAAACCATTGCTTTAAAAGTGATAGCCGATTTAGCCGTACCATTTCAGTTATCCGAAACTAACACGGTACAAATTGGCGTGAGTATTGGCATTAGTCTTTATCCTCAACACGGCAACACAGCTGAAAGTCTCATGGATCATGCTGATACCGCGCTTTATCAAGCGAAAGACAACGGACGGAACTGTTTTGTTTATTTTTCTGAAGTGAGTAGCAGCACCATAGATAATGTGTAACAGAATACAAAGCCGCGCATAAAATATCCAACCACCAGAGTACAACACAATGAATTCATTGATTTATAGTGAAATGACAGCAGAGGGTAGGGCAGCCATTGCTTTTGAAGCCCAAACACTAGAAGACAACGAAACCGCTCAACTCATTGAAGCAAGTTTTAAGAGTAAAGATAGTGTGTGGTGTCTTTATGCTGACCGCCTCACTAATCTCAATATTGTGATGCTCAGTTTGACAGGTGTGTATTGGAAATTAGCCGCCACCCATGATTTTAGAAGTGCGTGGGCAACACAAGAAGTGATTAAAGCCGTTTGTGAACACACGGGCATTGATGCACTCATTATTTTTGAATGTAATGACATTGAGCTACTCCCTGCGCCCATTCAGTATGATGCCGATAGTTTGTATGAGCTTAAGCAAGCATTTATTGCCAAACTTTGAGTGCGTAACGTTCAATAAGTTGCTGATAATGACTGACTTCCTCTGTCTTTCCACGTTTCATCACGCCGTTAAGATAAATCTCGGCTTTTTTCAATAACATGGCGACTGCCGCTTGTTGATTCTCGATTGATAATTGACCGCTATCAATGATTTTTTGCAACGCGGTTATTCTAAATCTATCCATACCCCAAAGCTGTTGCGATAGCTGATCTGCATGACCACCGTATTTTTTTATGTGCGGTTCTGCAATCAATAACACAGGATAGTGAGCGGTGATTCTCAGCCACAAATCATAATCTTCACAGACAGGTAAGTGGGTATCAAATAGCCCAATGGCTGTAAATACTGAGCGGTGTATCATCACGGTAGACGGCGATATGGCGCATAACGCTAAGCACTCGGTAAATAGCCAGCCGCCTGTTTTAGCGTATTGTTTGGCAGGATTAACACGGATGCCATTGCGTATCCATTGCTCTTCCGTGTGGCAAATTTTGCTGTCAGGATTAACGATTAACGCGGCTGATTGTTGCATCAATTTTTCAGGTAGCCATTCATCATCGGAATCCAAAAACGCCAGCCAATCCCCTGTCGTGTGCTGAATACCCAAATTTCTCGCGCTACTAACTCCGCTATTTTCCTGATAATAATAGCTAACGGCTGGAAATTCTGTGCGTATCATCGTGGCTGTGTTATCGGTAGAGCCATCATCAATAACGACCACTTCAGTCGGCAGTAAGGTTTGCGCAAATACGGACAACAAGGCGCGGCGCAATAATTCACAGCGATTGTGAGTGGGAATAATAACGGAAATGTTCATGGATTTTTATCGATGCGATTAAGTTTGTGTGGTGAAAATTATTGTCTCCAAAGACAATTACCACTGGCTTTTTCAATGGCGGCTAGTCGTTTTTCATGCAGGTCTAATTCTGTTTCATTGCAGGCAATTATTTTTAGCGCAGGACGGTTTGCCAGTAAACGCTTAACTTCTTTAGGCGTGTCAGCATTTTCTACTTCGGGCGGTGCATCTAATAAAGAAAATTGCCCACCTGTCATTAACAAGAACACATCGGCAAGAATTTCGGCATCCAATAACGCGCCGTGTAACTCACGATGGCTATTATCAATACTGTAACGTTTACAGAGCGCGTCTAGGCTATTGCGTTGACCTGCGTGTTTTTTTCGAGCAAAGGCGAGTGTGTCAAACACCGTGCTGTACTCTTTCACCGTGCCTAATGAAAGTTGGGTAAATTCGTGATTGATAAAGCCAACATCAAAGGGCGCGTTATGAATCACTAATTCCGCACCACGAATGAATTCAATAAATTCATCGGCAATGGCAGCAAAATAGGGCTTATCCTGCAAAAATTCATTAGTGATGCCGTGAACAGCCATTGCCCCCGCATCAATGGCACGATTAGGGTTGATGTAAGTGTGAAAACGATTGCCTGTTAAACGGCGATTAATCAATTCTACACAGCCAATTTCAATAATTTTATGCCCGTCTTGAGGGCTTAAACCAGTGGTTTCAGTATCTAGGACGATAAGACGAGTTGTTTTTGCGCGTGTGGTCATGTTGTTCATTCAAGGTTTAAAGTTGTGTGATACGCTAAGCCATCAAAATGGTCATAAAAAGGGTACTCTAATGGACGCATTGAATCAAATATCAACCACCTTAGCCTTAACAATGGGCTTGGCGTGGGCGAGTGGCATTAATCTTTATGCGACCTTGTTGACGCTGGGAATTCTTGCTAATACAGGCAATATTGTGTTGCCGCCAGATTTACAAATTGTCGCTAGTCCGCTGGTCATAATAGCGGCAGGTTTGATGTATTGTGTGGAATTTTTTGCCGATAAAGTACCTGGGGTTGATACGGGTTGGGATACCATTCATACCTTTATTCGTATTCCAGCAGGAGCAATGTTAGCCGCTGGTGCAGTGGGTACGCTAGACCCTTCGGTTGAATTAGCGGCAGCGATTCTTGGTGGTAGTCTAGCAGCAGGAACTCATGTCACTAAAGCGGGAACGCGGGTGCTAATTAATACCTCACCAGAGCCATTTACTAATTGGTTTGCCTCAATCACTGAGGATGTCGCGGTGATTACAGGCGTATGGGCGTGTATTAATCATCCTATCGGTTTTTTAGTTGCTTTAGCTATTTTTATTGTGCTGATGATTGTGTTATTACCCAAAATATGGGGGGGTATACAAAAGGTTTTTGGCTTTATTATTAATTTATTTAGACCTACACCGCCTCCTGCTAGTAGCAACCCACCGTAATAAATTACGATTGGCTATTGACTAGCGTTGGATAATCGAGTCTAATGTCTGTCTTTTGTAGCTTCCGCCTAGGTAGCTCAGTCGGTAGAGCAGAGGACTGAAAATCCTCGTGTCGACGGTTCGATTCCGCCCCTGGGCACCACTACAAAAATCAGAAAACGCATTATTTGCCCAGGTAGCTCAGTCGGTAGAGCAGAGGACTGAAAATCCTCGTGTCGACGGTTCGATTCCGCCCCTGGGCACCACGAATTCTAAAAGCCCCATTTTTTAATGGGGCTTTTTTTATGCCTGTCATATTTTTTTATTAAAATATCTGCGATTTATTCAGTCTAAATTCACGCTAACTACTTACGATACTTAATAGTTGAAAATTAGCAGGTTCCAAAAACCACTTAAACACGCTGATAATAGTTATGCTAAAAAGACAAATTTGAATTTGCGTAGCCCGTAATCCTAGTTTAGGACTGTATAATGACTGAAGAAGTGATAGATAGGTTTGAAAACAATCAGTAGTGTGAGGCTATGGCAGACAAAAGAAGAAAGCTCAGTTCCCGATACAATAAAACTAAAAAAATAATCAAAAAAGAATCATCACATTGGTTTAGAAATATTTTTCTACTGTTATTTATTGGATGTGCAGTTATTTTATTCAGCTATTTAAAATATCTGGATTATAACCTGCGTGAACAATTTGAAGGCAAGCGGTGGGCAATTCCTGCCAGAGTCTATGCCACGCCAATGGAGCTGTATGCAGGGCATAACCTCACTGCGGTAAAGTTTGAAGAATTATTGGGAATGCTACATTACCGTAAGGATACACGGCTGTCTTCTGATGGTAGCTATTCTAAGGACGGCTTGGGTTTTAATGTAAAAACCAGACCGTTTACTTTTCCAGATCAACAGCAACCTAGCTTGCTGTTGCGTGTCGCCTTTGGTGCAGCAGGTATTACTGCTATTACCGATGTTAATGAAAATAAAGACATTCCTATTGTTCGCATGGATCCCGTGCAGATTGGTAGTTTTTATCCAAAAATTAAAGAAGACCGCATACTCATTAAACTAGATGAAGCCCCTGTAGAGCTAATTAACGGCTTGCTTGCCTCAGAAGACCGTGATTTTTATAATCATTTTGGTGTGTCACCACGCGGTATTCTGAGAGCGTTATTGGCAAATTATCAGGCAGGTGGCATGGTGCAAGGTGCAAGTACCATTACCCAGCAGCTCATCAAAAACTTTTATTTAAGCTCTGAACGCAGTTTAGAACGTAAAGTAAAAGAAGCCCTTATGGCTCTGGTTTTGGAATATCGCTACAGTAAAAAAGAAATTCTGGAAGCCTATCTTAATGAAATTTATTTGGGGCAAGATGGCGGTAGCGCGGTGCATGGCTTTGGTTTAGCCAGCGAATTTTATTTCGGCACAGCGTTAAAAGACTGTTCGTTGGATCAATTGGCTTTATTGGTCGCTGTGGTTCGAGGCCCTTCTACTTATGACCCAAGACATTACCCAGAACGCGCAGTGCAACGCCGCAATTTAGTGTTGGAGGAGATGGCGCACGAAGGTTACATCACGCAACCACAAGAAATGGCAGCAAGTGCGAAACCCTTAGGCGTTATTCCTAACGCCCACCGCTCTACTAATATTTATCCTGGGTTTCTTGATTTAGTCAGACGGCAGTTAAATCAAGAATATCGTGAAGATGATATAACCACCGAAGGGCTTAAAATTTTTACTACGTTGGATACCCAAATTCAGGAAACACTGGAAAACACCATTGCTCAAAAATTAAAGCAATTGGAAAGAACGACATCTGCCAAACATTTGGAATCGGCAGTTGTCGTGACTCACCGTGATAGTGGTGAAATTGCGGCGTTATCCAGTGGGCGGCAAAATTTACCCGCAGGTTTTAATCGCGCATTGGATGCCGTGCGTCCGATAGGCTCGTTAATTAAACCCGTGGTTTATCTGACTGCCTTGGAATATCCCGAAAAATACACGATTACCACGCCAATCAGTGATCGAGCGATTACCGTTGAAAGTAAAGATGGCGGCAAAGATTGGCACCCTAAAAATTACGATCATAAAGAACACGGCACTGTGCCTATGCACAAAGCCTTGGCAAAATCTTATAATTTGGCTGCGGTTCGTATCGGTATGGATATTGGGATTGCTAGAACTGCTAAAACGTTACAAAACATGGGAGTCACACGAGAAGTCGCGCTATTTCCTTCTCTCTTGCTAGGGGCTGTTTCATTAACCCCTATGGACGTGACGCAGGTGTATCAAACCTTAGCGGGTGACGGCTTTTTGACACCCGTTAAAGCGATAAGAGCGGTTATTTCCTCTGACGGTAAACGCTTACAAAGCTATCCGTTTATCGTCAAACAAGTGGTAGAGCCTGCCGCTACATTTATTACCAATACCATCATGCAGGAAGTTATGCTCGAAGGCACAGGGCATTCTGCCTACAAAACCTTTCCAAAAAATTATGGTTTAGTCGGTAAAACGGGGACGACTAATGATGCAAAAGACAGTTGGTTTGCAGGTTATACAGGGGATTATTTATCTGTGGTGTGGCTAGGTCGAGATGATAATAAACCGATAGGCTTAACAGGTGGCGAGGGTGCTTTACAAGTATGGATTTCGTTAATGAAACAAATTTCCACGCAACCTGTGGTATTACTGCCACCTGACAACATCAAAATGGCAAGCGGCTATTCATGCGGCGGGGGTGGTAAACAATACCCTTATGTTGAAGGCTCAGAACCCAGTAATAGAGGGGCTTGTAACACCAATACTAACACTGACGAAGAAAAAGAAGACACCGCTATCTACGAAGAACCCGAAGATGAAGTGGTTATTCCGTCCTCGCCCTCGGATGATGATGCCCCTAATTAATAGCTGACTTCATTGCCACGAACTTAAACAGAGTATTTTATGAACAACAAATTTTTAAACCTTATTTTCTTCGCCTTATTAACATTAAGCCACGCGGTTTATGCAGCAGAGCCGCCTGTTACTCAATTGAAGAATTTTTTAGCCGCCTCCAAAGCCTTTTCTGCGGATTTTAAACAAGTCTTAATCAATGAGGCAGGCAATCCCGTGCAAACCAGTTATGGTCAGTTTTATTTACAACGGCCGGGGAAATTTCGCTGGAATTATGCCAAACCATTTCAGCAAGAAATTATTTCCACCAATGGCAAAGTCTGGTTTTATGACGTTGACTTGGAACAGGTAACGATTAAAAAATTAGATAGCTCAGTCGGCTCAACCCCCGCCTTATTATTAAGCGGTCAAGTGTCATTAGAAGATAACTTTAATATGGAAGAACAAGGTGTTGATGGTGATTTACAGTGGATTAAATTACTGCCGAAAAAACAGGAAGGCAGTTTCAAATATGTCACTATCGGTTTGGAAAAAGGCACGCTGGCAGGCATGGAATTAATGGACAACTTTGGGCAATTAACGCGCATTTATTTTTCCAATATTTTACTTAATCCACCGTTAAAACCCACCTTGTTTGACTTCACACCTCCTAAAGGTGTGGATGTATTTTCCGAAGAAAAATAACTCAGTCCATGCTAAAACCCTTAGCGGATAGAATGCGCCCACAAGTGCTGAATGATTACGTTGGACAAGCGCACATTCTAAAGCGCGGCAAACCGCTTTATGAAGCCATCAGCTCAGGGCGGCTACATTCCATGATTTTTTGGGGACCCACTGGCACAGGAAAAACCACCCTCGCGCGGCTGATTGCGCAACACGCCGATGCACAATTTTTGTCGCTATCGGCGGTATTATCAGGCGTTAAAGATATTCGCGCTGCTGTGGATGACGCAAAAAAAATTCAACAAGCACAAGGTAAGGCTACTGTGTTATTTGTTGATGAAGTCCATCGTTTTAACAAAGCCCAGCAAGATGCTTTTTTGCCGCACGTTGAAGACGGCACGGTGTATTTTGTGGGCGCAACCACTGAAAACCCCTCATTTGCACTGAATAACGCCTTATTATCACGCGCTAGAGTGTATGTATTAACGGCATTAAGCACCGATGATTTATTGCGCGTGTTAAATAACGCCTTAACCGACCAAGTAAACGGCTTAGGCAGTTTAACCATCGACATAGCCGATGATATTAAACAACACTTTGTCGAAGCTGCGGATGGTGATGCCAGAAAGTTACTGAATTTGTTAGACATTGCGGTAGAACTCGCCGCCGCGCATAACAGCTCAGTGATTGATGAAACCATTAGCCGCGAAGTGTTATCAGGCGGTGTTAGGCGATTTGATAATCATGGTGAAGAATTTTATAACCAAATTTCTGCCCTGCACAAAGCGGTGCGGGGTAGTTCGCCTGACGCATCTTTGTATTGGTTGTGCCGCATGATAGATGGCGGCTGCGACGTGTCGTATCTCGCTCGCCGCATTGTTAGAATGGCATCGGAAGACATCGGTAATGCTGATCCCAGAGCCTTGCAACTGGCTATTAATGCGTGGCAAACGCAAGAACGCTTAGGTAGCCCAGAAGGTGAATTAGCTTTAGCGCAAGCCGTGGTTTATTTAGCCGCAGCCCCTAAAAGCAACGCAGTTTATACAGCGTACAATGCGGCGATGGCTCATGTTAAACAAACAGGCAGCCTTGCTGTACCTGTCCATTTACGCAACGCGCCCACCGCACTGATGAAATCACTCGATTACGGTAAAGCCTACCGCTATTCGCATGATGAACCAGAAGCCTACGCCGCAGGTCAACATTATTTTCCTGACGAACTCATCGGCACACAATACTACCAACCCGTAGAACGCGGTTTAGAAATCAAAATCAAGGAAAAATTAAAGCATTTAAAAACTTTGGGATGATTCCCCCATCTTTAAGTTAGCTAAGCACATTGTATAATCCAACCCACTGTTTTTTTACTGTAGATAAGGACTGACAAAGTATGACTATTAAAAACCAAACCATTCGCCAACGTGGTATTTATTTACTCCCCAATTTATTCACCACGGGCGCGTTATTTGCTGGTTTCTATGCGGTGACTTCAGCCATCGGCGGACGTTATGAAACGGCAGTCATTTCAATTTTTGTGGCCATGATTTTAGATGGCTTAGATGGTCGTGTTGCTCGCCTTACTAACACTCAAAGTGAATTTGGCGCACAATACGATAGCTTATCCGACATGGTATCGTTTGGTGTTGCCCCCGCGTTAGTGATGTATTTATTTGCCTTTTCCAATTTAGGCAAAGTCGGTTTATTCGCCGCGTTTGTCCACACAGCGGGCGGTGCGTTACGTTTAGCGCGATTTAATACCCAACTCGCCACTGCTGATAAACGTTATTTTCAAGGACTGCCTAGTCCAGCCGCCGCCGCTATTCCAGCAGGTTTTATCTGGATATGTATCGAATATGGCTATGATATGACCATGTTAAAATACGTCGCCTTGGTACTCATCACCTGCACTGGCTTGTTAATGGTCAGTAACTTTCGTTATTCCAGTTTCAAAGAAATCGACTTCAAAGGCAAAGTACCCTTTTTTGTCGCTATCGCTGTCATGTTGGGCATTTCGTTTGTCATGGCACAACCGCAAACGATGTTGTTTTTATTATTTTTGGGCTATGCGATTTCAGGGCCTGTGGTGACTTTAGTCATGCGTAGACGTAGATTACAAGGGCGTAAAGGCTAAAATCTACTTGAGGACGTATAATCATTCGGGTATAGTCCTTGCCATGAATTATTCAAATCAATCCTGCCTATCACAGTCAACTTACTGGTTTATCTCAGCTAGAGTTGGTTCGTGTGCGGGGTTGACCCTCTCTTCAAAACTCCTGCCTTAGCGGGCATAATTCTTTAAATTCACTTGTTTTATATCCCCTTTTTTTGCTTATCAACTTAATGTTGATAACTCTCCATGAACGGAGTTTTTATGAAAGACCAATTAATAATATTCGATACCACCTTGCGCGATGGCGAACAAAGCCCTGGTGCATCTATGACGCGTGATGAAAAAGTGAGAATCGCCAGAGCCTTAGAACGGCTGAAAGTAAACGTGATTGAAGCGGGTTTTCCTGCTGCCAGTGACGGGGATTTTGAAGCTGTGCAGGCGGTGGCTAATGTCATCAAAGACAGCATTGTTTGCGGCTTAGCCAGAGCCTTAGATAAAGACATAGACCGTGCGGGTGAAGCACTGAAAGGCGCGAAACAGTCACGCATTCACACGTTTATTGCGACTTCGCCTATTCACATGCAGATGAAGTTGAACATGACTCCTGAGCAAGTCATTGAACACGCGGTGAAAGCAGTGAAACGCGCCCGCCAATACACCGATGATGTCGAATTTTCCCCAGAAGATGCTGGGCGTTCTGAAGAAGACTTTTTGTGTCGTATTTTGGAAGCGGTGATTGATGCAGGCGCGACCACATTGAATATTCCTGATACTGTTGGTTATAGCATTCCACAACAATTTGGCGCGACGATTAAGAATTTGATTCAACGCATTCCTAATTCTGACAAAGCTATTTTTTCGGTGCATTGCCATAATGACTTAGGCTTAGCAGTGGCAAATTCTTTGTCAGCGGTGATGAACGGTGCGCGGCAAGTGGAATGTACCATTAACGGTTTAGGTGAACGCGCGGGTAATGCGTCATTAGAAGAAGTCGTGATGGCAATAAAAACTCGACATGACGTATTTGACTGCCAAACCCGCATTGATACTCGCGAGATTTTAACTTGTTCTAAGTTGGTGTCCTCAATTACAGGTTTTCCCGTACAACCGAATAAAGCGATTGTTGGCGCGAATGCCTTTGCACATGAGTCGGGTATTCATCAAGATGGCATATTAAAAAATCGTGAAACCTATGAAATCATGCGAGCAGAAGATGTAGGCTGGTCAGCGAATCGCATGGTGTTGGGCAAACATTCAGGTAGAAATGCGTTCAAAAGTCGCATTGTGGAATTAGGTTTTGAATTTGCGTCTGAAGCTGAATTAAACGAGGCGTTTGCCCGTTTCAAACAACTTGCCGATAAAAAGCATGAGATTTTCGATGAAGATTTACAAATGTTAATTTCAGAAGCCAGTTTTGAAGCTGAAGATGAACACATTAAATTA
Organism: Crenothrix sp. D3; assembly: GCA_002134785.1. Lineage (GTDB taxonomy): Bacteria > Pseudomonadota > Gammaproteobacteria > Methylococcales > Methylomonadaceae > UBA4132. Next base: position 220,075 of record MBQZ01000040.1, read on the forward strand.
ATCGCGTTAAAAGCCTGTTCAGAAACGGGTGAAACACCTGTGTCAACGGTGACTTTACGCGTTAATAACGTCGAAGTGACAGACACAGCAACAGGTGGCGGCGTGGTTGATGCCACTTTTAAAGCCATAGAGCAGATGTGTCAATCGGCTGCGTCATTGGAACTGTACTCAGTCAACAACGTCACTACGGGAACGGATTCTCAAGGTGAAGTCACTGTGCGCTTAGAAAAAGAGGGGCGTATCGTTAATGGCTTAGGTGCCGATACTGACATCGTCACCGCCTCAGCCAAAGCGTATATCAATGCTTTGAATAAATTACTGAGTCCAGATCAACGCAGGCATCCACAAAAAAGCGACGTTTAAATAAATAAGTATAACAATCAGGAATATGACTGCCAGTCCTCCAAGGACTGGAAGTCATTAAAACATCTATAACAGATTTAACCCACTACCCAAGCTGAATGATAGCAGGGCAAGCGCATATAAATTACCTTAAAAATCAGCGATACTGAATTATTTTGAGGAATAGCCAGTGGCGTTAAGTTTACAAGAAGCGTTTTCATCGGTGGAAGATCCACGGGTAGAGCGACACAAAAGGCATCACTTGATGGATATTATTATTTTAACGATCT
>MBQZ01000041.1 GCA_002134785.1 Crenothrix sp. D3
TTAGTTTTTCTTCACTTTTTTGCAATGCGCGTTCCATTTTTCCATGCTTTTCTTTTTCTTCATTTTGAAAGGCAAGCCCTATGTTGGCAATGCCCAGCTCGGCGGCTCGATTTTCTTTTTCTGTATTTTGGAAGGCAAGTTCGACCACCAGCCCGTCTGCTTGTTTGCTCTTGGTCATATCGGTTAAAGTAATCCACAGTGTAGGTTGCTTATCCTCTTTTAACATAGGAATACAGTGCAGTTGTACACAAAGCCCTTTATTGTTAGGCTGCTTTAGGGTGACTTCAAGCGTTTTTTGCTCATTACCCAGCATGACTTGAGCGAAAAAAAGATGCCAGCGAGTCGCATCTGTCGCGTTGATATAGCGTGCAAAACGCCGTTGTAGTAATTGGGAACGATTTTCTCCCAGCAAGGTTGCACCCGTCAGATTAATTTTTTCAATCAAGCCGAGCTGCGAGAGTGTTAAATAGCCAATCGGAGCAAACTCATACAGTTCGAAATACTCTTGCCGCGATTCTGCCACCGCCTCGTAGGATTGGCGTAAATTCTCATTTTGCATTTCCAGTTCAATTTGATGAACCTGAAGTTCATGGAGTAATTCTTCAGCAGAGCGAGTCGCTGAATTTGTTGTGGACGCGTGCTGAAGTTGTTCCTCAGCAGCGGCGCGTAGTGAATTATTTTCTTTTTCCATACGTTTATAATTTAACGAAATTGGGAGGAATCTTGCTTTTTCCATGCCCAAAAGGATAACATTTTTTCGAGTGGTGTGCGTAACATCAGTTAGTTACGAAAAAATAATTTGGTAGTCCTAAAAAGCGAGTGATATTGGCTCAGTCAAACCGTTCGTGGTGAGCTGTGAGCTTGTCGAACAGTCGAACAGTCGAACCATGAGCGGATTGACACTCACCCCATTCGACAAGCTCATGACAGGCTTCGACAAGCTCAATTTTTATCACTCGCATTGCAGGACTACCGCAGGCGGTTGGATTAAATATCTTGTTGATTGATAATCTGAATAGTAAACGTGCTGTTGGCTACGCAGTCACAAAAGGCGTTATCAATAATGCCATATTCGGCAAGTTGCGCTAAGCTAAGCGTCGAATCAATCACCGCTGATTTAATCAAAATAAGTTCATCGGCTGATAGGGTATTAGCTAACCACGCGGCGAGACTGTCCGAGCTTATATCCCACGTTGCAGGAATGCCCGCGTTATTGAGTTCATTCACATCAGGCAACCAAATCATCATTTTTGATGAGCTTGGTAACATCGCATTGACTGACTGAACCAATTCAAAATCAGCTTTCAAGCCTTTCACTAACCACGCCATTTGCTGCATGGCTAAAATCGCCATTGCGTGTGCGCTGTTATCATCAAACTGCCACTGTTGCTGGGCAACTCTGACCTGATTGGCAAAATCACCGCCACCCATCACAATAACCACAGCTTGACCGTGATACTGTTGCTCTATGCGATTAAGGCAGTGCAACAGGGTGTTAGCTTGCGCTAAACTGCCGCCCAGTTTAATAACAATCATGACACGCTGAATTGCTCTAATAAAGCTAACAAAGCGGCGGCTTTATCAAAACATTCTTGATATTCTTCTTCCACCACCGAATCATTGACGATACCGCCACCTGCCCAAAAGCGAATGGTGTGATTGGAATGCACCAGTGTTCGTATCGCAATATTGGTATCCATATTACCGTTAAAGCCAATATAACCAATCGAACCGCAATAAATACCACGTCGATGCGGTTCAATTTCTTCGATAACTTCCATAGCGCGTATTTTCGGTGCGCCCGTAATTGATCCCCCTGGAAAACAACTTTTTAGCAAATCCAGCGCGTGTTGATTGTCGGCTAATACGCCTGTTACCGTGCTGACTAAATGATGCACCGTAGTATAACTCTCAACATCAAACAGCACAGGGACTCTGACATTAGTACAGGTTTTACTAATGTCATTACGCAGTAAATCAACAATCATTACATTTTCAGCACGGTCTTTATTACTGGTGACTAGCTGGTGTTTTTGTTGCTCATCTTCAATTTCATCGACTTTACGGGGACGAGTGCCTTTAATGGGTTTTGTTTCCACCTCACCATTAGTGAGGCGTAAAAAACGTTCGGGCGAAGAACTCAATATCTGCACTTCGGGAAAATTCAAATAAGCACTAAACGGCGCGGCGTTTAACTCACGCAAGGCTTGATAAGCCGTCCACGGATTACCTGCACAATTCGCCGAAAACCGCTGCGTTAAATTAACCTGATAACAATCGCCTTCTTTCAGATAATATTTAATACGGTCAAAGGCTGTGCGATAACGCGCTTGATCCATATTGGACTGGACTGGACTGGTGACTTGAAATGCGTCGGAGCTTTCCGTGGTCGGCAATTGACTAAATTTGCTGATTAAAGCCTGCCAGTTTGCCTCCTCAATCTGGTGACCGACTAAATAACTTTGCCGCTCTTGGTGGTCAACAATCACAGCCCAGTGATAAATACCCACCGCCATTTCTGCAATGCTTTCGGCATCCTCAGCCATGACAGGTAAATGTTCTAAACGCCTCGCTAAATCATAAGAAAAATAACCAATCGCGCCGCCATTAAACGGTAAATCAATTACGTCGTTATTATTGATAGGCAATAGCTGTTGTTTGACTAAATCAAATGGATTTTCTATAGAGCGCGTGATTTTATCGTGCTGGATAATTTCCGTACTGTCACCATGCGTAACCAAAGTACACAAAGGATCAGCGGCAAGAATGTCATAACGCCCTTGCTGACTATGCGGATAACCGCTATCCAAAAACACTGCCCACGGTTTATGAGCAATATGAGAAAAAAGCGCGGCACTGTCAGCAAAATAAGGCAGTGTAGTAATAAGGGTCTTTGATGATGGCATTTAAATTGGTTGTTAAAAATTCAGTGTAGGTTGGGGTTAGCTCAAATGTCGGGTTACGCTAAGCTAATTCGATCTACAAAGCTTGGTGCTGGAATAAACGACACTTATCATAATATTGGGTAATTATGATAAGTGTCGTTATCACTTTGCCCATATTACGAGTTAGTTTTTCTCTGCCGTCTTGATACTTGATATTTCTTGAGAAAATACTGATCTTTTAATTTCATCATAATCAAATATGTCTTCAACAGTAGTTAGTAATGCTATAAGTTTGACTATATCTATCATCCTAACCCCTACTTTTCGACAAAGCTCTATAGTATCCTTTATGAAACTGGAAGATGAGATAAAAATAGGATTTATCAATGTGTAATGTTTTAGTTCAGTTGCGAACTTGTAAGAATAAGTGTCTCTTGAGGATATATTTCTTTTAACTATTTCAATCGAACCCACAAACATCACGGATGTTACCTGTTCCTACTTTCTCTGTATATAATTTCGTTTGTCCTATCAGAAAAACCTTTTTAGACACTGAGCCAAAAAAAGAATACTCATTGAATGGATGTATTCCATAGAAATCTAAACCTTGATCACTTGAGCGACGGGTTACTCTAAATGTCTCGCAGCCTAGTAACTCAACATAGTAAACACAAAGACTTTCAAACTTTATAGTATTAATAGTTCCAATAAATTTACCCACAGAATACTTCTGCACCGCGTCTTCATCAAACCAAACGGTAAGACTACCCTTCACTACTCTGACCAATTCGTCACTCGATAGCGGGGTTTTTCTGTTGTTTCTTTGACAGTCGATGGAAACTTGTTTGCTTTATTTTACAGTTAGGCGGGGTGTTTATGCGCCAACGCCTTTTGCGGGGAGTCGCCGTGAAAAACTGGTTTTTATTCTGTGCCAGCGGACTGAAAAATCAGCATCGTCCTCTGGTAAGTTCCATAAACAATGTAAATGATTTGGCAAAATGACCGCCGCCACTACATCAAAAGGACGTTTTGCTTTCACCTCACGGAAGGCATGACGTAAGAGTTCCACCCGTGCATCATTGATAAAAAGCGGTTGGCGGCGATTAGCCTCAGCGGTAAAAATACGTTCTGCCACGAATAGTTAAACGCCGATATTTGCTCATGATGCGTATCTCAAAATCATAATGATAACCCAAAAGTAGGTCGGCATAAGACCGTTCAAGCGATAGCGCAGGACGGGCGTTGCCAACATTACACTAAGCTTGAAATAATAAATATCCTGTTTGCTTTTCCCAGTTTTTTAGGTTTGCATAGAGTATTGTGGTGGTGAAATCTTCTTTTCGATAAGCAACACGCAAGGTTCTAGCAATTTCATCATCTTTGATTCCTTTGCCTCCATTCACTGCTGTAATATGCAATGCCAATGCTTTTACAGCATCATGTCCATTACATAAATTGTAATAATCACGAATATCTGCAACTTTCAATTCAATTTCTTCTGTTTTAATGGCACGTTTTTTATTAGGTGAGCGTGTTTCAATCTCTTTAATGCACTTGGTTTTATCGAGTGTTAAATGAGTGCCATTGTAGAAATTAGCTAAACCCAAAGCATCGAATTTTAAACCTAAGTCTTCGGTATCATTAAGCCAACGAATACCACTTAAGAAAATTAACGAGATTAATAAACGATGACGAAGAGAGTTAAATTCGCTACGTTTACTAGGTAGATATTCAGCCACTACTTGTTGAAAAACCGTGTCGGATGACAATAATGTCATTTCAGCATCGTGGGAATCAGTTAAAAATAATCCTGTTATCGCTTCTTCTTTATTATCTAAATGTAAAAAATCTGCATCACGAATACCAATAACTTTGTTAGTTTCATTGATAAGTATCGCTAAAACGTCACGCAAATTTTTTATGCCGCCACCATGCACCATTTCAACTTTTGTATTATTGCCATCAATTAATTTTGCGTATAGTTTTTGGTCAGTTATACCCTCAACCAATACCCATAAATAATTCTTCCCTGTTGGATGTCTACGCGCTTGGCGAATTTCACCTATGGTGTCATTTTCATTTAGATATTGCTGCATCGCGTAATTCCTCTAAATCAACAGTCAAGTCCCAATGATTATTAATGATTTGCGGGGAATGTGTAGCGACAACTATGCTTATCTTTTGTAGTTCTATTATTTTGAATAAATCATCAAGAAATTGTTTTTGCCAAACAACATGTAAAGAAAGTTCTGGCTCATCAATTAATACCAATGTTCCTGCTTTAACTTTAAATAATAATTCATAAAGCAATACGACTTCTTGTTGCTCACCTGATGATAAGTCACTTGTTGCTAAAGGCTTTCCTTTATCTGTGAAAAATTTAAATCCATTTTCTTTAGAAATAGCTATATATTTAAACGTAAGGCGACTTACATTCAATGTATGCGTAAAAATTTCTAGTTTCTTAAGAAGCTCTGAAAATATTGATAATTTTTTTTCGGCATCATTAATATAAACATGAAGTGCTTTAGAAATTTCTTTTTTATACGTTGGATGATTATCTTCTTTTATGTTAGCAAGTCCATATTCGTTTAACTTTCTTTGTGTTTTTTTAACTATATCAAAACGCTGATTGAATTCATCTTCTGAAATATCTTGCTTTTGTTCAAATAAACGACGTGGAAAACTACTATCAAGTTCTTGAGAAACCTGCGCTAATTCACGAGCAAATGTTTCTTTAGTAATATTGTCACTGAATTCTTTTGCATATTCTTCAATAGTATTAATAAATTCAGCACGCTCTCCATATTGGTTGAATTCATAATTTCGTCTAGTATCTGGCACGGGGCGTAATAATCGTTGTTCACTAATAAAATATACAGCTGGCATTTGTTTGAGAATTTCTGATAAACCAAATTGGTGTAATTCTTCTGCGAACTCTGGAAACTTATGAATCACTTTACTTAATAGTCTGCGCGTATCATAAATTTCACCAGTTAGATGATCTATCCAGCTATTTTCATCCTTTCTATCAAAAGGAAGGTCTCTCAATATCTTTTCTAAGGAATTATTATTAAAACACATAGTTTTTTTTAAGTTACTATTAGTTATTAATACCTCATCACTATTTTTTTTATCTAACGTAATAGTATTTTTATCAGAAAATTCCAAAACAATTTTTTTAAACAATAATCGAACAAAAAAGAAACCATTTTGCGAAGCCAGTGCATCCAGTATTTTCAACACTGTCGTTTTTCCGTAACCATTGGGCCCCGTCAAAATGGTTATACCTTCTTTTTTAAATTCGATGTCATAATCGAAAATATCAAATAGTTTTTCGATTTTAATTCCTATCAACATATTAACTCCTGTTTCATTGTAAAGGGTTTCTATTAAAAGCCTGTAGGTTAGCGAAACCCAACAAAAACAACGAGTAGCTTAAAACACTCGCAGGTTTTATCAATACGCAGTCAGAAAATTCCGCAACATATCATGCCCGTGTTCGGTCAGAATCGATTCAGGGTGAAATTGTACGCCTTCAATGGCGAGGGTTTTATGACGCACGCCCATGATTTCATCCAATTCGCCTGCTTCCGATTGTGTCCACGCGGTGACTTCTAGGCAATCGGGTAGGCTGGCTTGTTCGATGACTAGGGAGTGATAACGGGTGGCGGTGAAGGGGTTGTTTAAGCCTTTGAATACGCCGATGTTGTGGTGGTAGACCTGTGAGGTTTTGCCGTGCATGATGCTTTTGGCATGGATGATGTTGCCGCCGAAGGCGTAGCCTATGCTTTGATGCCCTAGGCACACGCCTAAAATGGGGATTTGTCCTGCGAATTTTAAAATGGTGGCGACTGAGATGCCCGCTTCTTTGGGTGTGCAGGGGCCGGGGGAAATGACGATTTTGTCAGGCGCGAGGGCGGCAATGTCTTCGACGCTGACTTGGTCGTTGCGCACTACAGTGACATCCGCGCCTAGTTCACCAAAATACTGCACGAGGTTGTAGGTGAATGAATCATAGTTATCGACCATGACGACTTTAACTCCCCCCTTAGCAAAAGGGGGGGTGGGGGGGATTTTTACCGCGCTCATAATTGCTCTCCTTCTAAGCCTGCTTCTGCCATTGTTACCGCACGGAATACGGCGCGTGCTTTGTTCATGGTTTCGTCCCATTCGCTGGTGGGGATGGAGTCGTAAACGATACCCGCACCTGCTTGTATGTGTAGTTGTCCGTCTTTAATGACGGCGGTTCTAATGGCAATGGCGGTGTCTAAATTACCTGTCCACGAGATATAACCGACCGCGCCTGAATATACGCCGCGTTTGACGGGTTCAAGTTCATCAATAATTTCCATTGCACGAATTTTGGGTGCGCCGCTGACTGTGCCAGCAGGAAAGGTTGCCGCGAGAACATCAAAGGCATCTTTGCCTTTTTGTAGCGTTGCGGTGACATTGGAAACGATGTGCATGACGTGTGAATAACGCTCGACTATCATTTTATCGGTCAGTTTTACTGTGCCGATTTCTGCCACGCGTCCTGCGTCATTGCGTCCTAAATCAATTAACATGAGGTGTTCGGCGCATTCTTTGGGGTCTTCGAGTAATTCTTTTTCCAGAGCTAAATCTTGTTCAGGGGTTACGCCGCGTCTGCGTGTGCCTGCAATTGGGCGCACGGTGACGGTGTTGTCTTCTAAACGCACCAGAATTTCAGGCGATGAACCGACGATATGAAAATCTTCTAAATTCAGATAATACATATAGGGTGATGGATTCAAACAACGCAACGCACGGTAACAATTCAGCGGTGAAGCGGTGTAAGGAATCGATAAGCGTTGTGATAACACCACCTGCATGATGTCGCCATCGGTGATGTATTCTTTGGCTTTTAATACCGCAGACTCAAAACCTTGTTGCGTGAAGCCTGAGACAAAATCTTCTTCAACCACTTTTTTAGGATGGGGGTGTTTTTCGGCTTTAGCTTGAATTTCGTGCAGCTTAACGACTAGCTCATTCAAGCGTGTTTGCGCTTGCGGGTATGCGTCCGCTTCGGCAGGATTGGCATGAGTGAGCAATAACATTTTGCCCGACAAATTATCAAATACCAGTATGTCTTCCGACACCATTAATAAAATATCGGGTGTGCCGATAGGATCGGGCTTAGGGGTTTTACAGGCTTTTGGTTCAATATAGGCAATGGTTTCATAGCCAAAATAACCCACTAAGCCACCACTAAAACGCGGCAAGCCTTCAATATCAGGGACTTTATAACTTTGCCTAAAGCCATCTATCCACACCAGCGGATTGTCGTGGCTTAGCGATTCCACGCACACGCCATTTTTTTCCACTTGAATGTGTTTGCCGTTAATTTTGATAATGGTTTTACACGGTAAGCCGATAATGGAATAACGCCCCCATTGTTCACCACCGTGTACGGATTCTAATAAATAAGAATACGCACCATCGGCTAATTTTAAATACGCACTAAGCGGCGTATTCAAATCCGCCAACACTTCGCGGCTGACAGGAATGCGGTTATAGCCTTGTGCGGCTAGCTGGTTGAATTGATCGAGTGTCATGGGCTGTAGGCAGGGCATTTTAGTCTTCGTCTTCTTCGTCTGAGTGTCGGAAATGAATGGTCAAACCTTGTAAAAAATTTCTTAGCACTTGGTCGCCGCACTTGCGGTGATGTTTATGCCCTTGCTGTCTAAAAAACGCGCTGAGTTCGCCTTTGGATAATTCAAAATCAGCCAGTTTTAGCGTGTGTAGCATATCTTCTTCTTTAAATTCTAAGGCGATACGCAGTTTTTTCAGTATGGCATTGTTATCTAATGCGGCTTCGTCTTTTTTGGCGACTGGGTTGTCTTGCTTACCGCGTCTATAAGTAATCAAGCCGTCTAAAAATCGGCTCATGTACTTATCATTAAGACCGATAAAACCGTCTTCATTGTCTTTTTTGAGAAAGTGCAGCAACTCATCGCGGGTGATTATGCAGTCGCTTAAAGCGAATATTTCCAGCATGGTTGCGTCATTTAAATTCAGCGCGTAACGAACGCGGCGTAATACATCGTTATTAATCATAATTTTTCTAGGTAGTTGAGGGCTTTACGGCTTGATTCGTGGTAGAGGCGGAGTGCAAGCTCTGCTTGCACTTGCAGGCAAAGCCTGCACTCCAGTATTGAACACTACCTGATTCGATAATGCCCTGTAATTTTAAATTCAAATAAACGGTCTTCTTCTTGTGTGCCGTCACCAATATTATGAATAATTAACGGCGTATTGCTGGTCGGTGCAGATTTATCACTGACTATCATAATGTGTGGCAGATTCGCTGGCAAAAGCACCGTGACTACATCACCCGCTTGATAATCTTCTGCGTTGCTGGAAATCGGTAACTCATAACCTTTGCGTTTGAAATAGGTTTGCAAATTCAACACGCGGCGATGGTCGATATTTTTATCGGTGCTTTTTAAACCCCAGTTTTTAGGATATTGCTTAAAGGCGTGCTGCATATCCTCATGCACTAATTTTTGTAAATCCATGTTATGACTAGCCCGCAAAGCGCGTATCACCACATCCGTACACACCCCACCCTCCACAGGAATATCACCATTCGGATAAGCCAGCGTGTAATACGTCGGATCATAACGCACCGTTGTACCGACTTGCGACCGCGCCGCCTTAACAAAGTCAGCTACAGGTTCAGCCGCCAACGGTAACGTCAGCGTCATAAGAATAAAACCAAGGGTATTTTTTAAAATCGCCATAACGCTTGCAATCCGAATAGAGCGGGCAATTATAACGTAAAAAAACAGCAACGGTGCGAGTGCTTTGCGCGGGTTAGACGCATTGATTACACACTGAGAAAGCAACACTTTTCAGTTGACTAATTATGTTTACGCGCATTCTGTTAAACTTCGTGCGGGTGTGTGCTGCTCTAGTTTAATTGAAGGATGGGCAAACGATAAAGCTGTTTGCTTACCCTACCTGACTGTAAATTAACCTTCAGATGGGTTGTTATTGATGTGCAATGTAATATAGTAAGTAACGTTTACCCCCTAATTGATCCCACCCTTAGTTGATTACTTTATGCACATTGATCCTTTTACCATCGTTATTTTTACCGTCATCATTTCACTATTGATGAGTGCTGGCTTATATCTGGTGCCACGCGCTTATTTAACGGATATAAAAGGCATACGCTACTGGGCAACGGCATTGTTATTAATGGCGACAAGTTGGCTTTTATTGGCTCTATACGGGATTATTCCGAATTTTTTCTCGCTGGTAATAGGGACTACCCTTGGTTTTTTAGCATTGGTTTTTTATTTTCATGCCTTGGTGGCATTTAAAGAATTTAAGGTATCCGTGCGATGGCTATATGTATTGGTAGCCATTGTCTTTATCGGACATATTTATTTCGTCCACATCAGCTTTAATATGGCTGCTAAAATCGTTTTGACCTCGCTATCTGTTGCAGTCGTGTTGCTGGCAAACAGCTTTTTGTTATTGACCAAACAGCACGGTATTTGCCCTAGAAGTCATCGTTTAACAGCGGCTTTTTTTGCTTTTGCCTCGTGTGTCTATGTCATACGCGCAATTTATTATTTAGTTTGGAATATTCAGCCTGAACAAACCTTATTTCAGCACAATATCGTTCAGGATATAGCCTATTTAACCAACGCTATCTTTATTGTCGGGACTTCTTTCGGCTTTGCGTTGATGTGCAACGAAAAGTATCTTACCGAAAAAAATCAGGCACAAGTAGACCTGAAAAAATCGGTTTCATTATTGAATACTATCCTTGAGTCCACCGAAGATGCACTCTTAGCCGTTGATTTAACGGGTAAAATTACTAAATACAACAGCCTGTTTGTTAAGATGTGGGCTATTCCTGAACTTATGTTCAATGCAAAGAGCGACGAACTACTGCTCAACTTTGTATTGAGTCAGCTTGTTGACAAAGAAAGCTTTATTAATGAGGTAATAAATATTTACAAACACCTTCATGACGATACTTTTTCCGAACTGCATTTCAACGATGGCAGAATTATAGAGCGTTATTCCCGACCACAATATCTTAACGATGAACCCGTGGGACGAGTGTGGAGTTTTCGGGATGTCACTGAGCGCAAAAGAATGGAACAACGACTGCGTGATAGTGAAAATAGTTTTAGAAATTTATTTGAGAATGCGCCGCTCCCCTATCAATCACTGGATATTGAAGGTAATTTGCTATATGTCAATCAAGCATGGCTTGATATGGTGGGCTGTCAACTCAAAGATGTTGTTGGTCGGTTTTTTGGCGATTTTATGATCGAATCATCAAAATTACTGGTGACTCAAACCTTTAGTCAATTTAAAAAAGAAGGCTATGTATCAAGTCCTATATTTGAATTGGTATGCCGTGATACGAGGGAGGAACGCTTAGTGACAGTAAACGGGCGTATTAGCAGAGATGCTCAAGGGTTATTCCAGCATACGCACTGCATTTTAATAGATGTCACCGAACAATATCGGCTTGAAGTAGAATTGAAAGAAAGTGAATTTCGCTGGAAATTCGCCATTGAAGGTGCGGGTGATGGCGTATGGGATTGGAACATTGAAACCGATGAAGCAACTTATTCCAAACGCTGGAAGGAAATGCTCGGTTATGATGAAACTGATATTTTGCCACTTAATGATGAATGGGCAATGCGTATTTATCCCGATGATCAGTCTTATGTTGCAAAAAATATGCAGGACTATTTGCAAGGTAAAACGGAAATCTATGTCGTCGAATACCGTTTAAAATGTAAAGATGACAGTTATAAATGGATTCTTGGGCGTGGTATGGTGGTCAGTCGTGGTAAAGACGGTCAACCTTTACGCATGATTGGCACACATACCGATATTACTGAACGTAAAGCCGCCGAAGAGGAAATTAAACAATTAGCTTTTTTTGATCCACTCACAGGCTTACCCAATCGGCGTAAATTATCGGACAGATTGCACTATAGCATCGCCATTAATCGTCGTAATCATAGCCAGTTTGCGGTCTTCATGATGGATTTGGATAAATTCAAAGCGGTGAATGATAGCTTAGGACACGCCGCTGGTGATGAACTACTCAAACAAGTGGCGGCAAGAATTATCAACTGTTTGCGTGAGAGTGACATGGTGGCACGTTTAGGCGGTGATGAATTTGTCCTCGTGCTAGAAAACCTGAAAATTCCCAAAGCGGCTGAAAAAATTGCGTTAAAAGTGATAGCCGATTTAACCCTACCGTTTCAATTGTCCAATAATCATACGGTACAAATTGGCGCGAGTATTGGCATTAGTATTTATCCCCAAGATGGCAATACCTCTGAAAAACTCATGGATCATGCAGATACCGCGCTTTATCAAGCGAAAGACAACGGACGCGGCTGTTTTGCTTATTTTTCTGAAGTGAGCAGCACCATAAATAATGTGTAACAGAATAGAAAGCCACGCATAAAATCTCCAACCACAGAGTACCGCCATGTAGATACGCTACGCGTCACTGCCATTAAGTTAAGCCGTTCGTGCTGAGCTGTGAGCTTGTCGAACAGTCGAAGCATGAATGGCTTAACTTCGGGCTTCGGATTTTTCCATTCACCCCATTCGACAAGCTCATGACAGGCTTCGACAAGCTCAGGGCGAACGGAAAAATCCTTAACTTAATGGCAGTGACGCACAGCGTACTCTACTTTTTTAACTCGTTCGCTAAGTAAGTACGGCTATCGCCTAATCCGACTACAAATCCACCCATAGCGTGTAAAAACACCCACCGTGCGAATGCGTTGCGCGTGTTAAAATCCTCCGCTCCACACACTGTTAAATTCCAGTAGGTTAGAGTTAGCCAGTGTGCGCACAATCAACGAGGATAGACTTATGCTAAAACGCTTACTTGCACCATTGCTTACCCTGCTGTTGTTAGCAGGCGTTGGTGCTGCTATTTATGTTTCTGTTACTGAACAAGCGGGTAATACAGCGGTTGATTCATCATCAACCCTGCATGAAATTAAAGGCGTTATCGGTTCAGAAAAAGAGGAATTTTTTCGTGATCCACAAACTATCGCCGCGTTAGCCAAAATTAATTTAAAAGTGACGGTGGAAAAATCTGGTTCACGCGAGATAGCAAACATACCAAATCTTGCCAAACAATATGATTTCGCCTTTCCTGCGGGTGTGTCGGCGGCTGAAAAAATCAAACGGGATCAAAATATTAAAAAATCCGTGCAGCCATTTTTCACGCCGATGGTAATCGCCTCATGGAAACCGATTGCTGAAATTTTGATGGCGAATAATATCGTCAAAAAACGCGGTGATGCTTATTACATCGTTGATATGACGGCGTTGTTTGATTTAATCATCAAAGAAAAACGCTGGACAGATTTAAAAGCCAACGATTCCTATCCTGCCAATAAATCCATTTTAGTCGGCACAACCAATGTGCGGACTTCAAACAGTGCGGCAATGTATTTAGCTTTAGCAAGTTACATTCTGAACAACAACGCCATCGTGCAGAATGAAGCCCAAATCGCGCCGATTGCCGATAAATTAGCGTCGTTATTTTCTCGCCAAGGCTTTGCGGAAAACTCCACCGAAATTCCGTTTCAAGATTATTTAACAATGGGTATGGGAAAATCCCCGCTGGTGATGATTTACGAAGCGCAATTTTTGCGTGAAGTCGCCAAAACTAAAAACAGTGCGATTAGACCCGACATGGTACTGCTCTATCCAGAGCCGACTTTATTCACCAAACACGTTTTTATTCCCTTTAACGCGGATGCTGAAAAACTCGCCGATGCCTTAATGAATGATGAAACTTTACAACAAATTGCCGTGCAACATGGCTTGCGCACGGCTAACGCAGGCGCGTTGGCGAAAACTACCAGTTTTGTTGCACCACCCGAATTGGTCAACGTGATTGACGCGCCCAGCTATGAAATGCTGGAAGCCATGATTAACCAAGTCTCTACCGCTAAGTAATTGCTCGCAGGAGTAAAACAGCTTTAGCTGTTTTATCCAATAGCTAAAGCTATTGGACTCCTGCACGAATATTAAAATCTATTTAACCAGAGGATTCTCGTAATGACCGAAACTGCTACCTTAACACCGCCAACCCTCACACCACCCGAACCCGTCGCCGCCGTACCCACGGACAAAGCCTTATCACAAGTGCCTGTCTCCCCCGAACAGCACGAACAACTGAACAAAAAAGTCGCCGAATTCATCGAAATAGTTTTAAGTAGCGAGGTCAATAGCGACAGCTTCAAAGAAAAAGTCAACGTCATCCACAATATGGGCAGCAATGAAATCAGAGCCGCCGCCAGTATGTCTAATCGAATGTTAGAAAGACCTGCTAATACGATGAATAAAGGCGGCGTGTTTGATGATAATGCCCCCATCGGTAAAACCTTAACTGATTTACGCGACACCGTAGAAAAACTAGACCCCACGCAACAAGATTTATTTGCCACCCGCAAAATACTGGGTTTTATTCCCTTCGGTAATAAATTACTGGATTATTTTCATCAATATCAATCCGCACAAACCCATCTGAATAAAATTGTCGAAGCCCTATATAACGGTCAAGATGAATTACGCAAAGATAATGCCGTCATCGAAACTGAAAAAGCCAATCTATGGGATATTATGGGTAAATTGGAACAGTATATTTATCTAGGCAAACAAATCGATGCCACGCTAGAAAGTAGAATCCATGAGATTGAACGCCAATCCCCTGAAAAAGCGCGTATTGTTAAAGAAGAAATGTTGTTTTATGTACGCCAAAAAGTGCAGGATTTATTAACGCAATTGGCTGTGAGTATTCAAGGTTATTTAGCCTTAGATATGGTGCGTAAAAATAATCTGGAATTAATAAAAGGTGTCGATAGAGCAACCACCACCACTATTTCAGCTTTACGCACTGCGGTAATGGTCGCGCAAGCCTTAACGAATCAAAAGTTAGTCTTAGATCAAATCAATGCGTTAAATGCCACCACCAGCGATATGATTGCTAATACCGCCAAAATGTTAAAACAACAAGCGGGTGATATTAATAATCAGGCAGTTAATTCAACGGTTGAAATAGATAAATTAAAAGCTGCATTTGCTGATATTTATCAGACTATGGACATGATGGCAGATTATAAAATCAAAGCACTGGCGAATATGCAAACCACTGTGAATGTATTATCGGCTGAAATTGATAAATCTAAAGCGTATTTAGATAAAACACGGCAACAAGAATCAGCGGCTGTGACTGCGCACACACAACTCGATGATAATTCGGTGCATTTGTAATTTCTCGTTTTTCTCGTTCCCACGCGCCGCGTGGGAATGCAGTTGCAACGCGCCGCGTTGCACAGACCGCAGCGCGGTCTGGAATGAATTCCCACGCAGCGCGTGGGAACTAGAATATACCTAGATAAAAATAATGAGGAATTCATAATGAAATTACTACGCACTTTATTATTAACAGGCTGTTTTGGCTTATTAATAGTATTAGCCGCTTGCGATAATAACGCGACGGATGAAAAAACAACGGCATCTGATAACAGTGCCGTATTAAAAGTTATTGCAGGTTCTGAATTAAAAGATATAGAACCGATGCTGGAAACCATTAAACAAAAAACAGGTGTACAGCTACAAATTGAATATATCGGTACATTAGACGGTGCAGAAAAAATAACTGCGCAACAAGAGCCATTCGATAGTGCGTGGTTTTCTCATGCTAAGTATTTGAGCTTATTACAAGCCGATAAAAAATTAATTCAAGCGCAGGATAAAATCGGTATTTCACCTGTTATTCCAGCGGTAAAAGAAAGTTTAGCGAAAAAATGGGGTTGGACGAATAATCCTAATATTACTTGGACGGATATTGCTGCAAAAGTAAAAGCAGGTGAATTGAAATATGCCATGACGGATCCAACGGCTTCAAACTCTGGGTTTTCTACCGTGATGAGTGTGCAAGCGGCTTTCGCGAATAAAGGCGATGCCATTACCGCGCAAGATGTGGATGCTGAAAAACTAAAAAGTTTTTTCAGTGGACATACCTTAACAGCGGGTAGTTCGGGTTTTTTATCAGACAGTTTTTTACGCGATCAAATAAAACTGGACGGCATATTTAATTATGAATCTGAGTTATTAAAATTAAACCGTAATCCTGCATTAACTGAAAAATTAGTTTTATTGTATCCAAAAGAAGGCACAGTCACCGCTGATTATCCGTTTATTTTATTAAATAAAGACAAAGCGGCTGATTATCAAAAAGTTGTTGATTATTTAAAATCCGTTGAATTTCAAACATGGATGATGACCAATACCGACCGCCGTCCTGTGAATGCAGACGTGGCATTAGGAACGCAATTTCCTAAAGGCTATTTAATGGATTTACCGTTTCCTAATAATATCGCTACGGTGAATGAAATATTATTCGCCTATTTAAATGACAGACGCAAACCCAGTCATTCATTTTTTGTATTAGATTTAAGCGGCTCTATGGAAGGCGATAGAATTGACGCATTAAAACAAGCGATGAATAATTTAACAGGAGATGATGCAACAATTACAGGACAATTTGCCCGATTTAGAAATCGTGAAAAAGTCACACTGATTACTTTTAATAATTCTGTGATAGAAACCCGCGAATTTGATATTGATAAAAATGGGGCTGCATTACAAGACATAAAACAATATGTCACCAGTATGCAGGTCGGTGGTGGTACAGCGATTTTTACCGCCTTACAAACGGCTTATCAACAAGCGCGAGTTGCTAAAAAATCTGATCCTAATCGCTTTTATTCTATTGTATTAATGACCGATGGTTTAAATCAAGACGGTATTAAATATGAAGATTTTAATGCGTTTTATGTAAAAGAATCGGATTATGTCGCGGGTATTCGCACCTTCCCTATTTTATTTGGTGATGCGAATCCTGATGAAATGCAAAATCTGGCTAATTTAACAGGCGGAAAAATGTTTGATAGTCGGAAAAGTTCGTTAGCACAAGCCTTTAAACAAATCAGAGGGTATCAATAACTATGGCAAATCGGTCGTTGTTATTATTTTTATACAGCACTCCGAATATTGTTGCTTGTATTTGGGGTTTGATAGGTTTAGTTACTTTTTTTATTCTTAGAAATCCTATTTTGATAGGTATCGTACCCGCTTTATATATCTGCGGTTATTTAATAGCACCCAAAACCGAAGTATTACACAATCAATACAGCAGAGAGTTATCTGGGCGTGACTTGCAAGCAATGCTAGAAGATTTAATAAAAAAAATCAGCAAGCGCGTTGCGCAACCTGAATTAACAAAGGTGATTAATATAAAAGATAATATTTTAATGTTGTCACCACGTTTAAATGAAATGAATTCAGGTGATTATGATTTACACGTTGTTAAACAAACTGTGACAGATTATTTACCCGAAATGTTGACAACTTATTTAGAATTGCCGCCTGCGTTTGCCAGAATGCACAAAATGCGTAATGGCAAAACTTCACAAGAAGTGTTAATTGAACAATTAACACTTTTAAATGAACAAATCGAGCAAATTCTTATCAGTGTTAATAGCAAAGATGCAGACGCATTAATTGCGCAGGGTGAATTTTTGAAAAGTAAATTTGCCAATGATGATAATTGGCTTTAAATTTTAAATATTATTTAGGAGTATGTTATGAAAGGTTTTATGTTAAGTATTTGTTTATTAATGGGCTATAGTTCTTTTGCTCAGGCGGATAGTGAGTTAATTAGTCCGAAAGAAGCGGCTACACTAACAGCGGAGAAAAAAGCGGTGATTGTCGATGTGCGGGAAGACAGTGAGTGGAATGAGGGGCATATTGCTGGGGCGATTCATATTCCCTTAGCTCAATTAGAGAGTCATTTGGCGGAGTTGCAACAATATAAAAACTCGGATGTTATTACCCAATGCAAAAGTGGTAAACGTTCGCTTAAAGCCTTAGAAATTTTGAAATCGGCTGGATTTTCTAAAGTGCAGAGCATGGATGGTGGCATAATGGCGTGGAGTAAAGACGGTTTATCAACCCAACAACAAAATTAATTATCTGGAGAAATACGAATGACCGTGAGTGTGGATGAGTTTAAAAATGCGTTGCAATTGTGGGCGAGTGGAGTCACGGTGGTGACGACGCAATCAGAAAAATTCGGTGTGCAGGGCATGACCGTCACTGCATTTTCGAGTGTGTCTGTTAACCCGCCGCAAGTGTTGGTGTGTATTAATGATGCTGCCGATACAGGCGATGGTATTGATGAAAGCCAGTGTTTTGCAGTGAATATCTTAATGGCGGGGCAAGAATCAACCTCTAATCAATTTGCAGGTGGTAGCAGTCAAGAACAACGCTTTGAAAATGCGGGTTGGTCAGCGGGTATCACAGGCGCACCGTTGTTAAATAACAGCTTGATGTCGCTAGATTGTAAAGTGGTTGAGAAAGTCCGCGCAGGTACACATTGGATTATTATCGGTGAAGTGCAAGCGGTTGAATGCCGTTCAGGTGAGCCGTTGTTATATTACCGTGGGGCTTATCGGCAAATTGCTGGCGATTAGTAACGAAGCCACGAAGAACACCAAGCAAACACGTTTTGTTCTTCGTGGTTTATTTAAGTTGAGCAACTAATTAAGTAGCTGACTATATATCTTTTAAATTTATTTCATGCTGTTGCGTAATTCGACCAGCACCTGATCGGCAGTATCAATGCGAATCAGCCCAAGACGAGGGAACTCAATGTCTATAATGACATACACCGTGAATGACATAATACTTGCAAAAATGACGGGGTGCAGCCAGTTGCGTTTTTTGTTATCCGCTGCGTCATAGCCAACCAGCAACGCACTTAAAAAGATTAGCCCTATCAATAAGAAAAAGATAATCAATGGCGGGTGATTTTGCGTTGCTGACATTCGGGTGGTGGTAATGTCAATCATGGCATTCAGTGCGGGAAGCAGAAGCATGGTGGCAGGGGCGGCGGCTTCGGGTCTTCGGCTAGCGGTTAATGCTTTTGTCCAAATATCGCCTTGCAATACTGCTGTTTCTGCTAATTTCACTTGTGTGTCAGCGTTATTCTTTAGTCTTAGATAAGTGCTTACGCGTAAGTCCACATAGCGGCGAAATAGCTCGCGTATTTCAGGTTGTGCGTCACTGGGTAATAAATCAACGCGTAAGTAAGCCGTGCCGATGTCGTTGGCTTCTTCGGTAATCAAGTGGCGGCGGTCTTCAAATCTTGATGTTGCACCTGAAAAGGTAAAGGCGATGAGTAGCCCTAATAAAGCGAATACCGCGCCTTCTGCTGCACCGCCTCCCTTGGCTAAACCGTCAGGATTGTGTGCGATTCTGGCAATACCGATACGTCGTCCAATTTCAAGAAACAGCAACACACCAAAGAACAATCCAGCAGCTGTTAATAAGGCAATCAGGGTAAGATTCATAGTTGTTCCTTTTTTAATTGTAACTATTAAAAAACCGTTCGCGCTGAGTCCGTCGATACCTTAGCGCATAGGTTGGATAGAGGTAATATAGCCGAAACTCAACATAATGGATGCTTAAATGTAATGGGTTTTGCTATTGCTCTACCTATCTTACGGATTGACAGATTGTAGGGCGTATAGCTAACCGCTAATAAAATGATTACAAAACCGTTCGTGGTGAGCTTGTCGAACCACGCTCACACCATTCGACAAACTCATGACAGGCTTCGACAGGCTCAGTGCGAACGTTATCATTTTATTGTGCGTTAGCTGCGTAATACGCCGTATGATGTTTATTCATGTATGACGCACGGCTACCGCCTATTGCGCCTTACCAGCTATTCCCGTCTTACGGGTTTACGAGTTAATTTCCAGTAGTCGGATTTATAGAAATTTAGTTTTGGCGAGGTAGCTATAGCCAGTTTTAAATTGACACTTATCTATTGAAATGATAGTTTTTATCAACTTTTAAGTAAAAACAGCCAAAATAATACATAAATTATGATTGTCGATTTCACTGTTAGCAATTTTCGCTCTATCAAAGACGAACAAACTTTTAGCCTGTATGTGCAAATAGCAGGGTCTCATTTACCAGAAAATATTAGTTATCCTGCGAGTGATAAAATTGGAGTATTAAAGTCAGCTGGCTTGTATGGTGCTAATGCGTCAGGAAAATCTAACTTATTACTTGCATTTAATGCTTTGCAGTACATTGTGGTACGTTCTGGTGACTTAAAAGAAGGGGAATCTATTATTCATGAACCTTATCTATTGGCAGAAGATAGCAAGCTGTTACCTACTCGCTTTGAAGTAGAGTTTTTTGTGCCAAGTGAAGAAAATGTACAAACTAAAGCTGTCCGTTATCGCTATTGTGTAGCGTTTACAGCACGCGAAATAGTTGAAGAAAGTTTGGTTTTTTACCCATCTGGTCAAGAAGCAAAGATATTTAATCGAGGTGTTGAAGATACTTGGCAAACAATTCCTTTTGGTAGCTTATATAAAGGCGGTAAAAAACGCCTACCTTTTTTTGCTAATAATGCTTATTTGTCTAAAGCTGGAGATAGTGCCGATACACCCAAAATGATTCGTGATGTTTACAACTACTTCAGAAAAAATCTGTTACACCTAGGCGTTAATCAACGGGTTTCTAAACTAAATTGGCTTGAAGACATAGAGCTAGTGAAAAAAGTCGCCAAACTTTTGACATTAGTCGATACTGGCATTTTGAATATTAGTGTTCAAGAAAGAACAGATGCAGATGTTGATGCGGACATGACTACACTACCTGATGACATTCCTGATGACATCAAATTACGTTTTCTAAACGATAGAAAGTATAAGCCCTTATTTTTGCACTCAACAGAAACAGGGAATAGTGAGCCATTTGATGAAAAAAAAGAATCAGCGGGAACTCGAAAGTTATTTCACTTAGCTCCGCTTATTTTTGAAACCTTATTGGAGGGTGGTGTGCTAATCATGGATGAACTAGATAACAATATGCACCCGTTCATGGCAGAGCTAATTATCAAGCTGTTTAGCGATACTCGTATCAACAAAGGCAACGCCCAGCTTATTTTTTCTACCCATAACATCAATCTGATGTCAGCAGAATTGTTAAGGCGTGATCAAATTTGGTTTACCGAAAAACAACAGGGCGTGACCAAATTTTATTCGTTAGACGATTTTGACAAAAATAAAATCAAGCCGCAAAGCCCCTTTAATCAATGGTATGCCGAAGGTCGTTTTGGAGCTGTTCCAGTGATTAATTATCAAGGTATTGTTGATTTATTTAATGCGACTGGTGATGTCAATGCCCAAAAAGATTACTAGACCCACCAAAAATTTAAAGCCGATTTTACATATTTATTGTGAAGGCACAAAAACAGAACCAAATTATCTTAATGGCTATCTTGACACATTCTTTCCTACTAATCGGCGTTTATTAAAAGTCATAAAAATCGAACCCACCGAAAAGAATACGCCTGTGCAATTAGTCAGTGTGGCTATGAAGGCACAAAAAGAATTTCCTGATGGAGATGTCTTTTGGGTTGTTTATGACCGTGAGTCAGAACAGAAATATGCTGATAAATTTCATGCTACTGCCTATGATCGTGCCGAAAGCAAAGGTATTTTTGTTGCCCTTTCTAATGTCTGTTTCGAAGTATGGTTACTATTGCATTTTCAAGATGTTACAGCACAATACAATAATTACGATGATTTAAGAAGTAGCAGCGCATTACGAACCAAGTGTAAAGAAAGAAAAATGCTTGATTATGATAAAGGGGATATGTCTATTTTTAGCATTTTTACCAAAGGAGATATAGAACTGGCGCGGAGACGGGCAAAAAAGATGAACGCACTTACTGAGCAGAGTGCGAACGCTTCACAAACCAAACCTTATCAATGGAATCCATACACTGATATTTATAAGCTTCTTGATTTCATAGATAACTTTGCCGCTGAAAATTTGAATTAGCAAATAGCCTAGATGTAGCATAGCGAAATCTAGCCCTTGGGTTGGGCAGAGCGATAGAGACTGTGAAAGTATTCACTCCCCAAGCCTGTATAATACCCTGACTAATAAAACAGCTTGATAAAAAAACACCATGACCAGTCGCCGTTATCAACAGACCCTGAATCGTCACCAAGATATGCTACTGCCCCTGCGGGTCGAAGAATTTGTGAGCGAAAATAACAGTGTTCGAGCGATTGATGCTTATGTTAATACCTTGGACATTCAAAGTATTGGCGTTAACTATGTTCAAGGTATCACCCAAGCAGGACAACCACCTTACAATCCACTAGCGATGTTAAAACTGTATTTATACGGCTATCTTCAGGGTATTCGTAGCAGTCGCAAACTGGAAAGCGAGACCCAGCGTAATCTGGAAGTGATCTGGCTGATAGAAGGCTTGCGTCCTTGCTACAAAAGCATTGCCAACTTTCGCAAAGATAATAGCAGTGCTTTGAAAGCCGCTAACCGTGATTTCATCTTGCTGTGCAAAGAACTGGCACTGTTGGGTGGCGAAGAAGTCGCGGTGGATGGCAGTTTTTTCAAAGCCGATGCCAGCAAAGCGGGGATTTATACCGAGGACAAACTCAACAAACA
>MBQZ01000042.1 GCA_002134785.1 Crenothrix sp. D3
CCAAAACGCTCTGCCGCTTCCGCTTGTGTTAACCCTTCTTGTTCTTTAATCGCCAATACTTTTTGGCGGAAATCGGCTGAATATGTCATCTAATTTAAAATAATCAAATTATACTGCTTTAGCTATATCACCAAACCCATTAAGATAAATGAGTTTATGGACGCGTTAAATGCTGCATTCGAATTTATAAAAAACTAACTACCCCTAACAAGACAGCGTTATCGCTCATTTCAATTAAACACAATAGTAAATTTATGATTAATTCATTCGATATTCTTCAGGGAAAAATTTTAATTGTCGATGACCAACAAGTCAACGTTACCTTGCTTGAGCGCATATTACATAACGCGGGTTATGTGGGTATTAGCTCCACCACACAGTCGTTGGAAGTGTGTGAATTGCACCGTGAACATGATTACGATTTGATTTTATTGGATTTACAAATGCCAGTAATGGACGGCTTTGAGATCATGGAAAACCTCAAAACCATTGAGACGGGCGGCTATTTGCCTGTGTTAGTGATTACTGCGCAACCCGACCACAAACAGCGTGCCTTCAACGCAGGTGCGAAAGATTTTATTAGCAAACCCTTTGAAATACCCGAAGTGCTGGCACGGGTTGCCAATATGTTAGAAGTGCGTCTACTGCACAAACAATTACAGCATTACAACCAAAAGCTAGAGCAATTGGTGTGTGAACGAACCGCTACACTGCAAGCAAGCTATTTAGAAACCATTTTCACCATGACACGGGCGGCTGAAAATAAAGATGAAGATACAGGGGCGCATGTGCAACGCATTAGCTATTACAGCCGCGAGATTGCCACACTGCTAGGTATGGACAGCGATTTTGTAGAAAATATTTTTTTTGCCAGCCCAATGCACGATATTGGCAAAATTGGTATTCCCGACCATATTCTGCTCAAACCCAGTAGCTTTACAAACAATGAATGGCAAATTATGCAAACGCACACCACAATAGGCGCGGAAATTTTAGGAAATAGTCAGTCACCTTATTTGAAAATGGGTTCAGAAATCGCCCTCAATCATCATGAACGCTGGGACGGGAGCGGTTATCCCAATAACAAACGAGGCGAGGCGATTCCATTAGCGGCGCGTATTGTGAATATTGGTGATGTCTACGACGCATTGCGTAGCAAACGCTCTTATAAACCAGCTTTTAACCATGAAAAAACGCTAAGCATTATTACCTACGGGGACGGACGCACTCAGGCTGAACATTTCGATCCTGCTATTTTTGAGATATTCAAACACAATCAACACTTATTCCGCGACATCTTTGAAGCTTACGCTTAGTAGTCAGTCCATTTAGTTATGACGAGTTTCTGATTAAGATTAATCCGTTCGTGGTGAGCGTGTCGAACCATAAACGGCTTAATTGTTCACCCTACCGTCTGCGCCCTTGCTGACCTTTAGACTCTGGTTTAACGGCAACGTGTTTTTCTTTTGCCAGCCCTGCGTATTCAAACAGTAGATCCAATTCTTTGTCGGTAAGTTCATAAAAACGGCTGGTTCTTAAGCCTTCGGGTAATACGATTGGCCCGTAACGTACACGGATTAAACGGCTAACAGTGAGCAGGGTTTGTGATTCCCATAAACGTCTAACCAAACGGTTACGTCCTTCGCTGACAATGACGTTGTACCATTTATTCGCGCCTTCGCCGCCTGCAAAATGAATTTCATCAAATTTGGCAATACCGTCTTCCAGTGCTACGCCTGTTTTTAACTTTTCCAGCGTGGCATCGGGAACGTTACCCAAAATACGCACTGCGTATTCGCGTTCGACTTCGGTAGACGGGTGCATTAAGCGATTCGCTAATTCGCCGTTGTTGGTGACTAATAATAAGCCTGAGGTATTGATGTCTAAACGACCGACAGCAATCCAACGGGCAGTTTCCAGTTGGGGTAAGTTTTTAAAAATTACAGGGCGATTTTCTGGATCATTACGCGTAACCACTTCGCCCGTGGCTTTGTGATACAACAACACGCGAGTAGGTTGTTCGGCAAATTTTTCCCAATGCACAACGCGGTCGTTAATTTGTAGATAATCGCCGATTGCTAACTTTACGCCTTGAGTAACAGTCGCGCCGTTGACTTTAATGCGACCTTCACCTATCCAACGTTCAATTTCGCGACGTGAGGCGATACCACCACGCGCCAGCACTTTTTGAATACGTTCACCTGAACTTATTTTGGGTTGCTCGACAATCTTTGCTACTGGTTTTTCTGTGACAGTGGGTGCGGGTTTGTTGAGTTTGGGGTTTTTAGGTTCTACTTTTTGCTTACGCTGTTGTTTGGGGGTTTTCACGGTTTACCTGTGTTGTTGGGTTATCAATGTTCGACTCATTCAGCGCATGAATGGCTGCTAAAGTCGGGAGTTCGGATAGGGTGCTTAGATTAAAATAATCTAAAAATTGTTTACTGGTGCCATATAAACTGGGACGGCCGGGAACGGGTTTTTGTCCGATAACTTTAATCCATTCGCGTTCCAATAAGGTTTGTATGATACTGGAACTGACGCTCACGCCGCGTATATCTTCAATGTCGCCACGCGTTACGGGTTGTCGATAAGCAATAATAGCAAGTGTTTCCATCAAGGCGCGGGAATATTTGGGCGGCTTTTCTTCAAATAAACGCGCGACCCAGTGTGATAATTCGGCTTTGACTTGAAAACGATAGCCGCTGGCAACCAGTTTTAATTCAATGGGGCGCGGTTGATAATCAGCGGTGATGGCTACAATTACTGCTTCTATATCAGCGAGTTCTGGCTGTTCTAGCTCAGGAAAAACCTGTTGGATTTGTTTGCACGTCATCGGACGATGGGCGGCAAATAAAATAGCTTCTACTATGTGTTTTATATCCATGATTAAGCGGCTTTAACGCGCAATTCGCTGTAAGGTTCAGCTTGAGTGATTTCGATAAGACTTTCTTTGCCTAGTTCAAGAATTGCCAAAAAGCTCACAACGACACCTGCCCGCCCTTCTTGTTGGCTAAAAAGGGCTGAAAAAATACAGCTATCGACGTTTTTCAAGTGTTCTAAAATAAATGTCATGCGTTCACGAACCGATAACGGGTCTTTGGTTATTTGGTGGTGACTGTGTTGATCTACGCGGGTTAGCACGGCTTTAAACGCCAATAATAAATCGTGTAGCGGCAATTCAGGCAAAGGTTGTGTCACGCTTAACGCCGACACATCGACCAACGTGCTGAATAATTCCCGCTCCATGCGCGGCAACTCATTGATTTGTTCAGCGGCATTTTTAATGATTTCATACTCTTGCAAGCGGCGAATCAGTGTGGCGCGTGGGTCTTCATCCTCGATTTCAACGTCAGTTTGTCTGGGCAATAATAGTCTGGATTTTATTTCCGCTAACAATGCTGCCATCAATAAATATTCGGCTGCCATATCCAGATTTAATAAGCCCATGAGTTGAATATAGGCGATATATTGTTGAGTAATTTGGGCAATCGGAATATTAACAATATCCATATTTTGCCTTCTGATTAAATACAGCAATAAATCCAGCGGGCCTTCAAAGGTATCCAACAGCACTTCCAGTGCGTCAGGTGGAATATAGAGGTCTTCGGGTAATTTATGAACTATTGTACCGTTGACCGTTGCCAATGTTGGGAGTATCGCAACTGCATCCATTTATAAATAGTCTCTAATTTCTTTGATTTCCAAAGCTATTTCACGCTGCAATCTAAAATCTTGAATACGGTTGTCGATTTTAAAGGGAATGTTTGGATTATGGCGTTTAGCTTCACGACGAACCTCAGTATCCCAGCGTCGCTGCCTGTCTTCTAAATCAATAAATCGTTCACGAATACGCTGTAATTCTTGTTTGGAGTAAATAATAAAACCAGCAGCATGAAATACACTATTTTGCAGATAATTTTGTAACGCCATTAAATCGCAGTTAATTTCCTTCACGACCTCCGAAAAATTTTGAGGTTCGTAGATTTCACTGGTAGTCAATGAATTTGTAAACGTTTTATTATTGAAAGGATCCCATTTTTCTGTGCTTTTGATAGCAATACCAATAGCAGGTGGAACAACACCCATCGCACTGGCTTCTTTCATTACCCACAAGCCAATACGAAGATAATCAGTTAAATTACCGTTAGTCTCTTTGTCAGAACCACGATAAAACGCTTCTAGTGTGTGTATTTCAGGCTTATATTTTTGTAATAGGCGAGATCGCTCATGCAGGGGCGTTTCAATAAGTACATCTACTGCTACTCGTCCAAAACGTAACAACAGTGCTTCAAAACAACGATCAAGTTGTTCTACACTTGCTAGGTTTTCCAATAAAATTTTGTCAACACCTTCAATGTTAAATAAACTTTCCTTGGCTTTTTTGACAATCTCATCCCTCATCGTTTTAAGTGAGATGGTTAATTGTTTGGGCAATTGTTCTTGCAATTCTTTTTGAATTTCAGTGTATAGTTTTTTACGAATCGCTTCGTTACCACGCCTTGAATTTTCAGCTAACTTAATTGCTGCGTTATAAGTTGATTCCATTGTTTCTAATTTTGCAGTTGGTAAATTAGCAAACAAATTTTTTACTTGCTCATTATAAGCATGGTGTAGCTCAGTTAATTTTGGGTGTTCACCAGCAAAACCATCAGTACCTTTTCGAGCTTCAATAGTATTTTGATACCAGTTTTCAAACTGTTCCTTGATTACTGACCACTCATTTCCCCACCAATCGCCAAAATCCACACCGTATAAATCTTCTTCGTCAGTATTGTTGTCAAGGGTTTTACTATAAATAGGATCTAATAATTCAAATACTTGCTTAGTTTGTTGTTTAACCGCATTCTCTAACTTATCGCAACGGTTACGCAAAACATCAACTCGTTCGTGGTCAATGTAAAAATTTACTGCTTGCTTGAGTCGATCTATACCATCATCAATGTTTAATTTAACCAAGTTATCAATAGATTGTTGACCACACTTATTAGTTTCGACTGAACCTGTACCTAAATCTGCAAGGTAAGCAGCAGCACAAACAGCAACTAACCGTTGCTCAGGTACACCTTGCCAATCTTTGCGATGCTTGTTAAACCAATCAATATATTCATCGGAATTACGCGCCATATCCGATTTAGTCAGTACCACGAACACCTTATCTGCTACTTTAGTGTGAGGGTCTTCACTATCTGCTACCTGCAACATATTTTTTTCAGGAGAGTTAATGTTAGGGTTGTCCATTTTTTTTGCGTAAATAATCGCATCACACGCCGATAATTTTTGTTCCGCTTGAGTTTTGTGCATAGCAACAGGTGAATCAAATCCTGGCACATCGTGAAAAACAATGTCACGGTCACTGAGTAAACGAGTTGTTTTTAGCTGAATGCGTTTAATTGCCCGCGCTTGAGCGCGATTTTTAAAAACAGCTTGCTGTAAATCCTCACTGATTTCATTTATATCTCGAAAAGAGCGAGTAGTCCTTCCCTGTTTAGCGTAATCATATATTTGCGTGAGATAAAATTCAGTTTCGTTAATATCGGTTTCAATATCATCATAGTCACGCGAGCCTTGCTTAAAGTTTTGCATTTCGCTTTTTTTACCTTGCAGCAAAACATCAACTTCCTGACGACTAAAATATTCAATACACAATTCTTGCTCGTCTTCTGTCCGTGCCGACCATATTTCAGTGGAGGTATAAGTACAACGCTCAGCAGCAGACGGTAAAATCTCTTGCCCTAACCACGCATTAAGCAAGGCACTTTTGCCTGCTTTTTCCAAACCAATCACTGCCACTTCAAAACGGTTAGCGCGTAAACGTTCTAATTGCCGCTCTAAACGCGGACGTTCTTCATGAATCGCTTTAATAAGTTCGGGCGGTATATCTGCCTGTGTTTTATTGCACAGTGTCATTAGTTTATCTGCTAACACGGCGGTTTTTTCCAAACGAACGAGTTGCTGTGAACAGGTTTCTTGCCAATTACTCATGGGGTAATTCCTTAAATTTTATAATTTGGTAAAGACCTTGTTATCCAGATTAAAAGCGGTATCATTCGATTTTATTTCAATTAGGACGTTGGGCTGTTTTTTTATTATTTTTATTAAATCTTTGATATTCAACATAGTAGTTACTGCTGTTGGTGCGTTAGGTAGGTTTATATTAAACTGTAACCAACACATATTATCTTGTTCATTTTTAGCTATTTCGGCTGGCTTATTTTCTTTATTTCCATACCAAAACCATTCACATTTATTTCCTAACACAGTGTAATCACTGTCATTAAGTTCCAGCGGGCTTTTATTCTTAATTTCGTTGATTATCGTTTTTTGACTTTGACCAAAAACTAAAATCAGCGTCATTTTTTTGGTCTGATTAGAATTAACGATATTTGTTTGTTGAGTTGTTTCTTGGTTGTTAGTTTTAACTTGCGGCGATGTGGCAAATTGTGGGCTTGATATTTGGTCGGTTTTTTTCTGTAAAGAGAGAGTAAGTTCTGTAAATTTTTTTGCAAACTCCTGAAATGATTGCTCATTTTCAGTCGAATAAATATATGCGATTAGAGTCAATAACCAAGCCATGTTATTTTTAGGGACATCAATGGAATATGAAAAACTATTTTTTTCATCAGAAGCTGTTAAATTTGATGCCAGCCTAAGTAAATAATTTATTTGTTTAAAGGTGTGTTCACTATTTATTTCATTAATTTTTAATTTTTCACAAAATGTTTTTTCATGCCTTTTAGAACCCACATGATTTTTAGAATCCCCGTGCCTTTTAAAAGCCCGAACTATGCTATCTAATTTTTTATCGGATGCCTCGCTCTGTTCAGCAAAGTAACTCGCAAATTCTTGCCATTCATTTTCATTTGAAAGCAAACTTTTTAAACTTTGCGGGTCAGCGTTAATTACTTGACGCACAGCATTAATTAATTTGTCAAACCAATCATCATTATTTTCCTCACTCATGATTTCAAACTCTCTTAATAAATTAATTATCTTATTGAACAGGCTCATTATTAGCACCAGAGGTGTTGCCAGATGCTCTCAAGTTCTCTTTATCTGTTTTGATGCTGTGACAAAACGCATCTAAACCTTCAATTTCAACAAGTTTACGTTGATATTCAGATTCGCTTTGTTCCAAGCGTTGATTTAATAGCCCTAATAAATGCGTTCGCGCTTCTTCAAGCGATTGTTGAAATAAGCGATTTTGCTCAGATGCTGATTGAGCAAACCATTTACCCACTGCATCCCACAATAAAGTTTCAGCTTGATTAACACCCTCCATCCACATATCAGCCATTTGATTAACATTGGGCAATTGAAGTGTAACGTAATCAATTTGTTCAATTTTGTCTTTTATTTCAATGCGTGTTGATTTGAAACAACTGCCTTCTTGATGAGGAACTTCGTATTCACCTGTTTTTTCAGCTTGTGTGAATTCTTCTGCTTTAGTCTCTTGTAATTCAAAAATATTATCGGGTAAGGGATTAAATTCAACATTAGCTCGTTTTTGTCGATAGATAGCCAATAATGCTTCCGCATTATCGGGTAACTCTTTGCGAATACGACTTTCAATATCGATAATGGCTCGCTCCAGCAAAACATCCAGTGACTGCTGCATACTGTGATCATAAGTTTGTAGCGTGTAAGACGCTCTAGCCGTCAAGCCTTCTCGCATTGCCTTGAATAAACTATGGGCGGCATTTTCAATACCCTTTAGTTTTTTTTCATCATCACTGCCTTTACGCGCTTTACCAGTGTATCCATTTATTGAAAAACCGCGCTTTTGATAGGTCTCAGCAGCTCTTGCAATAGCATCACGCGGTTCTGGTGATAATATTTTATTCAATGCTTCTTTTAGTTCTTCAGCTCTAATAGAATCATCACCATAGTAATCTCGCACAGGAACAATTAAAGTATCGGTTAAATCGAATTTTATATCTCGAACTATCGTTCGTAAAGCTTCGGCAGCCTCTGGGTTTGTCGAATCTAAACCAAACAATGAATCAATGGCTTCATCAATGTCTGTTTTTATGCCGCTTGCCATTGCGCTTGATATTAACTGAATATTTTGGCGAATTTCCGCCTCAAATTCCTGACTCTCTTGTTCCAAAAAACCTTGTAAGTCCTCAAAATTTTGTTGTAGTTCTTGTTTTTTCTTTTCTACCGCATCTTTGTCCGATAAGCGTTGAGTTTCGCTGTATTTATCCAGTGTGGTCAGTAATACCTCTAAACTGGCTAATGGTTGAATTAGAGTAGGAGCAATGACAATTTCAGCAAAGCGTTCGTTGACACGCTGACGTAATTCGCTCCATAAAGCTAAGCCGCCGCTGTGTTCCCATGACCATTTAAACCATTGCTGTAAGTTTTCCGTTGTGATTAGTTCGGCGGGTAGATAACTGCTGTTTTCTTCAATGGCATCTTCAATATCGCGTAACCAGTTTTTAACATCAATATCCTTTTTTTGATATTGTTTTGTGAATTTAGCACAATCATCATTAAACTTTTTGAGTAGCTCAGTTTGAAGAGCTGCGTCAGTTGTTGGTTCTGTCGTGGGATCGCTATAGCCCCAAGCGCATTGCGCATAAAATAAAGCCTGTGCATTAATAGATATTATTTTTGGCGTTTCTGGTAAGCGTAATTCTGTTTGAATGGCGAGGGCAAAATCGGCTACACGGTCATCTAGTGGATCATCGGTTTCATTACGCTTATTTACGCCATTCAAAACAAAGAGCATCGCATCAGTTTTTCCTCCTAAAGCTTCAACTACCTTTTTTACTTGCTTAAGCAATTTGCTACGATTCGAGCTATCGGTTTGGGAATAATCCATTACCACTAAGGAAAAACACTGCTTAAGATGGTCTTGTATTACCTTAAGATTATCTTTATCAGCAATAGAATTAAGACCAGGCAAATCATATATTTCAATACCAACGCCAGCAGGCAATTTTAACAAGTCCGTCCAAGCCGCAGGTAATAAAGGGCCTTCAATACGCACTTCGGGAACTGAAATCGTCTGCGTTTCTTTATCTTTGTGGTAAACCTTAAAGACATTCTCTCGCACATGGTCATAGATGCTTTTATCATCCCAATTGCTCTGATCCATGCCTTTCCATGTCCCACCTTTATCAGGTTTCTGAATCTGTAAGCGTGACTGCGGGCTATGCACTAAATGTAATATACCCGCTGATAATTCAGCTGCATCCATAGGCGCGATTTTTCGACCTATCAAACCATTCACTAAAGTAGATTTACCTGCCGAAGTTGTACCTATGGTTGCAATGCGTAATGCAGGGTATGCTAATTTTTCAGCGGCTTGTTTAAAATCTGCATGACTACGAAACAAAGGTTCTTGAATAATATCATTGCCTTCCAAACTGGGCGCAACCGCATAAAGTTGATTGAGTTTTTCTTGAATAGAATTGATTAAATTGCGAGCATCATCAAGTGCATTATTGCGCGGTGGCTGTGTCATAAATTTCCCATGAGGTTTTGGTCGGTAGGTGAAGTTTTGAATCGGGTTCTATCAGGGATAACTAATGCTTGTTGTGCTATATCACAAACCCGCAATGGAAAAAAACAGTTGCTGAGCAATGAACATTGGATACGCCAAAATTGTACCTAACACGTTAGTCGATAATAAAATAATAAGGATAATAAAACCAAACCGTTCTAATTTATTGTATTGCCATGCCCAATAATTAGGTAATAATCCACTCAAAATACGGCTGCCATCTAACGGTGGAATCGGTAATAAATTAATTAACGCTAATACTAAGTTAATTGAAATACCTGCAATACCTGTGTAAATCAGCGGTTCAGCAATTTGTGTCGCACTTGAGCCGATAGTGACACCTGCACGCGCCACTAATGCCCACGCAATCGCCATTAGCACATTGGATACAGGGCCTGCTAAAGCAACAATTGCCATATCTGCGCGGGGATTTTTAAAGTTGCGCGGATCGACTGGCACAGGTTTTGCCCAGCCGAAAATAAACCCCGTCCCCGTGATTAACAGTAAACCAGGAATAATAATTGTTCCGACTAAATCGACGTGTTTAATGGGATTAAGGGTTAATCGACCCTGCGTATCGGCGGTATTATCACCGTATTTTTTTGCTACCCAACCGTGCGCGACTTCATGCACGGTAATGGCAAACACCACGGGTAATATCCAGACGACGATACGTTGTAATAGACTTAATTCATTCATCATGATTGCAGTGTCCTAATTTAATCCAACATCGGCGCAATGCCTTTGCCCTGTCTGATAATTTCTGTGCCGTCACTGGAAAATTCAATAATCGTGGTTTGCTCACACTCAATAATGCCCGCATCAATGATTAAATCCAATTCATGCTCCAGTTTTTCTTTAATCTCGAAAGGATCTGTCATTGCTTCGGTTTCATTCGGTAACATGAGCGTCGAACTAAATAACGCTTCACCAAATTCTTGCAACAATAATTGAGTAACAGGATGATTGGGAATGCGAATACCGATGGTTTTTTTCTTAGGATGTTGTAAGCTACGCGGCACTTCGCGAGTCGCATCCAAAATAAAGGTAAAAGGGCCGGGGGTTAAGGTTTTAATCAACCGATAGGCATCGTTACCGATTTTAGTAAAGGTCGCGACTTGCGACAAATCTTTACACACCAGCGTAAAATTATGCTTATCGTCTAGCCGTCTTATGCGCCGTATTTTATCCATTGCTTGTTTATCGCCGATCTGACACGCCAGCGCGTAAGACGAATCGGTAGGATAGGCAATCACGCCACCTTGCCGAAGAATCTCAACAGCACGATGAATTAATCGCAGTTGCGGGGTTTTGGGATGAACTTCAAAAAACTGAGCCATTATTTATGTGTAGGAATAGATGAACATCGGATAATTATACCGTACATCCACTTAAGCGGCTTGTTTTGCCAAAAACTTGGGTACAATAAGCACCTAAGTCACTAAAAAATACCATCTATTTAATGATTATTCGTATTGCCCTGTTACTCATTGCTGGTGCATTTATTTTGATGGTATCAGCCGATTTATTAACAGAATTAACTCTGCCAATCCTGCCTGACTTTATCACCCAATTAGCCGTGGGCTTATTGTTGAGCGCGTTTGCGTTATTATTAACGATGGGGTTATTGTTGATTGGCAAACAAATCATCCAAACAGTTGACGATTACTTTTCAGCTACACAACGCGGACAGCGGCGGGTGTTATTTATTCAAAATGAACAACAGCGACTTAAGCGGCTATTTCATTATCGCGCTGTGTATATTAACTATGTCCACGAACTAAAAAAACAGCAACTATTGCGCCGTAATAATCGCCAACACTTAGCTGCGTTATCCAACGCCATCGACCAAGACCTAAAAGCCCTTAAAAACACCTTGCCCAAAACAACGCTCAAGCAATTACAACAAGAAAACCGCTATTATTGCCAACAACAAGACAGCGCGGCGTTAGTGCAACTACAGCAAAAAATCCGTCATGACTATTAAACACTGGGTATTGAAAGCGGTTAATCTGCTACACACCATTAAAGATGAAAAACTGCATTGGCAAACCAACAACCAAGCGCGACAATTACAACTTAAACACGCGCGAATTTTGGCAGAAAATCAGCTTGCCGATGAATTAAAAAAGAAAAGCGTACAACTGGAACACGACATTAGTCTGTTACAAACGCAACAGACCACTGAACTTGCTTTGCTCAAAATAAAATGCAAGCAAGACATCAAAGACTATCAGCAGTATCTCGTGGCTTTGGATAAGCTCAAAGACTCGATAAAAAATAGCTACCCACAACTACCTGAAGCGGTTGCTTTCACCATTCATCACCACGCCAAACAGCTATTAAACAGGCTATGGGAAGCTGACAGTTTTGAAAACAAAATGCGCCACGAAATGCAGCTTATTCAGTTTATGACAACAGTGCATGAAGATGCTAGTGCTTATTTGCAAGGCAAAACTCAGGGGGAATTACCTGAAAGAATCTTGAGTTTAATTCAGTCTAGTAGTCAGTCTATTTTATTTTGACGGCTTTGGAGTTACTGGCTGGGCTTAACCGTTCGCCCCGAAGGGTGTACGGTTAAACCGTTCATGGTTCGACAGGCTCACCACGAACGGCTTAACCTTAATCAGAAACTCGTCATAACTCAATGGACTAACTACTAGATTTGTATTCCACAAGCAGCTTGCAGCAAAAGCCCTAAGAGCAAGGGTATAAAGCTATATCATTTAGGCTGTGTTGAAGTTGAGAGATCAAAAAATTCAGACCCCGCGAAAAATCCGCTGACGTTTTGAGCGTGGGTGGGATCAATTTTATGGGCTTCTTCTGGGACACGTTGACGAGTATAAGCGAGTAATTCGGCAATATTAATGCGTTGATCACGGTTTCCGCCTAGCTCTTGATCTGCTTTACCGTTCAAGCCATCCAATAACACAGCCGTGAAAACACCGTGACCATTAATACCATCCAGTGCTTCTTGTTCATTGCTAGTACCCGCTAAGACAAATCGACCTGTGTTTTGCGCTAATGATCCTGTCCACGCCCGTTCCTGTGAAGAATGCTGCATAACACTACCCAGTGCAGCGAAAGTCCCTGATTTACAGGAATCTATCAGCACTGCGACGCGTGATGTTGGCAAGGCTGAGAGTAAATCAGATAGCATTTTTTGCGTAAGTGAGGTCGCTTTTATTTGTTTGTTGATTTCGTTGATGTTGTTGCCATTTAATTTTGCATCATAAGGTAGAAAATAATACCGTCCGTCTATGGAAGTGCCGTGACCTGCAAGAAATAAAACCACTAAATCATTTGGCTTTGATTCTTTGGCGATTTGAATCAAGGTTTGCTTTATTTTATTAAGCACCGCTTGTTCGTTTAATAGTGCAATAGGTTTAACAATAGAGAATATATTTTTGGAGTTATCCTGCATCATGGTAATGATACCGTTAGCATCATTGACCGCATTCTCTAATTTTTGCAGTTTATCGGCGGCCGCATATTGGTCGATACCAATGCTGACAATGTATAAAGTAGGTGCGTCGGGTGTGGCAGTGTTGTAGAAAATAGGCAGTCGTATTGCTTCGCCCGCGTCAACCGTTTGGTCGGCATCAAACGCCGTCACAGTCACTAGATTATCACCCGGTTCTAACAAGACTTTTTCTTCTACAATAGACTCAGACGCGCGGTTTTTAATTAGTTCGCTACTGTGTAAAGTGCGGGTATCAACAGTCGCTTTGTTGCGACGTATAACTACGTTGCCAATACCACCCCCTGCATCTTTTAAAGCGAAACGTAGCGTGACTTCTGCCGAATCGACACTGCGCGTTTTTGGAATTTCATCAACGGAATTTATATCAGTACATTGTTTATCGACACACCAAGACACTAAGCGTACTGAAGGTGGGTGATGTTCAGCGACCACAGTTTTTACATCACTGGCACTAGCAACAGGTATTGGTGCATTTTCTAAAATAGCCTTGCCAATTAAATCAGGACGATAAAAGCGTTCGTGAATTTGCTCTGAGGATACAAATTTTGGGCTATCTTTTTTGCCTTGATTAATATGGTAGCCAATCATGCTCGCAGCACCATCACTGTGGTCAAAATAACCTTCGGGTGTCCAAGCAATCCAGCGTTCATCAGTATTGACCAATAAAGCCAACAGCTCACGTCCATCGGTTGTATCGTACCAACGCAGCGTGCCATCACCCAACGCCGCTAAGGCGAATCGCCCATTTTTGCTTAAGTTGACTGCCCACGCGGAGCTAGGCACAGGAATGTGCCAAATCAGTTTGCCTTTTTGCCAATATTGTAAGGAAAAATCAGCACCAATCACCGTGCTGTCAGTGTCACTTAGGCTAGATACTGAGCGGCTTTGTTCGTTTTGATCCAAGGCAATAGGTGTTGAATTTAAAGCAGTGTGTGCTTCATTACGCCAATGGGTCAGCGCAGTAGGAATGACGGGGTGGTGCATATCACTACGCGAAGGAAACTCATGCACTAACGTTCTGTGAGTCAAATCGAACCGTAGTGGCATTCGCCCTTTTTGTTGCAGACCAAAATCAACCGTAGTGCCGTCTTCTGACACGGCAAATACACCTTCAAACGCATCTCTAAAATCAGCAATAGTGCGTTTACGCGTAGTGACTTCGGTCGTGTTTGGATCAAAAATACCAATAGCTGGCTCGGCAGTCACATAAGCCAATTTGCCATCGGGAAGCGGCGTTAAATCGGTGACGGTGTCTTGGGCTAATAACTGTTCGCGGGTTTGTTGAGTGTTGGTATTCCACACACGCAGGTATTTTTCACCTTGTGCGTTGCCATAAGTTCCTGCACCAAATACGGAATCGCCAATCCACGCGACCACTGATAAATTACCGCGTTGACTGCTGTCGCCCGTTAATTCAGTGACAGGTTTTAAATCGGCTAACGAAAAAATCGTAATTTTTGCTGTATCTAACGAACCCACGGCAATTTTGTCTTCTTGTGGAGAAATTGCAAAACGCCAAGGTCGTTGTTGTTCTGGAAATTTATAACTGACTTGTGGGTGAAAGCCTGCATCATAAAGTTGTAGCGTTCCATCCAGACAGGCAGTGACTAAACGCCCATCGCGTAAAAATTTAGCAGCCACTAGCATATCTTGGCAAACTGCACCATCCATCGCCATTGCTTTACCATCAATGTCAATAACGCGTAGCCAACCTGAACCCGAACCAATGGCAAGATAGCGACCCTCTTGGGAATAGGTTAATACGCGAATTGTGCCTTGAATACCTGCGATACGCCCCGTCATTTTGCCCGTTGCCAAATCGAAACCAT
Organism: Crenothrix sp. D3; assembly: GCA_002134785.1. Classification (GTDB taxonomy): domain Bacteria; phylum Pseudomonadota; class Gammaproteobacteria; order Methylococcales; family Methylomonadaceae; genus UBA4132. The sequence goes on from MBQZ01000042.1 coordinate 14,822, forward strand.
ACACTGATCCCGCGCTATCCCAGTCAATACCTGTTGAACCACCCACTACTGCACTGTTTTTAGTGGGTGACGTGGCGACTGTGTACAGTGTACCTTCACCACGCGCACCAATGGGGACGCGTAATACTAGCGGCTCACTTGTGTTGGTAGTCGGCCACAAACGGGCAGTTTTATCATCGGAGGCAGTGAGTAAACGTCCATCACGCGTTACCGCAACTTGATTAATAGCGGCAGTATGTAAGCCAGTTTCTGGTCTTGGAATCGGCGTTTCATCGGGTGCAGCGAGTGGTTTTGAAGTGTCATTAGTCGTAACATCGCGCGTAGTTACAACAGGAGTCGTCATGACGGGTGAAGCCACCTCTGCGGATAACGGTGTTGTTACTTCGCTGGTATTAACTGCTGCACCGAAATATTTTTGATAGAACGGTAGCTGAGTAATCTCATTGGGGGCATTCAAATAAAAGGCTAACCCACCCAACCCTGCCAGTCCAATAAAGCTGGCAAGGAGATAAGCCCATAAGCGACGATTAGAGGCCACAGAGCAGGGTCTCTGGTTCGGCTAAGCTGACCGTGCCTTCTAAGGAAAAAGCAACTTTGGCTTGCGCTTTTGCTTTATCAATTTGGTCAACAAAGGCTTTTTGTTTGATTTGATTGCTTTCTGTAACGTGTGCTACTTCAACAGCAGCGGGAGCTTTTGCGGCTGTAGCTGTAGTCGTAGGTGTTTGGGTTTTATTAACAGGTTTCTTAACGACCGTAGGCGCGGGTGGCTGAACTGTTTTTTTATGTTTTTTAGATTGCTTTTTAGTAGGCGCGATTTCTTCTTTTTCTGGCACTACGATGGGTTGATTTTGAATCATGCTGATTTTTTCAGCATCCAAAACAGCCCTAGCAGTCGGATCTTTAGCTAAAATCTGGTTGTTAGCATTTTGAAATTCAGTCAATCGACTACCCATTTTCATGCCTAACTCTTGAGCGATTTTAATATCCTCATCAAATTGGGTTTTTAGTTCGTTGAGTTGTTTAACGGCTTTATCACGCGGTACGCGCCCTGCCTTAAATTCTGATTTGATACGATCAGCAGCGGCAAAACGGCAATCACGCAATTTAGCAAATGCCATCGATGTTCTGTCAATTTCTCCATTGGAAGCAAGAATATCATTGCGTACTGAGGCGGCTAACGCTTGTTCATCCGCTATGTCTTTCTGCTTGGCATTATAATATCCGCCTATACCACCTGCGACCGCGCCACTAAGACCACCTATCAACGCAGCTGTACCAATGTCCCCGCCGCTTATAGCCGCCGCGACAGCACCTATTCCCGCGCCGCTTAATCCACCAATCGCTGCCCCTTCAGCAATGGATTGAGCATAATAATGTTCTGACTCTCTTAATTGACTTCGCCATGTGTAGCAAATATCGCTTTTGTCATCGTTATGCGTACTCATTGCTGAGCAGCCAGACAAGAGACAGATACTCACGACCAATAAATGGTTACGACTGCATTTCGACTGGAAATAGTTGATTTTTGTCATCATTCTCACCATTAGTATAAAACGAGTTAAGTGCGTCATTCTGGCATATTCTTGTTATTTCAGCTATCACTAAATACCGTACTAAAAAAATGAAGTTAACGTGCGGAAACCAACGAACTCGCAACTATCTGTTATCATTAACCATTGTAATGCTGACAGCGCGTTGGCATTCTTGTTAATCTTAAAGAGTCTGTTAATGTCCTCCGTTAAATTTTCCGCGTTACCGTTAAAACCTGCCCTGCTTGAAAATATTGAATCCTTGGGTTACACCGAGATGACCCCAATTCAAGCCGAAAGTCTCCCGCATATTCTTGAAGGTCACGATGTGATTGCCCAAGCTAAAACAGGCAGTGGTAAAACCGCCGCGTTTGGCATTGGCTTGTTGTCGCGCTTAGATATTACTAGTTTTCGAGTGCAAGCCTTAGTCGTTTGTCCAACGCGTGAATTAGCCGACCAAGTGTGTAAAGAAATTCGCCGCTTGGCACGGTTTACCCAAAACATTAAAGTCTTATCCTTATGTGGCGGTGTACCGTTTGGCCCGCAATTAGGTTCATTAGAACATGGCGTGCATATCGTTGTGGGTACACCCGGCCGCTTACAAGAACATTTGCGTAAACGCAGTTTGCGCTTGAGTAATCTAAAAGTCTTAGTGTTAGACGAAGCCGATAGAATGCTGGATATGGGTTTTGAAGAAGCGGTAAAAGACGTGATTTCTTACGCGCCTAATCACCGACAAACGCTATTATTTTCCGCGACTTACTCCGATCAAATTCGCGCCATGAGTCAGGAATTTCAATTCAAGCCGATGACCATCAGCATTGAACACAGCCACCATGACAGCGATATAGAACAACGCTTTTATACCACCACCAAAGCGCACCGACTCAACGCGCTAGGTTATTTATTAGCCTATCACCGCCCTGAATCGACCGTGGTATTTTGCAATACCAAACGTGATTGTCACGATGTCGCCAGTGCCTTAGAAAATAGCGGCTTTTCTGTGCAGGCTCTACATGGCGATTTAGAACAAAAACACCGCGATCAAGTATTAGTTAAATTCGCCAACAAAAGCTGTTCCGTATTAGTCGCCACCGATGTTGCTGCGCGTGGTTTAGATATTAACGATTTACAAGCGGTGATTAATTACGAATTACCGTGGGATGCTGAAATTTATGTGCATCGTATTGGACGTACAGGACGCGCAGGTAAAAAAGGCTTAGCATTAAGTTTGTGCATCGAAGCCGAATTACCCCGCGTGAAAGCCATCGAAGACTATCAAAATTCCACCAGTGTCTGGGATGAAGTTTCTCCATTTCAACTTAAGTTTGAAGAACGCTTTCAGCCACCAATGGTGACATTATGGCTAGATGACGGACGCAGAAATAAAATCCGTGCAGGCGACATATTGGGTGCATTAACAGGTGCAGGCGGTATTACAGGCAGTGAAGTCGGCAAAATTGATATTTTTGATGCTCACGCCTATGTAGCTGTTGCGCGTGACAGTGTTGATAAAGCCTTAACGTGTTTAAAAAATGGCAAAATTAAAGGGCGGAGTGTGATGGTGCGTAAATCGCTTTAATTGATACACGGAGTACAAACCTAGGCTTGTACTCCGTCACCGCACAAACTCCACAGTTAATAGAATGGGACGGTAGCCGAAACCCATCATCAAACAAATTTAACAGAATAACCCATACTCACCTTACTGACACAACACCCTCATGGACTTAATACAACAAGGCATAGAAAAAGTCTTAATCGCACTAAGCGAAGACGGCAAAAACATCACTTATCTACATCAAAACAAAAGGTTCGAGCATTAAAAATGCCGAAATTAACCAATTTTAATTTTATAGTCATCTTTATTAATTTAAATTTATGAAAAATCAACCTACCTTTATTGATTTATTTTCAGGAATTGGTGGCTTCAGAATTGGCTTTGAAAAATCAGGTTTTGAATGCTTAATGTCATCAGAAATAAATGATTATTGCAAAAAGACCTATCAAAACAATTTTGGTGAATCGCCGTTATGTGATGTCACAAAAATACCACTAAATGATATTCCAGATCATGATGTATTAACGGCGGGCTTTCCTTGTCAACCGTTTAGTATTTGTGGCAAAAAAAGAGGATTTGAAGATACACGCGGAACATTATTTTTCCATATTTGCGAAATTATCAATGCAAAGCAACCGAAAGTGATTTTATTAGAAAATGTAAAGCATCTAATCCATCACGACAGCGGCAACACACTAACTGTTATTTTGAATTCATTGGAAGAATTAGGCTATCACGTCAACTTTAAGTTGTTAAATGCGAAGAATTTTGGGATGCCCCAAAATCGTGAACGTATCATTATTTTTGCCACAAAAGAAAAGCCGTTTAACTTTTCAAAGTGCAATTTTAGTCAAACTGAATCGCTTGAAACATTTTTAGATGATGACGATGGTGATTTTGAGTTTTTGAATAAAGACGAATACACATTGATTGAAAATCCAATTGTGCAGAAAGAATCAGGATTGATGTTTGTTGGCTATCGCAATAAAGCGATTTGGAAAACGGGCATTCGAGAAAATACCGAGCATTTATCTCGCGTACACCGACAACCCAACCGCATTTATTCTGTGCAAGGAACACATCCAACAATTCCATCTCAAGAATCGTCTGGACGGTTTTTTATTTACCTTCCAAATAAAGATGCAGTGAGAAAACTAACAATCAAAGAATGCTATCGGATTATGGGCTTTCCTGAAGATTTTAAAATTTCCGAAAGTAAATCCGAAGCCTATAAACAAGTGGGTAATTCTGTTTGTATTCCGATGGTGACTGAATTAGCCACCCAAATACTTAACCAACAACTTTTGAGTGTAAATGAATCACAGCGAATTACTAAAAAGCATAAACAACTCAGCTTTGAGTTTGACTTCGTCTGAATTGAGCGAAGAACACAGCACGTTGATTGAGTTGATTGCCAACCACGCCTTAAATCAAAAAGGGGTTTATACAGTTTTGGTCACATTACTAACGCATAAAATTCTTGACCCTAGCCAAGATGTTCGTTTGCATCAAAGCAATATGGTGGGTGGTTTTTCTGGTCGCTCAATTGACACAAAATATATTACGCCCACGTTGAGAAAACTGGGATTGCCTTGTATGTCAGAAAGTGGCTGGCTTACTCGTTCTCTCGAACAGCCCTACGCTTACACATTGGATTACCAAGGCAAAATCAGCAACACGAAACTAAAACAGGCTTTTCTTCAGATTCTTGATTATGTAGAAAATGAACCGACTACCGCTACCCCGTTATTAACGTACTTGTTATTTTGTGTGATTCAAAAAAGTAAAAGCGACATAGTGTTAATTACGAAAATTGATGATGCTGATAATTTTACCATTGATAGTATTATTGCCTTTTTGGAGGCTTGCTTTAGCTACAATTACAAAGATTCTGGAGGCTCAAAATTACCCGTTATTGCGTTTCACTGTATTTTCCAGCAGTTAATTGGCGAATTGAAACGCTACGAAGGTTGTACACTGAACAAACTGGGCAGTCATACCGCATCAGATAGAACTTCAAAAACAGCAGGTGATATTGAGATATTCAAAAATGGCGAACTGATTGAAGCGATTGAAATAAAATTGGACAAGCCAATTAATGCAGATTTAATGCGACAAGTTCAGCAAAAAATCTACAAACACAATCCAAAACGTTACTGTGTTTTTTCGAGTGGACAAGTTATTGAAGCAGAAGCTGTTAAAAATATCGTCAACGAAATTAAAGAAACTCATGGTTGCCAAGTCATCGTAAATGGTGTGATTCCAACGTTAAAATACTATCTCAGACTTATCATTTCGTTACAAAATTGCATCAACGGTTTTTTAATCGCGATAGAAAATGATTCGGAACTGAAGCCGATTCATAAAACTGTGATTGTTAGGTTAATTAATTTGTATTTTAAGCACTGATGATGTTACGCAGGAATTCTTTTCTATCTACGAAAAATACTAAATGTACGAAAAAGAGGCTTGTATTTAACCGCCATCGAAGGAAATCAGATTTAATTCATAACTGTTTTTTCGTGCCTTTCGTGGACAATGCGTAACATCAATTAAGCATTAGATTTAAAGACTAAATCTTATTAGAAACAGCCAAACACGCCGTAGTAATCTAATCGTCAACCACATCAGCGCGTTACGCACACAAGCCAAACAGCTACAACAACAAGCCGCCGCTGAATTGGCACAAGCAAAACAGCACGTTGAACAACTGATTTTAGGAGAATAACAATGCAAGCACAAAACTCAAATGCAGCGCATAGTTTATATGTGCTTTACGAAACATTACCGAATGATATTCAGCAAGAATTTTTGCAAGAGCTGATGCAAAAACAAGCGGATAAATTAGAAACACTGGCATTATATTTAGCGTGTCAAGAAGCAAAAGATGAAAACGAATTTTTAACCGAAGAGGAAACCACTGCTTTTATTAATAGCTTGCCATAATGAATATAAAAATCAGCAAACGCTTTGTTAAAGATACCCAAGCTATAACCGACCAACGTATTTTGGCAAAAATAAAAAAAATAATTGTTGAAGCGCAAGCTGTTAATTCAGTTTATGAGTTATCACATATAACATAATTATCTGGATACCCTTGTTTCTACCGTATTAAATTCGATTATCGCTACCGTATTGGTATTTATTCAGACGGTGAAAGTGTAGAGTTTTTAAGAGTGTAGAAGTTACGCATTGACAGGGCATAAAAGTTTAGAATGGACAGCCCCATTAGTTTTAAAAAAGCCATTTTCCCGTGATAAGAAACATAACACGTCCAAGCACAGCCCGTTGCAACTTATCGATGTACATTGGTTTTTTATTGAGCGAACCCAACCATGTCAGTTGTCGTCGGTTGGGAGAAGTGATGAACATTTCACATGATAGCGTGAATCGTTTTTTGAACCGAGAGTCGTATGATGGCGAAGATTTATTCAATGAAGTCAAGTTGCTACTGAATTTAGAGGGAGGAACATTGAGTG